>CAVXYP010000004.1:0-736144 GCA_963766035.1 uncultured Actinomycetota bacterium | reverse complement strand
CGCTAAGTTGGAGGGCAGGATTGCGCAACTCACGGAAACTGCTGTCAACAGTTCAAAAAAGAAGAGTGGGCATTGAAACCACAACTTCATGAACTAGAAGAAGGCCTCTTAAGGAGCAAGATATTCCAATCTAATATTGATTTCTGGATTACAAAAGAGGGATTTAAACAACCGTTGCAGTTCGTTATCAGAAGTGTACCCGGTTGGTACCATTGTATCTTGGTGCGCCGTGAGAATAATGCTGAAAGCCAGCCGCAATACGACACTTATTTCTACAAAGAGAGTGATCCAGATTTCACCAGCTGTAGGCAAACATTACAGGCAGACACGAAGTACACCCAACAAAGATAAGGATTTAGTTATGAAAGGTTGCGCATTCAATCGCTGTGGAGAGTGTTCTTGGGCTCAGTCCACCACTCCGAAGAGCTACTCCAAGATCCAAATCGGTGGTATCTCCTTTGCAGCTGCCGTTGCCACTACAGCAATTGTGATGAGTATTCTTTTGATCTGCATACAACAAGGGTGCGACATACCCGGCCTCAACTCCATTGCAAGCAGCATCGATCCTACCTGGCTCTATGTAGGATTGAGCATCGCCGCTGTTATTGATGGAGCGATCCTTGTAGCTGCCGTCCGCAGCTATCTAAATCGAGCACCCATCGCTCCCCTTAAGGAAAGTTCTTCTGACGAGACTCCCAAGCCTGTTCCTCCCAAGGCTTCTGTTCCTCCAAAAGCTCAAGAACGATTTACTTCTCAGTTCATAGACACGGAGCTAACTCAAGGCCAAAAAAAATACGCATCCCAGCTAAGCCAAGATCTTCTACCTAATCAGTATCGAGCAAGGGATTATACAGCGAACTATGGAACTGTTGTTTATGCTCTCGGATTTTTTAAATCAACTGAGACTCTTTTCTTCGAAACAAACGAAGCAAGAAATGTGTTCCTACAAGAAAAGCCCGAACTTTATGATGTCGAGGAAGTGGCTAAACAAATGTCTGGAGCTTCCTCTAACATTGAAGATAAGTCACCTGAATTTTATCTGAAACAAGAGTGCACAATTGGGGAAAACACCGTTTTTGTCCTATTCTACAAGGACAGGAATAAGATAGAAACTCAGATGAAAATGTTTCATACTGACGCAGAAAGAACTGCATTTGTGGCAAAAGGCAAAACACTTAAGTTCGATGTTTTAGATTGTGAAGGTGAAGATCGATACACAGATGCGTACTTCGACACTAACTTCCCTGGCTATTCAACGCATTTGGCAAACTATGGCCGAACGTTCAATAACCAACAGTATGCTGTTTTTAATTTATCTAATCAATCTACCTCTGTATTCACACTAGTTTATAATAAATTCGACGAAACAGACACTTTTAGATATGAACCACGGATTATCCACTTTACAAGTTTTCACACGCGACAAGATTTTATTCGGGGACTCAGTACACTCTATACAAAGCCCATCGAAGGTGTAACCGAAGAGTACCCGCCAGCGCTGGAAGAATTAATATTTAGTCCCGCTATGAGAGAAAGTATACTGCAAAAGAATACATATATATTACCGGGTGAATTGACATATGATAGTGATTCTACAAAGGAGACCACTATTGGAGTTCCCGTTTTCTATATGATCGAAAATAACGGCGGAGAAAAGAGCTTTCGTTTCTTAAACACGAGCTGCTCTGAATAGTGCTTTGCAAACTCGAGATGGTGCCAAAAATGCTCTTTTGCGCGATCGTGGTGAACAGAACACTGCCTTTAGTGCTACAGCTGAGCTTAGAGCTAAAATTTCGAAGCCCGTTTACATGATATTTAAGCATATGGCAGCAGGCTGGGCACATCTGGTGACCATCCAACATGATGGAAAACAAGTTTTAAACAAATACATAGAACTGCGTCATCTGGATGACGAGGTTGCCCGACTCAAGGAATCTGCTGTAGAGTTTAATCGAGAGGAATGGAAACAGACGCCATTGCATGCTGATGAGAGAGCGATGTTACGGGATTGTCTATTTAAGCAGAACATTGATATTTGGATTACCGGCAAAAAATTTGCAGCACCGCACCAGTACGTTACCAGAGTTCCACTTGATGGAGTTGCCGGTTGGTACTTATGTATTTTAGCCCGCGATGATGACAAGGCCGATGGAACACCCCAACACCAAATTTTGTTCTACAAGAAGGATGACCCACAGTTTCAATTAAAAGTGGATGATTTAAAGGCAAAAGGGTACACCCTGCCACCAAAATAGTGATAAAAGCACATCGATATTCAATATTTTATCACTGAGCTTGAGCGGTGCAACAACGCTAGCTTCTACATATTTAAATGTTTATCTGTAATTGGAAACAAAGCACAGTTGGGCTATGCTTTAACCTTTAATTAGAAGCTAAAAGGATTTTAGTTATGAAAGGTTGCGCATTCAATCGGTGCGGGGATTGTTTTTGGGCTCAGTCCACCACTCCAAAATGTTACTCCAAGATCCAAATCGGTGTTAGTGCCTTTGCAGCTGCCGTTGCCACTACAGCAATTGTGATGAGTATTCTTTTAATCTGCATACAACAAGGGTGCGACATACCTGGTCTCAATTCCATTGCAAGCACCATCGACCCTACCTGGCTCTATGTAGGATTGAGCGTCGCCGCTGTTATTGATGGAGCGATCCTTGTAGCCGCCGTCCGCAGCTATCTAAATCGAGCACCCATCGCTCCCATTAAGAAAAGTTCTTCTTCTGAAGAGACCAAAAGCGCTTCTAACGAGACTCCTGCTCCATCATCTGCTCTTCCGCAAAAACAAGACCTATATGTAACAGATGAGTTTTTCAGCGCAAACTTCTCCTCTGACTATTTAGCGCATTTGAAAATCTATGGTCAAGGGTTGAAAGGCAAAGAGTATGCTGCTTTTGATTTATCTGATGAGGATAAATCTATCTCTGTATTCACCTTAGTTTATAATAAAGTCAGTGAAACCGCTGCTCAAGCATCTGATCTACAGATTATCCACTTTACAACTCAAGAAAGCCGACAAAAGTTTATTCAGGAACTCGGTGAAGACTATTCAAATTCCATCGCTCGTATAACTGACGAAGAGTACCCGCCAGCGCTGGAAAAATTAATATTTAGTCCAGCTGTGAGAGAAGACACACTGCTAAATGATGATACCTTACCGGGTGAATTTATATATTTTACTGATGCTACAAAAGAAACTACTATTGGAGCTCTTGTTTTCTATGTGGTCGTAAATAAAGGCACAGAAAAGATCATTCGTTTTTTTAAAACAGAGGCTGCTCGAAATAGTGCTTATCAAGCACTAGAACAAACCGGTAATACTAATGCTGTTGTGCGCAATCGTAATGAACAGCACGCTGCCCTAGCCGTCACAGCTGAGCTTAGAGCTGACACTCCAACGCCAGTTTATGTGATATTTAGGCATAAGGCAGTAGGCTGGGCACATCTGGTGATCATTAAACCTAATAAGAAAGGTTCAAGCAGTGACTCTGGTTCAAAGTGAAGATTCTGATGAGACAGTTTCAAGCGAATACATAGAACTGTCTAGGCTAGATGACAGGATTGCGCAATTCCAGGAATCTGCTACTGAGGTCAAAAAAGAAGAATGGGCAAAGTCAGCAGAACTTCATCCACAAGAAAAGGGCATCTTAGCGAGCCAGGTGTTCAAATTTAATATTGAACACTGGATTACAAAAAGGGGATTAACACAATCGTTGCAGTTCGTCACTAGAAGTATAGGTTGGTACAGTTGTATCTTGGTACGCCATAAGAATGTTGCTAAAAGTCCACAATACGACGAACCTTATTTCTACAAAGAGGGTGACCCAGAGTTTCAAACAAAAGTGGATCAATTAACGGCAGACGGGTACAAGCAACAAAAATAATGCAAGGCCAGCTTCTATATACTTAAAAGTTTATCTGTAATTGGAAATAAATCACAGATGTGCTATGCTTTAAAGTTTATTAGAAACCAAGGGAATAGTTATGACAAGTTGCGCACTCAATCCCTGCGGGGATTGTTATCGGGCTCACTCCACCACTCCCAAAACCTACTCCAAGATCCAAATCGGTGGTATCTCTTTTGCAGCTGCCGTTGCCACTACAGCAATTGTGATGAGTGTTCTTTTGATCTGCATACAACAAGGGTGCAACATACCTGGCCTCAATTCCATTGCAAGCAGCATCGACGCTACCTGGCTCTATGTAGGATTGAGCATCGCCGCTGTTATTGATGGAGCGATCCTTGTAGCTGCCGTCCGCAGCCCTATTTAAATCGAGCATCCCATAGTCCCCTTAAAAAAAGCTCTTAATTCCTGACAAGACTCCTACTTCATCATCTGCTCTTCCACAACCTAAAGACCTATTTACTCCAGAAGAGATAGAAACGATGCTGACTCCTGAGCAAAAACAACACGCCGAAAGTCTAAGTCAAGACCTTCTGCCTAATCAATATCATGACTAGTTTTTACCCCAAAGAACCTACCAAAGGTTTATGCTCTAGGGATTTATGGATCAGCCGATACTTATCTCTTCGAAACAGCTGAGGCAAGAAGTAAATTCCTAAGCAATAAACCTGATGTTTATAACATCGAGCAGGTGTACTCAAGGATTGGTAGCTATCAATCTAAAATTAAAGGCAAGCCACCTCAATATTATGTAAAAGATATGCGCACATTTGGGAAGAACACCTTGTTTGTCTTGTTCTACAAGAAGATGAGAAACAGGAGATGAAGTTGAAGATGTATCATACTGATGAAGATCAAAATGCATTTCTGCTACAACATCCCACCCTTGTCGATGTTGATTCCGTCTTTATAGGCACAGATCAATACACAGATGCGTACTTCAGCGAACACTTCTCCGCTGATTATTTAGCGGATTTGAAGAACTATGCCCAAGAGCTTAAAGGCAAGGAGTATGCTGTTTTTGATTTAACTAAGACAGCTGCCTCTGTATTCACCTTAGTTTATAATAAAGTCAGTGAAACCCATCCTTCCAAGATTGAACCACAGATTATCCATTTTATAAATGCACAGAGTCGAGAGGGGTTTATTGGTAAACTTGAAAACTATTCAAATCCCATCGATGGCATAAACTGAAGAATACCCGCTGTCGCTGGCAAAATTAATATTTAGTCCCGCTGCTAGAGAACGTGTGCTGCAAACAACTAAGCACATATTACCAAATGAATTTGCACATTTTCAGGCTACAGATAATACCACTATTAAAGCCACCGTTCTCCCTATGATTCTAAATAACAACGGAGAAAAGACCTTTCGTTTCTTTAAAACACAAGCTGCTCTACAGCGTGCATATAAATCGCTCGAACAAGCTCGTATTACCAATGCCGCTCTGCGCGATCAGAATGGAAAAACTGTTTACCCAAGCCGTCTCTGTGGGACTTGCAGCTGAACTTAGGAGTCAGTTTATCTGATATGGAAACGTGAGAACGTAGGTTGGGCACATCTGGTTATCACCCAGTCATATGGGAAAGTTTCAAGCGAATACCTGGAACTGGAGAACCTGGACGCCAGGATTGCGCAACTCCAGGGGAATCTGCTATAGAGTTCAATCAAGAAGAATGGGTATCGAAAGAATTGCATCCACAAGAACGAAAAATCTTAGAGAGCAAGTTGTTCCAACCTAAAATTGAACACTGGATTACAAATGGGGGACTTCAGCCGTTGCAGTTCGTCACCAGAAGTCAGAGTTGGTACCATTGTATCTTGGTGCGCTGTAAGGATGATGCTAACAACAAGCCAACATACCAAACTGAGTTCTACAAGTCGCATGATCTAGATTTCCAAGAGCATGTGAATAGATTAGTGAGAGAAGGATATACCCACGTGGGCCAGATATAAGCACGCCAGTAGTGATAGCTGCTGTAGATGGCAAGGGCAATCTATCAGTTGATCAGAGCTTCTATGTATTTAAACATTTATCTGTAATTGGAAACAAAGCACAGGTAGGCTATCCTTTAAACTTTAATTAGAAACCCAATGTAGTTTATGATCGGTGAAACTGGGGGAAGTGATACCTGTTGTTGGATTAAGCCCGAAATATATGCACAAATCAAAGTCGGCGCTAGTGGCCTTGCAGTTGCAATGGCCACTATGGCCGTTGTGCTTGGGATTCTTTTGATTTGCGCGCAACAAGGGTGCAACATACCTGGCCTAAATGCGCTCGCAAATACTGTCGATCCTAACTGGCTCTATTTAGGATTTACCGTTACAGTGATTATCGATGTCATCCTCATTATAGCCGCTGTCCGCAGCTATCTTGATAAAGGTACCAAACCTGCAAGCAGCTCTAAACCTCCTCCGCCCCCCCCTCCCCACCATCCTCCCCCTACAACCCCTAGTAGCTCCGATAGGCCCTCACCCGTGCCTCCACCTGAACATTCTGATTCGGATGATGGATCATTTCGTTCTGCTTCTGCACGGTCGTCTAAAACAGTTAGATTTAGAAATCGTGCTGATAGTACCTCATCTCAAACCTCGTTGAAATCTGCTAAATCACACAATACAAATACTGGGTCTGAGCTTTCTGAGGGTGAACTAGAGGAACACACTGAAACTAATCCGGATGCAGGCGATTCACCTAGTTCCCCGGGTGCGAACGAAAAACCTATTACTCAAGTTGAGGGTCAAGTGTCTGGATGCCTACTCTCCTGAAGCATTATGAAGAGAAGCAGCCCACAATTTGACCCGATGAAGTGTGCCATTTCTCCTTGTCCCAATGACACGTTTCTGTTTTATCCATGGATTCAGGGATTAGTGGGTTCAGATTTACCTCTGGAGCCTGTTTTTGCCGATATTGAGCAACTCAATGCATGGGCTTTAAAAAGGCATTTCCCCTCATTAAACTCTCTTTTCACTGTTTTGCTAAGGTGATCGAACACTACCAAATTTTACCCATCGGTTCAGCGCTTGGCTTTAACTGTGGACCTAAAATCATCGCCAAAAAGCACTTTCCACTAGCACAGCTCTCTGAAAAAAGAGTGGCACTCCCCGGCAAAGAGACAACAGCACACCTTTTACTCAACCGTTTACAACTGGCTCCCAAAGAAAAAGTTTTTTGCCTTTATCACGAGATTGCCACTTTGGTTGAAACAGGAGAGGTCGATTGCGGCCTCATCATCCACGAATCCCGCTTCACCTTCCAACAAAAGGGTTTTGTAGAAATTGCGGACTTGGGTGAGCTGTGGCATACCCAAACAGAGGCCCCCCTACCTCTTGGTGGGTTAGCGATTGCACGCCATACGCCCGATTTGATTAAACAACAGGTTGTTTCGATTCTGCGAGAGTCGTTAAAACATGCACGGAGTAACCCCAAATGTGGGCTACCTTTTATACTCGGCAAATCTCAAGAGAAAGAGCTCTCTGTTGTCGAACAACACATCGCCACCTATGTGAATCGGGAAACGGAAGAGCTCTCACCCACTGGTGTGGGTGCAATAGAGCGCTTACTCGGTTGCGATTCATCGCACGATTGGTTATACTCCCCTAGAAATGTCTAGTATTCTGATTGTTTTTGCTCAAGTGGCCGAAGCACAAGCTTTCTCAAACACACCCAGGCGGTGCCTATTGCAGGTGAAACCGCTCACATCTGGTCTGAGGGTGAACTCCCCTGCCGTTACCAGTTTGAACGGGGTTGGGTGGTCATCAGTGGAATGGGACTGCACCAAGCTCAAATGGCTGTTGCGAAACACGCACACTTGTGCGATGAAGTCTGGAATTTAGGCCTTGCAGCCTCTTTAGGGGCATATCCTATCGGAGAGGTGCTCCCCATCCGCACTGTTGGAAAATATATACCTAGCGCAGAAAAAACTTTGGACCCCCTCTCAGAACAATGCCTCTCCTTTACCCTTCCCCACTTCTATTTAGAAGGAAACGGCACCAAGCTTGTTTCCTCCGATTTCCCCATCCACGCCCCACACCACAGAGAACAACTCGCCACAAAATGGGACCTCGTTGACATGGAAGGGTATGGAATCGCCTTTGCAGCCACTTCCCTCGGCAAAAAATGCCGCATGTGGAAAATTGTGTCCGACTTCGCCTCACCCGCGTCGAACGCGGCGATGACGTCGGACAGGTCGGGCACGTTGCCAACGTAGGTCACGCGGTCGTCGACCCCGAGCGACTCGGCCAGCTCCCGCAGTCGGCACGTCTCATCGGGATGGGCGGGATCCTCGATGCCGGCGACGGCGAGCCTCCAGGAGGCAGCGTCGGGATGGGCCAGCGCGCGGATCGCGTCGTCGATCCCCTTGTTGGGGTTGAACCTGCTGCCCATGCCCAGGACCAGCCGGTGGTCCTCGGGGTCGAGGCCGAGGCGGCGCCGGGCCTCGTCCTGGTCGATTCCCCGCGGCATCCGGGGCGGTAGCAGGACGATCGGGTGCGATGCGGCCGCCTCCTCGAAGAGCCAGCCACTGGTCGCGATCTGGCCCTCCGCCAACGCGTCCAGGAGCCTGGTGAGGGGCCCCGCGAACGAGGGGTCGTGCCGGACCCAGGCGGCCGGGATCCCGAGAGCGCGGGCAGCGGGCAGGGTCGCGAGCGCGGCCTTGACCCCGTGCGCCACGACGACATCCGGTCGGTCCGCGCGGAGCACGGCGCCGATCTCGCGGCCGAGCTCGGGAATCCCCCACTTGGTGCGACTCCGCACAGCCGTCACCCGGGCTCCTCGTGCCCGCCAGCGCTCACTGGTCTCGCCCTCACCGATCGCGACCAGGAGCGCGTCCAGCCGGTCCGTGGCGTCGGCGAGCTGGAGCTGCCAGCGTTCGGCGCCGCCGAACATGCCGCCGAGCTGCACGACTGCCACCCGGAGCCGGGCGGGCGGTCCGTCGACGTGGGCTCCCCGGGTGGCGAGGGCGACCGGTTCACGCACCGCGACCCCGCAGCACCTCGCCGATGGTCCGGGCGATCGTCTTGAGGTCGAGCCAGAGCGACCAGTGCTCGATGTAGTCGAGGTCGAAGACGGTTCGGTCAGGGATCGACGTGTCGCCGCGCAGCCCGTGGACCGCGGCGTGGCCGGTCATGCCCACCGGCACCCGGTGCCGTTCCGAGTATCGCGGAACCGAGGCGGCATACCGGTCGACGAAGCGCGGACGCTCCGGTCGCGGTCCGACCAGGCTCATGTCCCCCTTCAGCACGTTCACCAGCTGTGGTAGCTCGTCGATCGACGTCTTGCGAAGAAACCGCCCTACCGGGCTGATCCGGGCGTCGTCGACGACGCTCCAGATGGTGTCGGCATCGCTCGACGAGTCCGGCCGCAGCGACCGGAGCTTGTAGAGGGTGAACACGCGGCCGCCTTGACCCACCCGTTCCTGCTTGAAGATCACCCCGCGTCCGCCGTCGACCCACACCGCGATCGCAGCCGCGAGCACCACGGGTGCCGAGACCACCAGGGCTGTCCCTGCGAGCACGACGTCGAGGATCCGTTTCGCGGCGCGCGTGACTGCGTCGGCGTCCGGACTGCGAATGGCGTGCACGGGCACGCCCCAGACGCAGTCGACGTACGAAACCGCACGCCCCCGCGACATCGGGCCGGGCGCCAGGTGCAGGTCGATGCGATACGCGTCGCAGGTCCGGCGGACGTGGGCCAGCATCTGCGGCGTCAGGTCCGCGATGGTGATGACAACGTCGCTCAGGCGGCCGTCCCGGACCGCGAGCTCGAGGGGCCGCACGGATCTCGGCCCCGTAGCCTCCGGTCGTCCACCGACCGTCACGAACCCGGCGAACTCTCCGCCCAGGTCCGTTCGCTCGCTGAAACGCCGCGCCAGTCCCACCGCGGCGGGCCCGTCGCCCAAGATCGCCACGAGGCGCGGGGCGGCGCGGCCGGTGCGGCGACGGCGATGCTCGCGTCGATAGATGACTGTCCGCCCGGCCGGCACTCCCAGGGCGCTCACCCCAGCGAGCGCCGTGAGGCCAGACAAGTCGACCCACGCGCCGAGACACGCCGCGACGCCAAGTCCCAGGCACACACCGAGCAGCAGGCGCGGCAGGTCATCCAGTGCCGACAAGGTGAATCGGTGCGCATAGAGGCCGAGGAATCGCCATGCCGCGACGGCCACGACAGCCACGAGCGTCGCCGGGGCGGCGACCGCGGGGTGCAGCAGAACGACGCCGATGAGGGGCGTCAGGTCCGCTGCCACCAGCAGCGCGACGAAGCCGGAGACCCGTCGCCGCCCCCTCGTTCTGGTCGCGTCCAGCCGCGGAGGCGGGCTCAGCGAGAGTGCGTGTTCCGCTCCGGCGTCGACCATGCGCCGCTCGTGCAACGACGCGGGCAGGACCGGGTCCTGGCGCGTGCGTGTGCTGTGCGCCCGATGCGCGTCACTGACGTGCGTCATGAAATCCCCCTGGACGAACAACGCTGCCGCGGCGAGGCGACCCGAAGGACACCGCACCGCCGGACTCGTGGAGCGCGAGCCGTGGCGGACATCCATCCCGAGCGGCGAAGCCCGAGTTGTGGTTCGAGGGGGAGGCCCTCGATGTCCAGCGTCATAGTGCACGGACATCGAGCGTCGGAGCCAGACCCCGATGCGCGGATCTGATACCGGCGCCGTCGATGTTCCTGTCCGGCGGTTGGGGGAGCGGATCATCGCGGCCGCGGTCCTCAGGGCCGGCGGTCAGCGGCCTCACGGTAGGCGCGAAGCGCCGGCTTCGGGCGGAGGCCTCGCGTCATCAGGCCGAAACCGTCCCGGAAGGTCCTCGGGTGGGCACCGTCGATGTCCCGGTACCAGAAGATCGGTCCGACGTAGGCGTAACGGCTCCTGACCAGCTCGACCGCACGCCGGAGGTAATCGGCCTGGACAGCTCTCGACACGCCCCGCTCCCACGGGTCCGGGTCGGGAGACCTGCCGGTGGACCAGCCGATCTCGGTCATCCAGATCTGCTTTGCACCGTCGTCGTGTCGACGCATCACCCGACGGATCAGAGGGGTCCGGGTCAGCCGCCAGATCCGGTGCTCGTGTCGGGTCTCCGGCGGAGCGTCGCTCGGCGCGACGTAGGGATGGGTGGCCACCGCGTCGAAGCACGCCTTCCCGTTGTTCTTGTACACACGCCTCAGCCACGGGGCGTCGTTGTACTGGAGGCCGCCTGACAGCACTGGCGACGAGTCTGCCGCCTTGACCGCCGGATACGCCGCGCAGAGCAACCGGGTGTAGCGACGTGGCGTGCCGTCGACGAGGAAGTCGGCGGAGTTGGGCTCGTTCCAGATCTCCCACGCGTCGATGTCGGCTCCCCAGCGCTCCGCTGCCCAACCCAGGGCATCGGCGTAGTCCGCGGCGCGCGCCGGGAGGAAACGGGTGCCGCGGCCGTCGTTCGCCCAGGCCGGCGTCAACCAGAACATCGCCAGCACCTCGAGCTCGCGGCGGGCGGCCCCCCTGAGGACGGCGTCGATCCGGTCGAGGTACCACTCCGCATAGATGTCGTCGCCCTCGGCCTCCAGGCTCGCCCAGCTGATGTCGATCCGGATCCAGGACGCGTGCGCGTGCTCGATCCGATCGAGCACGGCCAGTCGCCGTCGCGGCCCCAGCTCGTACAGGCTCGAGAGGTGCACCCCGAGCGGATCGGGTCGCTGGGTGTCTGCCTCTTCCGGACGCATGACCGTCGGGCGCGGTTCGTCGACGGCAAGGACCGGAGCTCCCGCGTGCGCCATCGCCGCGGTCGTCGCGACCACCAGCACGAGGTACAGCCACGTCCGCACAGGTGCACCTTCTCAGATGCGACCGCCGATCGCGGCAGAGAATTCGTCGACCGCGCGCCAGCGGGTGCGCAGCGTCGTCACGTCCTCCATCGCACGACTCCTGTGGGAGACGTGCGCCGTCAGGTTGCGGAGGGTCAGCCAGCGGAAGCACACCACGATCCCCCGACGCTCGACCCGGCCGACACCGAGCAGCATCGACTCCACCTCGGGCAGCGACACGTCCAAGGGCTGCATCGACAGATACTGAAGGGTGTCCTGGTGGGGATGACCCGGCCCGAGGTGCTCCCAGCCGACGATCAACGGACCCGTCTCGGACATGATCACGTTGCCCGGATGGAAGCTGCCATGGGCGGTGGCCGTCCTCGGAAGCGCGGCCGCCGCGGCCCGGAGCCGGAGGAAGGTGGACGGGCTCACGCCGATAGTCGTCAGCAGCAGCGCCGTGAACGGCCGGCCCAACGGGTCGCTCCGGTCCGACGACGGGACCTTGAACCGGGGAGTCGGCGCGCGCGAGATCCGGGCCGCGAGGTCCAGGGCATCGACCAACGGAACCAGGTCGGCAACGTCGTCGACCCGCTCGCTGGCGAGCCACCGGCCGTGCCCGTCGCTCGCGACCACGTGGGGCGTGGGGATCCCGTGCGCCAGCGCCCAGTCCCGACCCAGCTCCTCCAGCCGCAGCCGTCGCCGGTCGGCCTTGCTGCCCGCGACGCTGAGCAGGACCGCAGGGTCGCGGACGAGAGCGGCGGGAGGTGCGGCGGCCCTATCCATCGCCGAAGGTCCGGATGCGTCGCGCCACCCCGCGAAGGGCGCCGGCGCGGGTGGACGACGGATCGTGGCGCACCCACACCACCGGGACCCCCAGAGCCCAGGCGGCGGGTGCGGCGGCGAGTGCCGCATCGGCGCGGTGCGCCACGACGATGTCGAGGCGGTCCCTGCGAAGGTCCCGCCAGATCCGAGAGGTGAGGCCGGCGACCGTCGGCGACGACCGCACGGTGTCGTCACGCCCCGTTGCCACGGAACACCTGACCGAACGTCCGCACGACGACCTCCAGCGCTGTCACGATCGAAGCTCGGTCGGTGGCGGGCGGACAGCCTCCGAAACCGATCGGGGTTCCTGCTGCCGGGCGTGTGCCCGGCAGCAGTCCCCACCTCTTCTATTCCCCCGGTGTTCTATCCCTGTTGATTCGCCGGGTGCGCCACGGTGTCGCACTTGCTGCAGTCCCCCAACTGATGCTTCTGTTCAGTGCCACGACCGCTACCTGGACCCACAACAGGGAAGTTGGATCCCGGGCCCGCTGGAGCGGTGGCCGCGAAGCCACCGCGAGACCGGGACCGGACGAGTGAGGGACCCCCGGGCGACCACTCAATCGACCTGTCACCTAACCAGTGGCCCTCGAACACCGCTTTGATCCAAGAAACCCCCAACAATTTTCTTTGCCTTGAAAGATTTGGCGAAGATCGTGGCAACGTTGCGATTTGTGGTTACGATCACCGCATCGGCGCGAACGGCTCCAGTTCGCAACGAGGGGGAATCGCATGGTGGCAATGACACCGGCATGGGCGGAAGCAGCTCCACCGCATCAGGCCGGCACAACTAGACCCGACGTCGAAACGACGGACGGGGCACTGTTACGCGCTTGCCGAGCCGGCGACGCGCAGGCTTGGGACGAGCTCATCGAGCGCTATGAGCGGCTGGTGTTCTCGGTCGCGCTCCGCAACGGTCTCGAGCGCGAGGACGCCGCGGACGTCACCCAAGAGGTGTTCGTCGCGCTGCTCGACGCGGTTGGCTCGCTCAAGGACGACGCCGCACTCGCGTCGTGGCTGATGACCGTGGCCCGACGTACGGCGTGGCGCGTCAGGTCGCGGAACGCACGGACTCGTCGGCCGGTCGAGGAGGACGCGCTCGCTCCGGATCCCGTCGACGACTGGACCAGCGTGACCGTCCTGCACGACGCCGTCGCGCGCCTCGGTGACCCTTGCCGCACCCTCATCATCCAGCTCTACCTCGACGCCGACCAGGCCTCCTACGCGGAGATCGCGGCTCGGATGGGGCGCTCTATTGGTGGCATCGGCCCGCTTCGCGGCCGCTGTCTCGCACGACTCCGCGACATGATCGGAGAGGACTTCCAATGATCCAACGGCCAACCTTCACCAACCTCGTCGACTACGTCGAGGGCCGGCTCGAGCCCGGCGCTTCGGCAGCGATCGAGCAGTACCTCGCTGCCGGCGATTCCGACGCGACCGCGACCGTCGATTGGATGCGCATGTTCCTCGCCGTGTCGTCGGAGCTTCCGCTGGAAGCGCCGCCACTGCGGGTTCGCCACTACCTGCGCCGCCAGTTCGAGCAGCGGGGAGACACCAAGCTCAGCCTGGTCCGGGTTCCCCGCCAGATCCTGGCGACCCTGATGTTCGACAACCGGCGCGACCTGGCGGCCAGCGGGGTTCGCTCCGCCGACGTCGGGACCGCGACGTTGCACCTGGCGTTCCGCAGCGAAGCAGGAGACGTCCTCGTCGACCTGAGCCCGTCCGCGGACGGGTTCCGGCGGCTGGACGGCCAGGTGCTGTTCAGCGACGACTGGGACGGGCAGGTCCTCGAGGCCGACCTCAGCGGCCCCGGCTACTCCGGCACCTCAGCAGGCGACGACCTGGGACGGTTCTCGTTCGCCCACGTGCCGGCCGACGTGGACCAGCTCGTCCTCCGCGCCGACGACGTCGACATCAAGCTCATGTGGGAGCCGTGCAAGGCATCATGACGATCGGGCAAGTCCACGCTCTCGACGACCTGATGGCGCCGCCGACCCACGAGGGCCGGGCGGCGCTGGTCGACGCCGCCGGACTCACCGACGCCGTGGGCATCGACTGGCTGCTGGAGCAGGCCGAGGAGCAGCTGCATCTCGCGCCGGCGACCGCGGAAGCCGCGCTCGTCCTGGTCGTGGAGCGGGCTGCGGAGATGGATCTCGCCATCGTCGAGGGGCAAGCGCACTACCTGCATGCCCGCATCCTCGCCGAGCGGGGCGACCTCGAAGCCGCGGTCACCAGCATCGCCAACGCGAGGGGTCGGTTCCAGGCGGCGGGTGCCACCCTCCAAGCCGCACGCACCGAGCTCGGCCGGATGCAGATCCTCGACGACCTCGGGCGCCACGCCGAGGCTCTTGACGTCGGCGAGGCATTGCTCGAGACGCTTCCGACGATGGCCACCGACGGTCCGGACGACGACCGGATGCGGGCACTGATCACCGCTGCCGCCTGGGGCAACTGCGGCGTTGCGTGTGGCTACCTCGGACTGCACCACCGTTCCCTCGCCGCTTATGAGCGGGCCGAGGACGGCTATGCCTCGCTCGGGATGCTGCTCGAGTCCGCGCAGTGGCAGGCCAACCGCGGGGTCGAGCTGCTCAGCCTCGGGTCCGCCGAGGAAGCCGCCGAGGCCCTCGCCAAGGCCGCCAGCGGGTTCGAGTCGGCCGGCGACCGCCTGTGGTCCGCCAAGTGCCAGGGCGATCTGGCCCAGGCCGACCACCTGCGCGGCAACCTGATCGGCGCGCTGGCTCGGCTCGATCATGCGCACGAGGTGCTGGACACCCTCGGAGCCGACGCCGAGACAGCGCGCATCAAGCTCCAGCTGGGCCAGACCTACCTCGACGCCGGCCTGTGGCGCGAGTCCACCGTGGCATCCGCCGAGGCGGCCGAGATCGCGACCAGGGCCGGCATGCTCCATGACCAGGCGCACGCTCACCTGCTGGCGGCGAGGGCGGCAGTCGCGGGCGGGGCTTTCAGCGAAGCCGAGCACGAGCTGGACACTGCCCGCGGCCTGTTCGGCGAGGTCGGTGACGCGCAGTTCGCCGCCCGGTCCAACCTGGTGGCGGCCGAGCTGCTGCTCCGGCGTGGCTTCACCGAAGAGGGACAGGAGCTGCTGGAGGCGACCGTCGAAGTGCTCATGGCCGGCGGCTGGAAGCTCCCCGCCAGCCACGCCATGCTCGCCCTCCACGACGCCGCCGTGGAACCGGACACGAAGGCCGGCTGGCTCGCCTTCGCCGACGAGATCGCCGACGAGATCGGCCATCCCCACCTGACCACCGCGGTTCGGCTTCGACAGGCTCAGGCGCTGCGTGCCCGCGGCAAGCTCGAGCCGGCGACCCAGCTGCTGTCGGCCGCGATCGACAAGCTCGAGGAGCTCGGGTCGGCGCTGTCCGAGCCGCTGCTGGCCAGTGCGTTCAGCGTGTCCAAGCGACCCGCCTACGACGAGCTGGTCCACCTCCTTGCGAGCCGAGGAACCCCGGAGTCGCTCGCCGAGGCCGTCGCGCTCAGCGACCGGGCGAAGGCGCAGACCCTCGCCGACCTGGTCGGCGGCACGATCGGGCGCGACGGGTCACCGGCCCAGCAGCTTCGTAGCGACCGCGACGTCGAGGTCGCCTCCTACCGACGACGACTGAGCGCGGTCTACGCCGCGATCCACGAGTCGACCGACCCGCAGCGGATCGCGCCGCTCCGCGACCGGGCCCGCGAGCTCGAGGCCCAGCTCGGCGACCTCCTGATCCGGCACCACAGCTCGGGCCTCCATGTCGTGACGGACAACGAGCGGGATGCCGCCGCGTCGGCACAGGTCCACGTCCGCCGGCCAGGTGTGGCCTTCCACGTGGCGGGTGCAGACATCGTGGCGTTCACTGTCGACGGCACGACGGTGTCCGGGACGATCCTGCGGGGCGCCTACGACCGGGCCCGAGTCCTGGTCGACCAGCTCTCCGCCCAGTGGGGTCGCTTCCGGATGGGTCTCCACTTCGACCTGAGCCAGCACGAGGCCCGGCTGACGGCGACCACTCGAGCCATCCTCGCCGAGCTCTACGACGTGCTCGTCCGGCCGCTCGACCTGCCGGTCGCCGACGGCGGCAACCTGGTCGTGTCTCCCGACCGGCTGCTGCACCGGATCCCGTTCCAGGCGCTGCACGACGGCGACGCCTACCTGCTCGAGCGGTTCCCGATCGTCATGTCGCCGACGACGCTGTCGCTCAGCAAGACGGCGCCGGCGACCTCGCAACGGCTGCTCGTGGTGGGCGTGCCCGACGACCGGGCACCCAGCATCGCCAGCGAGGTCGAGCTCATCGCGAGCGCCGACCCCGACACGACGGTCCTCCTCGGCGACGACGCAACGGTCGCGGCCGTCGTCGAGGCGAGCGCCGGTGCGACGCACGTGCACCTCGCCTGCCACGGGATGTATCGCGAGGAGAACCCGCTGTTCTCGTCCCTCCGCTTCGCCGACCGCTGGTCGACCGTCTCCGAGGTGCTCGAGCTCGACCTCAACGGGAAGGCCGTCACGCTCAGCGCGTGCGAGTCGGGCCGCGCGGACGACTCCGCGGACCCCGTCGGGATGGCCTGGGGGTTCCTGGCTGCCGGGGCCGACTCGGTCGTCGTCAGCCAGTGGGTCCTCGATGACGAGGTCTCGTCGGAGGTCATGGCGACCTACCACGCGAGACTCCGGGCCGGCCGACCGGCGGAGCAGGCCTTGCGCGAGGCCCAGCTGGCCGTGCTGCAGCACCGCCCGCACCCCTACTACTGGGCGCCGTTCGTCTACGTCGCCTCGCCCTTCTCGGCCGTCCCGGAGACGAGGACCTCATGAACATCGCAAAGCGCATCCTGCCGATCCTCGGAGGTCTGGCCGTGGTCCTGCCGGGACTGGCGGTCTCGACGGCGCCCTCGGCCCCCGCGGCGCCACTCCCACCCGCCCAGGGCAATGGCGAGGTCGTCCTCAAGGTGGCCAACGACCTGAGCTGCAGCTTCGACACGCTCGCGGCGACGTACGACATCGAAGCGGTCTCGACCGTCCTGGCGAGCCGTCGGGTCGCCCTGGTGCGCTCGACGGACCCGACCAAGTGGACCGACAGCAAGGCAGACGAGCTCGCGAAGAAGCTGAAGACCGACGACTGCGTCGCCTACGCCGAGCGTGACCGCGAGGTCGAGCTCGCCGACGAGCGCTACCACGCGTGGCCCGACGGGCAGAGCAGGCCCGCCAACCCGGCGGAGTGGAAGAAGCAGCCCGCTGCCTGGAAGCTCCAGCTCAAGGAGGCGCGCAAGCTCTCGACCGGCGCCGGGATCAAGGTCGCCGTCCTCGACACCGGGGTCGACAGCTCCCATCCGGCGCTCGAGGGCGTCGTCGTTCCGGGCTACGACTACGTCGACGACGACGCCGATCCCTACGACGAGGCCGGCGGGACGGTCAGCGGCCACGGCACCTTCGTCGCCGGGCTCGTTCACCTGGTGGCACCCGGCGCGACCGTGGTCTCCATGCGCGTGCTCGACGCCGAGGGCGAAGGCGACGGCTACGTGATCGCCGAGGCGATCTACGACGCCGTCCAGATGGGCGTCAAGGTCGTGAACCTCAGTCTGGGCACGGTCCAGAAGCTGGAGTCGAAGGTCCTCAACGACATGGTCAAGTGGGCCCGGACGAAGGGCACCTTGACGACCGCGGCCGCCGGCAACGACGGCACCGAGGCCCAGCACTGGCCGGCCGCCCAGGCGGAGGTGCTGAGCGTCGCTGCCTTCAACCAGGCCGACAGGGGCCTCGCGTGGTATTCCACCAGGGGCGGTTGGGTCGACTTCGGCGCTGTCGGGACGAAGCTGATCAGCCTGATGCCCGGAGGCGGCTACGACGCCTGGTCCGGGACCTCGATGGCCGCTCCGGTCGTCGCCGGCCAGGTCGCACTCATCGTGGCGGCCAACCCGAGACTGGACGTGGCGCACATCGAAGAGGCGATCCGCGCCACCTCCCGAAAGATCGACGGGGTCAAGCTCCACTACGGCGGGATCGACATCCTCGCCAGCGTCCAGCGGGCGCTCAGATAAGAGGGGAAGAGACTGATGGACAACGAGGACATCCGGGTGGTCCCAGGCGAGGAGTCCAGCTCCAGCGCGAGCGACGCCGTCACTGAGTTCCGAGCCTCACTCGGCACGCGACGCGATGCCGAGGACGTCATGGCTGCCGCGCTGCAGGCGCGCCAGCAGGCTGCGTCCTACGCGGACGAGATCATCCGTCACTCGGAAGCGCTGGCGAGCCAGATCGAGGAGGAAGCGCGCGAGTCCGCCCAGCTGACAGCGTCAGAGGCGAAGGGCCGGGCCGACCAGATCCTGACGGACGCGCTGGCCAAGGCCGAGCGCGCCACTGCGGAGGCCGAGGCCGCTGCCGCGAAGTCCCGCCAGGAGAAGGAGCAGCACCGCGCCGCCGTCGACGAGCACACGAGCACCACCATCCGCCGGCTCGAGGCGGCGGCCGGCGAGGTGCTGTCGGCACTCGATCGGGCCAAGGCCGACCTCATCGACGCCATGGTGCCGCTGGCTGCCCTCCAGTCCCTCGGCGAAGGCGAGTCGCTCCCGGTCGTGCCCGATGCGGACGAGGGCGAACGGCACCATCACGAGCGTCGGCGCAACCCGTTCCGCTCCGTGCACTGAGGCTGTCCCAGGACGCCTACGCGGTCCCGGATCGTTGCCCACCAGATCCGAGAACATCGGGCTTGGACGCGTGACATCCGGCGGCTACGTTCGACATTCCGCGGTAGTCGCTGACGATCGCGTCGGCAGCTCCAGCCGGCTTGGGGACGGAACATTGGACGACACGACAAGCTCACCGCACGCGGCGGCGAGTTCATTGAACGACGCCGCACGCGACTTCAGGGCCTCTCTCGACCAGCGACGGGAGACCGAGGACGTCGTCGTGCTCGCCCTGAGCGCTCGCCGTCACGCGGCGAACTACGCCGACGAGATCGTGCGGCACGCAGAGGCGCTCGCTCTCCAGATCGAGGCGGAGGCGCGGGCGCGCGCCGAGCAGATCATGGCCGAGGCGCAGGCTCGCGCGGCCCGGACGATCGCGGACACCGAGGCCGCCCGCGCCGCCCTGCTGGATGCCATCGAGCGCACGCGGGCCGACCTGACACCGGCCAGCACCCCACCGGTCGCGCCAGCCGGTGTCGACCTGCTGTTCGGGAAGGTCGAGGCGGCTACACCGTCGTCCCCACGTCGGCGTCCTGCTTGGCCTTGAGCATCAAGGCGATGTCGATCAGCTGGTCCTCCTGACCGCCGATCAGCTTGCGGTGGCCGGCTTCGAGCAGGATCTGGGCGCCGGAGACGCCGTACCGCTCGGCCGCGTTGCCGGCATGCTTCAAGAAGGACGAGTAGACGCCGGCGTAGCCCATCATCAGCGTCATCCGATCCAGCTGGCACTCCTCCGGCATGGCCGGCTTGATCACGTCCTCCGACGCGTCGACGATCTTGAGGAAGTCGACGCCGGTCGTCCAGCCGACCTTGTCGCACACACCGATGAACGCCTCGAGCGGGGTGTTGCCGGCGCCGGCGCCGAACCGGCGGACCGAGCCGTCGATCTGGGTGGCGCCCGCTCGCGCGGCGATCACGGTGTTGGCGACGCCGAGACCCAGGTTCTCGTGGCCGTGGAAGCCGACGTCGGCCTGGTCGCCGATCTCGGCGACGACGGCGGACACCCGGTCGGCGGTCTGCTCCATGATCAGGGCGCCGGCGGAGTCGACGACGTAGACGCACTGACAGCCGGCGTCCACCATGATCCGCGCCTGTTTCGCCAGCACCTCCGGCGGCTGGGTGTGGCTCATCATCAGGAAGCCGACCGTCTCCAGGTCGAGCTCGCGGGCCAGCCCGAAGTGCTGGATCGACACGTCCGCCTCGGTGCAGTGGGTCGCGATCCGGCAGATCTGGCCGCCGTTGTCCTGGGCGGCGCGGATGTCGTCCTTGGTGCCGACGCCGGGGAGCATCAGGAACGCGATCTTCGCGCGCTTGGCCGTCTCGGCCGCGATCTTGATGAGCTCCTGCTCGGGGGTCTTGGAGAAGCCGTAGTTGAAGCTGCTGCCGCCGAGGCCGTCCCCGTGGGTCACCTCGATGACGGGGATGCCGGACTCGTCGAGGGCCTCGACGATGTCGTGCACCTCCTGGGCGGTGAACTGGTGGCGCTTGTGGTGCGACCCGTCCCGCAGGCAGGTGTCGGTGAGGCGGAGGTCGAGCCTGCCGAACGGCTCGTCGCCGTGGATGCCGGACCAGGTCCGCTCGAGGGTGTTGATGTCGGTCACAGCATGCTCCTCGCGATGTTCTCGCCGACCTGGGTCGCGGCAGCGGTCATGATGTCGAGGTTCCCGGAGTACGGCGGCAGGTAGTCCCCCGCGCCCTCGACCTCGACGAAGATCGAGACCCGGCGCATCCCTCGTGTGAAGTCGCTCGGGCCGTCGAACTGCGGCTCCTGGAGCAGCCGGTAGCCCGGGACGTACTCCTGGACCGAGCGCTCCATCTCGTGGATCGAGGCCGCGATCGCGTCGGTGTCGGCGTCCGGGTCGACCGCGCAGAAGATCGTGTCGCGCATGATCATCGGCGGCTCGGCCGGGTTGAGGATGATGATCGCCTTGCCGCGCTCGGCGCCGCCGATCGTCTCCACGCCCGAGGCTGTGGTGCGGGTGAACTCGTCGATGTTGGCGCGGGTGCCGGGCCCGGCGCTCACGCTGGAGACCGAGGCGACGATCTCGGCGTACGACACCGGGGTGACCCGGGAGACCGCGGCCACCATCGGGATGGTGGCCTGTCCCCCGCAGGTGATCATGTTGACGTTCATCGCGTCGAGGTGCTCCTCGCCGTTGACGGGCGGGATCACGGCGGGTCCGACGGACGCGGGCGTCAGGTCGATCGCGCGGATGCCCGCCTCGGCGTAACGCGGGGCGTACTCCTTGTGGACGTAGGCCGAGGTGGCCTCGAAGAGCAGGTCGGGCAGCTCGTCCTGCTTGAGCAGCCAGTCGACCCCCTCGTGCGTGGACACCAGCCCCTGGTCGGCGGCGAGCTTGAGTCCCTCGCTCGCCGGGTCGACGCCGATCATCCACCGTGGCTCGATCACGTTGCGAGCGCAGCAGCTTGTACATCAGGTCGGTCCCGATGTTGCCGGGACCGACGATGGCGGCGGTCAGCTTGCTCACGTCTACTCCTACTCCTCGAATTCCACGCTCAGGGGCGCGAAGCCGCTGATCGACGCGACGACCTGGTCGCCTGCCGCGAAGGGTACGAACGGGCCCGAGCGCGCCGGACAGGACGACCTGACCCGCGCGCAGCGGGTCGCCGAACCGAGAGGCCTGGACGGCCAGCCAGCGCAGCGCCTCCAGCGGGTCGCCGAGGCAGGCGGCGCCGGTGCCGGCGGACCGCTCCTCGCCGTTGATGGTCAGCGACATCACGACGTCGCGGGGCTCGACCTCGTCGAGGGAGCGGCCGTCGGTGCCGACGACGAAGAGCCCGCTCGACGCGTTGTCCGCCACGGTGTCGGTGAAGCCGATCTTCCAGTCCGCGATCCGCGAGTCCACGATCTCGAGCGCGGGCAGGGCCACGTCGACCGCCGCGCGGACGGCCTCCAGCGTGATCTCGTCCTCGTCGAGGTCGATGTCCTGCGCGAGGACGAAGGCGACCTCCGCCTCGACGCGCGGCTGCACGAGGGTGCGCATGGAGATCGGGGTGCCGTCGACGCCGTGGCTGACGTCCATGTCGGAGAGCAGGTAGCCGAAGTCGGGCTGGTCCACCCCGAGCTGACGCTGGACCGCCTCCGAGGTGGCGCCGATCTTGCGACCGACCACCGTCACGCCCCCGGCCAGCCGGCGCTGCACCAGGCCCTGCTGCACGGCGTACGCCGCGGGCAGGTCGTCGGTGCCGATGAGGTCACGCACCGGAGCGCACGGCACCCGGGTCGCCTGGGCGACCGCGAGGCGCTCCACGGCTGCCGAGATCGCGTCCTGAGAGGTCACGAGACCCATACTAGAACCTGTTACAGTTTTGTGCCATGACGGGTGGGACTGCGGGCGCTGCGAGCGAGCTTCCGGCTGAGGTGGACGTGGTGGTCGTGGGCGCGGGTGGCGCCGGGATGAGCGCTGCCCTTGCGGCCGGGCGGAAGGGCCTCGACACGATCCTCGTCGAGAAGAGCGCCTACTTCGGCGGCTCGACCGCCCGCAGCGGCGGCGGCGTCTGGATCCCGGGCAACTACGCGCTCGAGGCAGCCGGAGAGGCCGACGACCTGGACAACGCCAAGCTCTACCTCGACTCCATCGTCGGCGACGCGGTGCCGAAGGTGCGCCGCGACACCTACGTCGACCGTGGCGCCGAGGTGATGGACTTCATCAAGGCCAACACTCCGGTGCGGTTCACCTGGGTGCCGCAGTACGCCGACTACCACCCCGAGGCACCCGGCGGTCGCGCGCGCGGCCGCACCGTGGAGCCGGTCCCCCTCGACGCCCGGTTCCTCGGCGACGAGCTCGACCGGCTGCACCCGCAGTACACCAAGGCGCCGGCCAACCTGATCGTCACGCAGGCGATGTACCGCAAGATCAGCCTCGGTCTGCGGACGATCCAGGGGCCGCTCACGATGGTCATGGTGCTGTGGCGGCGGCTGCTCAGCATCGTGCTCCGGCGGCGGATGTACGCCATGGGCAATGCCATCGCGATCGGCCTCCGCAAGGGCCTCGTCGATGCCGACGTTCCGGTGTTCTACGAGCACGAGCTGGCCGACCTGCTCCTCGAGGGCGGGCGGGTGGTCGGCGTCGTCGTCGAGCACGAGGGCGAACGCCGCGAGGTGCGCGCCCGCCGCGGCGTGATCCTGGGCAGCGGCGGCTTCGAGCGCAACGCCGAGCTGCGGGCGAAGTTCCTCCCCCAGCCCACGTCCGAGGAGTGGTCCACCGGCTCCGTCTTCAACACCGGCGCCGGGCTCGAGGCCGGCATCGCGGCCGGCGCGGCGACCGACATCATGGACGATGCCTGGTGGGGGCCCACGATCCCGTTGCCGGGGGGCCCATGGTTCTGTCTCGCCGAGCGCAACCTGCCCGGCTCGATCATGGTCAACCAGACCGGGCGGCGCTACATGAACGAGGCGCTGCCGTACGTCGAGGCCGTGCAGGAGATGTACAAGGGCGAGCAGACCGGCGTCGGCCACGTGCCGAGCTGGATGATCATCGACCAGCGCTACCGCAACCGCTACCTGTTCGCCGGTCTCAGCCCGCGGCAGCCGTTCCCGGGCCGCTGGTACAAGAACGGCACGATCAAGAAGGCGTCGACCCTCGAGGAGCTCGCCGCGGAGATCGACGTCCCTGCCGACACGCTGGCGGCCACTGTCTCCCGGTTCAACGGATTCGCTGCCGCGGGGGTCGACGAGGACTTCCACCGGGGCGAGTCGGCCTACGACAAGTACTACTCGGACCCCACCGTGAAGCCGAACCCCTCGTTGCACGTGATCGACCAGGCGCCCTTCTATGCCGTGAAGATCGTGCCGGGCGACCTCGGCACCAAGGGTGGCCTGCTGACCGACGAACGCGCGCGGGTGCTGCGCCCCGACGGCTCGGTGATCCCCGGCCTCTACGCCGCCGGCAACGTGTCGGCCGCCGTGATGGGCTACACCTACGCCGGCCCGGGCGCGACCATCGGCCCGGCTCTGGTGTTCGGCTACCTCGCCGTCGAAGACATCGCCGCTGATTGAGGTGCGATCGAAGCGAGCCTCGAAACCAAGGCACTGAAAGGACCACCATGCCCATCGACCCGTCCGTCGCGATCGGGGCCGACCTCGGCTCGACCTCGTTCTCCTGGACCGAGAGCGACGTGCTGCTCTACCACCTCGGCATCGGCGCCGGAGCCCGTGAGGGCGACAACCTCTCCCCCGCTGCGCTCCGCCTCACCCTCGAGGGGCCCGGGCTGCAGGTGCTGCCGTCGTTCGGGGTCGTCGTCCCGACGTTCCACGCGACCGACCCGCCGGCGCTCGACCTGCCGGGCTGCGACATCAACCTGGCCCAGGTCGTGCACGGGTCGCAGTCGATCTCCGTGTCGGGGCCACTGCCGACCTCCGGCACCGCCACCGTGTCGACGACGCTGACCGACATCTGGGACAAGGGCAAGGCTGTGGTCATCTGGCAGGAGGGCGTGGCCACGTCAGACATCGGGCGACGAGCTCTGGCGGCTGCGGTCGTCGATCTTCGTCAAGGGCGAGGGTGGCTGGGGCGGCGACAGGGGGTCGGCCGAGACGGTGGGCGTCCCGGAGCGCGAGGCCGACCACGTGTCGACGTACGACGTCACTCCGCAGCAGGCGCTGCTCTACCGCCTCTGCGGTGACCGCAACCCTCTGCACGCCGACCCGGACTTTGCCAAGACGGCCGGCTTCCCGGCACCGATCCTGCACGGTCTGTGCTCCTACGGCATCGTGCTGCGGGAGCTCACCGATGGGCTGCTCGGGGGTGACGCCACTCTGGTCGCGGGGCTTCACCGCCCGGTTCGCCGGCGTCGTCTTCCCCGGCGAGACGATCCGGGTCGCCGGCTGGCGCGAGGGCGACCGGATCATCGCATCCGCGACCATCGCGAACGGCGACCGGGACGGCTCGCCGGTGCTCGCCGACTGTGTCCTGACGCCCGCCTAGCCTCGATCCACCGCCGATCTGGTGACGACGGGCTGACGTGTTTGGGGTCGAACCAATAGGTTCTGGTCATGCCTACACGTACTGCACGCACTGCATGGACCGGCGGACTCCTGGACGGCTCCGGCCAGGTCGAGCTGACCTCGTCCGGACTCGGCACCTTCGACGTGTCGTGGCCCAAGCGCGCCGCCGACACCGCTGACGGCACGACCAGCCCGGAGGAGCTCATCGCAGCCGCTCACTCCGCGTGCTTCCCGATGGCGCTGTCGAAGGTGATCGCCGACGCCGGCGGGACGCCGATCGCCCTCGACGTCACCGCGGAGGTCACGCTCGGCCCGGACCCGGCCGGCGGCAACAAGATCACGGGGATCAAGCTCACCGTCCGCGGCGAGGTCGAAGGCATCGACGAGGCCACGTTCGTCGAGTGCGCGGAGAAGGCGAAGGCCGGTTGCCCGGTCAGCAAGGCACTGGCCGCGGTCGAGGACATCACGCTCGACGCCTCGCTCGAGAGCTGAGCGAGGCGTTGGACCCGCTCGCCGGGTGGGAGCGCGGTGAGCACACGGGGGACTCGCTCACCGGTGAGTCCCTGACGTTCCCGACCTACCGCAAGGGGACGGGACCCGTCGTGATCGTGATCCACGAGATCCCCGGCATGACGCCCGAGTTCATGGACTTCGCCGAGGAGGTCGTGGCCGCCGGGTTCACCGCGGTGCTCCCCCACCTGTTCGGCACGCCAGGTGAGCGGGCCGGAGCGGTGAACACGGCGTCGGTCCTCGGCCAGGTGTGCGTACGCCGGGAGTTCGTCACGCTGGCCCGCCGGCGCACGTCGCCGATCGCCGGCTGGCTCCGCAGCCTGGCGCGCGACCTCCATGCCGAGCTCGGTGGGCCGGGCGTCGGTGCGATCGGCATGTGCTTCACGGGCGGCTTCGCGCTGGGGATGATGGTCGACGAAGCGATCGCGGCGCCCGTGCTCTGCCAGCCGTCCGCGCCGTTCGCCGTCACGCCCGGTCGGGCAAGGGACCTCAACCTGTCGCGGGACGACCTGGCCGTCGTGAAGCGGCGGGCGGGCGCCGGTTGCGAGGTGCTGGGCCTTCAGTACCAGGGCGATCCGGCGACCGGCCGGCGCTTCGACACGCTCGATCACGAGCTCGGCGACGCGTTCATCCGCGTCGACTTCCCGGGCCGGCGGCACGCCACGCTGACCGGGCACCGGCAACAGGAGGGCGTCGACCGGGTGCTGGCGTTCCTCGACGAGAAGCTGCGCTGACATGCCGGACCGAGCGGCCGATCTCCCCGTCCTCAGCGCCGTCGACCAGCGGATCCTGGGGAGCCTCCTCGAGAAGGAGCTCACGGTCCCGGCGTCGTACCCGCTGAGCCTGGTCGCGCTGCGGACCGCCTGCAACCAGACGTCCAGCCGCGACCCGGTCGTGTCCTACGACGATGCCGTGGTCGAGGGTGGGTGTCGCGCGCTGAAGGACCGCGGGTTGATTCGGATCGTGTGGGCGGACCGCGGCCCGCGGACGTTGAAGTACCACCAGGTGCTGTCCGAGCTCCTCGACCTCGCCGGCGACGAGCGGGCGCTCCTGACCGTGCTCCTGCTGCGCGGGCCGCAGGCCGCCGGTGAGCTGCGCACCCGCGCCGAGCGGCTGCATCCGTTCCCGGACCGCAGCGACGTCGAGGCGACCCTCGGACGGATGGCGTCGGGCACCGCCCCCCTCGTCCGAGTGCTGCCGCGCCGGGCGGGCGAGCGTGACCCGCGCTGGGTGCACCTGCTCGGGGCCGAGTCGCCGGCCGAGCCGGCCGCGCCGGCGACGGTGCTGCCCGTGATCGACCTGGCGACCCGCGACGAGCGGGTGCGAGCGTCGTACGACCTGATCGCGGAGACGTACGCCGACGTGATCGGCCACGAGCTGGACCAATTGCCCTTCGAGCGGTGGCTGCTCGACCGGGTGTCCGCGCTCGCCGACGGTGCGCCCGTCGTCGACGTGGGCTGCGGCCCGGGGCACGTGGCCGGCTACCTGGCCGACCACGGCGCCACCGCGACCGGCATCGATCTCGCGCCGGCGATGGTCGACCAGGCGCGGGCGCGGTTCCCGCAGGCGACGTACGCCACCGGCGACCTGCGCCGACTCATGCGACCGCCCGCCGCGGACGGGTGGGGGGCGGTGCTGGCGTGGTACTCGCTCGTCCACACCACCCCTGCCGAGATGCCCGAGGTCCTGGCCGCGCTGGCGCGACCCCTACGGCCGGGTGGCTGGCTGGTCTACGGCGGGCACGCCGGCACCGGCGTCGTGCATCGCGACGAGTGGTACGACGAGGCCGTCGACCTGGACTTCGTCCTGCACGAGCCGGCCGCGATCGCCGCGCTCTTCGAACGCGCCGGACTGGTCGACGTCGAGTGGTACCGCCGTGCGCCGCTCACCGCACGCGACGAGACCACCGAGCGTGGCTACGTGCTCGGACGCGCGTCACGGTAAGCCCTGGACCTGGTCGCCGACGGCTACCGCACCGCCCTCGAGCACGCGGAACACCGTCCCGGCCCGCCGGCGGAGCGCCTCCTGCGCACCCGCGCCGATCGTGTCGTCGAGCAGCTTGCACGGCGCCGCGACCCGGACCGCTTCGAGCACGACGTCCCCGATCCGCAGGCGGGCGCCCGGCTCGCGCGGAACTGCGCCGTGGCTGACGGTGATGTTGCGGCGGGTCAGCTGCGACGGCACCTCCGCCCCGAACACCTCGGCCGCCTCGTCGAGGCTCTCGCGGCTCTGCACGGTGACGTGCCGGTGCTTGGTCCCGTGATGGCGGTCCCCCACGATCCCCTTGCCCGCCTCGACCTCGACCCGCTCCTTCGGCTGCATCGGGAGCCGGGTTGCCTTGGCGACGTGGATCGCGAGGACGGTGGGGGTCACGGAGTGATTATCTCTGGGCACACCGATGGCCCCGCCGTGGCGGGGTTCGGGGCTCTTGGCGACGGTCGGCCGCTGTAACACGCTGTTCGCCGATCTTCCACGCCGTTCACGTTGCTTCGGCCCCGATGCAACGGTCTCCCAGAAACGTCATCCGCCGCGTAGATCGGCGAACAGCGTGTTACACGCCGACATCCGGGCGCTCAGGAGGGGTTAGGCGACAACCAGGGCGACTGCTCGGCCACGGTGCCGTCCATGATCGCGAGATAGCCGGCGTTGTAGAGGCCGAAGACCAGGTTGACCGCGCCGACCGCGGCCAGGACGGTGAGTACGCCGCCGCCGGGGCCAGGCCACCAGCGCGGACCTGCCTCCCGGCGCTCTTCGGGCGGCAGGTCCCGCCGGATGAACGTCAGCAACCCCGGGAAGGCCCACGCCGCTCCGATCGCGAAGCCCTCGTAGAGCGGCCACTGGTCCGGAGCGCCGGCATTGAGAGCAGGACCACCCAGCTCGACGTAGGCGAGCAGCTGCTGGTCGATCCCGGCCAGCTCGAACGCGACGTCGAAGGCGACGACCGCCAGATAGCCGACGGCCAGCAGCGCGACCAGGTTGTCGACCGACAGCCGGCGGTGGGCGAACCGGAGCAGCGCCGCCGTTGCGGTCGCCAGCGCCGGCAGCAGGGCGAGGAAGACCAGGCCCTCCATCAGCAGCGCCTCCGGCAGTGGCGAGTAGGTGTCCGGCACGAGCGGCAGGTGCGTCGTCCAGTCGCCGGCGTTGTGAAATCCGGTGTTGAAGCTGAACGTGTGGTTGCGCGCGTTGACCAAGGGCTCCTGCCAGAAGGTGGCGGCCCACGCGAGGGTCCAGAGCAGTGGCCAGGTCAGGGTGCGCCGGTGCCACCAGCCCCAGGCGACGAAGGCCAGCCAGGCCGCGGCGGCTGCGACCAGGGTGAGCTCGGCCGAACGGACGTTGCGGGCGACGCCGGCCGGCAGTCGGGCTGCGCCGCGGACGGGGTCCAGGTCACCGGTGGCCAGCCATCGACCGTAGCCCCAGAGCTGGACGGCGAGCACGACCAGCCCGAGAACCGCGCACCCGACCACCCACGCTCGCGGACGGGCCGGACCGGGCGGCGGCTCGCTCACCTGGCCTCCAGCAGGTCGATGGTGCCGAGGTCGCGGATCGCCGCGGCCGAGCGGGCGATCATGGCCGCGAACATCCGGTCACCGCGCTCGGTGGGCGTGCTGCTGAAGGCACAGCCGAGCACGGCGATGAGCGGCCCCTGGAGCATGCCCAACCGGTAGTCCTCCCAGCACTCCGCGGCCGAGTAGCCCGCGACGCCGAGGTCCACCAGCCGGCGGTGGTAGACGCCGACCAGGTCGTGCTCGGAGCTGCGGCGGACGTCCGTGGTCAGCCCGGTGGAGAGGAAGAAGGCGACATCGCGCACCGGGAGGCCGAGCGACAGCGTCTGCCAGTCCACCGCCCACACGCGACCGTCCGGGTGGAACATCAGGTTGTCGAGGCGATAGTCGCCGTGCACGAGCCCGAAGTGGTCGGATGGCGCGATCGACCAGCGACCGGCGTACGGCGCGACGCTGCGCAGCACGTCCTCGTCGCCGGCATCGAGGAGGTCGCCGAGCCTGGTGATCACGGTGTCGACCGCGTCGGGAAGGATCGAGTCCAGGGTGGCCGCGTCCTCCGGGCTGGAGAGGCTGAGGCCAGCGACGTCGAGAAGAGCGCGGTCCGACCAGCGCGGGGCGTGCAGACCGGCGACGTTGGCGATCGCGGCCTTGGCCTGGGCCGGCGAACACCCCGCGATCTGGTCGCCCTGCTCGGCGGGGGCGAGGTCCTCGAGCAGCAGGGTGAAGACGCCCCGTTGCTCCGGGTCGTCGGAGATCGCGGCGTAGTAGGCCTCGGGCGCCCGGACCCGCAGCGACGGCAGCAGCTCCCGGTAGAACGTGACCTCGATGGCGTAGGAGCCGTGCAGGAAGCTGCGCGCCGCCGCGTCGGCCGTCGGCAGCTTCGCCAGCATCGTCGCCGGAAGTCCGGGCTCGCCCGTGATCTGGAGCCGGTAGCAGGCGCCCATCTGGCCGGTGCCCACCGGCGCGGCACCGACCTCCGTCACCTCACGCCCCAGTGCGGCGCTGAGCCAGTCGGCGGTCAGGTCGCCGGCGTGCGCGACCGGCGGCGCCGTCACGCCATCCGCCCGGGGTTGGCGGGCAGCGACGGTTGATCCGGACGGCGTACGGCGGCGTACGCCTCGACCACGGGCGCCAGCTGCGCCGGTGTCGAGCCGTGCAGGATCACGCTGTCGACGCCGGTCGCCGCGAAGGAGTCGGCCACCTGCCGGGCACAGTCCGCCGCGCCGCCGGTGATCGCACAGTCGAGCCAGGCCCGAGGGATCACCTTGTCGGCCAGGTACTCGAGCTCGTCCGTCGTGGCAGCAGCGTCGAACGCGCCGGTGAACCCCGCCACGAGTGGGTCCTCGCGGAACCGCCGGAGGTCGGCCGGGTCCCAGTCGTTGACGCGGACGAGCAGGTCGCCGTAGCCCTGGAGGTAGGTCGCGAGCCTGCCCACCGTCTTCTTCAGCACCAGCTCGCCAGGCAGGGAGTCGTCCACGACGGCCGTGCACGCCCAGACCCGGAGGGCGGCCGGATCCCGCCCCGCCGCCTCGGCGCCGGCCCGCGCGGCGGCGACGCTCCTCGCCACCGCCTCGTCGGTCATGAACGTGTGCAGCACGACGGCGTCCGCGACCTCTCCGGCGAGGGCGAGTGCCCTCGGGCCGAGCGCGACCATGAGGACCGGGATGTCCTCGGCGATGTCGTCGTCCATGAGGAACAGGTAGGGATGGACCCCGGACGGTCCGTCGTGGTCGAACCGCTCCCCCCGCCACAGGCGTCGCTGGACGGCGATCGCGTCGCGCAGCTGGGCGTTGGTGATCCGCGGGACGCCCATCAGGTCGAACAACAGGTCGAACCCGCGCCCGAGACCCAGAGCGAACCGGCCGCCGGTCATCCGGTGCAACGTCGTCGCCATCGTGGCGGTGACCACTGGGTGCCGGGTGTTGTGGTTGGTCGCTGCGGTGCCGATGCCGAGTCTCGTCGAGGCCGCTGCGGCGGCCCCCGAGAGCACCGCCGCGTCCTTGTAGTTGAAGCGCTCGGAAAGGAACATCGCGCCGAGACCGACGCGCTCGGCGTCGCGCACCTCGTCGAGCAGTGCACGGGGGTCGGCGGCGTGGCCGGCCAGGCCGTAACAGCCGAGCTCGGGGTAGGTCGGAGCGTCGGGCATGATCGGAAGGTACTCAGCGGGCTGCCTCGGGTCGATAGTTCAGTCGCTGTCGTTCAATTATTCGAACAGCAATCTATGATCAGGCCCCATGACGGACACCTCACCCCCGACCGCGCGCGTGGTCGAGGTGCTCGAGCGGGTCGCGAGGCGCGGTGAGGTCGGCGTGCGGGCCGCCGATCTCGCCCGCGACCTGGGGATCTCCAAGGGCACGACGCACGCGATCGTGCAGACCCTCTGCGACCGGGGCTGGCTGGTCCGTGCCGCGGGAAGCAAGAGCCTCGGCCTGGGTCCCGGCATCGCCCCGGTGGCCAGAGCGGTCCTGGAGCAGCGCAGCGACAGCCGCCACGCACTCGAGGCTGCCCGGGGGCTGGCCGCCGCCACCGGCTACCCGGCCTCCGTGGTGGAGCTGGTCGGCCACACGATGTTCGTCTCCAGCGTCGACGCCGACTCGCCACGCGGGTCGGTGCTCGCCCAGCGGGTCACCTACGCCGCACCGTTCGGCAGCCTGTTCGCGGCCTGGGCCAGCGCCGAGGAGCGGAGCGCGTGGCTCAGACGTGGGCTGGTCACGGGACCGGCCGCGGCGTCGTACGACGCGTTCCTCGACCAGGCTCGCACCGACGGCGTCCTCGTGGAGCGCATGAGCCCCGTCGTCGAGCACGTCGCTCCCTTGCTCCGGGCGACCGAGACGGGCGGTGTCTCGGACGATCTGCGGACGATGGTGCGGGCGGTGGTCGACGAGGTCGTCCGATCCAACCTCGCCGGGCGGGGTGTGACCTCGGACCCACAGCCGATCACCTCGGTCGCGGCGCCGATCCCGGCGGGCGACGGCGCCGTCACGACCGCGCTCGTCCTCCATCCGTTACGGGCGATCGGCGCTCGTGAGCTGCACCGGGCCAAGAGCCTGGTGACGAGGGCGGCCGAAGCCGTCGTCAGGAGCGGAGCCGTAAGGTGAAGAACCGTGAGCTACCCCCCGGCCCGGTTCATGGCCGGGCACGACAACTTCTGGACCGAATGAACCGGATCGTCAGGCTGCCGCAGTGCCGATGACGCTCGCCCATCCGGCGGCAGTCCTTCCGCTTCGGCGCTTGGGGCTGCCGATGAGTGCTCTGGTCACGGGGTCGATGGTGCCGGACATCCCCGTGTTCTTGGAGTGGCACCGCGCCTACCAGCTGACTCACAGTCTGCTGGGCATCCTCGTCATCGACGTAGGTCTGGCCGTCTGCGTCCTGCTGGTCTGGTTCCCGTTCGCCCGCGACGCCGTGGTGGACATGGCTCCCGGGCAGGTGCGGTCGAGGCTGGCCGAGCGCGCGCGGCTCACAGGTCGCCAGTGGCTCTTGGTCGCGCCGGCCGCCTCCCTGGGTGCCGCGACCCATCTTCTCTGGGACTCCTTCACCCACCCCGGCCGCTGGGGCCCCGACCACATCGAGTGGCTGCGCACCGAGCACGCAGGCCTGGAGGGACTGCGCTGGAGCCAGTACGTCTCCGGCGTCATCGGCCTCGCGATCGTGATCTGGGTGTCCACCACCTACCTGCGATCGCGCGCTCCCCTGGACTCACGTGGTCCGTCGGCACTTCCGCCGGTGACGCTACCGGCGCTGATCACGGTCTCGGTCGCGGTCGGGCTGGTCTCGGTGATCGTCGCTGCACCGCAGGGCTTCCACGTGATGGCCTTCTACGGCGTCGTGAACAGCGTGCTCACCCTGCTGGCGCTCGGCGCGATCGCCTCTGCCGCCTGGCATGGCGTACGACGGTCCCGCACCCCGGTGGATCTCAGCGGCAGCTGAGTACCTGTGCTCATGCACGTCAGTGGGCGCGAGGGAAGACTTCTTGCATGACGGTGAGGGTCGGTCGCGCACTGGCGCCGACGACGATCCTGGCGCTCCTGACGAGTGGGTGCGGAGCCTCGCCGGATGCGCTCGAGGACGCGGTCAAGGACAAGCCGGGCGTCGTCAGCGTCGAGGCAGAGCCGAGCCAAGGGGACGACTGGCTCCCGTTCGCAACGATCCCGTCGTACCTGGTGGTCGTGATGAAGGACGACGCATCGGCCGCGCAGGTGATGGCCGTGTTCGAGGAGTACCAGGAGGAGATCGACGACGGCGAGGTCTTCTGGCTCAAGGTCCTCCTCGACGACCGGAAGCGAGCGGCGTTGACAACGGGCGAGCGGATCTATCCGGAAGGGGGGATGGTCCAGGACCTGGTCGACGCGCAAGGCAACGACGACGTCCTCCGTTATCGCCGCGAGATCGAGCCCGAGGAGGACCGGTTGGACGTCAAGCTCCGCCCGCTCGCACTCGACGACGTGATCGCCGTCGCCGACGCCAACCGCGACGGGGTGATCGACCACCTGCAGGTGCGGTCGGGCGGCTTCAGGCTGGTGCGTGACGCAGCCAGCGAGGACCCATCGGTCACCGACGCCCGAGAACGTTTCCTTCTCCGAGCCGGCCGACGCTTCCGACTCGACGGTGCGGTGTCATCAGGCCGCGGACCCCTCAAGCTCTTCGTCGTTCGCGCCGATGCGGTCGCGCTGCAGGCGTACGTCGACAGCGCCGCCGGCCCGACGCTCGGACGGGTGGTCGTCCGCGTCCGGAGTCGTTGACACCCGTGCGACGGCCGCGGACACTGGATCGGTGGTCACGCCTCGGGGAGGCCGCACTCTCGGCCTCGTTGTGTTGCTCGGATCTCTTGCCGTCGCGATGGTGCCGGCCGCCGGCGGCGCGCCGCCGGGCGGCGGCGATCCCGGCACCCAGTCTCAGCGCATCTCCCTCGAGGTCCCTGCGCCCGATGGCACGATCAGCCGGGTCTGGGTGAAGGACCAGGACCAAGGGGCCACCGAGGGCGTGGCACATGCGGACGTCACGCCGATCCAGGTCTCCGGCCCGGTGGGCAACCGGATCGACCTGGTCTTCGTGGGCGACGGCTACACCCGCGCCGACCTCGACACCTTCCACCAGCACGTGGCAAGCAAGTGGGCCGAGCTGGCCGCTGTCGAGCCGTTCCTCACCTACCGCGAGCTCTTCAACGTGTGGGCCGTCGACGTCGTCTCGCGCGAGTCAGGCGTCGACAACGACCCCACTGAGGGAATCGAGCGCGACACCGCGCTGGACTCGCAATTCTTCTGCTTCGCCATCGAGCGGCTGCTCTGCGGCAGCCGGGGCCGCGCCTACAGCTATGCCAGCCAGGCGCCGGCAGTCGACCACGTGATCATGCTGGCCAACTCGACGAAGTACGGCGGCGCGGGCTACACCAACGGCTCCATGGCGACCGCGTCCGGCGGGCACCCGCTGTCCGGTCAGATCGTGGTCCACGAGCTCGGCCACTCGATCGGCCAGCTCGCCGACGAGTACGAGTACGGCGGTCCGGAGACCTACACCGGACCCGAGCCGCGCGAGGCCAACGTGTCGATCCACACCGCGGACGAGCTGGCCGCCGAGCAGCTCAAGTGGTGGAAGTGGCTCGGCGAGGAGTCGCCCGACGGCGGCATCGTCGACACCTACGAGGGTGCGAAGTACTCGCTGTTCGGTATCTACCGCCCGACCGAGAACTCCTTGATGCGGGTGCTGAACAGCGAGTTCAACCTGCCCGGCCGCGAGGCCATGATCGAGCAGTTCTACCTGCTCGCGCCGGTGCTGGGCCCGGTCGGAGGCGCCCGTATCCGAGGCGACGCGACGGTCAGTCTCGGCCTGCCTGACCTGGTTGGCGCCGATTACGACATCAGCTGGTTCGTCGACGGCGGCGAAGTGGCCGCGTGGGCCGACCAGGAGACCGTCCAGCTCAGCCTGACCGGTCGGCATCGGCTCGACGCGCGGGTCGTCGACCAGACGCCCTTCGTGCGCGACGAGCAGTTCCGCGACAGCCACATGACGTTCCGCCGCTCATGGAACGTGTCGTGACCCAGGCAGGGACCTGACCGGCGCTCGGACGCGTGGTCGTCAGCGATGACGGAAGGCGTCCCAGATCGTGAGGACCTGCCGCGGTGCGGTGACCTGCATCCGGCGGCGACTCGGGTGGGCGCCGTACTCCGCGGTCAGCGCAGCGCCGCGGAAGCGATGGTTGTACCAGCCGGTCATCGTGCCGTGGCAGACGCCGCCGCAGGTGAGCGATCTGCGCGGCAGGTTGAGCGCGCGGGCAACCCGCCGTGAGAACCGCTTGTTCTTCGTGGCCGTGTCGACGCCGTAGAGCGGCTGGTGGAAGCTGAGGATCCAGCGCGGCCGGATCTTCCTCAGGAACCGGATCACGGAGCGGGTCTCCGGCTCCGACGCCGGCCGCGGCCCGGACTCGTAGACACCGTCGAGATCGACCCAGTGGTAGGGGAAGTTGCGGTTGAGGTCGACGCCGCGGGCGTTCTTGCGGGTGTGCCGGGCCAGACCGTCGGGGTTGTAGGTCGGCAGCACCCACAGGTCGATGCCGTGGATCGGGCGCCCGTCGCGCAGGCCGGTGAGGATCTGCCGGGTGTGCGGTTCGTCGCCGTGCATCGTCGACACCAGCAGGACCTTCGGTTCTCCGCGCTCCCCGAGATGCCATGCGGTGATCGGCCGACCCCGGACAGAGTGGCCGATCACCCGCTTGCCGATGACTGCGGGACGGTCCCCGCCGACGGCCGGTGCCGGCGCGCCGCCCAGCAGTGACCCGGACACCACGACCGCCACCGACGCGAGCACAGACCCCAGCCGAAGCCCCACACCAGCCATGCCCGCGAGCATGCCACGCGATCGGCGGCCGTATGCGCTTCCCCCGTCGCGGGTAGCAACGACGACGAGGCGGAGACAGAAAGGCGACGACGATGTCCCACGGCGTTGAGACCGGCAAGATCACGACTGACATCCCGGCACGGCTGGACCGGCTGCCGTGGAGCCGCTGGCACTGGCTGGTGGTGATCGGCCTCGGCACGGTGTGGATCCTCGACGGCCTCGAGGTCACCATCGTGGGCTCGATGTCCGATGCCCTGGCCGATCCGAAGACCGGGTTGGGCATGAGCAGCTTCGACGTCGGGCTGGCGGGTGCGGTGTACGTGGCCGGGGCCTGTGTCGGCGCACTGCTCTTCGGCCAGCTCACCGACCGGTTCGGGCGCAAGAAGCTGTTCCTCATCACGCTCGGCGTCTACACCGCGGCGACGGTGCTCACGGCGTTCTCCATGACGCCGCTGTGGTACTTCGTCGCGCGGTTCATCACCGGTGCCGGCATCGGCGGGGAGTACGCCGCGATCAACTCCGCGATCGATGAGCTGATCCCCGCGAAGTACCGCGGCCGGGTCGACGTGTCGATCAACGGCTCCTTCTGGGTCGGTGCGGCCGGCGGCGCCCTGCTGACCATCCCGCTGCTGGACCCGACGGTGATCGACCAGGAGTGGGGTTGGCGGCTGGCGTTCGGCCTCGGCGCGATCCTTGCGGTCGGCATCCTGATCGTCCGCCGGGCAGTGCCGGAGAGCCCGCGGTGGCTGTTCATCCACGGCCGCGAGGACGAGGGCGAGGAGATCGTCCAGGACATCGAGGCCACGGTGACCCGCGACACGGGCAAGGACCTGCCGTCGGTCTCGGAGACCATCACGATCCGCCAGCGAAAGACGATCAGCCTGCCGCTCATCGCCAAGACCGTGTTCACGCTCTATCCGCGTCGCACCATCCTCTGCTTCTCGCTCTTCGTCGGGCAGGCATTCCTCTACAACGCCTTCTTCTTCACGTACGGCGACACCCTGACCTCGTTCATGGGCGTGACACAGACGGGCTACTACATCGCCGTGTTCGCCGTCAGCAACTTCGCCGGCGCGCTGATCCTCGGACCGCTGTTCGACACCATCGGACGCGTGCGGATGCTGACCGCCACCTACGTGCTTTCCGGCCTGCTCCTGGCGTACACGGGTCTGACGCTCGACTCCTACACGGCGACGACGCTGACCCTGATGGGTTGTGTGATCTTCTTCCTCGCATCCGCCGGGGCCAGCGCGGCGTACCTCACCGCGAGCGAGGTGTTCCCCATGGAGACTCGTGCTCTGTGCATCGCGTTCTTCTACGCGATCGGCACCGCCGCCGGCGGCATCGCCGGACCCTTGCTGTTCGGCAAGCTCATCGACGACGCGGTCAAGGGCGGCGACGGAATCTCCGCCATCGCGATCGGCTACTACATCGGCGCAGCGCTGATGGTGGCCGGTGGCCTCGTCGCCGCGTTCCTCGGCGTCAAGGCCGAGGGCCAGTCGCTGGAGAGCATCGCGCGTCCGCTCACCGCCGAGGACGACGACCCGGGACCGGCGACCGACCAGCAGCCCACCCACCAGACCGTCTGAGGAAGGAGACGTCATGCCGATGCCGCCACCCAAGGCATCCACCGAAGGCCGGCGCGACCGCCAGGTCTTTCACGAGATGGGCCAGATCGTGCGCGCACTCGAGGACTCAGGCCCGAGCGATCCCGACGACCTCGCCAGGTTGGTCGGCGCGCAGTACTGGGAGGCCGGCCGGTTCGACCGGGCGCTCGCGTTCGCAGTCGCCGACGGGCTGGTCGTGCGTGACGCCGACAGCAGGTTGCAGCCTTCCGCTTAATCTCGATCCACCGACGGCCGCCGACTCGGTCAGCGGCTGATCTCCTTGGCCCAATCGAGATCGAGCAGATCGGAGGGGAGCTCCTCGACGCGTAGGGCACCGGCATCCTCCAGCTCGGCACGGCCGAAGCCGCCCGACCGCAGGGCGATGCAGCCGATGCCTGCTCGTGCCGCTGACTCCACGTCGTAGACGGTGTCGCCGACGAAGACGGCCGACGCGACGTCGTCGAGCCGGCCCAGCGTCTCCTGGATGAGCTCCGGGTCAGGTTTGGAGCTGTCGACGTCCTCGGAGGTCACCAGAGCGGTGATCGCCGACCCGATACCGAGCAGATCGACGGCCTCACGCCCGAACTGGGGATCGCCGGACGACGCGAGGGCGACGACGAATCCGTCCCGGACCAGCTGGTGCACCAGGTCCGCCGCACCGGGAAGCGGACGCACCTCGGCTCGGAGCTGGGCGTACTCCTTCCGCCAGGTGTCGCGGAGGTCGTCACCGTGCTCTTCCTCCACGGGGTCGCCGGCGACCGCGGCGACCAGACGGTCGCCTCCCATCCCGATGGCCCGGTGGAGCCGCCACATCGGCGGGACCTCGGTGATCCGGCTGAAGGCGCGGTGCCACGCGACGGCGTGATGATAGGTGGAATCGATCAGGGTGCCGTCGATGTCGAGCAGGACCGCTGACGTCATCGCGCGTCACCCGGAGCGGCCGCACGGAGCTTCTCCAGCAGCGGACCGGCCGCCTCGGCGAGGAACCGGTCCTGCCCCTCGTCGCCGATCTGCACGATCGCGATGTCGGTGAAGCCGGCCTGCCAGTAGGCGCTGACCGCATCGACGACGGCATCGAGGTCGGGCCCGCAGGGGATCGCTTCGGCGACGTCGTCGGGACGGACGAACTGGGTCGCGCCCTCGTATCCGGCCGGCGTCGGCAGGTCCGCGTTCACCGGCCAGCCGCCGCCGAACCACCGGAACTGCTCGTGCGCCTTCTTCACGGCGGTGTCCTCGTCGGGGTCCCAGCAGATCGGGAGCTGGCCGATGGCCCGCGCCTCGGCGCCCACCCGCTTCGCTCCCTCGATGGCGTTCCAGCCCTCGACGAGCGACGACTTCGGCTCGACGCCGATGAGGTGGTCGCCCAGCCGCGCGAACGCCTCGATGGACCGCTCGCCGGCGACGGCGATGCCGATCTCGACACCTTCGTCCGGCACGTCCCAGATCCGCGCCGAGTCGACCTGGAAGTAGTCGCCGCGGTGGTCCACGAGCTCACCCGTGTGCAGGGAGCGAATGATCTCGATGGCCTCGGCCAACATGTCGTGCCGGTCCTGGATCGCGGGCCAGCCGTCACCGACGACGTGCTCGTTCAGGTTCTCGCCGCTGCCCAGGCCGAGCGTGAACCTGCCCTCGGACAGGATCTGCAGGGTCGCGGCCTTCTGCGCGACCACGGCTGGGTGGTACCTCATGGTCGGGCAGGTCACGTAGGTCATCAACCCGACCCGCGACGTCGCCTGCGCGACGGCGCCCAGCACCGTCCAGGCGTACGGCGCGTGGCCCTGCTCGGTCAGCCAGGGAGAGAAGTGGTCGCTGCACACCTCGAAGTCGAACCCGACCTCCTCGGCCTTCGCGGCGTACGTCACCAGCTCGCGCGGGCCGCTCTGCTCGGTCATCAGGGTGTAGCCGAACGCAGTCATCAGCGGGTGTCCTCGTCCCGGTGCACGTCCGCGTTAGGTCCGGCCTCGGGCTCGGGCTCCTGCGGCTGCCCGCTCTCGCTGTCCGGGTATCCGGCCGTGGCGTCGCCGTCCACGATGGGGGTGTCCGCGTCGCCGCTGTCCATGCTGTCCACCTCGGAGACCTGGCCGTCGCCCTCGGTGCGGTTGTCCGATTCGCTCATGGGACAAGCACTACCCAGCATCGGCCGGGGCATGAGCCGGCTCCCGTGACGGTCAGGCAGAGCGAGCGGCGATGATCTGCTCGCGCAGGATGTCGCCGTGCCCGGCATGCCGCGCCAGCTCCTCGATCATGTGGGCGTACATCCAGCGCACACTGACCGGACCCCGCCGGGCGTGGTTGCCGGTGTCGTCGAGGTCGTGGTCGAACGCGATCCGGTCGGACTCCTCGCACACACGGCGGAAGTTCTTGCTGATCGAGGCGATCGTGTCGCCCGGCTCCAACCGGAAGCTGTCGTCGATGTCGTCCGGCACGCCCACCTCCGCCCGGGTGCGGCCGGTCAGGGTGACGTGGAACCACACCTGCTCGGCGAACGCGGCGTGCTTGACGAGGCCGAGCAGCGTGGTCATCGACGGCACCAGGCTCCGCCGCGCCTCCTCCTCCGTGAGCCCGTCGAGCAGCTCCAGGATCTCGGCGCGGTTGGCCGCCAGCATGTCGACGAGCGTCTTGCGCTCTGGGCCGGTGAAGTCGGGGCGGTCGCTGCTCACCGGGTCAGGCTACGGGCGCATCGAAGTACCGTGAGGCATGGTCCAGACCCGGGTCCGTGCAGCCGTCGGGACGATCGCCTTCTTCCTCCTCGCACCGGGAGGTACGGCGGGCCTGGTGCCGTGGTTGGTCACGCAGTGGCGTGGCGACGCCCCGCCATGGGCGCAGGTGACGGGCGCGGTGCTCGTCGTGGCCGGAACCCTGCTCGTGGTCGCGGCGTTCGCCCAGTTCGTGCTCGAGGGCCGCGGCACACCGGCACCGGTCGCGCCCACGCAGGAGCTGGTCGTCGGCGGCCTGTACCGCTGGGTCCGGAACCCGATGTACCTCGGCGTGAGCACGGCGATCGCCGGCCAGGCCGTCCTGTTCGGCAGCGTCGGCGTCGGCCTCTGGCTCGCGGTGTTCGTCCTCGCCACCACCACGTTCACGCTGCTCTACGAGGAGCCGACCCTCCGCCGCGTCTACGGCGCGTCGTACGACGCCTACGCGTCCGCCGTGCCGCGCTGGCGGCCACGGATCACGCCCTGGCGTGGGTGACCGCTCGGCGCATTGCGACTGAGCTCGGCCACCTGCTCGCTGAGCCGTGCCAGCTCCGCCTGGACCTCCCCATCGGGTCGACCCGACGCCCGCAGGTCCGCCTCGTACTCCCGGGCCGTCGCGAGAGCTGCCTCGCGGTCGCCCAGCAGGGCCTGGGTACGCGCGAGGATCCCGAGCGCGTAGCGGCGCTGGGGACCGACTCCCGAGTGCAGCCGCGCCGACTCCGCGGCGTGGGGCAGTGCCTCCTCGGCCCGACCGAGCTGGAGCAGGACCTCGGCGAGCTGGCAGTAGGCGGTGTCGAGGTCAATGTCCGAGCGCACGCTCTGCGCCGCAGCGAGGTTGCGCTCGGCGTGCAGCACTGATTCCTCGGTCACCCCTCCGGCAACCGACGCCCAGACCCGGAGGAGGGCCACGTACCGCCGGTCGAGCGCGTCGGCCTGATCGCTCTCCGCGAACGGCAGGTAGGCGTCGGCGTGCCGGCGGGCGCTGGCCTGGTCGGGGCTGAACTCGGTGTAGAAGTAGCACAGGTAGATGTGCAGGTACCCGGTTCCGTAGCTGACGCCGAGCGCGTCGGAGGCGGCGGCGATCTCCTCCAGCCGCGTCCGGGTCGCGTCGAGCTGGCTGGCGAGGAGGAGGATCTGGACGGCGTTGGTGAAGCACAGCGCCTCGTCGAGGTCGCGTGGCACCCGGTCCCCGAGGACGAGACCCCTCGCCAGCGCGGTGGCCGTGCTGCTCGTTTCCCGGTAGAAGGTCATCGCCCTGATCAGGTCCCAGAGCTCGCCGAGCCCCGCGGCACCGTCCTCGACGCCCTGCGCCAGCGCGGTCTCCAGCGCGAGGTAGTGGTCGACGGACACGTCGTCGTGCCGGACCCCGCTGCGGAACTCCGACGCGGCCTGTCGCTGCGCCCACTCAAGAAGGGCCGACCGGGCGGCCGCGGCCAGCTCGGGGTCGTCCGCGAGCATGCGGCGAGCGGCATGCCGGATGGTGTCGAGGATGCGGTAGGTCTCGCCGTCCAGGTCGATCAGGCTCGCTCGCGCGAGCGTTCGTACGGCGTCGGTGTCGCACGATCCGGCCGCGGCGAGCACCTCGCGAGCCATGTCGGCCTCGAAGCGACCCGGCAGGGTCGAGAGCACCAGCAACGCGTTGCGGCGAGGTGGTGGCAGCCGGTCGAGGCTCCAGGCCAGCACCGCGTCGAGGCTGCGCTGCCGTGGCTCGCCGCCGCGGCGCGCGAGGTCGTCGGTGCCCTGCTCGGCGATCCGGACCAGATCGTCCACGGAGGTGGACCCGGCTTGAGTGGCCGCCAGCTCGATAGCCAGCGGCAGACCGTCCAGCGCGTTGCACAGACGATCGACCCGCGCGACGGACTCGTCCGAGACCACGGCCCCGCTGGCCCAGGCCCGTTGGGTGAACAGCTCGATCCGCGCCGCTTGGCCCTCGAAGGGTCCCAGTCGCCACACGTGCTCGCCCGCGACCTGGAGCGGCTCCCGGCTGGTGCAGACCAGCGACAGGTCCGGACAGGACCTGTGCAGCCCCTCGACGAGCTCCGCGACCGGGTCCAGCAGGTGCTCGCAGTTGTCGAGGACGAGCAGCACCTTGCCGCGCCGCTGTACCTCCGTGGCGATCGCGCCGGCGTCGCTGGTCTGGATGCCCAGGACCTGACCGACCGCACCCGGTACCTGGTCGCCGCTGCTGAGGGAGGCCAGCTCGACCAGCCAGGCCCCGCCTTCGATCCCGCGGGCGATCCCGAGCACCAGCTCCGACACCAACCGGGTCTTGCCGAGCCCGCCCGGGCCGAGCACCGTCAGTAATCGGCGCTCACCGACCAGCATGTCCAGCTCGGCCAGCTCCACTTCGCGGCCCACGAACCCGGTGACCGGCACCCGGACGTTCGTCCGTCGCGACGGCGAGCCTTTCAACGGTGTCTCGTCCCCGCACACCCGCCAGAGCTCCACGGGATCCGGGACGTCCTTCAAGTCGTAGTCGCCGACGCACACACCCGCCGGCGCATCGAGCTCGGCCTGGGTCGCCGCCGAGACCACGACCTGCCCCGGACCCACGGTCGACGTGACGCGGGCAGCGACGTTCACCGCCAGTGCGACGTAGTCGTCGGCAACGGGCGTCGCGTCGCCGGTGTGCACACCGGTCCGCACCGTCAGCCGCGGCACCGTCTCCGGCGGCACCTCCGCCAGCTCGTCCTGCAGATCGACAAGCGCGTCAAGAGCACCCTGCGCGGTCGGGAACGCCAGGAACGCCCCGTCCCCCTCGGTCTTGACCACGACACCGCCTGCGGCCACCGTGTGCCGCGCCACCCGCTCCTGCAGAACGGCCAGCTCCGCCACGAACAGCTCGCCGTGGTCCGTGAAGGTCTTCGTGCTGTCCACGACGTCCACGAACGCGAACGTCACCCGCCCACGAGGCAGGGAGCGGCGGGTCATCGGGCCAGGTTAGGCGCCTGTTGGCGCAGCAGCGTGAGCTCGGCCTTGATCTGTTCCGGCGACCGGCCGGAGGCGTCCAGCTCCGCCTCGATCTCCTTCATGGTCATCGCCGCGGCCTCGGCGTCCCCGACTCCGGACTGGGCACGAGCCAGGGTGAACAAGAGACTGCGCCGCTGCGGGCCGGGGACCCGGCACAACTGCACCGCGCTCACCGCGTGCGGGAGCGCGTCCGCAGGCCGGCCGACGTCGAGGAGCGCATCGGCGACGTTCGCCTCGGCCGACTCCAGGTCCAGGTCGCCCTCCACCAGCTGCACCGCCTGGAGGCTCTGCTGGTAATGCATCAGCACCTCCTCGTAGGCACCGGCCGCGTAGGCGACCAGCCCCCGGAGGGTGTGGATCGCCTGTGCCTCGAGGGGGTGGACTCCGGGGCTCTCGGCGTAGCGCAGGTAGCCTTCGGTGTGTCGGTGGGCCGCCGCCACATCGCCTGCGCCGGCGTAGTGGAACACCAGGTTGTAGTGCAGGTTGGCCGAAGCGAAGTAGACCCCGTGCCGGTCGGCAGCGGCGGAGATCTCCTCCAAACGACCATCCGACAGTGACGGGTGCCCGACCAGTCCGACGATGGTCAGCGCGCTGGTCATGCTGAGGGCCTCGTCGGGGTCGGCGGGCACGGGGCCGGCCAGCACCCGCTCCGCCAGCGCGACGACGCGGGCGCTCGGCTCCTGGTAGAAGGAGAGCGCTCTGACGAGCTCCCAGAGCTTGCCGAGGCCGGCCACGCCATCGTCGACGGCGTGCTCAAGAGCGGTCTCGACGGCGAGCACCTCGTCGGTCGGAACGTCGTGCCACCGCCGCGGAAGCCGGAACCGCTCCCCCGCCACCTCGAGCGCCCACGCGCGGAGGCCCAACCGGGCGGCGGCGGCCAGGTCCGGGTCGCCGGCCAGGCGTCGACGGGCGGCGTGCCGGATGGTGTCGAGGATGCGGTAGTTCTCGCCGTCGAGGTCGACCAGGCTGGCCCGAGCCAGGTAGCGCACGGCGTCGGACTCACACGCGTCGATCGCGCCGAGCAGCGTGGTGGCCATGGCGGTGTCGAACCGGCCGGGGATGACCGACAGGGCCAGCAGCGATGCCCGACGAGAGGCGGGCAGCCGGTCCAGGCTCCACTGGAGCACGGCGTCCAGGCTGCGCTGGCGCGCCTGACCTCCGCGGCGGGCCAGGTCGTCGGTGCCGTGCTCGGCGATCCGGACCAGCTCCTCCAGCGTGGTGGAGCCGGACTGGGTCGCGGCCAGCTCGATCGCGAGCGGCAGTCCGTCGAGTGCGCTGCAGAGGCGGTCGACCAGCTCGGTCGAGTCATCCTGGACCACCGCCCCGCTCGCCCACGCCCGCTGGGTGAACAGCTCGACCCGCGCGGCCCGCCCTTCGAAGGGCCGCAGCCGCCACACCTGCTCGCCGGGCACCTGAAGGGCCTCGCGGCTGGTGCAGATGATTCGCAGCTCCGGGCAGGTGTCGATCAGGTCGACCACCAGGTCCGCGACCGGATCGAGCAGGTGCTCGCAGTTGTCCAGCACCAGCAGCACCTCACCGCGGCGGCGCAGCTCGGCACCGATCGCTTGGGCGTCGCCTGCCGACAGTCCGAGGACCTGACCAACCGCACCGGCGACCTGGTCGCCGGTGCTCAAGGGGGCCAGCTCGACCAACCATGCGCCGCCCGGCACGCCGCTCGCGATCTCCAGCAGCAGCTCCGAGACCAGCCGGGTCTTGCCGAGGCCACCTGCACCGTGGACCGTCAGAATCCGCTGGTCGTCGACGAGAGAGCGCAGCTCCGCCAGCTCCTGGCCGCGACCCACGAAGCCGGTTGCCGGGATCCGCACGTTGGTGCGCCGCGACGGCGAACCGCGCAACGGCGTGTCGTCGCCACGCACCCGCCAGAGCTCCACCGGGTCGGCGACGTCCTTCAGGTCGTAGTCACCCACACACACACCGACGTCCGCTGCCAGCTCCGCCTCGGTCTCTGCGGAGACGACCACCTGACCAGCACCCGCCGTCGACGTCACCCGGGCGGCGACGTTCACCGCGAGCGCGACGTAGTCCTTGCCCACGGGCACCGCAGTTCCGGTGTGCGCCCCGGCGCGCACCCGCAGCCGCAGCACCTCCCCCTCCGGCTCCGCGTCCAGCTCGTCCTGCAACCCGACCAGCGCATCGATCGCACCTGCCGCGGTGGGGAACGCGAGGAAAGCGCCGTCACCTTCGGTCTTGACCACCACGCCACCGGCGGCCGTGGTGTGCCGCGCCACCCGCTCCTGCAGGACCGCCAACGCCACTACGAAGGCCTCGCCGTGCTCGGCGAACGCCTTCGTGCTCTCGACCACATCCACGAACGCAAACGTCACCCGACCACGAGGGAGCTGGCGGGACATGCCTCAGTGCACAGCACCCCGCCAGTCCGGGGCAAGAGGGGTAACCCCTGGGATGCGCTAGCTGTTCTGACCGGGGACGTTAGGTACGCCGCGACGGGCCCACGCCGGCCGTCGAGGTCACCCAGGGCTGCCACGTGCACCGCCAGCGCTAGTCGTCCGCCACCGGCATCGCATCACCAGTATGAGCACCGGCCCGCACCCCCAGCCGCGGCACCGTTTCGACCGGAACCTGCGCCAGCTCCTCCTGCAGACCGACCAACGCATCCACGGCGCCCTGTGCCGTCGGAAACGCCAGGAACGCGCCGTCGCCCTCAGGCGGAGAGAATCAGCCCGCTCGTCGGCACCCCGGTGCCGGCGGTGACGAGCACGTGATGCGCGTCGTCAACCGGATTGACCGACGTGCCACGGATCTGGCGGACGCCCTCGGCGATGCCGTTCATGCCGTGGATGTAGGCCTCGCCGAGCTGGCCGCCGTGGGTGTTGAGCGGCAGCCGGCCGCCGACCTCGATCGCGCCGCCGGCGATGAAGCCCGGCGCCTCTCCCCGACCGCAGAAGCCGAGCTCCTCGAGCTGCATCAGGACGTACGGCGTGAAGTGGTCGTAGAGGATCGCCGTCGGGATGTCGTCCGGCGTCAGCCCGGACTGCCGCCACAGCTCCCGGCCGACCACGCCCATCTCGGGGATCCCGATGTCGTCGCGGTAGTACGACGTCATCACGAACTGGTCGCGGCCACTCCCCTGCGCCGCCGCGGCGAGGAACGCAGGAGCCTGGGCCAGGTCGCGAGCGCGCTCGGCGGACGTGATCACGAGTGCCACCGCGCCGTCGCTCTCCTGGCAGCAGTCGAGCAGGTGCAGGGGGTCGACGATCATCCGCGAGGCCTGGTGGTCCTCGAGGGTGATCGGCTTGCCGTAGAAGAACGCGTTGGGGTTGGTCGCGGCGTGCCGGCGATCAGCCACCGCGACCCGGCCGAAGTCCTCGGAGGTGGCACCGTACTCGTGCAGGTACCGTCTGGCCTGCATCGCGACCGTCGCGGCCGGCGTGCCGAGCCCCATCGGATACGTCCAGGCGTTGTCGAGGCCGTTGGTGTTGACCTGGGTCGCCGCGGCGACCGACACCTGACCGAACCGCGACTCCGAGCGCTCGTTGAAGCCGCGGTAGGCCACGACGACGTCGGCGACGCCGGTGGCGACGGCCATCGCGGCCTGCTGCACGGTGGCGCACGCGGCGCCGCCGCCGTAGTTGATGCGGCTGAAGAAACGGAGCTCCTCGACGCCGAGCTCGCGGGCGAGCGCGATCTCCGACGAGGTGTCCATCGTGAACGTCGTCAGCCCGTCGACGTCGGCGACGGTGAGCCCGCAGTCCGCGAGGGCGTGCTGGACGGCCTCGACCGACAGCTGCAGCTCCGAGCGCCCGGACTCCTTGGAGAACTCGGTCGCCCCGATGCCGACGATCGCGGCCTTGCCGCTCAGCGTGCGGCTCATGCCGGGGTCTCGTGACGGTCGCCAGAGCGACCTTCTCGACCAACGGGGTCGACCAGCAAGGTCACCGTGCCGGTCACGTGGTCGCCGAGCGACACCCGACCGACGATGTCGATCGTCGCGATCCCGTCGGCCACGTCGGTGACGGTGCCGCTGAACGTCATCGTGTCGTAGGGGTGCGCGGGCGCGCCCAGCCGGATCGCGATGCCCTTGAGCTCGCAGTCGTGACCGACCCAGTCGGCGACGTACTTCTCGACCAGGGCGTTGCTGGTCAGGATGTTCATGAAGATGTCCTTGGACCCGGCGGCCTGGGCGACGTCACGGTCGTGGTGGACGTCCTGCCAGTCGCGAGTCGCGATCGCGGTGCTCACGATCGTCGTCGGCGTCATCGGCAGGCTCCACTCGGGGATCACCTGGCCGGCCTCGAGCGCCCTCATGCCTGCCTCCAGATCGGAAGGGTGAGGTCCTCGTCGACCCGGTTGAAGTCGACCCGCAGCCGCATCCCGATCTCGATCTGCTCGTCGGCGACATCCGCCAGCTCCCCGACCATCCGGACGCCCTCGTCGAGGTCGATCAGCGCGATCACGATCGGCAGCTCCTTGCCGGGGACCGGCGGGTGCCGGTGCACGACGTACGAGAAGACGGTGCCGACCCCGGAGGCGACGACGTAGCCGCGGTCGAGAGCTCCGCACGACGGGCACGCCGGGCCGGGCGGGTGCCGGAGCGCGCCACAGGTGTTGCAGCTCTGGATCCGCAGCTCGCCCTTCTGGGTGCCCTCCCAGAAGTACAGGCTGTCGCGGTTGACCATCGGGCGGATCCCGGGTTTCGAGGCTCGCTCTGCTCGCACCTCAACCACCGGCCTTTGGGATGAACTTCAGCACCCGGAAGAGCATGGTCGCGACCTTCTCCTCGCCGACGTACCAGGTGTTGCGCGACGTCACGAAGTATCCCAGTCCCATGGCGGTGTCCTTCGGACCGGCGACCGAGTCCAGCGCCGTGGTGACCCGGAGCTCCTCACCGACCTCGAGGTAGCGCTCGTAGGTCTGCTCGCAGTTGGTGCCGAGCACAGCCGTGAACCCCTCGCGGGTGAGGATCTCCATCATCCCGTGCAGCGGGTCGTCGGGCGCGCGCTTGCGCCCGAGCCCGGGCATCGTCCAGACCTGGGCCATCGACGGCGGCGCCTCGCCGGAGCGGAAGCGCTCGTTGTCGTAGCCCATCGCGTCCAGCCAGTTGCCGATCGTCGGCTGGTTGACGGGGTACGGCGCGGCCGTCTCCGAGCACTCGCCGAGCGCCTTGATCCGCTCCGCCTCGGCCATGATGATCTCGTGACGGTCGTCCGTCATCGGGGCACCCTGGGCAGGCCGAGCCCGAACATCGCGATCAGCTCGCGCTGCACCTCCTGCACGCCGCCGCCGAAGGTCAACACCAGGTTGCGCTTGGCCTGCGAGTCCAGGTAGTCGAGCAGCTCCTTGGTCGCGGGCTCGCCCGCGTCGCCGTGCCGGTGCACGGCGGAGATCAGGTCCGCGATCAGGTGCTGCACGTGGTCGGAGGCGAACACCTTGGACGACGACGCGTCGGCGACGCTGATCGAGCCGCCTTCGGCCGCGCGGGCGACCTCCCAGTTGAGCAGCTCGTTGACCCGGAAGATCGCGGTCGCCTCGCCGAGCAGTGCGACCAGGTCGGGCTCGTCGCGGACGCCGGCCGTCTCGGCCCAGCGGATCACGCGGTCGCGCAGCCCCTCGATCCGGCCGGCCGGGCCGAGCATCACCCGCTCGTGGTTGAGCTGGGTGGTGATCAGCCGCCAGCCCTCGTTCTCCTCGCCGACCAGCATGTCCACCGGGACGCGGACGTCGTTGAAGTACGTCGCGTTGACGTGGTGCGACCCGTCGGCGGTGATGATCGGCGTCCAGCTGTAGCCCGGATCCGTGGTGTCGACGATGAGGATCGAGATGCCCTTGTGCTTGGGCGCGTCCGGGTCGGTGCGGACGGCCAGCCAGAGGTAGTCGGCCTGGTGCCCGCCGGTGGTCCACATCTTCTGCCCGTTGACGACGTAGTGGTCGCCGTTCACCCCATCAAATTCACGCCGTGCGGTGGTGCGCAGCGAGGCCAGGTCAGTGCCGGCATCCGGCTCGCTGTAGCCGATCGCGAAGTGCACGTCGCCGGCCAGGATCCTCGGCAGGAACAGGTCCTTCTGCTTCTCGGTGCCGTAGCGGATCAGGGTCGGCCCGACGGTCTGCAGCGTGACCGCCGGCAGGTGCACGTCGTGGTACTGCGCCTCGTTGGCGAAGATCGTCTGCTCGATCTCCCCGAGCCCGTGCCCGCCGTACTCCTTGGGCCAGCCGACGCCCATCCAGCCGTCGGCACCCATCCGCTTGATCTGCTTCTGGTACGACGGCCCGTGCCGGTCCCACGCGCCCTCGACCGCGCCGGGGTCGGTGGGGTGGCCGAACTCCGCCGCCAGTCCCGCGAACCAGTCACGCAGCTCTGCCTTCAGCGCGCGCTGGTCGTCGGAGAGCTCGAGGTTCTTGCCTGACGGGTCCTCGACCGGCACCTCGGCCGGCAGGGTGTCGAGCGCGTGCGCGAGGTCGGTGCCCCAGCTCGAGTAGCCGACGAGGGGGTAGGTGACGTCGACGCCCATGCCGCCGTGCAGGTGGTGACAGGTGCGGAACGCGGTCGGCGCGACCCGGCTCACCCAGTAGCCCGCCACCGCGAGGTCGTCGGCGGCCGGGAGGCCGCTCGCGACCCGCCACACGGCGTTGTCGGCGATCAGGTCGAGGGTGCGGCTGGCGACGTAGACGTCGGCCATCTGCAGCGAGACGGCCTGGAACTCGGCGAGCGCACGGCCGAACTGCTCGCGACCCTTCACGTAGTCCGCGGTCAGGTCCCGGGCGCCGGCGAGCACGCCCGCGGCGGTCACGGCCAGACCGGCGGCCGCAACGGCGCGGAGGTACGGCGCGGCGTCCCCCTCGAGCAGCTCGGCGGATGCGTTGTCGAGCACCACGCTGAACGTGGGTGTCCCGGCCGACGAGCTGGCCGGCAGCAGGGTGACGCCCGGATCCTTCGGGTCGACGAGGGTCACGACCTCGTTGTCGCCGTCGCGGGCGATGACCAGGAGCGCGGCGGCCGTGTCGGCGTAGGTGACCGCGACCTTGCGGCCCGTCACTCGTCCGCTGCCCTGCGTGGTGACCGTGCCCGGTGCATCCGTGAGCGCCGGAGTCAGCACCGTCCCTTCGGCGATCGCCGCCAGCTGCTCCTTGCGCTGGGCCTCGGTGCCGTGGGCGGTCAGGGTGAGCGCGGCGCAGCAGAGCGTCTCCCAGACCGGCACCCGGTGGGCGCGGTGACCAGACTCGCGGAGCAGGACCGCGATCGCCTCGAGACCGAGCCCGTCGCCGCCGTACTCCTCGGGAAGCGGAAGCGCGGTCAGGCCGGCGGCCTGCCAGGCCGCCCAGTCGTCCCCGTCGCCGGTAGAGCGCTCCAGCACCTCGGCGACGACCGCTCGCACCGCGCTGATCTCATCAGGTTCCACAGACAGAACTGTAACGTGTTCTAGTATTCGACGCATGGGGGTCTCTCCGCTCGGCGTGGTTCGTCGCCGGGTCTACCTGCCGTGGGCGCCGATCCCCGACGGACAGCTGCTCGAGCTGCCGGGCCGCGGCGGGGCGACGTACGTCACGGACACGCCGGGCCCGGACCCGAGGTCGCCCACCGTCGTGCTGCTCCACGCGCTGGGCTGCACCGGACTGCTGACCTGGTTCCCCGCCATCCGGCCACTGTCGAAGCGGTTCCGCGTGGTGACCATGGACCAACGCTGGCACGGCCGGGGCATCCGGACGGAGGACTTCTCGCTCGCTGACTGCGCGGACGACGTCGCGGTGCTGATCGACGTGCTCGGCCTGGAGGACGTCATCGTCGTCGGTTACTCGATGGGCTCGATCGTGGCGCAGCGGGTGTGGCGGCAGCACCCCGATCAGGTCGCGGGGCTGGTGCTCTGCGCGACCACCGACCGGTTCCAGCTGACGCCGGTCGAGCGGGCGTTCTTCACGGGCATGGGCGCCGGCATGCTGGCCACGCGCGGCATCTCCCGCAGCCGTACGGCGCTCGCCGCCGCCCGTGCCGCCTCCGGACGACTCGACCTCGACCCCACCGACATGCACGAGTGGGCGCTGCGCGAGTTCCGGTCCACCAGCCCGTGGGCGGTCGGCCGGGCACTGGCCGCGCTCGGCCGGCATCACTCCCGCCCCTGGATCGGCCGGATCGACAAGCCCACGGCCGTGGTCGTCACCACCAGGGACAAGGTCATCCCGCCCGAGCGCCAGGTGCGCCTCGCCCGATCGATCCCGGGCGCAACGACCCACGAGGTGCGGGCCGGTCATGCCTCGTGCGTGCTCGCCTCCGAGCGGTTCGTGCCGGCGCTGATGGAGGCCACGCTGACGGTCAACGCCCGCCGGCGTGACTTCCAGCGACGGCCTTCCTGAGCCGCTCGAGCTCACCGGGGAAGTGCCGCACCAGCGCGTCACCGTCGGGCACGGACTCCCGGCAGGCGATCGCGCCGACATGCACCGTGCCGGCGTTCGACATCACGGTGATGTTGAGCCCGGCGCCGTGGAAGACCGGGCCGAGCGGGTAGAGCGCCTCGATCCGGGCGCCCATGAAGTAGAGCGGCATCGGCGGGCCGGGCACGTTGGAGATCACCAGGTTGTGGACGACCGGGTGCTTCTCGGCGAGGCGAAGGTTCGCGTAGGTGCGGACGGCGAGGCCGAAGGTCCGCGGCGCCGCGAACTCCGCCCAGTCCTGCAGCGCATCGGCACTGATCGCGTTGTGGTGGTCCTTGGCGTGCTGGTTGCGCTCAGCGAGCATCTCCAGGCGCTCCAGCGGGTCCTCGATGTCGGTGCCGAGCTTGGTGAAGAACGCCGACACCTTGTTGGCGCCCTGGGACCGCTTGGACGACTCCCGGACGCTCACCGGCACGCTCGCCATCAAGGAGGTGTCCGGGAGCTCGCCGCGCTCGTCGAGGTAGGCGCGGAGGGCGCCGCCGCACAGGGTGAGGACGACGTCGTTGACGGTGCTGCCGGTCGCCTTCTTGATCTCCCGGATTTCGTCCAGGTCGAGGTCGGCGAGGGCGATCGACCGGTGGGCGGTGATCGTGCCGTTGAACGACGTCCGCGGCGCCGAGAACGGCGCGGCCATCGCGGTCCCTTCGCGGGCCCGGCCGATGCTCTTGGTGATCAGCTCGACCGACGGTCTCAGCACCTTCGCCAGCGTGATCGGTTTCGTCGCGGTGCCGAGCACTGCCCGGCCGAGCAGCTCGGGGCGTCCCGGGTCGCGCGGGTAGCGCTGCTCCGCCTGCGCGAGGGGCGCAGAGTCCGGCTCGAGCGAGCACAGGTGCGAGATCAGGTTCGCCCCGGAGACGCCGTCGACGGTCGCGTGGTGCATCTTCGTGAAGACCACGACCTTCTCGTCGCCGACGGCACCATCGGCGCCGTCCGGCCGGTAGCCCTCGATGACCCACATCTCCCACAACGGCCGGGACCGGTCGAGCGGCATCGCCGCCAGGTGGGCGCAGAGGTCCATCAGGTCGCGATAGCCACCGGGGCTCGGTACGGCGAGGCGGTGCACGTGCCGCTCGATGTCGAACTGCTGGTCGCGCACCCAGACCGGGTGGTCGAGGCCCATCGGGACCCCGCGGATCTTGCGGGTGAACGCCGGCACGTCGTGGACCTGGTCGTCGACGTGCTGCATCAGCGCGTCGAAGGTGTAGGGCGCCGGCATCGTGCTCTGGTCGAGGACCATCACCGCACACACGTGCATCAGCTGCGCGGGCGTCTCGAGGTAGAGGAAGCTCGCGTCGAGTCCTGAAAGCCGATCCATGGATCCCTCTCATCAAGTAGAACGAGTTCTATTCTGCCTCACTCGACCGATAACCTCATCATCATGGTCAATGGCTACGTCGCACGCCAGGCGGTCACCGCTGCGCTCACCGCCAACGCGATCCGGCCCCTGCCGGGCTTCCGGGTCGGCGTCCCGGCGTTCTTCGCCGGCTGGTTGACCGGTGAGCTGGCGCCCCAGCTGCTCGCGGTGACCGCGACCGACACGGCGGGCCAGCTGGCTCGAGGACGACGGGACCCGCTCGGGCTCGCCCTCGCCGGCGCGAGCATCGCCGGACTCGGCTACCTCGTCCTGCAGAGCCGGCGAGCGGTGCACATCGCGGAGGACGCCCTCGTCGAGGGCCTCGGGGTCGATTACGTCGAGCAGCTCGACCAGGCGCCGACGCCCGCCGACCTGGCGACCCCGTGGCGGCGGGTGGCCAACCCGTTCGCGTTCGGGCGGGAGCGCCGCCGGGCAGGCGTCGACGTGAAGCGCAACGTGCCGTTCGCGCCCTACGGCAAGCGCGGCCTGCTCGACGTCTACACGTCGACCAACACCCCGCCGGCCGGCGCACCGGTCCTGCTGCAGGTCCACGGTGGGGCGTGGGTCATCGGCAACAAGGAAGAGCAGGGCCTCGCCCTGATGGAGCACCTGGCCGCCAAGGGCTGGGTGTGCGTGGCCGTCAACTACCGACTGGCGCCGCGAGACCGATGGCCGGCCCAGATCATCGACGTCAAGCGGGCGATCGCGTGGATCCGGGAGAACATCGCGGACTACGGCGGTGACCCTGACTACATCGCGATCACCGGTGGCTCGGCGGGCGGGCATCTCACCTCGCTCGCGGCGCTGACGCCCAACGACCCGGCCTTCCAGCCGGGCTTCGAGGACGTCGACACCAGCGTGCAGGCTGCCGTGCCGCACTACGGCGTCTACGACCTGGCCGGCGTGAGCGGGCTGCGCCAGGTCGAGCTGATGCGCGACCTGTTCCTCGCCAAGCGGGTCTTCGACCAGCCCTACTCCGAAGCGCCCGAGGTCTATGAGGCCGCAACCCCGTTGACGCGGGTCACGGCCGACGCCCCCGACTTCTTCCTGATCCACGGACGCAACGACACGCTGGTCGGAGTGGAGCAGGCCCGGCAGCTCGTCGCCCGGCTACGGGAGACGTCGAAGCGGTCCGTCGTCTACGCCGAGCTCCCCCACGCGCAGCACGCCTTCGACGTGATCCCCTCGATCCGGGGGTTGCACATCGTGAGGGCCATCGACCGCTACCTGCACTGGCACTGGAACACCTGGCGCAAGGAGCAGGCCGAGCGCTGACGCGCTAACGCGGCAGGCCGAGGATCCGCTCGCCCACGACATTGCGCAGGATCTGCGTGGTGCCACCCGCGATCGACAGGCAGCGGGTGTTGAGCATCTCCCAGACGTCGGCCTCGACGCCGTCGGCGTCGCGCTCGATCGAGCCGGTCGCCGCGACCGCGTCGCCCTGCAGCTCGACGACGAGGGCCGAGGACGTCTGACGGCTGCGGACGCCGAGCAGCTTGGCCACGCTCGACTCGGCACCCGGTCCGTGGCCGCCGATCGCGCGCAGCGTGGTGCGCACGGTGAGCAGGCCGCACACGGTCGCCAGGGCGACGGCGTGCCCGACCTTGGTGGACTCGACGGGCCCCAGGCCCGCAGCAGCCAGCTCGACGGCCCGCTCGACGCTCTTGCCGAGCCGGGCGCTCGCCATCGCGACCCGCTCGTTGGCGAGCGTGGTGCGGGCCAGCCGCCAGCCGTCTCCGGGTTCGGCGACGACACAGTCGTCCGGCACGAACACGTCGTCGAGGAACACCTCGTTGAACAACGCCTCGCCGGTGATCTCGCGAAGCGGCCGGACGTCGATCCCGGGCGACCGCATGTCGACGAGGAAGTAGGTGATGCCCAGGTGCTGCGGCGCGTCCGGGTCGGTCCGGGCCAGGCAGATGCCCCAGTCCGCGCGCTCGGCGACGGAGTTCCAGACCTTCTGCCCGGTGAGCCGCCAACCGCCGTCCACCCGCTCGGCGCGCATCCGCAGCGAGGCCAGGTCCGAGCCGGCGCCCGGCTCGGAGAAGAGCTGGCACCAGACCAGCTCGCCCAGCAGGGACGGGCGCACGAACCGGTCGCGCTGTGCGTCGGTGCCGTGCTGCAGGATCGTCGGGACCGCCCAGCCGGCGATCACCAGGTCCGGCCGCGTCACGCCGGCGCGGGCCAGCTCCTGGTCGATCACGACCTGGGTGACCGGGTCGGCAGCCAGACCGTACGGCGCCGGCCAGTGCGGCGTCAGGTAGCCGGTCTCGACCAGTGCCGGGCGTTGCTCGACCGGCGCCAGAGTGGCGATCCGCTCGGCAGTCGCGCGGGCCTCGGTGCGCAGCGGCTCGTCGAGGCCTGCGAGATCGACGTTCACGCGGCGTCGTACTCCCGCGACGGCGGCGTCGGTCAGTCGGGCGGCTGCCGTGTCGGCCGACCCGACCAGGGCCCGCAGCGACACCGCCCGCCGCAGGTAGAGGTGGGCGTCGTGCTCGTAGGTGAAGCCGATCCCGCCGAGCACCTGGATGCAGGACTTGGCGACCTCGACCGCGCCGCTGAAGCAGACCGCCTGGGCGACGTCGACCGAGAAGCCCCATTGCTCCTCGTCGTCAGCGTCCGCGGTGCAGGCCGCGTCCCACGCCGCCGCAGTCACCGCCTCTGCGGTCTCCAGCATCTCGGCGCAGAGGTGCTTGATGGCCTGGAACGAACCGATCGGCTTGCCGAACTGCTCCCGCACCTTGGCGTACTCCACCGCCGTGTCGAGACACCAGCGCGCGACCCCGGAAGCCTCGGCGGCGGCCAGCGTGACCGCCGTACGACGGACGCGCTCGTCCGGCTCAATCCTTGGTTTCGAGGCTCGCTGCGCTCGCACCTCAACCAGCGGGTGCGCGCCGTGCCGGGCGCTCAGGTCGAGCCCGGCGACGGCCGGGGCAGACCCGGCAGTGCCGCCGTCCCAGACCAGGCCGCCCGCGTACACCTGGATGCCGTGCCGGCCGGGTGTGCCGGACACGATCGCGCCGATCGCGGCGCCGAGCAGTCCGCCCGGGACCAGCTCGTAGGCACACGCCTCGAGCGCGACCGCCTGGTCGAGCACCGTGCCGCCGCCACCGCCGGCGGACTCGGATACGGCGATCGCCGCCACGCCCATGTTCTCGGCCGCGGACCAGATGTCGTCGAAGCGCTCGTCGACGCGGCCCTCCGCAGCCCGCACGACCTCGACGGCACCGAGGCTGGCCGCCCACTTGCGCAGGCTGGTCGCGAGCTCGTCGTGCTCGTCGGTGATCCCGATGGACATGCAGGCTCCTCCGCGGTCGCCTTGGTTTCGAGGCTCGGCCGCGGGCGGCCTCGCACCTCAACCAGCGGCGAGAACTAGAACGTGTTCTAAGTCTACTAGAGTCGGGGCGTGACCGACACGATGCCGCCCGACCTGCTCGAGCACGCGCTCGCCGCGAAGGGGTTCATGCCACCGGACGAGGGCGCTCTGCTGCACCGGGTCGCCCGGGAGCGACTCCCCCACGGACCTGCCCTCGAGGTCGGCACCTACTGCGGGAAGTCGGCGATCTACCTCGGTGCGGCGGCCCGCGCGGTCGGCGGGCCCAACGGCGTCGTCTTCACCGTCGACCACCACCGAGGCTCGGAGGAGAACCAGGCGGGGTGGGAGCACCACGACCCGACCGTCGTCGATCCCGAGCTCGGGCTGATGGACACGCTGCCGACGTTCCGCCGCACGATCGCCCGCGCGGGACTTGAGGACCTGGTGGTCGCGGTCGTGGGCCGGTCCACGACGATCGCCGCGCACTGGCGCACCCCGCTGTCGCTGCTCTTCATCGACGGCGGACACGGTGAGCAGCCGGCGCGGGACGACTACGAGTCATGGGCGCGCTGGGTGATGCCGGGTGGGCTGTTCGCGATCCACGACGTCTTCCCTGACCCGGCGGACGGTGGGCGGCCGCCGTACGAGCAGATCTACCTGCCCGCGCTCGCGAGCGGCTCCTTCGACGAGGTCGAGGCGGTCGGCTCGATGCGGGTGCTCAGGCGCGTCGGGTGACCATCTCGGGTGAGGTGCAGTCGCACTCCAGCGCGATCTCCTGGAAGTGCGGGGCCAGCGACGTGCCGCGCATGATCCCCGACCCGGGCGTGCTGTGGCCGGAGGTCTCCCCCAAAGCGTCTGCGGCGAGGATCACCGCGGCCGCCGTGTACGTCGTGTGCTCGTCCGGCCAGGGCACGTTGCGCGGCTCGACCTCGCCGGCGGCATTGATGACCTCGGTCTCGTGGGCTGACGTGCCGTAGACCCAGCCGGTCCAGTACCGGCCGCCCTCGCCCCGCAGGTGCTGCATGTCGGTGAACAGGCGCAGCGCACGGCGGTGGTCGCCGAGCACGTCGAGCGCCATCGCGAGCTCGCAGGTCTCGGCTCCGGTGACCCAGGGATTGGTGTCGACGCAGCGGATGCCGAGCTCGGGCACGACGAAATCGTCCCACCGCGACTCGATCAGCTCGAAGGCGTCACGGCCACGCAAGGCGCCGCCGAGGACCGGGTAGTACCAGTCCATCGAGAAGGTGCGCTTGTCGGCGAACCGGTCGCGGTGCATGCGGACGGCATGCCCGAGCCGTCCGCCCGCGAGCTCCCACTCCGGCTGCGGGTCGTCCATCAGGTCCGCGAGAGCAACACCCGCACGCAGCGAGTGGTAGATGCTCGCGTTGCCGGTCAGCAGACAGAAGTCGTCAACAGGGGTCCAGCGGATGCCACCGAACGGCTCCTGCAGCGACACCACCCAGTCGAGCGCCGCGCGGACCGAGGGCCAGTACTGCTGGACGAACCGGATGTCGCGTCGGACCAGCCAGTGGTGCCAGAGGCCGACGGCGAAGTAGGCAGACATGTTGACCTCGCCGCGCTCGTCGTCGGGCCTGCCGTTCACGATCTTCATCGGGAACGAGCCGTCCGGACGCTGCATCGTGGGGATCCAGGCATAGGCGTGCTCCGCCGCGGTCACCTGGCCGCCGACGAGCAGCGCCATCGCGCCCTCGACGTGGTTCCAGATGTCGACGTGAGCGCCGACCGTCCACGGGATCGCGCCGCAGGGCTCCTGCATGGCCGCGATCGACGCCGCCGTCTCCGCGATGTCGACAGCACTGAGCACGCCCTCGACGTACGGAAGACGCGCGAGCGCGACCTCTGGCGGCATCCCGTGGGTCACGCCGCCTCCGGCTTGCGGAAGTACAGCACCATGCTCTTGCCGATCACCGGGTCGAGCACCTTGCCGGCCAGCCTGAGCGCGGTGGGCTGCTTCATGATCTCCCAGACCAGGAGCTTGTGGTACGCCTTCGCGAGCGGGTGGTCGTCGTTGTCGACGCCGACCGCGCACTTGATCCACCAGTACGGCGAGTGCAGCCCGTGGGCGTAGTCCTTGCCCTCGAAGATCATCGCGTCGCCCGGCGTGCCGTCGTTGGGGCGGCCGGCCTTGGTGACCTTGTCGATCAGCTCATGGTCGGTGTAGATGCGGATGTGGCCGCCCTCGGCGTTGTGGTAGGCCTGGGACAGCTTCCAGTTGATGACCTCCGGCAGCCAGCGCGGCACGGAGATGGCGAGGGTGCCGCCCGGGCGCAGGACCCGGACCAGCTCCTTGATCGCGGCGACGTCCTCCCCGATGTGCTCGAGCACCTCGGCGGCGACGATCCGGTCGAACTCGTCGTTCCCGAACGGCAGCGCCAGGGCGTCACCTTGCTTGACGTCGGCCTCGGCGCCCTCGGGCACCTCGCCGGCTTCGCGCATGGCGACGAAGAGGTTCTGGACGCTCTCGAGCTCCTCGGCGTCCATGTCGAAGGCGATCACGTCGGCGCCGCGGCGGTACATCTCGAAGCTGTGGCGGCCGGCGCCCGCACCCATGTCGAGCACCCGGTCCCCCGGCTGGAGGCCGAGCCGGTCGAAGTCAACGGTCAACATGAGCTTTTCTCCTCGCGGTACTGGTTGATCACGTCCGAGAGCACATCGGCGGTCTTGACCGCGACGGCGGTCCAGCTGAAGAGCTCCTTGACCCGCTCCCGACCGGCAGCGCCCATGCGGGCACGCCGCGCCGGGTCGTCGAGCAGGGTAGCGACGGCGTGGGCGAGCGCGCCGACGTCTCCGGGCTCGACCACGTCCGCACAGAGACCATCGGGGCCGACGACCTCCGGGATGGCGCCGGCCCGGGACACGACCAGTGGGGTCTCGCACGCCATCAGCTCCGCGGTCGGCAGCGAGAAGCCCTCGTAGAGCGAGGGGACGCACGCCAGCTCGGCCGAGCCCATCAGCGCGACCAGCTCGTCGTCGGTCAGGCCGTTGGCGAAGCTCACCTTCCCGGCGATGCCGAGCTTGTCGATGAGCTTCTCGGTGACACCGTTCTCCTTCGGCTTGGACACCAGGACCAGCTCGAGGTCGCGCTCGGTGAGCAGCTTGGCGAACGCCTCCAACAGGATGTGGATGCCCTTGAGGGGTGCATCGGCGCTGGCCATCGCGAGGATCCGGCCGGTCACGCGAGGGGCCGTCGGCGGGCGGAACCGCTCGTCGACGCCGAGCAGGATCGTCTCGATCCGCGCCACGTCGACGCCGAACTCACGCACGATGTCGCGCTTGGAGGACTCCGACGGCACGATGACCTGACGGAGCTGAGGCGCGGTGCGCTTCTGCTCCTTGAGGAACGAGTACCAGCGCCAGACACCGACCTTGGGGAACTCGACGGCAGGACTGAACCGCTTCTTCTGCGACTTCCGCCGCACCCACGGCGCCACCTCGAGCTCGATGGCGCGGTCCATGGTGATCGGGTGGTGGATCGTCGACGCCAGGGGCAGTCCGTGGCGCTCGACCTCGAGGATCGGCGTCGCCAGGGTCTGGTTGTCGAGAACGATGTCGAAGTCGTCGCGGCGGGCGCGCAGCAGCTTGACCACGCGCTTGGCGAACGTGATCGGCTCAGGGAAGGCCCCGCTGCGCATCCGGAGCCACTCCTCGAGGTCGATGAGGTCGCGGAACTCGCGCGGCCGCGGGTTGCGGAACTCATCGCCGGGCCGGTAGAGGTCGAGGCTCGGCACCTTGGTGAGGACGACGCCCTCGTCGAGGTCGGGGTAGGGCTGCCCCGAGAACACCTCGACCGTGTGACCGAGCGCGACGAGCTCACGGCTCAACCGCCGGACGTAGATGCCCTGGCCGCCCACGTGGGGCTTGCTGCGGTACGACAGCATCGCGATCCGCATGCCGACTCCTCTTCTTCATCCCCGGCGCTAACTCGTGGCGCTGAGTCGCGGCGCCGAGCTCCGGGGGTGGAGCAGGGCCCTCAAAATATAGAACGTGTTCCTATTATGGGTGACGTACGGGTAGCCTATCTTCGGGCGTCCCACCGTAAGGAATGCTGAGGACGCCTCCGCAACTCAAACAATCAGGCTCGGATGCGCCATTCCAGTGACGTACGGCACACCCGGGCTCGCCGACGTCGCAGGGGAGACCGTCGTGACCATCGCCAACTCGCTATCGACCGACGACCGCGCCAGCACTGCCAGCACTGACAGCGCCGGGAGCGCCGCCCAGCGCGACCGCCGCAAGCGGATCCTCGACGCCACCTACGAGCTGGCCAAGGAGGGCGGCTTCGACGCCGTCCAGATGCGCGCCGTCGCCGAGCAGGCCGATGTCGCCCTCGGCACCCTCTACCGCTACTTCCCGTCCAAGATCCACCTGCTGGTGTCCGCGCTCGATCGCGAGTTCGAGGACGCCCAGGTCAAGCTCAAGGTCCGCGAGATCCCCGGCGACACGCCGGGCGACCGCGTCCTCTACGTGCTCAAGCGGCTCACCCGCGGCATGCAGGGCGACCCCAAGCTCACCGAGGCGCTGACCCGGGCCTTCATGTTCGCCGACGCCAGCGTGGCCAATGAGATCCACGCCGTCGGCATGTCGATGACGACGATCGTCACCCACGCCATGCACGGCACGGAGGCCCACAGCGACGCGATCACCGACGAGGACATCGTGCTCGCCCGGGTGATCGGCGACGTCTGGCTCTCAGCCCTCATGGCATGGGTCACCGGCCGCTCCACCGCGCCCGAGACGGCTCAGCACATGGAGACCGCGGTCCGGCTGATCCTGCGCTGAGCGCCGCTGGTCGCCCCGGCCCCCTGGTGGACTGACCTGCTCAGTCGCCCGAGCGAGCCCGCATGGCCTTGGCGATCGTTTCCTCCACGATCGCGTTGAGCCGGGCACCCTGCGGCCAGCCGGCGTAGTGGCTGAGGAAGACGACGATCTCGCGCAAGGCCTCGTCGTCCAGCTCGCCGTTGGCGTGGGCGGCCGGCACCTGGATCCCGAGCACGTCGGCCGCGCCCTGGCCGGCGAGCAGGCCGATCAGCAGCAGCCGGCGGTCGCGGTCGGAGAGGCCGGGCCGCTGCCAGATGTCGCCGAACAGGTGGTCGGCGGTGTAGCGGAAGAAGTCGCCCTCACCGTCGCTCATGTCGAAGCCGTAGACCTGCTCCATCTTCTCCAGGCCGCGGCGCCGCGCTTCCGGCAGATCGTCGAACTTGCCCATCAGAGTCCCAGTCCCTTCGCCAGTCGTGGCAGCGCTTCGCGCGCCAGTGGTACGTCGACGCCGAGCTCCTCGGCGAGCGCGATCGCGAAGCCGAGGTCCTTCTCCCCCAGCGCCCGGACGTGGTCGAAGACGCCGTGCCAGAAGTCGTCCGGCGCGATCGGCGCCGTGGTGTCGCGGTGCATGATCGCGCCCGGTCCCCCGGTGATCGCGTCGGTGTGCCGGACCACCTCGCCGAGGTCCTTCAGGTCGAGCCCGGCCGCCTCCGCGAGGCGCTGGGCCTCGGTGACGGCCGTGAACGCGACGAAGTGGATCAGGTTGCGGGCCAGCTTCATCCGGGTGCCGGCGCCGAGCGGGCCGGCGTGCACGACCTTCGTCCCCATCAGGTCCAGGGCCGGCCGGGCGGCGGCGAACGCTTCTTCGGACCCGCCGACCATGATCGCCAGCGACCCGTCGGCAGCGCCCATCGGGCCGCCGCTGACCGGTGCGTCGAGGATCGTCAGCCCCGAGGCGTCGAGCTCGGCGGGAGTGGTCGGAGCGACGGTCGAGTGGATGACCAACACGGTCCCGGGCGCGATGTCCTTCGCGACCGCGCGCACCTGGTCGTCGTCGCGGACCATCACGCAGATCACGTCGGAGACGGCCGCCAGCTCACCGACGCTGCCGGCGGCCTTCGCGCCCGCGGCCACCAGCTCGGCGACCGGGTCCGGCGCGACGTCGTACACGGTGAGCTCCACGTCGCCCGATGACGCAGCGGCGGCGAGCCGGAGCGCCATCGGCTTGCCGATGTTGCCCAGTCCGACGAATCCAACTCGGGTCATGTCTAGAGCCGGAACGTCTGGCCGCCGTCGACCGCCAGGATCTGGCCGGTGACCCACGACGCGTCGTCGGAGAGCAGGAACAGCAGCGCGCCGACCATGTCGTCGACCTCGCCCATCCGCTTGATCGCGAGCGAGCTGCGGACGATGTCCTTCGCCGCGTCGCCCGCTTGTGTGCGCGTGGCCTCGGTGTCGACCGGGCCCGGCGCGATCGCGTTGACCCTGATGCCCTGTCCGCCGAGCTCGTGCGCGAGCTGCTGGGTCAGGCTGTTGGTGGCGGCCTTCGCGAGGCCGTAGAAGCCCGAGTAGAGGTAGGCCGCGGTCGAGCTCTGGTTGACGATGGCGCCGCCGCCCCGCTTGGCGATCTCGGGGTAGACGGCGCGGGTCATCACCAGCGCGCCGTCGAGGTTCACCGACATGAACTTCTTGTAGTAGTCCCAGTCCACGGAGATCAACAGGTTGAACTCCATCGCGCCGTAGATGGCGGCGTTGTTGACCAGGTGGTCGATGCCACCGAGCTCCTCGACGGCGCGGGCGACCAACGCCTCCGCGGACTCCGCCGACGAGACGTCGCACGGCACGAAGATCGCGCGGCCGCCTGCCTCGTTGATGGACGCCACCACCTTGGCGCCCGATTCCTCGTTGAGGTCCGCGACCACGACGGCAGCGCCCTCGGCCGCGAGCGCCCGTGCGTAGGCCTCGCCGATGCCCTGTGCCGCGCCGGTGACGACGACGACCTTGTCCTGGAATCGCATCTCGCTCCTAGTCTCGCGGGGTGTCTTCATGCTGGTTCTGCGATGGTCTTGGTCTCGAGGTACTCCTCGAACCCGGCCACACCCATCTCGCGGCCGAGGCCGGACTGCTTGTAGCCGCCGAACGGTGCGTCCGGGCTGAACCACACCCCACCGTTGACCGCGAGGGTCCCGGTGCGAATGCGTCGGGCGACGCTCTTGGCGCGCTCCAGGTCGGCGGAGTCGACGGAGCCGGACAGGCCGTACTCGCTGTCGTTGGCGATCCGGACCGCGTCGTCGTCGCCGTCGTGCGGGATCACGACGAGCACCGGCCCGAAGATCTCCTCCTGCGCCAGCCGCGACGAGTTGTCGAGGCCGGCGACGACCGTCGGCTCGATCCAGAAGCCGGCCCGGGCGATCACCTTGCCTCCGGTGACGATCCGGCCGCCCTCCTCCTCGGCGAGGCGCAGGTAGCTCTCGACCCGGTCGCGCTGGACCTGGCTGATCACGGGGCCGCAGATCGCGTTGGGGTCGGCGGGGTCGCTGACACCGATGGACGCCATGATGGCGGCGGCGACCTCGACCGCCTCGTCGTACTTCTCCCTGGGTACGACGAGCCGCGTGGTCAACGCGCAGCCCTGGCCGGCGTGGATGCACGCGGCGAACGCCGTCGCTCCCGCCGAGGCGGCGACGTCGGCGTCATCGAGCACGATCGCGGCGGACTTGCCACCGAGCTCGAGGAACACCTTCTTCAGCGTCGGTGCCGCGGCAGCCATGATCGCGCGGCCGGTGTTGGTCGAGCCGGTGAACGACACCATGTCGATCCGCGGATCCGACGACAGGACCGCGGCGACCTCGTTGGAGCGCGGTGTCACCACGTTGAAGACCCCGGCCGGGATGTCGGTGTGCTCGGCGACGAAGCGCCCGAGCTCACACGCCACCCACGGCGTGTCCGGCGCCGGCTTGAGCACCACCGTGCAGCCGGCCGCCAGCGCCGGGCCGATCTTGGCCAGGTTGATCTGGTTGGGCACGTTCCACGGCGTGATCGCGGCGACGACGCCGACCGGCTCGCGGACGACCGTCCGGCGGGTCGGGATGCCCATCGGCTCGGCGACGCCGAGATCGGTCACCCACGGGTAGGACTCCAGCAGGTCGGTGACCCACTTCAGTCCCTCGACCGGCACGTCGAAGCCGGCGGCGCCCATCATGAAGCCGGGCATGCCGACCTCGGCCGTGGTGAGCGCGCGGAACTCGTCGGCGTTGTCGATCAGCGCCTCGTGCAGCTGCCGGAGGCAGCGCACCCGGAGCTCGACGTTCGTCGACCAGTCGGTCTCGTCGAAGGCCCGCCGCGCGGCGGCGATCGCGGCGTCGACGTCGGCGGCGGTGCTGTCGGGCGCCGCTCCGATCTGCTCCCCCGTCGCCGGGTTGAGGATCGGGTATGTCGTGCCGTCGCTCGCGCCGGTCAGCTTGCCGTCGACCAGCTGCTGCGCCGGTGGGTTCGTAAGGGTCATGCGTCCGCCTCCACGGGCTGCTGGGTGAGGTAGTCGCCACGCTCGACCGGCGGCGGCCAGACCGGCGCGGGGATGTCCTTGAGGTGGTAGTGGCCGGGCACGTCGTGACCGGTGACCGACATCCGCTTCAGCAACGTGTCGGGTGCCTTGCCCGCGCTGATGATCTCGAGGAAGGTGTGCGCGGTCGACGGCATGTCGAACCAGTCGCGCTGCCACGCGAACTTCAGCTTGCCCGCGTCGGCGCCGGACGTCTGCCGCTCGACACCGAACCAGGAGCCGCCGAGACCGAGGATCTCGTACTCCTTGCCGGTCTCGTCGTTCGTGATCCCCGAGCGCTGCTTCCAGAACCCGAGGACCATCCCCTTCTGCTCGTCGATGAGCGTGCACTGGTAGTCGTAGTGCCAGCCGTCGAGGCCGTCCATCTCGATGCCGATCGCCCATTCGCGGATCTGGTCGCGACCGACCGCCATGAAGTGCTCGTCGACGCTGTACATCCAGCCGTAGGTCGCGTCCTCGGCGTACCACTCGGCCATCACCCGCCAGTCGCCGGTGCGCTCGGCCTGGCGGTTGATCGCCAGCCAGGAGTCCCAGAACTCCTCGATCTCGGCCCTGCTCAACGGCACAGTCAGGTCACTCATCTCAATCCTCTTCAATCGATAGGGCGAAAGCCGGGCAGTACTTCACGGCCGTGGTCACGTCGTTGCGGCGGGACTCGTCGGGGTGCTCCTCGAGCAGGCGTACGACGTCCGCGTCCTCGTCGAACCCGAAGACGTCCGGCGCCTCCCCCTGACAGAGCTGATGGCCCTGGCAGATGCCGGCGTCGGCGACAACTCTCATGACCGCACTCGCCGTCGGTAGCGGACCCGGCACGGCTGCTCCAGCTGGATCACCATCTTCGAGCAGTCGTCCTGGTAGGAGTCGAGCGGCTGCCCCGCCTCGAACTCGTAGTCGCGGAGGATCACGGAGAAGATCGCCTTCATCTGCATCATCGCGAACGCGTTGCCGACGCAGCGGTGCTTGCCGGCGCCGAACGGGATCCAGGTCCAGCGGTTCTGCAGGTCCTCCTGGCGCGGGTCGATGTAGCGAGAAGGGTCGAACTCCTCGGCCTCGGGGAAGTCCTCCTCGATCCGGTTCGACACCTTCGGGGACGCCGAGATGACGGTGCCGGCCGGGATGGTGTGGCCGAGCAGCTCGAAGTCCTCCTGGACCAGGCGCATCAGGATGATCAGCGGCGGGTGCAACCGCAGCGTCTCCTTGAGCGCCGACTCGAGCACCGGGATCGACCTCAGTGCCTGGAACGACACTTCAACAGGCCCGGTGCCGTCCGCGTCCGTGTAGAGCTGGTCGAGCTCGGCGACGACGTCGGCCATGACATCAGGGTGACGGAGCAGCTCGATCATGGCCCAGGACGCCGTGCCGGACGACGTGTGGTGCCCGGCGAACATCATCGAGATGAAGATCCCGGTCACCATCTCGGCGTCGTAGCCGACGGCGATGAGGACGTCGAGCAGGTCGCGGTCGTCCTTGGGAATGCTGCCTCCGAGGGATTCGGCCTTGGCGACGCGGGCGGTGATGATCGCCTGCACCTTCGCGACGAGCTCCTCTCGGGCCTGGTCGCGCGTGCGGAAGGTCTCGATGTCGGCGTACGGGTCGACGTAGGCGATCGCGTCGGTGCCGTGCTCCAGCCGGTGATAGATCTCGGCGAAGGACCCGTCGAGCTCGTCGCGGAACGGTCGTCCGATCAGGCACGAGGACGTCGTGTAGATCGTGAGCTCGGCGAAGAAGTCGAGCAGGTCGATCTCGCCCTCGTCGCCCCAGTTCGCCACCATCCGGCGGATCTCGGCCTCGATCGTCTGGGCGTGGCCCCGCATCATGTCGCCCCGCAGCGCCTGGTTCTTCAGCATCTGCTGGCGCTCCTCGGGCGAGGCGTCGAAGACGACGCCCTTGCCGAAGATCGGCGTCATGAACGGGTACGCCGCAGCCTGGTCGAGCACGTCCTCGGGCGCCCGGAAGAACGCCTCGTTGGCCTCCGCTCCGGTCACGAGCACGACGTCCTTGTCGGCAAGGCGGAACCGGCCGACGTCGCCGCACTCCTCGCGGACCCGGTTGAACAGGCCGATCGGGTCGACCCGCATCTCCGGCAGGTGCCCCGTGCCCTTGATGATCGCCGGCACCTCGGCGCTCTGGTCGTCGAGGATCGTCGAGACCTCCGGAATCCCGGTCATCGAGCTTGTCGAGATGCTGGTCACTGGTCCTCCACGGGCGCTTCGGGGTTCACGTCGACGGGGCTGATGTGGACACCCCGAGGTGCGGTGACAACGGTCGTGACGGCATCGGCGATCGCGCGAGCCTTGAGGAAGTGCGAGTGGCGGGCCTGACCCCACTTCACCCACTCGTTGAGGACCGCCGCGGCCGCGTCGGGGTCCCAGTCCATGCCCATCTCGCTCCACGTGGGGCCAGGGCGTACGACGGACGCACGGACGCCGGTGCCTTCGAGCTCCATCTGCAGCGAGCCGACGAGCCCCTCGAGACCGGACTTGCTCGCGCTGTAGCCGCCCATCAGGGCGCGCGGGCGGAGTGCGACGTCGGAGGAGATGAAGACGATGTCTCCCCGTCGCCGATCGACCATCCCCGGCACGAACTCCCGGACCAGTCGGTGCGGGCCGAGCAGGTTGACGTCGAGCTCGCTCCGGAGGCGCTCCACATCCGTCGCGAGCAGCGCGCCGGGTCCGATCAGCGCCGCATTGCTGATGACCACCTCGATGTCGCCCAGGTCGGCAGCCGCCTTCTCCGCGAAATCGCTCACCGACTCGGCGTCGGTGACGTCGAGGCGATGGGCAACCGCCTCACCGCCCTGCGCGCGGATCGTCGCAGCCAGCTCCTCGCACTGCTGGACGCGACGCGCACCCAGCGCTACCGGGAAGCCCGCCGCGGCCAGCGCCTGAGCGGTCTCGGCGCCGATCCCGGACGACGCACCCGCGACGACCGCGGGTCGCCGGGTCGGCTGCTCGTACTTCGCCATCAGGAGCTCCGCTCCGCTTGTCCTGAGGAGCCGAGGGACGAGGCGTCTCGAAGGGTGAACGTGACCGGCAGCTGGGCGAAGCCGCGCACACTGACCGAGTGCACCCTGACCGCCCGGTCGGCGTGCACCTCGAAGTGCTCGACCCGACGGACCAGCTCGGCGAGGACGGTGCGGGCCTCGAGCCGGGCCAGGTTGGCGCCGAGGCAGAAGTGGCGGCCGGTCCCGAAGGCCAGGTTGTGACTGAGCTCTTCCTTGGACCGGTGGATGTCGTACGCCGACGGCCGGGTGAAGACCCGCTCGTCCCGGTTGGCGGCGCCGACGAGAAGCAGCAGCTTGGATCCGGCCGGCATGGTCCGACCGTGCAGCTCGACGTCCGATGTCACGAGCCTGGCCAGCATCTGCGTCGAGTTGTCGAAGCGCAGGGTCTCCTCGACCCAGGGCGCCACCAGGTCCGGACCGGCAGGGTCGAGGACCGCGGCGTGCTGGTCGGGGTGCGCGAACAGGTGGTAGAGCGCGTTGCCGAGCAGCTTCGTGGTCGTCTCGTTGCCGGCCACGACCATCAGGGTGAGGAACGCCATGATCTCGTTGTCGGTGAGCCGGTCGCCGTCGAGCTCGGCCTCGACCAGTGCGGAGGTCAGGTCGTCGGTCGGCGCCACGCGCCGCTGCTCGACCATGTCGCCGTAGTAGGAGAACAGCTCGATCGCCGCCTCCATCCCTGCCGGAGGCACGTCACGAACGCCGGCCTCGCGGTGCACCAGCAGGTCGGCGAGTCGTCGTACCTCGTCACGATCGGCGACAGGGACGCCCATCAGCTCGGAGATGACGTCCATCGGCAGCCGGCCGGCCAGCTCGGCGATCCAGTCGGCGGACCCCTGGTCGGCATTCGTCGCGAACATGCGCTCGAGGTAGTGCTCGGTGAGGCGCTGGACCTGCGGCTCCAGCTCGCGGACCCGGCGCGGCGTGAACGCAGCAGAGACCAGCTTGCGGATCCGGCTCTGAGCCGCGCCGTCGAGGGCGAGGAACGACATCACCCGGTGCGCGTCCGGACTCCAGGCACTCGCATCGAGGGTGACGCCCATCCGGTTGGAGTAGGTGACGTCGTCGCGGAAGGCCGCGAACACGTCCGCGTGCCGCGACAGCGCCCAGAAGTCGTCCCGCTCGCTGTAGTAGAGCGGCGCCTCGTCCCGCAGCCGCGCGTACAGCGGGTACGGATCCTCGTGGAAGTCGTAGTCGTAGGGGTCGAACGCCCATGGAGCCGCGACTGCGCCTGTCGGACCGGTCATCGGGTGCCCCCCAGGATCGTGGCGACGACCGTGTCGAGGCGGTCACCGAGCTCGCTGTAGGTGATCAGGCCCATGCCGGCCTGGAGGAGCGCACCGGAGAACGCCAGGACGAGCACGTCGACGAGCTCCGGCGTGCTGCTCTCGCCGAGCGCGTCGTCGAACCGGGTGACGAACTCCCCACCGATCCGCAGCCGCAACCGCTCGACGTCCGGGTCGGAACCCAGCAGGGCGACGTTCGCTCCCGCCGCGACGTGCGGGTTGCGCTCGCACAGGTCGCTGAGGGCCCTCGTGACGGCCTGGACGCGTTCGGTCGCGTCGGCGTGGGCGGGCGTGGGCGCCGCCTGGTCGACGATCGCACGGTGGAAGAGCTCGGCGAGCAGGTGGTTCTTGGACGAGAAGTAGGTGTACGCCGTTGCCGGCGACACCCCGGCCCTCTCGGCCACCTGCCGCACCGTCAGCGCTTCCGGTCCGACCTCGGCGAGCTGGGCGAGGCCGGCGTCGAGAAGCCGCTGCACGGTTGCGGCCTGGCGCTCGTTGAGCTGCTGGCGCGGCATGCTGGTCACCTGACTGGACACGTGTCCAACATAGGAGACGATCTGGCCGGACGCAAGCACATTTCTGAAACACGTTCTATGTTTCATGTCATGCGCAACGGCATCGTTCTCTTCACCTCCGACCGCGGCATCAGGCCGGCCCAGCTCGCCAAGGCCGCGGAGGACCGCGGCCTCGACACCATCTACGTGCCGGAGCACACCCACATCCCGGTGCGCCGCGACGCCCTCCACCCGACCGGGGGTGAGGAGCTGCCGGACGACCGGTACCTGCGCACACTCGACCCCTGGGTCTCCCTGGCCACCTGCGCGGCCGTCACCGAGCGGATCGGCCTCTCCACCGCGGTGTGCCTCCCCGTCGAGTCGGACCCGATCACGCTCGCCAAGACGATCGCCACCCTCGACCACCTCTCCGGCGGCCGGGTCACCATCGGCGCCGGCTTCGGCTGGAACACCGACGAGCTCACCGACCACCACGTGCCGGCCGCCAAGCGACGCACGGTGCTCAAGGAGTACCTCGAGGCGATGCGGGCGCTCTGGACCGAGGAGGAGGCGTCGTACGACGGCGAGTTCGTGAAGTTCGGTGCCTCCTGGGCCTACCCGAAGCCCCAGCAGAGCCGGATCCCGGTCATCATCGGCGCCGGCGCCGGACCGAAGACGTTCGAGTGGATCGCCCGCAACGCCGACGGCTGGATGACCACCCCCGCGTCGACCGAGGTGGCCGCCAACGCCGACAAGCTGCGCAAGGCCTGGGCCGACGCCGGACGCGAGGGCTCTCCCGACATCCGCATCCTGGTCGCCAAGCGACCCACGGAGGAGGACTTCGCGGACTGGATGGCCGCCGGTGCCTCCGAGCTGATCTGGGGCGTCCCCGACTCCGACGAGGACGCCGTGCTCGGCTACCTCGACAAGCTGGCCGGCCGGTTGGGGCTGTCCGGAGCATGACGCAGAGCCGGTACGCCGATCTCTCCCGCGAGGATCTCGCCGTCCTCGTTCCGGAGCTGCTGCTGATGGGCCAGCTGATCGACCGGTCCGGCATGGCGTGGTGCATCTCCGAGTTCGGTCGCGACGAGATGCTGCAGATCGCGATCGAGGAGTGGGCGGCCGCCAGCCCGATCTACACGCGCCGGATGCAGCAGGCGCTGGGCTACGCGCCCGTCCAGCCCGGACAGGGCGACGTGATCACCATCTTCAAGGGGCTGCAGCTCGACATCGGTGCTCCCCCGCAGTTCATGGACTTCCGCTACACCGTCCACGACCCGCAGCACGGTGAGTTCCAGCTCGACCACTGCGGAGCGCTGATGGACGTCGAGCCGATGGGTCCCGACTACGTGAAGGGCATGTGCCACGACATCGAGGACCCGACGTTCGACGCCACCGCGATCGCGTCGAACCCCCGAGCGCAGGTGCGGCCGATCCACCGGCCGCCCCGCAGTCCCGACCAGATGGCCGCCGACCGGAGACCGCACTGCGCGTGGACGGTGATCATCGACGACTCCTATCCCGAGGCGCAGGGCATCCCGGCGCTTGCGGTCAACGAGCAGTCGCGGGCAGCGACCATTGATCTGCCGCCGATCGACCCGACCGACGACGGTGCTTCCGACTACTCCGGGCCGCTGGTCAGCGACCTCGACTTCACCGCCTTCTCCCACTCCGCGCTGGTGCGGATCGCCGACGAGGTCTGCCTCCAGATGCACCTGCTCGACCGGGCCTTCACGCTCGCACTCGAGAGGCGCTGCTCGAGCGACGAGCAGCTGACCAGGATCCGCCGGCAGCAGCTCACCGGCGTCGCGGGGGTCGGGGCGATGCGGATCGCCCGCGCACTCGGGATCAGCCGCGACGAGAAGGGGGCGCGCCGCCTGCTCGCGATCCACCCGCTGCTCAACCCGGCGGCGTACGTCGACACCGGCCTCGCCCACGAGGACGGCGCCTGGATCTCCCTCTGCGACGCGGAGTGGACCGACGCACTCGCCGTGATCGTCCAGGCGCTCGACCCTTACCTCGACGTCGCGATGGGCCAAGGCGACGGCCGGGCCGTGACCGTAGTTCGTCGCTCCGAGCCCGCCCCGGAGCTCAAGGAGGTCGCCGTCACCAGGTTCAGCACCGGGACCGACTTCGCGTTCGAGGAGAGGCGGTCGCTCCCCATCACCCCCGTCTGAGCGACGGCCTGACTACATCAGCTCGGCAAGCCGCGCCACTCCGGCGGCCATGTGCTCGGCAAGGCGTCCACGAGCGTCGTCCAAGGCGGCGGAGCCAGGGTGGCCGGGTGGGATCCGGGCCGGGTTGAGCGCCACCCGGCTCGACCACTCCGCGATGTCGGGCTCGGACGAGAAGGACTTCGCGGCCCGGGCGCCGAGAACGTTCATCCGCGCCCAGTCCGCCATCGAGTTCGGGAACGGCGACGGCGGGCACAGCCGGTTCTTCTCCGCATCGTCGTCGCGGGTGGCCTCGACGTAGCCCACCACGGCTGCTCCGAAGCAGGGAAAACCGGCCCTGATCGGCTGGAGAGTGATCGCCTCAGGTCCCCATACCGGAACCAGCGGCGGATGCTTCAGCCCATCCGCCGCACAGTGGACGACGACCGCGTCGTCGGCGACCGCCATCGACCCGTCGCCGAAGGTCAGCGTGCCGCGCTCGGCGGCTTCGAGGTGCCCGCGTCGTACGACGTTCTCGAGGGTCCGCAGCTCGTCCAGCTCCCACGTGGCCAGCGTGGGCGCCCTGGCCATCGTCGGCATCACCGTCGTGTCGATCCGCAGCATGATCCCGGCGGCCTCGAGCCGGAGGAACAGGTCCTCCAGCGAGGCCGCACTCTCCGCAGCCTGCATGGTGTCGGCGACCATGCCGAGGAAGATCGCGGGATCGGGCTGCACCACCGCGCGATTCATCATCCACGGCTCGCGCGGCCGCAGCCAGCAGATCGCATCGGGGTCCACCCCGCGTGCGAGCAACCAGACACAGGCGTCGGTCGCGGTCTTGCCCGAACCGACGACGACGTACTGGCTCGGCGCCTCGTCCAGCCGGGCGAGGTCGTTGACCGGGACCACCCGGGCTCCCGCTCCCACGCCGAACGGAGGCGCCTTCTCGGCCGGGATGCTGGGCGCCAGGTAGCGGGCATCGACGATCCGGCAACGCTCGGCCACCTCGAACCGCTGCCCGGAGACGTGCGAGACCACGCCACCGGCGGCGTAGTCGCTGTTCGGGAAGAACTCGACCCTCCCCGACTCCACCATCCGATCGAGAGCCCGCGCGTAGTACTCGCAGATCTCGGCCTGCGAAGCGCGCTCCTGCAGGCCCGCCTCCGGCCCGCGCTGCTGCAGCTGACCGCCACCGAGCAACGTGGACGGGACACCGTAGAAGGCAGATGCCTGGTGCAGCCGGACGAACGGGTAGGCCTCGAGCCAGTGCCCGCCGACGCTGTGGCGCCGGTCGACCACGGCGACGCGGACGTCGGCGTGGCCGACCAGGGCGTCGGTGAACGCCATGCCCATCGCACCGGCCCCGACCACGAGGTAGTCGGCGTCGATCGTGCGGGTCACCCCACCAGGCTAGGGCTTGGCGACGCGCTCTACGCCCCGAACGCGTGGGTGGAGGTCACTCCCCCGTCGACGGCGATCTCGGCGCCGTTGATGTAGCTGGACTCGTCGCTGGCCAGGAACACGTAGACCGGCGCGATGTCGTCGGGCGTGCCCACGCGGCGCAGGGGCACCTTGCTGGCCCCGAACTCCATCGCGGCGTCGCCACCGTGCACCCGGGTCATCGGAGTGTCGATCATGCCCGGGTGCACCGAGTTGACCCGGATCCCCTTCGGTCCCATCTCCATCGCCGCGCACTTGGTCATGCCGCGGATCGCCCACTTGGTGGCGGCGTAGGCCGTGCACGACGGCATGCCGGCGAGGCCCTCGACCGACGACGCGTTGATGATCGAGCCGCCGCCGCCTCTGCGCATGGTGCGCGCGACCGCCTGCATGCCGAGGAAACAGCCGACCTGGTTGACGTTCACCAGCAGCATGAACTCCTCGAGCGGCATCTCCTCGATCCGCCCGAACCGCAGCAGACCCGCGTTGTTGGCCAGCACGTTGACCGGGCCGAACCGGCTGTTGGTGTCCTCCACCAGGGTCGCCCACGCGGCCGCGTCGCTCACGTCGTGGCTCACGAAGTGCGCCGACTCCCCCAGCTCGTCGGCGAGCGCCTGGCCCGCCTCCTTCGCGATGTCGGCGATGACGACCTTGGCGCCCTCGGCGACGTAGGCGCGCACGATCGCCTCGCCCTGTCCCATCGCGCCACCGGTGACGATGGCGACCTTGTTGTCGAGACGACCCACTTCAGACTCCTAGCTGCATGATGGAGTCGGCGGCGAAGCCGACCGTCGGGTCACGGTCGGCGAAGAAGCCGCCGACCTGCTTGTCGAGGTCGTCGGTGGTCCAGATCTCGCCGGACGAGTCGAACCGCTGCTCCACGACGGGCGCCGCGACCACCGCCACCATGCCGCCGTAGACGACGAAGACCTGGCCGGTGATCCGCTCGGCCGCCGGTGACGCCAGGTAGGCGACCAGCGGCGCGACGTGGTCGGCCGAGTAGGGGTCGACCGAGCGACCGGACGTGTCCGCGCCGAAGACGTCGGCGGTCATCGCGGTCCGGGCGCGGGGGCAGATCGCGTTGGCCCGGACCCCGATGCGCGAGAGACCGCGCGCCGTGGACAGGGTGAGCGCGGCGATGCCGGCCTTGGCCGCCGCGTAGTTGGGCTGCCCCGGCGAGCCGCCGAGGAACGCCTCCGACGCGGTGTTGATGACGCTGCCGTAGACCGGCGCCCCGGTCTCCTTCGACTTACTGCGCCAGTACGACGCCGCGTTGCGGCTCAGCAGGAAGTGGCCGCGGAGGTGGACCGCGATCACCGCGTCCCACTCCTCGTCGGCCATGTTGAAGAGCATCCGGTCGCGGGTCATGCCGGCGTTGTTGACGACCACGTCGAGTCCGCCGAACCCGTCGACTGCCGCAGCGACCATCGCGTCGGCGGTCGCCCGCTCGCTCACGTCACCGGCGACGACGGTGGCCTCGCCGCCACGCCCGCGGATCTCCTCGGCCGCCTCCTCGCCCGCACCGGGCAGGTCGTTGACGATGACCCGGGCTCCGGCATCGGCGAGGGCCAGCGCCTCGGCGCGACCCAGTCCGGCTCCGGCCCCGGTGACGATCGCGACCTTGCCGTCGAGAGACGCGCTCACACGTCCTCCACGAGGCTGATCGCGGCCCGGGGGCAGGCGGCGACGGCCTGTCGGACCCGCTGCTCGTTCTCCGGCGTCACCTGATCGGTGTTGAGCTGCAGGAAGTCGTCGTCGTCGAGCTCGAACACGTCGGGCGCCAGTGCCTCGCACATCGCGTTCGACTCGCACAGGTCGAAGTCGACCTTGATCTTCATGGTCTCTCTCCTCACACCATCTTGCGGTGGTCCCAGGTGGCGACGTGCTCCGGATGGATGATCACGCCGACGCGCTTCTGCGCTTGTTTCTCCACCGTCTCCCGGCCGAAGTCGCCCAGCGCCTCGAACGACTCCGCGGCCACCATCCGGGTCGCGACCTCGGACCCGATCGAGTAGATCGCGTCGTGGTCGCGCACGATCTCGGCCTTGCCCTTGATCGAGACGCCGCGCAGCTCGAAGTAGTCGGTGCCGTCCTCGACCAGCGCGCTCACCCGTGGGTCGCGCTCGAGGTTGCGGATCTTCTGGCTGCGGCCGTAGGTCCAGAACGCGATCCTCCCGTCCCGGACGATGTAGAAGAGCGTGGTCAGGTGGGGAACCCCGTCGGGCCCGTTGCTCGCGACCTGCACCTTGAGGTTCTCGCCCAGCAGTGCCTGGACCTCGTCATCGCTCAGCTTGACCGCGTCCCGTGCGCCCGCCATCCTCAGCTCCCCTCCGACGAGTGACCCGGGAACACGTGCGCCGACGGGTCGATGACGACCGCGGCGTTGTTGACGGCGGTCGCCGCCTCGCCGAAACCGACCGCGATCAGGCGCACCTTGCCCGGGTAGTCGGTGATGTCGCCGGCCGCGAAGACCCGCTCGAGGTTGGTGCGCATCGACGGGTCGACGACCAGGTGCCGCTTCTGGGTCTCGATGCCCCACTGCTGCAGCGGGCCGAGGTCGGCCAGGAAACCCAGCGCGGCGACGACGGCCTGCGCCTTGCGGGTGGTGGGCTCGCCGTCGACCGTGATCTCCACCTCGGCGAGCGGGCCCTCCCCGGCGCCGGCCGAATCCCGGAGGGCGGTGACCTCGGCCCGGGTGATGATCTCGACCGACGACGCACGGACCTGCTCCACGGTGCGCGCATGCGCACGGAACGCGTCACGGCGGTGCACGAGGGCGACCGAACGGGCGATCGGCTCGAGGTGCAGCGCCCAGTCGAACGCACTGTCACCGCCACCGACGATCACGACGTCCTTGCCGACGTACGGCTCGAAGCTGGGCACGAAGAACGCCATGCCGCGACCCAGCCAGCCGTCGCCGGCCGGCAGCGGCCGGGGGCTGAACTTCCCGATCCCCGCGGTGATGATCATGACCTTGGCCCGCACCGACGTGCCGTCGTCGAGGCCGAGGGTGACCCCGTCGGCATCGTGCTCGAGGGTGGTGGCGGTGCGATCCAGGACGTACGACGGCGACGCGGTCGCGGCCTGCTCCACCAGACCGGCAACCAGCTCCCGGCCCTTGACCGTCGGGAAGCCCGCGACGTCGAGGATCGCCTTCTCGGGGTACATCGCCGTGATCTGGCCACCCAGCTCGGGCAGCGAGTCGACCACGGCCACGCTCAGGCCCCGGAAGCCCGCGTAGTAGGCAGCGAACAGCCCGGTCGGGCCGGCGCCCACGATGACGAGGTCATGCTCCACGGGAGAAACTGTAACGTGTTCTACTTCTTCGTGGGACATGACCCGCCTCCTATTTGGTGTCGACCCCGTCGACCAGCCAACCCTTGTCGGTGTGCACCATCGTCACCAGCGCCCGGTAGGGCGTGTAGGTCGACTTGGCGTCGTCGCCCTCCCCCCGGAAGACGTACTGGTTGAGGAAGATCAGGGCCTCGAGCTCGGCATCGTTGGCGCGGACGACGCTCTGGGCGACGACCCGCACCTGCACCTCGGTCTCCTTGCGGACGAACTCCTGCCGCACGTCGTCGGTCGTCGCGCGGAACTCCTCGCCGAACGTGGCGGTCATCAGGGCGACCGCGCTGTCGACCCCCTCGTCGTAGCTCTTCCAGTTGCGGGCGAACATGACCTGCGCGGCCGACGCCGCCGCGTCCACCCCCTCCTGCACCGCGAGCTGGTTGAGCACCACGGGACGGCCGGACGGCACCGAGATCGGGACGTTCCCGTCCGGTTCGTTGGATGCCTGCGCGGCCGAACCGGGGGCCACCAGCTCGTCGCGCGCGCTGTTCCACACGAACCACGCGGCCTGGGCGACCAGCACCACCACCAGCACCCCGAGCACAGCGAGCAGCGTCGAGGTCAGCCCTGCGCCGCCGGCCGCGGAGGACGGGTCGTCCTCCGGTCCGGGACCCGGCGCCACCGGTCGCCGGGGCGGCGTCGGGGGCTTGCTCGGCGGCTGGTCCGCGTCCGCCGGTGCCCCGGTCGTCGGCGCGGCCGGCCCAGCTGGGCCAGCCGGCGGCGTCGGGGTCGGCGCTCGCGGCGCCGTCGTCCCTGCCGGCGATCTTGCGAGGCCGGGGTGTGGTGGTGCGCGACGGGCGGCGCGGTGGGTTTCTAGTCATCGAGAATCACCTGACGTACTGGAGGTCGCTGGTGAGCCATCGACCGTCGACAAAGTCGACCTCGAGCTGGAGTCGGTAGGTCCGCGCCACGGGCTCGAACTCGGTCAGCTTGTTGGCGACCGTCCCGGACGTCGCAACGATGACGGTGGCGCTGTCGTCGTCACCGTTGACCAGGCCGGCCCACTCGACCTCCCCGGTCTGGGTGGCCTTCGCCTGCTTGATGAGCGCGATCAGGCCGCGCTTGGAGGTGGTCACCTTGTTCCATTGCCGGAGGAACGGCCCGGTCGCCAGGTTCGCGACGGCCGCGACGTTCGCGTCGAAGTTCTCGTAGCTCAGGTTGAGGAACGCGTTGGCCATCTTGGTGGCCGCCTCGATCTGCTCCGCGGTCCGCACCTGCTCAGCCTCGGGCGCGGCGTCCATGGCCTCGACCGTGCCCGCGCCGACGTCCTCACCGGCGCGGGACGAGCTCGTGGCAGCGTCGTCCCGCTCGATGCTCAGGACTGGCCAGTATCCGCCGCCGTCGACGGCGTCGGCGCGGTTGTGGTAGCTGCGATCCATCAGCCAGGCGCCGCCACCGACGGCCGCGAGCGCGAGGACCGTCACGACCACGAGCACGACGTTGAGGCGAGATCCGCTGCGACCTTCCTGCTCCCCGGACGACCCAGGCGTCAACGAGCCACCGGACCCACGAGCAGCCACTTCCACGCATCCCCTCCAAGGACGGACAAGTTCCCCGGCTGACGGAACAGCATCTGGCGGCCCTCGTCATCGACGAGGCCCGGCACCTCCCCCGTCACCGGGTCGTAGACGCCACTGTAGACGCGCGGTGTCGAGGCGTTCCCGCGGCGGGCCGGGACGTACTTCGGACCCCGCATGACGTACGGCGCCGGGGACTCGCACTTGGCCGGGAAGTACGGAGCGTCGGTCCGGTCCTGCGGGGACCGCCACCTACTCGGGGGCAGGTAGCCCTCGGTGCACGGGGGCACCGAGTAGTCGAACTGGATGTTGATGTGTCCGAAGCCGTCCCTGGTGCTGCCGGTGGGGCCGCCCGCCATCAGGGTCGGATAGGTCACCAGCAGCTGCTCGAGCCCGTCGAGGTTGGCGAGCACGATCTGGTCGATCGTGATCAGGTCGCCGAACAGCACCGGCAGGGTGGGCTCGAGGTCCTCCAACAGCTTCTGCAGCTCGCGCGCGGCACCGGGGGTGCTGCTCAGCACCGTCCGCAGGTCCTTGTCGCTGCCGCGCAGCGCCGCGGTGATCGTCGAGAGGTCGCGGGCGAAGGAGCGGATGTTCTCCTTCTGGCCCTGTTGGGTCCGCAGCACCGTGAGCCCGTTGCGCAGCAGCGCGATCGTCTCGTCGGTGTGAGCAGAGGCCTCGCGGATGAACACCGAGCCGTTGTCGAGCAACGCCTGCAGCTCCTGGCCGGTGTCGCCGAACATGACACCGAGCTCCTCGACCACGACCTGGAGGCTCCTCTTGTCGACGGAGCCGACGAAGTCGTCGAGGTCGACCAGCAGGTCCGCCTCGTCGACCGGCAGCGACGACTCGTCCCCGTGGAACTCGGTGCCGTCCTTGGCATAGGGCTCCTCCTCGTCCTCCGGCTGGAAGTCGAGGTACTGCTCACCCACCGCGGACAGGTTGTGGACGTAGATCGCCGAGTCGGTCGGAAGCTTCACGTCCTCCTCGATCGCCATCTCGATCTCGACGCCCTCGGCGGTCGGCGTCATCTTGGTGACCTTGCCGATCTTGACGCCGCGGTAGGTCACCTCGCTGCCCTCGAACAGACCGCCGGACCCCGGCAGGGTCGCAGTCACCGTGTGCCCGCTCCCGGTGATCCTGTCGACCAGACCCAGGTAGGTGGCGGTGATGTAGGTGATGCCGACCGCGCTCAGGACGATGAACGCTGCCAGTCGGACCCGCACGCCGCGACTCATCATGTCGTCACCCCCAGCAGGCCCGACGGGTCGTCGGAGGAGTCGGGTTCGACACCGCGGACGAGCTCCTCGGACAGGCCGGGCACGCCGTCGGTCAGGCCGTACAGCGAGTCGTTGAACAGTCCGCGGTTGATCAGGCTGCCGAGGTCCAGGTCCGGGAGTGTGTTGAGGAGAATGCAGACCGGGTTGTCGGCCAGCGCGTCCGTGCGGCACTGCCGCTTCAGGTCGGCGAGCAGGTTGGCGCTCTGCAGCACCCTCGCGCACGCGGCGCTGGTCAGGCTTCCGCTCCGCAGACACCGCTGCACCGCGTTGAGCACTTGGCCAGGGTCGGGGAGGTTGATGGTGGGGAGCCCGATGCCCTTCAGCAGGTTCGCGAAATCGAGATCGAGAGTCATCGTCGTGTCGGCGAAGTCGCCTTCGACGATGTCATTGGCTGCCTTGGGGAAGGGGAAGCTGATCAGCAGGTTGAGGCCGGGGCCGAGCTGGTGACCCGCCTGGTGCAGCCCGTCGAGGACCGGGTAGAGGTGCTCGAGGATCTTGAGCACGTCTTCCTTGCTCGCGTTGATCACGCGAGTCCCGACCCGGCCGAGCTCCTCCAGCGCACCCAGCATGTCGATCAGCTCGTCGTGCTGGTCGGCGAGGACGTCGATGGCCGGTCCGATCGAGTCGAGCGCGTCACCTATCGTCTTCTTCTCCGCGTTCAGGGTCGCGGTCAGGTTGTTCATCGACTCCAGCGCGTTGATGATGTCGGCCTTCTGGTCATCCAGCGTGCCGACCACGCCCTCGAGCGAGCCGAGGAGGGCCTTGAGCCGGTCCTCCCGACCCGACATCACCAGGTTCGCCTCCCGGGTGATGGTGCCGAGCTGGGCCACCCCGCCGCCACTCAAGAGGAACGAGAGCGCGCCGAGCACCTCCTCGACCTCGGGGTTGCGGCCGGTGACCGACAGGGGGATGTCGTCGCCGTCCTCGAGCCGGCCGGACGGCGCCTGCTCGGTCGGCTCCTCGAGCGCGACGTACTTCTCACCGAGCAGTGACACCTGTCGGATGTCCGCGATGGCATTGTCCGGAAGGACGACGTTGTCCTTGATCCGCAGCACCACCTCGGCGTGCCAGCCGACCCGCTCGACCTCGGTCACCTCGCCGACGACCACGTCGTCCACCATGACCGGCGAACGCGGGACGACGTTGAGCACGTCGGCGAACGCAGCGGTCACCTCGTACGCCTCGTCGGCGTCGACCGGCGAGCCGGGAAGGGGCAGGTCGTAGGCGCCGTCGAAGTCGCATCCCGTCAGGAGCGCAGCCCCGAGCGTGGTCGCCAGCAGCCAGCGGAGAGTCCGCGTCAACGGGGTCACGACCCACCTCCGAGCAGCCCGGCGAGCGACGGGTCGTCGGCCGGCGCGTAGACCATGTCCGACTCGGCCGGCACGTTGATCGTGCCGTTCTTGGTCACCGCCGGCTTGGAAACGGACTTGTCGTAGCCGGGCGGCAGCGGCGGCAGGTTGTCGACGATCGGGCTCAGCAGCTGTGCGATCAGGTCGCACGCGACGTCCTTCAGTGCGCGCGGCACGCCCGGGGCCTGCTGGAGCAGGCCGCAGATGAAGCCGTCGGCGGTCCAGATGTTGCCGGAGATGCCGACCCGGGAGTTCTGCGACCCGGTGCCGTGGTCGAAGCCGAGGTGGAGCGAGTCCATCGCGGTCGGTGCGATCTCGAGCGCCGACCTGAGGTTGTCCTTCTCCGACGCGATCGCCGACATGACCGACGACAGCCGGCGGACGGACCTTGAGAGTCCGTCCCGGTTGTCCCGCACGAAGGTCTCCACGGTACCGACGGCACTGGCGACCGCGGCCACGGCCTGTTGGAGCTCGTCGCTCTCGTCCGCGAGAGTTCGGGACACTCCGGCGAGGTCCCGCATGAACGCGCGGACGAGGGCGTCGTTCTCGGCCAGGGTGCCGGTGAAGGCCGCGAGGTTCGTCACGGTCTCGAACAAGGGCCCGGCGCTGTCGCCGAAGGTCTCGGCAGCCAGGGCCAGCTCGCGGATCATCTCGTTGCCGGCGGCACCCTGCCCCTCCAGCGCGTTCCGTCCGGCCCTCAGCAGGTGATCGAGGGTGCCGTCCTTGTTGACGCCGTTGGGTCCGAGTGCCCGGGTCAGCTCCTGGAGGCTCCCATAGATGCGGTCGAGCTCGACCGGCACGCCCGTGTCCGGCAGCGCGATCTCGGCGCCGTCCTCGAGCTTCGGGCCTTCTTCGTAGATGGGCGTCAGCTGGACGAACCGATCGGCAACCAGGGTCGGGGTGACGATCACCGCCTTCGCGTCCTTGGGCAGGTCGTACTGCGCGTCGTACTCCATCTCGACCCGGACCGCGTTGCCGGCCGGGGTGACCGACGTGACCTTCCCGACGTTGACGCCGAGGATCCGCACGTCGGTGTTCTTGAAGACGCTGACAGCGCGCGGGAACATCGCCGTCACCGTCTTCGTCTCGCGCTCGGAGACGGCCACGTTGAGCACTGCTCCCAGGGCGATCAGGAGCACCACCAGGAGGATGATCCTCCGGTCGATGCCGTGCCAGAGCTTTGCGACCATCGCCATCACTCCACGGTGCCCGGGACGAACTCGCCGGTCGGGAACGAGGCGAGGTTGATGGCCAGCGCGTCGAACCACGGTCCGGTGCCGATGATGTTGCTGAGGATCTCGACGTAGGGCCCGAGCTGGTGCAAGGTCGCCTTCAGCTCGTCACGCTTGTCGACCAGCACCCCGAGCAGCTCGTCGACTTCGTCGAGGGCAGGGCCGATCTGCTCCTCGTTGTCCTCGGCGACCCCGCGGAGCTGGACGGCGAGCACCCGGGCGTTGACGAGCAGCCGGTGCACCGCCGCCTTCCGGCTGCGGAGCTCCTTGAACACGAGGTCGCTGTGCCCCATCAGGTCGACGATGTCCTCGCTGCGCTGCTCCAGCACCTTGGTGACCTGCTGCGAGCTCTCGAACAGGGTCTGGATCTGCTCGTCCCGCTGGGAGACGCTGCGCGACAGCCGCGCGATGCCGTCGAACGCCGCGGCGATCTCAGGTGCCGAGTCGTTCATGGTCTGCGAGACGACGTCGAGCGCCTCGGACAGCTGGTCGGTCTTGATCGCCTCGGTGGTGGTCGTGAGGTCGCTGAACACGTCGACGATGTCGTAGGCGGCCTCGGTGTGCTCGAGCGGGATGGTGCCGCCGCTGTCGAGCTGGCCTTCCGGAGAGGGCTGGAGGTCGAGGAACTTCTCGCCGAGCAGGTTGAGGACCTCGATCGACGCCGTCGAGTCCGGTCCGAAGTCGACGTCCCCGTCATCGATCTCGAACTTGACGACGACCCGGTCGTCGTCGAGGACGACATCGGTGACCCGACCGACCCGGATGCCGCCGACCTGGACGATGTTGCCCTTGTGGATGCCGCTCGCATCGCTGAACTCGGCGTAGTAGGCGGTGCCGCGGAAGCCCGGGAACTTGCTCAGGTTGAAGGTCGCTGCCGAGATGACCGCCATCATCACCAGGGTGATGACGCCGAGTCGCAGCACGCGTGCGTCGCTGGCCGCCCTCATTTCCGGGGTCCCCGCAGAGTTGTCGGACGAAGGAGCGCAGCGGAGGAGTTCGAGAACTCTGCGGGGTGGGTCATCGGTCCTGACACCTCGGCGCGGTCGACTTGAACTCGAACTGGGAGAACATGTCCTCGATCTGGTCGATGATCGGGATCTCGCCGAGCACGGGGAGGTTGAGCCGGACGGAGGCACCGCAGACGTAGTACTGGTACCAGGACCCGTACGTGCCGGTGCGGATCTGGTCCGACATGACCTCCGGCATCCGGTCGAGCAGGTCGACGACCTCCGACCGCTGGTCCGGGTCGTTGAGCAGCTGGGCGAGGTCGTGCAAGGCCGCGATGTCCCGCTTCAGCAGCGGCCGGCCCCGTCTCAGCAGGTCGGCGACGGTGACCGTCAGGTCGGAGATGTTGTCGAGCGACCCTCCGATGGTCTTCCGATCGCGGGCGAGGTCGTGCATCCAGTCCTTCAGCTCGATGACCAGGTCGCTGAGCTGCTCGTGGCGACGGTTGACGGTGTCGAGGGTCTCGCTGAGGTTGGTCACCACCTGGCCGATCAGCTGGTCGCGGTCAGCGAGGGCCGTCGTCAGCGACGCCGTGTGCTCGAGCAGGCCGCGGACGGTGCCGCCCTCCCCCTGCAGCACTTGGACCAGATTCATGCTCAGCTCGTTGACCTGGTCCGGTGACAGCGCCTGGAACAGCGGCTTGAACCCGTCGAACAGCACGGTGAGGTCGAGCGACGGCCTGGTGTGCTCGACCGGGATGGTGTCGCCCTCGTCGAGCTGGTCGGCGCCGCGGGCCTGCCGGCCCTCTTCCAGCGCCAGGTAGCGGTCGCCGACCAGGTTGAGGAAGCGGATCTCGGCCGTCGACGCCGTGGTGAGCTCGATGTCGGCATCGATCCGGAAGGAGACCTTCGCCATCGCCCGCTCGTAGTGCTCGACCTTCTTGACCTCCCCCACGCTGACACCGGCGACGCGGACGTCGTCGCCCTTCTCGAGCGTGCTCGCGTTGGTGAAGATCGCCTGGTAGGTCCGGCCGGCGCCGAGACCGATGTTGCCCATGATGACCACGAGCAACCCGGTCGTCAGCAACGAGATGATGCTGAAGATGATGAGCTTGATGCCGGCGGAGGCGAAGACCGCGTTGCGGCTGTGCGAGGAGGTCATCCGGTCGGCTCCCCCTTCCGCACGACCGGACCGTAGAGCAGCGACCCGAGCGCGCCGTACGCCTCCGGCTGCTTGCCGGTGCGGGTGGCGAGCATCGCGTTGACGACCTGCTGGTCGCCCTCGCTGCCGGCGAAGCCGCTGGTGAGGTCGATGTTCGGCAACACACCGAAGTTCGGGAGCACGCTGGTCGGGGGGCTCTCGTCGATGTCGCTGCCGTTGTCGAGCGGCACCCGGTCACCGGGGACCTTGAACTTCGGGAGTCCCAGGCACCACGGTCCGTGACCGACCTCGCCGTACTCCATCAGGTCGGACTCGTCGAAGTGGCGGTACTGCGCGTTGCCGAGCTCCATGTACTGCTTGACGACGTTGCCCTCGAACGTCTTGGAGAGGATCGGCGCGTAGGCCGCGGCGCCCTTGAGCAGGCAGGGCAGCTCCGGCGAGTAGGTGTGCAGCAGTGCCAGGACCGGCTCGGTCACCCGGCCGACCTCGATCATGTTCTGCTCGTTGGCCCGCAGGATCCGGGTCGAGGTCTTCGCGAGCCCGGCCAGGTCGGCGAAGAACACGTCGAGGTCCTCCGCCTTCTCAGAGATCGTCCGGCTGGTGACCGTGACGTTGGCGAGCGTGTCGAGCAGGTCAGGGGCGGCCAGGTCGTAGGCGTCAGCGACGTCGGCGAGCGCGATCAGGTCCTGACGCAGGGTCGGGAGGTGGTCGTCGATGACCGAGAGGTAGGCGCCGAGCTCGTCCATCGTCTGGCCGATCTGGTCCCCGCGACCGTCCAGCGCGGTGGCCAGGGCGTTCAGCGTCGCGTTGAGGTCGGCGGGTCGCACGGCGCGCAGCAGCGGGAACAGGTCGGCGAGGATCTGGCTCAGCTCGACGTTGGTGTTGACCCGGTCCGCCGGGATCACGTCACCGTCCTCGATCGCGTCGGCGGACGGCTCGGAGGGCCGGACGAAGGAGATGAACTTCTGGCCGAACAATGTCGTCGGGAGGATCTCGACGGTGATGTTGGCGGGGATCTCCTTGGCAGCGTCGGGATCGAGCGCGATGTGGATCTCGGCTTCCTCGCCGTCCTGCGTGACCTTCCGAACCTGGCCGACCAGGGCTCCGTTGAGCCGGACGTCACCGAACTTGGCGAGCTGGAGACCGGCGCGGTCGGCCTTGACCGTCACCATCGTCACCCGGTCGAACTCCTTGTTGTAGATCGCGATCGAGAGCCAGACCAGCAGCGCGATCGAGACAAGGAAGGCGATGCCGGCCACGAGCAGCCGGTTGTGCTCCCTCGCGGAGTCGTGATGGATGTTGACGAGCATCTACCCGGTCACCCCGTGATCCGGACGGTGGTCGTGGAGCCCCAGATCGCGAAGCTGAGGAAGAAGTCGGCCACCACGATGGTGACGATGCTGGTGCGGATCGCCTGGCCGACGGCGCGACCCACGCCGGCGGGTCCGCCGGATGCGGTGTAGCCGTAGTAGCAGTGGATGAGGATGACCGCGACCGCCAGGAAGAGCAGCTTGAAGAACGACCAGAGCATGTCGATCGGTGGCAGGAACTGCAGGAAGTAGTGGTCGTAGGTGCCGGCTGACTGCCCGTAGATGTACACGACGATCAGGCGCGGCGAGAGGTACGACGCACACAGGGCGACGATGTAGAGCGGGATCACCGCGACGAAGGCGGCGATGATCCGGGTGGTCACGAGGAACGGCAGCGACGGGATCGCCATCACCTCGAGCGCGTCGATCTCTTCCGAGATCCGCATCGCGCCGAGTCGCGCGGTGTAGCCGCAGCCGACGGTGGCCGCGAGGGCGATCGACGACACCAGAGGTGCCACCTCACGAGTGTTGAAGTAGGCCGAGATGAACGCGCTGAACTTGGCCACACCGATCTGGCTCAGCGACGCGTAGCCCTGGAGCCCGACCTCGGTGCCGGCGAAGAACGACATGAACGCGATCACGCCGACCGAGCCGGCGATCACGCTCAGGCCGCCGGCGCCGAAGGCAACCTCCGCCAGGGTGTTCCTGATCTCGCTGGGGTAGCGCTTGATCGCCGCGGGCACCCACAAGATGGCCTTCGCGTAGAACAGCAGCTGGTCGCCGTAGCCCTCCAGCGAACGGCGACGCCCCTGCACGGCGTCGGTGACGAAGTCGGTGACCGCCGCCATGTCAGAGCCCCACCGGCGGAACGACCTGGAAGTAGATCGCGGAGATGACCGCGTTCAGGAAGAACAGCAACATGAAGGCGACGATCACAGCCTCGTTGACGGCCCGGCCGACACCGAGCGGTCCGCCCCCCGCGTTGAGACCCTTGTAGGCCCCGACGATCGCGGCCAGCCAGCCGAAGATGATGGCTTTGACCATCGCGATGTAGAGGTCGGGCAGGGACGCGAGGGCCGTGAACGACGAGAGGAACGCGCCGGCCGAGCCGCCCTGCACGATGACGGTGAAGAAGTAGCCGCCCCCGATGCCGGCGGTGATCACGATCCCGTTGATCATGAACGCGACGAACATCGTGGCCACCACCCGAGGTGCGACCAGGCGCTCGAGCGGATCGATGCCGAGCACCTCCATCGCATCGATCTCCTCGCGGATCTTGCGGGCGCCGAGATCGGAGCAGATCGCCGAGCCGGCCGCGCCGGCGATGATCATGGCGGCGGCGATCGGCGCCGCCTCACGAACCGTCGCCAGCACCGCGGTCGCCCCTGCGAACGACTGCGCGCCCAGCTGACCGGTGAGGTTGCCGACCTGCAGCGAGATGACCGCGCCGAACGGGATGGACACCAAGATGGTCGGCATCAGGGTCACGCTCGTGATGAACCACGCCTGCTCGACGAACTCGCGGAACTGGAAAGGCTTGGTGAAGATCCGCTTGGTCACCTCGACCGTCATGAGCGCGAGCTCTCCGGGTCCACGAATGACCGAAGCAGCGCTGAACGCCAACCCGGTCACCTCCCCCGTTCACTACAACGGCGCCATAGTAGAACGTGTTCTCGTTATGGACCAACGAACCATACTGTGACCCGTTACACAAATCCCTAACGAACCCGGATCAGCGCGCGTCACGCTACCGGGTCAAGTGACCTGAAGATGCCGCTTTCCGAGAACCGGGCCCCGCCGCCGTACGATGCCGGATCGTGAGCACCCCAGAGGCCGGACTGCGGACCTTTGCACGACACCCGTCCGCGGTCCTGCTCGCGGCTCAGCTCGTCGTCGTGCTGATCTATCCGTTCCTCGACAGCTCGACCGCCGGCCGCGCCATCGTCGGCGTCGTGCAGATGGGCGTCGTGCTCATCGCCGCCTGGGCGGTGCGCGCGACCCCCGCACTGAGCTGGGTCGCCGTGGTCCTCGGCCTCCCGGCGATGGTGTTCGCGATCCTCGAGCCGGTCACCCGCGACCACGACGGCGTGGTGCTCGCCTCGGCTGCGTTCCACGTGCCGTTCTACCTCTTCGTGTCCTACGCGATGATCCGCTACCTCTTCCACGACGACTTCGTGACCCGCGACGAGCTGTACGCCGTCGGCGCGGCGTTCACGGTCGTCGCCTGGGCGTTCGCCTACGTCTACGCCGCCGCGCAGGTGCTGTGGGCAGGGTCGTTCGTCGGCTACGGCACCGAGAGCGGCGCCGACGTGAGCTGGTTCGAGCTGCTCTTCTTGTCGTTCACCACCCTCACCAGCGTCGGACTCTCGGACGTCTACCCCGTCCTCGACCACGCCCGGTCATTGGTCATGGTCGAGCAGGTGGCTGGTGTGCTCTACGTCGCCCTCGTGATTGCCCGGCTGGTGGGCCTCAGTCACCTGCGCAAGATCCAGCGATAAGCCATGGTCTCGTGACGGTCGCCAGGGCGACCTCCTCGACCAGCGGATTCACTTGGTCGCCTATCGCTCGCTGCGCTCGCTCATGGCTCCTCGCTCGTCGAGAATGCTTCTGCCTCGTTCCTCGGCAGGCATTCTCTCCTCACTTCGTCGCCTCCACCATCTGTCGCAGCTCCTTGCGGAGCTCGGAGATCTCGTCGCGCAGCCGGGCGGCCAGCTCGAACTGCAGCTCGGCGGCCGCGCCCTTCATCTGGTCGGTGAGGTCCTGGATCAGCTCCGCGAGGTCTGAGCTGGGGAGGCCGGCGATCTGGCTCGCGTGCTGACCCAGCGCGCCCTCGCCCAGGGTCGGCACCGGCGCCCGGCGACCCCTGACCCCGCCGGCGCGGCCCTTCACGCCGGCGTCGGCCCAGGTCTGCAGCAGCTCCTGGGTGGTCTCGTCCTCGCGCGCCAGCATCTCGGTGATGTCGGCGATCTTCTTCCGCAGCGGTTGCGGGTCGACGCCGTGGGCCTCGTTGTACGCGACCTGCTTGGCCCGGCGCCGGTTGGTCTCGTCGACCGCCGACGCCATCGACGGCGTGATCCGGTCGGCATACATGTGCACCTGGCCCGAGACGTTGCGGGCCGCCCGGCCGATGGTCTGGATCAACGACTTGTCCGAGCGAAGGAAGCCCTCCTTGTCGGCGTCGAGGATCGACACCAGCGACACCTCGGGCAGGTCCAGGCCCTCGCGCAGCAGGTTGATGCCGACGAGGACGTCGTACGAGCCCAGCCGGAGGTCGCGCAGCAGCTCGATGCGCTTGAGGGTGTCGACCTCGGAGTGCAGGTAGCGGGTGCGGACGCCCGCGTCGAGCAGGTAGTCGGTGAGGTCCTCGGACATCTTCTTGGTCAGCGTCGTCACGAGCACCCGCTCGTTGCGCTCGGTGCGCTGCCGGATCTCGCTGATCAGGTCATCGATCTGGCCCTTGGTCGGCTTGATGACGACCTCGGGGTCGATCAGGCCGGTCGGCCGGATGATCTGCTCGACGACGTCGCCCTGGACCTTGTCGAGCTCGTAGTTGCCGGGAGTCGCCGAGAGGTAGATGGTCTGGCCGATCCGGTCGAGGAACTCCTCCCACCTCAGCGGCCGGTTGTCCATCGCGCTCGGCAGCCGGAACCCGTGCTCGACCAGGTTGCGCTTGCGGGACATGTCGCCTTCGTACATGCCCCCCACCTGAGGCACCGCGACGTGGGACTCGTCGATGACGAGGAGGAAGTCCTCCGGGAAGTAGTCGAGCAGGCAGTTGGGCGCCGAACCGCGGCTGCGGCCGTCGATGTGCATCGAGTAGTTCTCGATGCCCGAGCAGGTGCCGATCTGCCGCATCATCTCGAGGTCGTAGGTCGTGCGCATCCGCAGCCGCTGCGCCTCGAGCATCTTGCCCTGCCGCTCGAACGTGGCGAGCTGGTCGGCGAGCTCGGCCTCGATGCCGGTGATCGCCCGCTCCATCCGCTGGGGACCGGCGACGTAGTGGCTCGCCGGAAAGATGTGAAGCTCGGTGTCCTCGGTGATCACCTCGCCGGTGACGGGGTGCAGGGTCATCAGCCGCTCGATCTCGTCGCCGAAGAACTCGACCCGGACCGCCATCTCCTCGTAGACCGGGAAGATCTCGAGCGTGTCCCCGCGCACCCGGAAGGTGCCCCGTGAGAACGAGAGGTCGTTGCGGGTGTACTGGATGTCGACCAGTCGGCGGAGCACCGAGTCCCGGTCGTGCTCCTCCCCCACCCGCAGCCGCACCATCCGGTCGACGTACTCCTGCGGGGTGCCGAGACCGTAGATGCACGACACCGTCGACACCACGATCACGTCGCGGCGGGTGAGCAGGCTGTTGGTGGCCGAGTGCCGCAGCCGCTCGACCTCCTCGTTGATCGAGCTGTCCTTCTCGATGTAGGTGTCGGTCTGGGGGACGTAGGCCTCGGGCTGGTAGTAGTCGTAGTAGGAGACGAAGTACTCGATCGCGTTCTTCGGGAAGAGCTGGCGGAGCTCGTTGGCGAACTGCGCGGCCAGCGTCTTGTTGGGCTGCAGCACGAGGAGGGGCCGCTGCAGCCGCTCGGCGACCCAGGCGACGGTCGCGGTCTTGCCGGTGCCCGTGGCGCCGAGCAGCACGACGTCCTGGGTGCCGGCCTCGAGGCGCCGGGTGATCTCCTCGATCGCCGCCGGCTGGTCGCCGGACGGCTGGTAGTCGGACTCCACGTGCAGCGGCGCGACGCTGCGCTCGAGGTCGGTGATCGGACGCATGCCACGAGCGTACGAGGCGACACCGACAACGCCGAGTCGGCGCATCTTAAGATCAGCCGACTCGGCGAAGGCGACCTAGGAGCGCGAGCGATCCGGTTGCACGCGGAGGGTGCGGAGGGCGGCCGCCAGCATCCGGTAGTGGCCGACCAGCATCACGATCTCGATCGCCTCGTGGTCGTCGTAGTCAGCGCGGAGGGCGGCCCAGGCGTCGTCGGTGAGGTCCTCGGTCGCGAGCAGCTCGTCGGCTGCCGCGAGCAGGGTCCGGTCGCGTCCGCTCCAGCCGTCGAGCCCGCCGGCCTCGACGCGGGCGACCTCGTCCTTGCTGAGTCCGGCCCGTCGGCCGAGCCGGCGGTGCTGGGTGAGCTCGTAGTCCGAGCCGCACGCGGTCGCGACCCGGAGGATCACCAGCTCGGACTGCCGACGTGGGAGTCGGCCGCCGGGCATCAGCCGGCCCGCGAAGTGCAGCCAGCCCCAGAACAGTCCGCGGTTGCGCCCCAGGGTGCGGAAGACCGCCGGGGGCTCGGTGCCGGTCACCCGGCCGGCGACCTTCGCGAACACCGCCACGACCGGCCCGGTCTCGCGCCAGGTGCCGGGCTCGACCCGCGGCCTCCCGGCGGTCATACCAGATCCGATCGGCGGGCGTCATCGACGGCCGGAAGCACCCGGTGCGCACCCCAGCTGAAGACCCTCATCGCCAGCACGTAGCCGGGCGGGAAGTAGCGCTGCAGCAGGTGGACGAGCCGGATGTCGACCGAGGTGTAGACCCAGTACTTGTTGCGCCGTACGCCCTTCCAGATCGCCTCCGCGGCCTTCTCCGGCGAGACCGCGTGCGCCTGGAACTGCTTCCGGGCTCGCCGGAACTTGCGGTCGTTCGCGTCGACGCCGGCGATCCGGATGGTCTGGACGAGCCCGGTGTCGACACCACCCGGAGCCACCAGCGTCACCCCGATCTTGTGCCGCCGCAGGTCGTAGCGCAGCACCTCGGAGATGCCGCGCAGGCCGAACTTGGTCGCGCTGTAGGCGGCGTGCCACGGCATCGCGATGATGCCCGCGGCCGACGAGACGTTGACCAGCTGACCGCCTCGTCCGGCGTCGATCATCGGTGGCACGAACTCCTCGATCACGTGGATCGGGCCCATCAGGTTGACCTCGACCAGCGACCGCCAGTGCTCGTGCTCGAGACCTCGCACGGTCCCCCAGATCGCGATGCCCGCCACGTTGAGGACCACGTCCATGGCGCCCGACTCCGCGAACGCCTGCGCCGCGAGCCGGCGTACGGCGTCGTGGTCGGTGATGTCGGCCGGCTCGGCCAGCGCCACCCGACCCCCGGCCGCGACGGCCTCGTCCGCGACGGCGGCCAGCTGATCGGCCTGGATGTCGGTCAGGTGGAGCACGGCGCCCTCACGTGCGGCCTCGAGGGCGACCGCCCGGCCGATCCCGCTGGCAGCCCCGGTGACGAAGACGTTCTTGCCGGCAAGATCGCGGACGGGTGGCCTCATGATCGGGTCACAGTAGCGGTCGTAAGGGCTTGAGGAAGGCCTCGGTGAACTTGCGGTGGAGGTCGCGTGCCTCCCACTCCTCGCTGGTGAGCTCGAGGCAGTTCGACTGGTCGACGAGGAAGATCTCCTCGAGCTGCTTGGCGAGATGCTGGTCGATGGCCTCGAGGTTGATCTCGTAGTTTCCCTGGAGGCTGAGCCGGTCGATGTTCGCCGTACCGACCGTGCACCAGGTGCCGTCCACCGTGGCGGTCTTCGCGTGCACCATGGCGTCGCGGAACCGCAGCACCCGCACCCCGGCATCGAGGAGCTGGCTGAAGTAGCCGCGGGAGATCCAGTCGGCGACGATGTGGTTGGACTTGAGCGGCAGCAGGAGTCGCACGTCCACGCCACGGCGCGAGGCGTCCTTGAGCGCGTCGACGAAGTCCTGGTCCGGGAGGAAGTACGCCTGGGTCAGCCAGATGTTGCGGCTGGCCCGGTTGATCGCCTCGAGATACATCCCTCGGATCGGGAACACCCACAGCCGCGGCACGTTGCGCTGGACGCGGATCGACGGCTCCCAGGTCGATGCGGTCTCCAGAAGCAGTGGGCGCTCGGACGCGCGCAGGTGACGGCGCCGGTTGAGGTTCCAGAAGTCGGCGAAGGCGCGCTTGAGGTCCCACACCGCCGGCCCGGTGACCCGGACGTGGGTGTCGCGCCACTCCGTCTCGTAGGCGGATCCGATGTTGTAGCCGCCGATGAAGCCGGTGTGGTCGTCGACGACCAGGATCTTGCGGTGGTCGCGGCCGTAACGGCGCAGGTCGAAGAACCGCCAGCCGGCGGAGTAGATCGGGTAGCGCAGCACCTTCATCGACGACGGGAACCGCTTGAACGTCGGCGCCACCACCAGGTTGGCGAAGCCGTCGTAGATGCAGTAGACCTCCACCCCGCGGTCCGCGGCATCGGCCAGCGCCCGCTTGAACCGCTCGCCGGTCGCGTCGCCCTTCCAGATGTAGGTCTCGAAGAGGATCTGCCGCTGGGCGCCGTCGATGGCCGCGATCATGTCGTCGTACAGGTCGCGACCGAAGGTGTACGTCGTCACCTCGCCGTCTCCGACCGAGACCGTCTCCGGCTCCCTGGTCGGGAACGGCTTCGGCCGCTTCCCCCGCCGTCGGTAGGAGTCCACCAACGACATGGTGATCGCCAGGCCGACCTGGATCCCGAGAACCGTCAGCAGGAGTCGACGAAGCAGCCGAGAGAGTCCCACACCGTCACGCCCGTCCTGCCGTCCCACGGCAGTCAATCTAATCGGACGCCGAGCTGCGGTCGTGCCGCGACCCGCTGATCATGTGGGCGGCGGCACCGAGACGATGTCGATGTTGTCGATCAGCCAGTCGTCGCCGTCGCGACCCATGGTGAGCGAGGCCCACTGCTCGGCGAGGACGCCCTTCTTGTTGTCCACGTCGGTGAGCTTCTGCCGGATGAAGGCAAGGACGGTGACGGTGTCGCCGTCGATCGTGTTGTAGGCCGACTGCTCGATCTCTCCGTCCGCGGTGGCCTTGGTCCGCGTGATGACCTTCCGGAGCTTCGGGATGATGTTGTCCTCGTAGTCACCGCGCAGCTCATCGTCCGCGAGGTACTTGGTCCATGCGTACTCGTCGTCGATGTCGCGGTAGTCGAACGAGATCATCTCGCCGAGGATCCGCTCGGCTGCGGCCTGGGCATCCGGCCCGGAGGCGTACGACGCCTTGGTGTCCTCGAGGTCGTCCTCCGCGCTGTTCTTGCCCTGGAGCAGCCAGACCACGGCGGCCCACGTCACGACCAGCACGACGACGAGCACGAGGATCAGCAGCCGGTAGAGCCTCTCGCGCTGCTGCTGCCCCTCGTCCACCACCTTCTCTACGCTCATCGAACCGGGCCGGGAGCGTGAGCGGCACCGCGTTGCAGGTGTGCGAACGAGGCCGAGCAGGCGCCGTTGTCCTGGAACGCGTGGCGCTCCGGGTCGTACGGCTGGTGCACGGTCGTCCCGTAGTCACAGCGTGAGGTGTGGGCGCCGATGCCCACGATGCGCAGGATGCCGCCGTTGGTCGCCGCGACGAGTGTTCCAAGACCGCCTGCGTACTCGTGGAGCAGCGTCCGCAGGTGGGGCTCGTAGGCCATCACGACGTCGGTGAAGCTCACCCCGGTGTCGAGGAAGCCCGGGAGCACCTCGTCGGCGTCGCGGATCAACGCCTTCAGGTCCTCGATCTGGCCAGGGGTGCGGTCGAGCACCTGCTGCCACTCCGGCTCGTAGCTGCGGAGGAAGGCCGCGAACTGCTTGGCCTTGGTGCCGAGGGTCCGCAGGCTGCCCTCGTTGTCGCTGACGATCCGCAGGACGCTGCCGGAGTTGGTGATGACCCGGTTCGTCTCCGGCCACACGGCGTCGAGGGTGGCGAGCAGGTCATTGCCCTGGTCGAGGATCCGCCCGAGGTCGTCGCCGGTGCCGGCGAGCGCCGTGCTGAGCTCGCCCAGCACGATCCGGAGCTTCTTGTCGTCGATCTGGCGGAGCACGCTGTTGACCGCGACGACCGTCGAGCTCAGGCTCTCCGGCAGGTCGGTGGACTCGGCGCCGATGGTGTCGCCGGACTCCAGGAAGGGTTCGTCGGTCGACTCGGGCTGGAAGTCGAGGTACTGCTCGCCCACCGGGGAGAGGCTGCGCACGCGGGCCAGCGAGTTCTTCGGGATGTCGGTGCCGGCGCTCAGGCGGACGGTGGCCACGACGCCGTCGTCGGTGGGGACGATCTCCGTCACCTTGCCGACCTTGACGCCACGGTAGGTGGCGACCGAGCCCTCGAACAGACCGCCCGTCTGGGTGAGCTCGACCTCGATGGTCACCGGACGCGAGGTCAACGGCTGGTCGAGCACGGCGGCGAAGATGTAGGCGATCGCGATCAGGAACACGACGACCACGCCGACCGCGCTCAGGTAGAGCCGGTCGGTCAAGATGCTGCGCACGCTCGGCATGTCAGTTCCCTTCCCCGGTCAGCCCGCTGAGCAGGCCGTCGAGCGACAACAGGGTGAGCGGATCCGCCGTACCGTCGGGGTTGCCGGACGGGGAGTCGGCTCCGGCCGGCGCGTCGGGGTCCGTGGTCGAGCTGGGCAGCAGGCGGCCGCCGAGGCCGCCGAGGCCGCCGAGGAGGTCGCCCAGACCCAGCGCATCGATCACGTCCGCAATCGGCGCGGTGATGCCGAGCAGATCGAGCAGGCCCTGGAGGGCCGGCAGGTTGCCCACCTGGATGCCGTCGAGGTGGAAGTCCAGCGAGATCGATGCGTACTCGCCGGGGATGGCCTCGCGGAGCACGCCGGCGGCATCGACGAGCCTCTGCAGCATCAGGCTGAACCGGCCCCGGTTGGATGCCAGCTCCGCGAGCACCGGCTCCGTCTCCGCGAGGAGCGCGAACAGCTGCGACCGAGTGGCTCTGACCGTGTTGTCCGCCGCCGACGAGAACCGCTCGACCGCCTTGAGGAGTCCCGTCAGCTCCGGAGTGGCTCGCCGCAGCACGGCGGCGGCGGGCCGGATCTCCTTCATCGCCCGGTTGATGACGTCCTGCCGGTCGTTCAGAGTCCCTGCCAGGGAGTTGAGCGACGTCAGGACGATGTCGATGCTCGATGTCGTGGCGCTCGCCTGGGTGAGGAAGGTCGCCGCCTGGTTCAGCAACAGCCGCACGTCGTCCTCGTTGCCACCCAGTGCGGTGTTGAGCTCCTCGGTGATGGTCTGCAGCTGGTCGAGCCCGCCACCGTTGATCAGCAGCGATGCTTGCGTCAGCGCGTCCTCCACCGTCGGAGCGGTCTCGGTGTCGTCGAGTCCCAGGACGGTGCCGTCGGAGAGCTCCTTGCCCTTCGGCGGGTTGGTGACGTCGACGAAGAGCTCACCCAGGGGCGTGGTGTAGCGCAGCCGGGCGGTGGCACCCTCGTGCAGCTCGGCGGTCGTCCGGACGTCCATCGTCACGATCGCGGTGTAGTCGTCGATGTCGATGGAGGTGACCTTGCCGCTGTCGACGCCGTTGACCTTGACCGGCGCGCCCTGCGCGAGGTTGAGCGCCTCGTGGAACTCCGCCTTGATCTCGAGCGTGTCGCCGGAGACGCCGGTGCCGGGGATCGGCAGGTCGCGCATGGTCGTCGAGCAGCCCGCGCCTGCAACCAGCACTCCGATCACAGCTGCTGCGGCCGTGACGCCCTTGATCGAACGCATAGCGGTCATCAGTTGACCCCCAGCGGGTCGGTGCCGATGAGCTCGCAGATCGCCGGCGGGAGCTGGTCGCAGATGTCTTGGAGGATGCCGCCCAGCGGGACCAGCACCAGCGGGTCGAAGATCACGTTGATCCGGTCACCGTCGCGGGCGCGTTGCAGGTTCTGCAGCGCGAGCGGCATCACCCGGAGGATCTCGGTGAGGCTGCGCTGCTTCGCCAGGACCGTCTTCATGAGCCGCGTCGAGCCGTTGAGCGCCTCGACGATCTGATCCCGGTTGTCCACCGCGAACTTCGCGACGATCGTCACCGCGTCGTCGAGCGAGCGGAGCGCGGTGCGGAAGTTCTCCCGCTCGTCCGCCAGCAGGTCGGCAGCATCGGTCACCTGGTGGATGAAGGACCGGACCGTGCCCTCGTTGGTGGAGACGGCGGCCAGCAGCACGTCCAGGGAACGCAGGGTGGACGCGACGTTGTCGCGCTGGGAGTGCAGCCCGTTGACTCCCTCCTGGAGCGCGTGGACGGTCTGGTTGATCAGCGGGCCGTTGCCCTTGAGCGCGTCGGCGCCCTCGTCGATGAACCGCTCGATGGCCTTCGTGGCCTTCTTCGAGCCGGCGATCCCGGTGGCGAACTCGTTGAGGGAGGCCAGGACCTGGTCGAAGTCGACGGGCGTGCGGGTGCGGTCCAGCGCGATCTCCGCGCCGTCCTCGAGCTTCGGTCCCTTCTTGTAGACAGGCGTCAGCTCGACGTAACGGTCCGTCGCCACCGAGCGGGCGACGACGACGGCCCCGACGTCGGCGGGGACGTCGTACTTGTCGTCGATCTGCATGGTCACCTTGACCCGGTCGCCCTCCGGCTCGATCGCGGTGATCTTGCCGACGACGACCCCGAGGATGCCGACGTCGTTGCCGACGAACAGGCCCGCAGAGTCCTCGAAGTACGCAGTGACCTCCATCTTCCCGCCGCCACCGGGCAGCGAGCTGCAGGACGCGGTCAGCATCAGGACGACCGCGATCAGTGCCATGAGGAGCGGCCTGACGAACCGGGTGCCTCCGTGCGTGGTCACTGGCAGTCACCTCGCAGCTGGCACGCCACATCGTCGGCCGGGAGCGCCGGATCCTTGAGGAACAGGTCCACCCAGGGTCCGTTGCCAGCGGCATTGGCGACGTACCGCACGGCCGGCGCCATCACGTCGAGCACGTGCTGGAGCTGCTCGTCCTGCTTGTTGAAGAAGGTGATCACGTCGTTGAGGTCGCGGAGAGCGGGCTCCAGCTTGCCCTGGGTCGACTCGACGATCGCCTGGAGCGCCCGGGCCAGCTCGGTCGTCTCGACGAGCAGGCGGTGGATCGCCTCCCGCCTGCTGGTGACCTCGGTGATGACCAGGTTGGTCTGCTTCATCAGCCCGATGATGTCGTCGCTGCTCGCCGCCAGCTGGTCGGTCACGCTACGGGCGGCGGTCAGCAGCTCACCGGTCTGGTCCGAGCGGGTCGCGATCACCTCGGACAGACGGGCGACGCCCTCGAGGGCCGGCCGGATCTGGTCCTGGGACGCGCCGAGCGTGCCGGCCATCTGGGTCAGTGCCTCGGCGAGGAGCTCGGGGTCGAGCTCGTCGAGCGCCTGGGCGCCGCTCTCCAGCACGTCCTGGAGGTTGTAGGGCACCGAGGTCCGCTCCAGCGGGATGGTGGCGTCGGCCAGCTCGCCCGTGCCGGAGGGGTTGACCTCGAGGTAGTGGGTCCCGAGCAGCGTCGCGACCTTGACCGTCGCCTCCGAGCGGGACCCGAGCTCGATGTCGCTGTCGAGCACGAAGCTGACCTTCACCTCGTCGCCGTCGAGCTCGATGCCGGTGACCTTCCCCTTGTGGACGCCGTGGACCTGCACGTCCTCGCCGGCGCGGAGACCACCGGTGTGCTCGAGCACCGCGGTGTAGCTCTTGGTGCCGAAGTTGGCCACACTCAGGAAGATCACGGCAGCGCCGACCAGGCCCAGGATCGCAATCGCGACCAGACCCGTCTTGAACGGGTCGCGTGCGCTCATCGGCTTCATCCTCATCGGCACGCCTCCGACCAAGGGCCGTTTCCGCCGGCCGGGTTGACCGCGAGATCGCCGATCCTGAACGCGAACGAGCAGACGTAGACGTTGAGCGCGTTCTCGTAGGACCCGGACCGGCCGAGGGACTCGAAGATGGTGCCGAACGCTGTCAACGCGTCCTCGAGGCCATCGCGCGAGTCGGCGAACATCGAGGCCACGGTCGCGAGGCGGTCGGTGGTCCGCACCATCGGCGCCTTGACGTCTCGCAGCAGGTCGCTGGTCGCGCCGACCAGCTGGCTGATGCTGTCGATGGAGGAGCCGATGGACTTGCGGTCCCGGGCAAGTCCGGTCATCAGGTTCTTGAGCTCGACGACGGTCGCCCGCAGGTCGTCACCCCGCCCGGCGAGGTTCTCGAGGACCGGGGTCAGGTTGGTCATGACCTCACCGATGACGTCGTCGCGGTCGGCCAGGAAGTTGGTGAGCCCCGCCGTCTGCTGCAGAAGGCCTTCGATGGTGCCGCCCTCACCCTGGAGGACCTTGACCATCGAGGTCGCGAGCTGGTTGACGTCGGCCGGCTGCAGGATCTCGAAGAGCGGCCGGAATCCGTTGAGCAGCTCGGTCAGGTCGAAACCGGCGCTGGTGCGCCACCTGTCGTTGCGCGGGCCGGTGTCGACGAACATCGGGATCGTGTCGCCGTCCTCGAGCTCGTCACCGCGCGCGCCCTCCTGACTCAGCTGGAGGTAGCGCTGCCCCAGCAGGTTCTGGTAGCGCATGATGATCTTGGTCGTGTCGTAGATCTTCTGTTCGTCCACGAGCTCGAAGTCGACCATCGCGCCGTCGTCGGTCACCTCGATCGCCGTGACCTTGCCGACCCGCACACCCGCGGCCTTGACGTCGTCACCGACCCCGAGGCCGCTCACGTCGGCGAACTCGGCCTGGAACTCGTTCGTGTCGCCGCTGATGCCGTTCGCCATGGTGTTCATGAGCAGCACCAGCAGCAGGATGCTGACCGCGGTGAACGCGGCCACCTTGACGGCGACGGTCTTGATGCCGGTCACTGGTCTCCCCCCACCATGGAGCCGAAGCTCGTGCGGTACGACGGACGGTCCCCGGCGCCGTAGTAGGGCGGGAGGTCGGTGGCCACCAGGGAGTCGGACTTGATGAAGCCGGCCCGCACGGTCCTGGGCAGGTTGTAGCCGAGCGCCATGTTGACGGTCATCGCGTCGGTGATGCCGGCCCGCCGGTTGTCGTAGAGGACGTCGACGAAGCCGCCGATCCCTCGGATCCACCGGATCAGGCGCTGCTGGTTCCTCGACAGGAACGCGGTCCCGCTGTCGGCGAGGTCGATGCCGCCGGCCAGCAGGGTCGTGAGCGCTGCCTCCTGGTGGATCAGGCTGTTGGTGAAGACCAGAGCGTCCTCCGTGGCGTCCAGCAGGTCAGGCGCGGTGTCGTCGACCACGCGGATCGTCGTCGCGAGTGCCTGCAGGTCGTCGCGCACGGCCGGCATCCGCGGGTTGAGCCGTGCCAGGTAGGAGTTCAGCGTGTTCGTGGTGGCAGCCAGCTGGGCACCGCGACCCTGCAGCGCCCGCGCCGCCGAGCCGATCGCCGAAGCCAGCTCGGCGGGTCCCAGGGCCTTCACCAGCCGATCGATGTCGTCCAGTGCCTGCTGGAACTCCAACGTCCCCTGGGTGGTGTCGGCGTCGATGTCGGCGCCGGCCTCGAGGTTGTCCTCGGCCGGCTTCCCGTGCACCACCAGGTCGACGAACGTCGTACCGAAGACTGTCGCCGGGAGGACCCGCGCCACGACGTTCTCCGGCACGAAGTCGAGGTCCTCCTCCGACATCTCCATGTCGATGAGCACCCCACCCGACTCGTCCCGGGCCACCGAGCTGACCTTGCCGACGAGGACGCCGCCCATCTTGACGTCCGAGCCCTTGCGGAGGGCGCCGCCGGCATCGGCCACGACGGCGGTGACGTGCGGCTTCGACCCGAAGGTCCCGTTGCTCCGCAGCGAGATCAGCACGCCGACCAGCGCGAGCGCGACCAGCACGATCAGCCCGCGACGGGCCAGCACGTGCCGGGGGACATCTCTAGCCATCGGTCACCTCACCCCGAGATCCGGAAGCCCGGATCCCCGCCCCAGAAGACCAGGGTGAGGACCATGTCGATGATGACGATGGACACGATGCTGGCGCGGATGGCAGTGCCGGTCGCCTCGCCGACGGCCGCCGGCCCGCCGCCGACCTTCATCCCGTACCAGGTGTGGATCAGTGCGATCGCGAGCGAGAAGATCAGGATCTTGATCACCGACAAGAACACGTCGCGTCCTTGGATGAACGTCGAGAAGTAGTGGTCGTACTGGCCTGGCGACTGGTGGAACAGGACGACGACCGAGAGCTGCGACGCCGCGTAGCTGCCGATCAGGCCGATCAGGTAGAGCGGGAGGATCGCGAGCATCGTGGCGATGACCCTCGTCGTGACGACGTAGCGCATCGGGCTGACCGCCATCACCTCGAGCGCGTCGATCTCCTCGTAGATCTTCATCGAGCCGATCTGAGCGGTGAACCGGCACCCCACCTGGGCGCCCAGGGCCAGCGCCGCGATGAGCGGCGCGAGCTCCCGGGTGTTGGCACTGGCGGAGATGAACCCGGTCAGCGGAGCCAGGCCGACGATCTCGAGGCCGTTGAAGCCCTCGATGCCGATCGACGTGCCGGCCGCGACGGACAGCAGAGCCATGACGCCGACGGTGCCGCCGCCGACGAGGATCGCGCCGCTGCCCCAGGCGATGTCCTTGAGCTGCCGGAGCACCTCCTTGGGATAGAGCGCGAGGGTCGAGGGGACCGCCCTGATGACCTCGAAGGAGAACGACGCGAAGTAGCCGATGGTGGCGAGCGCCTTCATGACCGAGTCGGTGACCGCGACCATGCTGTCGGAGACTCGATCGCCCACTCCGCGGGCTCGTGGCTGGATGCTAGTCATGGGTCACGAGATCCCTTGGGGTACGAGCATCACGTAGGCCTGGGTGAGGCCGACGTTGACGACGGCGAGCAGGATCACGCTGAGGACGACGGCTTGGTTGACGCCGTCGGCGACCGCCTTCGGACCGCCCCGGGCGTTGAGGCCCTTGTGGGCGGCCACGAGGACCGCGATGAAACCGAAGATGAGCGCTTTGAGCTCGGCGAGATAGAGGTCGGTCGACTGGGCGAGTCCGACGAAGGACTCGAGGTACGTGCCGGACGAGATCTGGCCGGTGCCGACCACCGTGATGAACGCCGTCGTCATCGCCGTCATCGCCACGATGACGGTGAGCAGCATCGAGACCAGCAGCGCCGCCAGCACCCGGGGGGCGACCAGCCGCTGGATCGGTGAGATCCCCATGACCATCAGCGCGTCGGTCTCCTCACGCACCGTCCGGGCCCCGAGGTCGGAGCAGATCGCCGACCCGACGGCGCCGGCGATCATCAGCGAGGTGACCAGGGGAGCGCCCTGACGAAGCACGCCGATGCCGTTGACCGCGCCGATGAACGACTGGGCGCCGATCTGGTTGGCCGCGGCGCCGATCTGCACCGAGGTGATGACGCCGAACGGGATCGAGACCAGGATCGTCGGGAGCAGCGACACCCGGGTCATGAACAAGGCCTGGAGCAGGAACTCGGTCCATGAGAACCTGCGGGCGATGATGTCGGTCACGATGAAGCGCACCGACTCGGCAGCCAGGATGACGAGGGAGCCGGAGGTCCTGACGCCGGCCTTGGCCCGGTCGAGGAGGTTGTCGATGACCGACCGCCCACCGAGCAAAACTGCCGTCATCGCGGCCCCTTCTCGTCCAGCAGGCCGGTCCGCGCTCGGGAACTGAGCTTGACCGCGATGCCTGTTGCTCGGTGTAACAGATATCATGAGAGAAGGTCACCCGTGGGGCAAGTGTCCACGAAGTGACGCTCGATGACCACGTCTCGGACGCCTGAGCCCGATGGCTCCGAGGAGCAGCGGGACCCGACCCCGATGCGGACGCCAGGGCTCGAGAACCTCCGAGAGCGCGCGGTCATCGATCTCTCGCCCGCTCAACGCCCAACCCACGTCCTTGGCTACGTGGAAGTCGCCGAATGACACCGCATCCGGATCTCCCAGGGTCCGCTGTCGGGTCTCGGCGCTCGTCCACACCCCGAGCCCGGGAAGACTGCGGATCCCGCGGTCGAGCTCCACCGCTGGATTCGTCGCCCGGCTGACGATCCGTTCGAGGGCAGGCGCGTGCCGGGCGGCGGTGACCACCGCACGCGACCGGGCCGGGTCGATGTGCAGGCCGAGCCACGCCCAGGAGGGAATGCCCACGAGCGTGGCAGCGTCGGGCTGGACGTGCAGGCCGACCGTCGCGCCCGGGCCGGGCGCCGGCTCGCCGTAGGTCAGCACGAGTGCGCGGAACCCTGCGAACGCCTCCCTGCCGGTCACCTTCTGCTCGATGATCGTCGGCACCAACGCCTCGAGCGGCCGGCCGGTCCGGCCGAGGCGGACGTGCGGGCGGCGGCGCCACGCCTCGGCCACGACCGGGTGCCGCGGCTCGAACCCGGACCAGTCGTCGGCAGCGCCCAAGAGGTCGGGCAGCTGGTCGAGCGCCCACTGCGCTCCGGGACCCCAGGCCCGGGCCAGCACCTCACCGGCCGCGTCGCGTGACTCGATCGCGAGCGTGACCGGGCCGTCCGGCGTACGGCTGGCGCGCCAGTGCGGGCCGCGCTCGCCGGCCGGAGCCAGGCGCAGGGTCGGGTCGCCGCCTCCGCGGCGCTGCTGCGCGAGGGTGTGCCGGACCGCGCACGGCCAGGTCGGGCGCCATACCCGCGTCGCATCCGGCCGTTCCACGAGCAGCCACACTAGGGTGTTGCTCCGACACGAAACCCATTCGCGCCGACACGACAGACCTCCGGAGGAGGCAGCAATGAGCACGGCTCCGGACACCCGCCGCCCGCGCCTCGACCAGGAGGCGGTCCTGCAGGCGGCGGAGGCCCTCGTCGACCGGGAGGGCTACGACGCGCTCACGATGACGCTGCTGGCCGCCGAGCTCGACACCCGGGTGTCCTCGCTCTACAACCACGTCGCCAACCTCGAGGACCTGCGCGCCACCATCCAGGTGCGGGCGATGCGCCTGTTGGGCGAGCACGTGCGCCGGGCGGCGATGGGCCACGCCGGGGCAGACGGCCTGCGCGTGCTCAGTCATGAGCTGCGCGCGTTCGCCCGCTCCAATCCGCAGCGCTACGCCGCGATCACCCGGCCACCGATCGACCGCGAGGCGTTCTTCGCCGCGGCCACCGACACGATCGAGGCGCTCGGCGTGATGGTGCGCTCCGCCGGGCTTCCCGAGGAGCGCCTGCTCCCGACCGGGATGGCGGTCTTCGCCGCGCTCCACGGTTTCGTCTCGCTGGAGGTGGCCGGTTACTTCGGCGAGGTCCCCGACGACCTCGATGCGATCTACGAGATGGTCATCCGCGGCGCGGTGACGGCGGCGGTGCTCGAAGCCACCCACGATTGAGGGTGGTCCCGGCTAACGTCTGCCGGGTGCTGCTGAACGAGATCGTCGACGTCTCCGACCGCGTCGCCGCCACCCGGTCGCGCAAGGAGAAGACCGGGCTGATCGCGGGTCTGTTCGCCGGCGCTGAGGCCGAGCAGCGCGAGCTCGTGGCCTACTACGTCAGCGGCCGGCTCCGGCAGCGCCGGACCGGCCTCGGCTACCGGGGCCTGCAGAACCTGCCGCCTCCGGCGACCTCTCCGTCGTTGGACGTCGCCGAGGTCGATGCGGCGTTCGAGCATCTCGCGGCGCTGGCCGGCCCTGGCTCGGTCGCGGCGCGCGCGGAGGCCGTCGCCGACCTGTTCGGCCGCGCGACCGAGCCCGAGCAGCGGTGGCTGCGGTCCGCAGCCGTCGGGGAGGTTCGTCAGGGCGCACTGGACGCGGTGATGACCGAGGGGCTGGCCATGGCTGCCGGCGTCGCGGTCGCCGACGTACGCCGCGCCGCGATGCTGGCCGGCGGCGCCACGTACGTCGTCGGTGCCGCCTTCGAGGGTCGGGACGCGTTGGCCGCGATCGGCCTGGAGGTCGGACGTCCGGTGCAACCGATGCTCGCGTCGGCGGCGCCCGACCTCGACGCCGCCGTCGCGAAGGTCGGGGCGGACGGATCCGGGTTCGCCGTCGATGCCAAGCTCGACGGCATCCGGATCCAGGTGCACCGCCGTGGAGACGACGTGCTGATCGCGACCCGCAGCCTCGAGGACATCACCCACCGGCTGCCCGAGGTCGTCGATTTGGTGCGGGGCCTGGCGGCGTCCGAGCTCGTGCTCGACGGCGAGGCCATCGCCCTCGACGAGGCCGGGCGGCCCCGACCGTTCCAGGAGACGGCGTCCCGCACGGCATCGTCAGCTGACGGGCGCACCGTGGTGACGCCGTACTTCTTCGACGTCCTGCACCTCGACGGACGCGACCTGATCGACCTCCCCTCGACCGAGCGCTGGGCGGCGCTGGAGGCGTTGGTGCCCGAGGAGCACCGGGTGCCGCGCTGGCGCGGCACGGACCCGGCGGCCGCCCAGGCGTTCGCCGACCGGGTGCTCGCCGGCGGGCACGAGGGCGTCGTGGTCAAGGCCGCCGGAGCGACGTACGCCGCCGGCCGGCGGGGCTCGGCCTGGGTGAAGGTCAAGCCGGTCCACACCCTCGACCTGGTCGTGCTCGCCGTCGAGTGGGGCTCGGGCCGGCGCCGCGGGACTCTGTCCAACATCCACCTCGGCGCCCGCGACGAGGACGACCCCGAGCGGTTCGTGATGCTGGGCAAGACGTTCAAGGGGATGACCGACGAGATGCTCGCGTGGCAGACCGAGCGGTTCCAGGAGCTGAGGACCGACGACAACGGCTGGGTGGTGACGGTGCGACCCGAGCAGGTCGTGGAGATCGCCTTCGACGGCGTGCAGCGGTCGAGCAGATATCCGGGCGGAGTCGCGCTGCGGTTCGCCAGGGTCCTGCGCTACCGGGACGACAAGGGGCCGGGCGAGGCGGACAGCATCCAGGCCGTGCGCCGGTTCGCGGCAGGCTCGGTCTAGCAGGAGCCGGACGCGCACGCCGGCAGCGCGGCGGGAGGCGTTGCCGCCCGTATCGCATCGTTGGCCGACGACGGTCGGCCAAGACCGGGCGGCGGCGCCGGAGACGCGCTCGGCCAATTCAACGCTGACAGGTCACAGATGTTGCAACACGGAGTTGCACATCTCGTACAGTTTGCCCATGGCCACCCGGGCACCACACACCGACGGACGTCGGAAGGCTGCCGCCGCCCGACGTCGCGCCCGCAAGGAACAGATCATCGCGGCGACCCGCGAGCTCTTCGACTCCAAGGGCGTGCGTGACGTCCAGATCGAGGAGATCGCCTCCGCGGTCGGCATCAACCGGGCGATCGTCTACCGCCACTTCACCGGCAAGGAGGAGCTGTTCGCGCTCACCCTCGTCGGCTACCTCGACGAGCTGCACGAGGCGATGTCCGTGGCGGCCGCGTCGAGCACCGAGGCGCCGGACCGCCTGGGCGCCGTCGTCGGCGCCTTCATCGACTACGGCGTCGCGCACCCCGCGTTCGTCGACTGCGCCCAGTCCTTGATGGTCCGCCCGGGTGACGAGCTCTTCGACGACATCTCCGAGGGTGCGCTCTTCCGCCTCGGCCGTGGCATCACGTCCTGCATGACGATCCTGTCGGGCGTGCTGGCCGAGGGCAGCGAGTCCGGCGACTTCACCATCTCCACCGACCCCGTCGTGCTGGCCAACACCATGTACGCCAGCGGCCTCGGCGCGCTCCACCTCGCCCGCCTCGGCATCCTGGTCAGCGAGGCCGCACCCGGCATCCCCACCGTCAGCCAGATCTCGGCCGACCAGGTCCGCGACTACGTCGTGTCGTCCGCGCTGGCGCTGGTCACCCGGGGCGCCCGAGCGTCGTAGGCCCCGGGAGGGGTCGCGGTTGCTGCTGGTTCACCACGGTATGTCGCTGAACCTTCACTTCCCATGGGTCATACGCCATGGGAAGTGAAGGTTCGCCTGCATACCGTGGTGAACCTGCAGCGGCGTACGGCGGACGGCGCGGTCAGCGCTCCATGATCGCGACGACGCCCTGGCCGCCGGCGGCGCAGACCGAGATCAGCGCCCGGCCGGAGCCCTTCTCGGCGAGCAGCTTCGCGGTGTTGGCGACGATCCGGCCGCCGGTCGCGGCGAACGGGTGGCCCGCGGCGAGCGAGGAACCCTTGACGTTGAGCTTGGCGCGGTCGATCGTGCCGAGCGGCGCGTCGAGGCCGAGCCGCTCCTTGCAGAACACCGGGCTCTCCCACGCGGCGAGGGTCGAGAGCACCTGCGACGCGAACGCCTCGTGGATCTCGTAGAAGTCGAAGTCCTGGAGGGTGAGGCCGTGGCGGGCGAGCATCCGCGGCACGGCGTACGCCGGCGCCATCAGCAGGCCCTCGTGGCCGTTGACGAAGTCGACCGCGGCCACCTCGGAGTCGACGAAGTAGGCGAGCGGGGTCAGCCCGTGCTCCTCGGCCCACTCGTCGGACCCGAGCAGCACCATCGAGGCGCCGTCGGTCAGGGGGGTCGAGTTGCCCGCGGTCATCGTGGCGGCCTCGCCCTTGCCGAACACGGGCTTCAACGTCGACAGCTTCTCGAACGACGAGTCGGCACGCAGGTTGTTGTCGCGCTCGAGACCGCGGAACGGCGTGATCAGGTCGTCCTGCCAGCCGTCCTCGTAGGACTGCGCGAGTTTGTGGTGCGAGGTCACGGCGAGCTCGTCCTGCGCCTCGCGGGTGATCTGCCACTCCAGCGCGGTCAGCGCCTGGTGGTCGCCCATCGAGAGCTTGGTGCGGGGTTCGCCGTTCGACGGGATCGCCAGGCCGATGTCACCGGGCCGGATGGTCGCGAGTACGGCGAGCCGGTCCTTGGTCGACCGCGCGTTGTTGATCTTGATCAGCTTCTTGCGCAGCTTCTCGGAGATCGCGATCGGGGCGTCGGACGTGGTGTCGACACCGCCGCCGATGCCCGAGTCGAGCTGACCGAGCTTGATCTTGTTGGCGATGTAGTTGATCGCCTGGAGGCCGGTGCCGCACGCCTGCTGCAGGTCGACGGCGGCGGTCTCCGGAGCGAGCTTGGTGCCGAGCACCGACTCGCGGACCAGGTTGAAGTCGCGGCTGTGCTTGAGCACGGCGCCACCGGCAACCTCGCCGATGCGTTCACCTTCGAGCCCGAAGCGCGTCACCAGACCGTCGAGCGCGGCGGTCAGCATCTCCTGGTTGGAGGCGGAAGAGTAGGCCCCGTTGGAGCGGGCGAAGGGGATGCGGTTACCACCGATGACGGCGGCCCGACGAACAGAATCAGCCATGTTTCCTATCCTCATGCTTCAGGCCCCGGGAGAGAACCGTTTGAGGGCCAAGTCACGAAATGTGGACTCAGAGTTACACATCCTGTTACATAGACGACGAGCGGGCCCGGCCCGTGGACCTAGATCAGCCGACCTCGTCATCCGGAGGCATCGCACCATCATGAGCGACAAGTACCAGGGCTTCGTCTCGTCCCCGATCGGCAAGCTGCTGGTCAAGAATCTCGGGCTCCCGAGCCCGACCAAGCTCGACCGCTACACCGCCGGCGATCCCCTCGTCGACGGCACCGTGCTGGTCGGCGGCACCGGGCGGCTCGCCGAGTCCCTCACCGGCCTGCTCGACACGCTCGGCATCGCATCGACCACCTCGCCTGACGCAGCCGGCGAGGGCGAGCGTCTCAAGGGCATCGTCTTCGACGCCACCGGCATCAAGGACTCGACCGACCTGATCGCGCTGCGTGACTTCTTCACCCCGGTCCTGCGCAGCCTCGACAGCTGTGCCCGCGTGGTGGTCATCGGCACCCCGCCCGAGCTGACCACGGGGTCCGAGCGCGTCGCCCAGCGCGCGCTCGAGGGCTTCACCCGCAGCCTCGGCAAGGAGGTCGGCAAGGGCAGCACCGTCCAGCTGGTCTACGTCGCCGAGGGCGCGGAGGCCGGCGTCACCAGCACGCTCGGGTTCTTCCTCTCCCCCAAGTCCGCCTATGTCTCCGGGCAGGTCGTGCGCATCGGTGCGCACGCGAACAAGGGTGCCGGGGTCACCGAGGTGGCCGACCACACCCAGCCGCTCGTCGGCAAGGTCGCGCTCGTCACCGGCGCCAGCCGCGGCATCGGCGAGGAGATCGCCCGTGTCCTCCACCGCGACGGCGCGAAGGTCGTGGGCCTCGACGTGCCCCAGGCGGCGAGTGAGCTGCAGGCGCTGATGAAGGAGCTGGACGGAGACTGGCTGACGCTCGACATCAGCGGCGACGACGCTCCGCAGCGGATCGCCCACCACCTCAAGGAGAAGCACGGCGGCGTCGACGTCGTCGTCCACAACGCCGGGATCACCCGCGACCGCAAGCTCGCCAACATGGGGCCCAGCGACAAGGGCGACCGCTGGGCCCAGGTGCTCGGCGTCAACCTCACGGCGCCCGAGCGGATCACCCGTGAGCTGCTCGACCAGGGCGTGGTCAACGAGGGCGGCTCGATCGTCGGGGTCGCGAGCATCGCCGGCATCGCCGGCAACGTGGGCCAGACCAACTACGCCGCCTCGAAGGCCGGCGTCATCGGCCTCGTCGACTCGTTGGCCGACGAGCTCGCGGACGGCATCACGATCAACGCCGTCGCGCCCGGCTTCATCATCACCCAGATGACCGCGGCGGTACCGTTCGCGACCCGCGAGGTCGGCCAGCGGCTCAACGCGATGTCGCAGGGCGGCCTGCCGATCGACGTCGCCGAGACCATCGCCTGGTACGCCAACCCGGCCTCCAGCCTGGTCAACGGCAACGTCGTCCGCGTGTGCGGCCAGATGATGCTGGGTGCCTGACATGGCCCTCCCCGTGATGCTGAAGGCTGCGCTCCCGGCAATTCCCGGCGTCAATCAGCTGCCGGGGATCAAGAAGACCGGAGACTCGCTGCCCGACGTCACCCTGGAGCGCAACGACATCCTCGTGGAGCGCGCCGAGGTCGACCGCTACGCCGCGGTCTGCGGCTTCCCGAGGAAGGACGTCGCCCCGGTCCCCTACCTCCACATGCTGGCGTTCCCGCTGCACATGGAGCTGATGACCGACGCGGCGTTCCCGTTCCCGGCGATCGGCTCGGTGCACCTGGAGAACTCCATCACCCAGCACCGCCCGGTCGCGATCGGCGAGTCCGTCTCGCTGTCGCTCACGGCCGCCAACCTCCGGATGAGCACCAAGGGCCGCGCCTGGGACATGAACGTGGCGGCGACGGTCGATGACGAGGTCGTGTGGGAGTCGGTCTCGACGTACCTCCGGGTCGGAAAGGGCGACAAGGAGAACGGCGACCCCGGCAGCTCCTTCACCGGGATCGAGGCCAAGGGACCGGTGTGGAGCATCCCGGAGAACATCGGCCGCAGCTATGGCGCCGTGTCGGGCGACCGCAACCCGATCCACCTCTACCCGCTGACGGCGAAGGCGCTCGGGTTCCCGCGGCACATCGCCCACGGCATGTGGAGCAAGGCCCGTTGCATCGCCGCGCTCGAGAACCGGCTGCCGGACCACGTGCAGGTGGAGGTCGCGTTCAAGAAGCCGATCTTCCTGCCGGGCAAGGCCCGCTTCGGTGCCGAGGCCAACGCCGCCGGCTGGGACTTCGCCCTGATCAACCCGAAGTCCGGCGCTCCGCACCTGCTCGGACGTACGACGGCGCTCTGAGCTGGATGGGCCCGATCTCGCGTTGGGATCGGTCAGCGGGTCCTCAGCCGGATCAAGCCCTCCTGGGCCGTCGTCGCGACCAGGGTGCCGTCCTGGGTGAACACCCGGCCGAGCGACAGCCCGCGGGCGCCCCCGGCCGACGGCGACCACTGGTCGTAGAGCCACCACTCGTCCGCGCGGAACGGGCGGTGGAACCAGATGGTGTGGTCGAGTGACGCCATCTGCACCGTGGTCGGATCGGCCTCGTGCGCGGCCAGCGCAGCACCCAGCAGCGAGACGTCGCTGGCATAGGTGAACGTCGCGAGGTGCTCGAGCGGGTCGTCGGACAGCCGTCCGTCGATCCGGATCCAGAGCTGGGTCTTCGACGGGTGCATCGGGTCGGGCTCGAGGCCGTGTCGCGAGTTGCCGAGCCAGCGCACGTCCATCGCCGCCCACTCCTTGCCCAGCCCGTCGTCGGAGCCGCGCTCCGCCATCAGGTCCAGCAGGTTGAGGCCCTCGTCGGGCGACTTGACCTCGGGCATGACGTCCTGGTGCTCGAGGCCCTCCTCGGGGCGCTGGAAGTTGAGCGACTGGTAGTAGATCGGCCGGCCGTGCTGGCGGGCCAGCACCCGCCGGGTGGCGAACGACTTGCCGTCGCGGATCCGCTCGACGTCGTAGATGATCGGGACGTTGTAGTCGCCGGGCAGCAGGAAGTACGAGTGCAGCGAGTGCACGTGGAAGTCCGGGCCCACCGAACGCGAGGCGGCAATGAGCGCCTGTGCGGCGACCTGACCGCCATAGACCCGTTGCCGGACGCTCTCGGGCTGCTTGCCCCGGTAGAGATCCGTGTCGAGCTGCTCGAGGTCCAACAGCGACACCAGCTGTTGGGTCGCGTCGCTCATCCGGCTCCTCCGGTGTCTTCGGGTCGTTCCAGACCGGCCAGGAACTGCTCGAACTGCTGCCCGATCTCCTCACCGGTCGGGAGCGGCTGGTCCGCGGCGAGCAGGCTGGACCCCTCCTCCTCGGCGCGGGCGAACGCGTCGTACTGCTGCTCGAGGGCGGCGACCACCTCGCCGACCTCGCTGTTGGCGGCGAGGTAGCGGGCGATCTCCTCCTCCCGCTCGTCGGCCTGGCTGCTGAGGTCGGTCAGGTCGATGGTCAGTCGCGCCGCGAGCTCGACCTGCTCGAGCAGCGCGTGCGAGGCCCGCGGATAGTCGAGCTGGGCGACGTAGTGCGGCACGTGCGCGACGAAGCCGACCGCGTCATGACCCCACTCCCCCAGCCGCACCTCGAGCAACGCCTGCGCGCTGCTGGGGATCCGCAGCTCGCCCTGCCACGGACTCGTGCCGGTGAGCAGGTCGGTGTTGTTGGCGTGGTGGGTGATCGCGATCGGGCGGGTGTGCGGCACCGCCATCGGCACCGAACCCATGCCGACGACGAGTGTCACCGAGAACCGCTCGACGACCTCACGCACCCCGCGGCAGAACGCCTCCCACCGGGTGTCGGGCTCGGGCCCGTGCAGCAGGAGGTACGGCGTACCGCCCGTGTCGTGCAACAACCGGACCAGGAGCCGCGGTGCGTCGTAGGCCTCGTAGTGGTCGCGCACGAAGGACATCGGCGGCCGCCGGGCCCGGTAGTCGTGGAACCGGTCCACGTCGAAGGTCGCCACCACGACCCCGCCGGAACCACCTGGGCTTGCCGCAGGAGCGGCGCCACCGGCGCTGCCGTCCTCGGCCACCAGGTGGCGGCAGGCGATCACACCCGCGTTGCCGGCGTCGAGGAAGCCGTCGAGGGCCACGACCATCCGCAGCTCGTCCACCCCGTCGAGCTCCGGCACGTCGTCGACGATGTGCACGAGGCGGGGAGTGGGAGTCACAGGGAGACGATACTGACCCGTCCGCGCCGCCGGCTCACCCGTAGGTGTGGCGCATCAGCGCGATGCCGCCCTCGACCAGGTCGGAGGTCGTGGTCCCGAGCTGGTCGGAGATGACCTGCGACTGGTCGGCGCCGTCAGCCAGACCGTCGAGCAGGGCCCACAGCGCGGACTGGCCGTAGTTCGCGGCGATGTACTCGCACACCCACCAGGACACGGCGTACCAGCCCTCGGCATGGTCGCCTGCGAAGTCCCCGTCCGAGGGCAGGTCGTCGATGCCGGCGGCGACCAGGTTGAGCGCGTCGGTCTGGAGTCGGCGGTCGGCTGGCGCGATCGGCTGGACCGAGACGTACTCCGCAAGGCCCTCGGTGAACCACAGCGGCACGCCGCGGGCGTGGTCGCCGAGGGCGACATGGGTGAGCTCGTGGCGGATCAGCCGGTCCAGGACCTGGTCGCTCTCGTCGAGGACGTGCGGGCTCAGCACGATCCGGTACGACGACACCGGCCCGCTGCCGGACGTTGCGTCCCGCGGAACGGCGACGGTCGCGCCGTCGAGCCGGTCGGGATCGTTGATCGGCAGGCCGTGCAGGGACTGGATGAAGGTCGGGTCGGCAAGCGTGTAGACGACGACCCCGCCCGGATCCTCGATGCCGACGGGCAGCACCGACCGCACGGCGAACCGCGCCTCCGAGACGGACTCGAGGACGTCGCCGGCGCTCGAGACTGTGGTGGCGTCGAAGATCCCGAGCACACCCGCGCCGTCACGCACCTCGATCTCACCGAGGTCCCACGGCTGGGGCTGGGGCCCTGCCTTGCCTTCCCACTTCGCGTCCGTCGTGGATGCCAGGAGGTAGCCGTGCGCGTCGCGGGTGGGGACGAACCGCCAGTGGTCGCGGGTGATGACGGGTGCCACGTCGTAGCCCCGCAGCTCGAGGCGGGTGGTGACCTCGGCCCAGTAGGCGTCGCCGTCGGGCTTGAGGGTCTTCTCGTCGACGTCGAAGCGCACCGTGCCGAGCGGCAGCTGGCCGAGGTTGTCGAAGTAGCCGTCCTGCTCGGCGACGAAGCCCGCGTCCCGCTGCGCGAGGGTGCGCTCGAACACCACCGAATCATGGTTGACGATCGCCCGGGCACGCTGACGCAGCGTGTGCTGGATGGCCTCCGCGACGCCGGTCTCGGGATCGGACGGCGCGACGGGCGAGTCGTCACTGCATGCGGTGAGCAGCGGGAGGACCAGGACGGGTAGCAGCGCCGATGCGATCCGGCACCGGCCACGCCGTGGCCCCTTCAATCAGTGCTTCCTGTCGACATCGAGGAGCGCCCGGTCGTCCGCCGCAGCCGCGTCGGCAGCATCGGTGGCGCCCGTCCCGGTCATCTCGTGCACGATGTCGAGCGCGATCGTCTGGGCGGACAGGCCCACGCGCTCGAGGATGACGGCCCGCTTCGCGTGGTCGAGGAACTCCTGTGGGATGCCGTGCAGACGCACGGGCTTGTCGATGCCGGCGGCCGCGAGGGTCTGCAGCAGCACCGCGCCGACACCGCCGATGACTCCGTTGTCCTCGATGGTCACGACCATCCGGTGGTGCGAGGCGAGCTCGACCAGCGCCGGATTGACCGGCTTGACCCAGCGCGGGTCGATGACGGTGACGCCGATCCCCTGCGCGGTCAGCCGCTCGGCCACGTCGACGCCGACGCCGGCCATCGAACCGACCGCGACGACCAGCACGTCGCGCTTGCCGTCCCGGGCGAGCACGTCGATCACCCCGTGCGCACTGACGATCCGGTCGACCGCCTCGATGTCGGCCGGCGGCGGTCCCTTGGGGAACCGCACCACGGTCGGCGCATCGGAGACCTCGACCGCTTCATCGAGCAGCTCCCGCATCCGGGACACGTCGCGGGGCGCGGCCAGCCGGAGGCCCGGCACCACTTGCAGCACGGACATGTCCCACATGCCGTTGTGACTGGCACCGTCGTCGCCGGTCACACCGGACCGGTCGAGCACGAAGGTGACGCCGCACTTGTGGAGCGCGACGTCCATCAGCACCTGGTCGAACGCACGGTTGAGGAAGGTCGCGTAGACCGCGACCACCGGGTGCAGGCCGCCGATCGCGAGCCCGGCCGCGGACGTCGCGGCGTGCTGCTCGGCGATCCCGACGTCGAAGGTGCGCTCAGGGAACCGGGTCTGGAACTTGTCGAGTCCCACCGGGTGCATCATCGCCGCCGTGATGGCGACGACGTCGGGGCGACGGGTGCCGATCTGGACGATGTGGTCGGCGAAGTGGTCGGTCCAGATCAGGCCCTTCGGCTTCTCGGCACCGGTCTGGACGTCGAACGGACCGGGCGCGTGGAACTGGTCGGCCTCGTGCCGCTCCGCCGGGTCGTAGCCGAAGCCCTTGCGCGTGATCGCGTGCACGATCACCGGGCCGCCGTACCTCTTCCCCTGCTGGAGGGCGTGCTCCACCGCGGCCCGGTCGTGGCCGTCGACCGGACCGACGTACTTGAGGCCGAGGTCCTCGAACAGGCCCTGCGGGGCGAGGGCGTCCTTGAGGCCCTTCTTGACCGCGTGGAGGGCGTCGTAGGCCGTCGGACCCACAGCGGGTACGGCGTTGACGCGCTTCTTGACCAGGTCGAGCACCTGCTCGTAGCGCGGATTGGTGCGGAGCCCGGTGAGTGCGTTGGCGAGGCCGCCGATCGTCGGCGTGTAGGAGCGCCCGTTGTCGTTGACCACGATCACCAGGCGCGAGTCCCGCGCGATCGCGATGTTGTTGAGCGCCTCCCAGGCCATGCCCCCGGTGAGCGCGCCGTCGCCGATCACCGCGACGACATGGCGGTCCTCGCCCCGGATGGCGTAGGCCTTGGCGATGCCGTCGGCATAGCTGAGCGCGGTGGATGCGTGGGAGTTCTCGACGATGTCGTGCTCGGACTCGGCCTGGCTCGGGTAGCCGCTCATCCCGCCCTCGCGGCGCAGGGTGCCGAACTCCGCGACCCGCCCCGTCACGAGCTTGTGCACGTAGGCCTGGTGACCGGTGTCGAAGACGACCTTGTCGCGGGGGCTGTCGAACACGCGGTGGATCGCCAGGGTGAGCTCGACGACGCCGAGGTTGGGCCCGAGGTGACCGGTGTTCGTGGCGACCGTCCGGATCAACAGGTCGCGGATCTCGCTCGCGAGCGTCGTCAGCTCGTCCTCGGACAGCTCCCGCAGGTCGCGAGGGGAGGAGATCTGGTCGAGGATGGCCATGCCTGCGAGTTTAGGCCGTCACCTGTGGATGACCGCGATCGCGGGTCATGGGATCAGGCTCCGGTAGCGGTCCGAGGCGAGGAACTCCGGAAGCGCCTTGGATGCAGCCAGGGTCAGATCAAGCCCGCGGGCGTCGTCGGGGTCGACGAAGACGATCTGCCGACCCTCCCGGCAGTCGATGTCGGCGTCGGTGCGGTCGGTCGCCCCGACGAAGAGCTGGAACGCGTCGTCGGAGTCCCGGTGCGGGTGGCGCACCGAGAACTCGCTGAAGAGCGCGAGCCCGCCGTCGAGCGCGAGCCCCGTCTCCTCCTCTAGCTCGCGGTAGGCAGCGTCCTCGAACGTCTCACCAGGCTCGAGGTGGCCGCCCGGGAATCCCCACTTCTCCGGGTCGATGACCGGGTGCTCGTCCCGCTCCTGCAGGAGCACCCAGCCTCGGGCATCGACAAGGGCAACCGAGGAGAACCGGATCACGCCCGCCACCGTATCCTCGCAGGCGCGCTGGACTGAACCGATCGGCGCGCCGCCGGTCAGGGCGTGAGGACGTAGAACCGCATGAAGTCGTGCTCGATCGGAAGCACCTCGACGCCTGAGTAGCCGGCCGCGTCCGCGTAGGCCCTCATGGTCGCCGGGCGGAACATCGCACCAGTGCCGGACGCACCCGGCTCGGACATCCCGACCGGGAGGCAGTGGAGAACGCTCGCTGCTCCGAGGAGGCGCTCGAACGGAGTCCCCTCGGGAGCAAACTCCGCCTCGGCCTGCTCGTCCATGACCACGACCCGCCCACCCGGGCGCAGCGCGGCCCGGACGGCAGCGAGCGCGGCGACGGGGTGCCCGAGGTCATGCAGGCACTCCAGGAAGAACGCAACATCGGCCGAACCCGGCTCGAGCGAGTCCTGAGCGGCCGCGACCTCGAAGTCCACGCGGTCGGAGACACCCGCGTCCGCGGAGTTGCGGCGGGCGTCCAGGACCGACGCCTCGTCGCTGTCGACGCCCAGCACGGACAGCTCCCCGAACGCCTGGGCGAGCGCGACCGACGACCATCCGGCGCCACAGCCGAGGTCGACGGCACGGGCACCGGGTCGGGCGAGCAGGGCTGCGACCTCAGGCATCGCATCGAGCCAAGGCCCGGTCAGGTTGGTGAGGAAGTCGGCCTTGTTGAACAGGGCTTGCCCGATGCGGACGTCGTCGCCATACGCGCCGAATGGAACGCCGGTGCCCGATCGCCAGGCCGCGAGCACGTCGTCGGACGCCGACATGATGCCAACGCCGAGCAGCGGCAGCGGTCCCACGTACGCCGGGCCGGTCGGGTCGGCAAACACCAGTCGCTGAGCCTCGGTGAGCCGATAGCAGCGCTCGTCCGGCGCCGCGGAGGCGTCGTCGACGGTGACCAGGCCGGCAATGGCCTGCTGCTCGAGCCACTCACGGGTGTAGCGGGGATGGACGCCGGCGCGCTCGGCGAGGTCCGGATAGCGCACCCCGTCGCCCATGGCCTCGTAGAGGCCGAGCTTCACTCCGAGCCAGACGGTTCCGAGCTCGAAGGCCTCGAGGGTCTGGACGAAGACTCGTTCTGCGAGCGCCCCGGCTTCGGTCATCACGTCGGTGGCCGGTTCCGCCACGGCAGTCATCGCGCACCGTCCCGGGCGGCGAGGATCTGGGTCTCCGACTCGGCGTCCCACGCGCCGGCGCAGGTGCAGAGCAGGCGGCTGATGCTGCCGTCGACGATCGTCACGAGGATGAGGCCGACCGAGCCGAGGCTCGGGGTGTCGGTCGAGTGGACGCCGTACTCGACGACGAAGCCGGTCGCGGTGGGGTGGACTTCCCACTGTTCGATGAAGCGGCCTGCGGCGTCGGCGCGAAGCTCGCGCTCCACCGAGGCGATGCCGTGCCAGCGGACCAGCTGGTTCGGGAACTGGCCGTCGAAGACGACGTCGTCGGCGTAGACCGACCTGGTGAGGGTCGATGCGGCCCAGTCGTCTCGGAGGGTCGTGGCGAGCTCGCCGACCACGTCCTCGGTCCGGAAGGTCTCGATCTGGTCGAAGGTCATGGTGTTCTCCTGGGTGCTGAAGGGATGACGCGTACACCCAGGAGGCGTAAGACAATGCCTCACGGTGTGAGGGCCGAGACCTCCCAGGTCGTCTCGCCGTCGGGGTCGTAGGCGCAGAAGGCGCCGGTGCGGACGGCCTTGCGCAGGTGGGCACCCGCTTCCGGGTGGGCACGCTCGATGCGCTTGATCGCGTCGCGGATCCGCCAGGTGACGGCGCTGCGCGCCCGCTCGGCGTCGTCGCCGGTCCGCCGGGAGCGCCCGCCGAGCCCGTAGGCCGCGCCCAGCTCGGCGAGGAGGAAGGCCCGCTCGGCGTCGGCGCGGGCGAAGGCGTCGGCGTCGCCCGCCGAATCGGCGGCCGCCAGCTCTTCGGCCAGCTCATCGAGGCGCCGTCCGTAGGCCGCCTTGGCCCGGTCGTCGAGCACCGGTCCGGTACCGCCCTGACGGGACCGGCCCGCGCCGGCCAGGTCGAGAGCGTGCACCTCCTGGCCCGGGCTGCGCAGCAGGGTGGCCAGGTCGGCCATGCCCTTGACGTGGCGGACGACCGCGGCCGAGCCGCGGAACTCCAGGCGCCAGACGTCGCCGTCGCGGACGAAGGCTCCGGTTGACCGCGGTGGTGCCGTCGACGGCTGTGCCGGCGCCGGCACTAGCGCTTCGGCCCGACGGGTCAGCCCCAACGCCAGGTACGCCGCGCGCGCCTCGGCCGCGAGGTGCGCGGAGCGGCTCGCATCGCCAGGCCCGGCCCGGCGGGCGTATGCATCTGCGAGGTGCGCCCGGCCGTGCGCGGCGCCCAGCCGCGCGCCAAGACCGTCCTCGAAGGTCACGGCCCGTTCGAGGTGGTCGATCGCCTCCTCGATGTTGCCGAGCAACAGGTCTGCAAAGCCGATCCAGCGGTCGACGGCACCGGCGGCCCCGGCCGCGATGCCGTCGACCGCGAAGCATCCGGAGTACGGCAGCATGGCGGCACGCAGGACTCCCGCGGCCTCGAGCGGGCCACCGTGCTCACGGAGGCCGGCACCCAGGACGGCCAGCGTCGACAGGAACTCGGAATCGCGGCTCATCCGTTCGACGATCTCCGGCAGCAACTTGGCCGCGGCGAGCCGCATCTCGTCCGGCTGTCCCGGCATCAGGGACATGACGGCATCGCCGTTGGGCCCAAGCTGACTGATGTCGCCCAGGAACGGGACGAAAAGCCCCATGAAGTCCTCGACCCGGCCTTCCTCGATCACCAGCCAGCCACGCATGGTCGCTGCCAGGACTCCGGCGTTCATGCTCCCGGAGAGCGCACCCCAGTGGTCGATCTCCTGGGCGTGCGCGGCCATCGCCGGGAGGTCACCCTCAAGGTGCGCCAGGAAGCCGTGGAAGATCGGCACATAGCACCGGTAGAGCGGCTGGCCGACGGCCTCGGCCAGCTCGGTGAACAACCTGATGTCGGCGCGGGCCGCGGTGGTCGCACCCGTCTCGAGCAGCGCCACGATCCGCAGCCGGAGCCCGAGCATCTCGACGGCCCGGTCACCGCTCCGCTGCGCGAGCTCGATCACCTCGCCCGCCTCGGCCCTTCTGCGGCCGACCTCGTCCGGTCCGGCGATCGCGTCGCAGTGCGCGGCCAGCGCGTGGGCAATCGACCTGGGCGAGCCCACCTGCCGCGCGAGCTCGACCGCGGCATCGGCGAGCGCGACGCGCCGCTCCGCGACGCCCTCGAACGACAGCGCCACCGAGAGCCGCGCCATCACGTCGGCCCGCATCGACGAGGTCTCGCCGCCGAGCATCTCGAGCGCCTCCTCGAGCAAGGAGATCTGAGTCCGGTCGCGCAGCCGCACCTCGAACCCTGACAAGCCGGTAGCGAACCCCAGCGCCGCCCGGGCGAACCGTTCGCTGTCGCCGCGCGCCCGGGCGAGCTCGGCGGCGTGGACGTAGTCGTCCCGAGCCTCGTCGACCGCGCCGACCGCCAGCAGTGCGGTGCCCCGACCGATCATTGCCTCGCAACGGAGGCGCGGGTCGGTGCCCGCCAGGTCCAGCTCGACCGTCCGGTGCTGGACGGCCTCCTCGTAGGCGCGGGCCGCGTAGGCGACGTCGGCTGCGCGCGCGACCGCCTCTCGTGCCCGCCCGATGTCACCGAGCGGCAGCGCGGCGCACCGATGGTGTGCCGCCTCGGCGGCGGCGGTGGGCTCGTCCGGTGTCAGGTCGGCGATGGCGAGGTGGACCTCGCGCGCTCGCGCCGGCGGGATGGACCGCACCAGACAATCGCGGATCAGTGGGTGGGCGATCTCGACCCTCCCAGCCATCGCGCGGGCGAGACCGGCGGCGACTGCCTCGTCGACGGCAGCCACTACGTCGGCAGGATCGCGGTGCGCGAGCAGTGTCACGGTGTCGAGGCTGTTGGCCTTCCCCGCGATGGCGGCGACCGCCAGCACTTCGTGGCACGCCTGGGAGATCCGAGCCAACCGGCGACCGATGATCGCCTCCGCCGACGCAGGCACCAGGGCCGTGACGTCGGCATTGCCGCGGTCACGGGCAAGCAGGGCCAGCTCGACGATGAAGAGCGGATTTCCCGATGTCCGGACCCGGAGTCGCTCTGCCTGGTCCTCGTCGACCTGGAGCTCCCCCTTGGCCGCGAGCAGCTCGGCGACGGCGTCCCGCTCCAGGCCCGCGAGCTGGATCCGTTCGGAGTGGGCGATCAGCTCGCGCGCGAGGGCCGCCAGGGACTCGCCGACCGACTCCTCGTCACGCCAGGAGGCGACGACCACCACCGGAGTCGTGCTCGGTGATCGGGTGAGGAACCGCAACAGCCGCAGCGAGCCGGCGTCGGTCCAGTGCAGGTCGTCGAGCAGGAGCATCAGCGGCTCTTCGGCGGCGACCGCCGCGAGGATCCCCTCGACGGCGTCGAACAGTGCGAAGCGATCGGGATCCGCCTGCACATTCTCGATCGGTGCGTCCGCCAAGGCGAGCTCGGGCAGGAGCGACAGGGCCTCCGCGGATCGAGCGCCCCACCGGGCGAGCAGCTCTTCCCGTCCACCTCGGTCCGCGGCATCGCGCAGCACCTGCACCCACAGCCAGAACGGCGGCGTCCCGGGACTGTCCCACGCCGTACCTCGAAGGACGCGGAGGCCCTGAGCCGTCGCCGTGATCGCCGCGGCGTCCAGCAGGCTGGTCTTGCCGATTCCGGCCTCGCCACTCACCCACAGGAAGGAACCCGCGCCGGCCCGGACCCGCGTGATCGCGCGACTGATGTGTGCGAGCGCGGTCGAGCGCCCGAGAAGCGGGGCATCGGCCAGATCGACCATGCCGACAGGCTAGTGTCGGGCGTCGCTACGGACGGCGCGGATCGCGAACTGCCCCGACGTCGTAGAACGGCCGCTGGCGGAAGTTGCGCGGTCAGGCCGTGTCGCCGGTTCCAGGGTCCGTGGTGCCGCCGGCACAGGAGGCGAACGATTCCGGGGCGGTCTCGCCAGCGCCGTACTCGTCGATGAAGAGCTCGATCCGCGGATCGTCGGGGCCGATCAGCTCCAACTGCCGGCCCCAGGCCGTGATCACGACGGGTGCCTCCTGGTCGGGATACGGCGACATGATCCCGTTGTCGGGCAGGCGACCGGCGAGCTCGGCGGCCCCGTCGGCGTCGACCAGGTCGGGGCGATAAGTCAGCCAGATCGTTCCGTGCTCGAGGTCGTGGACGGCGTACTCGTTGCGCACGGGGACGTCGTAGACACCGCACTCCAGATAGGGGTCCCAGTGATCGCCGCCCACCGGCGGGGACTGCGGATAGTCGACGTCCTCGCGGACGTGGACGTACGGCGGCACGTCGTACTCCTCGACCAGCGCCAGGTTGCTGGTGTCCACCCCCGTCCCGCTCGACCCGGCGCTGCCGTCACCATCGCTGTCGTCGCCCAGGAACAGGGGCAGCACGACGGCCGCGAACACCACCAGCAGTCCCGCGATCACGGCCACCGCGATCGGCAGTGCCTTGCTGTTGGTCATCCGTCGAGAGCCTGCTCGACCCGTTCCACCTTGGCGGTGAGCTGACCCGTGTAGCCCGGCCGGATGTCGGCCTTGAGCACCAGCCCGACCCGCGGCGACACCTCCGCGACCACGTCGACGGCGCGCTTGACGACGGCCATGACCTCGTCCCACTCGCCCTCGAGGTTGGTGAACATCGCGTTGGTCTCGTTGGGGAGCCCGGACTCGCGGACCACCCGGACGGCCGCGGCAACGGCGTCACTCACGCTGCCGGTCTCATCGGCTGCGGCGGACGGCGAGATGCTGAAGGCGACGAGCATGCGTTCACCGTAACGGGGTCGTCAGAACACGTGATATTCGCCCGGCCCGAGGAAGAAGCCGGTGCGGGCGTCGGTGGCGACGCAGGTGACTCCGGCCCGCTCGACCGCGCAGGTCACGCCGCCCCCGGTGAGCCGCACGATCCCGGGCGCCTGGATCTCCCGCGCGCCCGGTTCGCGGATGGTGTCGGTGTTGCAGGCCGGTCGCGCCACGTCGTCGAAGGTCTCGATCCGACCGACGCCCTCGGCGGCACCGCCACAGACCTCGTCGTCCTTGATGAAGCCGGTCCGCAGCTCGCACGCCGGACCGATCACCGGGTCGTCCAGCAGGCAGTAGACGACGTCGCCGCTTGTCGAGAACCGGGTGCTCGCGGTGGGAGCGGCCGAAGTGTCGGCGACCTCGTCGATGCGCTCGAGCGCCTGGCGGTACGTCGTGGGCCCGACCGGCTGGTCGGTCGGCGGCTCGGGCGACGGACCGGTCTCGGTCGGCGGCTCCGTCGGCGGCTCGGACGAGGCCGGCGCGGTGGTCTCCGTCGGGGTCGGCACGCTTGTCGACGGCGACGAGGTTGCCGACGAGGTCGGCGGGTCCGACATCGTCGGCGTGCTCGAGACGGGCGTGGACGGCCGCGTCGTGATCGTCGGTACGTCGTCGGCGTCGCCGTTGTCGGACCCGCACCCGGTGAGCACCGGGGCGAGTCCGACGGCGAGTGCGATCGATCCGACCAGCGCGCGCAGGCTCATGCCGCCATCGTGGCAACTCGGCCGCGCGATGCGGTGTCAGCCGCGCCGATGTATCAGTCCGACTGCGCTCGAAGATTCCGGAGGACGTACTGCATGATGCCGCCGTTGCGGTAGTAGTTCGCCTCACCGGGGGTGTCGATCCGGACGACCGCGTCGAACTCGGTGTCGCCCGCCTTCACCTTGACCGTGCGCGGCGCGTCGCCGTCGTTGAGCGCGGTGATCCCGGTCACCGAGAACGTCTCCTCGCCGGTCAGGCCGAGCGACTCCGCGTTCTCGCCCTCGGGGAACTGCAGCGGGATCACGCCCATGCCGATCAGGTTCGACCGGTGGATCCGCTCGTAGGACTCCGCGATGACCGCCTTGACGCCCAGTAGTGAGGTGCCCTTGGCCGCCCAGTCGCGCGACGAGCCGGAGCCGTACTCCTTGCCGGCCAGGACGACCAGCGGGATGCCCTCGGCGATGTAGTGCTCGGAGGCCTCGAACACCGAGGTCACGTCGCCCCCGGCGGTGAAGTCGCGGGTGACGCCACCCTCGGTGCCGGGAGCCAGCTGGTTGCGCAGCCGGATGTTGGCGAAGGTGCCGCGGATCATGACCTCGTGGTTGCCCCGGCGCGAGCCGTAGGAGTTGAAGTCGCGCTGCTCCACGCCGTGCTCGGCGAGGTACTTGCCGGCAGGCGAGTCCTTCTTGATCGCGCCCGCCGGGCTGATGTGGTCGGTCGTGACCGAGTCGCCCAGCTTGAGCAGGACCCGCGCGTCCTCGATGTCGGTGACCGGCGTCGGCTCCGCAGGCATCCCGTCGAAGTAGGGGGGCTTCCGGACGTAGGTCGAGTCCGGGTCCCAGTCGAAGGTCTTGCCCTCGGGGGTCGGCAGCGACTGCCAGGCCTCGTCTCCTGCGAAGACATCCTTGTAGCTGTCGTCGAACATGTCGGAGTTGATCGCCGCGGCGATCACCTCCTCGATCTCCGACGGCGTCGGCCAGATGTCCTTCATGAAGACGTCGTTGCCGTCGCTGTCCTGGCCCAGCGGGTCGAGGAACAGGTCGACGTCCATGGAGCCGGCCAGCGCGTAGGCGACGACCAGCGGCGGAGACGCGAGGTAGTTCATCTTGATGTCCGGGTTGATCCGGCCCTCGAAGTTGCGGTTGCCCGACAGCACCGACACGACCGCCAGGTCGTTGTCGTTGACGGCCTGGCTGACCTCGGGGATCAGCGGCCCGGAGTTGCCGATGCAGGTCGTGCAGCCGTAGCCGACCAGGTTGAAGCCGAGCTTGTCGAGGTAGGGCGTCAGGCCGGACTTCTCGTAGTAGTCCGAGACCACCTTCGAGCCGGGCGCCAGTGTCGTCTTGACCCACGGCTTGCGCTGGAGCCCCTTCTCGACCGCCTTCTTCGCCAGCAGGGCCGCGCCGATCATCACCGATGGGTTCGAGGTGTTCGTGCAGGACGTGATCGCGGCGATCGTGACCGCGCCGTGGTCGATCTCGAACTCGGTGCCGTCCTCGAGCGTCACCCGGGCGGGGTTGGACGGACGCCGCCCAGCACCGCCGCCGGAGCTCGCATGGTCGTGCCAGTCGTCGGGCGCGCCCTTGCCGTTGCCGCCCTCGGAGTGCGCGGGAGCATCACTGGACGGGAAGGACTCGTCGGAGGCCTCATCGACCTTCGAGCCCTCGGCCTCGTCCGGCGTCTCCTGCGAGGGCACACCAGGCTGGTCCGATCCGCCCTCGGGCTCACCGTCGCTGGCATAGTCGGCAAGGGCACTGCGGAAGGCTTCCTTCGCGTCGGACAGGGACACCCGGTCCTGGGGCCGCTTCGGCCCGGCGAGCGAGGGTACGACGGTGGCCAGGTCGAGCTCGAGCTTCTCGGAGAACCGCGGCTCGGCATCGGGGTCGTGCCAGAGTCCCTGCTCCTTGGCGTACGCCTCGACCAGCGCCAGCTGGTCCTCCGAGCGACCGGTGAGCTTGAGGTACTTGATGGTCTCCTCGTCGATCGGGAAGACCGCGATCGTGGAGCCGAACTCGGGGCTCATGTTGCCGATGGTTGCCCGGTTCGCCAGCGGCAGCACCGAGACGCCGGGGCCGTAGAACTCGACGAACTTGCCGACGACGCCGTGCTTGCGCAGCATCTCGGTGATGGTGAGCACGAGGTCCGTCGCGGTGGCGCCCTCGGGGAGGTCGCCGTTGAGCTTGAAGCCGACGACGCGCGGGATCAGCATCGACACCGGCTGGCCGAGCATCGCGGCCTCGGCCTCGATGCCGCCGACGCCCCAGCCGACGACGCCGATGCCGTTGACCATGGTCGTGTGCGAGTCGGTGCCGACACAGGTGTCCGGGTAGGCCTGGAGCACACCATCGACCTCGCGCGTGAAGGCCACCCGGGCCAGGTGCTCGATGTTGACCTGGTGGACGATCCCCGTGCCCGGCGGCACGACCTTGAAGTCGGAGAACGCGGTCTGACCCCAGCGGAGGAACTGGTAGCGCTCGCGGTTGCGCTCGTACTCGATCTCGACGTTGCGCTGGAAGGCCTCGGGTGTGCCGAAGACATCGGCGATCACCGAGTGGTCGATGACCATCTCGGCCGGGGCGAGCGGGTTGATCTTGGTCGCGTCACCGCCGAGCTCGGCCATCGCCTCGCGCATCGTGGCGAGGTCGACCACGCACGGCACGCCGGTGAAGTCCTGCATGATCACCCGGGCCGGGGTGAACTGGATCTCCTTGTCGGGCTGGGCTGTCTCGTCCCAGCCGGCCAACGCCACGATGTCGTCGGCCGTGATGTCCGCGCCGTCCTCGGTGCGGAGGAGGTTCTCGAGGAGAACCTTGAGCGAGAACGGCAGTGATGCCTGGTCGAGTCCCTCCCCGGTCACCGCACCGAGGCGGAAGATCTCATAGGACTTCCCGTCCACATCCAGGGTGCCCTTGGCGCCGAAGCTGTCCTTGCTCTTGGGGCTGGCCATCCGCGTCTCCGTCCTCGTCGACATCAGGGTGTCGGGCTAGGTCTGCCTTCACATCCTGCCGCCGCCACGGGGCGGACGCATAGTGAGGCTGACCTAAGTCCGTCGGACATCGGGACTCCCGATATCTCTTGATGTCAAGATACATCAGATGGAGTGGAATCTCCACCGTCGGCCCGATCTCGGCCAGACTGCAGCGTGTGCCCTCCGCGGCTGGCAAGGGAGATCAATGTGACGCTCGAGACCGACTACCTCGTCATCGGTGCGGGCGCCGCTGGGATGGGCTTCACCGACGGCCTACTGGACTCCACCGATGCCGACGTCCTGCTGGTGGATCGACGAGCCGCCGCTGGTGGGCATTGGCTGGAGGCCTATCCGTTCGTCCAGCTGCACCAGCCGTCCGGCTGGTACGGCGTGGGCTCGGTCAGCCTCGGCGACGATCGGATCGAGTCGACCGGGCCCGAGGCCGGGTGGTACTCCCGGGCGTCGGGATCAGAGATCACCGACTACTTCGCGATGGTGATGCGAGAACGGTTGCTCGCCTCGGGCAGGGTGCGGTTCCTCGGCTCCGCCGAACACCTCGCTGACGGGCGGATCCGTTCGCTCGAGGACGGTCGGGAGTACGCCGTAAGCGCACGCCGTGCGATCGTCGACGCCACCTACACCCACTCGGCAACCCCGGCGAGCTCGCCTGCGCCGTTCGACGTCGCAGAGGGCACCCGGCTCGTCACCCCCGGCGGTCTGGCCGAGCTCAGCGACTTCGGCCGCGGCGTCGTCGTCATCGGAGCCGGGAAGACCGCCTCCGACACCTGCTCCTGGCTGCTCGACCAGGGATGTGACCCGGGCTCGATCACCTGGATCCGGAGTCGCGACATGTGGTTCAACAACCGGGCATTCCTCCAACCCGGCCGGCTCTCCGGCGGGATCGTCCAAGGCACGGTCCACTGGCTCGAAGCGCTTGCCGGGTCCGGGACCGTCGACGAGGTGTTCGCCGGCGTCGAGAGCCAGGGCGTCATCAGGCGGATCGACACCAACGTCTGGCCGACAGTCTTTCGTGGCCCCACCATCAACGATGCCGAGATCGAGCAGCTGCGGAGCATCGGCAACGTCGTCCGCCTTGGTCATGTGAAGCGCATCGACCAAGACTGGATCACCCTCGACGACGGCACCGTCCCGACCTCGCCCGAGCACATCCATGTCCACTGCGCCGCGTCCGGGCTGACCTACAACCCGGCGGTGCCGATCTTCGCGCCCGGACGGATCACCGTCCAGTTCGTCACGAGGTCGAACATCCCGTTGAGCAGCGCGGCGATCGCCCGGGTGGAGGCCCTCGACACGACCCTCGAGGAGAAGAACGAGCTCTGTCGGCCGTTCCCGCTCTACCAGACCCCGCTCGGCTCGCTGCAGATGCTCCTCGGCGGGATCCGCAACGAAGCGGGCTGGCGCAGGCATCCCGTCCTCGGGCCATGGCTGGGCGGGCACCGTCTCAATCTCACGCGAGACGCCAGCGCCTCCCTCGGTGATGACGCCGGCCACTGGTACGGGCGGCTGACCGCAGCGCTCCAGCCGGCGTACGAGAACTTGGCTCGACTGGCGACCGCCGGCGCCCATCCGGTCGGCCACGGCCAGTCCTCGACCGGTCTCAGATCGGTCTCACCTTCCCCGGCCCCCGGTGCGCACACGATGAGGTCTACCTAGCCTCGCCACAGGCTCCGGACGGAGGAGACAACCATGAGCGAGCAACTACACGGGACTGCGGCGGCGGCGGCGGGATATCGCCACCTGCAGGTCGTGCCGTTGACGTACGCCGGCGTACCGGCCGCGCCGTTGGCCTACCCCTGGACCGCCCGGCTGTCGCGCCGCGAGGCCGACGTGCTGCGCCTGCTCGCCGAGGGTCAGTCGACCCTCGAGATCGCCGACAGCCTCTTCATCTCCCCCGCGACGGTGAAGTGCCACGTCGCGCGCCTGATCGCGAAGGTCGGCGTACGCGACCGCGTGCAGCTGGTCATCGCCGCCTACCGCAGCGGGTTCGTCCGCATCGACTGATGCTGAGCTCTGGCTGAGTCCCTCAGGCCGGTACGCCGTCGTCGGTCTCCGCGAACTGAGTGCGGTAGAGCTCCTCGTAGCGGCCGCCGACCGCCAGCAGCTCGGCGTGAGTCCCCCGTTCGACGATCTGCCCCTCCTCGACCACGAGGATGACGTCGGCGGTGCGGATCGTCGAGAGCCGGTGGGCGATGACGAGTGCGGTGCGGCCGGCGAGCACCTCGGCGAGCGCTGCCTGCACCGCCGCCTCGGACGTCGAGTCGAGGGACGCCGTGGCCTCGTCCAGGACGACCACTCGCGGCCGCTTCAGCAGCAGCCGGGCGATGGTCAACCGCTGCCGCTCGCCCCCGGAGAGCCGATAGCCACGTTCACCCACGACGGTGGCGAGGCCGTCCGGCAGCGTCCGCACGAGGTCGGCGAGGCGGGCCCGCGCCAGCGCGTCCCACACCTCCTGCTCCGTCGCACCCGGCCGCGCGAACAACAGGTTGCCGAGGATCGAGTCGTGGAAGAGGTGCCCGTCCTGGGTCACCATGCCGACCGCATCCCGGATCGCCGCCGCGGACAGGTCCCGGACGTCGACGCCGGCGAGGCGGACGGCGCCGGAGTCGACGTCGTACAGCCGGGACACCAGCTGCGCGATCGTGGACTTGCCGGCGCCTGAGGAGCCGACGAGCGCGATCACCTGCCCCGGCTCGGCCTGCAGCGTCACCCCGTGGAGGACCTCCTCGCCGCCGCGCGCGTCGAGCGTCGCCACGTCCTCCAGGGAAGCGAGCGAGACCCGGTCCGCCGACGGGTAGGAGAAGCGCACGTCGTCGAGCTGCACCGACACCGGTCCGTCCGGCACGTCTCGCGCACCCGGGCGGTCCTGGATCAGCGGCTCGAGGTCGAGCACCTCGAAGACCCGCTCGAAGCTCACCAGTGCCGCCATCACCTCGACGCGGGCGCTGGCGAGGGCGGTGAGCGGGCCGTAGAGCCGGGTCAGCAGCAGCGACAGCGCGACGACGTCACCCGCGTCGAGCCCTCCGGTCAGGGCGTAATAGCCGCCGAGGCCGTAGACCAGGGCCACCGCCAGCGCGGACACCAGGGTGAGCGCGGTGACGAACGTCGTCTGGACCAGGGCCGTCCGCACGCCGATCTGCGCCACCCGGCGGGCCCGGGCCGCGAACTCGGCGGACTCGTGGTCCGGCCTGCCGAACAGCTTGACCAGGGTCGCACCGGGCGCCGAGAAGCGCTCGGTCATCTGGTTTCCCATCGCGGCGTTGTGGTCGGCCGCCTCGCGCTGGATGCCGGCGAGCCGGTTGCCCATCCGGCGTGCGGGCACGACGAAGACGGGGAGCAGCACCATCGCCAGGAGCGTGACCCGCCACGAGATGCCGAGCATCACCACGAGAGTGAGGACGAGCATCACGAGGTTCCCGACGACGCCGGAAAGCGTGCTGCTGAACGCCCGCTGGGCGCCGATCACGTCGTTGTTGAGACGACTGACCAGCGCGCCGGTCCGGGTCCGGGTGAAGAAGGCGATGGGCATCCGCTGGACGTGATCGAACACGGCCGTCCGGAGGTCCAGGATCAGCGCCTCGCCGATGCTCGACGAGAGCCACCGGGTGACCAGTCCCATGCCCGCGTCCAGGACGGCGACGCCGGCGATCACCAGCGCGAGCAGCACCACGACTCGCGGCTCGTCTCCGGCGACGATCGCGTTGACCACCCGGCCGGCCAGCACGGGCGTCGCCACCGCGAGCGCCGCGCCCGCCACGCTGAGGACGATGAAGCCGATCAGCTTGCGCCGGTGCGGGCGCGCGAACTCCAGGATCCGGCGAGCCGTCGCGGCGGTGAAGGCGCGGGACTCGTCCGGCGCGCTCATCCGCCGGTAAAGCTGGTTCCACGCGATCGACTCCATGCTCATGCTCATGACAGTAGGACTTGAAGTCGACTTGAAGGCAAGTCGGATCGCGTAGGTTGCTGTCCCTCATGCGTGCTGTGTGGTTGGGGATCCGGGTCTATTGGCGCATCCTCGTGGCTGGGTTCCGGCGGCAGTCGGCCTACCTCCTCGCAGCGTTCGGCGGCCTGGTCGCCAACACCACGTTCGGTCTCCTCAAGGTCGCGATCCTGTTCGCGACCGTGCGCGCGGCCGGTGGCGAGCTGCAGGGCTACGACGTCGCGCTGATGAGCACCTACATCTGGGTCTCGCAGGGGCTGCTCGGGTCGGTCAACCTGTTCGGCCGGATCGACATCGCCGACCGGATCAAGGACGGCGACGTGGCCGTCGACTTCCTACGCCCGCTCGACGTGCAGGCAGCCGCGATCACGACCGAGGTCGGCAAGGCGCTCTTCAACCTGATCCCGCGCGGCATCCCGTCGGTGCTGATCGGCGGGATCGTGGTCGGCATGGCGCTGCCCGACCAACCGTTCGCCTACCTGCTCGGTGCGGCCAGCATCGTGCTCGGCATCGTGATCGCCGCTGCGACGGTCTACCTGATGGTGGCGGCGCCGGGCTTCTGGCTGGTCGAGACCCGCGGCCTGCAGATCCTCTACATGGTCGTCTCGGGGTTCCTGGCCGGGCTGTTCGTCCCGATCTGGATCTTCCCGCACTGGTTGGAGATCGTCGCCCAGGCGACGCCGTTCCCGTCGATGATGATGTATCCGGTCGACATCATCTCCGGACGCGTCGACGTCGCGGAGTCCTTGGTGCTGCTCGTGATCCAGGTCGCCTGGCTGGTCGGCATCGCGGCCGTCGGCCAGCTGATGACCCGCGCCGGGCGTCGGCACCTGGAGGTGCAAGGTGGCTGATGCACTTCGCCCCTACCGAGCGGTCCTCGCGTCCCGGGCGCGCTCGCAGCGTTCCTACCGCGCCAGCTTCGCGGTCGACATCGCCAGCTCCGCGCTGATCGGCATGATCGAGCTCGCCGAGATCTGGGTCCTCTTCCACAGCGTCTCGGAGCTCGGCGGTCTCGACTTCGCCCAGATCCTCCTCGTCTTCGGCCTGGCCGACCTGTGCTTCTCCCTGGCCGACACGTCGTTCGGCCACTGCGACAACCTCCCCACGTACCTCCGTGCCGGCACCCTCGACGTCTTCTACCTCCGCCCCCAGCCGCTGCTGCTCCAGCTCGTCACCAGCGACGTCTCGCTGCGCCGGCTCGCGCGCGCCACGGTCGGGTTGGTCGCTCTGGTCGCCGGCCTGGCCGTCACCGACATCGCCTGGAGCCCGGCGCACGTGCTGCTGCTGGCGGTCGCGATCGTCAGCGGCTACGCCACTTTCGCCGGGATGTTCGTCTGGGCGGGCGGCGCGCAGTTCTTCCTGGTCGAGGGCGCCGAGACGACCAACGCGTTCGTGTACGGCGGCCGCTACGCGGCGACCCAGCCCGCGTCGGTCTGGAACCGGCCGTTGTGGGCGGTCTTCGGCTTCTTCTTCCCCATGGCGTTCACCGGCTTCCTGCCGGCGCTGTGGCTGCTGGGTGTCGAGCCGCCGTACGGGCTGCCCGACTGGATCGGCTGGTGCGCGCCGCTCGCCGCGGTGTGGACCTGGGCGATGGCGCTCGTGAGCTGGCGCTTCGGCGTCCGGCACTACCAAGGAGGCGGCGGATGACTCAGCCCGAAGGCATGACGGAGCCGATCATCGAGACCAGCGGTCTGACCCGCGAGTTCCGGGTGCGGGACGGCCTGCACCGTCGCACCGTCGTCGCCGTCGACGACCTCGCAGTGCGGATCGAGCCCGGCGAGGCGGTCGGCTACATCGGGGCCAACGGCGCCGGGAAGTCGACGACCATCAAGATGCTGACCGGCATCCTGGTGCCGACCCGCGGCTCGGTCACGACCTGCGGCCTCCGGCCGGTGCAGGACCGCCGGCGCCTGGCCCGGCAGGTCGGCGTGGTCTTCGGCCAGCGGTCGCAGCTGTGGTGGGACCTGCCGGTGCGGGAGTCGTTCCGGATCCTCGCCGCGATCCACGACCTCTCGGCCGCGGCGGAGAAGGAGCGCACGGCCGAGCTGGTCGAGCGGCTCGAGATGGCGGAGTTCCTGGCCACCCCGGTGCGACAGCTCTCCCTCGGCCAGCGGATGCGAGCGGAGATGGCCGCAGCCCTTCTGCACTCCCCCCGGCTGGTGATCCTGGACGAGCCGACGATCGGGCTCGACGTGCTGTCCAAGCAGCGGCTCCGGGAGTTCCTCGTCGCCGAGCGACGCACCCACGGGACCACCTTGCTGCTGACGACCCACGACATGGGCGACGTCGAGCGGCTGTGCGACCGGATCCTCGTCATCGACCGCGGGCGGCTCGCCTACGACGGCGACCTCCCGGGTCTCTCCCGGACCGTCGGCGCCGAGCGGGTTCTGGTCGTCGACCTCGCCGAGGCGACCGACGACCTGAGCGGCATCCCCGGCACCCGCCACCTCGGCTCCGAGGGCCACGGCCTGCGCCAGCGGCTCGCCTTCGACGCGGAGTCGACCACCGCCGCCCGGGTGCTGGCCGCGGTCAGCGGGCACGCCGAGGTGCTCGACCTCACCGTCGAGGAGCCCGACATCGAGGACGTCGTACGTCGTATCTACGCTGCGCGCCGCTGACGTCGGATATTCGACGATTGGTGGCGATGAGTGTCGTATCCGGACGGGGTCGTACGTGGTGGGGTAAAGAACCCCCCAACTTACGAGGAGAATCGTCATGCGCACCCTGTACGTCACCGAGTTCATCACCCTCGACGGCGTCATCGACTCGCCCGGCGGCAACGAGGGACACCCCCACGGCGGCTGGTCGTTCAAGGACGTCGAGTACCGCCCCGAGGTCTACGCGATGAAGGAGCAGGAGCAGGAGGAGGCCGGCGCGATCATGCTCGGTCGGGTCAGCTACGAGACCTTCGCCCCGGTGTGGCCGAAGATGACCGAGGAGTTCCGGATCTACAACGCCCTGCCCAAGTACGTCGTGTCCTCGTCGCTCAAGGAGGACGAGCTGGTCGACAACTGGGGCGAGATCACCGTCCTTCGCACGATGGACGACGTCGCGGCCCTGAAGCAGACCGAGGGCGGGCCGATCTCGGTGCACGCCAGCGCGCGACTGGCGCAGTCGCTCGCGGCGGCCGGCCTGGTCGACCGCTACCACCTGCTGGTGTTCCCGGTCCTGCTCGGCTCGGGCAAGCGGCTGTTCACGGACTCCTCGCCGGACAAGCAGAAGCTGCACCTGGCCGAGAGTGAGACCTACGCCAACGGCGTGCAGAAGCTGGTCTACGAGGTCCTACAGTGACATGTGACCTCGGTTGACCAACGGCAGCGACGCCGCGACGGCATCGCTGCCGTTGCGACCGTGGTCGTCGTGCTCGCGGTGGTGGTCGCCTACTTCATCACCCGCGGCGACGACGCGCCGGATCGGACCACGAGGCTGCTGACCTCCCTGACCCGGGGACCACAGCCGTGTGCGGCGGGCGACCTGGTCACCGGCGCGCAGACGACGGAGGCCGCAGCCGGTACGTCGTACCTCACCGCGACCTTCGAGCTCGCCGACGGCGAGGAACCGTGCTCCGTCGAGGGCTACCCGACGGTGATCGTCCTCAACGACGGCCGCCCCGGGGGCGTCGCGACGGTTGCCGACGACACCCTCGGTCGCGCCCAACGGCTCACCGTCCTGCCGGAACTCCCGGTGAAGCTGACGCTCGGCTGGCCGGTCTCCCACTACTGCGGACCGATCGTCGCCGACACCATCCGGCTCCTCGTCCCGTCCGACCTCACGGTCGAGATCGCCGGTTTCGGACCCACCTCCTGCAACCCGGGCGAGGGCCGGCCGCCGGTGCGAGTGGGGGCATTCACCTACGTCGATCCGGCGACTGCACGCGGCACCGTCGCTGGGATCGTGGCCCTGAACAGCGGCCCGGCACCCGGCACCGGCGAGTACGTCACCTCGGGCGCGGTCACCTTCGAGAGCGAGTCGGACGGCTACAGCGCGTCGATCGGCGAGGACGGGGCCTTCGAGGTCGAGCTGCCCGCGGGCGAGTACGGCGTCACCATCCGGTCCCCGCAGTGGAACAGCGGGTCGGGTTACGCGTACGGGAGGTTCGACGTCCTCGGTGGCGAGCTGAACCAGCTCAACGTCATCCTGCCGGTGCGCTGAAATCGGGCGCGTCGACTAAGCCGGACGGATTGCTGCCGGTGTAGACCGGTCGTGGACGCACACACGGCCGCCGTCGATCTTGTGGGAGGCCCCATGGCGAGGAGCGGGACGACCCCCGACGACTTCGACGCCTGGGCGCGCCCGCACCTCGCCGTGCTGCACCGGTACGCCTCCCGCCTGGTCGGTCCCGCCGACGCCGATGACGTCGTCCAGGAGTCACTGGTCCGCGCCTGGCGGCGCTGGTCGACGTACGACGAGCGCCGCGGCGCACCCCTGCCCTGGTTGATCGCGATCGTCCGCGACCGCGGCAGCCGCCATCGGTCCCGGCGGCGCGACCATCTCGAGCTGGCGGCCGTCGACGGCATGGCCCTCCAGCACGATCCCGACGTCGACCTCGAGCGCGCGATCCGCGCGCTGTCGCCGCGACAGCGGGAAGCGGTCGACCTCTACTACTTCGTCGACCTCGACGTCGCAGCGATCGCCGAGGTCATGGGGTGCGCACCCGGGACCGTGCGCGCCACCCTCCACCAAGCCCGGGCCGCGCTCCGCGCCCAGATCGGAGACGACCGTGACTGATCCCACTGAACAGGACCTGCTCGACGAGCGGATGGACCACCGTCTCCAGGAGTACGGCGCGCGCTGGCGGGATGCCCTCCCCCAGCCCGCCGGGACGGCCCGCGTCGGTGCAGCGCGCCGCGGACGCTGGGTCGTCCCTGTCGCCGCAGCGGCCGCCGTGGCCGTGGTTGCTGGTGTGGCCTTCGCGCTGAGCGCCGGCGATCCGACGGGCGACCTTGCGCCCTCCGACGACCCGACGCCGAGCGGACCCACGATGGTCACCGTCCCGGAACCGGCTCCGTGTGGGGCGAACGACCTCGTCTCCGGCGGGCGGACCCTGGAGACTGCCGCAGGCACGACCTACCTCACAGCGACTCTCGAGCTCGCGCCCGGAGGGTCGCCCTGCGTCGTCAAGGGGTTCCCCCTGGTCACGCTCCTCGACCACGGCGACGTCGCCCCGGTCGAGACCGTCGACGACACCTCGAACGGGCACGGGAAGCAGCACCTGATGGTCGACGCCGCCCACCCGATCCAGGTCACGCTGGCGTGGGCACTCGGCCACCACTGCGGCGACGTGGACAACGACACGATCCTGCTCAAGGTCAGCGACCACACCGAGGTCGAGATCGAGGGTTTCGGCCAGAACAGCTGCAGCCCTGGCGAGGGCGAGCAACCGGTGCGGGTCAGCCCACTCACCCAGCCCGGCCCGGGCGAGGATGCCGGCACCGTCACCGGCACCATCACTCTCGACGGCGGTCCGGCCCCGGGCACCACGGTCCCCTTGACCACGGGCGAGGTGACGTTCATCGCCGACGCCGGCGACGGCGAGTCGGCTGGTGCAGGCGTATCGATCGCACGCGACGGCACCTACGAGGTCGATCTCGCGCCGGGCGCCTACGACATCGAGGTGACCAGTCCCGAGCTCGGCGGTCAGGTCTGCCGCGACGGCGCGGGTGTCACCGGCGGCACCGTGAACGAGATCAACATCAGCTGTCCGATCGAGTGACCCGCCTGCACGGGTCTGGCGAGCACCGCCCGCCAGCCCCGGGGTCAGGCGATCGGCTCCAGCAGCGCCACGCACTCGACGTGGTGGGTCATCGGGAACAAGTCGAATGCGCGCAGGCCGCTCAACCCGTAGCCGTGCTCGCCGAAGATCGCGACGTCGCGGGCGAGCGCGGCGGGGTCGCAGGCGACGTACGCGACGGCGCGGGGGCGTCGGTCGACAACCTGCTCGACCACCTTGCGCTTCGCGCCGGCCCGGGGCGGGTCGAGCACCACCAGGTCGAAGGGTGCGTCGTAGTCGGTCGCCAGCACCGTGCCGACGTCGCCGGCGGTCGCCCGCAGGCCGGGGCAGTTCCGCAACGCCAGCCGCACGGCGCCCGCGTCCCCCTCGACCGCGCGGACCCGGCCGGACTCCCCGACCGCGTCGAGCAGGAACCGTGAGAACAGCCCGACCCCCGCATAGAGGTCGAGCGCCGACTCGCCGGGCTGCGGCGCGAGCGCCTCGAGCACGGCTCCGACCAGCGCCTCCGGCGCGCCCGGGTGCACCTGCCAGAAGCCGCCGTCGGCGACCGCGAAGGACGCACCCCGCACCTCGAACGACGGACCGCCGGGAGCCTCGAGCAGGCAACGTTCGACCGGGATCACGTCGTGCGACCGATGCTTGCGCATGCCGTGCCGGCCACCGGCGAGCGGGACGTAGCGCTGGCGGGTCCGCCAGCCCAGGCCGAGGTCCGGACCAGACTCGACCATCGGATTCGGCACCGCCTCGACCACGACCTCCACGTCCAGCCGGGCCAACCGCCGGAGCTGCTCGCGCACGACGTCCGCCTTCAGTCCCCGCTGCGCGGACAACGACACGTGCTGGAAGTCGCAGCCTCCGCACAGGCCGGGACCGGCATAGGGGCACGGAGCCGGCACCCGGTCCGGTGACGCGGTGCGGACCTCGACCGCGTCAGCGCGCCAGAACCGGTCGCCCTCGCCGCCCTCGGTGATCTCGACGACCACCCGCTCACCCGGCAGCGCGTGCCGCACGAACACGACCCGCGACGTGTCGGAGGTCGGATCGGGCGAGACCCGTGCCACGCAGTGACCGCCGTGAGCGACCGGGCCGACCTCGACCTCGAACCGCTCGCCGACGTACGAGCGCCCGCGCTGCAGCCTGACCCGCGGCCGGCGCGGCGGCGGGCTCACTGGACCTGCCGGTCCTTGTTCTTGCCCTTCCCGAGGCGCTCCCGGGCCTCCTCGCGCTCCTCGCGCTCGCGCGCGACCTGCGAGGACCGGAGCTGGTAAGGCACCGACGTGACCATGACGCCCGGGGTGAAGAGCAGCCGGCCCTTGAGCCGCAGGGCGGTCTGGTTGTGGAGCAGCTGCTCCCACCAGCGCCCGACGACGTACTCCGGGATGTAGACGGCGACGACCGACCGCGGGTTGGCGCCCCTGATGGCGATGGCGTACTCGACGATCGGCTTGACCACCTCGCGGTACGGCGAGTGCAGGACCTTCAGGGGGACGCCCAGGTTGCGCTGGTCCCACTCCTCCAGCAGCCGCGCGGTGTCGGCGCTGTCGATCGAGACGTAGACGCCCTCCAGCGAGTTCGGCCGGGTCGCCTTGGCGAACGCCAGCGCCCGCAGCGTCGGCTTGTGCAGCTTGGAGACGAGCACGATCGCGTGCACCCGGGTCGGGAGCGCCTTGTCGGTCTCGTCGGCTGCGAGCTCGAGCTCGACCGAGTTGTAGTGACCCTTGATCCCGCGCATGACCAGGAAGAAGAACGCCATCGCCAGGATCGTGATCCAGGCGCCCTCGAGGAACTTCGTGAGGAGCACGACGACCAGCACCACTGCGGTGAAGGTCAGCCCGACCGCGTTGATGATCCGTGAGCGGAACATCCGCCGCCGCCGGACAGGGCTGCGCTCGGTCGCGAGGGCCCTGGTCCAGTGCCGGATCATGCCGAGCTGACTCAGGTTGAACGACACGAACACACCGACGATGTAGAGCTGGATCAACCGGGTCGGCTCGGCGTCGAACGCGGCGATGAGGGCGATCGCCATCACGGCGAGGAAGACGATGCCGTTGCTGTAGGCGAGCCGGTCGCCGCGCGAGCCGAGGGCTCGCGGCGCGTAGCCGTCCTTGGCGAGGATCGACCCCAGCACGGGGAAGCCGTTGAAGGCCGTGTTCGCCGCGAGCACGAGGATCACGCCGGTGACCGTCACCACGAAGTAGAAGCCGGCATCGAAGTCGCGGAAGATCGCCTCGGCGATCTGGGCGATCACCGTGTGCTGGTCGTAGCCGCCGGGCAGTGGCGCACCGTTGAGGGTGAGCCTGTCGAGGTGATCGGGATCGACCATCTTGAGGCTCATCTGTCGAGCGAGGACGATGACGCTCACCATCATGGTGATCGCGATCAGCGCGAGCCACAGCAGCGTGGTCGCGGCGTTCTTGCTCTTGGGTCGTTGGAACGCCGGCACGCCGTTGGAGATCGCCTCGACGCCCGTGAGCGCGGCGCATCCCGAGGAGAAGGCGCGCGCCAACAGGAACATCAGGCCGACCGTCGTGAGCGGCTGCTCCCAGCCTTCGTCCGGCGCGATCTCGAGGCTGGCGGTCGCCACGTCGGGAAGCGAGCCGCTGGCCAGCTGCCAGAACCCGTAGAGGCACATGCCGAGGATCGCGAACATGAACAGATAGGTCGGCACGGCGAAGTAGCCGCCGGACTCGCGGATGCCGCGCAGGTTGATCGCCATCAGCAGGACCACCAGCACGACGGCGACGGTGGCCTCGTGGTGCTGGAGCCGGGAGATCGCCGCGGCGGCGTACTGTGCCCCCGACGAGATCGACACCGCCACGGTGAGCACGTAGTCGACCAGCAGCGCACTCGCGACCGTGGTGCCCGCCGTCCGGCCGAGGTTGACGGTCGCGACCTCGTAGTCGCCGCCCCCTGAGGGATAGGCGTGCACCGTCTGGCGGTACGACGCGATCACGGCCGCCATGACCACCGCGACCGCGATCGCGATCTTCCACGACCAGACGTACGTCGAGGCTCCGGCGATGGCCAGCATGATGAAGATCTCGTCCGGTGCGTAGGCCACCGACGACAGGGCGTCGCTCGCGAACACCGGAAGCGCGATCCGCTTGGGAAGCAGTGTCTCCCCCAGCTGAGCGCTCCTGAGCTTTCTCCCGAGCAGAATCCGCTTCGAGACGTCGCCGACACCCACGGGCGACACGTTAGGGCATGGCTGAGCGATCAGACCGTCACGTGGCCGTCAGCACCAGCGCGCACGCAGGGTAGGCGTAGCTGCCGTCCTCGCTCTTGTACGGCGCCGCCAGACCCTCGGCGCTCAGCCGGACTGCGTCGACCTGCTCGGGCGTGGCCGTCGCGAGCGCCGCGGCAAGAGGCGGAGCCAGCACCCGGACCATGTCGAACTGCTCCGTCGCGCTGCCGTAGCGGCGGATGTAGTCGACCTCCTCGACCTTCGCCTGCTCGAATCCCGCGTCGCGCGCGAGCTGCTCGAGACGATCGGGATCGCCGAGGGAGAACGGGCCACCCGGCGCCATCGGCGGGGGTCCCGACAGGAGACCGTTGGCGACGACGGCGAACCCGACCGCGGTCATCCAGGGATTGCGCGACGCGTCGCCCCACACCGCCGCCGCGAGCCGGCCGCCCGGCCGGAGGACGCGCCGCACCTCCTGCAGGGCCTGCACCGGTTCGGGCACGAACATGAAGCCCATGCGGCACACGACCACGTCGTACCGACCGTCCGGTCCCGGGATCTCCGCGGCGTCGATGACCTCGGCGCTCGCGTTGGGCGCATCGGCGAGGCGGCGCCGGAGCACCTCGACCATCCCGGGTGCGACGTCGCTCGCGACCACCGAGCCCGTGGAGCCGACCATGCCGACCAGCTGCTCGGCGAGGTGGCCGGTGCCCGCCGCTAGCTCCAGCACCCGGTCGCCCGGCGCGATCGCCGCCCTCTCGATCAGCACCTCGGTCGCGTCGCCGTTGGTCTCCTCGATGCCGTCGGCGTTTGCCTCCCACGCATCCGCTACCCGGGACCAAGCATCTGCCATCATCGGGACCACTCCTTTCGATATAGTGCAACTGTTTTCAATACAGCGATGGTGTATCTAATGACGAGAACTGTCAAGAGGCCCTACGACGCCAGCCGGCGACAGGCCCAGGCGCGTGAGACCCAGCGCACGATCCTGCGCGCCGCGCACGACCTGTTCGTGGAGCGTGGCTACGGCCGCACGACGATCACCCAGATCGCCGAACGCGCCGGCGTCTCGCCCGAGACGATCTATGCGACCTTCAAGAACAAGGCGACCCTGCTGCACCGCACCTGGGACGTGACCGTGGGTGGCGACGACGACGAGGTCGTCCTGCACGAGCGGCCCGAAGTGAGGGAGATCCGTGCCGAGCCCGACCTGGCGACGCGGCTCATGCTGCAGGCGCGCTTCTCGACCGCCACCGCTCGTCGGATGACTCCGTTCGTGCGATCGGTGCGGGGGGCGGCCGCGAGCGAGCCGAGCGCGGCCGCGATGGTCACGGAGATGGACAGGCAGCGCCTCAACGGCATCTCGGTGATGGCGCGGGACGCCGCGGCCACCGGTCAGCTCAAGGTCAGCGAGGAGGAGTGCCGCGACCTGGTCTGGGCGACCACGGATGGTCATCTGTGGCACCAGCTGGTCGTCGAGCGCGGCTGGAGCGACGAGAAGTACGCCGAGTGGCTCGGCCGGACGTGGGTCGCACTGCTGGTGCTATAGCGTTCAGGTCGTGCACGTCGTGATCATGGGCTGCGGCCGCGTCGGATCGACGCTCGCCCGCAGCCTGGAGGACCGCAACCACACGGTGGCCGTGATCGACAGCGAGCCGGACTCGTTCCGCCGGCTGGGGCCCGGGTTCAACGGCGACAAGATCCCCGGCATGGGCTTCGACCAGCAGGTGCTCGAGAAGGCCGGCATCCGGCGCGCCGACGCGTTCGCCGCGGTGTCCAGCGGCGACAACTCCAACATCATCGCGGCCCGGGTGGCCCGCGAGACGTTCGGCATCCAGCAGGTCGTCGCGCGGATCTACGACCCCGGCCGCGCCGAGGTCTACCAGCGGCTCGGCATCACCACGGTGGCCACGGTGAAGTGGACCGCCGACCAGGTGCTGCGCCGGCTGCTGCCCGCGGGCGCCGAGCCCGACTTCCGCGACCCGTCCGGCACCATCCGGATGGACCACATGATGGTGCCGGAGCAGTGGGTCGGCTCGTCGGTCGGCTCCTTCCAGGAGCAGGCGCGGGCCCGCATCGCCTGGATCGACCGGCTCGGCGAGGGCACGCTGCCGACCCGCGACAGCATCGTCCAGGAGGGCGACCTGCTGCACGTGGTCGTCCGTGAGGAGAACGCCGCGCACGCCTACGACGTGCTCGAGGCCGGCCCCGACGGCAGCGGCTGACCTGCGACTGACCTGCGATTGACCTGGGATTGAGGAGGACCTGACATGCGAGTCGCCATTGCCGGTGCGGGCGCTGTCGGGCGCTCGATCGCCGTCGAGCTGATCGAGAACGGCCACGAGGTGCTGCTCATCGACAAGTCCCCCAGCTCCATCCACCCCGAGCGGGTCCCGGACGCGGAGTGGCTCCTGGCCGACAGCTGCGAGCTGTCGTCGTTGGAGGAGGCACGGCTCGACAAGTGCGACGTCGTGATCGCCGCGACCGGTGACGACAAGGCCAACCTGGTCACCTCGCTCCTCGCCAAGACCGAGTTCGGCGTCCCGCGCACCGTCGGCCGCGTCAACCACCCCAACAACGAGTGGCTCTTCACCGAGGCCTGGGGCGTCGATGTCAACGTGTCGACCCCGCGGATCATGTCCGCGCTGGTCGAGGAGGCGGTCAGCGTCGGTGACCTGGTGCGGCTGTTCACGTTCCGCCAGGGCAACGCCAACCTGGTCGAGATGACACTGCCCGCGGACTCGCCGTACGTCGGCAAGGCGTCCGGGCTGATCCCGCTCCCCGACAACTGCGCGCTGGTCACGATCCTGCGCGACGGGCAGGTCTACGTGCCCGCGCCGGAGCAGCCGGTGGAAGCCGGCGACGAGCTGCTGTTCGTCGTCCCTGCCGAGGCCGAGGACGCGCTCGAGCGACTGCTCGCACCCGCCGGCCACCCCGGCCCTGGCTAGGCCGGCCTATCGGATTCACGATCGAACCATTGGTTTCGAGACGCGCCGCTCAACCCTCGGACGTGCTCCGCGGGTTCGCAGGCTCACCCGCGGCGTCCTCGAGCGGAGTCGCGTTGCGGGCGAGCAGCCAGATCATGAACGCCCACGACCCGATCCGCAGCGCCCAGCCCAGACCGCTGCGGAGCACCAGGATGATCACGACCGCGACATCGGTGTCGATCGTGTCGTAGTGGCCGAGGAGCCAGACCGGGCCCTGCCCGAGCACGCCGATGGCTCCCGGGAGCAGCATGACCCAGGTGAGGCGGCTGCAGAGCTTCACGACCTGCTCGTTCTTGTGCCAGCCGACGGGATCCTCGGTCGCGGCGCCGAGCATGAACCCGAGCACCGGCCAGCCGACCAGGCACGACACGCCCATCACCACCGTGTAGCCGAGGCTGATCAAGATCCCGGGCAGGAAGAACGCGAGCGCCTGGTCGGACTCGGAGCCTCCCGATGACTCGGCCCAGCGCACGAACACCCAGCCGATGCCGATGCCGAAGATCGCGTTGAAGACGAATTGTGTCGGGCTCCGCTGGATCAGCCGTACGACGAGCGCGGCGCCGGCCACGACCAGGCTGGCGACGAGCGCCGCCTGGAGGTTCTTGGTCGGCAGCCAGATCGCGGAGAAGATGACGCCCGGGATGGCCGCCTCGAGCATGCCGCGCTTGCCGCCGAGCGACGCGGCGAGCTGGTGCCGGACGAGGGCCTCGACGGTGTCGACCCCGATCTTCCTCGCGGCCGCGGTCGTGAGCGAGTGGTCCTCGTGCTCGGACCCGTCCTCGGCCACTGCCCGGTCCTCCGCCCGCTCGTCTGCCCGCTCGTCTGCCCGCTCTTCTGCTCGCTCTTCTGGGCTCACAGGAGCTCGTAGCGCGGGTTGTAGAGGATCCGTTGTCCGTCGTGCTCGCCGATCCGTCCCGACACCTCGATCGCGCGGCCAGGTCCGATGCCGGCGATCCGCCGTCGGCCGAGCCAGATCAGGGTGAGGGTGCCGGTGCCGTCGTAGAGCTCGGCCTCGAGCGCCGGCACGCCGCCGCGCGGCCGCAGGGTCACCGTGCGCAGGGTGCCGCGGAGCTTGACCGGCGTCCGTCCCGGGGCGTCCGCGATGGTGACCACGTCACTGCCGGCGAACGTCTTGCGGAGGTCGCGCGCCTCAGCCTCGGCGGGATTGGCCCACCGGCTGATCGTGCGCCGCATCCGGCTCTTGGTCGCCATGTCCGCCCCTCAGGCCCCGGGTTGCGCTTCCTGTGTGGCCTCACCGGCGGCCTGCTGGTCCGCCTGAACCTGGCGGATCTCGTCGGGCAGCGTCAGCGGCAGCTGCTCCCCCACCGGCATCGCCTGCGCGCCGCGGCGGACGGCGACCGCCGAGATCGCCGTGCGCCACTCGGCGAGGGCCTCGGGGGCCTGCGCCGGGCGTCCCAGGAACGTCGCCCGCAGCATCCAGCGCGGTCCGTTGAAGCCGACCACCCGCGAGGTCTGGTTGCCGACCTTGCCGTCCGGGGTCTTCACCTGCACCTCGCAGAACAGCTCGGTGCCGAACGGACCGTCGTGCTCGGTCGCGGTGCCACCGCGGCGTGCCGCGTCGGCCGCGATCTGCGGCCGGACCTCGCTCCACAGGTCGCCGTTGCGGGGGGCGGCGTAGGCGCGGAGCTCGACCGCGCCGTCCTTGGCCGCCAGCACCACCGACCGCACGTTGCCGGACTTCTCGTCGACCTGGACCCGCACGTCGCGCCCCTCGACCGGGGCGACCAGGAGGGCGCCGAGGTCGATCCGGTCCACGCCGTCGTCCGGGATGTCGTCGGCGTCGCACGGGCCCGCGGAATCCGCCTCGGCGGCACCCTCGGACCGGGCATCGGAATCGTCCTCGACCGCCACCCCGGACGGGGTGTCGGGATCGTTCGCGTCGGACTTGCGACGGAACCTCACTGGCTGCTCTCCTTCACCTGCTGACTCGGAGGACCGAAGCCTCCAGTAGAACCGTAGCCGCCGGTCCCTCGCACGCTTTCGGGAAGGTCCGTCACAGCGACGAACCGGGCCCGCTCGAACCGCTGGACCACCAATTGCGCGATCCGGTCGCCCCGGCTCAGCACGATCGGCTCGACCGGGTCGTGGTTGATGAGGAGCACCTTGATCTCGCCCCGGTAGCCGGCGTCGATGGTGCCCGGCGTGTTGACGATCGACAGCCCGTGGCGCGCGGCCAGGCCGCTCCGCGGGTGCACCAGGGCGACGAACCCCTCCGGCAGTGCGACCGCCACCCCGGTCGGCACCAGCATCCGCTCCCCCGGCGCGAGCACGACGTCGACGGTCGTGACCAGGTCGGCGCCGGCGTCGCCAGGATGGGCGTAGGCAGGGAGCGGCAGGTCGGGGTCGAGGAGGGTGACCGGGATCTCCAGGTCGGCTGTGTAGTCGGGGTGGTCGGGCTCATCAGGCACGGACCGACCCTATAGAGCGCCGGCCTCCTCCCGAATGGGATCCTTCTCCCCGTGACCAGCGGCCCCGAGTACGACGAGCGTCTCGCCGTGCCGCTGCGCTGGTGGGCCCAGGGCACGATGCTCGTCGCCACCCTCTGGCTGACCGTCGTCGTGGCCGTTCCGGGACCGACGGCCTGGGTGGTGACGGCGGTCGCCCTGGTACTGCTGGCGCTCGCGCTCTTCTGGTACGGCGACGCGAGGGTGATCGTGCGCGACGGCTGGTTCCGTGCCGGCCGGGCCCGGATCGAGGCTGGCTACGTCGGCGAGGTCGCGGCACTGGACGCCGAGCAGACCCGGTTGGTCGCCGGCCGCGACGCCGATGCGCGGGCCTACCTGCTGCTGCGGCCCTACCTCGACCGGGCGGTCCGGGTCGAGGTCGTGGACCCGGCCGACCCGACGCCGTACTGGCTGGTCAGCTCCCGCCACCCCGAGGCGCTGGCGGACGCCCTCATGGCGCTGCCCCGCAATCGGTAGGGACTGGATAGGGTCGGACCATGGCTAAGGACGGTGGGTCGAAGTTGTGGTCGATGTTCTCGCTGGTAGCGGCGCTCGGCGGCGCGGCAGCAGCACGGAAGGCGATCGACAAGTCCTGGCAGGTCAGCACCGGCAAGAAGCCCCCGGAGAACCCCGCCGACCCTGACGTCGACATCTGGGAGGCCGTCGCCTGGGCGGCCACCACCGGCGCCGCGGTGGCCCTGGCCAAGATGTACGCGCAGCGGCGCGCCGCCAACTACTACCTCAAGTCGACCGGCGCGCTGCCCCCACCGCTCCGTAAAGACGGGCAGTAGCCCTCACGCGCAATCGCGGCAGATCATCTTCTTGGGGTCGGCCAGCTGGCTGCGGTGGTGGACCAGGAAGCAGCTCATGCAGGTGAACTCGTCCTCCTGCTTGGGCTTCACCTCGACGGCCAGCTCCTCGTGGGAGAGGTCGGCACCCGGCAGCTCGAACGACTCCGCGGCCTCGGCCTCGTCCTCGTCCACCTTGCCCGAGTTCTTGTCGTGGCGGCGCGCCTTGAGCTCTTCGATGCTCTCTTCGGACTGCTCGTCCTCGTTCTTGCGCGGTGCGTCGTAATCGGTCGCCATGACGCTGCCTCCTCCTCCTCGCCGTCGATCGGTCCTCCCTGCCCCGGGGACCTGGAAAGTTCTGATCGGCGCGGCAGATTGTGCACTATCCCGGTGCCGAGCGATACCTCGGGTCCGGGCGAGTCGTCGGAACAGCGCGAGGGCTCCGACTATTCCCTGGTAAAGCCCGACCTTCGAGCGAGGTCGACAAGCTCGTCGAAGCCATGATCCGGGCCACACAGCACCAGGTCGGTCCCGCCGGCACCGGGGAGTACGACGAGGCGCGCTCCCGCTAGTCGCGCGATGAGCCCGCCGGCGGCGAAGTCCCAGAGGTTCACGCCCTCCTCGACGTACCCGTCGAGAGCCCCCTCGGCCACGTGGCACAGCTCCAGGGCACAGGATCCGTGCCGGCGGATGTCCCGCACCAGGGGCAGCATCCGGGCCGCGGCGGCGGCCTGGACGACCCGCTTCTCGGCGCTGTAGGAGAACCCGGTCGCGATCAGCCGCTGCCCGATCGGAGCGGGTCCGCGGACCACGACCGGCACGCCGTCCCGGGTGGCCACGCCGCCGCCGGGGATGGCCGGATCGACGAACCCTTGATAGGCCCGGTCGTTGGCCGCGTCCAGGACGACCCCGGCCACGACCTCGCCCGCCACCTCGGCCGCGATCGAGACCGCGAACTCCCGCAGGCCGTAGAGGAAGTTGACGGTCCCGTCGATCGGGTCGACGATCCAGCGCACGCCGCTCGTGCCGACGACGTCGTCGCCCTCCTCGCCGAGCAGGGAGTCGTCCGGGCGGGCCGCGAGCAGCCGGGCCCTGATCAGGTCCTCGGCGGCTCGGTCGGCAAGCGTGACGACGTCCACATCGCTGGACTTCGTCGCCGCGACAGCGACCCCGCGCTCGCCGTACTGCCGGATCAGGACGGCAGCCTCCCGGGCGACGCCCAGCGCCAGGTCCGCGAGCTCCCGCGGCAGGACGATCACTCCGAGGCCCGGGGCAAGCAGCAGTGCGCGGGGCAGGCCTCGATGGGCCGCTCCAGCGCCAGCTGGCGCAGCGCGGCCACGAACCGGGGGTCGACGCCTGCCGTGCCGGCCCTCCGCGCCTCGATGCCCAGCTTCGCGGCCGTGGCGAGGGCCTCCGTGTCGAGGTCGTAGACCACCTCCATGTGGTCCGACACGAACCCCACGGGGATCAGCACCACCGCCTCGATCCCCATCGCCGCGAGCTCCTCGAGCCGGTCGTTCACGTCGGGCTCGAGCCAGGGCGTCCGGGGCGACCCGCTCCGCGAGCAGAACGCCAGCTCGTGCGCACGCTGCTGTCCGGTCGCCCGGGCGACCCGCTCCGCGACGCCGGCCGCGACGTCGAGGTGCTGGGCGAGGTAGGCGCCGCCGTCGGGGCCGCTCTCGTCGTTCATGGTGGTCGGGATCGAGTGGGTGACGAACAACAGCCGGGCGTCGTCCCGCAGCTCGGGCGGCAGCTCGTGGATCGCCTCGACGGTGCGGTCCACGACCGCGGCGACGAAGCCCGGGTGGTGGGCGAACGCGCGCACCTTCTCGATCCGAGGGGCCCCCGGCACCGCGGCGACGGCCGCGTCGATGTCGTCGAGGTACTGCCGACAGCTCGACCACGACGAGTACGCGCTCGTCGCGATGCAGGCGACCCGCTTCCGGCCGTCCGCGGCCAGCTGCCGCACGGTGTCGACCAGGTAGGGCGACCAGTTGCGGTTGCCCCAGTAGACCGGCAGGTCGCTGCCCGCCGCCGCGAGGTCGGCCTCCAGCGCGGCGACCAATGCCTGGTTCTGCTCGTTGATCGGCGACTTCCCGCCGAAGAGGAAGTAGTGCTGGCCGACCTCGGCCAGGCGCTCGCGCGGAATGCCGCGTCCCCGGGTGACGTTCTCGAGGAACGGTACGACGTCGTCCGGCCCCTCCGGACCGCCGAAGCCGAGGACCAGCACGGCGTCGTACGGCTGGGTCGTCGGGGTCGGTTGAGGATTCGTCACCCGACCATCGTAGGGAGGAGGATTTGGAGGGCCATGCCCGCAATCCTTCTTGGTGCCCTCGCCCCCTACCGCCGGATCTTCACGCGGGCCACTGCGCTCTTCAGCCTCACCGGCCTGGTCGCCCGGCTGCCGATCTCGATGGTCGGCCTTGGCATCGTGCTGCTGGCCGAGCACGAGACCGGCTCCTACGCCTTCGCCGGCGCGGTGTCGGCGGTCGCGTTGATCGCCAACGCGGTGTTCGCGGTGTTCCAGGGCCGGCTCCTCGACCGGCTCGGCCAGGCCCGGGTGCTGCCGTTCCTCATCACGGTCTGGGGCGTCGGGCTCTCACTCGCGATGCTGTCGCTGACGGCGGACTGGCCGACCTGGTCGACGTACGCCCTGGCCGCGCTCGCCGGCGCCGCCCTCCCCTCGGTCGGCACCTGCGTGCGTGCGCGCTGGTCGCACTGCCTGAAGGACGACCCGGCCGGTCTCCACACGGCGTTCTCGTTCGAGGCGGTCGCCGACGAGACCGTGTTCCTGCTCGGCCCGATCATCGTGACCACGCTCGCCACCGCCGTGCACCCGGTCGCGGGGCTCGGCGCGGCGCTGGGCTTCGGCCTGGTCGGCACGTACGTGTTCGCCGGCCTCCGCTCGACCGAGCCGCCGACGCACCCGACGCCGGCGGCGGGCACCGAGCGACCCGCCGTGCCGTGGTCCGCGATCGGTCCACTCACCCTGCTGATGTTCGCCCTGGGCGCGCTGTTCGGCGCGGCCGAGGTCGCGACGGTGGCGTTCGCCGAGGAGGAGGGACACCAGGGTGCGGCGGGCTTCCTGCTCGCACTGTGGGCGCTCGGCAGCCTGGTCGCAGGCCTGGTCTCCGGCGCGATCGCCTGGCGGCAGGGTGCGCAGGTGCGGCTGCGCTGGGGTGCGCTCGGCATGGTGGCGGCGATGGCGCCGCTGGTGCTGGTGCCGTCGATCCCGGTGATGGGGCTGGTGCTGCTCCTGGGCGGCTTCGCGATCTCGCCGACGCTGATCGCCGCGATGTCGCTCGCCGAGCAGGTGCTCCCGTCGACCCGGCTGACCGAGGGCATGATGCTCCTCCAGACCGGCATCGCGCTCGGCCTGGCGCCGGGTGCGGCCCTCGCCGGGCTGGTGATCGACGAGTCCGGCGCGTCGGCGGCGTACCTCGTCTCGCTCGGCGGTGGCCTGCTCGCCCTGACGGCCGCGCTGGTGACTCGAGTGCCCGCTACCGTTCGGTCGCATGACTCCACCCACGACGTCGGCGAGCACCACCTGGCGTAACTGGTCTGGGCTCGAGTCGGCAACCGGGCTGCGGGCAGTCACCCCGGCAGGTGTCGACGACGTCGTCGCGGAGGTACGACGGGCGCTCGACCTCGAGGAGACCGTCAAGGTCGCGGGCACCGGTCACAGCTTCACCGGCATCGCCCGCCCCGAGCACACTGTGCTGCTGCCCGCAGGCCTCGCCGGCATCACGTCGGTCGACCGGGAGGCGATGACCGTCACCGCCCTCGCCGGGACCAGGCTGAAGGTGCTCAACGCCGAGCTCGAGCGGCTCGGGCTCAGCCTTCACAACATGGGCGACATCGCCGAGCAGACCCTCGCCGGGGCCATCTCTACCGGCACCCACGGCACCGGTGGCCGGGCATCGGGACTGGCGGCGCAGGTGGTCGGGCTCGAGCTGGTCACGGGGATGGGCGAGGTGCTGGTGCTGTCGGCGACCGAGCACCCGGAGATCCTCGAGCTGGCCCGGGTCGGCCTGGGTGCGCTCGGCGTCGTCACGTCCATCACCTTCGCCGTCGAGCCGCTCTTCCTGCTGCGCGCCGAGGAGCGTCCGCTGTCGTGGGACGAGGGCCTGGCGACGTTCGACGAGCTGGTCGCCGGCCACGACCACGTCGACATGTACTGGTTCCCGCACTCGGACCGGCTGCTCACCAAGCGCAACACCCGGATGGGGACCGACCTGTCGCAGGCCGAGCCGCTCCCCCGCTGGCGGCACCGGCTCGACGACGACTTCCTGTCCAACACCGTCTTCGGGCTGCAGACCGCCGCGCTCAACCGGGTGCCCCGGGCGATCCCGCGCGCCAACCGGTTCGCGTCCCGGCTGCTCGGGCCGCGCACCTACACCGACGTCGCCCACCGGGTGTTCGTCAGCGAGCGTCGGGTGGTCTTCCGCGAGATGGAGTACGCCGTGCCCCGCGAGGCTGGGCTCCCCGCCCTGCAGGAGGCGAGGCGGGTGCTGGAGGCGTCGGGGCTGACCGTCTCGTTCCCGATCGAGATCCGGGTGGCGCCGGCCGACGACGTACCCCTCTCGACGGCTTACGACCGGGACTCGCTCTACCTCGCCTTCCACACCCATCACCGCGCCGAGCACGAGCGGTACTTCTCCTTGATGGAGGCCGTGATGAAGGACCACGACGGCCGCCCGCACTGGGGCAAGCTGCACACCCGCGACGCCGCCGCTCTCGCCGGCCTGTATCCGCGGTTCCCCGACTTCCTCGCACTGCGCGACCGGCTCGACCCGGGCCGGGTCTTCGCCAACGACTACCTGAGGCGGGTGCTCGCGAGCTGAGCGCGCCGAGCACAACCGTCCGAATGGGGGATTGACAGGGGGTCGGTCGGCTCCGACGCTGAAAGCCGGAGCTCGGGCGCTTTCAACGGGGGTTGGCCATGGGGGCAGCACGTCGTCACGTTCGGCCTGTTCGACGGATCACCCTCTTGATCGGAGCCGGCATGCTCCTCATCGCCGCGCTGTTGACCGCGGGCCTGGTGCCCGAGGCGGGCGCCCTCGGGCATGCCGTCGTCCAGCCGGAGCGATCGATCGCGACGGCACCCGCTGAGTCCCTCGCTGCGAGCCTTGCCGCAGGCAGGTCTCACACCTGCGGCATCCGTGCCGACGGCACGGTGGACTGCTGGGGCGACGACACGTACGGGCAGACCACCGCGCCCACCGGCACCTTCACCACCCTCGCAGCCGGATATCGCCACACCTGCGGCATGCGCAGCACCGGAGCGGTCAGCTGTTGGGGCGATGATTCCGCCGAGCAGATCTTCGCCCCGGGGGGCACCTTCACGGCCCTCGCCGCCGGTGACCTCCACTCCTGCGGACTTCGCACCGACGGCACAGCCACCTGCTGGGGCTACAACGGCTACAACCAGACCACCGCACCCGCCGGCACCTTCACCGCCATCACCGCTGGTGCCTACTTCACCTGCGGCCTGCGCACGGCCGGAAGCGCCACCTGCTGGGGCGACAACTCGAGCTTGCAGCTCGCCGTTCCCGCCGGGACCTTGACCGCCATCACCGCTGGCGACTTCCACGTCTGTGGCCTCCGCACCGACGGCACCTCGACCTGCTGGGGCAACAACGGCGCCGGCCAAGCCGACGCCCCCGCCGGAGCGTTCACGACCCTCGTCTCGGGGGGCAACCACACCTGCGGCCTGCGGACCAACGGGACGGCGACCTGCTGGGGCGACAACGCCGTCGGACAGGCGACCGCTCCCACCGACACGTTCACCACCCTGACTGCCGGTTATGCCCACACCTGCGGAGTGCTGACCGAAGGCACGGTCGTCTGCTGGGGCGACAACGTGCTGGGGGAGGGAACTCCGCCCGAGGACGAGACGTTCAACCTGCCGACGGTCAGCGCCGGCACCGACAGCACCTGCGGGATCCAGGGGAACGGCGGCCTGGTGTGCTGGGGCGGCGCGAGCGACCCGGTCGTCGCGAACTCACCGGGCGGCACCTTCACCTCCGTCAGCGACGGCGGGGGCCACGCATGCGGGCTGCGGACGTCGGGCGCGCTGCGCTGCTGGGGCACCAACACCAGCGGCGAGGCCACCCCACCGAGCTTCGCGTTCACCTCCGTCAGCGCCGGCGGCGACCACACCTGCGGCGTTCGCACCACGGGAGCTCTCGCCTGCTGGGGCGCCAGCACCAACGGCCAGGCCAGCCCTCCCGCCACGGGCGGCTACGTCCAGGTCAGCTCGGGCGGCACCCACACCTGCGGGCTGCGGATGACCGGACTGGCCACCTGCTGGGGCAACAACGCCGACGGCCGCGCCACTCCACCCATCGGCACGTACACCACCCTCAGTGCCGGCACCGCTCACACCTGTGCCCTGCGCACGGACAGCACCATCGCGTGCTGGGGCGCCGGCACCGTCGACCAGACCGACGCTCCTTCGGGCACGTTCACGAGCCTGAGCTCTCGCGGCAACCACAGCTGCGCGGTCCGCACCAGCGGCTTTGTCGTCTGCTGGGGCGCCGGAGGGTTCGGCAAGGCGGCCCCTCCCAGCGGGAGGTTCCGCGTCGTCTCCGTCGGCAACAACCACAGCTGCGGCATCCGGGCCAACGGAACCGCGGTGTGCTGGGGCCGCAACCACGTCGGCCAGACGACGATCCCCGGAACCTTCGGATGAAGGCCTGGGTCGGCGCGTGGGTGCTGCTGCTCGTCGCGCCGGCCGCGGCGTCAGTGGCTGCCCCGTCGGCTTCCGGCGTAGGGACTGCCGGCCATCCCGACCGGTCGATCGCGGCTGCACCGGTCGAGACCGTCGCCAGCACCCTCGACGTCGGCGTCCGCCACTCCTGCGGCATCCGCCGGGACGGCACGATCTCGTGCTGGGGCACCAACACCGACGGTGAGACTGCTGCGCCTGCCGGCTCCTTCCTCACCCTCTCCGCCGGCGATGCCCACACCTGCGCCCTCCGCAGCAACGGCACCGCTGCTTGCTGGGGCTACAACGGGATCGGCCAGGCCAGCCCCGCACCCGGCACCTTCACCACGCTCACCGCGGGCGGCTCGCACACCTGCGGTCTTCGCCCCAACGGGACCGCCATCTGCTGGGGCAACAACAGCAATGGTCAGGCCACGCCGCCGGCGGATGCCTTCACGACGATCTCCGCCGGTTTCCTGTTCACCTGCGGCCTGCGAGTCAACGGCACGGCCACCTGCTGGGGGGTGAACGACTATGGCCAGGCCACGGCTCCTGCCGGCATCTTCACCAGCATCTCGGCCGGCGGCTTCCACGCGTGTGGCCTACTGGTCAGCGGGACGATCAGCTGCTGGGGGCGCAACACCTACGGCGAGAGCACTCCACCCACCGGCACCTTCACATCCCTCGCTGGGGGCGGGCTGCACACCTGCGGCATCCGCAGCAACGGCACGGTCGCATGCTGGGGCGTCAGCTCCGACGGTCAGACCAACGCTCCCACCGGCACCTTCACGGCTCTCGCCGCCGCCGACTACCACACCTGCGGCATCGCGAGTGACGGGTCGGCCGTCTGCTGGGGCGGCAACGCCAGCGGCCAGGCTGCCCCGCCCGATGACGACGCCTTCATCGCGCCGGTGGTGAGCGCCGGGACAGACAGCACCTGCGGCGTCGCCGCCGGGGGTGTGGTGTGCTGGGGAAGCGACGCAGATCCGGTCATCGCCGACTCGCCGAGCGGCGCCTTCACCTCAGTCAGCGACGGCGGCGGTCACGCGTGTGGCATCCGGGCCTCCGGAGCGTTGCGTTGCTGGGGCAGCAATGCCAACGGAGAGGCCACTCCACCTGCCGGGACGTTCACCTCGATCAGCGCGGGGAACAACCACTCCTGCGCCGTCCGCACTGCCGGGACGGTGTCCTGTTGGGGAGCCGACGCCCAGGGTCAGGCCAGTCCGCCTGTCGACGCCACCTTCGTCCAGGTGAGTGCAGGCGCGTTCCACAGCTGCGCGATGAAGGTCAATGGGGTCGTCGTGTGCTGGGGAAGCAACGCCTCCGGGCAGACCACCGTCCCGAATGGCGCCTTCATCTCCGTCAGCGCCGGGACCTCCCACACCTGCGGATTGCGGCCCGATGGCGGCCTGCGCTGCTGGGGATCCGACGCCCTGGATCAAGCCGACCCCCCGGCCGGCACCTTCACCCAGCTCAGCTCGCGGGGCAACCACAACTGCGCCATCCGCAGCAACGGTGCGCTCAGCTGCTGGGGGGCCGGTGGCTATGGCAAGGCGTTCGCCCCGAACGGCAAGTTCCGCTCCGTGGCCGTCGGCAACAACCACACGTGCGGGGTCCAGGTCACCGGCGTCACCTTGTGCTGGGGCCGCAACAACGTCGGCCAGACGACGATCCCCGGGACGTTCGGCTGACGGCATTCGCAGGGCGTCGCCTTGACCGGCACGCGATCGTCTTGGGCATCCGGCGGGTCTCAGGATTTTTGATGACATGGTTGCTCGCCGTCGTTGGTTACGTGGCTGTTCCCCCTAGTCCTGCCCTCCGTTTCCGCAGGCTTGTGGTGCTCCCTGTCCTGCGGTCGGAGGAGGGAGGACGGGTGGTCACGGTCAGCGGCCGGGCGCCGGTGGTTGAGGTGCGACGAGCGCAGCGAGGAGCCTCGAAACCACCCTGGCGAGCCACTATCCGTCCACAGGCGTTGATCGCGAATCCCTTGTCCACAGGCGGGTTCTGAGCATCACCGCGATGTCGGTGGCGGTTGGTTGAATATGCCTCATGGACCTGGGAACGTTGCCGCTCTTCGACCTCACCGCCCCAGTGGCAGAGGCCGTCGACGAGGTGCCGGTTGCGTTGTCGCGCTCACAGGAGCTGCTGGTCGAGATCCGCGACCACCGCACCGTCATCGCCGAACGCGAGATCGCCACCGCCCGGGCGATCGCCGAATGGGCCGCCGAACACATCGTCACCGACGAAGGCGATGCCTCGACGTTGACCGAACGCGGGCTGGATACGGGGCTGCCGCTGGCCGGTCCCGGTGCCCCGCTCATCAGCGACTTCGCGGTCATGGAACTCAGTGCGTTCCTCGGCCGGTCCCTGGACTCCGGTCGCTGCTACGTCGGGCAGGTCGTCGAGCTGGCCTACCGGCTGCCCGAGACCTGGGACCGGGTCCTGGAGGGGCAGGTGCCGGTGTGGAAAGCGCTCCGGGTCGCCGACGCCACCCGGATCCTGCCTGAGGATGCGGCCGGGTTCGTGGACCGGCAGGTCGCACCCTTCGCCCACGGCATGACCTGGGTGCAGGTCGACCGGCTGGTCGAGGAAGCCCTCGTCAGGTTCGACCCTGCGGCTGCTGAGGAGAAGCGCAGGAACGCCCAGGACCTGCGGCACTTCGACATCGACCTGGACCAGACCGGGTTCGACGGCACCGCCCACATCTCCGGCACCCTCGATGCTGCCGATGCCCTCGACCTCGAGAACGCGATCGCCCGCAGGGCCAAGGTCCTCGGTGAGCTCGGCTGCGTGGAATCCCTCGATGTGCGACGTTCGATCGCGGCCGGTGAGCTCGCCCGCCAAGACCTCGCCCTCGACCTCGACATCGCCGACCCGGAGACCGGGGAGATCACCCGCACTATGCCCGGCCGCAAGACCGAGCTGATCCTGCACCTGGATGCGAACGATCAGACCGTCGGCCGGCTGGGCAACACCCGCACCCCCCTCTCGCCGGAGCAGGTCAAGACCTGGATCAACACCCCCGGCAGCACCGTGCTCATCCGCCCGGTCCTCGACCTCAACAGCCACCAGCCGGTCGACTCCTACGAGATCCCCGACCGGATCCGACGCCACGTCACCCTGCGTGACCACCACTGCGTGTTCCCGCACTGCACCAAACCCGCAGAGCGCTGCGACCTCGACCACGTCGTCCCGTATGCCGAAGGCGGCGAGACATCGGCACGGAACCTGGTCCCGGACTGTCGTGGCCATCACCGGTTCAAGACCTCCGGCCAGATGACCTGCCGCATCCTCACGCCCGGGCACCTACCTGTGGACCAGTGCCAACGGCCGGCAATGGCTGGTCGACCCCACCGGCACCCACGACCTCTAGCTCCCCCGCCCCGACACCCCGCCCCCACGGCGGGGCCATCGGCATGTCGTGGGTGCTGTGCGCGGCGGGACTCAGCGCACGAACGTGAACATTCGACCGGTCGGCCCGGTGGGCAGCGCCCACGGGCCGTTGAACCGGTGGACGCCGACCCGGAACTCGGCATCGTCCGGCCGGACGAACGTCTCCTCCACGAGCCCGGCGTCGGCGAAGGTGCGCCGGACCATCTCGCTCGGGTCGCCGGCCCACTCGGTGGGATCGGGGTCGACGCGACACCCGCGCGTCCAGATCACCCGCGCACCGGGCGACAGCAGGCTGGGCAGCGCTCGCACCGTGCGTCGGACGTCCTCGTCGATCACGTTGCCGAAGATCCCGCACAGCATCAGCACGTCGGCCGGCACCACGTCGGCGATCGTGTGCACGGTGCCAGCATCAGCGACCCGGACCTCCACTGCGTCGAGACCCAGCGCTCGCGCCGCGGCCCCGGCCGCCCGGGCCAGGTCCGGGTCGAGCTCGACCAGCACCGCGGAGACGTCCCGGTGGTCGTTGGCGAGGACCGGCAGGATGTCCCGGCCGTCGCCCGAGCACAGGCTGACGAGCACGGTCGCCCGGCCGCGACGCTCGTCGAGGATCCGGGCGAGCTGATCGCGCACCACGTCGAGTCGCCGGGCCAGCGACGACGAGGGGTCGCCGTACGCCTCGTGCCACTGAGCCCAGTCGGTCGCCACGCCTGCGATCGTAGGTGCGCCCGTCCCCCGACGGATCAGCACCACGCTGCAGAATCGGCCCGTGCCCCAGCGACAGATCTGCCCCTGCGGGTCGGGGGCGACGTACGCCGACTGCTGCGGTCCGCTCCACCAAGGCGACCGTCCTGCGAGAACCGCGGAGCAACTGATGCGGTCCCGCTACAGCGCCTTCGCGCTGCACGACGGGGCGTACCTGCTCCAGAGCTGGCACCCGGCCACCCGTCCGTCGAGCATCGACTTCGACCCGGATCTCACCTGGCTCGGGCTCGAGATCCTGGCGACCGACGCCGGTGGTCCGGACGACACGAACGGGGTCGTGGAGTTCCGCGCCCACCATCAGACCGGCGGTCGGCCCGGCGTGCTGCACGAGGTGAGCCGGTTCCGTAGGCAGGATGGTCCGTGGCGCTACGTCCGCGGCCGGATCATGGACCAGTAGCCGGACCCGGATATCGACTTATCGGCACGCCGGGCGCGCGTCCCGATTCCGGCGGTTGCCCGGGGTTAGTGTCGGCCCAACCGGAGTACATCCACCCAGGAGCTTGGCGGGCCCGGCAGCGGGTCCGGAAGGACGGAGCATGGCGCACCTCGATCTCGCAGGAGTCAGCGCCGACGGCCGTCGGTTGCTCCTGGTGGGTCGGCAGGGCGAGGAGTTCACCCTCGAGATCACCCCTGCTCTGCGCGCCGCGCTCCGCGGTGAGACCACCCGCATCGGCCAGTTGGAGATCCAGATGACGAGCACCCTCCGCCCCCGCGAGATCCAGACCCGGATTCGGGCGGGCGAGACGCCTGAGTCCGTCGCCGCGGCGGCACAGACCACCGTCGAGGCGATCATGCCGTTCGTGGGGCCGGTGCTGGGCGAGCGCGAGCACGTCGCGGAGCGCGCCCAGAAGTCGTCACTGCGACGCCCGGCCGGCGACGCCGGCTCCGGGACGCGGGTCCTCGGCGACGCCGTTCGCACCCACCTGTCCGTCCAGCAGGCCAGGGCCGACGACATCTCCTGGGACGCCTTCCGCCGGGACGACGGTCGCTGGGAGATCGCCGGCAGCTTCTCGACGAGCGAGCGGTCCGGCACGGCTCGCTTCACCTACGACGGCCCCGGCAACTACGTCACCGCCGACAACGACGACGCGAGCTGGCTGGTCGGCGACCTGGCCACCGCGAGCGAGACCAAGCACCTCGACGACCTCCAACAGGCCCGGCAGCGGCGACTGGCCGCGGTCTCGGAGGAGCTGCCGCTCGGCGACGACGCGCTCGACCTGGTCGGCGCCGCATCCCCGCCCCCGACGTACGACGAACCGCTGCGCGACACCTCGGCCGACACCTCGGCCGACATCGCGACCGATCCCGCGGCGACGACCGCCGAGGCTGCCGCCGTCGACGCGTCCAAGCACCGCCGCCCCGTCGCCAAGAAGCGGGGCCGCGCGTCGGTGCCCACGTGGGACGAGATCATGTTCGGGGGTTCGAGCGAGTGACGCTGCGCGCCAGCGCAGTGTCACTGCTGCGAGAAGGTCGAGCAGGCCCGCACGACTGAGCCTGCGAAGTCGTGCGTAGGCCGTATCGAGACCCCGTGAGATGACCGCTGACCTTGGGGACAGGACCGGCGTACTCTGCGCGCATGGCTTACTTCGTGACCGGTGCCACCGGTTTCATCGGGCGTTTCCTTGTCAGCGAGCTGGTCGACCACCGCGAGGGGCCGGTCTTCGTGCTCTGCCGGGCGTCGTCGCTCTCCCGGCTCGAGACGATGATCCAGCAGTGGACCCACGGCACCGGCTCGTCCCGGGTCGTCCCGGTCGTCGGTGACCTTGGCGAGTCCGGTCTCGGGGTCGACCCCGACTGGGTCGCCGAGCACGCCGGGAAGATCGAGCACTTCTTCCACCTCGCGGCGATCTACGACATGACTGCCGACGACGCGACGAACGACGCGATGAACGTCCAGGGCACCCGCAACGCGCTGGAGCTGGCCGATGCGCTCCAGGCCGGCTGCTTCCACCAGGTTTCCTCCGTCGCCGCTGCCGGCGACTACCACGGCCGGTTCGACGAGACGATGTTCGACGAGGGCCAGCCGCTGCCGTCGCCGTACCACCGGACGAAGTACGAGTCGGAGAAGATCGTCCGCGAGGAGTCGGTCGTCCCGTGGCGGGTCTACCGCCCGGCCATCGTCGTCGGTGACTCCCAGACCGGCGCGATGGACAAGATCGACGGGCCGTACTACTTCTTCCCCCTCATCAAGCGGTTGCGCGACAACCTCCCGGCCTGGCTGCCGCTGGTCGGCGTCGACCTCGGCGACACGAACCTGGTGCCCGTCGACTACGTCGCGAAGGCCATGGACCACATCGCCCACCTCCCCGACCGCAACGGCGAGGCGTTCCACCTGGTCAATCCCGAGCCGCAGCCGGTGGTCGACATGATCAACTCGTTCTGCAGTGCCGCGGGGGCACCCCGGTTCGCGACCCCCATCGATCGCAACCTGACCGCGGGCGCGACCGGTCTGCTCCCCCGGTCGCTGCGGCCCAGCAGCCTGTTGAGCGCCGCGATCCGCACCATGCCGGCACAGCTGCTGCTCGACCAGACCCTCGGCCGGCTCGGCATCCCCGCCGAGGTCGTGGGTCACACGTCGTTCCCGTCCGTCTTCGACTCCAAGATCACCGAGAAGGCGCTGGCCGGCAGCGGCATCGCCGTCCCCGACCTCGAGACCTACGCGCGCACGTTGTGGGGCTACTGGGAGGAGAACCTCGACGACACCACGGGCCGCGACAAGCGCACCCGGAACGCGCTCAAGGGCAAGCACGTCGTCATCACCGGCGCGTCCTCCGGCATCGGCAAGGTGACCGCCCTGAAGGTCGCGCAGGCCGGCGGCATCCCCGTCCTGGTGGCGCGCGGCAAGGACAAGCTCGAGGAGACCAAGGCAGCGATCGAGCTGCGCGGCGGCCAGGCCTACGCGTTCCCGTGCGACCTGTCCGACCTGCGCGCCATCGACGACCTCTGTGCCCGGCTCACCACCGAGCTGCCGTCGGTCGACTTCCTCGTCAACAACGCAGGCCGCTCGATCCGTCGTTCACTGCGGCTCTCGCACGACCGGTTCCACGACTTCGAGCGCACCATGCAGCTCAACTACTTCGGGGCGATCCGGCTGATCATCGGCCTGATGCCGAAGCTGCACGACCAGAAGTCCGGCCACATCGTGAACATCTCGTCGATCGGGGTGCAGACCAACCCGCCACGGTTCTCGGCGTACGTCGCCTCCAAGGCCGCGCTCGACGCCTGGAGCAACGTGGTCGCGTCCGAGGTCGTCGGCCACGGCATCAGCTTCACCAACATCCACATGCCGCTGGTGCGGACGCCGATGATCGCCCCGACGAAGATGTACGACAAGTTCCCGACCCTGTCGCCCGCCCAGGCCGCCGACCTGGTCATCAAGGCGATGGTGGAGAAGCCGCACGAGATCAACACGCTCGCCGGCAACGCCGGTGCGGTGGCGCACACCTTTGCCCCGAAGGCGGCCTTCCGGGTGCTCAACCTCGCCTACCAGGTGTTCCCCGACAGCGCGGCCGCCAAGGCCAAGACCGGTCCGTCGGACGCGGCACCCCCGGTCGCCGCGGCGCCCGAGCCCGCTGCCGAAGAAGGCGGCCGGGAGTCCGAGCAGATCCTGATGGCCCGCCTGTTCCCGGGCGTGCACTGGTAGGTCTCGTGACGGTCGCTAGCGCGACCTCCTCGACCAACGCTCAGCCGGTTTCAACCGGGCGCGTCGGGTCGGTGATCCACTCGCTCCAGCTGCCCGGGTAGAGCGCGGCTGCAACACCGGCGATCTCGAGTGCCAGCACATCGTGGGCGGCGGTGACCCCGGATCCGCAGTACGCCGCCACGGACGCGCCGTCGGTCGCCCCGACCGCTGCGTAGAGCCCACGGAGCTCATCTGCCGGCCGGAACCGACCGTCGTCGACGAGGTTGAGCGCGGTCGGCACGTTGACCGCACCCGGGATCCGGCCGGCCACCGGGTCGATCGGCTCGGTCTCTCCCCGATAGCGGACCGCGGCCCGGGCGTCGATCAGCACGTCGACCGACCGGACGTCGTCCGCGGTGACCACCGGCATCGACCCGGGCACCGCGGTGAAGTCGCCGCCGCCCGACTCGGCACCAGCGCCGGACTCGACCGGCTGCCCCGCTCCCGTCCACGCCGACCAGCCGCCGTCGAGCACCCGGACCTGGTCGTGGCCGTGATAGCGCAGCAGCCACCAGCAGCGAGCGGCAGCGTGGCCACCCCAGTCGTCGTAGACGACGACGGCACGGTCGCCGGACACCCCCGCGGCGCGCATCGCCGCCTCGACGACAGCGGTGTCCGGCAGCGGGTGCCGTCCCCGGTCACCGGGCGGCGCGGCCAGGGCGGTGTCCAGGTCGACGTACGCCGCGCCGGGCACGTGCCCGGCGGCGTACTCCTCCGGCCCCATCGGGCCGCCACCCATCCGGTAGCGCACGTCGAGCACGGTCACCGTGCCCAACAGCCGCGCGAGCTCGTCGACGCCCACCAGGGGGCCGGCGCTCAATGCCGCTCCGTGCGCGGCTTGACGGTGAGCACCGGGCACGGCGCATCGAGGAGCACCCGCTGGGCGTTGGAGCCGAGGATCAGCTTGCCGACCGGCGAGCGGCGCCGCAGCCCGATCACGATCAGGTCGGCGCCCACCTCCTCGGCGACGCCCACCAGCTCGTCGGAGGCGTCGTTGCCCTGGTCCAGGACCCGCAGGTCGTGGTCGACGCCCGAGTCGGTGAGGACGCTGCGGACCGCGGCCAGGTACGCCGGCTCCTGGTCGCGATCGAGCAGCGTGTGAACCACGAGCAGCCGCGCACCGCGGCGCTGCGCCTCGTCGATCGCGGCCTTCAGCGCCGCATCGCCCTCCGGCTTGGGGACATAACCGGTCACCACGATCGCCATGCTCCGACACTAGGCCAAAGATTTCCTTCAGAGCATGTCGAGACCCGCGTCGCGGCTCCGTCCCTCTTTCGAGCGCGGCCACAATGGGCCGTACCCCACAAGGAGACACACCATGGCCAAGTACCTGCTGCTGAAGCACTACCGAGGCGCCCCCGAGGCGGTCAACAACGTGCCGATGGACCAATGGACGCCCGAGGAGATCTCGACGCACATCCAGTACATGCGCGACTTCGCGACCAAGCTCGAGAGCACGGGCGAGTACGTCGACGGACAGGCACTCTCGCCCGAGGGCGCCTGGGTCCGGTCCGACGGCGAGGGTCGCCCGCCGGTCACCGACGGCCCGTTCGCGGAGACCAAGGACCTGATCGCCGGCTGGATGGTGATCGACGTCGACAGCTACGACCGCGCGCTCGAGCTGGCCGCCGACCTGTCGGCCGCGCCTGGCGCCGGCGGCGAGCCGATCCACGAGTGGCTCGAGCTCCGGCCGTTCATGCACGAGCCGCCGACCGTGACGGAGTGACCGCGGTGGACCCGGCAGTCGACGAGACCCTGCTGCGGTCCCTCACCCCTGCCGTCATCGGCATCCTCGTCCGCCGCGGAGCAGACTTCGCGGCGGCCGAGGACGCCGTCCAGGAAGGCCTGCTCGAGGCGCTGCGGGTGTGGCCGGAGAACCCGCCCCGCGACCCCAGGCCGTGGCTGGTCAAGGTCGCGTGGCGCAAGTTCATCGACGCCACGAGGGCCGAGACGTCGCGCCGCCGCCGCGAGGAGCGCCTCGAGACCGAGCCGCCGCCCGGCCCGGGCGCGGCCGTCGACGACACCCTCCAGCTCTACTTCCTGTGCGCGCACCCGTCCCTCACACCCGCGTCGGCCGTTGCCCTGACCCTGCGCGCCGTCGGCGGCCTGACGACGCGCCAGATCGCCGAGGCCTACCTCGTGCCCGAGGCGACGATGGGCCAGCGGATCAGCCGCGCCAAGCGCACGGTGGCTGACGTCCGGTTCGACCAGACCGGCGACGTCGCGACCGTCGTGCGGGTGCTCTACCTCGTCTTCAACGAGGGCTACTCCGGCGACGTCGACCTGGCCGCCGAGGCGATCCGGCTCACCCGCGAGCTGGCCACCCGGATCGATCACCCGGAGGTCGCCGGTCTGCTCGCCCTGATGCTGCTCCACCACGCGCGGCGGCCGGCCCGGACCCGCCCCGACGGCAGCCTGGTGCCGCTCGCCGAGCAGGACCGCAGTCGTTGGGACACGGGCCTCATCGCCGAGGGCGTCGAGATCCTGCAGCAGGCGCTCGCCCGCGACCAGCTCGGCGAGTTCCAGGCGCAGGCGGCGATCGCGGCCCTCCATGCGGACGCACAGCAGGCCGACGAGACCGACTGGGTGCAGATCGTCGAGTGGTACGACGAGCTGGTGCGGATCACCGACAGCCCGATCGTGCGCCTCAACCGCGCGGTCGCGGTCGGCGAGGCCGACGGCGCCCGCTCGGGGCTGGCCGCTCTTGCTCAGCTCGACCCGTCACTCCCGCGCTACACCGCGGTGGCGGCGTACCTCCACGAGCGCGACGGCGATCTCGTCGCCGCCGCGCGGCTGTACGCCGAGGCCGCGCTGGCCGCGGCCAACCTCGCCGAGCGCGACCACCTGACCCGCCAGGCCTCGCGGCTCAACGCGAGCATCCGCGCCTGACCGGGTTCAGCCGACCTCGGGGCCTGTGGAGGACCGCTCCCGACCCGCGCCGGATCGGGCAGGCTGCCGCGCATGGGGTACGACGCCGCAGGCGGGCTGCGGGAGCCGGTCGACCGGACGTTGCAGCAGCTGCTGCGCCGGGCGGTGCTCGACCATGCCCTCCTCATCGAACGCCGCAAGGAGTTCGCACCCGTGCTCCACGTCGGCGTTCCCGGCATCCGCTCCCGGCAGTTCGAGATCACCGTGCCGCTCGACCACGCCGTGCGCACCGACATCGTCGAGGCCATGCTGCGACCCGCCGTCGATCGAGGCGTGGTGCCGTTGCTCTGGCTCACCCGCAGCGGCGACATCACTCCTCAGGACGTCGACGACGCCTGGTCAGCAGCGGTGCACGCGGCCGGCGGTGAGCTCGGTCTCACCATCGGTCTCGTGATCGTCACCCGGCGCAGCTGGCACGACCCGCGGACGGGCGTCTCCCGCACCTGGAAGCGGATCCGCAGACGGTGACCGACGCCAACCTCACCAGGTGTGCACGGGTGCGTTGGTGTGCATGCCCTCGCGGTAGTCGGCGAGGACGGCGCGGATGGAGTCGTAGGGATCGTCGTCGTCACGCTCGGCCATCTGGCGGACGAACCACTCGGCGCCGTTCGTGGCCCCGAGGCAGCGGCCCTCGATGATGCCGAGGTAGCGCTCGGCCTCCGGCCCGTCGACTCCCCACGCCAGCAGACCGTCATAAGCAAGCGGCAGCAGCCGGCGCAGCACCAGCTCGGTCGCCCGCACCCGACCGACGCCGGGCCAGTAGACCTCGGCCTCGATGCCGTCGCGGGCCGCGACGTGGAAGTTCTCCTCGGCCGCGCTGAAGGACATCTGCGACCAGAGCGGCCGCTCGCTCTCGGCGAGGCTGCGGACCAGCCCGAAGTAGAACGCGGCGTTGGCCACGATGTCGGCGACGGTCGGACCGGCCGCGAGGACGCGGTTCTCGACCCGGAGGTGCGGCCGCCCGGCGGCGATGTCGTAGACCGGCCGGTTCCACCGGTAGATGGTGCCGTTGTGGAGCCGCAGCTCGGACAGGTTCGGCGTCCCGCCGGCCTCGAGGACGGTCAGCGGGTCCTCGTCGTCGGTGACCGGCAGCAGCGCCGGGAAGTAGCGGACGTTCTCCTCGAACAGGTCGAAGACCGACGTGATCCAGCGCTCGCCGAACCACACGCGGGGGCGCACCCCCTGCGCCTTGAGCTCGTCGCTACGGGTGTCGGTCGCCTGTTCGAAGAGCGGCACCCTGGTCTCGCGCCACAGCTCCTTGCCCAGGAGGTAGGGCGAGTTCGCGGCCAGCGCCAGCTGGACGCCGGCGATCGCCTGGGATGCGTTCCAGTAGGCCCCGAACTTCTCCGGTGGTGTCTGCACGTGGAGCTGGGTGCTCGTGCACGCCGCCTCCGGAAGGATCGAGTCGGCAGTGGTGCGCAGGACGTCGGTGCCGCCGCGGATATCGATGCTGATGTCCTCGCCACGGGCATTCAGGACCTGCTCGCTCAGCAGCCGGTAGCGCGGGTTCGCGCTGATCGCGTCGATCGAGAGGTGCGCGTCGGTGAGCGTCGGCAGGATGCCGATCATCACCATGTGCGCGCCGACCTCGGCCGAGGCGCGCTCGGCCTCGTTGAGACTGCGGCGCAGGCCCTCCTCGTAGCCGGTGAGGCCGCCGCCGTGCAGCGTCGCCGGCGCCACATTGATCTCGAGGTTGAACTGGCCCAGCTCGGTCTGGAAGTCAGGGTTCGCGATCGCGGCGAGCGCCTCGGCGTTGCGCAGCGCGGGATCGCCGACGTCGTCCACCAAGTTGAGCTCGACCTCGAGCCCGGTCATCGGGTCGTCGGTGTCGAAGGCCGCCTCAGCCAGCATCCGGGCGAACACGTCGAGGCAGCGCCGGACTTTTTCACGGTGCCGGGTCCGGTCAGCGCCGGTGAACTCCTGTGCATCGACCTCCTCGCCCATGGACCGACACTTTCCTGTCTTGGTCAGGCTGGCAACCCCTCGTCCCAAACGAACTCGCACTCGAGCGAGTCGGGCGGCAGGGCCTGCTCGAGGCAGCGGGCGAGAATCGCGGCCATGCCGTAGCCCGGGGCGACCTCCCGGCAGCGGTCGACGGCGATCCAGGCGAGCGCGCCGTTGCCGGCCTGCCAGGCCGCCCATCCGACGAGGGCCGCCGGACCCGGGACCAGGCGGTCCGGGACCCGGCGGGCGACGTCGAGCCAGAACTCCTGGTGGGCGCGGGCGCCCGACCGGGTGATCAACCCCCACGCCGCATCGCGCACGCGCAGGTCCTGGGCGGCCCACCCGATGTGCGCCACCTCGTCGACGGACGCGCGGCTGCGGCCGTCGAGGTGGCCGGCAACCAGCACCCGCAGCCACTCGCCCCAGCGGCGCCGGTCCGCCCCCGTGCGGGGTGGATCGCGGTCGGTCAGGCCGGCCCGGGACAGTGCGGAACGGACCGCCCGCTGCCCCTCCACGTCGGGGGCCAGGCTCGCGATCACCGCCGCCCGGTCCTTCTCCACGACCAGCCCGTGGAGGACGGCTTCGGCGAGGAACGGATGGTTGGACACGTCGTAGGCCACCCCGATCTCGCGCCACCGGGCGCCCGCCAGCAGCGGGTAGTAGCGGCGGCCGTCGACCCGCAGGGCGTCCTGGACGTGGATCCCCGACCGGTCGGTGGACCGTCGCAGCGCCGACCACATCCGTCGCACCGCACGCTCGTCATCGCTGAAGAAGACGAAGGCCAGTCCCCGGATGCCGTTGCTCCGGGCGGGCGCGAGCAGCATCTCGGCCACGTCGGCCGCGACCGCGGGCGCCGCGGACCGCGGCGGCAGGTCGACCCGCGCGTGGAACGGGCGGACACCGTCGCTCGCGAGCATCACGACGGAGTCGGCCGGATGGAAGCCGATCACGACCGGGGCGAGCGCGATCAGGTCGTCGGGGCAGCGGACCCGGAAGGACAGCTTCGGATCGGGTGCGGGCGCGGCAGGTGTGAAGGTCATGGCGTCACGCTTGCCGTTGCCTCGGACGTGAGGGGCTCGGGCGGTCCCGGCCTGTGGATGCGGCGTGTCGGGGCCGCGCCTGTGGATGGTTGATGGCCGGTTGTTGGCAGGTTGCTGGCCGGTTGCTGGCCGGTTGCTGGCAAGTAGTTGGCAGGTGCCGTCGTACCGTTCACCCGTGCGCGCGCAGGCCTCGGTCCTCCACCTGGACCTCGACGCCTTCTTCGCCGCCGTCGAGCAGCGGGACAAGCCGTCGCTGCGCGGCAAGCCGGTCGTGGTCGGTGGCGTCGGCAACCGCGGCGTGGTGTCCACGGCGTCCTACGAGGCCCGCACCTACGGCGTGCGCTCGGCGATGTCGACCCGCGAGGCCCGGGCCCGGTGTCCTCACGCCGCCTACCTGTCGGGCCGTTTCGACGCCTATCGGGCGACCAGCGCGGCGGTGATGGGCCTGCTGCGCTCCTGCTCGCCGCTCGTCGAGCCGCTCTCGCTCGACGAGGCGTTCGTCGACCTCGCGCGGGCCGCCCTGCCCGACCTGGAGGTCGCGACGGTGACCGGGTTCGCCGAGCAGCTCCGCGACCGGGTGCGCGACGTCACCGGCGGGCTGACCGCGTCGGTGGGCGTGGCCAGCTCGAAGTTCCTGGCCAAGGTCGCCAGCGACCTTGACAAGCCCGACGGCCTGGTCGTGGTGACGCCCGGCACCGAGCTCGACCTGCTGCGACCGATGCACGTGTCGGTCATCCCCGGCGTCGGTCCGGCGACGGTCGAGCGGCTGCGCCGGGTGGGGGTGCACACGCTGGCCGATCTCCAGCAGATCAGCGAGGACGAGCTGGTGCGGATGCTGGGCAAGGCGCACGGGCACGTGCTCCACCAGCTGGCCTACGCCCGCGACGACCGTCCGGTCGAGGCCGAGCGCGAGACCAAGTCGGTCAGCGTCGAAGGCACCTACGAGCAGGACCTCACCGACCGCAAGCTGATGGAGAGCCTGCTCACCCGCCAAGCCGGCGACGTGGCCCGCCGCCTCCGCAAGAGCGGCCTGTCCGGCCGCACGGTGACGATCAAGGTGAGGCTCTACGACTTCACCACCCTCAGCCGGTCCTCCACCCTGCCGTCCCCCACCGACGAGGAGGCCGTGATCGCCCGCCTGGCCCGGCGACTGCTCGAGGACCTCGACACCTCGGGCGGCGTCCGGCTCCTCGGCGTCGGGGTCTCCGGGCTTGCCGACTGGGTGCAGGAGGAGCTGTTCGGGACCGAGGACGAGACCGACCCGGACGAGGACGACGGCACGACCGGGGACCAGCCGGACCCGGCCGCGCCCGCCGTACCCCCTCCGCCGGCCGACCCCACCGGCGGGTTCCGGCCGGGGATGGACGTCGTGCACGACGAGCACGGTCGCGGCTGGGTGTGGGGCGCCGGCAAGGGCGTGGTGACGGTGCGGTTCGAGACCGCCGACACCCCACCCGGCCCCGTCCGCACCTTCCCCGTCGACGACCCGGCGCTGGCCCGCTGGCGCCCACCCACCCCCGACACCGATGAGTCAGAGGCCAAACCGTAAGGCGCCGGTCAACCTGTCGTGGCACTGCGTCAACCGCGGTGCGACACGCTCGCACAGACAGAAAAAGGACGAGGGCCTCTTGATGGTATGAGCATCAGGAGGCCCTCGATTTGATCGGCTGCGGTGACCCCGATCGAGTCGAGCTTCCGTCCTCCCCGTCGAACCCGTCACCGGGGCTGACGCCCGCAGGTTGCCCCGCGAGTAAGAGAGGACTTCCGTCCGACTCACCGAATCTTCTCGCCTGGCCCGGAGGCCCTGCGATCCGCTTCGGTAGGGAGAGTTCTACGCTGCCGCGGAAGGCGAGCACAAGCGCTTTCTGGAAAGAATTTCGACATTCTTCGAGTCCCACAGGGTCGTCCACAGTTCGCCGCGTTGTTCGTCCACAGAAACGCCGCGAACTCCACAGGAATCCACCGGTGCCTGTGGATGCCTGGCCGCCGGATACGGTGGCGACGTGTCAGCACGTCACCCCGAGTCGCCCACGTCGACGACCCCCCAGTCGTCGGCCCCGATCGCTGCCCGCCGGCCGGTCACCAGCACCCATCACGGCCGCACCCGCATCGACGACTACGACTGGCTGCGGGCCAAGGACGACCCCGAGGTGATCGCCTACCTGGAGGCCGAGAACGAGCACACGTCGGCCCGCACGGCGCACCTGGACGGCCTCCGGCAGCAGATCTTCGACGAGATCAAGTCCCGCACGCTGGAGACCGACCTGTCGGTGCCCACCCGGGTCCGCGGCTACTGGTACTACGGCCGCTCCTTCGAGGGACGCCAGTACGGCGCCAGCTGCCGCGTGCCGGTCGCCGACCCCGAGCAGCTGGGCTCCCCCGCGCCCGGCGGAAGCGGCGCGTCCCGACGAGCCCGCGCTCCCGGGTGAGGAGATGCTGCTCGACCTCGACACGCTCGCCGAGGGACACGAGTTCTTCTCGCTGGGGGGCACCTCGATCAGCCCCGACGACCGACTGCTCGCCTACGCCACCGACGTGGTGGGCGACGAGCGCTACACGGTGCAGGTCAAGGACCTCGCCACCGGCGAGCTGCTCCCGGACCGGCTGACCGGCGTGCTCGGCGGCGCCACCTGGGGCGCGACCGCCGACCACTTCTACTACTCGACCATCGACGAGTCCTGGCGTCCCGACAAGATCTGGCGGCACCGGCTCGGCACCGAGCAGGCGGCCGACGAGCTGGTCTTCCACGAGCCGGACGGGCGGTTCTGGGTCGGCGTGGGTCGCACGCGCAGCCGGCGCTACATCGTGATCGCCACGTCGGCCCGCAACTCCTCCGAGTACCACGTCCTCGACGCCACCGACCCGACTGCCGAGCCCTGGTGCTTCGCCGAGCGCGAGGAAGGCGTCGAGTACTCCCTCGAGCACGCCGTCATCGCGGGCGCCGACACGTTCCTGGTGCTCCACAACGCCACCGGCCCCGAGTTCGAGCTGGCCACCGCTCCCCCACGCCCGACCGCCGCGAGCCGACTGGGTCCCGCTGCTGGCCCACGACCTCGCCGTACGACTGGAGGACGTCGACGCCTACGCGACCGCACCTCGTCATCCAGCAGCGCAGCGACGGCCTGCCCCGGGTCCGGATCCTCGACCTCGGACCGGACGGGGTGGCCGACGACTGGATGGTCGAGTTCCCCGGCGAGCTCGCGACGTCGGGCGCCGGCAGCAACCCGTCCTTCGACCAGCCGACGGTCCGCGTCGGCATGACCAGCATGATCGAGCCGGCCTCGGTCTACGACCTCGATGTCCGCACCCGGGAACGGACCCTGCTCAAGCAGGCGCCGGTCCTCGGCGGCTACGACCCGGCCGACTACCAGGAGCACCGGCTCTGGGCCACCGCCCCCGACGGTGCCCGGGTGCCCATCTCGCTCGTGGTCGCCAAGGGCGCCAGCGCGTCCGGCAGCACAGACGGCACCGACCCGGTGCCGCTGCTGCTCTACGGCTACGGCGCCTACGAGATGTCGATCGACCCCTATTTCTCGGTCGGGCGGCTCTCGCTGCTCGACCGCGGCGCCGGGTTCGCGATCGCCCACGTCCGCGGCGGCGGCGAGCTCGGCCGGCACTGGTACGACGACGGCAAGCTCGCCTCCAAGCAGCACACCTTCGACGACTTCATCGCCTGTGCGCGGCACCTCGTCACCGCCGGCTGGACCACCCCGGAGCTCCTGGTCGCGGAGGGCGGGAGCGCCGGCGGCTTGCTGATGGGGGCGGTCGTCAACCAGGCACCCGAGGCGTTCGGTGCCATCGTGGCGTCGGTGCCGTTCGTCGACACGCTGACCACGATGCTCGACGCCACCCTCCCCCTCACCGTCACCGAGTACGACGAGTGGGGGAACCCGGAGGATGACCCGGCCGCCTACGACCTGATCGCGTCGTACGCGCCCTACGAGAACGTCGCCGACCTGCCCTACCCGCCGATCCTCGCGGAGACCTCCCTCAACGACACCCGGGTGCTCTACGTCGAGCCCGCGAAGTGGGTCGCGCGGCTGCGGGCGACGGCACCGAGGGCCGACGTGCTGCTCCGCACCGAGATGGCGGCCGGCCACGGCGGCGTATCCGGGCGCTACCGCGCCTGGCACGATCGGGCCTTCACACTCGCCTGGATTCTCGATCGAATGGGCCTGACCGGCGCGGGTACCCCTCGGGAAACCCCAGGATCCTGACTGAGAAGTCCCTGAGAGTTGCTGATTGCGGCAACTCTCCGGCCCGCTGGGACGTCAGAGAAGGCGAGAGCACTTCTCCGGGCGCCCCGTGAGGGAACACAGCACCGCTGCAGTGCGTTGGAGACGAAGTACGGGCGTCGGGAGCGTCGTACGCGAAGGAGGGTTCGCGATGGCCGCAGTGGCAACCAGGAACAGGGGCCGGGAGATCGAGGGGCGCGACAGCGTCGGGCTCTACCTCGACGAGATCGCCCGCACCCCGCTGCTCGACGCAGCGCGCGAGGTGGAGCTCGCGAAGACCATCGAGGCCGGGCTCTACGCCCAGTACCTGCTCGACCAGGGCCGCATCGCCCGGGCCAAGGGCGGCGCACCGAAGCGCGCCACCCAGCAGGAGCTGGAGTGGCTCGCCGAGGAGGGCCAGAAGGCGATCACCGAGTTCATCAACGCCAACCTCCGGCTGGTCGTCTCGATCGCCCGGAAGTACGGCCGCGCGCAGATGCCGATGCTCGACCTGATCCAGGAGGGCAACACCGGCCTGATCCGCGCGGTCGAGAAGTTCGACTACGCCAAGGGCTACAAGTTCTCGACCTACGCGACCTGGTGGGTCCGGCAGGCGATCACCCGCGGCATCGCGCAGCAGGCGCGCGTCGTCCGCCTCCCCGTGCACGTGGTCGAGGAGCTCAACCAGGTCGGCGGCGCCCGCCGTACCCTCGAGCGCCAGCTCGGCCGCGACCCCGACCCGAGGGAGATCGCCGACGGAGCTCGGCATGGACGTCGACCGGGTCCTCGACCTGATGTCGTGGGGCCGCGAGCACGTCAGCCTCGACACCCCCGTCGACGAGGACGGCGACACCTCGCTCGGTGACCTGATGGCGCAGGAGACCACGCCCGGGCCCGACCTCACGGTGCTCGACACCGAGGCCCGCGACCGGCTCAACAGCCTGGTCGGTCAGCTCGACGAGCGCGCTGCCGACATCATCCGGTCGCGCTACGGCCTGGTCGACGGCCGCCAGCACAAGCTGGCCGACATCGGCGCCAAGCACGGCATCTCCGCCGAGCGGGTGCGCCAGCTGGAGCGCGAGGCGCTGCAGAAGCTGCGCCGGCTGGGCGACCCAGACCTGGCCGCCTGAAAGGGCGGCCAGCCCAACCAGGCCGCGACCCCGGACTCTCACCCCGTCGAGTCCGAGGCCGTGGTCCTTTCGCAGCGGGCGGCGTCAGCCCACGAGCTCGTCGTGCGCCTCACGCACCCGTTCGCGGAGGTCGTCGAGCGTCCCGGTGTTGTCGATGACGTACGTCGCGATGCGCCCGCCGGTCCTCGCGGCCGGCCTGAGCGGCGATCCGCGCCTCGGCCTCCTCGCGGGTCCACCCGCGGTCGCGGACCATCCGCTCGACCTGCACCTCGGCCGGGGCGTCGACGACGATCACCGCGTCGAACGTGTCCGCCCGGCCGGACTCGGCGAGCAGCGGGATGTCGTGGACGACGAGGTCGGCGTCGCCGGCCGCCGCCTCGAGCGCGACGATCCGCTCGAAGACCAGCGGGTGCACGATCGCCTCGAGCACGCGCCGCTGGTCCTCGTCGGCGAACACGATCGCCCCGACCTTGGCCCGGTCCAGCTCGCCGTCCGCGGCGAGCACGTCGGCGCCGAACGCCTCGACCACCCGCTCCAGCCCGGGCGTGCCCTTCGCGACCACCTCGCGCGCCAGCTGGTCGGCGTCGATCACCACGGCGCCGAGCTCGCGCAGGATGCCCGACACCGAGCTCTTCCCCGAGGCGACTCCCCCGGTCAGTCCGATCCGCACATCCGGACCCTACTGTGGCTCCGTGGCGAATGCGCGTGCAGACCGGGGCACCGGGTGGCCCTGCTGGTTCCCGGGTCCCACGCGTACCTCGACGTCGTGCTCCGGCTGCTCACCGCCGGCGTCTTCCCGATCCCGCTCGACCCGCGGCTGACGGCCTGCGGAACGGGAGCGGATCCTGGCCGGCCTCGACCCCACCCTGTTCATCGACGACGAGCAGGCGCTCGCCGCGCTGGCCGCCGGCCTGCCCGAGCCCGGGCTCCCCCGCGGCCGGCCGATGCACTGCACCAGCGGCACCACCGGCACCCCGAAGGGCGTCTGGTCGGGTCTCCTCGACGAGGCGCCGCGGCCGCCGCTCTGGTCGCCGAGGAGCGCGACCTGTGGGGCTTCTGCCGCCGACGACGTCAACCTGGTGCTGAGCCCGCTCTACCACTCGGCACCGCTCCGGTTCGCCATGGGCACGGTGCTGGCCGGCGGCCGGGTCGTGATCCCGGGTCCCTTCGATCCGGCGGCCGTGACCGCGGCGATCGAGCGGGAGCGGCCGACCACGATGTTCTGCGTGCCGACCCACCTCCAGCGGCTGTTCGCCCACTGGGACGCCCTGCTCGATGCGGGGCGAGCCCCCGGACCTCTCCTGCTTCCGCCTGGTCGCCCACGCCGGCGCGCCGTGCCCCACCGACGTGAAGCGCCGGCTGATCGAGCTCTTCCCACCGGGCATCGACCTGGGAGTTCTACGGCTCGACCGAGGGCCAGTTCACCGCCTGCCGGAGCGAGGAGTGGGTGCGAGCGGCCCGGCACCGTCGGCCGCGCCCGGCCGGGTCGGCTGCTGACCGCCGACCCCGACGGGACGCTGTGGTGCGTGGTCCCCGACCACGCGCCGGTTCACCTACTACGGCGACCCGGACAAGACCGCGGCCGCGTGGCGGGAGACCGAGCAGGGCCCGGCGTTCACCGTCGGAGACCACGGCCGGATCGACGCCGACGGCTACGTCTACCTCGACGGCCGGCGCGAGGACCTGATCATCAGCGGCGGCGTCAACGTCTACCCGGTCGAGGTCGAGCAGGTGCTCGGCGAGTGCCCGGGCGTCGTCGACATCGCGGTCTACGGCGTGCCCGACGCGGACCTGGGGCCAGCGGGTCTGCGCGGCGGTCGTCGGCGAGGTCGACGAGGCCGCGCTGGCGTCGTACGCCCGCGACCACCTGGCGCCGCCGAAGCGGCCGAAGACCTACGTCTTCCGCGCCGACCTGCCGCGCACGCTGACCGGCAAGGTGCGCCGCACCGAGCTGCGCCGGCTAGGCAGTCGCCTCGGACGGGACGGGGCAGAACGTGCGCCGGTACTGCAGGGGGCTCACCCCGCGCACCCGCTGGAAGTGGTGCCGGAGCGCGGCGGCGTTGCCGAAGCCCACCTCGGCGGCGATCCACTCGACCGGCTGGTCGGTCGTCTCGAGCAGCTCCTCGGCCGCGGCGACCCGCTGCGCGGTCAGCCAGCTGTGCGGGGTGGTGCCGGTCTCGTCGCGGAACCGGCGGGCGAACGTGCGCGGGGACATCAGCGCGCGCCGCGCGAGCGATTCGACGCTGTGCTCCTCGCCGAGGTTCTCGAGGATCCAGTTCAGCAGCGGGCCCGAGAGTGTCGGCGTCGCAGTCGGGCACCGCGCGGGCGATGTACTGCGCCTGGCCGCCGTCCCGGTGGGGAGGTACGACGGCGCGCCGGGCGACCATGCTCGCCACGGCTGCGCCGTACTCCTGCCGCCAGATGTGCAGGCAGGCGTCGAGCCCGGCGGCGGTGCCGGCGCTGGTGACGACCTGCCCGGTGTCGACGTAGAGCACCTCGGGAACGACCTTCGCCTCGGGGAACCGGCGCTGGAGCTCCTCGGTGTACATCCAGTGCGTGGTGCACTCACGGCCGTCGAGCAGCCCGGCCGCGCCCAGGGTGAAGGCGCCGCTGCAGACCGAGAGGATCCGGGCGCCACGGTCGTAGGCGTCGCGGATGGTGTCCAGCACCGGCCCGGGCGCCGCCTTGCCGCGCGGGAGCGCCGGCACCGCCACCAGGTCGGCCGTCACGGGCGCGCTCGAGCCCCTCGTGGACCTGGAGCGAGAAACCCATCGAGGTAGGGATCGGGTCGGGCGACTCGGCGCAGACGGCGAAGTCGAGCTTGGGCACGCCGTGCGCGGTGCGGTCGAGGCCGAACGCCTCGCACAGCACGCCGAGCTCGAAGGGAGCCACGCCCTCGTAGGCGAGAACGGCCACATTGGTCAGCATGTGGCCACTCGTGACATCCCTATGGCAGAAAATCAACGGACTACGGCATTTCTGCCACTGGTGGCAGGATATCCCCTGAGGCAAACTTACTGCCATGACCTACTTCATCCTCCTCCTCATCATCGTGGCCGCCGCCGTCGCCGCCACGGCCCACGCGATTCGACACGACGACCGCGGTCAGCTGCCGCCCCCGGGCTCCCGCCGGGTGGACCCGACCTTCCTCCCTCCCGCCGCCTAGTGAGCACAACGCAAACGGCCCCCACGTCATCGACATGGGGGCCGTTTGCTGCGTTACGGGATGCGCTGCGCGGTCAGGCGCTGCCGCCGGTCAGCTTCTCGCGCAGCGCCTGGAGCGCCTCGTCGGAGGCCAGCGAGCCGCCGGTGTCCTCGGCCTCCTCGGTGTCGCCCGAGCCGGAGGAGTAGGACGTCGCGTCGCCGGCCTCGATCTCGGCCTGCTTGGCCTCGGCCTGCTGCTTGACGTGCGCCTCCCAGCGGGCGTGCGCCTTGGCGTACTGGTCCTCCCAGACCGCGCGCTGGTCCTCGAAGCCCTCGAGCCACTCGCCCGTCTCGGGGTCGAAGCCGTCGGGGTAGACGTAGTTGCCCTGGTCGTCGTAGGTCGCCGGCATGCCGTAGAGGGTCGGGTCGAACTCCTCGACGTCCGACGCGGCGGGGTTCTCGTTGGCCTGCTTCAGCGACAGCGAGATCCGGCGACGCTCGAGGTCGATGTCGATGATCTTGACCATGACGTCGTCGTTGACCTGGACGACCTGCTCGGGGATCTCCACGTGGCGCTCGGCCAGCTCGGAGATGTGCACCAGCCCCTCGATGCCCTCCTCGACCCGCACGAACGAACCGAACGGCACCAGCTTGGTGACCTTGCCGGGCACGATCTGACCGATCTGGTGGGTCCGGGCGAAGTGCTGCCAGGGGTCCTCCTGCGTCGCCTTGAGCGACAGCGAGACCCGCTCGCGGTCCATGTCGACGTCGAGCACCTCGACGGTGACCTCGTCACCGACGGTGACCACCTCGGACGGGTGGTCGATGTGCTTCCACGACAGCTCGGAGACGTGGACCAGGCCGTCGACGCCACCGAGGTCGACGAACGCACCGAAGTTGACGATCGAGGACACGACACCCTTGCGGATCTGGCCCTTCTGGAGCTGGGTGAGGAAGCCGTGGCGCACCTCGGACTGGGTCTGCTCGAGCCAGGCGCGGCGCGACAGGACCACGTTGTTGCGGTTCTTGTCGAGCTCGATGATCTTCGCCTCGAGGGTCTGGCCGACGTACGGCTGCAGGTCGCGCACGCGACGCATCTCCACCAGCGAGGCCGGGAGGAAGCCGCGCAGGCCGATGTCGATGATCAGGCCGCCCTTGACGACCTCGATCACGGTGCCCTCGACGACGCCGTCGGCTTCCTTGATCTCCTCGATCGTGCCCCAGGCGCGTTCGTACTGCGCGCGCTTCTTGGACAGGATCAGGCGACCCTCCTTGTCCTCCTTCTGGAGAACCAGAGCCTCGACCTTGTCACCCACCTGGACGACCTCGGACGGGTCGACGTCGTGCTTGATGGACAGCTCGCGGGAGGGGATGACGCCCTCGGTCTTGTAGCCGATGTCGAGGAGCACCTCGTCCCGGTCGACCTTCACGATGGTGCCGTCGACGATGTCGCCGTCGTTGAAGTACTTGATCGTCTGGTCGATAGCGGCCAGGAAGTCCGCCTCCGAGCCGATGTCGTTGACAGCCACCTGAGGGGCGTTGTCGTCGTAGTTGCTCGCAAGCGGGGTCGAGATGGTGCTCGTCATAAGTAGGGACAGTCCTTGGATGGGCAGATATCGAGGGCATGGAACGACCGCGGTCGGGAGACCGCAGACTCACCCAGCGTACGCGCGCGCCGAGCCCAGAGTCCAACTCGCGACGACGCCAGGTGCGACCGAGGCACGAGGTCGCGCCGCGGAGGAGCGGGTCGAGGAGGCGCGCCGACGCGCGAGGCACGAGCGCGACGGCGACCGCCGTCTCGAGACCAAGACGCGCCAGGTGCGACCGAGGCACGAGGTCGCGCCGCGGAGGAGCGGGTCGAGGAGGCGCGCCGACGCGCGAGGCACGAGCGCGACGGCGACCGCCGTCTCGAGACAGGGCTACCCTCTCCCGCGTGGAGCAGGCCCAGCAGCCCAGGGAGCCCAACCCGCTCAGCCGCCAGGAGCACTGGCCGCACCCCGCGGTGACGGCGCATCGCCGGTCGGTGTCGGAGGAGGAGTCACGCAGGGCCAACGGTCCCGACTGGGACAGGTACGCCGACGAGTACCAGGCCACCCATGGCGACTTCCTCGGTGACGTGGGTTTCGTGTGGGGACCGGAGGGCCTGACCGAGTCGGACGCGGGCGTCCTCGGGCCGCTCGCCGACAGGGACGTCCTCGAGGTCGGCTCGGGGGCGGGTCAGTGCTCGCGCTGGATCCGCAGCCAGGGTGGCCGCGCCTACGGCCTCGACCTCTCCCACCGCCAGCTCCAGCACTCGCTCCGCATCGACGACGCCACCGGCATCGCCGTGCCGAGCGTGCGGGGCACCGCGACCGAGCTGCCGTTCGCCGACGGCACCTTCGACGTGGTCTTCTGCGCGTTCGGCGCCCTCCAGTTCGTGGCCGACATCGAGCAGGCCGTCGCCCAGGCGGCGCGGGTCCTGCGCCCCGGAGGCCGGTTCGCCTTCTCGATCACGCACCCGACGCGCTGGATGTTCCCCGACGACCCGACCGAGGAGGGGCTGACGGCGACCCAGTCCTACTGGGACCGGACGCCCTACGTCGAGGTCGAGGACACCACCGGCGTCACCGCGTACGTCGAGCACCACCGCACCCTGGGTGACTGGGTCGGGCTGCTCTCCGCTGCCGGCTTCCGGCTCACCGCGCTCCTGGAGCCCGAGTGGCCGGACGACCACGACCGGCTGTGGGGCGGGTGGTCCGCGATCCGCGGCAGGCTGACGCCGGGCACCGCGATCTTCGGCTCCGACCTGCTGCCCTGAGGCCGGTGCGATCTTTTTCGATTTTCGTTCGGAATTTCGCCCACGCGCTACCGGATCTGGATATAACGTCGGGCCCGCTGCCCGCCACGAGCGGGCCACGCATCGGCCGTCCTGCAGGCCGAGCACCCACAGGGGCACCGGCGCACCGCCGGTGCCCCGCGGTGCTTCTCGGGTCGATGACTGTCGATGACTGTGCCGCGCTCGGAAATTCGGCTCTTGTGACGCATCCGTGGGTCGAGTGGCCGAGAGAGCCGCCGTTGGTCGCAAAAGCGCCACTTTCGTGCGACATGAGGCGTATCTGCGACCAGCGGCCGAGTTGTTCCCGCGCTGTGCGGGCGGCGCGCCGGCGCCTTGGATGCACGCGCCCTGAGCACGCCAAGCGTCCAACAATTTCCGCGCCCCGACACTAGAGTCGCGGCGTGGACGACGAGGAGATCGCCAAGTCGGCGGCGCTCGAGGAACGGCACTGGTGGTACGCCGAGCGGCGGGCGATGGTGCGTCGTACGGCCTCCGCGTGGCCCGCCGGCCGGGGCCTGGACGTCGGGTGTGCCGGTGGCGGCAACACCGCGGTGCTGCGGGACCTCGGGTGGTCGGTCACCGGCCTGGAGTACTCCCGCGCGGGCGCCGAGATCGCCCGTTCGCGCGGCCTGGACGTCGTGCGCGGCGACGGGACCCGGCTTCCCTTCCCGGACGCCACCTTCGACCTGGTCATGGCGACGGACGTCTGGGAGCACATCGAGGACGACCGCAGCGTCGCGAGCGAGACCGCGCGGGTGCTGCGCCCGGGCGGGCGGGTCCTCGTCGCCGTCCCCTGCAGCATGAAGCTCTGGAGCGGCCACGACGTGGCGCTCGGGCACTTCCGTCGCTACGAGCGGGAGCAGCTCATCGCGCTCGTGTCCGGAGCCGGCCTGGAGGTCGTCGACATCTGGTCGTGGAACGTGCTGCTGCGGCCCGTGGTGCGCGCGCGCCGGCGGAAACGCATGGCCGATCAGCACAGCCCAGCGAAGAGTGAGATGGAGCCCGTGCACCCGGTCCTCAACGCCGGCCTGCGCACGGCCGTGCGGCTCGAGCGGGTGCTGCCGCTGCGCCGGCTGCCCGGCGTCAGCCTGGTGGTCTCGGCGCGCAAGCCGTGACGCCCGGCGCGGCCGTGCCTGCGGGTCGTTGGGTCGCCGATCCGTCCATCGGATGGCGGATCCTGCTGACGGCGACGCTGCCGGACCCAGCGCCCGTCGACGACACGGTGTGCACGGCGGCGTCGACCGACGAGCTGCGACGGGCGTTGGTAGCGCCCGACCCGCGGCCCGTCGTGGTCGGCGTGGCCGGCCACGACCTCGTGCTGTCGGCCCACCACGGCGCCGTCGACGGGCTCGGGCTGTTGCGCATCCTGGAGCAACGCGGTCACGGCCCGGTGACTTCGTCGGCCCGCGGCGTGGCCGACCGCCCCACGGGACATGGGTATGCCGGCACCGTCGCGCGCCGGCTCGCCGAGGCCGCGCTCCGTCCGCCCGGCCGGATCACCCCGCAGCGCCGCGGTGGATCGTTGGCCGGCGACGTGCTGGTCGAGACCGACCTGCCGGGCTCGTTCCGCACCGCCGAGATCGTGCACGCGGCCGCCGGGGCACTCACCGACCGCGGCGCCGGGCACGTCGCGGTGGCGGTCGGCGCCACCCGCGACCCGGATCCCGGCGGCGCGATCGATGACCGGAGCGCCCTGCTGCGGCTGCGCGACGTCGAGCGGCTCGACCTGGCCGGCGTCGAGCGGGCGCTCCGGAAGGCTCCGGTCGAGCGGCCACCGGTCACCCGCTCGGGCGCCGTCGACCGCGCCGCCTCGGTCGCGATGCGGCTGCTGGCACGACGGCTCGGGTCCACCCTGCTCGTCTCCCACCTCGGCGAGGTGACCGCGCCGCGGGTCGACCGACTGGTGTTCCACCCGGTCACGGCCGGCGGCACGGGGCTCGCCCTCGGTGCCGTGGGGTTGCGCGGCCGCACCGTGCTCACCCTCAGGGCCCGGGCCTCGGCCTGGGACGCCGACGGCCTCGAGCGGCTGCTCGAGGCCGTCGGGGGCAGGCTGTAGGAAAGCTCCCAGCCCGCCCGCTCCCTCCGGGAGCCGCTCGGGTCCTAGGTGGTGACGAGGGGCCGGTCCACGGGGATGTGGTCGGGGAGCTTGCTGTCCAGCCGCCGGTTCACGATCAGCCCGAGGCCGAGCAGCACCACGCCGAGCAGCAGGAAGATCGCGGGGAACAGGACCCGCAGCCCACCCAGGAGCGTCGCCTTGGTGGAGACGTCGTCGACGAGCTGGTCGACCTGGTCGTCGGTGTAGTTGACGGTGCCGACGAACGCTGGCACCCGGATGCCGTTGTAGACGAGCTCCTGGGTCCGCTTCTCCACCCGGTTGACCGGAGCCCCGGTGACCGGCTCGACGTAGAACGTGCGGGTCATCGCGTAGGACATGTCGGCATCGACCGACGCCTCGTCCGAGCCGAACACCGAACCGGGGACCTCGCGGGTCTCGATCACGGTCGGGTCGATCACCTGGACGAACTTGTAGACCCGGAGGCCCTGGATCTCCTCCTCGCCCTCGAACGTCGCCGGCGTGGCCTCACCAAGATCGCCGTCCCACACGTCGTAGGACTGCTGCTGGGTGTCGAACGGGAACTTGTAGATCTGCCCCTCGGCGTTCGTCGGCGTCCGGGTGACGGTCTCGCCGTCGGACCCCTCGACCCAGCAGTCGTCGCAGTCGACGCCCGCGCCGGACACCTCGTCGAACGCGAACTGCTCGGTCGACAGCTGGAAGTTGCCGCCGTCGGCCTTGTCGACCGAGGTGACGTTGGTCCACACGGTCGCGCCCTCGGGAGCGTCGGCGTCCACGACCTCGCGGGTGTTGGACGTGATCACGAGGTCGTGCGTCTCGGGTGCAAGGACCTCGGGATCGGAGTTGAAGATCACGGCGCCGATGGCCTCGACGTCGGTCGTGCTGTGGTAGCCGTCGGGCACCTTGGCCACGGCGGGGTAGGCGTAGATCCTCGCCAGCGCCGCGGCGACGATGAGGAACACCCCCAGCCCGACGAGTGTGGGTGCGATCAGTCGACGCATGTCGTTCCTCCCCTGGCGGCCACGCGTTCTGCTCGCGGGCGATGTTGAGCGGCCGGCACGGGAGTGCCCGCCGATGGTGCATGTCCTTGGTGGTACAGGAGCTCGCCGGCGACCAGGTCGAGCGCCTGCCGGCGCATCTCGGCCCAGTCGAACCGGTGCGCCCAGGCCTGACAGGCCGCGAAGTGGCGGGCCCGGGTCATCGGGTCCTGCGCGTCGGCGAGCACCTCGCGGAGGCGCGTCGTCAGCCGGCGTCCGACCTCGTCGAGGTCGTCGGTGTCGAAGACCAGCCAGCCGGTCTCCTCCGGACGGATCGAGTCGCGCAGCCCCGGCACGTCGCGGGCCAGGGTGGGGACACCGTGCCCTGCGGCCTCGACGACAGCCTGGCCCCAGCCCTCGGCGTCGGACGCGCAGACGTGCAGCGCCGCCCGCGCGAGGAGGGCCGCCTTGGTGCCCTCGTCGACGAAGCCGTGGAAGGTCACCCGGCCGTCGAGGCCGAGCCCGGTGGCGAGCCGCTCGAGGCCGGCCCGCTCGGGGCCCTGTCCGATGATGTCGAGATGAAGCCCGGGACGCTCGGTCGCCAAGGCAGCCACGGCGCGGAGCACCACGTCCACCCGCTTGTGGGCGACCAGCCGGCCCAGCACGGCGATCCGCTCGGGATCCTTGGTCGCCGGGTTGCCGGTGCCGACGGGCGGCAGGTCCGCGCCGTTGAGGAGGAGCCCGACCGGACCCGACCAGCCGAGCTGCTGCCGCATCTGGTCGATGGTCGACGGCGAGACAGCGACGACCGGGCGCCTGCGGTAGACCAGCGGCATCAGCACCCGCTCCAGCCACCGGCCGAGCGCCGCGGCCGGCGCCGGGAAGTGGGTCGCGAACTGGTCCTGGTGGACGTGGTGCATGACCAGCAGCACGGGAGTGCGGCGCCGCACGAACAGCGGCGCGAACGACGGCAGCCCGCACGACGGGTCGATCACGGCGTCGATCCGGCGCCGCCTCGCGAGCAGCCGGAGCGCGGTGTGCGCGTAGAACGACACCGTGCCGCCGCGGCGGCGTACGACGATGCCGTCACGGATGACGCTCGCAGCCTGGCCGGGCTCGCGCGCGGTGAGGAACTCGACGTCCGCACCGCCCGCCTGCAGCCCGAGGGCGAGCTCCCAGGCATAGATCTCCGATCCTCCGGCGAGCGAGTGCTCGGGATCGCGCCAGTTGACGACGACCACCCGCCGGCCGGCGAGCGGTGTCCACGTCGGAGCGGGCGCCATCTCAGGCCTCACCGAGCAAAGCGGCGGCGACGGGCACAGCGATGGCAACCGGCAGGGCGACGGGGGCTGGCAGCTGCATGGGGGACTGCGAACGCCCCGCAGTCGCCCTGCCGGCGACTGGGGTACCGAGGTGCCGCGTGCGCCAGGCGATCGCGGCCAGCTCGGTGAAGGCGCCGGCGCCATGGCGGGCCGGCACGAAGGTGGACCCGGGCACGTCGGTCCAGGTCACGGGGATCTCGACGATCCGGGCACCGACCGCGCGCAGCCGGACCAGGAGCTCGACGTCGAAGGAGAAGCCGCGGGCAGTGAGGTCGGGCGCGACCGCGCGGGCGAAGGCGCCGCGCATCAGCTTGAAGCCGCACTGGGTATCGGCGACACCGGGCAGGAGCATGCGGGCGAGCCGACGGAAGAAGGCGGCACCGGCGGTGCGGGTGCGGCAGCTGCGGACGTCCGCGACGGAGTCCGGGAGGCCACGGGAACCGATCACGACGTCGGCCCCGAGGTGGACGCCACGCCACGCCTCGTCGAGCGCGGTCAGGTCGGTGGCGCCGTCGGCGTCCATGAAGGCGACCAGGTCGGCGTCGCTCGCGAGCAGCCCCGCGCGCACTGCGGCACCCTTGCCGCGCTCGGCGCATCGCACGACCCGGACCGGCAGCGCAGGCGAGGCCGCGGCGCGCGCGACCTCGGCGGTGCGGTCGGTGCTGCCGTTGTCGACGACGAGGACCTCGACCTCGCCCAGCACCGAGCGACGCGCGCCGACGTAGCGGCGCAGCGCGCGGAGCGTACGCGGGAGCCGAAGCTCCTCGTTGTACGCAGGAATGACGATCTGCAGCATCGGACCCTCCCAAGCCGTCTGCGACTGACCCGTCCTGCTCCCGTAGGACGTGTCGGTGAAACGGCCACCCGTGCTCCCGAGCCGCGGGTGGCCGAGCGCTGCCTACTCGCTGGAGTAGGTGTAGAGCTCGGCGTTGGAAACGGGCTTCTGGTCGCTCTGCGCGGCATGGACGCCGCCGACGAGCACGGCGCCGGCAGCGAGCGCGCCGACGATCGAAGAAATGATCAAGTTCATGCGAAAGGTCCCCTCCCAAAGACCTTCACGACCCAGCAATCCAGGTCATGTGACCTGGACACTATCAGTGACGCAGGTCTCTCCCAGTTCGGATTCTGATGGTCCCACCTGCCAAAAGCAAAACTCCAGAGGCCAAGTGCCCGACAATGATCAGGACAGTTGTCCCGGATCCGATAGCGTCGACGCTCGAAGCGGCCGCCAAAGGTCCTTCGGGCGCCAGCGCGACCAGGGTGAGCTCATCCCCGTCGTGGACCACTCTCCCCTCCGGCACGTTCAGCTCTGTCATGCCCTTCTCGACGAGGACCCAGCGCACGCCCGCTGCCCGCAGGGCCGCGTCCGGATCGGCAGCGGCGAGCGCGCGGCGTACCTGCTCGACCCGGGGGTCCTCGGCCGGCACCGCGCCGTCGTCGAGGAGCACCCGGTCGTCGACGAGCACCTCGCCCGCGAAGTAGCGGGGCGCCGGGTCCAGCACGGCGCGCCGGTGGTTCCACTCGTAGCCGCGGTAGGACCCCTCCCACGGAAGGACGACGACGCGGCCGGGATCGTCCCCGAGCGCGGTCGCGACCTGGTCCCACTCGGCCGGGTAGGACGACCGCTCCAGCTCGCCCGCGCCGCCCCAGGCCAGCACAGGGAGCAGCAGCACCGGCGCGGCGACGATCAGCCCGACCACCGCCCACAGCGAGCCGCGGCCCGGCCGGACCCGCTCGCGAACCGCGGTCGCGGCACCGGCGGCGCCCAGCGCGAGCACGACGCCGAGTGGCGCGAGGAAGCGGTGCGAGTCACGGAGCAGCGCGAGGCCGGGCAACCGGCCGGCCAGGTCCGCGAGCACGTCGGCACCGCCAGGAACTGCGGGCGCGGCCGCGACCACCAGGGCGCCGAGGCCGAGCACGGCGACCCGACGCAACTCCCCCGGGTGCGCTCGCACGCCGCGGCGCAGGCCGGCCACGGCGGCGGCCGTGAGGAGGCACGAGAGCACGACGAGGACCGTGCTGGTGCGGGCACCGGGCAGGATCGACGTCTTCCAGATGCCGCCGAGCGAGACCAGGCTCGGCAGCAGGCCGGCGCCCGATTCCGCGCGGGCCGCGAAGCCCGCGAACACCCCGTCGGCGGACACCTCGGCCGCGTCGGCAGTGATCGCGGGCACCAGCCAGGTCAGATTCGCCACGACGCCGACGACTGCCGTGGCCAGCCAGGTCCACCGGTCGCGGGTGATGCCCAGGACGGCCAGCACGGCCACCGCCATCACTCCGCTCGACGGGCTGCAGACCGCCGCCGCCGTGACCGCGATCGCCGCCTCGGCCCAGCCGCCGCGGGGGTCGGCGCGGAGCCGCCGCGCGGCGAGGACGACCCAGGGCAGCGCGAGGTAGCCCAGCAGGATCGCCCACTGGCCGATCAGCAGCCGCTCGTAGACCCAGGGGTTCCACAGCAGCAGCGTGATCGCCGCGGCTCGGGCATACCACGCGTGGTCGCGGACGGCCCGGCCGATGCCGACGCCGCCGAGCACGAAACCGCCGACGAGCAGCGCGCGCTGGCCCCAGCTGCCCGGGACGACCTGGGTCACCACGGAGACGAGCGCGTCCATCGGCACCGCTCGGGGCAGCGCGCCGTCGAGGCCGAGCCAGGCAGCCTTCCACGGCTGGTCGGGGACGAACACCATGTCGCCGAACAGCCAGTAGCCGCGGCCGACGAGCAGCGGGCCGAACACCACGAGGGCGAGGCCGGTGCTCCACACCAGGTCCGCGGTCGTGCCGCGGGTCGGGCGGCTCATCCCGCCTCCGGCAGGCCGGCCGCGACCTCGGTGACGCACACGGTCGCCCGGCCGTCCCCGGCCAGCGCGAGGTCGGTGACCTCGGCGTCGGCGTCCGGCAGCACCAGCCACACCTCGTTGGGGCCGCGGCGCGCGAGGAACTCCGCGCTCCACCCGTCCGCGCTGACCGTGACCGCGGACTCGTTGCCCGAGAAGTAGCGGACCCGGAGCAGCAGCCGGCCGTCGAGCGGAGCGGTCATCTCGACCACCGTCGTAGCCGTCGACACCGGATAGCCACAGTCCGCGTCGGGGCCACGGACGCTCGGCACCAGGCCGGCGAGCTCCACGGGCTCGAGGTGACCGTCCGGCCCCACGACCCGCATCCGGGCGGATGGCTGGTCGAACGCGGGCAGCTCCGGCAGCGGCCCGAAGATCACCGAGAAGCGGTTGTCGGCACCGACCAGCGGCAGCACCAGCTCCGCAGGGGCCGGGCCGTCGAAGATCACCTGGGTCGGGTCGGCCGCCAGATCGTCACGAACGTTGGTGACGAGCTCCCGGTCCTGCTTGTTCTGGAAGTGCGGCACCAGCAGCGCCGTGCCGAACGCCGAGGCGACGCCGTACGACGCCAGCAGTCCGCCGACCACGAGGGCCCGGCCCCGATTCGTGGCCAGTGCCGGCCAGGCAGGTGCGTCGCGGAGGCAGAGCGCGATGCAGACGACCGCGGCGTGCAGCGTGTCGGAGGAGTAGCGCGGGTCGAGGCCGATGATCTGCCCGAACCCGGACCTCCCGGCGAGCAGCAGCGCGAGATCGGCGGCCACGTATCCCGCCACGACGGCCAGGCCCCAGCGGCGCGCGGGACCGCCGCGCCAGAGCAGCCACCCGATGCCGGCGACCACGAGCACGGCGCTGACCACCGTGACCCAGGTCGCCGGCACCACGGCGCCGCCGACGGTCTGGCCGGCCCAGGGCCCGCCGAGGATCCCCGGCACCACGCTGCGGCCGACGAACGACCAGGACACGTCGACCTGCTGGCGGGCGGTGCCGCCGCCGCCCTCGACGTCGGTGAGCAGCCCGTGCAGCACGAGGAAACCCGCCGCCGTGGCGAGCATCGCCAGCCACAGCCAGCGGTAGCGCCGGACCGTCGTGGTCAGCCGGCGCCAACCGGCCGCGTCGTCGGCAAGCGCGACCGCGACGCCGAGGACCAGCGGCGCGATCAGGACCGCCCGCTCGTGCCAGAGCAGCGCGCCCACAGTCACCACCACGATCCCGCTGGCGTTGACCCACCCGCGGCCGTCGCCCTGGTGCCACCGGACGAGCAGCCAGATCGCGGCGAGGGAGCAGAGGACGTGGGGCCACAGGAACATCGCGGCGCTCCACCACAGCGTGGGCACCAGGGTCATCGGCGCCCACGCGAAGACCGCGAGCAGCACCACCCGCGACCACTGGTCCCCCAGCAGGCGGGTCAGGATCAGCCAGACCAGCACGGTCGCCGCGAGATTGACGGCGAGGATCGCCGCGGCGATGACCGGCCAGTCGTACGGCGCGTGGTGTGCCACCAGCCACAGCGCCAGCTGCTGGAGCGGGTTGACGTGACCGGCGAAGTCGGAGAACAGGTAGTCCCAGGTGAGGTCGGACCGGTAGGCCCGGCCCGTCATGTAGAAGTCGTCCTGGTTGAAGTAGGAGCCGGCCAGCAGTCGGCCGCGCACGGTCAACATCACCGCGATCACACCCACTGCGGCAGCCCCCTGGGCGCCACGCCAGCTCCTCATGCCGCGCTCCTGGGCAACCCGAGCACGAGCCCGGCCACGAGCCCGACGCCGAGCGCGGCGGCGAGGTCAGCGGGCGACTCGAGCGTCTCCGGCCGGCCGAGCGCGTCGAGCAGCCCGGACAGGGCGACCAGCACCCCGGCGGCGCCGGCAGCCCGGAGCCGCAGTCGGCCGGCGCTCACGGCGCCACCGACCAGGCCGATCGCGGCGACGGGCCCGAGCAGCACCAGCGCCGCGCCGATCGCGATGCCCCACCAGACCCGGTCCGGAGCGACGGTGTCCGGCCAGGGCGCCGACGGTTCGACCGACGGACGCCGGCCGCGGAGCCGGGCGACGAGGCCGGCGATCGCGATGGCCAGGGCGCCCAGCAGCAGCGATCCGCTGACGACCAGGCCGAGCGGCAGGATCACGTCGTACGTCGCCTGCGGGCGGTAGCGCAGATCGACCGTGACCTGCTCCCCCGCCGGGAGGATCCAGCCCTGCTGCCAGCCGTCGACCCGGACCGGCGTGAGCTCCTCGCCGTCGACCTCGGCGACCCAGCCGTCGTTGAAGTTCTCGGGCACGGAGAGCAGCGCCTCGTCCCCCGGGTCGACCACGGCGGTGCGTTGCGCGCTGCCCCAGTGCTCGATCCGCACCGGCCGTTGCGCGGAGGACGACGGCACCGCCCCGGCGCGCGCCAGCAGGTCGATCACCTCGAACTCCGCGGTCGGCACGGCGTGCAGCCGGTGCTCACCCTCCTCGAGGTCGACCTCGACGGGATCGCCGGTCTCCTCGTCACAGGCCTCGAGAGCCAACGGGCTCCCGTTCACGACGTCGGCCATCGTCCCCGTCACCCGGGTGCTGATCTCCTCGCCGTCGAGCCGGAGCACCGGCCCGAGCCCGCAGACCGCGCCGGTCGGGTTCCCCGGGTCCAGCGGCCGGGTGACGTCGAGCCCGGACAGAGCGATCTCCGGCACCACGACGTGCTGGGCGTCCGGCGCCTTCTCGAAACGGACCAGCAGCTGGTGGGTCCGCACCGGGTCGATCGCCACCGCGGTGTCGCCCGTGAGCGCGACCCGCTGGGTCCGTCCGTCCGCGGTGACGACGACGCCGACGGGCGCCTGCTCGGCCGACCCGACCGTGATCGCAGCAACGGTCCGCGCCACCTTCCAGCGGAAGGTGAGGGACGGGTAGAGGTCGCCGTCGTCGGACATCCAGGCCGTGGTCGGCTGACCGTCGTAGGCGAAGCGCGGCGCGACCCGCGGGTCCTGTCCGTACGTCGACGACGCGGTCACGGGCGGCCGCCGCTGGATGAGATCGAGGAGGCGGGCCGACTCCGGCGTGCTGCGGGCCACCACGTGCCCGCTGATCGTGACCTGCTGGGCGCCGTCGAGCGTGAAGGTGCGGTCGAGTCCGGCCTTCTCCTCGGACGCACGGATCCGCGCCACGCTGCAGTCCGGCGCCTCGAGCACGACGAAGCACGCACGGCGGCCCGGCGTCGTGCCGAACGACCACGCCGCGGCTGCCGGGACAGTGCCGGGCAGCACCAGGGTCCGGTCCGGCGTGAGCCCGTCGACCGCCACCTCCCGCAGCCCGACCCGGGCACCCCGGGCGGCCGTCGCCGCCGCGAGCACCCGGATCTCGACGTCGTCGACCTCGCGGCCGTCCAGTGTGACGACGGCCGGCGCACCGGAGGTGTTGACGTCGACACGGACGCGTTGCGACCCCGCGACGACCTCGAGCGTGCGGATCGGCGCGACGGCGGGATCGTCGGCCACCGGCGTGACCGTCACCTCGTGCACCGCGCGGGGGTGGTCGAAGGTGAGACGCAGCCACTGCTCGTCCGGATCGCCGGCGAGCGAGCTCACCCACTGGGTGTCGATGTCGCCGTCGATCGCCGCCGCCGGGCCGGCCTGGACAAGGACCGGTCCGTAGTTGTCGGCGTAGCCCTGCGCCGAGGACGCCGTGACGGAGGCCAGTCCGTCGTACTCCGCGACCACCTGGGCGCCCGGTCCGCCGGGGAAGTCGTGCGCGGCACGATCCACCCGCCACGGCTCGGTCGCCGTCATGACCGCGGACAGCGACTCGTCGTTGTTGCCGAACGCCCGCTCGCGGCGCTGGTCGCTGTCGGTCACGACCGTCGCCGCACCGTCCCAACCCGGCTCCCCCTCCAGGACCGTCGGCACGGACGGCCCGACCAGCCCGCCGCCCTCGACCGCGAGCACGCTCTCCGCGGCGCCGCGCACGGTCTCGACGTCGGCGACCGGCGTCGCCCGTAGCAGCGGCAGCCGGTCGGGGACCTGGAAGACCTCCACCGCGGCAGCGCCGTCGGCGCTGCGGCCGAACCCGGCCACCCGCTCCAGACCGGCCCGCGCCAGCGAGACCGCCGCGGCGCCCGGATGAGGAGAGCCGGTCAGGCCGCGGAGCAGGTCCCGACGGAGCACGACGTGGGTGATCCCGGCCCGCGCCAGCTCATCTGCCAGCGCCTCTGTCGCGCGACCCGTGGCGATCTGCTGGTCCAGCGCCGAGAGGTAGCGGATCGACTCCCCCGGGATGAGCGGCACCTGGCTCCGGCTCACCATCGGCGCACCGCCGAGGATCGCCAGCGGCTCGTCGAGCGTCCATCCCCACTCCTGCTGGGCGAACCGCGAGCCGGGGACGACCAGCGTCCGGCCGCCGTCCGCGCCGCCCGGGGCCTGGTCCTCGAGATAGGCCCGCGCCTGCTGCCAGTACGTCGGGACTTCTTCCCAGCCCGGCGTCCGGGCGTCGCCCTGCAGGTACGGACGGCCGAGGACGAGCACGACCAGCAGTGGCGCGAGCAGGATCAGCCGCTCCGCCGACCGGACCCGCGGCGCCCGCTCCAGGAGCCGGTGCGCGCCGCGGGCGACGGCACAGCCGAACCCGATCGCGAGTGGCAGCCGGACCACCGGATCGATCTTGTGGACGTTGCGGAAGATCTGGAACGCGCCATCGAGCAGGTCGCGGACCGCCCCCGTCGCCGGCGCACCGGCAACGCCGCCGTGCGCCACCGTCAAGCACCCGAGGCCGAGCACCACGGCGAGCATGAGCGGCCGCTTCAGCGCGCTGTCGAGGAACATCAGGCCGACCAGCCCGGCGCCGGCCACCAGCGCCGCGACGACGACCAGCACCGGATCGGTCGCGAGGTGGAACGCCCCGGGCCACCACGGCTGGTCGCCCGACACCAAGTAGGCGATCCAGGACGAGTCGCCGCGAGCGGCCTCCGACCAGCCGATGAGCGCCGTCGTGTCGCGCGCGCTCTCGACGTACTCGTAGAACGGAGGCGCGTAGCGAGCGAGCACCAGCAGCGGCAGCGCCCACCACAGGCACCCCGCGCCGACCGCCGCGAACCAGCCGACGGCCGAGCGCACCGTCGTGAGCTTTCGGGTCACACCCCAGACGACCAGGATCATCGCGAGGGGCAGGCACGCCGCGGTCTCGACGGCGTTGACCCCGCCCATGCACACCACGACCGCCCCGCTCAGCACCGCGGTCCGCCACGGGGACAGCCGGCCGCGGAGGTGCAGGACCACGGCGAGCACCAGCCACGGCATCACCGCGCCCGGCAGTGACTCACCGGTCTGCACCGCGACGGTCCCCAGCAGTCGCGGGGAGAACGCGAACACCACTCCGGCCAGCAGGGCCGGGACGTCGTCGAGCCCGACCGCACGGGCCACCCGCCGCGCGCCCTCGCAGGCGATGATGAGCAGCAGCGCCGACCACAGCCGCTGGTTCACCCACCCGGGTGAGCCGAGCGCATCGGTCAGGACGAACCAGGTGCCCTGAGGGAAGAGGTAGCCGTAGGCCTGGTTCTGGAACTCCCCGAAGTTCGACTCCGGGTGCCACAGCGTGAACGCCCCGGAGAGGAAGCTCCCAGGCCGCTCGGTCAGCTCGGCGCGGGTGTCGTAGGTCGTCGCCCCCGGTTGCTGGATGAGCATGACGACGGTGAGGACGGCATACAGGCACGACGCGATCGCCGCCCCGGTAGCCCCGTGCGGCTCAGCCTCCCTCGCCTCCCCCATCACCCCTCCTCCGCACCCGGGCGCAGGTCACTGTATTCGGGCGGCCCGACGGCTTGGCACTCCAACCGGTCCGTTGCGGTAACCGATCGGTTGCGGTCGTCGGGTCGCGAGCCGCCCTCTACCCTCGTGGGGTGACCAGCACCGTCGATCGCATCCAGCCCGAGGGCACCGCGCCCTCGCCTGGTGGCGGCTCGCGACTGTTGCGGCTGCTGCGCAGCAGCGCCGGCATCGCGATCGCGATGGCCGTCATGAACGTCGGCACCTACGCATTCCAGATGGTCGCCGCCCGCCTGCTCGGCCCGAGCCAGTACGGCGCGGTCGCGGGAATGATGGCCCTGCTGATGGTGCTCTCGGTCGTGCAGCTCGGGCTCCAGGCGACGGCAGCCCGCCGGATCGCTGCCGCACCCGAGGACGTCGCCGCGATCGAGCAGACGATCCTCACCACCACGTGGCGTGCCGCGTTCGTCCTCGGTGCTGTCGCACTCGCCGCCTCGCCTGCGGTCTGGTGGCTGCTCAAGCTCGACGGCTTGCTGCCCGCGGTGCTGCTCGGGCTGTGCGTGGTGCCGGTGACGGTCATGGGCGGCCAGGCGGGCGTCCTCCAGGGCGAACGGCGCTGGCTCTCGTTGAGCCTGATGTACCTCTCCGTCGGCGTTCCCCGGGTGCTGCTCGGCGGCGCCGCACTCGCCATCTCCCCCACCGAGACGAGCGCGATGGTCGGCGTGCTCGCGGCCTCATGGCTGCCCGTGCTGATCGGTGGCTGGGCGCTCCGCAACCGTGGCCACGACGCCATCGTCACGGCGCACGACCGCGAGGTCCGCCGCGACGTACGCCGCGAGACCTACGCCAGCTCGGCGGCTCTCCTCGCGTTCGTCGCCCTCTCGAACCTCGACATCGTCGTCGCCCGCAACGTCCTCGACGGCCACCAGGCCGGCCTCTACGCCGGTGGCCTGATCGTCACCAAAGCGGTGCTGTTCCTGCCGCAGTTCGCGGTCGTCATCCTGTTCCCGTCGATGTCCACGGCCGATGAGAGCCGGGCGGCGCTGATGCGCGGCCTGGTGTTCCTGACCGGCCTCGGCGTGGCCTGCGTCGCCGGCGCCTACGTGCTCAGCGGTCTCGCGCTCGTCTTCATCGGCGGCGACGACTACGACGACGTGCAGGGCAAGCTCTGGCTCTTCGCCACCCTCGGCGGCCTGCTGTCCGTGCTGCAGCTACTGGTCTACGCCGGCCTCGCCAAGCGCGGCCGCTGGACCAAGTACTTCGTGTCCGCGGGCGTGCTGGCCCTGGTGATCGCAGGCGCACTCAGCAGCTCGGTGACCGCGCTGGCCGTGACGGTCGCGATCGTCGACGTCGTCGTCGTGGTCCTGCTCGTCGCGCTCCAGGTCTTCCGGAGCAAGAACGGCACCGACACCGGGACGGCCTAGCCAGTCGAGGGATTCCCGACGTGTTCCAGCGTCCGCACGATTAGGCTCGAGGCGTGAGCACCGGACAGATCGGTCCCTACGAGCTGTTGGACCAGGTCGCGGCGCCCGACGGCACGGTCTGGCGCGCGCGCGATCAGGCCACCGGGGCCATCGTCGCGATCCGACCGCATCCGGCCGCACCCGAGGGCACCTACGTGGTCCAGGACTGGCTGACCGGTGCCGGCATCGGGACGCTCGCCATCGCCGCGCCGACCGCCGGCGCGATCGTCGCCGGCGGCCTGGCCTCGGGTGCCGGTGCCGCTGGCGCGGCCGGGACCGCAGCCAGTGCCGGCGCCGGCACCGGTGCCGCCGGCGCTGCCGGGCTGTCGGGCGGAGCTGCCGGCGCCGCCGCACCCAGTGGCGCCGGACTTTCGGCAGGCGCCGGCCTACCGACAGCCGCTGCGGCCGGCAGCCCGACCGCAGCAGCGGCCGGCGCGACCCCCGGCCCGGTGGCGACCAGCGGCGCCTCTGGGGCGGCCGCGCACGCGGGCGGCGGAGGCAGCGTCGGCGTCGGCCAAGGGGTCCCAGGGCTGGGCACCCACACGGGGGTGTCAGCGAGCAAGGGCGTCGTCGGGCACATCGTGGCGCACAAGTTCGTCGCGGCCGTCGCGGCCGTCGTCGTCGCCGGCGGCATCACCGGTGCTGCGGTTCTCGTCGCCGCGGGCGCGGACGACGAGCCGAAGCGCCGCACCGCCTCCGACAGGAGCGTGGCCGCCTCCGCTTCGCCGACGGCGACCGGATCAGCAACGCCGACGAGCAGCCCGTCGGCGCCGACCTCAGCGGCGTCTGCGACCCCGTCCATGCGTGAGGACGAGGTGGCGGCCGCCGAGATCGAAGGTCGTTACAACGCCACCTCCGCCGGCGGCACCCTCGGGGGCACGTCCATCCCCGCCGGCTCGGGCGGGGCTCTCGTCCTCCGGGTTGTGTCCGACTGCACGAGCGGTCCCTGCACGGTCCGCGTGACGGACGGCAAGGACTCCCTGTCCGGCACCGGATCCTATGACGACGGCGCGTGGTCCGGGGGCGGCACCTACACCGCCAGCGAGATCGACTGCACCTCGCCGTTCGAGATGACCCTGACCCCGTCCGGGCGCGACCTCACCCTGCGGTTCGTCGCCGGCGACTTCTGTGGGTACGGCGCTGCCGACCTGCGGTGGACGATGACCCCGATCCGCTAGGGACAGGCGCTCAGTGCGCCGCTTCGTGCCACGAGCCGCCCGTGCCGACAGACACGTCGAGCGGGACGGCCAGGTCCGCCGCGCCGCCCATCCGCTCGCGGACGACGGACTCGAGTGCCTGGCGCTCCCCCGGCGCCACTTCGAACACGAGCTCGTCGTGGACCTGGAGCAGCATCCGCGACCGCAGGCCCTGATCGTCGATGGCCTGCTGGGTCTGGAGCATCGCGACCTTGATCAGGTCGGCGGCCGAGCCCTGGATCGGTGCGTTGAGGGCCATGCGCTCGGCCATCTCGCGGCGCATCCGGTTGTCGCTGGTCAGGTCAGGGAGGTAGCGGCGGCGACCCATGATGGTCTCGGTGAAGCCGCTGCGGCGGGCCTCGTCGACGACGCCGCCCAGGTAGTCGCGGATGCCGCCGAACGTCTCGAAGTATTCGCCCATCAGGCCGCGCGCCTCGTCGGGCTCGATGCCGAGCTGCTGGGACAGGCCGAAGGCGGACAGCCCGTAGGCCAGGCCGTAGTTCATCGCCTTGATCTTGGCGCGCATCTCGATCGTGACGTCGGCGGCGGGGACGTCGAAGACGCGGGCGGCGGTGATCGAGTGGAAGTCGCTGCCGGACCGGAACGCCTCGATCAGCAGCTTGTCCTCGGAGAGGTGGGCCATGATGCGCATCTCGATCTGGCTGTAGTCGGCGGTCATGAGGGACTCGTAGCCGCCGCCGACCACGAAGCCCTCGCGGATCCGCCGCCCCTCCTCGGTGCGGATCGGGATGTTCTGGAGGTTGGGATCGGTGCTCGACAGTCGACCGGTGGCGGCGATCATCTGGTTGAACGTCGTGTGGATCCGGCCGTCGGGCTGGACCGTCTTGAGCAGCCCCTCGATGGTCTGTCGGAGCCGGCTCACGTCGCGGTGGCGCAGCAGGTGCAGCAGGAACGGGTGCTCGGTCTTGACGTAGAGACCCTGCAGCGCGTCGGCGTCGGTCGTGTAGCCGGTCTTGGTGCGCTTGGTCTTCGGCATGCCGAGCTCGTCGAACAACACGACCTGGAGCTGCTTCGGCGACCCGAGGTTGATCTCCTTGCCGATGACCGCGAACGCCTCCTCCGCGGCGTTGCGGACCTCGTCGCCGAAGTGCTCCTCGAGCGACGTGAGGTGGTCGAGGTCGACCGCGATGCCGGTCTGCTCCATGTGGGCGAGCAGGTGGACCAGCGGGAGCTCGACGTCGGTCAGGAGTCGCGACCCCCCGGCCCGCTCGAGCTCGCCCTCGAGCGCCGTCGACAGGTCGATGACCGCGCGGGCGTAGAGCATCGCGGTGGAGGCCGCGTCGGCTGCGCCCGCCCCGAAGTCAGATCCAGTGAAGAGTGCGCCCTGGTCGTTGTCGGACTCCCCCTTGAGCTCCCGGCGGAGGTAGCGCAGGGTCAGGTCGGCCAGCTCGTAGGAGCGCTGGTCGGGACGGGCGAGGTAGGCGGTGAGGGCGGTGTCGCTCACGACGCCGGCCAGCACCCAACCGTGGGCGGCGAGCGCCAGCTCGGGACCCTTCGCATCGTGCAGCACCTTCGGACGAGTCGCGTCCGCCAGCCAGCCGGCCAGTGCGGCCTCGTCGTCGGGACCGAGGCCGGCCACGTCGACGTACGCCGCCTGCCCGTCGGCCATCGCGAACCCGACGCCTTCGACGGCGCCGGTGCCGGCCGCCCAGGTGCCGCGGACGTGGAGTCCGACCACCGCGTCGCCGAGGCTTTCGAGGAACGCCGCGATCTCGCCGTCGCCCAGGGTGCGCCCGGCCAGCTCGAATCCACCCTCCTCCATCGGCTCCTCACCGGCGAGGGTCTCGATGGTGCGGGTGCGCAGCTCGCCGCGGAACTCGAGCTCGTCGAACAGCGCGAGCGCGGCCTGCCGGTCCCACGGCTGCAGCGCCATCTCGGACGGCCGGACGCCGAGGTCGAGGTCGGTCACCAGCGCGTTGAGCCGCCGGTTGCGGATCACGTCGCCGAGGTGCTCCCGCAGCGCTTCGCCCTTCTTGCCGGTGATCTCGTCGGCGTGGGCGATGACGTTGTCGAGACCGTCGTAGGTGTTGAGCCACTTGGCGGCGTAGCCCTGTCCGACGCCGGGTACGCCCGGCAGGTTGTCGGACGTCTCGCCGACGATCGCGGCGAGCTCGGGGTAGCGCTCGGGTGGCACGCCGTACTTGTCCTCGACGAACTTGGGAGTCATCCGGGCCAGGTCGGACACGCCGCGCATCGGGTAGAGCACCGTCGACCGGTCGGTCACCAGCTGGATCGAGTCGCGGTCGCCGGTGAGGATGAGGACCTCCATGTCGGCGGTCTCGTCGGCGAGCGCCTGGGTCACCAGGGTTGCGATGATGTCGTCGGCCTCGTAGCCCTCGGCGGTGAGGTGCGGGATCGAGAACGTGTCGAGCATCCGCTCGATCAGCGGCAGCTGACTGCTGAACTCGGTCGGGGTCTTGTTGCGCTTCGCCTTGTACTCGGAGTACTCGGCCAGCCGGAACGTCTTCCGCGAAAGGTCGAACGCCACCGCGACGTGGGTCGGCTGCTCGTCGCGGAGCACGTTGACCAGCATCGAGGTGAATCCGTAGACGGCATTGGTGTGCTGGCCCTCGGCCGTCGAGAAGTTGTCGACCGGCAGCGCGAAGAAGGCGCGATAGGCCAGCGAGTGACCGTCGAGGAGCAGCAGCCGCGGGCGCACGTCGGGAGACTCAGGCACCCGACGACTCTAGCCGTGGGCACGGACAGGAGAATGAGGCCCATGACCGACGCAAAGGTTGACATCGACGAGTTCATCGCGACCCTGCCCGACGGCAACGGGAAGCTCAACGACAAGCTGGGCGTCGAGCTGGTCGAGATCTCGCCCGAGCGCCTCGTCGGCACGATGCCGGTCGAGGGCAACACCCAGCCCTACCGGTTGCTCCACGGTGGTGCGTCGGTCGCGCTCGCCGAGACGCTCGGTTCGATCGGGTCCGGCCTGCACGCCCGGCAGTACGGCAAGGTCTCCGTCGGCGTCGACATCAACGCGACCCACCACCGGGCGGCAACGTCCGGCATCGTGACGGGTACGGCGACCGCCATCCACCTCGGCCGCACCAGTGCGGCCTACGAGATCGTGATCGTCGACGAGCGCGGCAAGCGGGTGTGCACCTCGCGCATCACGTGCGCGCTGGTCGACCCGCGCTGACCAATCTGCCGAGCGTGTCTCCGGCGACGCTGCCGTCGGTCAATCGGGAAGGTGCAGCTCGGACTGCGCTGCCGCCCGGACCCGCCGCTGGTTGCGACGAGCGACCAGGACGCGCGGGGTGCTCCGGCCGGACCCCGGCGCGGGCGGCGTCAGCCGGCTTCGTACGACGGAGGTCGGCGCCAGCCGCACCGTCGCGACCGGTGCGAGCGCGAGTCGCGCCATGAACCGGTTGGCGTCGCGGGATGCCGCGGGCACGGCTGTCGTCAGGTGGAGGACGCCGTTCTCCTCGGCGAACGCAACCGCGGCTTCCATCAGAGCCCGGCCCACGCCGCGGCGCCGGAACTGGTCGAAGACCCGAGGTTGGATGGACTGCACGCAGGGGTCCGGGTTGAGCGGGGAGACCGTCGTGAGCCTGAGGAACACGCCGCCGGCGAGCTGGCCGTCGTAGTCGACGACGACGAAGCGCTGCTCGGGCGAGGCCGCCGCACCTTTGACGACGAGCTCGAGATCGGCGATCTGCTCGGCCCGATCGACGCGCCTCAGCACGTCGCCCCACAGCTCAGCGAGGGCGGCTGCATCCTCACTGCAGGCGATCCTGGGCGTCAGGCTGGACCGGCTCATCGCGGCTCCCCCGTCTTCATGAAGGACCACCCTACGCTCGGACCCGCGCGAGGCGACAGACCCGGTGTTCATCCCTGATCCTCCGCCGGAGGCGAGCGAATTTGTTGTCGGACCGTTGCCGATTCCGGCCGTGCCCAGCACGGCGTGCCCCTAGGGTGGCTGCTGCGGTGGGGCCCAGTCCGGTGTGACCCGGGTCACGCTATAGTCCGCTGGTTGGCCCGCCGGGAGGACCCGGCCACGACGCGACAGGAGAGCTCGACTTGCCCTGGACCAGGACCACGCGCCTCATCGCCCTGGCGCTCACGACCTTGGCTCTCCTCTTGCTGGCAGCACCGGCACAGGCGGCCTCGTCGGCAGAAGAGGACGGCGCCACCAAGTGTGCGCTCGTCAAGGGCACCGACGACGACACCATCTCCATCCTCGGCCGGATCTGCGACCGCCGCGAGAAGCCGCCGATCGCCGTACCCGGGGTCGTGGTGACCGTCGAGGACGCCGACGGCAACGAGATCGGGGAAGCCACGTCAACGGAGGACGGGACCTTCGTCATCGATCTGCCGGGCACTTCCATCGAGCACCTGGGCAAGTCCTACAAGGTCATCCTGGACGAGTCCACGCTGCCGGAGGGCACCAAGCCGGAGATCACGAGCCGCACCCTCACCATCAACATCGACAACGACCAGACCGTGCTGTTCCCGGTCGGGGACGCCGGAGCGTCGAAGCCGAGCAAGCTCATCGAGGCGCTGCAGCTGGCGGTCGGCGGCCTCGTGTTCTCCGTCCTCCTCGCGATGGCGGCACTCGGCCTCTCGATGATCTTCGGCACGACCGGTCTCACCAACTTCGCCCACGGCGAGCTGATCACGTTCGGCGCCCTGGCCGCGTTCTTCATCGATCGCCTGCCCGGGAAGATCGAGGTCGGCGGGACCGAGATCACCGTGATCGTGGGTGTCCTGTTCGCGTTCGTCATGGGGGCCGCTTTCGGCTGGCTCAACGACACCGCACTGTGGCGCCCGCTGCGGCGGCGCGGCACGGGCCTGGTCGCCATGATGATCGTGAGCATCGGCCTCTCGCTGTTCCTGCGGAACGTCTACCAGTACTTCGCCGGCGCGCAGACGCGGAACTACTCGCAGTACGGCGCAGTCAAGCCCTGGGAGATCGGCCAGATCCTGCTGACGCCGAAAGAGCTCGTGGTGATCCTGCTCGGCCTCGGGGTGCTCGTCGCCACCACGAGCCTGCTGCAGTTCACCCGACTCGGGAAGGCGACCCGAGCCGTCTCCGACAATCCCGGACTCGCCGCGTCGACGGGCATCAACGTCGAACGGGTCATCAACATCGTCTGGATCGGCGGAGCGGCGCTGGCCGCCCTCGCCGGCGCACTGCTGGGCGTGACCCAGGGCTTCGACTTCCAGATCGGGTTCCGGATCCTGCTGCTCGTGTTCGCCGCCGTGGTGCTCGGCGGACTCGGCACCATCTGGGGCGCGATCGTCGGCGCCTTCGTCATCGGGCTGTTCACCGAGCTGTCGACCCTCTACATCGATCCCGAGTTCAAGTTCGTGGGCGCGTTGATCCTGCTCATCGTCATCCTGCTGATCAGGCCGCAAGGCCTGTTGGGCAGAGCTCAGAGAATCGGCTGAGGAGGCCTACGGATGGACTGGAACGAGCTGCTGACCGGTTCGCTGCAGCAGGCGTTGGGCCCGACGGCCGCGGTCTACTGCCTGGCTGCCATCGGTCTCAACATCCATTTCGGCTACACCGGGCTGCTCAACTTCGGCCAAGCCGGGTTCATGATGATCGCCGGCTACGCCATGGTCACCATGTCGACGATCTGGGGACTCAGCCTGTGGCTCGGCGTCCTTCTCGGTGTCGGCCTCACCATCGTCTTCGCGCTGCTCCTCGGCGTGCCGACCTTGCGACTACGCGCGGACTACCTCGCCATCGTGACCATCGCGGCAGCCGAGATCATCCGGCAGGTCATCAGTGCAGCGAAGTTCTCCGACGACCTCGGTGGCCAGGACGGCCTGACGGGATTCATCAAGCCGTTCCGTGACGTCAATCCCTTCTCGGAGCCCGTCGGCTTCGAGAGCATCGTGCAATGGAGCGCGAACGACTTCTGGGTGATGACGGTGGGCTGGTCGCTGGTCGCGCTCTCCTGCCTCGTCGTCTGGCTGCTGATGCGCTCCCCGTGGGGCCGCGTGCTGAAGTCGATCCGCGAGGACGAGGACGCCGTCCGCTCGCTCGGGAAGAACGTCTACGCCTACAAGATGCAGTCCCTGATCATCGGAGGCATGTTCGGCGCCCTCGCCGGCTTCGTGGTCGCGTTGCGGTCGGCCACCGTCGGTCCGTCCTTCTTCGCGACGGACGTGACGTTCTTCGCCTACACGGTGCTGCTGATCGGCGGCGCGGCGCGCGTGCTCGGCCCGGTGGCGGGAGCGGTGATCTTCTGGTTCCTGATCACCGTGCTCGACCTCTTCTTCGGCCAGGCCACCGCCGGCGCGGACCCGATCATCCCGACCTCGATCATGAACGACACCCAGGCGAGCCTGATGCGCCTCATCTTCATGGGACTCGGTCTGATGCTGTTGATGATCTACCGACCACAAGGAATCTTCGGCGACCGGAGGGAGCTGGCGATCGATGCCCGATGAGCAAGAGGTGAGGATCGACATCGGCGAGCCCGCGTCGGCCCGGCCGGCGGGCGCCCAACAGGGGCGGACGTTCGACGTCGATGTCGCCGCCTCGAGGCGGGCGCTCGCGGACATCGACCGCACGCCCGGTGTGCCCAAGCCTGACCCCATCCTCAAGGCGGAAGGCATCGTCCGGTCCTTCGGCGGTCTCACTGCGGTCAACGTCGAGCACCTCGAGGTGCAGCGCGGGGTGATCACCGCGCTGATCGGCCCCAACGGCGCAGGGAAGACGACGCTCTTCAACCTGCTCACCGGCTTCGACCGGCCCGACGAGGGCGCGTGGTCGTTCAACGGCAAGTCGCTGAACCGGGTCGCGGCCTACCGGGTGGCCCGGCGAGGCATGGTGCGCACCTTCCAGCTCACCAAGGTGCTGTCGAAGCTGACGGTGATCGAGAACATGCGCGTCGGTGCCGCGGGCCAGCGGGGCGAGAGCCTGCTCGCCGCGATGCTGGCGCCGCTGTGGCGCACCCAGGAGACGGACAACACGACCCGTGCGGACGCGCTCCTCGAGCGGTTCTTGTTGATCGAGAAGCGGGAGGACTTCGCCGGGTCCCTGTCCGGCGGACAGCGCAAGCTCCTGGAGATGGCGCGGTCCCTGATGACCGACCCGGAGCTGGTCATGCTCGACGAGCCGATGGCGGGCGTGAACCCCGCCCTCAAGCAGTCGCTGCTGGGACACGTGAAGTCGCTGCGCGACGAGGGCCGGACCGTGCTGTTCGTCGAGCACGACATGGACATGGTGCGCGACATCTCCGACTGGGTGGTCGTGATGGCCCAGGGCAAGATCGTCGCCGAAGGGCCGCCCGAAGCGGTGATGGCCAACCAAGCGGTGATCGACGCCTACCTCGGCGCGCACCACGACGCCGAGCTCACCTTCGAGCAGGAGGAGGAGATCATCGCCGCAGCCGAGGCAGAGATCGAGCAGGAGGCACAGAGCAATGAGTGACGGCTCCACGATCAGCCCGGAGCGCAGCTCCCACACCACGGCCGCCGAGGGAGCGGTCCTCCGCGCCGACGGACTCGTGGCCGGCTACCTGCCCGGCGTCAACATCCTCAACGGGTCCGACCTCTACTGCCAGGACGGCGAGCTGGTCGGCATCATCGGCCCGAACGGCGCCGGGAAGTCGACGCTGCTCAAGGCCCTCTTCGGGCTGGTCACGATCGCCGAGGGCACCGTCAGGCTGAATGGGGAGGATGTCACCAACCAGCGCGCCGACAAGCTGGTGTCCGCCGGCATCGGCTTCGTGCCCCAGACCAACAACGTCTTCCCGTCGCTGACCATCCAGGAGAACCTGGAGATGGGTTGCTACCAGCGCCCCAGCAGCTTCCGCACCCGCTTCGACTTCGTCGGAGAGCTGTTCCCGGCCCTGCTCGACCGCCGCAACCAGCGAGCCGGCTCCCTGTCCGGCGGCGAGCGGCAGATGGTCGCGATGGGACGCGCCCTGATGATGGAGCCGTCCGTCCTCTTGCTAGACGAGCCCTCGGCGGGCCTTTCCCCTGTCCTGCAGGACGAGGTGTTCGTGCAGACCCGACGGATCAACCGGGCCGGCGTCTCGGTCGTGATGGTGGAGCAGAACGCCCGCCGCTGCCTGCAGATCTGCGACCGCGGCTACGTGCTCGACCAGGGCCGCAACGCCTACTCCGGGACCGGCCAGGACCTGGCGAAGGACCCCAAGGTGATCGAGCTGTACCTGGGGACGCTCGGCGGTCACTGACCGACAGCCACGCATGCGAAAGGGCCCGGCCGAAGCCGGGCCCTTTCTTGTTGCTATCTCAGATCATTCGCCCTGCGGCACGACGCCGGAGACCGTGTCGATCTGCTCGTAGGCGTTGCCGTCGCCGTACTCGTAGACGCCGTAGGTGCCCTTGCCGAGGCTGCCGGTGTCGGTCATGTCGGCATCACCGCTCTTGCCGTCGTAGTCGATGTCCTCACCGTCGGCGAGCAGGTCCGCGCACTCCTGGAAGGTCGTGCACTTCGTGCCCTCACGGCTGACGTCGACGATGTTGGCTCCGATCGCCTCACCGGAGTCGTCACCGGCCGCGATCGCGGCGAGTGCGCTCAGGATGACGGCGTCGTAGCTCTCCGGCCCGTAGGTCAGCGCATCGTCCGGACCCATCGGCGGGGTCTCCCTGAGGAGAGCCTCGAAGTCCGGGTCGGGCGTCGCCGAGGTCGGCGCCGTGCCCTTCACGCCCGTGAGGTCGAAGTCCTCGTCGGGGTAGTTGGACAGGTTGCCGTCCACGAAGTAGAGCTGCACATCCTGCGGACCGAGGCCCTTGGCGATCAGCTGCGGGATGATCGTGGTGGTCTCGGCGAAGGAGACGAGCACGATGGCGTCCGGCTTGGCAGCCGCCAGCTTGTTGACCTCAGCGGTGAAGCCCGTCGCGTCCTTGTTGTAGAGAAGGAACTCGCTGACCGTAGCGCCCTTCTCCGTGAGGACGTCGCGCGTCCGCTCGGCCAGACCCTCGCCGTAGAAGTCCTGCCGCCCCATGATCGCGACGTTGTCGAAGCCGTCCTCGATCGCCAGGTTGGCCAGGACCTCGCCCTGCAGGTAGTCGGACGGAGCCGTGCGGAAGTACAGGCGGTTCGGGTCGATCTCGTCGGTGTCGAAGCCGGCCGCGGTGTTGGCGGGCGAGAACTCGACGACACCGGCTCCGGTGATCTTGTCGATGACCGTGATCGACACACCCGACGACGCCGCACCGACGATCACGTCGGAGCTGGCACCGAGCAGCTTGTCGACCTGGGCACCAGCGATGTCCGGAGTGCCGTCGCCCGAGTCGCCCTTCACCTGGACGACGTCCTTGCCGAGCACGCCGCCGGCGGCGTTGATGTCTTCGACTGCCAGGTTCACGCCGGCGAACTCCGGGGGCCCGAGGAACGCAAGGTCGCCGGTGGCCGGGAGCAGGGTGCCGAACGTCAGGGTGCCGTCACCCTTGGGCTCTACCGTGGGTGATTCCTGGGTGCCCGTGTCGCCGCCCTTCTTGTCGTCGTCTCCGCCATCGTCGCCACATGCGCTGAGCGCGAGCGCGGCCAGCAGTCCGACGACGCCGAGTCGCGCCATGTTCTTCGATCGGTACATCAAGCCCTCCGGTTCATGAGGTCGGTTCGACGCGGTACGTCGTACCGCGCTCCGGCACAACCTAGTGCGTGGGTCGGCCATTGCCTGTTGGCTGGGGGGCTCGTTGCCAACTTGTGACCAACGATCCAGGCGTGCGGGTTCAGGAATCGGGCGTACCGGGGACCCCGTGCGAGACGACGCCCTCGGCGACCTGCCGCATGGACATCCGGAGGTCCATCGCCGTCTTCTGGATCCAGCGGAAGGCGTCGGGCTCGGAGAGCGAGAGCTGGTCCTGGAGGATGCTCTTGGCCCTCTCGACCACCTTTCGGGTCTCGAGCCGGTCCTCGAGGTCGGTCACCTGAGCCTCGAGCTCGGCGATCTCGGCGAACCGGCTGACCGCCATCTCGATCGCCGGCACCAGGTCCGACTGCGTGAACGGCTTGACCAGGTAGGACATGGCACCGGCATCGCGGGCGCGCTCGACGAGATCGCGCTGCGAGAACGCCGTCAGCATCACGACCGGCGCGATCCGCTGACCGGCGATCGCCTCCGCCGCGGCGATGCCGTCGAGCACCGGCATCTTCACGTCGAGGATCACCAGGTCGGGCCGCAGCTGCTCGACGAGCTCGATCGCCTTGGCGCCGTCACCGGCCTGGCCGACGACGGCGTACCCCTCCTCGACCAGCATCTCGGCAAGGTCCATCCGGATCAGGGTCTCGTCCTCGGCGATGACGACGGTGCGGGGCGCGGGCGTCTCTGTCACGGAGAAAGGCTATCGGGACCCTCCCTTCCTCGAGACTTCTGATGCATCGGGCGGCGCCCGAATGCGGATCGCAGGGAAGCCATCGGCTACCTTTTCGACAGTTAAGCCCCGGTATTCCAATCGGCAGAGAATGCGGTCTCAAACACCGTCCAGTGTGGGTTCGAGTCCCACCCGGGGCACGCTTCGGTCGTACATTGGGTGGATGCGGGGGCGTCTGGCGATCGCTGTAGGCAGCGCGGCCCTGATGGCGCTGATGGCGCTGCTTGCCACCGGCTGCGGTCTCGGCGACGACTCGGGCGAGCAGGGCGGGGCCGTCACCGCCGTGGACGACACTTCGGGGGAGGGCGTTCCGGCCCAGTGCGTGGTGGCCGATCCCGAGGGTGCACTGATCCTGCATCCGGGTTCGTTCACTCCTGAGGAGCGGACCAGGCTGGTGTCGCTCGTCCTGGACGGGTCAGCGAACCTGGAGGTGATCGAGGACTCCGTCACCGAGTTCCGGGGTCCCGAAGGCATGCAGGGCGTCGTGCTCGAATACCCACCGCTGGCGAACGCCAGCTTCATCGACGCGCTCGGCGACTGGGACAGCCGGCGGCCGCTCACCGGGCTCGTCGTCCGCCCGAGGGACGGCCGCCAGGCCGTGCTGATCGCGGTGCGCTTGGCGGACCCCAGCAAACCGGGCCACGTCCGCGGCGTGACCATCAAGGCGCGGACCTCAGCAGGTCCGCGCACGATGCGCTGGGAACAGCTCGTCCTCGCTCTCCCGGATGGCGGGACCTGCACGGACGAGGCGGTCGCCGAGACCACCGAATGGACCGGTTGAGGGCCTACTCATCGCGTCGGTACGCCGGGGCGACCTCGTTGATCGCGTCGCCCATCCGGTGGATGCGGAGCGCGTTGGTCGAGCCGGGGATGCCGGGAGGACTGCCGGCGACGATGACGACCAGGTCGCCCTCCTTGACCCGGCCGATCCGCAGCAGCTCCTCGTCCACCTGCCGCACCATCTCGTCGGTGTGCTCGACGGTGACCGTCTGGAACGCTTCGACACCCCAGGAGAGGGAGAGCTGGGAGCGGGCCCGGCTTTCGGGGGTGAACGCGAGCACCGGGATGCCGCTGCGCAGCCGTGCCAGTCGGCGTGCCGAGTCACCGGACTGGGTGAACGCGACGACGTACTTCGCGCCGATCCGCTGGGCGACCTCCTCGGCCGCCTTCGTGATGATGCCGGCGCGGGTGTGGGGGTCCCAGTCGATCCGGCCGAACCGGCTGAACGTCGGGTCGTCGAGGGCGTGGTCCTCGGTGGCGGTGATGATCCGCGCCATCGTCTCGACGGTGTGGATCGGGTGCTCGCCGACGCTGGTCTCGCCCGAGAGCATCACCGCATCGGCGCCGTCGAGCACGGCGTTCGCGACATCGCTCGCCTCGGCCCGCGTGGGCGCCGGGTTGGTCACCATCGACTCGAGCATCTGGGTCGCGACGATCACCGGCTTCGCGTTGCGGCGGGCGGCCACGATGACCTTCTTCTGGAGGAAGGGCACCTCTTCCAACGGGCACTCGACGCCGAGGTCTCCGCGGGCGACCATGAAGCCGTCGAACGACTTCACCACCTCATCGAGGTTGTCGATCGCCTGTGGCTTCTCGATCTTCGCGATCACGGGGAGCAGCACGTCCTCCTCGCGCATGATCACCCGGACGTCCTCGGCGTCGGCCGCGCTGCGGACGAAGCTGAGCGCGATGTAGTCGACCCCGAGCCGGAGCGCGAACCTCAGGTCCTCGGCGTCCTTGTCCGACAGCGCCGGCACCGACACGGCGACACCGGGGAGGTTGATCCCCTTGTTGTTGCTGACGTTGCCACCGACCAGGACCTCGGTCTCCACGTCGGTGTCGGTGACCGACACCACCCGAAGCCGGACCTTGCCGTCGTCGATCAGGATCGGGTCGCCGGGGCCGACGTCGTCCGGCAGGCCCTTGTACGTCGTGCCGCAGATCGTGGCGTCGCCGTCGACGTCGCGAGTGGTGATGGTCCAGCGCTGGCTGCGGCGCAGCAGCACCGGCCCGTCGGTGAACCGCTCGAGACGGATCTTCGGTCCCTGGAGGTCGGCGAGGATCGCCACCCCGTGACCGCTGGCGTCCGACGCCTCCCGCACCAGGCGGTAGACCTCGGCGTGGTCGTCATGGCTGCCGTGGCTCATGTTGAGCCGGGCGACATCCATCCCCGCGTAGACGAGCTCACGGATCCGACGCTCCGAACTCGTCGCCGGCCCCAACGTGCACACGATCTTTGCTCTTCGCACACGGTCAGCCTAGTGGGGGATGTGATCGTTAAAACGGCGGGCGACGCGTACTGGACGGTAGCCAGCGGTCGCGGGTGCTCCCGCCAACAGCAGATCGCCGAGTCGGCTGATCTTAAGATGCGCCGACTCAGCGCTCTGCGGGACCGAAGATGAGCCGACTCAGCGGTCTGCGGGACCGAAGATGAGCCGACTCGGCGTCGAACGAGGCCGAAGATGAGCCGACTCGGCGAGGTCAGACGGTGAGGGGGCGGGCGGTCGGGGGGATCGGGGCCGGGAGCGCCGTGGACCCGGTGAGGAACGTGTCGACGGCCGCGGCGGCGGCCCGGCCCTCGGCGATCGCCCACACGATGAGCGACTGACCTCGACCCGCGTCACCGGCGACGAAGACGCCCGGCACCGAGGACATGTACGACGCGTCGCGGACCACGTTGCTGCGGCCGTCGAGCTCGACCCCGAGCTGCTCGACCAGGCCCGGTCCCTCCGGGCCCAGGAAGCCCATGGCGAAGAGCACCAGGTCGGCCGGGATCTCGCGCTCGCTGCCCTCGATCTCGACGAACGTGCCACCCTCGAACTTCACGTCGACCAGGCGCAGCGCCCGCACATTGCCGTCGTCGTCGCCGACGAACTCCTTGGTGGAGACCGAGTAGACGCGCTCGCCCATCTCCTCGTGCGCCGAGGAGACCCGGAAGATCATGGGGTAGGTCGGCCACGGCTGGCCATCGGGCCGGTCCTCGGGGGGTTCGGGAAGGATCTCGAGCTGGGTGATCGATGCGGCGCCCTGACGCGTCGAGGTGCCCAGGCAGTCGGCGCCGGTGTCGCCGCCACCGATGATGACGACGTGCTTGCCGGCGGCCGTGATCTGGTCGACGCCGTCGGGCAGGGTCTGGCCGAGCGAGACCCGGTTGGACTGCGGCAGGAACTCCATGGCCTGGTGGATGCCGCCCAGCTCGCGCCCGGGCACCGGCAGGTCGCGGGGAACGGTCGCCCCGATCGCGAGCACGACGGCGTCGTAGCGATCCTTGAGCGCGGTGCCGGTCAGGTCACCGGCGCCGACCTCGACGCCGGACCGGAAGATGGTGCCCTCACGCCGCATCTGCTCCACCCGCCGGTCGAGATGCTGCTTCTCCATCTTGAACTCGGGGATGCCGTAGCGGAGCAGCCCGCCCGGCTTGTCGTCGCGCTCGTAGACGGCGACGGTGTGACCGGCGCGGGTCAGCTGCTGGGCAGCAGCCAGACCGGCCGGGCCGGACCCGACGATCGCGACCGTCCTGCCCGACAGCCACTCGGGCGGCTGCGGGGAGACGTAGCCGGCCTCCCAGGCCTTGTCGATGATCGTGACCTCGACGTTCTTGATCGTCACGGCCGGCTGGTTGATGCCGAGCACGCAAGCGGTCTCGCAGGGAGCCGGGCAGAGGCGGCCGGTGAACTCCGGGAAGTTGTTGGTCGCGTGCAGCCGCTCGATCGCGCCCTGCCAGTCGTCGCGCCAGACCAGGTCGTTCCACTCGGGGATGATGTTGCCCAGCGGGCAGCCCTGGTGGCAGAACGGGATCCCGCAGTCCATGCAGCGCCCGGCCTGCTCGGTGATGATCGGCAGCAGCGCCCGCCCCGCTCCTCCGGGGTAGACCTCCTGCCAGTCGTTGACCCGCTCCTCGATCGGCCGCCGCTCGGCAACCTGACGATCTGCCTTGAGAAAACCCTTCGGGTCAGCCATGGAGGGCCTCCATCATCGCGTTGGCCACGCCGTCCTCGTCGAGTCCGTCGGCCTCGGCCTTCGCCTTCGCCTCGAGCACGATCCGGTAGTCGCGCGGCATGACCTCGGTGAAACGGGTGAGCGCGGTCGGCCAGTCGGCGAGCAGCTCCTCGGCGACCTTCGAACCGGTCTCCTCGAAGTGGCGCTGCACCATGTCGCGCAGCTCGTCCTCCCGCGACTCCGCGACCGGTCCGAGCTCGACCAGCTCCCGGTTGACCCGGAAGTCCTTGAGGTCGAGCACCCAGGCGACGCCGCCCGACATGCCGGCCGCGAAGTTGCGCCCGATCTTGCCGAGTACGGCGACCTTGCCTCCTGTCATGTACTCACAGCCGTGGTCGCCGACACCCTCGGTCACCACCGTGGCGCCCGAGTTGCGCACGCAGCACCGCTCGCCGACGCCACCACGGATCAGGATCTCGCCGGACGTCGCGCCGTAGGCGATCGTGTTGCCGGCGATGATGTGCTCGTCGGCCTTGAACGGCGCGGAGCGGTCGGGCCGGATGACGATCCGGCCACCGGACAGGCCCTTGCCCACGTAGTCGTTGGCGTCGCCCTCGAGCCGCAGCGTGATGCCGCGCGGTACGAACGCGCCGAACGACTGGCCCGCGGACCCGATGAAGGTGAGGTCGATGGTGCCGTCGGGCAGGCCGGCGGCGCCGTACTTCTTGGTGACCTCGTGGCCGAGGATGGTGCCGACCGTGCGGTTGACGTTGCGGATCGCCAGCCTGGCGCGCACCGGCTCCCCGCTCTCGATGCCCGCGGCGGCAAGGGGGAGCAGCTCGCTGACGTCGAGCGACTTCTCCAGGCCGTGGTCCTGGGTGCCGGTGTTGCGCAGGTCCTGCTCCGGGAAGTGCGTGTCGGCGACGTGGACCTGGTGCAGGATCGGCGCCAGGTCGAGCCCGGAGGCCTTCCAGTAGTGCTGGGCGTCGACGGTGTCGAGCGCCTGCACCTGACCGATGGCCTCCTCGAGCGAGCGGAAGCCCAGCGAGGCGAGCAGCTCACGCACCTCCTCCGCGATGAACTCGAAGAAGTTGACGACGTGCTCGGCCTTGCCGGCGTAGCGCGAGCGCAGCACCGGGTTCTGGGTGGCGACCCCGACCGGGCAGGTGTCGAGGTGGCAGACCCGCATCAGGATGCAGCCCGACACCACGAGCGGCGCGGTGGCGAAGCCGAACTCCTCGGCGCCGAGCAGCGCGGCGACGACCACGTCGCGCCCGGTCTTGAGCTGACCGTCGGTCTGGACGACGATCCGGTCGCGCAGGCCGTTGAGCAGGAGGGTCTGCTGGGTCTCGGCGAGGCCGAGCTCCCAGGGTCCGCCGGCGTGCTTGAGCGACGTGAGCGGCGACGCGCCGGTGCCGCCGTCGTGGCCGGAGATGAGGACGACGTCCGCATGCGCCTTCGAGACGCCGGCGGCGACCGTGCCGACGCCGACCTCGGACACCAGCTTCACGTGGACGCGGGCACTCGGGTTGGCGTTCTTGAGGTCGTGGATCAGCTGCGCCAGGTCCTCGATCGAGTAGATGTCGTGGTGCGGTGGCGGGCTGATCAGGCCGACGCCGGGCGTCGAGTGCCGGGTCCTGGCCACCCACGGGTAGACCTTGTTGCCGGGCAGCTGGCCGCCCTCGCCGGGCTTCGCGCCCTGCGCCATCTTGATCTGGATGTCGTCGGCGTTGGTGAGGTACTCCGACGTGACACCGAACCGTCCCGAGGCGACCTGCTTGATCGAGCTGCGGCGCTCCGGGTCGTAGAGCCGGTCGGCGTCCTCGCCGCCCTCACCGGTGTTGGACTTCGCGCCCAGCCGGTTCATCGCGATGGCGAGCGTCTCGTGGGCCTCGCGGCTGATCGAGCCGTAGGACATCGCACCGGTCGAGAACCGCTTGACGATCTCCGCCACCGGCTCGACCTCGTCGATCGAGATCGGCGCCCGGCCGAGGTCGCCGGGGTCCTTGAACTTGAAGAGCCCCCGCAGGGTCATCAGCTTCTCGGACTGGTCGTCGACCGCCTGCGTGTACTGCTTGAAGATGTCGTAGCGACCGGTCCGCGTGGCGTGCTGCAGCCGGAACACCGTCTCCGGGTTGAAGAGGTGCGGCTCGCCCTCGCGACGCCACTGGTACTCGCCACCGATCTCGAGCTCGCGGTGGGCGGGCGAGATGCCGCCGCGGGGGTACGCCGTGGCGTGGCGCCGGGCGACCTCCTCCGCGATGGTGTCGAGCTCGACACCGCCGAGCTTGGACGTGGTGCCGGTGAAGTACCTGTCGACGACTGCCTGGGACAGGCCGATGCACTCGAAGATCTGCGCACCCGTGTAGGAAGCGACCGTCGAGACACCGATCTTGCTCATGACCTTCACGACGCCCTTGCCCAGCGCCTTGATCAGGTTGGCGACAGCCGCCTCGGGATCGATGTTGACGAAGTAGCCCTCACGAGCGAGGTCCTCGACCGACTCCATGGCGAGGTAGGGGTTGATCGCGGCCGCGCCGTAGCCGACGAGCAGCGCGACGTGGTGCACCTCGCGGACGTCGCCGGCCTCGATCAGCAGGCCGACCTGGGTGCGGGTCTTCTCCCGGACCAGGTGGTGGTGGACCGCGCCGGTCAACAGCAGCGACGGGATCGGCGCCAGGTCGGCCGTGGAGTGCCGGTCGGACAGCACGATGATCCGGGCGCCACCTGCGATCGCCTCGCTGACCTCCTGGCAGATCTCGTCGAGCCGCTGCGCCATCGCCGCTCCCCCGCCCTCGACGGGGTAGAGGCCACGGGACACGTGGGTGATGAAGCCCGGCATGTCGCCGTCGCGGTTGATGTGGCGGATCTTGGCCAGGTCGTCGTTGGAGATGACCGGGAACGGCAGCACGACCTGGCGACACGACGCCGGGGTCGGCTCGAGCAGGTTGGCCTCGGGGCCGATGGTGCCGCTGAGTGAGGTCACCAGCTCCTCGCGGATCGCGTCCAGCGGCGGGTTGGTGACCTGGGCGAACAGCTGGCTGAAGTAGTCGAACAGCAGCCGTGGCTTGTCGCTGAGCGCGGCGATGGGCGTGTCGGTGCCCATCGATCCGAGCGCCTCGCCGCCGGTGCTGGCCATCGGGGTGAGCAGGATCCGCAGCTCCTCCTCGGTGTAGCCGAACACCTGCTGGCGGCGGGTGACCGACGCGTGCGTGTGCACGATGTGCTCACGGTCCGGGATGTCGTCGAGGTGGATCAGGCCGGCGTGCAGCCACTCGCCGTAGGGGTGCTCGGACGCGAGCTCCGCCTTGATCTCGTCGTCCTCGATGATCCGGTGGTCGTCGGTGTCGACGAGGAACATCCTGCCGGGCTGGAGCCGGCCCTTCCGGACGACGGTGGCAGGGTCGAGGTCGAGGACGCCGACCTCGGAGGCGAGGACGACCAGGCCGTCGTCGGTGACCCAGAACCGCGACGGGCGCAGGCCGTTCCGGTCGAGCACCGCGCCGATCTGCGTGCCGTCGGTGAAGACGACGCACGCGGGGCCGTCCCACGGCTCCATCAGCGAGGAGTGGAAGCGGTAGAAGTCGCGCCGCTGCTCCTCCATCTCGGTGTGGTTCTCCCACGCCTCGGGGATCATCATCAGCACCGCGTGCGGCAGGCTCCGCCCGCCCATGTGCAGCAGCTCGAGCACTTCGTCGAAGGAGGCCGAGTCGGAGGCACCGGGTGTGCAGACCGGGTAGAGGCGCTCCAGGTCGCCCGGCACGACGTCGCTGGTGAGGAGCGCCTCGCGGGCGCGCATCCAGTTGCGGTTGCCCATCACCGTGTTGATCTCGCCGTTGTGGGCGATGAACCGGAACGGGTGGGACAGCGGCCAGCTCGGGAAGGTGTTGGTCGAGAACCTCGAGTGCACCACGGCGAGAGCCGAGGCGATCCGCTCGTCGACCAGGTCGGGGAAGAAGTGGTCGAGCTGGTCGGTGGTCAGCATCCCCTTGTAGATCAGGGTGCGCCCCGACAGCGACGGGAAGTAGACGTCGGTCTCGTGCTCCGCGCGCTTGCGCAGACAGAACGCGAGCCGCTCGAGCGCCATGCCGGTGACCCGCTGGGTCGCGCCCTGCACGAAGACCTGGCTGAACGTCGGCATGACGCTCGCCGCCATGGTGCCGAGGATCTCGGGGTTGACCGGCACGTCTCGCCAGCCGGCGACGGCGAGGCCCTCCTCGACGGCGATCTCCTCGATCCGCTGGCGGGTCTTGGCGACCTGCTCGGCGTCGCCGGGCAGGAACGCGGTCCCGACGGCGTAGCACCGGCGTTCGGGAAGCTCGAACCCAGCGTCGCGCACGACCTCGCGCAGGAACGCGTCGGGAACCTGCATCAGGATGCCGGCACCGTCGCCGGAGTTGATCTCGGCGCCGGCGGCGCCCCGGTGATCCAGGTTGCGCAGTGCGGTGAGGGCCTTGGCCACGATGTCGTGGCTCGCCTCTCCGGTCATGGTCGCGACGAAGGCGACACCGCAGGCGTCGTGCTCGTTGCGCGGGTCGTAGAGACCCTCGGGCGGCGGGAACGCGTGCGAGTAAGGCACCGGAGTTCTCCCGTCGGCTTCGTCTGTGGGGCGTCCCTGCCGAGAGCAGGGTCCACAGAAGGTGGGGCGCAAGGGACGTCAGTGGCCCACGCGGCGGAGGCCTCAGGCTACCACCGCGTCCGCTGATGCCCTGACCTGTCAGTCGTCGGTGGACACGTCGTCAGCGACCTCGACAGGCTGGTCGCGGTAGACCGCGTCCTCGCGGCCGGGATGGCGCTTGGACGAGACGACGAAGTAGATCGCGGCGGCCACGAACAAGACGATCGACGTCCAGACGTTGAACCGGAGGCCGAGGACGTTCTCGAGCTGGACGTCGTCGATGCGGAGGTACTCGATCCAGCCGCGGCCGGCGGTGTAGGCCATCACGTAGACGGCCATGACCCGGCCATAGCCGAGCCGGAACCGGCGCTCGAGCCAGATCACCAGGACGAACGCCGCGAGGTTCCACAGGCACTCGTAGAGGAAGGTGGGGTGGAACGTCGTGCCGGCCTCGAACGTGCAGCTGCCCGAGCCCTTCGGGTAGTCGCAGCTCGTGGGCCAGTGGTCGCGGTCGATCTCCAGGCCCCACGGCAGATCGGTGGGGCGGCCGTACAGCTCCTGGTTGAACCAGTTGCCCCATCGACCGATCGCCTGGGCGACCAGGACACCCGGAGCGAGGGTGTCGACCAGCGGCAGGAACCGGATCCCCTTGGCCCGGCACCCGAGGTAGACGCCGAGCGCGCCGAGCGCGACGCCACCCCAGATCCCGAGGCCGCCGCGCCAGACGTAGAGCGCGGTGACCGGGTTCTCGCCGTCGCCGAAGTAGCGCTCCCAGTCGGTGGCGACGTGGTAGAGCCGTGCGCCGACGATCCCGAACGGCACTGCCCAGATCGCGATGTCCTGGACATCTCCCGCGCGCCCGCCGCGCGCGACCCAGCGCCGCTCGCCGATCCAGATCGCGGCGATGATGCCGAGGATGATGCACAGCGCGTAACCGCGGATCGGCACCGGGCCGAGGTCCCAGACCCCGTCGGACGGGCTGGGAATCGTGTAGATCAGGTCAGGCAGCAATGTCAGTCCTCGGACAACAGAAGGTGGATGTCGGTCGCGAACTCGGCCGCCGACGTCTCCTGGTTCCAGACGACCACGGCCTCGTCGTCCTCGTCGATGCCGAGCACATAGGTCGAGTGCCCGCCGAGATCGTAGCCACCGCTCGGGAGCTTCTTGCCATCGTTCACGTAGAGGTGGAGCGGCTCACCAGCCGCCGACGATGTCGGCGAGGTCGCCGGTGAGCCCGACGAAGTCCTCGCCGTAGCCGTCGAGGTAGGCACGCAGCGCCGCCTCGTCGTCGCGCTCCGGATCGGTCGTCACGAACACCATGTCGACCTGGTCACGGTCGTCGTCATCGAGCCGGTTGAGGCCCGCGGCGATGTTGTTCATCACCAGGGGGCAGATGTCGGGGCAGTGCGTGTAGCCGAAGAAGACGAGGGTCATCGGCTCGTCCGTGTCGGCCGCCAGCGAGTACGGCGCTCCGTCGGTGTCGGTCAGCTCCACCGTCGGTGCCGCGTAGGGCTGCTCGAGCCGTGCGCCTGTGAACTCCTCGGGCCCGTCGCCGCACGCGGCCAGGAGGCAGATCAGGGCGAGGACGACCCCGGAAGCGAGGATGCGCACGGTCAGGAACGAACTCCCTGCGCGAGGTCCTCGGTCAGCGCTGCCAGCGAGCGACGGCCGGCGTCGAGGTCTCCCGGGTGGTCGAGCAGCGCCCGCACGAACGCCGACCCGACGATCACCCCGTCGGCATAGGCGGCCACCTCGGCCGCCTGCGCGCCGTTGCTGACCCCGAGCCCGACACCCACCGGCAGTCCGGGCGCGCCCGGTGCAGCGGCCTCGATCGCCCGTTTCGTGCGCCCGACGAGCGGGCCGGCGAGGTCGCTGGTCGAGTCGCGCGTGCCGGTGACGCCCATGACGGCCGTGGCGTAGACGAACCCGCGGCACGCGGTCGTCGTCATCGCGATCCGCTCGTCGGTGGAGGACGGCGCGACCAGGAACACCTTGTCGAGGTCGCGCGCGTCCGCGGCGGCGATCCACTCCGGCGCGAAGTCGGGGGTGAGGTCGGGCGTGATCAGACCGGCCCCGCCGGCGTCGTACAACGCCTGCGCGAAGCGGTCCACGCCGTAGCGCTCGACCGGGTTCCAGTAGGTCATGACCAGCGTCGGCGTGCCGGTCGCGGCGACCGCCTCGACCGTGCGGAGCACGTCGGCGGTGCGGACGCCGGCGTCGAGCGCCTGCTGGGCCGCCGCCTGGATCGTCGGGCCGTCCATGACCGGGTCGCTGTAGGGCAGGCCGATCTCGATGATGTCGCAGCCGGCCTCCACCATGGTCTGCAAGGCGGCGATGCCGCCGTCGACCGTCGGGAAGCCGGCCGGCAGGTAGCCGACCAGCGCGGCCCGGCCGTCGGCGCGGGCCTTCTCGAACGCGACCCCGGCGCCGGCGCTCACGGCGCAACTGCCTTGCCGAGTCCGAAGTAGTCGAGCGCGGTGCCCATGTCCTTGTCCCCACGTCCGGACAGGTTGATCAGGATCGTCTGTCCCTGCCGGCCCTGCGCGACCTGGAGCGCGCCGGCCACCGCGTGGGCGGACTCGATCGCCGGGATGATCCCCTCGGTGCGCGCGAGGAGCGCCATCGCGTCCATCGCTTCGGCGTCGGTCACCGAGAGGTACGACGCCCGCCCGCTCGCCGCGAGCGCGGCGTGCTGGGGCCCGACACCCGGGTAGTCGAGCCCGGCCGAGATCGAGTGCGACTCGACGGTCTGGCCGTCCTCGTCCTGCAGCACGTAGGTGCGGGCACCGTGGAGCACGCCGACGCTGCCGGCGCCGATGGTCGCCGCGTGCCGGCCGGTCTCGACACCGTGGCCGCCCGCCTCGAAGCCGTAGATCGCGACCTCGGTGTCGTCGAGGAAGCCTGCGAACAGCCCGATCGCGTTGGACCCACCACCCACGCAGGCCGCGATCGCATCGGGCAGCCGGCCGGTGAGGTCGAGGCACTGCCGTCGCGCCTCGTCGCCGATGCCGCGCACGAAGCTCAGGACCAGGCTGGGGAACGGGTGCGGCCCGGCCGCCGTGCCGAAGAGATAGGCGGTGTGGTCGACGCTCGCGACCCAGTCACGCAGCGCCTCGTTGATCGCGTCCTTGAGGGTGCGCGATCCGCTCCTGACCGGGATCACCTCGGCGCCGAGCAGCTGCATACGGGCCACGTTGAGCGCCTGCCGCTCGGTGTCGACCTCGCCCATGTAGACCGTGCAGTCGAGGCCCAGGTAGGCCGCAGCGGTCGCCGAGGCGACGCCGTGCTGGCCGGCTCCGGTCTCGGCGATCACCCGGGTCTTGCCCATCCGCTTGGTGAGCAGCGCCTGGCCGAGCACGTTGCGGATCTTGTGGGCACCGGTGTGGTTGAGGTCCTCGCGCTTGAGGAGGATGCGCGCGCCCGCCCGTTCGCTGAGCCGGTGCGCGTCGTAGAGCATGCTCGGGACGCCCGCGTAGTTCTGCAGCATCCCCTCGAACTCGTGCAGGAACGATGGGTCGGAGAGAGCCTGCTGCCAGGCGACCTCGAGCTCGTCGAGCGCGGCGATCAGTGCTTCCGGCATGAACCGGCCGCCGAAGCGGCCGGCACCGCCGAACCAGCCGTGCACGTCGGCCTCATGCTTTCGGTGATCGAGCTTGTCGAGATCGGTCATGCCTCCACTCCCGTCATCGCGGCAACGGCCTCTCGTGGCGCGCCGTCCTTGACCAGCGCCTCGCCGACCAGCACCACGTCGGCGCCCTCGGCGACGTAGCGCTTCACGTCGGTCGGCCCGCTGATGCCCGACTCGGCGACCAGCACCCGGTCCCCGGGCACCAGCGGGGCCAGCCGGCCGAACGCGTCGGGATCGACCTCGAGCGTCTTGAGGTTGCGGGCGTTCACGCCGATCAGGTCGGCACCCAGCGCGACCGCGCGCTCGGTCTCGGCCTCGTCGTGCACCTCGACCAGCACGGTCAGACCGAGGTCGCGGGCGGTGGCGTGGAGGCGCCGCAGCTCGTCGTCGGGGAGAGCGGCGACGATCAGCAGCGCCAGGTCGGCGCCGGCCGCCCGTGCCTCCAACAGCTGGTAGTCGGTGACGATGAAGTCCTTGCGCAGCACGGGTACCTCGACCGCGGCCCGCACCGCGCGCAGGTCGTCGAGGCTGCCTCCGAACCGGCGCCGCTCGGTGAGCACGCTGATCGCGGCGGCACCGCCGGCGACGTAGTCCCGCGCCAGCGCGGCCGCGTCGGGGATGTCGGCCAGGTCGCCCTTGCTCGGGCTGCGCCGCTTGACCTCGGCGATCACGCTCGATCCGCTCCGTCGGAAGTGCGGCATCGGGTCGCGCACCGCCGGTGCGTCGGCCAGTCGGGCGCGCAGCTCCGCGGCCGGCACGGCTGACTCGCGATCGGCGAGGTCCTCCCGGACGCCGGCGACGATGTCGTCGAGCACCGACATTACGCCTCCGTGTTTGCTGATTTCCCGTCCCGAATCCGTTCGATCGGCGGGTTCCCAGTCTCCCACGCGGCCGATATGGTCTCGACACTGCCCGGGGATCTGACCCGGACCGGACGAAGGGTGTTGTCGTGAGTTACAACCAGCCTCCCCCGCCTGCCGGAGGCGCCTACGGCGCCCACCAGCCCGCCGCGGGTCCCCCGCCCGCCAACAACCTCGTGCTGGCGATCCTGTCGGTCTTCTGCTGCTGGCCGCTGGCCATCGCCGCGATCATCAACGCCGCGAGTGTCAACGGCAAGTGGGCGCAAGGCGATGCTGCAGGCGCCCAAGCGGCAGCGGACAAGGCCAAGAAGTTCGCGATGTGGGGGATCATCGCCGGCGTCGTCATCTGGGTCCTCTACATCATCTTCTTCGTCGTGATCGGTGTTGCCTCCAACTCCTGAGTCGGCTGACATCGACACCCTCATTGCTCGCGCGGCCGCGCGGACCCCTCCGCGCGGCGGCGCGGCGCATTTCGTGCTCGCGACCGCTGTCACGGCAGTCGCAGCCGGGCTGCTCGCCTCGGTCGACCCCAACGAGGGCGGCCACTACCCCACGTGCCCGTTCCTCGCGATCACCGGCTTCTACTGCCCGGGGTGCGGGACCCTGAGGGCCTGTCACGCGCTCCTCCACCTCGACCCGGTAACGGCGTGGGAGCGGAACCCGCTCCTCATCGTCGCCCTGCCCCTGATGGTCGCCTCCTGGGTGATGTGGGGACTCCGGGTCGTCGAGCGCACCACGTGGAGCACGATCCTGATACCGCCCAGCTGGCTATGGGCGGCGATCGCGGTGATCGTCTCGTTCTGGATCCTGCGCAACGTTCCTGGGTGGACCGTCCTTTCCCCTGCGTGAGCACCCGGCACCGCCACGGGTTAGAGTCGCTGCCCCGCCCGGGAGGTGCCCGGGCGTGTGCCGAAGGGTCAACCCACGTGAGCTACGAACCTCCCCCGTACGGCAGTCCGCCGCCCCCGCCCGGCGGCGGTGGCTACGGTGCTCCCCCGCCCGGAGGCGGTGGCTACGGTGCTCCGCCGCCAGGTGGCGGCTACGGAGGCCCGCCACCGGGCTACGGCGGAGCCCAGCCGCAACAGACGCCGCCGCTCGCGATCATCTCGTTGGTGGCGGGGATCGTCGGCATCCTCGGCGCGTGCTGCTGCGGCTTCCCCGGCTTGCTCGGCATCGCCGGTGTCGTCTGCGGCTTCATGGCACGCAAGGAGATCGCGGAGTCGGGAGGCACCAAGAAGGGCGACGGCCTCGCGCTCGCCGGCATGATCACCGGCGCCGTCGCCATCGTGCTGTCGATCGTCGGCGTGCTGCTCTTCTTCGTCTTCGGGACGATCGACACCTACGCCGGGTAGGACATCGGGCTGCTTGCTCGGCGGGGTCCGGCGAGGCCGAACCTCGAGCCTAAGGCGCCAGCCAGGATCCCGCCGGCAGGTTGCGCGCGAGCGTGAACACCACCATCAGCGCGACGATGACGACCGCCGACCGGCTCATCGAACGATCCGACGGATCCCAGGAGCTCCCCGACCACCGGCCCCAGACCCAGCGACCGAACACGTAGGCGAGCACCGGGATCGACGCCACGAAGAGAAGGTTGCTGGAGGCGGCGTCGAACACCTGAAGATTCGTGAGGTCGTTCACCGCCCGCAGGCCGCCGCAGCCCGGGCAGTCGACACCGAACAGCGCCTTGGTCGGGCAGATGCCCCAGGTGCCCTGCTCGTGCGGGTCACGGAAGTGCAGCGCCACCGTGGCTGCGGCGAGGCCGCCGACCACGAGCACCGGCGGCAGCAGGCGCCGCCAGCGCTGGGCCGTTCGGGCCGGGGCGACGACGGCGGTCACGACAGGTCTTCCTCAGTGGCTGGACTGGTGCAGTCCGGCCCTGTCCATCGCGACGAAGACACCGCCCGACGCGACCACGATCGCGACGCCGATCCAGAACAGCACCATGCTGACCGGGCTCAGCATCAGGCCGACCCCGCCCACGACGAATCCGACCAGCGCCACGATGACGGCGGTCCAGGCCGCGGGGGTGTTGCCGTGGTTGTCAGACATGCAGGCGCTCCTCGGTTCGGGTACGTGGTTTCGAGGCTCGCTTCGCTCCCACCTCAACCAGCGCACATGCTAGTTCACTGGCTGGTGGGATCTTCACCGTCGTCCATCGACTTCCAGAGGTCGAGGCTGGTGCGCTCCTCGGGAGGATCCTCGGACGACGTCTTCGCGTGGGCCGACGGGGCGTCGTACCGGCTGCCCATCTCGGGCCAGGTCGGCGCCAGCCTGGTGGCGGCCACCGCGGCGACGGTCGCCACCACGGCAGCGGCGAGCCCGACCCAGAACCACGACGTCGGGTCGATGGGCAGCCGGTCGACCAGCGCCGGGAAGCCGAGCTGGCCGGCGACGTCGGCCGCGGCGTCGTCGTCCTGGACGAACCCGCCGAGGACCAAGACCGCGAGCACACCCGCGGAGCACAGCGTCGCAACCGCGGCCATCACCTGCCGGAACCTCCCGCGCGCGACGAGCAGGACACCCCAGCAGGCCAGCGCAACCAGCGCGAGCGCGCCGGCCAGCGGGAACTCCACGTCGGCGGCGCCCGCGGACACGGAGGTCATCCCGAGCCTGTGCAGGTCGTCGGTCGACACCCGCAACATCGGCTGGTGACCGGCCAGGGCCATCAGCCCGGTCGCGCCGACACCGAGGAGGACGACCGGCACGAAGGTGCGGCGCTCACTCATCCGAGCAGCCCGTCGTCGAAGCAGGTGCGCGTGCCGGTGTGGCAGGCAGGACCCTCCTGGTCGACCTTCACCAGCAGCGTGTCGCCGTCGCAGTCCACCCGGATCTCCTGCACGTGCTGGCGGTGGCCGGAGGTCTCGCCCTTGACCCAGTACTCCTGCCGCGACCGGCTCCAGTACGTCGCGCGGCCGGTCGAGAGACTGCGGTGGAGCGCCTCGTCGTCCATCCACGCGAGCATCAGCACCTCGCCGGTGTCGTGCTGCTGGACGATCGCCGGCACCAGGCCGGCGTCGTTGCGCGAGAGCCGGGTGGCGATGGCGGGGTCGAGGGAGCTCACCCGACCATTATCCGGACCGGTGGGTCAGTCGTGCTGCGCGACCCACGAGGCGTGCAGTCCGGCGTAGACGGATCCGGCCTGCCGCACCAGCTCGGCGTGCGGGCCACGCTGCACGATCCGGCCCCGATCGACCACGACGACCTCGTCCGCTGCCTCGGCCGTCGACAGCCGGTGCGCGATGGTGACCGACGTGCGACCGGACATCAACCGGTCGAGGGCACGGCCGATCCGGGTCTCGAGCTCGGGGTCGACGGCGCTGGTCGCCTCGTCGAGCACCAGCAGGTCGGGATCGGCGAGCTGGGCCCGCACCAGCGCGACCAGCTGCCGCTCCCCTGCCGAGAGCGACTCGCCACGCTGGCCCACCATGGTCCCGAGCCCGTCCGGGAGGCCGGCCAGCCAGTCGCCGAGGCCGAGCTCGCCGGCCGCCGCGACGATCTCGTCGTCGGTGGCGTCGAGCCGGCCGTAGCGGGCGTTGGCAGCGAGGGTGTCGTCGAAGAGGAAGCCCTCCTGCGGCACGAGCACCACGCTCGAGCGCAGGGAGACCTCGGTGATGTCGCGCAGGTCGACGCCGTCGAGCAGCACCCGGCCCTCGGTCGGGTCCATCAGCCGGGTCAGCAGCTTGGCCAGGGTCGACTTGCCCGACCCGGTCTCGCCGACCACGGCGAGCCGGCGTCCGGCCGGGATCTCGAGATCGATGTCGCGCAGCACCGGGGGGCCGCCCGGATAGGCGAAGCCGACACCCTCGAACGCGACGTCGAGGGCGCCGGCCGGCAGCACCTGACCGTCCGGACCCGGGTCGACCAGGTCGGCCGGGGTGTCGAGAATGCCGATGACGCGGCGCCAGCCGGCGATCGCGTTCTGGGCGTCGGTGAGGACCTGGGTGCCGAACTGCACCGGGCCGACGAAGAGCGTGACCAGGAACGCGAACGCGAGCACCTCACCGGCGGAGATGCTGTCCGCCCAGAGCCGGCCCTGGCCGAGCCAGATGCCGACGATCAGCACGCCGGCGTTGGCCAGCCCGGCCGAGATGCCACCCAGCGAGAACGAGAACGCCGTGAAGCCCTGGGCCCGGGTCGAGGCCGACTGGTGGACGGCCACGGCCGCATCGATCCGCGCCTGGGTCCGCGCCTCGACCGCGTAGGACCGCACCACAGCAGCACCGACCACCGGCTCGGAGATGGCCGAGAGCAGGATGCCGACCTGGCGTCGTACGGTCGCGTAGGCAGCCGACAGCTTGCGCTGGAAGTAGCGCAGGCTGAGGAAGAGCGGGGCGAAGCAGAGCCACACCACCAGCGCCAGCTGCCAGCTGTAGACCACCATCACCACGGTCGCGATCAGGATCTGGCCGATGCTGACCACGAACAGCAGTCCGCCGAACACCAGGAACTGGCTGACCTGGTCGACGTCGCTGGTCACCCGCGACACCAGCGCGCCGCGGCGTTCGGTGTTCTGCGTCAGCAGCGGGAGGTCGTGCACGTGCCGGAAGGCCTTGACCCGCAGCGTCGCCAGGCCGCGTTCGGAGGTGGAGAAGAGCCGCGCGGTCATGGCGTAGGACGCCCAGCTGGTCAGCGCGATCGCGGCCGCGGCCACGACAGCCAGCCAGGTCGTGAAGGTGGCATCCGGCCCGCCCGAACCGCGCAGACCGCGGTCGATGGTCTGCTGCACGGCGATGGGTACGACGACCTGCCCGACCGACGCGACCACGGCGAGCGCGAGGGTCTTGCCGATGCCGTCGACCAGCTCCGGCGAGTAGCCGACGCCGCGGCGGATCGTCTCCCAGGCGCCGATGCCCTCGCCGGTGTCCATCCGGGTCGCGGTCACGTCAGCACCTGCTGCTCGTAGGCGTTGACGAGTCGGGCGTAGTCGTCGTTGCGCGCGACCAGCTCGGCGTGCGGACCGCGATCGACGATCGCGCCGTCGGAGAGGTAGAGCACCTCGTCGGCGAGCCCGATGGTGGCCTTGCGGTAGGCGACCACGACCAGCGTCGCGTCACGGTCGGCTTCGTTGGTCGAGGAGGTCGCTCTGCGACCGTCACGAGACCCGTCACGAGACCCGTCACGAGACCCGTCACGAGACCGAAGCGCCGCCAGGATCCTCGCCTCGACCTCGGGGTCGACCGCGGAGGTCGCGTCGTCGAGCACGAGCAGGCGCGGGCGTCGTACGAGTGCCCGGGCGAGCGAGATCCGCTGCCGCTGCCCGCCGGACAGCGAGGTGCCGCGCTCGCCGAGCCGGGTGTCGAGCCCGTCGGGCAGCGCGGCGACGAATCCGTCGGCCTGGGCCGTGCGCAGGGCCGACCACACGTCCTCGTCGGGCACCTCGGCGCCCAGGGTGACGTTGCCACGCACGGTGTCGTCGAAGAGGAACGCCGTCTGCGGCACGACGGACACCACCTCGGCGAGCTGGCCACGAGCCAGGTCACGGACGTCGACCCCGTCGATGCTGATGACGCCGCCGTCGACGTCGACCAACCGGGTCAGCAGGTTGGTCAGCGTGCTCTTCCCCGAGGCGGTGGCGCCGACCAGGGCGACGGTGCGTCCGGGATCGACGGAGAAGGTCAGGTTGCGGAGCAGCGGGCGGTCCGCGTGGTAGCCGTACTGCAGCGCGTCGACGTCGAGCCGCGCGCCGCCGGCACCGACCGGAGCGGGTGCGTCGCCGTACTCCATCGATCCGGTGGCGCGCAGCACCGCGGCTACCCGGCGATAGCCGACCACGCTGCGCGGGAACTCCCCCAGCAACCAACCGATCGACCGGATCGGGAACGAGACCACGGTGAGCAGGTAGGCCACCGTCACCACCTCTCCGGCCACCGTGGCGCCGGAGAGCACCCGGTGCACGCCGAGCACCAGCACGACGAGGACGGCGACGTTGGGCAGCGCGGCGAGGGTCGGGTCGAACGCAGCGCGGATCCGCCCGACCCGGATGTTGGTCTCGCGCAGTTCGGCCGCCTTGGCCCGGAACCGGGCGGTCTCCTCCGGCTCGCGGCCGAGGGTCTTGACCACCATCGCGCCGTCGAACGACTCGTGGGCGATCTCGCTGAGCTCGCCGCGCAGCTGCTGGGCCCGGGTGGCCCAGCCCTGAGCGAGACGCTGGTAGACGACGTTGGTCGCGATCACCAGCGGGAACACCAGGAGGCCGACGATCGCGAGCACCAGGTCGGCGAACAGCATCTGGACCACGGCGATCACCATCATCGCCACCGTGCCGACGGCCATCGGGAGCGGCGCGATCGGTCCCCACGCCGCCTCCACGTCGGAGTTCGCGTTGGAGAGCAGCTCACCCGTGGGGTGGCGCTGGTGCCACTCCATCGGGAGCGCGAGGTACTGCCGGGTGACGGCGCGGCGGGTGCGCGCCTGCATGCGGTACTGCATCACGCCGGCGCCGAGCCGGCGCGCCACGATCCCGACCGCGCGCAGGATCGCGACGCCGAGGAACAGGCCGAGCACCGCCCAGAGCAACCCGGAGCCGATCTCGCCGTCGCGGAAGGCGGGCAGGACGACGTGGTCGGTCGACCAGCCGAGGACCCAGGCGTCGGCGACGGTGAGGGCGCCGAAGAGCAGACTCCCGATCGTCGAGATCGTGAAGATCCACGGCTCGCGCTTGATCGCGATCCAGAGTACGGCGAAGCCGGCGCCCGTCGTACCGGCGCCGCTCTGCCGCTCGTCCGTCACTGTGGCCCTGCTCCTGTCGTCCCCGGTGGCAACCGGGCGGAAGGGCGAGCCTATTCCCGGCCCCCGACAGCGACGTCAGGCGTCACCGACGTCGTTCCCCTCATCTTGATCGTGCCATCCTGCCCTCATGACGTCCTTCGCGCGCGCCGAGCGCACCCGCCTCTGCGACCTCGCTCTCGAGACCGGACCGGACGCACCGACCCTCTGCGGGGACTGGACGGTCCGGGATCTGGTCGCCCACCTCGTCGTTCGGGAGAACAGTCCGCTCTCCGTCGGCATCGTCGTGCCGCCGCTGGCATCGGTGACGGACCGTGAGACCGAACGGGTCGCCAAGAAGCCGTTCGAGAAGCTGGTGAAGCGGGTCCGTAAGGCCCGGAACCCGCTGGCGTTGCCCGGGGTCGACGCCGCCCTCAACACCGCGGAGTACTTCGTGCACCACGAGGACATCCGCCGCGCCGCCCCGGGATGGGAGCCGCGGACCTTGACCGGCGACGAGCAGGACGCGCTGTGGCGGATCGTCCGGGTGTCGGGCAAGGGTCTGATCCGCCCCGCCGGGGTGGCGGTGGTCGCCCGACGAAGCGACACCGGCGATGAAACGACGTTGAAGGGTGGAGACGAGCCGGTGACGGTGACCGGCGAGCCGCAGGAGCTGGTCCTGTTCATCTACGGACGCAGCCAGACCCACGGCCTGACGTTCGACGGCCCCGAGGACCGGGTCGCGAAGCTGCGCGAGGCCCGGCTCGGGATCTGAGGCTGGCGCACAACCAGGCGCCGACGAGAAGTTCACCATGGGTTTGGCCCTCCGGTGGCAGTTGAGTGCGTTGTGCGTTCAAAGTATCCGTTGACAGTCACTTACCGTTAGTACTAACTTACGGTAAGTGACTACGAACGCAAAGATGCTTCTCACGGTGCTGGGGGATCCCACACGGCAGGCGATCCTGGACCTGCTGCTCGATGGCCCGCAGCCCGTGGGGCAGCTCGCCGCGCTGCTGCCGGTCAGCCGGCCGGCCGTCTCCCAGCACCTCAAAGTGCTCAAGGAGGTCGGACTCGTGGTGGACCACCACGAGGGGACCCGCCGGGTCTACCGGGTGGACCCAGCTGGGCTCGCCCCGCTCCGCGCCTACCTGGAGCAGTTCTGGCAGAAGGCCATGGTCGCGTTCGCCCAGCACGCAGAGAACCAGCACGACGACGACCAGACGGACAAGGAGTAGGACCGATGACCCAGCAAGAGCAGACCATCAGCCCGGTGCGCGTCAGCGTCTCGGTGGGCCTCGACCAGCAGCGCTGCTTCGAGGTGTTCACCGGCGAAATGATCTCGTGGTGGCCGGCGGGCCATCACATCGGCGAGACGCCGCTCAAGGAGATCATCATCGAGCCGTTCGTGGGTGGTCGTTGGTACGCCAGGCACGAGGGCGGCGAGGAGACCGACACGGGCGTGGTCACGGCGTGGGACGCACCCCGCGGCTTCACGGTCACCTGGCAGGTCGGCGCCGACTGGGCCTACCACGCCGACCTCATCACCCACCTCGACGTGTCGTTCACGCCGACCGAGGACGGGCGCACCCTCGTCGAGCTCGTGCACCGTGACCTCGAGGCGTACGGCGCCGACGCGGCCGAGATGCAGAGGACCTTCGAGGGTCCCGACGCCTGGGGCGGGATGCTGCACACCTACAAGGACGTCGCGGAGCGCGAGAACTCCTAGTGCGCCATCCGGGACGCCGGCGGCTTTGCGGCTCCGAAGTCTGGAGGCCAACACACAAGGCCCTTCTGGTCTGCCGAGTCGCGGGCGCAACGAAGCATCGAGCAGGTCGAGGCCCAAGGCCCCAGCGACGTGATGGAGGGCGCTGCCTAGTAGCCGCCGCCAGCGCCTCCGTCACCGCCGCCGTAGATCACGAGAAGAACGACGAGCACCACGAAGGCGACCGCACCCACGGCCCACCAAGCCTTGAACGACATGGCAACCACCTCTTCGATCTAGCGCGACCCAGTGAGGTCAGGAAGGGTCAGCCGGCGGCTGGATCTCCGGATCGGTGGGCGGCACCCCGGGGTCCTCGCCCGGCTCGGGCTCGGGCGTCGAGATCGGGCTCGGGTCCCCGCTCGGCACGACCTCGGGGTCGGGATTCGGTTCGGACGGCGTAGTGGTCATGCGAGGTCGGTACCCGGAGGGTCTGAGTCGTACACCGGGGCCGCCCGGGCGCACGCTCAGCCCGCGACGAGCACGCCATGGCGGCAGAAGAGGAAGTCAAACCGGTCGCGAGCACGCGAACATGACGGTGCGAATGCGTCGCTCGGCGAGGTTGGACACCTGATTGGCAACCATCTGCCCGAACGCTTCGCCAAGGAAGGCCGCGAACGTGACTGGTGGTGGACCGTCTCGTTGGATCCGGGCGCGCATCTGCTGGAACCAAGCGAGGCTTTCGTCCGACGAGTCGACCTCCGAGATGACCTCGAAACCTGCCGCTGGGAGCAGCTCGCGCATGTCGTCCGGGGTGGCGAGAAAACTCGTCGAGGCGTCGTTTGCCCACGGCACCGGGTAGTGGACCTCGCCGCCTTCACCCTGCACAACGTCGTAGACGACGAACCTGCCCCCGGGTCGGAGCACTCGGAAGGCTTCGGCGTAGAGCGCGTGCTTGTCGGAGATGTTCATCGCCACATGCACGGTCAGCGCCGCGTCCACAGACGCGTCGGGAAGAGCGGTGGCCGTCGCGTCCCCGGCCTGGAAGCGGGTGCGGTCGGCCAGGCCCGTCCACTCCGAAAGTGCCGTCGCCACCTCGCAGAACTCTGGGGTGAGATCGACGCCGGTGACCGTGCATCCGGTCACCTCGGCGAGCGTCCGTGCGGGCCCGCCCAATCCGCTGCCGAGGTCGAGCACATGAGAGTCGGCAGTGACGCCGAGTGCCTCGACGATCTCCAGAGTCGCCGCACGGCCCCGGATGTGGAACTCGTCGACCGGAGCGAGGTCGGCCGGCCGCAGAGCTGCACGGGCCAGACCGGCCGCGTCCAGGGCGGAACTGATGGCCGCCACAAGTCCCCCAGGGCCGCTGTAGAACCTCGAAACCTGGTTCATCACGCCATCGTGGCACCGAGCGGGACGCGACGTCGAGGAGAAGATCGCGTCGAGGTTTCGTGGGCGGCGAGCTGCCTTTGCAATGTGCGCGGGTGTAGGTCGAGCTGCGCCGCTATCAGGCCGATCTCCAGTCCACCGGTGGAGAGCATCCGGCGGACCATCAGCCGTACTGCCTCGATCATGTGACCCTGTGCAGGAAGGCCTGCGGGCGTTCGGCGGCGAGCGAGGCGTGGTTCGTGGTCCCATGAGTCGTGTCCTCGCTGACCGCAGGATGCGAAGGCGTCTGCTGAGGAGGCATGGGCATGGGCGTAGTCCACGGTTCGCCATACGTGCCCATGGATGACGACCCGGACGACTATCGGCCGACCTCGTCGTGGTTGCTGCATGTCGATCCGGATCAGCGTACGAAGCTGAGCGTCATCCGAGAACGTATCGGCGTTGGCGATCGGATCCCGCGCCACTGGCACGACATCGACGAGGTGGTGCTCTACGAAAGTGGCCACGCCCGTGTGTACCTCGACGGGGTGGAGACCGAGGTTCGCGCCGGCGGGACTCTTTTCATCCCGGCGGGAGCGGTCCACGGGACGGTGAACATCGGCGAGGACCCAGTGGAGATCCGCGCTGTGTACCCGTCAACACGGGTCCGAATGGACCTGATCGAGCGCAACCCCATGCCGGGAACCGAGGACCAGCCTCCTCACGCGTCCGTGTATGACATGGCGACAGGTGCCTTCACGGTCCTTCACGAGACCCAGTGGTCGCCGCAGGACTCCCCTGATCGGCACCTAGGCCCTTGAAGCATCGCGGCACCTCACCCGCTCGGTGGATCAGCAGGACCGCTCACACCGAGCGGCATAGCGGGCTTTCATCGGCGGATGGTCAGCCGGTGAAGGCGCGGGAGACGAACCCATCTCTATTAATGACGACGGTGAGCCTGTTCGGTCGAGAGTCGGCCGAGACGGCCATCCCGTCCCCGACGTCGAATCGGCGAACGAGATAACCCGCTGCCTCGGCACGTGCGATCGCGTCGGAGGCAGGCAAGCCCCTCAGCCCGAGCGGGTCCGGCGGAAACGTGCGCTCCTTGCCCTGGCCGAATACCATTCCCGCAGGCTACTCGGGCTCAGGTCGCGGCAATTGCGGGCGGATCGTCGGGGACGTCATGCGCGGAACTGGCCCCAGGTCGAGGAACGTATGACGTAACGCGGAACGTCATGCGACGGAGGGCCTATGACCCCGGACACGTATGACCTCCCGCCTCACGCCGCCCCATGCTCGCCAAGAACGGGCACTCGTGGCGGCAATAGCGGGCGGTGCAGGTTCATCACGGGATGTCGCTGAACCTGCACTCCCCACGGTGCATGACCTGTGGGAAGTGCACGCTCAACTGCATACCGTGGTGAACCTGCACCCCGGCGGCGGTCACGCGATTCTCGGCATTGTCGGACGCATCGACCCACACGCCAGGCAGGTGGGGTGGCCTCGGTCTGGGCCGGACTGGACGGGTACGGGCGACGCGCCTGAGGGGAACTGACGGCGCTCACGCCTAGAGTTCGCCGAGTGAGCACACGATGAGCAAGGAAGCGGCGCTGCGGGCGATGCGCGAGGCCCGTTACAACCAGAGGACGTCCGGCTCGGCCGTCAAATCGACAGCGGCCCGGCCGTCAGCTCGACCCGCGAAACCCGAGGGCGCAGCCCCGGTGGCGGCGGTGGCCCCGACGACGCGCTCTGCGGGCACCGTTCGATGAACGGACGCACCTGCACGCGCGAGCAGGGGCACGCGGCGAAGAGCCACCGCTACTCCTAGCGCCGCACCAGCCCCTTCGGTCTCAACGCACCGGATAGCCCGCGCCGCCGAGCGATTGCTTGACGTCCGCGATCCGAAGCGTGCCGAAGTGGAACACCGTCGCAGCGAGTACGGCGTCCGCGCCGGCCTCGACCGCGGGCGGGAAGTGCTCGAGAGCGCCGGCACCGCCCGACGCGATCACCGGGATCGAGACCTCGCTCCGCACGGCTCGGATCAGCTCCAGGTCGAAGCCGTCGGTCGTGCCGTCGGCGTCCATCGCGTTGAGCAGGATCTCCCCCGCGCCGAGCTCGGCCGCCCTGACCGCCCATGCGATCGCATCCAGACCGGCGGACTTGCGGCCACCGTGCGTGGTCACCTCGAAGCCGGACGGACACTCGGCGGTCGGGCCGGTCGAGACCCTCCGGGCATCGACGGACAGGACCAGCACCTGGTTGCCGAACCGCCCAGCGATCTCCGACACCAGCGCGGGCCGGTGGATGGCGGCCGTGTTGACCGCGATCTTGTCGGCGCCGGCACGCAGCATCCGGTCGACGTCGTCGACACTGCGGATGCCGCCACCGACCGTCAGCGGGATGAAGACCTGCTCGGCGGTCGCGGACACGATCTCCAGTGTCGTTGCCCGCCCCTCGTGGGAGGCCGAGATGTCGAGGAACGTCAGCTCGTCGGCCCCCTCGGCGTCGTAGGTCCGGGCCAGCTCGACCGGGTCACCCGCGTCCCGGCAGCTCCTTGAAGTTGATGCCCTTGACGACGCGACCGGCGTCGACGTCGAGACACGGGATGACCCGGACCGCGAGGCTCATCGCCGGCCGGCCGGCAGGGTCAGCGCGAGCGCGTCCTCGAGGGTGAACTGCCCGGTGTAGAGCGCGGTGCCGGCGATCGCACCCTCCACGCCCCCTGTCGATCCAGCCGGTGGCACCAGGTCCATCAACGCTCGGATGTCGTCGAGGGTCGTCACACCGCCGGAGGCGACGATCGGCCGGTCCGTCGCGTCGCAGACGTCCCGCAGCAGCTGGAGGTTGGGGCCCTGGAGCATGCCGTCCTTGTTGACGTCGGTGACGACGTAGCGGGCACAGCCCTCGGAGTCCAGGCGGGCCAGCGTCTCGTAGAGGTCGCCGCCCTCCTGGGTCCAGCCACGGGCGGCCAGGGTGCGGCCACGGACGTCGAGCCCGACGGCCACGCGGTCGCCGTACGTCGCGATCGCCCGGGCGCACCACTCGGGCTGCTCGAGTGCGGCGGTGCCGATGTTGACCCGCCGGCATCCGGTCGCCATCGCCGCCTCCAGCGACTCGTCGTCGCGGATGCCGCCGCTCATCTCGACCCGGATGTCGAGCCTGCCGACGATCTCCGCCTGCAACGAGCGGTTGTTGCCGTGTCCGAACGCCGCGTCGAGGTCGACCAGGTGGATCCACTCGGCGCCGGCCTCCTGCCAGCGCAGCGCAGCCTCGATCGGGTCGCCGAAGCGCTTCTCCGACCCGTCGACGCCCTGGACCAGCTGGACGGCCTGGCCGCCCTTGATGTCGACGGCGGGCAGGAGTTCGAGGTAGCGGCTCACCCCGGAATCCTAAGGACTCCGCGTCATCGCCAGACGGGCGCGATCCTCCGGTGATACGACATCCCGAAGACCCGGCCCAGGATGAACAGCGCCGGTGGCTCGTGATGGTGTCGAAGCTGGCCCCACAGCGCGCCCCACGCGCGTTGGATCTCGGCGGCGCGGGCCGTGTCCCCCTCACGCAGGGCGCGGAGGGCGCTCTCGGTGCGCGCGAGGTCGCGTCGTACGGCGGCGTGGATGATCTGGTTCATGTCGAGGTCAGCAGCCACGCGACCACGCTAGCCTGCCGACATGCCGGCATGGCACCTCCACGGTCTGGTTCTTCCGGACGCGGTCGAGCGGGACGTCTACATCGCCGACGGCCGGATCTCCTTCGAGCCGATCGACGGTGCGGAGACGATCGCGACCGGCCTCGTGCTCGTCCCCGGACTCGCCGATGCCCATGCCCACCTGTCCCTCTTCAGCCCGGCCGGCGACGCGGCTCCGGCAGCTGACCGGGTCCGCGCGAGCGCTCGCGCGCACCTCGACGCCGGTGTGCTCGCGGTCCGCGAACCGGGCAGCCCCGACCGCGAGTCCCAGGGCCTCGGGCCGGCCGACGGCCTGCCGCGGATCACCACGGCCGGGCGGTTCCTGGCGCCGCCGGGTCGGTACTTCCCTGGCCTGGCCCGGGAGGTCACGGATGCCGACCTCACTCAGGCCGCGCTGGAGGAGCTGGCCGCCAGCGGGGACTGGGTGAAGCTCATCGGGGACTCCCCTGTGCCCGGTCCCGGAGTTCAGCGCACCTTCGGGGAGACCGCCGTCGTCGATGCGGTGCGAGCGGTCCACGACGCCGGCGGCAGGGTGGCCATGCACTGCGGCCTCCCGGATGTGATCCAGACCGCGATCGACGCGGGGATCGACTCGCTGGAGCACGCCACCTTCCTGCAACCCGACCAGGCGGCGGCGCTCGCGGCGTCCGGCGGAGTCTGGGTGCCCACGCTCACCATCAACGCCGCCATCCGGGAGCTGCTCCCGCCGTCACTCGCGGCGCTGATCGACCGGTTGCCGGACTCCCTCGCGGCTGCCGCTGACGCAGGCGTCCCGATCCTCGCCGGGACCGACGCCGGCATGGGGCCGCACGGCCAGGTGCGCCACGAGATCGAGCTGCTCGCCGCAGCCGGCCTGCCGCCCGAGCAGGCGCTGGCAGCGGGCTCGTGGCTCACCCGCGCTCTGCTCGGACTGCCCGGCATCGAGCAGGGCGCGCCCGCGGACCTGATCGGGTTCCGGATGGACCCACGTGACGACCTCACGGTGCTGGCAGAGCCGGTCGTGACGATCCTCGACGGCGTCAGAGTCCGCTGACCCAGTTGCGCAGCAGCTGCGCCCCGGCGTCGCCCGACTTCTCGGGGTGGAACTGGGTGGCGCACAGCGGGCCGTTCTCCACGGCCGCGACGAACCGGTCCCCACCGTGCTCGGACCACACCACACGCGGCTGGTGGGAGACGGGCGTGCGGTCGTTGGTGACCAGCGTCCAGTCGCGGACGCCGTAGGAGTGCACGAAGTAGAACCGCTCGTCCTCGACGCCGGCGAAGAGCGTCGACCCCTCCGGGACCTCGACCGTGTTCCAGCCCATGTGGGGACGATCGGCGCCTGCAGCCGCTCGACCACCCCGGGCCACTCGCCGCAGCCTTCGCTCTCGACCCCGTGCTCGATGCCCGCGCTCGAAGAGGATCTGCATGCCGACGCAGATGCCGAGCACCGGCCGTGCCGCCGGCCAGCCGGCGGCCGATCGCCCGCTCGCCCCGGATCGCGCGCAGACCCTGCATGCACGCCGCGTAGGCACCGACGCCCGGCACCAGCAGCCCGTCGGCCGCCATCGCCAGGTCGAGGTCGGAGGTCAGCGTGACCGCCGCGCCCGCGCGCTCGACCGCGCGCACGGCGGACCGCAGGTTGCCTGACCCGTAGTCGAGGACGACGACGGATCGTTGGGTCACAGAGCACCCTTCGTGGAGGGGATGCCGGTCTCGCGCGGGTCGATCGCGACCGCGTCGCGGAACGCGCGTGCGAACGCCTTGAACTGCGTCTCGACGATGTGGTGCGGCTCGCGGCCGCCAGCACCCGCACGTGCAGGGCGAGGTGCGCGTGGAACGCGATCGTCTCGAAGACGTGGCGGGTCAGCGAGCCCAGGTAGGGCACGTGGTCGCCGCCGCCACCGAGCGCGACGTACTCCTGGCCCTCGGGCTCGCCGGTGTGCACGCAGTAGGGACGGCCGGACACGTCGACGACGGCCTGGACGAGTGCCTCGTCGAGCGGCACCGTGGCGTCGCCGAACCGCCGGATGCCGGCCTTGTCGCCGAGCGCCTCGCGCAGCGCCTGGCCGAGCACGATCGCCGTGTCCTCGACGGTGTGGTGGGCGTCGATGTGGGTGTCGCCGGAGGTCTGGACGGTCAGGTCGACGAGCGAGTGCCGGGCGAACGAGATGAGCATGTGGTCGTAGAAGCCGACGCCGGTGGACACGTCGTGGCGGCCCGTGCCGTCGAGGTTGACCTCGACCACGACCTTGGACTCGCTCGTCTGCCGTTCGATGCGGGCGGTGCGACTCGTGCCGGTCATTTGAGCTCCTCCATCACTTCGACGAGGGCGTCCTCGAACGCCGCCATCTCCTCGGACGTCCCGATGGACACCCGCAACCAACCATCAGGACCGGTCTCGCGGATCAGCACACCCCGGTCGAGCAGTCCCTGCCAGACAGCATGACGATCCCCGAAGGTCCCGAACAAGCAGAAATTGGCGTCGCTGTCGGCGACCCGGTGTCCCTGGTCGCGCAGCCAGGCCACCGTCTTGTCCCGTTGGGCACGCAGCTGGTCGACATTGCCGAGCAGCTCGGGGGCGTGCCGGAGCGCCGCCAGCGCAGCCGCCTGGGTGACCGCGGACAGGTGGTAGGGCAGCCGCACGACCCGGATCGCGTCGCAGATCGCCGGGTCCGCAGCGAGGTAGCCGAGCCGCAGCCCGGCCGCCGCGAACGCCTTGCTCATCGTGCGGGTGACCACGAGGTTGCGGTGCTCGGGCAGCGAGCTCGAGAGCACTCGGGACACCCGCCCGGCGGAACTCGCCGTACGCCTCGTCGACGACCACCACGCCGCGCTCCCCCGTCGCCTCGCAGAGGGCGGTGACCGCTTCGGGCGGCAGCGACGTGCCGGTCGGGTTGTTCGGGCTCGGCAGCAGCACCACGTGCGGCCGGACGTCGTCGATCAGCGCGACGGCGCGGTCGAGGTCGAGCGAGAAGTCGTCCTCACGCCGGCCCGCGATCCACTCCGTCATCGTGTCGCGGGCGTACTCCGGGTACATCGAGTACGTCGGCGCGAAGCTCAGCGCGGTGCGCCCCGGACCACCGAAGGCCTGCAGGAGCTGCAGCATGACCTCGTTGGACCCGTTGGCCGCCCACACCTGCTCGGGCGTTATGGCCGGTGGTTGAGGTGCGAGCGAAGCGAGCCTCGAAACCACGTCCCCGCTGAGGTACGACGCCAGCGCCGTCCGCAGCTCGACGAGCTCCCGGTCGGGATAGCGGTTCAGCGTGTGCGCCGCCTCCGCCACGGACGCTGCGATGTCGGCGACGCACTCCGCCGACGGCCCGTAGGGGTTCTCGTTGACGTTGAGCTGGACGGGCACCAAGTCGACAGGGAGCTGCGGCGCCCCGTACGGCTCGATCCCGGCGAGCTCGGGGCGGATCGGGGGCCAGGTCATTCCTCGAACCTGACCTTGACGGCCGCGCCGTGACCCGGGAGGTCCTCGGCCTGAGCCAACGTCTGCACGTGGCCGGCAACGTCGGCCAGCCCCTCGCGGGAGTACTCGACGACGTGCACCGACTTGGTGAACGCCCGGACCGACAGGCCTGAGGAGTGGCAGGCGCAGCCGCCCGTGGGCAGCACGTGGTTGGAGCCCGCGCAGTAGTCGCCGAGACTGACCGGCGCGTAGGGCCCGACGAAGATCGCGCCTGCGTTGCGCACGCGAGCGGCGTACGACGCCGCATCGGACGTGTGGATCTCGAGGTGCTCGGCGGCGTACGCGTCGACGACCGCGAGGCCCTGCTCCAGGTCCCGCACGAAGACGATGCCCGATTGCGGCCCGCCCAAGGAGGTGCGGATCCGGTCGACGTGCTTGGTGGCGGAGACCTGCTTGTCGAGCTCTGCGTCCACGTCGTCGGCGAGCGCCTCGGACGTGGTCACCAGCACCGCAGCCGCCAGGGGATCGTGCTCGGCCTGGCTGATCAGGTCGGCGGCGACGAACGCCGCGTCTGCGGTCTCGTCGGCAAGGATCGCGATCTCGGTCGGTCCTGCCTCGGAGTCGATGCCCACCAAGCCCTTGAGGATCCGCTTGGCCGTGACGACGTAGATGTTGCCCGGCCCGGTCACCAGATCCACCTTGGCGCACGGCCCCGACGCCGTAGGCGAACATGGCGATCGCCTGCGCGCCGCCGACGGCGTAGACCTCCTCGACACCGAGCAGCGCGCACGCCGCGAGGATCGTCGGGTGGACGGCGCCGTCGTGGGCCTGCTGCGGCGGGCTGGCCAGCGCGATGGACTGCACGCCGGCGGTCTGCGCCGGCACGACGTTCATCAGCACGCTCGAGACCAGCGGTGCCAGACCGCCGGGCACGTAGAGCCCGACCCGGCCGACCGGCACCTTGCGGTGGGTCACGCGCGCGCCGGCGCCGAAGTCCGTGACGGCATCCTGCTCGAGCTCGGCGGCACAGGTCGCGCGCAGCCGACGGATCGATTCCTCGAGACCGGCCCGGATGGCGGGGTCGAGCTGGTCGAGTGCGGCGGCCAGCGCCTCCGGGGTCACCCGGATGTCGTCGACCCGCACCCCGTCGAACCGCTCGCCGAGGCCCCGGATCGCGTCGATCCCACCGGTGCGGACCTCCTCGCAGATCGCATGCACCGCCGGCACCGCGGCTTCGACGTCGAAGTCGGCGCGGGGCACGGCTGCGCGGTAGTCGGCTGCTGACGATGCAGCATCGGCTCCGCGCAGGTCGATGCGACGGATGAGGGACATGCCCCGATTCTACGGTCGCGCACGCCTCGCCCCGGAGGCGCCGACGTCAGGCGGACGCGTCACGAGGTCGCCCGCCTACGACATTTTTCGACGGTTCTCGGGCGCCGCGAGGATTCTCGGCACAAGATGGACCGGACCGTCTCGGGATCAACCCACTCTCCCTGTGGAAGGCGAGCGATGAAGCCCACTACCCGAACGCGGTTCACTGCACTCCTGGCCTCGGCCGCGGCACTTGCCGTGTCAGCCGGCGCACTGCCGTCGACACCAGCCGAAGCCCAGGAGGCGCAACGAGCGCCGGCGCCGACCGTCCTCGCTCGGCACCTGGTCGCCCCGCTCAGCGTCGCCGTGGGCAGGGCGGGCGTCTCGTTCGTGTCCCAGAACTTCGGCGGTCCGATCCTCAAGGTCCGGTCCGGGCCACGCCCCGACCGAGGTGACCGGTGGCCGCCGCCGAGTTCGGCGGCCTGTCCCGCAGGGGCCAGACCCTCACGTTCACGGTGACCGGCGAGGCCACCCCCACCGAGGCCCGCTCGACGGTGAGGACGATCAGGAACGGCGAGGTCCATCGCATCGGCAACCTCGGCCGCGCCGAGACCAACCGCAATCCCGACGCCGATGTCGAGTACGGCTTCGTCGACCTGGACCAGGCGTGCGCCGACCAGATCGACACGAGCACGCTTCGGACCGGTCGTCCACACCGGTGTCATCGAGTCCCACCCCTACGGCACGGCGACGATCGGAACGACGACGTACGTCGCCGACGCTGCGTCGAACACGATCTGGTCGGTCGCCGACAACAACGGTCGAAGACGCTGTCCCTGCTTCCCCCGCTCCCGGGCGAGGTGACGGCCGACGTCGCCGGGCAGTACGGCCTGCCGGACTGCACCATCGGCGAGACCTTCCTCGCCGAGCCGGTGCCGACCGACGTCGAGGTCGGACCGGACGGAATGCTCTACGTGACCACCCTCGCCGGTGAGTTCCCCGACGCCGGCGCGATCTTCAAGATCGACCCCGGCGACGGTACGACGACAGAGGTGTTCACCGGTCTGTCCACCGCGACCGGGCTCGCGATCTCGCGCGACGGCGACCATGTACGTCGCGATGATCTTCCCGGGCGTGATCCTGAGCATCCCGGCCGGCGGCGGGGCACCGCACAAGTTCGCTTCCGCCAACCAGCCGGCGGCGCTGGAGATCTTCGCACGGACACCTCTACGCCACCACCAATGTGCTGTCCGGACTCGGGTTCAAGCAGCGCCAGGCACCCTTCGCCCCGCGGGACCTCGGACGACCTGACGGCCCCAACGGCAAGCTCGTGCGCTGGGCGCTGTAGGCACGTCCAGCCCTCGGCGTCGGTGCCAGCACGTGAGTGCGATCACGTGCTGGCACCGTTGTGCACCCTGGCGCGAGGAGAGCACCGTGGACGGCATGAGACCGCGCGCTCTCCTCGCCGTCACGATCGCCGCCTCGGCCGCCCTCCTGACCAGCGGATGCGCCGGGAACGGGGACGACGACGAGCCTCGTTCATCGTCCGAGTCGCAGCAGACCGACGCCCCACCCTCCGAGTCGGTCGACGAGCTGGTCACGACTGACGACGACGTCGACATCGGCGGCCGGTCGCTCTTCCTGCACTGCTGGGGCGAGCCGGTCGACGGCGAGCCGACCATCCTTCTCATCGCGGGGCAGGGCCCGACCCTGTCGTACTGGGACCTGATGGCCTCTCAGCTTCGCTGCGGACGGTCACCACCTGTGCGCCTACGACCGCGCCGGGGTCGGGAGCAGCGAGGTACCGCCGGAGGACCGCCGCACCACGGCGGACCAGGTGGCAGACCTGGTGGCACTGCTCGACGCCACCGATCTGAACGAGCCGCTCGTGCTGGTCGCCCACTCCCTCGGGTCCCTTCCCGCGATCGGCCTGGCGGACGAAGCCCCGGATCGGGTCGCCGGGGTGGTGTTCATCGACCCGTGGACACCCCGAACCACAACCACGCTGCTCGCTGCGCTGCCGCCGAAGAAGCCCCACGAGTCGGCTGCACTGATGGAGGAGCGCCAGTTTGTGACCGACTTCCCCACCGACCCGACGCAGAACAGCGAGCACCTCCTCGTCGCCGCGTCCGACCAGGAAGTGATCGAACGGCTCGACAAGCCCGGACCACTCTTCCGAGAAGCGCCCGTCATCGTGCTCCAGGCACCCCTCCCGCCTCGCCCCGCCGGGATCCCCCGGAGCTACCACCTGGCCGCGAACGCTGCGGTCATCGGCGGCAACAAGGAGCTGGCAGCGGAGTCGGCGGACGGCAGGGTCGTCGAGGTCGAGGACACCGGCCACAACATCCACGAGGACCAGCCGCAGGCCGTCATCGACGCGATCCTCGAGGTGATTGCCGGGTAAGCGCGCCCGGGGCGGCTCAGCCTGAATCCAGGCTAGGTTGGACGCGTGACGGACAAGCTCCCGATGTTCCCGCTGAACAGCGTGGTGTTCCCGGGGGTCACAGTGCCGCTGCACGTGTTCGAGGACCGCTACCGCGCGCTGATGCACCACCTGCTGCGGATCGAGGACCCGGCGGACCGGATCTTCGGCTCGGTGGCGATCCGTGAGGGCTACGAGGTCGGCGACCACGGCGCCCAGTCGCTGTTCCGGGTGGGGGTTCGGCTCCAGCTCGCCGAGGCCGAGGCGCACGCCGACGGCACGTTCGACATCGTCGCCATCGGCCGCGATCGGATCCGGCTCGACCGGCTCGAGCGCGGCGACCTGTTCCCGGTCGGCGAGGTGGACGACCTTCCCGAGCCCGAGGTGCGCGTGCCCGAGGAGCTGGTCGGCCGGGCGCGCGCCACGTTCACGGCGTACCGGCAGGCGCTCAGCGAGATCTCCGCCGACCCCTACACCGGTGCGCTGCCCACGGACGCCACGTACCTCTCCTGGGTCCTGGCCGCGTGCGCGCCGCTGCCGATGGCCGAGCGCCAGCAGCTGCTCGAGGCGTCGGATGCCGAGGAACGGCTGGTGCTGGTCACCGAGCTGTTGCGCTCCGAGCTGCGGGCGATGAACGTGATCACCTCGCTGCCGGCCACCGAGGTCGCCCGCACTCGTTGGTCGCCCAACTGACGCTGCCATGGCGAAGAAGCAGCGCACCGGCGGCACGCCCGCGACCACGGCGCTGGCCGCCGCGGGCGTCGCGTTCACGGTCCACGACTATGCGCACGACCCACGGTCCGAGTCGTACGGCGACGAAGCCGCTGCGGCGCTGGGCATCGCCCCCAGCCGGGTGTTCAAGACGCTCCTGGCGGACGTCGACGGCGCGCTCACGGTGGCGGTGGTGCCGGTGTCAGGTCAGGTCGACCTGAAATCGCTGGCGCGCGCGGTCGGCGGCCGGAAGGCGCTGATGGCCGACCCGCACGCGGCGGAGCGGTCGACCGGCTACGTGGTCGGCGGCATCTCACCGCTCGGCCAGAAGCGAGCCCATCCCACCGTCGTGGACGCGACCGCGCTCCATCATCCGACCGTCTTCGTCTCGGCCGGGCGGCGCGGCCTCGAGGTCGAGCTGGCGCCCGCAGACCTGGTGCGGCTCACCGCAGCGGTGACGGCCCCGATCGGACGCTAGTGTCCCGCGACTAGCCGGACGGGCGATCGAGCCAGGTGCCTGCTGCGCGCTGGCCGGCCTGCTTGCGGCGGAACTCCTCGATCCACGACGACACGACGACGGTGGCGGAGAACCCACCCAGCGCGCCGATCGGCCAGCAGAGGAACGGGGTCCACCCGCTCACCTCGATGGCGGCCGGGTATTGCTTGCAGGGCTCGTCGTCCGTGCACGCGTTGGCCTTGGTGGCGTACTGCTGCGGGTCGGGCGGGCTGAGCGCGGTGCCGACCGCCCACGCGAGGTAGGCGGCGAGCGCGCTTGCCACCACCAACCCGCCCAGCGCGGCCACCGCCTGCCGGCGACCGAGCACGCCGGCGAGGATCCCCAGGACGATCCCCAGCCCCAGGGCGACCAGGGTGTATTCAGCAGGCCCGGAGAACTGGTGCGCCAGGCCCTCGTCGCTGAGGTCGAACCACCGAGGGCCCCAGGCAGCGGTGTCGTAGATCTCGCCGGAGTTGGCCGGACCCCACCAGAGGTACCAGAGCCAGCCGCCGACCGCCCCGACGCCCCCTCCGGCGACGACCACAGCGACGACGATGATCACGATCGTCCGCCACGGCAGCCGATCGCGCGCGGCAACCGGGTCGGGGTGCGGCGCGGACTCCAGCTCGATCTGCTGCTCGGTCACCTCGTCATCCTGCCAGGCACCCGGGACCGAGCAGCTGCTTGAGGTCGGCGAAGAGCGCCGGGCTCGGTGAGACCCGCAGCCGGTCGTCGAGCCGCATCACCTTCGTCGCATCGCGGGAGAGCAGCCGCAGCCGCACCTCCGTGAGACCGGGGTGGGTGGCGAGCACGTCCTTGAGCTGGGCGATGACCGGGGCGGTGCAGCGGGTGGAGGGCAGGCTGATCACGACCGGGCCGTCGGAGCCGGTGTCGAGGTCGGGCACGGTCACCTCTAGCGCGTGCAGCTCGGGCTGCTCCTTGCTGCGGGACAGCCGGCCCTTCACCGTGATGATCGCGTCAGGAACCAGCAGCGTGCTGGCGAGCTGGTAGGCGCTCGGGAACAGCAGCACCTCGATCGCACCCTCGAGGTCCTCGAGGGTGATCATCGCCCACGGGTCGCCCTTCTTGGTGATCTTGCGCTGCACCGAGGTGACCAGCCCGCTGATCGTGACGGTGGCCTGGTCGGGCCGGTCCTCGTCGATCAGGAGCTCGCCGATGGTGCAGTCGGCGCTGCCCGCGAGCACGTGCTCGAGCCCGAGCAGCGGATGGTCGGACACGTAGAGGCCGAGCATGTCGCGCTCGTGGCCGAGCAGGGTGGTCTTGTCCCACTCGTCGAGGTCGGGGATCGCGACGCTGACGCCGAAGTCGCCGCCCTCGAGGTCGTCGAGGCCCGCGAAGAGCGAGTCCTGGCCGATGGCCTCGTTGCGCTTGATGTCGACGTACTGGTCGACCGCGGTCTCGTGGATCGCGACCAGCGCCCGCCGCCGGTGCTTGAGGTCGTCGAACGCGCCGGCCTTGACCAGCGACTCGATGACCCGCTTGTTGCAGACCAGGGCAGGAACCTTGTCGAGGAAGTCGTTGAAGGACTCGTAGCGGCCCTTGCTCGCCCGCGCGGCCACGATCTGCTCGACCACGTTGGCGCCGACGTTGCGGATCGCGGTCATGCCGAAGCGGATGTCGGTGCCCACCGCGGTGAAGTCGTGGGCCGACTCGTTGACGTCAGGGGGGAGGACCGCGATCTTCATGCGGCGACACTCGTTGAGATAGATCGCCATCTTGTCCTTGTCGTTCTTCACCGAGGTGAGGAGCGCGGCCATGTACTCGGTCGGGTAGTTGGCCTTGAGGTAGGCGGTCCAGTAGGTGATGACGCCGTACGCCGCCGAGTGCGACTTGTTGAAGGCGTAGTCGGCGAAGGGCACGAGGATGTCCCAGAGCGTCTTCACCGCGTCCTGGGGATAGCCGCGCTCGAGCATGCCGGCCTCGAAGCCGGCGTACTGCTTGTCGAGCTCCTCCTTCTTCTTCTTGCCCATCGCCCGCCGCATGTTGTCTGCGGCACCGAGCGAGAAGCCGGCGAGCGCCTGGGCGATCGCCATCACCTGCTCCTGGTAGACGATCAGCCCGTAGGTCTCCCCCAGCACCGACTCGAGCGCCTCGGCCAGCGAGGGGTGGATCGGAGTGATCGGCTCACGGCCGTTCTTGCGGCGGGCGTACTTGTTGTGGGAGTCGGCGCCCATCGGCCCGGGCCGGTAGAGCGCGCTGACGGCGGTGATGTCGGCGAACTGGTCGGGGAGCATCGATCGCAGCAGCGCCCGCATGCCGCCGCCGTCGAGCTGGAACACGCCCAGCGTGTCGCCGCGGCCCATCAGCTCGTAGGTGGCCCGGTCGTCGAACGGCAGTTCCTCGAGGATGACCTCCTGATCGCGGTTGGCCTTGATGTTGACCAGCGCGTCCTCGAGCGTGTGCAGGTTGGACAGGCCGAGGAAGTCCATCTTGACCAGTCCGAGCGCTTCGCACATCGGGTAGTCGAACTGGGTGATGATCGCGCCGTCCTGGGGACGCGCCATGATCGGCACCACGTCGATGATCGGCTCGCTGGACATGATGACGCCGGCCGCGTGCACGCCCCAGTTGCGGATCTGTCCCTCGAGCCCGAGCGCGGTCTGGTAGATGGTGCGGACATCGACGTCCTGCTCGTGGAGCGCGCGGAACTCGGCTCCGTCGCCGTAGCGTTTGTGGCTGTCGTTGAAGATCTCTCTGAGCGGGACGCCCTTGCCCATCACGTCGGGGGGCAGCGCCTTGGTGATCCGGTCACTGACCGCGAACCCGTAGTCGAGCACCCGGGCGGCGTCCTTGATGGCCGCCTTGGCCTTGAGCCGGCCGAAGGTCGCGATCTGGGCGACCCGGTCCGCGCCGTACTTGTCGGTGACGTACTGGATCACCTCGCCGCGACGGTGGTCGTCGAAGTCGATGTCGAAGTCCGGCATCGAGGGGCGCTCAGGGTTGAGGAACCGCTCGAAGAAGAGGCCGTGCTCCAAGGGGCACAGGTCGGTGATGCGGAGGGCGTACGCCGCGATCGATCCCGCGCCCGAGCCACGCCCCGGCCCGACCCGGATGCCGTTGTCCTTGGCCCACTGGATGAAGTCCGCGACCACCAGGTAGTAGCCGCAGTAGCCCTTGCTGCCGATGACGCCGAGCTCCATCTCGACCCGCTGCTTGACCTCGGTGGTCAGCCGGTCGCCCGGGTAGCGCGCCTCGATGCCGCGCCACACCTCCTTGACGAACCAGGACTCCTCGGACTCGCCGGCCGGGACGTCGGCGCGGGCCATGTAGCCGCCGTTGGACGCCGTGAACTCGACGTCGCACCGCTCGGCGATGAGCAGCGTGTTGTCGCAGGCCTCGGGCATCCCGAACCGGTCGGCCCACAGCTCGCGCATCTCGGCCGCGGACTTGATGTAGTAGCCGCCGCCGTCGAACCTGAGCCGGTTGGTGTCGGACAGCCGCTTGCCGGAAGCCACGCAGATCAGGGCGTCATGGGCGCCGGCGTCCTCGGGGTTGTTGTAGTGGGAGTCGTTGGTCGCGACCGGCGGGATGCCGAGGTCCTGGCCGAGCCGGAGGAGGTCGTCACGGACCCGCTTCTCGATCTCGATGCCGTGGTCCATCAGCTCGAGGAAGAAGCTGTCCTTGCCGAAGATCTCCTGGAACTCGGCCGCCGAGCGACGGGCTTCGTCGTACTGCCCCAGGCGCAGCCGGGTCTGGATCTCGCCCGAGGGGCACCCGGTCGTGGCGATCAGGCCCTTGGCGTAGGTGTTGAGCAGCTCGCGGTCGGCCCGGGGCTTGTAGAAGAAGCCCTCGAGGCTGGAGCGGGACGAGAGCCGGAACAGGTTGTGCATGCCCTCGGTCGTCTCAGACCACAACGTCATGTGGGTGTAGGCACCACCGCCCGCGACGTCGTCGCCGCCCTCCTCGGCCCCGTTGTAACCGCCGCCCTTGCTCCATTTGACTCTGCGGCGCTCGGACCGGTCGGTCTGCGGGGTGAGGTAGGCCTCGATCCCGATGATCGGACGGATGCCGTGCAGCTTGGCCTTGGAGTAGAAGTCGTAGGCCCCGTGCAGGTTGCCGTGGTCGGTCATCGCGATCGCCGACATGCCGAGGTCGCTCACCCGGGCGAAGAGTCCGTCGAGCAACGAGGCGCCGTCCAACGTGGAGTACTCGGTGTGGACGTGCAGATGGACGAAGTCCCCGGCGGCTGCCATCGGTGCTGAAGGCTCCTCGGACGATCGTGGACGGAGGTCCTGAAACAGGATGGGTCGGGGAAGGGCATCAGCCTACGCGACCGACAAGAGCAGACTAGAGAGGCCCACCGACAGAAACGGAGCAACCCCATGACCGGCAGGATCGTCCACTTCGAGATCCTCTGGGAGACGGCGACCTGAGCTACGAGGCCGGGGCCGTGAGGCCCGGCCACTCCATCCGGATGTCGGGTGCCTGCTCCTCGTTGCCGGACCCGTCGGTGCGTTCGCGCTCGACCAGTCCGTGCCTCGCGTAGAACTCCCGGGCCGGCGTGTTGGACTCGAAGACCCACAGGGAGAAGCCCTCGGGGCGCAGCGACTTGACGAGGTCGAGCAGCACCGATCCGATCCCCTCACCTTGGCGGTCCGGGCGGACGTAGAGGTCGTCCAGCCAGCCGCCCTTGACCTCCGCGAAGGCCACGATCCCCCGGGCGTCCTCGGCGACCCAGAACTCCCGGTCCGCCGCTGTCAGGTCGAACCGGCCGAAGAAGGCGCGGACGTCGTCCGGCTCATGGATCAGCGGCGGCATTCCCGGCACGGCGGCGGCCCTGGCCGCGAGGAAGAGGTCAGCGACCAACGGGAGGTCCTCGGTCGTGGCCGGCCGGACCGTCAGGCCGGCGTCAGTCGCTGTCACGGATGACATCGAGCGCGTGCTGGAGGTCGTCGGGGTAGCCGGAGTCGTACTCGACGTACTCCCCCGACTCCGGGTGCTCGAAGCCGAGGCGTACGGCGTGCAGCCACTGCCGGGTCAGGCCGAGTCGCTTCGCGAGGCTCGGATCGGCGCCGTAGGTCAGGTCGCCCACGCAGGGGTGCCGCAGCGCCGCCATGTGGACGCGGATCTGGTGGGTGCGACCGGTTTCGAGGTGCACCTCGAGCAGGCTCGCGAACCGGTGCGCCTCGAGGGTCTCGTAGTGGGTGACGCTCGCCCGGCCGCCGTCCATGACCGCGAACTTGTAGTCCGCGCCGGGATGCCGCCCGATCGGTGCGTCGACGGTGCCCGACAACGGATCGGGGTGGCCCTGCACGAGCGCGTGGTAGGTCTTGTCGACCGTCCGCTGCCGGAACGCATGCTTCAGGACGGAGTAGGCGTGCTCGGACTTCGCGATCACCATGACCCCGGACGTGCCGACGTCGAGCCGCTGCACGATGCCCTCGCGCTCCTTGGCGCCCGAGGTCGAGATCCGGAATCCGGCGCCGGCGAGGTGCCCGACCACGGTCGGTCCGCGCCAGCCCGGCGACGGGTGCACGGCGACGCCGACCGGCTTGTCGATCACGACGATGGCCGGGTCGTCGTGGATGATCTTGATGCCCTCGACGACCTCGGGCACGACCTCGAGGGGGTCGTCCTCCGCCGGGATCTCGACGTCGAGGACTGCCCCTGGGAGCACCCGCTCGCTCTTGCTGACGTCTGCTCCGTCGAGCCGCACCCGACCGTCCGCGATCAGGTCCGCGGCCCGCGACCGGGACAGGCCGAAGAGCTGCGCCATCGCGACGTCGACGCGCTCGCCGTCCAGGCCGTCCGGAACTCGGAGGCTCCGGTGGTCGACGCTGCTCACCCGTCGCTCTCGTCGGCGTGGTCGCGGTGCCGGGTGCCGTCCATCCGGATGCCTCGGAAGACCTGGAGCAGGATCAGCCCGGCGCCGATGTTGATCGCGATGTCGGCCACGTTGAAGATCGGCCAGTTGGGGAGCTGGAGGAAGTCGATGACGTGGCCGCGGAACGGTGCGGGGTCGCGGAGCATCCGGTCGGTGAGGTTGCCTGCGATACCGGCCAGGAGCGCACCGAGTGCGGCCGCCCAGACCCGGTCGGCCACCTTGCGGCTCGCGTACAGGACCACCACCGTCGCCACGATCGCCAGGCAGGACAGCCCGATCGTGGAGCCGGTGCCGAGGGAGAACGCCGCACCGGGGTTGCGGGTGAGGTGGAGCTGCAGCAGGTCCCCGATCACGTGGACGTCGTCGCGATCGGTCAGGTGCTCGACCGCGGCCCGCTTGGAGACCTGGTCGACGACGTAGAGCGCGGCGGCGACGAGCGCGAACACGATCCACGCCCGACGGCTGGTCAGCACGGTCCGCCGGTGGTCGGTGGGGCGGCTCTCGCTGCGGTCTACCGACGTTCCTCGCGCTGCTTGCATGTCATGCACAGTGTGGCACGGGGAAACGCCATCAACCTCATCTTGCCGATCGCGTTGCCACAGGACTCACACACCCCGTAGGTGCCGTCGTCGATGCGGGTCAGGGCGCGGTCGATCTGGGCCAGCTTCTCCCGCTCGTGGTTGAGCACGGTGAGCTCGTGATCACGCTCGAAGCTGGTCGCGCCCAGGTCCGCCTGGTCCTGACCGGCCCCGTCGCCGGCGTCGCGCAGCAAGCCGGACAGGTCGGCTTCCTGCTCGGCGACGATCTGACCGCTGTGGGCTCGCTGCTCGTGGAGCTCGGCGAGCACCTCGGCCAGCTCCTTCTTCGACCAAGCCTCTTCGCCCGCGAGGACGACCAGCCTGCCCGGAGCTGTCTTCTTGGCCGGCGCCGTCTTCTTGGCCGGCGCGGTCTTCTTCGCGGGCGCGGTCTTCTTCGCGGGCGCGGCCTTCTTGGCCGGTGCGGCCTTCTTGGCCGGTGCGGCCTTCTTCGCGGGTGCGGCCTTCTTGGCCGGTGCGGCCTTCTTCGCGGGTGCGGCCTTCTTCGCGGGTGCGGCCTTCTTCGCGGGTGCGGCCTTCTTCGCGGGTGCGGCCTTCTTCGCGGGTGCGGCCTTCTTCGCGGGTGCGGCCTTCTTCGCGGGTGCGGCCTTCTTCGCGGGTGCGGCCTTCTTCGCGGGTGCGGCCTTCTTCGCGGGTGCGGCCTTCTTCGCGGGTGCGGCCTTCTTGGCGGGCGCGGCCTTCTTCGCCGGAGCCGCCGTCGCGGTCGTTGCCGCTGGCTGCGCCGTGCGCCGGCGGCCGATCATCTTGCCGGCGGCCGACACCGTGCGCCCAGCCAACGACTTCTTCGTGGTGCTGCCCATCCTCGGGCCTCCTCCGGACCGTCTCACCCGCGGCGACGGCCACGGGCTGCACGGAGGTTAGCCGCTAGGTCGGCGCTCACCAAGGTGCCACTCCGGATTTGGTCCGGGTCAGCGCTCTTCCTCGCCGAGGATCGACCGGAGCCGCTTGGGCGCCGGGGAGTCGTCGGTCGGGGCGATGGTGTCGCCCGGAGCCTGCAGCGCCTCGAGCTGCTGGGTGAAGTAGCTCTTGAGGCGCGAGCGGTACTCGCGCTCGAACGAACGCAGGTTCTCGACCTCGACGCTGAGCTTGTCACGCTCCTTCTCCAGGTCGGCGAAGAGCTGCGTCCGGCGCTCGGCGGTCTCGCCGTCGAGCATCTCGGAGCGGCTGCGGGCGTCGGACTCCATGCGGTCCGCCTTGCCCTTCGACTCGTTCTCGAGCCGCTCGGCCTTGGTGCGGGCCTCGCCGACGATGCGGTCGGCTTCGTTCTTGGCTTCCTCGACGAGCTCATCGGCGTTGCGGGTCGCGATCTCGAGCAGCCGGGCCGCGGCGTTCGACGCCTCGGGGACGGTCTCCACCCGGATGGTCTCGACGCTGGCCGGCGCGACGACCGGAGCCGGCGCGGGAGCGGGCGGCGCCGCGGGAGCTTCGGTCGCGACCGGCATGGGAGCGGGCGCTTCGGGCACGGCAGTGAGCTGCGTGGGTGCCTCAGACGACGGCGAGCCGGACTGGGCAGCAGCAAGCTTGGCGCGCAGCTCGTCGTTCTCGGCGGTCAGGCGAGCGAGCTCGGCCTCCACCTCGTCGAGGAACTGGTCGACCTCACCCATGTCGTAGCCCTCACGGAGCCGGACAGGGGTAAAGCGCTTGTTGCTCACGTCCTCGGGCGTCAGCGGCATGACCTCACCTATCTTCAAAGAAACGGGGACTGACTGTCCCGCGAACAATAGCGCCTGACCAGCAACAACTGAGATTCGGCCGATCAGCTCAGGAGCAGTGATCGGTTCAGATACAAGGCCACATAAGCCAGGATCATGACCAGGATGAAGCTCAGATCGAGCGCGAAGTTGCCGATGCGGAGCGGCTTCACCACCCGCCTCAGGGCGTTGATCGGTGGGTCAGTGACGGAGTAGACGATCTCGAGCAGAAGGAGCAGCAATCCGTGCGGTTCCCAGGAGCGGGCGAAGACCTGGACCCAGTCGACGACGAACCGGACCCAGAGCAGTCCGATGAAAACCCACAGGACCGCCTCGATGATCAAACCAGCGAGCGTCAAGGACCGTTCCTAGCAGCGACGAAGGGGACTGCCGCGATCCTAGGGTGTGCTGCCAACGCGGCACGCGACGGGTAGCGAAGCCGCATCGTGCGGCGCCCGCGGGCCGAGCGAAGCGATGGCCCGGGCGGTGCCGCACGATCTGCGACACGCTCGGCCAATTTCAGCTCTGGTTGAAGAAACCTGCGTCGGCGATGCGCTGCTTGTCGGCCGCGGCCACCGTGACGTTCTGCGGCGAGAGCAGGAAGACCTTGTTGGTGACCCGCTCGATGCTGCCGCGGGTGGCGAAGATCAGGCCGGCGGCGAAGTCGACGAGCCGCTTGGCGTCGGCGTCGTCCATCTCGGAGAGGTTCATGATCACCGGGGTGCCGTCGCGGTACTGCTCGCCGACCGCACGCGCCTCGTTGTAGGTGCGTGGGTGGAGGGTCGTGATGCGCGAGAGCTCGGCCACGACGCCCACGGCGGGTGCTGGGGCCGGCGCCGAGCGGCGACGCTCGTTGATGTCGGCGACGGACGCGGAACGGACGCGGGGGGCGCGCTCCGGACGGGCCTCGCGAGCCGGAGCGGCGTCCTGGGCGTCGTACTCGTCGCTGTCGAACTCGTCGTAACCGGTGTCCTCGAGCAGGCCGAGGTATTCACCGATCCTGCGCATCGCACCGCTCATGACACTTGCCTCCGCCTCATCTGGTCATCCTTCCTTCTCGGACATTACTGGACCGAGGGCCTCGATCTGAGGACCGCCGTGCCGACGCGCACGTGTGTCGCGCCGGGTCCTGATCGCGCCTTCCAGGTCGCCGGCCCGCAGCCGGATCAGGCCGGCCTGCCGACCGGCGCCGTCGCCGTCGCGGCGGTAGGAGTAGAGGTCCGACGACTCGCGGGTGCAGCGGCCGACCTGCTCGGCGGGCACGCCTGCCCGGGCGAGCTGCGCCGCCACTCCGGCCACCACGTCGAGGGCCGGAGTGCCCCACGAGGTGGTCGCCCGGCTGCCCGGCTCCACCTCGGCGACCTCGTCGCGAAGAGCTTCGGGCACCTCGTAGCAGGACCCGCAGATCGCCGGGCCGACCCAGGCCCGGATCTCGTCGGCACCCAGCTCGCGCATCGTGGCCACGACGCGGGGAACGACACCGAGTGCCATGCCGAGCCGCCCGGCGTGCGCGGCGCCGATCACTCGGGCGCCGGCGTCGGCGAGGAGGACGGGGACGCAGTCGGCGGCGCGGACGAGCAGGACCGTGTCCGGGTCGGTCGTGACGATGCCGTCGGCCTCCGGACGCACGCCGGGCTCGGCGACCACTACCCGCGCGCCGTGGACCTGGTAGAGGTCCGCGATCCGGTCGACGCCGAGGTCGGGCGCGAAGTCCTCGATCACCAGCCGGTGGTTCTCGGCCTTGGCGAGGCTGTCGTCGTCGCCCGCGATCGACAAGTTGAGCTCGTCGTACGGCGCGGCACTGACCCCGCCGAGCCGGTCGGTGAAGGCCAGCTCGACGGGGCCGAGTGTCGTGCGAAAGGAATACAAGCGGGCTCCTGAGCCTCCGGCGTGGCTACTTCAGGAAGTCCGGCACATCCAGGTCGTCGTCGAAGTCCACCGGCGGCGAGGTCGGCCGGGCACCGACGGTGACGGCCGGCTGGTCGGCCGGAGCCTCGTGCGGCGCCTCCGCCGGGTCGGCCTCACGGCGGGAGGCGACGGCGGCCCGGATGTCCTCCTGCGACTGCTGCGGCTTGGCCTGGGGACGCAGCGCACTGCCCTCACGCTTCCGGGGAGGCGTGCCGCCGTCGAACCCGGCAGCGATGACGGTGATCCGGACCTCGTCGCCGAGCGCGTCGTCGATGATCGCGCCGAAGATGATGTTGGCCTCCGCGTGCACCGCGTCCGCCACCATGCCGGCGGCCTGGCTGATCTCGAAGATCCCGAGGTCGGAGCCACCGGCGACCGAGAGCAGGACACCGTGCGCACCGTCGATCGACGCCTCGAGCAGCGGACTGCTCACCGCCATCTCGGCGGCGGCGATCGCGCGGTCCTCGCCGCGGGCCGAGCCGATGCCCATCAGTGCGGAGCCGGCGTTGCTCATGACCGCCTTGACGTCGGCGAAGTCGACGTTGATCAGGCCGGGTGTCGTGATCAGGTCGGTGATGCCGGAGACGCCCTGCAGCAGCACCTGGTCGGCCTGCCGGAACGCGTCCATGACCGACACGTTGCGATCGGAGATCTGCAGCAGCCGGTCGTTCGGGATGACGATGAGGGTGTCGACCTCCTCACGGAGTCGCTCGATGCCCTCGTCGGCCGACTTCTTGCGCCGGGCGCCCTCGAACGCGAACGGCCGGGTGACGACGCCGATGGTCAGCGCGCCGAGCGACCGGGCGATCCGCGCCACGACCGGTGCGCCGCCGGTGCCGGTGCCGCCGCCCTCGCCAGCGGTGACGAAGACCATGTCGGCCCCCTTGAGGACCTCCTCGATCTCCTCCGCGTGGTCCTCGGCAGCCCGGCCACCCACGTCGGGGTTGGCGCCGGCGCCGAGCCCGCGGGTGAGCTCGCGACCGATGTCGAGCTTCACGTCGGCGTCGCTCATCAGCAGCGCCTGTGCGTCGGTGTTGATCGCGATGAACTCGACCCCCTTGAGGCCGACCTCGATCATCCGGTTGACGGCGTTGACCCCGCCGCCGCCGATGCCTACGACCTTGATGATGGCCAGGTAGTTCTGTGCAGCAGCCACGCCGTCTTCCCCTCTCCACATGTACATGGACTATCGGATCCACAACCCTTACCCTCATGCTGAGGGTTATAGTTATGTCAACCTCTTCGTGTCCATGACAGTAGGGACGGCGACCGCCCCTGCCCGGGAGACACGCCGAGAGAGATGCGGGTCAGATCGGACCGACGGGTCGATTCCTGGTCATCGGGTGGCCGGCAGGCCGGGGACGCTGACGTCATAGGTCTGCGCGCCCGGGCGGACGTCGAGCAGGTTGAGGAGCACCCTGGCCTTCTCGTCGGACTGGTCGGCGCTCCCCCAGGTGACCTCGCGCCCGTCGCGCAGCTCGAGCAGGATCTCGTCGGCGGTGTCGACCTGGATGTGGTCGACGAGCTTGGTCACCGCCGCGTCCAGTGATGCCGCGACCGCGGCGGCCTCCTCGAGCGCCAGCCGGTCGGCGGCGGAGCCGACCACGACCCTCGGCAGCGAGGCCGGCGGCTGCTGGGGCATCTTGTCGAACGTGAACGTGTCGCCGCTCTCGGCCAGGAACGTGTAGGTGGAGCCCGCGACGACCACCGCGAGCGGCTGCCACTCCTCGATGTCGATGCGGATGTCGTGCGGCCACTTGCGGGACGCGTCGACGGACTTCACCGCCGTCAGCCGTCCCTCCACCTGGGTCTCGATCGCGTCCAGGTCGACCCGGACCAGTGCGTCGCCGGTGGGCAGGTCGGCGGCCGCGAGCACCTCCGCGTCCGTCAGCTGCGACGTCCCGGTGACCTCGCCGCCCTCGACGCGCAGCCACGACGAGAAGTAGACGCCGTAGACAGCGAAGCCGATCGTCCCGGTCACCAGGACGACGACGAGGACGTAGCGCAGTGCCAGCCAGCGCCGGGCCCACTGGCGCCGCGCGAACCGGCGACGGCTGCGGTCCTGTGTCACGCGCTCAGCCATCGTCCCGCTCCTGCAACGCCGCCAGCAGCTGCGGCGCCAGCGTGGTCACGTCACCCGCGCCGAGGGTCAGCACCACGTCGCCCGGGCGGATCCGGTCGAGGAGCTCGCCGAGCACGTCGTCACGCTCGGGAACGAAGCGCACCCGCTCCGCCGGGAGAGGTACGGCGTCGGCCACCACCGCTCCCGTGACCTCGGGGTCGGGGTCCTCGCGAGCGACGTAGACGTCGAGCACGACCACCTCGTCGGCCGCACCGAGCGCGGCGCCCATCTCGGCGCCGAAGATCCGGGTGCGGGACACCAGGTGCGGTTGGAAGCACACGACCAGCCGACCACCGCCGACAGCACCGACCACCGACCGGGCCGCTTCCAGGTCGCCCCGGATCTCGCTCGGATGGTGGGCATAGCTGTCGTAGACCCGGACGCCGGCCGCCTCGCCGATGGGTTCCATCCGCCGCTTGGCCCCGCGGTGGTGCGCCAGCCCGCGGATCAGTGCGTCGGGCTCGGCGTCGAGCGCCAGCCCGACGGCGAGGGCGTACAGCGCGTCCTGCGCGTAGTGCCGTCCCGGGACGGCGAGCTCCACCCAGCCCAGGTCCACGCTGTGGGCCTCGACCCGGAACCGGGTGCCGCCGTTCTCCGTCGAGAGCTCGTGCCCGCGGATCGTCGCGCCGTCGAAGAACCCGGCGGTCACGTCGGCAAGGTCGGGGCGGTCCGCGATCGTCAACCGGGCGCGCCGCGCGAACTCCGTGAACGCCGCCTCGTAGGCCTCCTCGGTGCCCCAGTGGTCGAGGTGGTCGGCATCGACGTTGGTGACGACGGCGATGTCCGGGGTGTAGACGAGGAAGGCGCCGTCGGACTCGTCGGCCTCCACCACGGCGACGGGCCCCGCGCCCAACCGCGCGTTGGTGCCGAGCGCCTCGACCTCGGCCCCGATGGCGAAGGTGGGGTCGAACCCGGCCTCCTGCAGGGCGACGGTCGTCATCGCCGTCGTCGTCGTCTTGCCGTGGGTGCCGGCGACGGCCACGACCGATCTGCCGACCAGCACCGACTGCAGTCCCGCGGAACGCGGCCACAGCCGCAGGCCACGGGCGCTCGCCTCGACGATCTCCGGGTTGTCCTCGCGAGCGGCGGTCGTGACGATGACGGTGTCGACACCGTCGATGTTGGCGGCATCGTGGCCGAGGTGCACCACGATGCCCTCGCTCCGCAGCGCCCGGACGACGGCCGAGTCGTTCGCGTCGCTGCCACTGACCGCGACGCCGGACTGGTGCATGAGGCGCGCGATCGCCGACAGCCCGGCCCCGCCGATGCCGACGAAGTGCACCCGGCCGAGCCGGTCCGCGGCCGGGATCTCGTCGGGGACGTCGACTCTCATCGGGTATCCCTCATCGGGCGGTCCTCATCGGGCCGCGGTCTCGGCGACGATCCGGGCGAGCCGGTCATCGGCGTCCGACGGCACCAACCCGGACGCGGCCGCGCTCATGGCCGCCAGCCGCACCGGGTCGCCGGCGAGCGACGGCACGGTGTCGGCGACGTAGTCGGCGGTGAACGCACCCTCCTCGGCCATCAGCGCTCCCCCGGCGTCCACGACGGGACGGGCGTTGTGGATCTGCTCGCCGTTGCCGTAGGCGAGCGGCACGAAGATCGCGGGCACGCCGCTGGCCGCGGCCTCGACCACGCTGTTGGCACCGGCCCGGCACACCATCAGGTCGGCAGCCGCGAGCGCGTAGTCCATCCGGTCGACGAACGGCACCACGACGTACGGCGTGCCGGTGTCGGCGGGCTCGACCCACTCCGGGTCCTCCTTGCCTCGCGCACCGATGACGTGGAGCACCTGGATGCCGCCGGTGCCGAGCGCGGCGGACGCGCGGGTGATGGCACGGTTGAGCTTCCACGCACCCTGGGACCCGCCGGTGACGACGAGGGTCGGCAGGTCCGGGTCGAGGCCGAAGAACGCTCTGGCCTCGGCGCGCAGCGCGGGCCGGTCCAGCTGGGAGATCATCCGCCGCAGTGGCAGCCCGACGTACTCGGCGTTCTTCAGCGGCGTGTCGGGGAAGCTGACGGCAACCCGCCGCGCGATCCGGGCGCCGACCTTGTTGCCGATGCCCGGCAGGGCGTTCTGCTCGTGGATCACCAGTGGCAGCTTGCGGCGGCGGGCGGCGAGGTAGGCCGGCACCGAGACGTAGCCGCCGTAGCCGACGATCACGTCCGGCTGCAGCCGGTCGACGACCTCGAGGGTCGCCTTGACCGCCCCGCGCAGCCGGGACGGCACCATCGCCAGGTCCTTGTTGGGGCGCCGCGGCAGGGGCACCGGCGGGATCAGCTCGAGGGGGTATCCCGCGGCCGGGACCACGGTGTTCTCCAGGCCGCGGGGCGTGCCGAGGCAGGTGATCTCGGTCGACGGGTCGAGCCGCACCAGGGCATCGGCCGTGGCCAGCAAGGGCGACGTGTGGCCGGCAGTGCCGCCGCCGGCGAGCAGGACCTTCATCGGAAGGGAGGCTACCGACGAGCCGACAGTCCGGTGGACCGGGGGCGCGGGCCGACGGCACGCGTCCGGCGTCGCTGCGCGAGGGCGCGGGCCGCCGCGGGCTCACGGCGGGCGAAGCCGACCACGAGACCGAGGGCGACCAGGGTCGGGAGCAGGCTGGAGCCGCCGTAGGAGACCAGCGGCAGCGGGATGCCGATCACCGGCAGCAGCGCCAGCACCATGCCGACGTTGATGATCATCTGGCCCAGGAGCCAGATCACGATGCCGAAGCTGCAGTAGCGGACGAACGGGTCCTTGGTCTGGCGTGCGATCCGCAGGGTCGCGTAGGCGATGGCCAGGAACAGCCCGACGACGAGCAGGGTGCCGACGAGCCCGAGCTCCTCGCCGAGGACCGCGAAGATGAAGTCCGTGTGTGCCTCGGGGAGCGTGCCCCACTTCTGCCGGCTGGCGCCGATGCCCTCGCCGAAGATGCCGCCGCTCGACATCGCGTAGAGACCGTGGGCCGGCTGCCAGCCGGTGCCGTGGTAGTCCTTGAACGGATCGACGAAGGTCGTGATCCGGTCGAGCCGCTCGGAGTCGGTCGCGGCCAGGCCCAGGGCGAGCACGCTGACCACGCTCAGGCACATCACGAACAGCCGGGCCGGTGCGCCGACCACCCAGAGCATGCCGACCAGGATGGCGAAGAACACCAGCGCGGTGCCGAGGTCGCGGCCGACCACGACGAGTCCGGTCGCCAGCAGCATGCCGGGGACGACGGGCACCATCATCTCGTGCAGGCTGCGCAGCCGGCGGTCCTTGTTGGCGTAGATGTGGGCGGCCCAGATGATGAGCGAGAGCTTCGCGATCTCGGAGGGCTGGATCTGGATCGGGCCGAACGCGAGCCAGTTGGTGTTGCCGTTGCGCTCGACCCCGAGGAAGGCGGTCAGCAGCAGCAGGACGAGCGAGACCGAGAACGCCGGGTAGGCGAGGCGTCGTACCCACCGCAGCGAGACCCGCGATGCGAACCACGCGAACGGGATCGCCAGCGCAACCCACAGCAGCTGCCGCTTGACGGTGGCATAGGAGTCGCCGGTGTCGCGGAAGGCCTCGACGCTGGACGAGCTCAGCACCATCAGCAGGCCGATGGTCAGGAGCAGCGCGATCGAGCCCAGCAAGAGGTAGTAGTTGGTCAGCGGTCGCGCCAGCGCGTCCCGCACCGCAGCCAGCCAGCTGCGGGTGTCGATCCGCGAGTCGGGGAGCGCGGCGGTGATGGCGACCCCCTTCTCTCCGGTGCGGCTGTTGCCAGCCACCTCACTCTGCGGCGATCGCCGCCCGGACCGCTGCTGCGAAGGCGTCGCCCCGTGCGGCGTAGTCGGCGAACTGGTCCATCGAGGCGCAACCGGGCGCGAGGAGCACCGTGTCCCCGGGTCGAGCTGCCGCGGCCGCCGCCCCGACGACGCGTCCCATCAGGTCAGCACCGTCTACCGGGCCAGTCTCTCCGGCGGTCACCTCGATCACGGGCACATCGGGCGCGTGTCGCGCAAGCGCCTCCGCGATGATCGCGCGGTCCTGACCGATGAGGACGACGCCGCGCAGCCGGCCGCGGACCCGTTGGACCAGCTCGTCGAAGGTCGCTCCCTTCGCCAGCCCGCCGGCCACCCAGACGACCGGGTCGTAGGCCGCCAGCGACGACTGCGCGGCATGCGGGTTGGTGGCCTTGGAGTCGTCGACCCAGGTCACGCCCTCGTGCTCGGCGACCACCGCGATCCGGTGACCGTCGGGACGGAAGGCCCGCAGGCCGTCACGTACGGCGCCCTGGCCGATCCCGTGCGCCCGGGCGAGTGCGGCGGCGGCGAGCGCGTTGGCGACGAAGTGCGGCGCGGGTGAAGCGAGGTCGGAGATCGCGCACAGCTCGGCCGCACTGCTCTGGCGCTCGTCGATGAACGCGCGGTCGACGAGGACGTCCTCGACGACCCCGACCATGCCGACCGAAGGGATCCCGAGCGTGAAGCCGATCGCGCGGGCGCCCTCGACCACGTCTGCCTCGCGGACCAGCCGCTCGGTCGCCGGGTCCGCGACGTTGTAGACGCACGCCCGCTCGACACCGGCATAGATCCGGCCCTTGTCGCGGGCGTAGTCCGCCATGCCCGTCGGGCCGGCGTACCAGTCCAGGTGGTCCTCGGCGAAGTTGAGCACCGCGGCCGACTCGGCCGCCATGGTCGAGACGTAGTGCAGCTGGAAGCTCGACAGCTCGACCGCGATCACGTCGTACGGCTCGGGATCCATGACGGCCTCGGTCAACGGCAGTCCGACGTTGCCGGCGGCGACGCTGCGCAGCCCCGCGGCGCCGAGGATCGACTCGAGCATCTGCACGGTCGTGGTCTTGCCGTTGGTGCCGGTGACGCACAACCAGGGCGCGGGGCGCTCGGGGTCGCGCAGCCGCCACGCCAGCTCCACCTCTCCCCACACCGGGATCTCCCGCTCGCGGGCCTGCGCCAGCAGCGGGGCATCCGGCCGGAAGCCCGGGGACACGACCAGCAGGTCGACATCGTCGGGCAGCGTCGCGGTCGCGTCCGTGCCGACCCGGAACCGCGCGCCCAGCGCCTCGAGCAGCTCGGCCCGCGACTGGAGCTTCGCGCTGATCGCATCGGCGACCGTGATCACGTCGGCGTCGAGGTGCAGGAGGTTGTCGACCGCCGCTGCCCCGCTCGCACCGAAGCCCGCGACGACCGCCCGCACGCCACGCCAGGAGTCCTTGCGGCCGAGAGTCTCGACCTTGTTCAAAGCCTGGCCACCCACTCGGCGTAGAACACGCCAAGCCCGGTCGCGACGAACAGGCCGGTGATGATCCAGAACCGGATCACGATCGTCACCTGTTCCCAGCCGAGCAGCTCGAAGTGGTGCTGGAGCGGCGCCATCCGGAACACCCGCTTGCCGACTCCGGTGAACCTCTTGGTCGCCTTGAACCAGCTCACCTGCAGCATCACCGAAGCTGTGATCAGCACGAACAGCCCGCCGAGGATCACCAACAACAGCTCGGTCCGGGTGAGGATCGCGAGACCGGCCAGGCCGCCGCCGAGGGAGAGCGACCCGGTGTCGCCCATGAACATCCGCGCCGGCGAGGCGTTCCACCACAGGAAGCCGAAGCAGGCGCCGGTGATGGCCGCGGCGATGATGGCGAGGTCGAGCGGATCTCGGACGTTGTAGCAGCTCGCGCTCGGCTCCTCCTGGCAGAACTGGTTGTTCTGCCAGATGTTCACGAGCATGTAGGCGCCGAAGACCATCACGCTGGCACCGGCGGCGAGGCCGTCGAGCCCGTCCGCGAGGTTGACCGCGTTGCTGAAGCCGGTGACCAGCAGCCAGACCAGCACGAGAGCGAGCACCATCGGCAGCGCGAGCCAGTCGATCTCGCGCAGGAACGAGACCTTCTCGGACGCCGGCGTCCGGTTGTGCTCGTCCTCCAGCCAGGGCGACAGTGCGAGGACACCGAAGACGAGGGCAATGACGGTCTGCCCGACCATCTTGGCCTTGCTCCGGAGGCCGAGGCTGCGCTGCTTGTAGATCTTGATGAAGTCGTCGAGGAAGCCGACCAGGCCCATCCCCACGAAGAGGAAGAGGAGGAGCAGGGCGGACGCGCTCGGAGCATCCGCGGTGAGCAGTTTCGCCGTGCCGTAGCCCAGCACCACGGCCGCGATGATCACGACGCCCCCCATCGTGGGAGTGCCGCGCTTGGTGTGGTGGCTGGTCGGGCCGTCGTCGCGGATCTCCTGGCCGTAGCCCCAGCGGGTGAAGTAGTGGATCGCGACCCGGGTGCCGAGCAACGAGACCAGCAGGGCGATGCCCCCGCCGAGCAGGATCGCTAGCACGCTGCCGTCCTCTCACGCACTGTCCGTGTCATTGGGGGTCACCGGGTCCCCCGACCAGTTGTGCGGCGACCCATTCGAGCGCCGCCCCCCTGGACGCCTTGACGAGGACGACGTCCTCCGGTCCGGCATTCTGCCGCACCCAGGCGAGGGCATCGTCGCGCCCCTCCGTCCTGATCACCACCGGACCCCCGTCCGCCGCGGCCGCGTCGGCGATCGGGGCGGCCGGCTCGCCGACCACGACCACGACATCGACGCCGAGCCGGACCGCATCGGCGCCGACCGAGCGATGGCCGGCCTCGTGCTCGTCGCCGAGCTCCATCATCTGTCCCAGCACGGCGATGGTACGGCGACCGCGCGCCCGGCCGATCGCGACCAGCGCCTCGAGCGCGGCGCGCACCGAGTCGGGGTTGGCGTTGTAGGCGTCGTTGACCACGAGCATCCCGTCGGGACGCTCGTGCACCTCCATGCGCCACCGCGACGCCGCGGTGGCCTCCGACAGCGCCGCAGCGACGTCGGCGAGCGGGAACCCCGCGGCGACGGCCATCGCGGCCGCGGCGGTCGCGTTCTGGACCTGGTGCGCGCCCGTCTGCAGCAGCCGGACCGGATGCGCCTCGTGCCCGTCGGCGATGGTGAAGGACGGTCGGCCGAGCCCATCGAGCTCCGGTGCGTCCGATCGCACGGACCCGGCACTGCCGAAGGTCAGCACCCGCGCCGTCGTCCGGTCGGCCATCGCCGCCACCAGCGGGTCGTCGGCGTTGAGGACGGCGGTCCCGTCGGCCGGGAGCGCCTCGACGATCTCGCCCTTGGCCAGGGCGATCTGCTCGCGGCCTCCGAACTCCCCGACGTGGGCGGTGCCGACGTTGAGCGCGGCGGCGATCCGCGGCGGCGCGATGTCGCAGAGGTAGGCGATGTGGCCGATCCCGCGCGCGCCCATCTCGACGACGAGGTAGTCGGTGCCCGCGCCGGCCCGCAGCACCGTGAGCGGCACGCCGATCTCGTTGTTGCCGTTGCCCTCGGTCGCGACCACCCGGTCCGCCCCGGCGAGGTGCTTGAGGACGCTCGCCAGATAGTCCTTCGTCCCGGTCTTGCCGACCGATCCCGTGAGAGCCAGCACCGTGGCCGGTGTCAGGTCGACCACGTACCGGGCGAGCCGGCCCAGCGCGACCACGGGATCGGCGACGACGACGGTCGGCGCGTCCGTCGGCCGGCTGCCGAGCACGGCGTGCGCGCCGCCGGCGTAGGCGTGTCCATCGACCCGCTCCCCGACGATCGCGACGAACAGCCCGCCGGCGACGGGCGCCCGGTTGTCGACGTACGCCGCGCCGGTCACGACCAACGCCGGGTCGCCGTGCACCTCACCGTCCACCACGACGGCGATCTCGTCGAGCCGCAACGGGATCATCCGGCGCCTCCGGTGAGGAGCTCGCGCACCACCTCGCGGTCGTCGAACGGGTGCACCACCCCCGCGACCTCCTGGCCGGTCTCGTGCCCCTTGCCGGCCACCAGCACGACGTCGCCCTCCCGTGCCGCCGCGATCGCGGCGGCGATCGCGGCCCGTCGGTCACCGATCTCGCGCACCTCGGCCCGGCGTGCGGGCTCGACCTCGACGACGCCGGCGAGCACCTCGGCCCGGATCGCGGCCGGGTCCTCGCTGCGGGGGTTGTCGTCGGTCACGATCAGGAGGTCCGCTCGGGCAGCAGCGATCTGACCCATCACCGGTCGCTTGCCGCGGTCGCGATCGCCACCGGCGCCGATCACGGCGATCAGCCGGCCGGCCGTCACCGGCCGCAGGGTCGCGAGCACGGCGGTCAGCGCGTCCGGCTTGTGCGCGTAGTCGACGTAGACGGCGAAGTCGTCGGTGTCGCCGGCTGACACCCGCTCGAGGCGGCCCGGCACTCCCCCGGTGGCCTCGATGCCGGAGGCGACGGCCACGGGGTCGAGCCCGACCTCGACGGCCGCCGCGACCGCCGACAGCGCGTTGGCGACGTTGAAGTCGCCGGGCAGCGCGACGGAGGCGGGCACGGCGAGGCCGTGGGGGCCGCGGACGGTGAACGTGGATCCCTCCGGGCCGAGGTCGACGTCGACGGCGGTCCAGTCCGCCCGACGACCTCCGGTCGACATGGTGCGCATCGGGATGGTCGCGATGTCCATGAGCCGGCGCCCGTAGTCGTCGTCGATGTTGACCAGGCCGAGCCGCGCCCGTTCCGGCGTGAACAAGGTCGCCTTGGCCGCGAAGTAGTCGTCGACGTCGGTGTGGAAGTCGAGGTGGTCGCGCCCGAGGTTGGTGAAGACGGCGACGTCGAACACGACCCCGTCGACCCGCCCCAGCACCAGTGCGTGGCTCGACACCTCGATCGCGCAGCACGCGACGCCCTGCTCCAGCATCAGGGCGAACAGACCGTGCAGGTCGGGTGCCTCGGGCGTCGTGAGGGCCGTCCTGAGGTCGGCGCCGGCGATCCGCGTGCCGACCGTGCCGACGACGGCCGATGCGATGCCGGCGGCGTCGAGACCGCCGTCGAGCAGGCGGGTCACGGTGGTCTTGCCCTGGGTGCCGGTGACGCCGATCATCCGCATGGCACGGGCCGGATGGCCATAGATGCCGGCCGACACCGCACCGAGCACCGAGCGCGGTGACGCCACGACGACCGCCGGGATCCCGGGAGGCAGGTCGACCGCGCCCGCGTCGTCGGTCAGTACGACGCTGGCGCCCGCCTCCGCCGCCTGGGCGACGAACTGGATGCCGTGGGCGCGGGCGCCGGGCAGGGCCGCGTAGACGTCCCCCGGCATCACCCGGCGCGAGTCGAGGGTGATGCCGGTGACGATCGCGTCGGTGTCACCGCCCACCACCCGCGCATCGGCCTGCTCGCGCACCAGCGCCACGACCTCGTCGAAGGACAACGCGGCCGGGTGCTGGGGTCGGGTGGTCCCTGCGTCCATCAGGGCCCCGTCACCACTCGACGGGAAGCCGCGAGGGCCGGGTGCCCGTCGGCGCCACGCCGTAGCGCCGGAGGGCGAAGCTCATCAGCTTCGCGAACGCCGGGCCGGCCACCGCGCCACCGCCACCGGTGCGGGAGTCGTGGATGACGACGTAGACGGTGAACCGGGCGTCGTCGGTGGGGCCGAAGCCCACGAACGAGGCGGTGTGGCTGCCGTCGTAGCAGCCGCACCTGTCGGCCACCCGCTGCGCGGTGCCGGTCTTGCCGGCGACGCGGTAGCCGGGGACGGCGGCCAGCGGCGCGACGCCGTCGACCGGGTCGAGCACCCGCTCCATCATCAACGCCGTCTGGTGCGCGGCCTGGTCGCTGATCACCCGGCGCTCGGCGGCCTGGTCGGTGCCGACCTCGGTGCCGTCGTCGAGGGTGGCGGACCCGTCGATCAGGCTCGGGTCGATCCGTACGCCGTCGTTGGCGACCGCGTTGACCGCCGCGACCATCTGGATCGCGTTGATCGACAGCGACTGCCCGAACGCGATCCGGTCGTCGACCTGGTCGGTCCACGCCGCACCTTCGGGCAGCAGGCCCTTGGTCTCACCGAGCAGCCCGATCCCGGTCTGCTGGCCGTAGCCGAACGCGGTGAGGTAGGACCGCAGCTGCCCCGGCCGGAAGCGGTCGGCCGCCAGCACCGTGCCGATGTTGGAGGACTTGGCGAGGATCCCGGCCAGGGTGAGGTGCTCGATGCCGTGCACCCAGTGGTCGTGGATCGGCCGGTCCTGCCGGTCGAGCTCGGGCGGCACGACGTACTGCTGGCGCGGCCGGCCGTAGCCGGCATCGATGACGGCACTCAGGGTGAGCACCTTCTCCGTCGAGCCCGGCTCGTAGACGTCGGTCAGCGCGCTCGACTTGTAGCGCGACTTCGGCCACTCCTGCGGCTCGCTGGCGTCGTAGGACGGGTAGTCGGCGAGCGCGAGCAGCTCGCCGGTGCGGCTGTCCATGATCACCGCGATCCCGGACTCGGCGTGCGACCCCTCGACCGTCTGCTGCAGCACCTGCTGCGTGTAGGACTGCATGACGGCGTCGATGGTGAGGTTGAGGTCCGAGCCGTCGACCGCGGGCGTGGTCGCGCTGTCGCCGAGCGGGATCTGGGCGCCGGCGCCGACCTCGTACTGAGCCTCGCCGTCGACGCCGGACAGGTAGTGGTTGAACGCGTCCTCCAGACCGGCCAGAGCCCGCGCCGAGCCGTTCTTCCTGGGCGTGCCGAGGAAGCCGATCAGGTTGGCCGCCACGCGTCCGAACGGGTAGTCCCGAACCGGGTCGCGCTGCAGGAAGAGCCCGACGAAGCCCTGCTTCTCCGCCTCGTCGATGACCTCGGTCGCCAGCCCCGCCCGGACCTGGCGGGCGATGTACTGGAACCGGCTGCCCTCCACCCGGAGCCGCTGGAGCACCTGGAAGTAGTCGAGGTGGAGCCGCTTCGCGAGGAAGGACGCGAGCTCAGGAGCGTCCTCGGCCGTGAGGGTGGGGTCGGCCACGATCATCCTGCCGTCGATCGACTCGGCGAGCGGCACGCCGTTGCGGTCGAGGATCTCGCCGCGGGTGGCCGGCAGGATCACGTCGCGCGAGCCCTCGGCCGCGGCCATCGCGGCGTACTGGTCAGGGTCGACGCCCTGCAGCTGGATCAGCCGGGCCGCGAAGACCGACAGCACCATCGCGATCACCATGAACCCGACCTGGAGCCGTAGCTGCGGCGACGCACGCCGCGGCGCGCGCGCCGGTCGGGAACGGATCGGTCCGGTCACACCTGCAAACCTAGATCGCTACCGCTGGCGAGCCCGGTGGGACGCGCCGTGGCGGGGGTTGTTGCGCAGGTTGGCCGGACGCTCGCGGACGATGATCGGGTCCGGGTCGAGCGCGTCGGGCCGGGGCGGGCCGGGGACGGTCGGCGGAACCTTGGACCCGGGCAGGATCGGCTGCTTCTGGTCGCCGAGCACCTTGCCGGTGTCGAGATCGAGCACCAGCGGTCCGCCGGCCGGCAGCACCATGCCGTTGCGCTGGGCGAGGCCGGCGACCCGCAGCGGGTTGCGCAGCTCCTGGAGCTCGAGGCGGAGCCCCTCTTCCTGGGCGGTCAGGTCGGAGGCCTGGTCCTCCAGCGCGGCGGCGCGGAAGGACGCCTGCTGCATCGAGGTGTTGAACATCAGCAGCCCGATCACGCCCGCGAGCAGGATCGCGCTGACCAGGGTCACGAAGGGCACCCGCGGCGCGCGCGGCCGGGTGCGCGTCCGCGGCACCACCGTCAGCCGGGCCCGCTGGACGGCGACCTCGGCGATCCGCGGCAGTCGGGACCGGAGCTGGGGTGCGGTGCTGCTCATTTTCGCGGGGTGTTCATCTATGCGGCTCCCTTGCCGTGGGCGCGGACTCGTTCGATGGCGCGCAGCCGCACGGATGCGGCGCGCGGGTTCTCGGCGATCTCGTCGGCGTTCGCCTTCTCGGCACCACGAGTCACCAGCCGGAGAGCCGGCTCGTGGCCCTCGGGAACGAACGGGAGGTCCTCCGGGACGTCGCTCCGGGCGGCGGCGGTGAACGCGCGCTTGACCAGCCGGTCCTCGAGCGAGTGGTAGGACTCGACGACCACCCGGCCACCGACGCCGATCGCGTCGATCGCCGCCGGTATCGCCCGCTCGAGAACGCGCAGCTCGTCGTTGACCTCCATCCGCAGCGCCTGGAACGTGCGCTTGGCCGGATGGCCGCCCGTGCGGCGGGCCGGCGCCGGGATGGCGTCGTAGAGGAGGGCGACCAGCCGGCCGGAGTTGGTGAAGGGCTCCCGGGTCCGCTCCCGCACGATGGCACCGACGATCCGCTTCGCGTGGCGCTCCTCGCCGTAGTCCCGGAGCACGCGGACCAGGTCACCCGGCTCGTAGGTGTTGAGCACGTCGGCGGCGGTCGGCCCGTGCCCGGTGTCGGACGGGTCCATCCGCATGTCGAGGGGGGCGTCGACGGCGTACGCGAACCCCCGCTCGGGCAGGTCGAGCTGCATCGACGAGACGCCCAGGTCGAAGAGCACCCCGTTCACCCCTCCCTGTCTCGGGAGCCCGAGGTCGGCCAGCACGTCCGGGATCTCGTCGTAGACCGCGTGCACGGCTGTGAAGCGGTCGCCGTACGGCGCCAGCCGCTCGCGGCTCAGGTCGAGCGCGCGCGGGTCGCGGTCGATGCCGATGACGCGGGCCAGCTCGCACCGGGCCAGCACCGCCTCGCTGTGCCCGCCGAGACCGAGGGTGGCGTCGACCAGCACGGCGTCGCTGTGGTCGAGCGCAGGAGCCAGGAGCGCCACGACCCGGTCGAGGAGGACCGGGGCGTGTCGGGGAGTGGTCATCTCCGTCCGGCCCTCAGAGACCCAGCCAATAGGCGGTCAACAACAGCAGGGCCACGGAGACCGACACCCCCGCGGAGAACGCCATCAGCGTCACTGCCTCGCGGGCCAGGTCGCGCACCCGTGGCTCGTTGCCCATCACGCTCATCGGTTCGACCCCCTGCTCATGAGTTGCGATCCGCCGGGCCAGGTCCCCCGCCCGCTCCCGTTGGGGGTTGCCGTCTGGTGCCGGGGAAGGTGCCCCAGAAGGCAACGGGAGCGGGACAGAGACCTCGTCCTGCGGATCGCTGTGGAGTTGTGCTGCTGATCTCTGTCGTGCTGGCGACGAAACCGAGCCGACTCAGTCGTCGTCCTCGTCGAGGTCGACGAAGTCGCCCATCGCGTCCTCCTGGAACTCCCGCCAGCGGGTGGGGTTCCAGATCTCCAGGCGGTCCCGGACCCCGATCACGACGACGTCGCGGTCGAGTCCGGCGTAGTCCCGCAGGTGCGCCGGGATGCCGATCCGGCCCTGCTTGTCCGGCGTGCCCTCGTCACCGCCGGCGAACAGCACCCGTGCGTAACGGCGTGCGGCCCGGTTGGTCATCGGCCGAGCCGAGGCGCGGTCGGCCTCCAACGCGAACACGTCGGAGGGCCAGACGACGAGGCAGTTCTCCTGACCCTGCGTCACCACGAGCCCCTCCGCCAGTCGATCCCTGAACTTCGCCGGGAGGAAGAGGCGCCCCTTGTCGTCGAGCTTCGGGGTGTAGGTGCCCATGAAGAGCATCGGGCACCTCCTGCTTCCTCCACTTTCCCCCACACTACTCCACTTTCCCCCACCGTCAACCACCACGGGGCGTGTTTTGGGCCGCGATCCAGCCACGGGTCGATGCGAACGCGTGACCGCTCCGTGACCCGTGGGGTATCGCCACGGGTTAGGTTGCTCCGGCGCCGTACCGTTGCCCTACCGCGGGCCTTTACGCTGGACGGGCGCGCCAGAGACGGGAGACCACGACGTGGAGTCGCTGACCACCGAGCAGCAGCCGGACCCCACCGGGGCCGACGTTGCCACCGTCGCCCGGGTCGCCGGCCGGATCCGCGCGAACATCGAGCGCGTGATCGAAGGCAAGAGCGAGGTCGTCTCGGCCACGCTGGTCGTGCTGCTGGCCGAGGGCCACCTGCTGCTCGAGGACGTGCCCGGTGTCGGCAAGACGATGCTGAGCAAGGCGCTCGCACGCAGCATCGACCTGACCGTGCGTCGGATCCAGTTCACGCCCGATCTGCTGCCGTCCGACATCACCGGCGTCTCCGTCTACAACCAGCAGAGCCGCGAGTTCGAGTTCCGGCCGGGCGGCGTCTTCGCCAACATCGTGATCGGCGACGAGATCAACCGCGCCTCCCCCAAGACCCAGTCCGCGCTGCTGGAGTGCATGGAGGAGCAGCAGGTCACCGTCGACAACGTCACCTACCACCTCGACTCTCCCTTCATGGTGATCGCGACCCAGAACCCGGTCGAGATGGAGGGCACCTATGCCCTGCCCGAGGCGCAGCGCGATCGCTTCATGGCCCGGGTGTCGATCGGCTACCCCGTGCCGGCGGCCGAGATCGCGATGCTGAACTCCCACACCGAGCTCAACCCGCTCGACGACCTCGAGCCGGTGACGGACGGGGCCGAGCTCCGCAAGCTGTGCGCGATCGTCGGCCACGTCCATGTGTCCGAGGCCGTGCAGCGCTACGCGGTGTCGCTGACCGCCGCGACCCGTGAGAGCCCCGAGCTCCTGCTGGGTGCCTCGCCCCGGGCGACCCTTCACCTGGTGCGGGCCGCCAAGGCGTACGCCGCCCTCCACCAGCGCGACTACGTGCTGCCCGACGACGTCCACGCCCTGATCAACCCGGTGCTGGCCCACCGGCTGCTGCCGAGTGCCGAGTCCGCCGTCAGCGGCCGCGGCACCGGCGCCATCCTCCAGGGGATCGCGGCGCAGGTGCCGGTCCCCGAGATTCGTTCCTGACGGCGCGACATGGCGGCCCGGCGCGACATGAGGGACGGCGATGCGTGACGGTCTGGCAGGACTGACGCTCCGTGGCCGGGCGTTCCTGGCTGCAGGCGTGACCGCGATCGGCTGCGCCGTGCTCCTCGGTCAGACGACGCTGACACGGATCGGCGTCCTCGTCGTCGCGCTGCCCCTGATCGCCGCGTTCGTCATCGGACGGCGGCGCTACGCGCTGGCGGCGACCCGGTCGGTGCACCCACGGCTGGTCGCGGCGGGCCAGCCCGCTCGGATCGATCTCGACCTCGCCAACGAGGGCAGGTCGAGCGCCGGCGCGATCCTGGTCGAGGACCAGGTGCCCTATGCGCTGGGCACCCGCCCCCGTTTCGTGCTGCAGGGCATCGCGCGGAAGTGGCAGCGCAAGGTCAGCTATCAGGTGCGGTCGGACGTGCGCGGCCGGTTCGAGATCGGGCCGCTCACGATCCGCATCGCCGATCCGTTCGGCCTGATCGAGCTGCGCCGCCTGGTGCCCGGCAAGGGCGTGCTCGTCGTCACGCCGCGCACGGTGGCACTGCCCCCGATCCCGGTGATGGGCGGGTGGAGCGGGTCCGGCGAGCACCGACCCCAGGCCTTCGCCGCCGGATCGGCCGAGGACGTCAGCGTCCGCGAGTACCGACGCGGCGACGAGCTGCGCCGGGTCCACTGGCGCAGCTCCGCGCGGATGGGCGACCTCATGGTGCGTCGCGAGGAGCAACCATGGGAGGCCCGGGCGACGGTGCTCCTCGACAACCGGCTGCGCGCGCACCGCGGCCAGGGCCTCGGGTCCAGCTTCGAGTTCGCCGTGGTGGCGGCCGCCTCCCTCGTGCTGCACCTCGACCAGCACGGCTACGCCGTACGCCTGGTCCTGGCGGACGGCACCGGCGCGGACGAGACGTCGACCGCCGTCCTCGAGCGGCTCGCCCTGGTGGCGACGACGCAGAAGCCGACCCTCGATGCCGGCTGGACCGGCGACCAGACCCGCGGCGGGCTGGTGGTCGCCGTGCTGGGCGGCCTCGAGCAGACCGACACCGTGGCGCTGCGCCAGATCCGCCACGACTCGGGCACTGCGCTGGCCATGGTCCTCGACGTCGAGCAGTGGAGCGGGCGGCTCGCGCAGGGGGCGACTGATCGGCAGCCGTCGGTCGCCGGCATCGGTTGGCGCTCGGTGACGATCGGACCACGCGACCGGATCGACTCCGCGTGGCGCGACCTCGGCCGCGCCTCAGGGCGGGCGGCAGCGGCGGCCGGCGTCGTGAGCAGCAGGGGCAATCGATGAGGAGCGGCCGGTCCTTCGGATACACGCTGATCTTCGCGATGCTCGCGGCCGGCACCACGTTTGCCGCGCTGATGGCCTGGCGGGGCTTCCTCGTCGATTCCGGTGCCTACCTCGTCCCGCTCGCGGCGACGGCGATCGTCGTCGCTGCGGCCGGAGCGCTGCTCCGCTGGCTCGGGAGCCCGGCGATCGTCACCGTGGTCGTCCAGATCCTCCTGGCCGTCGCGATGGTCAGCGGGGAGCTGGGCGGGAGCCCGATCCCGGCCGGTGCTGCCGGCAGCCGGATCCTCGACTCCCTCGAGATGGCGATGGACTCGGCGCAGACGTTCGCCGCGCCGATCCCGGCCGATGTGCCTCCGGTCGCACCGCTGCTGCTGGTCGGCGGCGTCTTCTTCGTGCTGCTGGTCGACATCCTGGCCTGCACCATCCGCCGGGTTCCCGTCGCCGGCCTCGGCCTGCTCGCGGTCTACTCCGTCCCCGCCGGCCTGGTCCAGTCCGGCCCCGGGCTGGTGCCGTTCGTCCTCGCTTCCGCCGGCTTCCTGTCTCTGCTCCACCTCGACAACCGCGACCACCTGCTCAAGTGGGGTCGACCGCTCGGCCCCGACCAGCACAACCCGTGGGTCGAGGCCAACCCGGTCGCCGACGCGGTGCGGGTGGGAGCCGGCCGGATCGGCGTGACCGCGACCGTGTGCGCGGTGCTGATCCCGCCCTTCGTCCCGGTGCTCGACCTCAACCTCCTCGGCTTCGGACCGGGCGAGGGCGACGACAAGATCGAGATCCACAACCCGCGCACGGACCTGCGCCGCGACCTCGAGCAACCCGAGGACGTCCCGCTCATCCGCTTCCACACCGACGACCCCGACCCGGACTACCTCCGGGTCGCGGTTCTCAACCGGTTCACCGGACAGGAGTGGAGCAGCGGCGACCGAGGGGTCGCGGACGACAACACGGCGACCGGCGTCCTCCCTCCACCTCAGGGGCTGTCGCCCGACGTGCCGATCACCCCTCACGAGTACGACTTCGCGGCGACCGACGACTTCGACTCCTGGTGGCTCCCGACGCCGTTCCCGGCGTCGTCGGTGGAGGCACCCGGCGACTGGCGCTTCGACGAGGACACCATGGACTTCCTCGCCGTGCCCGACGACCTGACCACGGAGGACCTCGAGTGGACGGTCGAGGGCATGGACCCCGACTACGGGACCAGCGGGGAGTTCTTCGAGGACGCCGCGATCACCGCTGTCGACGACGAGTACCTCGAGGTGCCGGGCGGCCTGCCGGCGATCGTGCGGAGCCTGGCCGTGGAGGTGACGGTCCACACGACCTCCGACTACGAGTCCGCCTTGCTGATCCAGGACTTCTTCCGCGAGACCGGCGGATTCAAGTACAGCCTGAGGAAGGCGCCGGACGGGATCGGCGGCAACGCGTTCGAGACGTTCCTGACCGATCGGGAGGACGATCCCCAGGGCCGCACGGGCTACTGCGAGCAGTTCGCGTCCGCCATGGCGGTGATGGCGCGCATCGTCGGCATTCCGGCGCGCGTGGCGATCGGCTTCCTCGAGCCGCAGGACCTGGGCAACGGTGACTGGGAGTACAGCTCGGACGACCTGCACGCCTGGCCGGAGCTCTACTTCGAGGGCGCCGGCTGGGTCAGGTTCGAGCCGACTCCCGCGCGCCGTGCGGCGACGGCGCCCGACTACTCGACCGTGCCCGTGGACGATTCCGGTCCGTCCGAGACCACGAGCAACCCGACCGCCAGCACCACCCGTGACCTGACCCTCGACACCACCCAGGTGACCACGACGGTCGCGCCGGAGGACCTGTCGGCCGACGACGACCAGGCCGCGGACGACGGCACCGATTGGCTCGCGATCCTGCTCCGGATCGCTCTGGTGATCCTGGTGCTCGCCGTCATCGGCGGCCTCGCGCTGGTGCCACGCGCGCTCCGTGGGCGCGCCCGTCGTCGCCGACTGGCCGGATCACCGGAGGACATCTGGGACGAGCTGCGGGCGACCGCCCTGGATCTTGCCCTCCCCTGGCCCGCAGGTCGCTCTCCCCAGGAGATCGGCCGGGTCCTCGTCGATCACCTCGGCGACCGGACCGACGTCGATCGCCCCGAACGGCCGCGCACCGGATCCGAGGCCGACCCGGAGGCGACGATGGCACTGGAGCGACTGGTCGCCGCGATCGAGGTTGCCCGCTATGCCCGCCCCGGCTCGACCATCGCGACGGCCGGACTCGCGGCCGACGCACAGGCCTGCTGCGCGTCCCTGGAGGCCGGCGTGGCCCGGAGCGTGGCCGTGCGGGCCCGTTGGCTGCCCCGCACCGCGTGGCAGCGTCCACGATCGGCGACCGCCGACCGGGAGGACCTGGTCAGGGTCTGATCAGAAGCCTCGGTTGCGGCGCCTGCGCCAGCGCTCCTCGACGCGCTCCATGAAGGAGCCGGAGGCCTTCGGCCGGCGCGGGCGGCGGCTGCGCACGCGACCGCCATCGATCACGCCGAACCCGGAGGGGTGCGCCTTCTGTGCGGGTTCGGACCCGCCTGCCTGCTGCCCACCCAGCTGCTGACCACGCAGCGCGCCGAGCCCGATCGTGGCCGAGCCGAGCATGATCACGAACCCGAGGATCCCGACCTGCCACAGGCCACTGATCGCGCCGCCCATCAGCACGGCGATGCCGATCGCGAAGACGAAGCCGGCCAGCAGAGCCCGGCGACGGGCGGCCTGCCGCATCGTGGTGCCGCGGAGGGTGGAGGCGAGCTTCGGGTCCTCTTCGACGAGCGCGCGCTCCATCTGCTCGAGCAGTCGCAACTCCTCTTCGGAGAGTGGCACCGGATCCTCCACGCGTGCGGTCGACGGAAAACGTCGATGGTCTGAACCTTCAGTGTAAGCAGGCTCCGTGCCGACCGGTAGGCCGACCAAGGCAATTCCTCAACGTCTGGCCGTTCGGATGGCTACGCATCGCCTGGGTCGAGCCACCGGCGGATCGCAAGCGTCGGCCAGGCGTCGGCCAGGCATCGGCCAGGCGTCGGCACAGAGTCACAGGAGGCTTCCCCGGCGTACGGCGGAGGGCCCGAACCTGCCGGTCGCCCGGTCGACGGCCCGATCGGCGTCGGGCCACCCGGGATCGGGCTCGCCGATGGCCAGCTGCCGGCCGTCGATGTCGCGCCGCGGCCGGAGCCCTTCGACCCGGACCCCGACCAGACGCACGGCCAGCCGGAGCGGGAACACGGTGTCGAGCAGGAGCAGCGCCGCCTGGTAGACGTCGTGGGTGACGTCGGTCGGCTCCGGCAGCGTCCGGGACCGGGAGATCGTGCGGAAGTCGCTCCACCGGATGGTGATCGCCACCGTGCGGCCGATCTTGTCCGCGGCGCGGAGCCGGGCCGACACCCGGGCCGAGAGGCGGAGCAGCTCGCGCGCGAGCCGGTCGCGGTCGCGGGTGTCGGCCGCGAGCGTGTGCTGCGCGCCCATGCTTCCCTCGGGGACGCCCTCGCCGAAGCCGAAGGTGCCGGCCCCTCCGGGCGACAGCTCGCTCCGGTCCGCACCCCACGCGAGCGCGTGCAGGTGGCCGCCGAGGTGGCCGCCGACCATCCGTCGCAGCTCGGCGACCGGGATCAGCGCGACGTCGCCGACGGTGATCAGGCCGAGCCGGTGCAGCCGGCGGCGGGTGGCCTCGCCGACGCCGTAGAGCTCACCGACGTCGAGCGGATGGACGATCTCGACGAACCGCTCGGGTGGGATCGCGAGCACCCCGTCGGGCTTCGCGCGCCGGCTGGCCAGCTTGGCGACGGAGACGGCGGCGGCGATGCCGACCGAGCAGGTGATCCCGTGCTCGGCACGGACCCGGGCGCGGATCCGGTCGGCGATGACGTGCGGCGGGCCGAACAGCCGGGCCGCGCCACGCACGTCGAGGAATGCCTCGTCGAGGGACATCACCTCGACGACAGGACTGAACGCTCGGAAGGTCTCCATGATCGCCTTCGACACCGGGGTCAGGACAGCGAAGTCCGGCGGCACCTCGACCAGCCGCGGACACAGTCGGCGCGCTTCGTGCCCGGACATGCCCGAGCGGATCCCGTAGCGGCGCGCCGGGTAGTTGGCTGAGAGGACGACACCTCGATGCCCGCCACCGACGACGACCGGCCGGTCCTGGAGGTCGGGCCGGTCCCTGATCGCGACCGACGCGTAGAACGCGTCCATGTCGACGTGGAGCAGGTGCGGCGTGGTCACCGCGTCCCCCGGTCAGGTGGCGAGCACGTGGACCTGGGTGGCGAGGGGGAGGTATTCCGGCAGCTCCGCGACAGCACGCTCGAGCTCGGCGAGCGCCGCTGCGGCGCCGGGCTCCTGGTCCAACAGCGAGCCAGGGACCAGGTCGGTGAACACCCGCACGGCATGCACCGCTGAAACCGCGAAACCAGCCTGCTCGACCATCGAAGCGATCTCGGTGGCGGTGAACCGCCGGGCCGGCCGGGATGCGCGTCCGGCGGCCCGCTCGGTCTGGTCGTCACCGTCGAGGAGGGCGAGCGCCTGATGGAGGTGCCCGGCCATCGCTCGGGCGACGACGGCGGCGTGCCGTTGGGCGACGAGGATGCTGACGGTGCCGCCAGGTCGCAGCACCTCTCTGATCGTGGCGAGGGCGTCGGCAGCGTCGACGACCTCGAGCAGGCCGTGGCAGAGCACGAGGTCGGCGCTGTCGGCACCGACCACGTCGAGCAGTCCGGAGACGTCGCCCTGGTGGCCGGCGACCTCGACGCCGATCTCGCGGGCGCGCCGATCGAGCGCGGCCAGCGCGTCGGGACTCGGGTCCACGACCGTGACCCTGTGCCCGGCCTGCGCGACGCGGACGGCGAAGCCTCCGGTGCCGCCGCCGACGTCGACGACGTCGCACGGCGCTCCGGACAGGACCGGCCCGAGCGCGTCCCACACCACGGCGGTGCGCACCGAGCCCGGGCGCTCCCCGGGCCGCGCCCTGCCAGAGCCGTCGGGGGAGACCATGGCGGCAACACTAGTGGCCCCCTGTCGTCGCATTCAGCCGGCGGCGCGCCCGGCGAGCTGGTCGCCGAGCGGAAGGTGCGGCGTCAGGCCGAGGGCCTGCTCGACCACCGCGAGGAACCGGTCGGCGTCCCGCACCAGGTCGTCGGCCTCGCGCTCGGTGACGGCGCGGGTCGATCCGGACTCCGCCGCCGCCCGCTTCGCGGCACCGGATGCGAAGAACGAGGCCCACTCCCCCAGCTCAGGGGCGACGTCGGTCAGCAGCACCCAGGCGTTCTTCTGCCGGCGTCCGCGGGCCGCGGCCGGGCGGGCCCGCGCGGCCAGCAGCGCCGCCGCCGACCTCAGGGCGGCGACGTGGGCGCAGGCATAGCGCTCGGCGACGTCGCGGGCGGCGACCGCCTCGCTGAGGGACTCCGCCGCACGCAGGAGATAGGAGTGCGTGGTGGCGGGCAGGTGATCGGGGTGCTGACGCAGGTGCTGCTCGCTGGTCATGGCTGACTCCTCGGTCGGAGTTCGAACATCTGTTCGAACACGACCAAGGTACACCGCTCCCCCGACAGATGGTCAAGAGTCGACGGGGGCCTGGTCCAGCTGGGCCGCCTGCCGGCAGTGGCGACTGGTGTCGGGGTGCCACAGGAACACCAGGGTGACCGCGGCGACGACGGCGGCGGTGATGATCAGGCCACGGAACAGCGGCGGCGGCATCGTGCGCACCGTCGCAAGCGCCGCGATCAAGATGCCGACGGAGATGATCGCGAGCGCGTGGCGGGCCCAGTTGTGGCCGGCCCGCATCATCGGGATCAGGGTCAGCGTGGTCAGCGCCACGACCACGTAGAGCACCAGGATCACCGGGACGAAGTCCAACGGTTGCACGGTGCTGTCACCGGTCCGGCCCGGTGACCACGCCTCCTTGAGGTCGTCGCGGAAGATCACGACGAGCACCGAGACCGCCAGCCCCGCGACGACTTGGATCCACAGGAGCCATGACGCCAGGTCGACCGACGCCGGTCGCTTGCCCATCCGTCCTCCTCGACTCGCAGAACCCCGCCGCACTGCCTTCAGCGCGTGCCCTAGGGTCACTCCCATGTCGGCCGACCATCCCTCGATCAGCCGGTTCCGCGCCGAGCATGCCCGACGCGGCGGAGCCGGCGAGATCGTCATTCTGCCCGATGCCGTCCACACCGCGGCACTTGCGGCGGAAGCGCTCGGCTGCGAGGTCGGAGCGATCGCCAACAGCCTGCTCTTCGACGCCGGCGGCGATCCGCTGCTGATCCTCACCTCCGGCGCGCACCGGGTCGACACCTCGAAGGCCGCGGCCGGCCTGGGTGTCGCGAAGCTCAGTCGCGCGACACCCGAGTTCGTGCGCGAGCACACCGGCCAGGTGATCGGCGGCGTCTCACCGATCGGCCACCCGGCGCCGGTGCCCACCTACCTCGACTCCTGGCTGCGGCGGTACGCCGTCGTGTGGGCCGCGGCCGGCCACCCGGCGGCCGTGTTCTCGACCACCTACGACGAGCTCCTCCTCCTCACCGGCGCCAGCCCGATCGACGTCGAGTGAGCCGGCGGACGTTGCCGAGGAGGGCGGGGCGCGGATGAGGATCGTCGTCATCGGCGGCGGTCTGGCCGGCCTGGCCTCCGCCGCCCGGCTCGCCAAGGCGGGTCACCAGATCGTGCTGGTCGAGGCGTCGCCGACCTTGGGCGGCGCGCTCGGCTCGGTCAGTGAGGGCGGCTACACCTGGGACGGCTCGGCGACCTCGACCCTGGTGCCCGCGGCGCTGCGGGACCTCTTCCGCAAGTCCGGGCGGCCGCTCGAGGCCGAGCTCGGCGGCGACCTGGAGCCCCTCGAGGTGATCACCGAGCACCGGTTCGAGGACCGCACCGCGGTCCGAGTGCCGGGCGGATCCCGGGCGGCGCAGATCGCGGCGTTCGACGAGCTCGGGCCCGGACTGGGCGAGGCCTGGGTCAGCCACGTCGACACCTATGCCCCGGTCTGGGACGTGCTGCGCCGTCACTACGTCGAGGTGCCGTGGGACCCGCGCGACGTGCCGAAGGACCTCGACTCGCTCTTCAGCACCCGCGAGACGCTGCACAAGCGGCTGCGTCGCGACTTCCGCGACGACCGGCTCGGCCTGGTCGCAGGACACCGTGCCGTCGCCGAGGGCCACGACCTGCGCAACGTGCCCGCGTGGGTGGGCGTCACCAACTACCTGGAGCAGACCTTCGGCGCGTGGACGGTCCCCGGCGGCATGGCCCGGATCGTCGACCTCCTCACCGCTCGCCTCGAGACCCGCGGCGTCACCGTGCTCACCAGCACCGCCGCGCGCGACCTGATCGTCCGCGACGGCAAGGTGACCGCGGTGTCGGTCGAAGCCGGAGAGATCGACGTCGACGCGGTGGTGGTGGCGATCGACCCCCGGCGCCTGCCCGCTCTGGCACCGGTCGTCGAGCGCACGATGCCGGCGATCCCCCCGGTCGTCACCCACCTCGGCCTGGTCGGCGACGTCCCCGACCTGCCCGCGGAGCTGGTGCTCCACGCGGACCCGCTGATGATCATCCGCACCGGCGGCACCGCACCGGAGGGCGGCACCGCCTGGACCCTCCACGGTCGCGGCAAGATCGCCGAGGACCTCCTCGACGCCCTGGCCCGGCACCGGATCGACGTCCGCGAGCAGGTCGTCGCCCGCGTCGACCTGTCACCGCGCGACCTGGTCGAGCAGTGGCACGGCTCGCCCTGCGGCGTCCTCTGGCAGGGCCGCGGCACGGTGCGCTGGCGTCTCGGCCCCACGACCCCGATCGACGGCGTCTACGCCGCCGGCGCCCACGCCGCACCCGGTGCCGGGATTCCGTTCGTCACCCAGTCCGCCGCCCTCGTCGCCCAGGCGATCGGACCCGCGAGCTGACAGGTCGCGCTGCGCGCGGGTCGCTGCGCGGCGGTCTCACGCCGGTCGGGTGTGTCGGACGGTCGGCCCCGGCCTGCGCCTGGAGGGCTCACGCCGGCGGGGCTACCACATCCGTCCCAGCCACGCCCCGCCGGCGTGCCCCTCCCTGCGCAGGCCGGGTCCGCCCGTCCGCGCCACCCACGGCTCCCGGTTCGGGTGGGTGGGTTTCCGATGGGTCACGGGGCTGGTGCCGTGGGCGAGGTCGACCGACCACGAGCCATCCCCACCCACCCGACTCGGGAGCCCGCGGGGCGCACGCACGGCCGGGCAACTGCCGACGCGGTGAGGGTTGCGCCGGCGCGGCGTGGATGGGCCTGGCTTCGGCGCGCAGCACCGCGGGAGCGTCAGCGACCGCGCTGCTGCGGGACGGATGTGGTTGGCGCGCCGGCGCAAGCCCGCACAGCGTCGGCCTCTGCCCGGCCGGGCGTGACACCCGCCAGGGCGCGAGACCCGCCGCGCAGCGACCCGCGCGCAGCGCGGAATCCGCCGCGCAGCGACCCGCGCGCAGCGCGGAATCCGCCGCGCAGCGACCCGTGCGCAGCACGGAACCTGTCAGACGGTGATGCGGAGCGCCTCGAAGATCTCCAGGGTCGCCTTGGACCGGTTGAGCGTGTAGAAGTGCAGCCCGGGCGCGCCTCCGTCGAGGAGCTCCTCGCACAGCTCGGCGGCGATCTTGATGCCCTCGGCGCGGACCAGGTCCGGCTCGGGACCGGCCGCGGTGATCCGGGTGACGATCTCCTCGGGCACCGAGGTGCCGATCAGCTCGCCCTGGCGGCGGATGGCGTTGAGGTTCAGGATCGGCATGATGCCGGGAAGGATCGGCATGTCGACGCCCCTGGCACGGACCCGCTCGACCAGGCCGAAGTAGTCCGACGCGCGGAAGAACATCTGGGTGACCGCGAACTCGGCGCCCGCACGGGCCTTCGCGACCAGCCGGTCGGCGTCGATGTCGAGGTTGTCGGCACCCGGGTGGCCTTCGGGGAACGCGGCGACGCCCACCCGGAAGTCCCCTCTCGAGCGAGCCAGCTCGACGAGGTCGAGCGCGTAGTTGAGTCCGCCCGCGGTCGGGGTCCACTCGGCGCGCGGGCCCTCCTGCGGGTCGCCCCGCAGCGCCATCACGTGCAGGACACCCTCGGCCCGGTAGGAGTCGAGGATCGCCTCGAGCTCCTCGCGGGTGTGACCGACGCAGGTCAGGTGCGCCATCGGGACCATCGCGGTCTCGCGGGCGATCCGGCCGGTGATGGCGACCGTCTTGTCACGCGTGCCGCCGCCGGCGCCGTACGTCACCGAGACGAAGGTCGGCCGGTAGGGCTCCAGCGCCCGGATGGCGTTCCAGAGCTGCTCCTCGCCGGCCTCGTCCTTCGGTGGGAAGAACTCGAACGAGAACGAGCGCTCGCCCCCACGCAGGATGTCACCGAGGGCGCGGCCGCGACCAGTTGTCATGGGCGCAGTGTAGGCGGCACTAAGGTCTGGGCCGTGACCGGGCAGGCGTGGGACCAGGCGGACCAGGAGCGGTTCCGCGCGGATCTACAGGCGACCATCGGCGAGTTCCTCGACGAGCAGGCCGAGCGGCTCGCGCCGCTCGGCGCCGACGCCGCCCGCCTGGTCGCCGAGGGACGCGCGGCGGTGAGCGGCGGCAAACGGTTCCGCGCCGCGTTCTGCTTCTGGGGGTTTCGCGCTGCCGCGCGGGAGGAGCACGACGAACGCGCGGTGCTCCGGGCTGCGGCCTCGCTCGAGCTCCTCCATGCCAGCGCACTGGTCCACGACGACCTGATGGACGCGTCCGACACCCGCCGTGGGCGGCCCGCGACGCACCGCGGCTTCGCCGCTCTCCACCAGGAGCAGTCCTGGCCCGGCGACCCGGAGCAGTACGGCGCCGCCGCGGCCATCCTGCTCGGCGACCTGCTGCTCTCCTGGTCCGACGAGCTCCTCCGGCGCTGCGGCCTGCCGTGGGACCGGGTCGGCCCCGCACTCGACGTGCTCGACGCCTGTCGGTCCGAGGTCATCGCCGGCCAGTTCCTCGACGTCTCGGTGCAGGCACGGGGCCGGGCGACCGTCGAGGCGGCGATGACGGTGCTGCGCTACAAGTCGGCGAAGTACTCCATCGAGCGGCCGCTCCACATCGGCGCCGCGCTGGCCGGGGCCACCGAGGACGCGCTCACTGCGCTGTCCGGCTACGGCCTCCCGCTGGGCGAGGCGTTCCAGCTCCGCGACGACCTGCTCGGTGTCTTCGGTGACCCCGCCACGACGGGCAAGCCCGCGGGGGACGACCTGGTCGAGGGCAAGCGGACGGTCCTGGTCGCGCTGGCGCTCGGGGCCGCTCCGGCGGACGAGGCCGCTCGCCTCGACGGTGCACTCGGCACGACGTTGGGTGAGGCCGAGGTCGCCGACCTGCGCGGCATCATCGACCGCTCGGGAGCGCATGCGCAGGTCGAGTCGATGATCGACGACCTCGCGCGGCGCGCGGTGACGTCACTCGGCGAGGCACGGGTTGCCGTCGGCCTCGACCCCCACGCGTGCGCCGTGCTCGAGGGACTGGCCGCAGCCGCCACCCGACGCGTGCTCTGAGCCTCGCTCAGCTCAGTCCAGCGACTCGATGCCCGTGTCGTCGGGCCCGGGGCCGCGCAGGAGCACCTCGAGCGTCGGGTCACTGGCGGAGCGCTTGCCGAGCACGTGACAGACCTTCTCGAAGACGTGCGGCTCGGCCCGAGCCAGGCTCCCCCAGCCGTCCCACAGCAGCACTGTGCGCTGGTCGAGGTCGCCGAGACAGTCGCTCAGCGCGTCGAGGTTGCCGCCGTAGTGGTCGGGGAAGGCGAGGGCAGCGCCGATGGCGCCGAGGATCTCCTTCTTGCTGTCCAGGGCAACACCGTCCACATAGCCGAACGTCCAGCCTGCGTGTTCGACCGCGTGCTGGACGTCCGGGACATGAAGGGCGTTGTGCCAACGGTGGACGCCGGCGTCGTGCCGCCCCGCAAGAACTGCAGCGAGGCCGCTCATGCCTGCCTCGAATCTGACTGGTTCATCTCCAGATCACCTCGAATGACTCGTAATGGTCCTCGGTCCAGTAGAGCTCGCCGTCGGCGCCGCCGATGATCCGACGGGCACCACGGTCGTCCGACCCTGGCGTGTCCACTGTGTACTCCCGGTAATAGCCCTCTTCCCGGTCCGGAAGCAACCCCTCGAAGTTGCGAAATGTGCTCCCGTCCTTCTCGTACGGGAACGGACCACCCTCGTCGATGAGCGCCACCGTGCCCGCGGCCTCCGGCGGTAGGTCCTCCAACGCGACGTACGGAAGTCCGCTCGCCTCGTCGTAGCCGGGCATCTGATCGTCGGCCGGGACGGTCGTCGTGGAGTACGACGACGAGGGTGATGCCGGGTCGTTCGCGGAGTCGTCACCGTCGGACCGGTCCTGCAGCCACCACACCGCGACGGTGAGCAGCACCACGAGGACGGAACCGACCAGGCTGGTCGTCCGTTTGCTCATCCTCAGAGCGCCAGCGCCTGGGCGCGCCGCCTGACCTCGCGGCCGCGGTTCTCCCGCAGCGCGTCGATCGGCCGCCCGGGCAGGTCGGCGTCGAGGAAGATCCACGCGATGCACTCGCGGTCGTCGAAGCCGGAGTCGTGCATCAGGGTCAGGAGCCCGGGGAGTCCCTTCACGGGGAGCCCCTCGTCGTCGATGAACAGCTCCGGGATCCCCGGTCGGCCCCCGGGGACGGGTACGGCGGACGCCAGCTGGTGATCGCGGACCATGGTGCGGACCTTCGCCGGGGTCACGCCCAGGCGCTCGCCGGCGGCGTCCCAGTCCAGCCAGTCGCCGACGAGCGCCGCCAGGTCGTGGTCGGCCAGCCTCGGTGCGGATTCGCTCATGGCGGCCATCATTCCAGCCGCCGGGCCCCGGTCCAGCCGGTCGGCGCCGTCAGTCCTGCCTGGTGAACGCCGCGGTCATGTAGAGCGCACGCTGGAACACCTCGTCGGGGATCCCTCGGTAGCCAGGCAGCGTCGACCTCACGAAGTGGAGTGCCAGGGTGTCTTCGTCGACCTGCCAACGGTAGAAGTTCGAGCCGTCGGCATGGTGGAAGACCACGGAGTCGCCGTCGATCTCGTACTCCGCGTGGTAGTCGATCGGAACCGGCTCCCCGCCACCCGGGACCCCGTACAGGTCCCAGGCACCGTTCTCGATGGTGAGGGTCAGCACGACGTCGTCACCGAAGAACGGCGCGTTCTCCCGGTAGTCCTTGACATACCGGCCCAGCCCGTAGCGGCGGATGGTGGCCTCGGTGTCCTCGAGTGACAGCGGGCCGGCCTGCCAACTGCCCTCGAGTTCGGAGGTGTGTGCCGGCTCGGAGGTCGCAGCCGGGCTCGTCGGGGCCGAGCTCTTCGTTCCCTCGGGCTTGTCGCCGGCGTCCGTGGAGTCTTCGGAGCCGCAGCCGACCATCAGCATCGTCATGGCGACCGCGATGCCCATCGGCACGGTCAAGCGTTTCGTGCGCATGGCGTTGTCCCTTGCTGGTGGTTGGCGTCAGTCCTGCAGCTGGACGATCCCGAGCATGGTGGGCGGGTACGCCGGCACCTCCCACCCGATCGCCTCCCAGGCGAGATAGGTTCCGGGTGCGTAGTCCGCATAGTCGCGGGTCTCGGATGCACCGGGGTCGATCGGCATCATCGCCAGCCGGGGACCGGAGCCGAACCAGGAAGGTGGGGCCTGGGGGTCGGGGTTGTCCTCGAACCACTGGCGCACCTCTTCCTCGGTGGTGCCCTCTGTCACGGGCTGCAGCCACAGCGTGTGCGGCTCCGAGTCCTTGTTCTTGAACCGGAGCGTTCCGGTGGTCGGAAGCGTCAGGTCTCCGCCCCAGCCCTCGGAGGTCGCGGTGATGGTGTTGTCGAACTCGGCTGCGTCCCGGCGTTGCCGGTGACCGGTGAGCTCGAACCGGATCGGCTTGGTCAGCCGGTCCGAGAAGCCGGCGATGACGTACCTACCGGCGGTCGGGAGGGTGAGGGTCCCGGTCACGGTCTGGTCCACCCGCCCGACGATGCCTCCCACGTAGTCGGACCTGTTGAAGAGACGCCGACGCGCGTCGAGGTCCTCGTAGAGCATGGCGTACTGGTCGCGCTTGAACTCCTTGAAGGTGTAGCCGCGATCGAGCCGGACGAACCACACCGGGCAGTTCGACCTGCCGGTGACCCGGACCCGGATCAGGCCGGGACGGAAGTCGAACGTGTCCTTCGTCGAGGCGATGGAGCGCCTGTTCAGGTTGATGCGGACGGTGGGCGGAGTCTTCTCGGCTGTCTTGACCGCGGCGGCTGCCGGTCGCTCGTCGCGAGCCGCGGCCGCGGTGCCGGACAGCAGTGCCGTGCCGAACACCGGTCCGACGGCGACGACGGCGGCAAGGGAGACGACGAGGTGTCGAGTCGTGGTGCGCATGATGCCTCCATCGGTTGCTCGGCGTTCCGAGGGTTGTGTACTGTTCTACAACACCGAAACAGTTCTCGAATCCTGCGACTGGAGCGGACGACTTGTCAACATTTGTGGTCGACCCCACATCGGGCATCGGCATCGCGGAGCAGATTCGCTCCCGGATCGCGCTGCAGGTGGCAGACGGCGAGCTCGCGCCCGGTGACCGGCTGCCCCCCGTTCGCTCTCTCGCAGGCGAGCTCGGCGTCAACGTGAACACGATCCGCGCCGCCTACGCCAAGCTCGAGGCGGACGGGTTGGTGCAGACCCGCCACGGCGTCGGCTCCGTGGTGGTGGAGGCATCGGCCGGGGCCGCCGCGGGAGGGTCGCTCGCGTTCGGCGTGAACACGATCGCCGTGCTCATCGGAGGGCTTGACCCCTTCTACCTCCCCCTGCTCCGCGCCATCGAGGAGGTCGCGAGCGAGCGAGGGACGCTGGTGCTCATCGCGGACGCGTGTGATTCGGTGAGCCTCGCCAACGCCATGACCCGTCGGCTCGTCGCGCGCGGAGTCGATGGGATCATCGCCGCCTCGATCGGCGACCTGCCGGACGGCAGTCGGCGCAGAGGCAGGACCAGCCTGCCCATCGTCTACGTCGACCAGCCCGGCCGCGGTGGATACAGTCTCGTGTTCGATGCGGATGGCGCTGGCTACGCGGCGACCCACCACCTTCAGGAGCACGGTCACGACCGGGTCGGATTCATCACGGCGCCGCTGGCCTGGGCCAACGTCGCGGAGGTCTACCGGGGCTACCTGCGCGCGCACGAGGATGCCGGGGCCGGGCCAGCTACCGACCTGGTGTCCGAGGTGCCTGAGTTCTCCATCGAGGCCGGCCGAACCGCCATGGCCCGGCTGCTCTCGCTGCCCGATCCGCCCTCCGCCGTCTTCGCAGGCGGCGCGGCGCTCGCGCTGGGGGCGATGGCCGAAGCCAGGTCACGGGGGCTGAGCGTCCCGGGCGACCTCGCCGTGGTCGGCTACACGGACTCACCCCTCGCCACGCTCGTCGACCCGCCACTGACCATGGTCGAGGTCCCGGCGCGCGAGATCGGCCTGCAGGCCATGCGCACCCTGTCGCTGCTCATCCAGGGCAAGAAGCCTCGCCGACGCCGCACCGTGCTCCCCACCCGGCTCGTCGTGCGCGACAGCTGCGGTTCACACGCGCCGGGCGACTGACACCGAGCGCGCGTCCGGCCCGGCGTGGTTGCCGGAGCGGGTGGAAGCCCCCACGTATCCTGTGGGCTCCGGCTTCTTCCCCACCGGAGCCCGCACGGACTGCACAGGAGGGTCGCTGTGCACGAGGACACCTACGACCGCGGCAGCAGTCCGCGCCCCGCCGCGTCCCCCGACAACGACCCGCAGACGGGCAGGCTGCTCGACGGCCGCTACCGGATCGGCCCGCGCATCGCCCGTGGCGGCATGGCGTCGGTCTACGAGGCCCACGACATCCGGCTCGACCGCGCGGTCGCGGTCAAGATCATGCATGCGGGCCTGGGCGATCCGACCACCGGCGACGAGGAGTTCGCGGCGCGCTTCGTGCGCGAGGCTAGGGCGGCGGCCCGGCTCTCGCACCCGAACGTGGTTGCGGTCTACGACCAAGGGCGTGATGAGTCCGCCGGGGGCACGATTGTCTTCCTGGCGATGGAGCTGGTGCCCGGCCACACGCTGAGGGACACCATCGCCAAGGAGGCGCCGATGTCGCCCGAGCGGGCCCTGGCGATCCTCGACCCGGTGCTCTCCGCCCTGGCATCGGCCCACCGCAACGGGTTGATCCATCGCGACGTCAAGCCCGAGAACGTGCTGATCGCGGACGATGGCCGGATCAAGGTCGCCGACTTCGGGCTCGCGCGGGCGGTCAGCGCGGAGACGCAGCACACCGCGACCGGCGGCGTCCTGATCGGCACGGTGTCCTACCTCGCGCCGGAGCTGGTCGTCGACGGCAAGGCGGACGCGCGCGCCGACGTCTACGCGGCCGGCGTGATCCTCTACGAGCTGCTGACCGGCCACAAGCCGCACACCGGCGAGTCGCCCATCGCCGTCGCCTACAAGCACGTCCACGAGGACGTGCCGCCGCCGTCGGCCGAGGTGCCTGGACTGCCGGCCTACGTCGACGCGCTGGTCGCGCGCGCGACGACCCGGGACCGGTCGCTGCGGCCGTCCGACGCCGGCGTGCTGCTCCATCACGCGCACCGGGTCACCCATGCGCTCCACGAGGGAGTGCGCGAGGACGACGACCTGGTCGCCGACCTGCTCCCCGCCGCTGCCCGCGTGGAGACCACCGACACCATGCCCGAGCCGATCCGTGAGCTGTGGGACCAACGGTCTGCCCCCGAGGGCACCACCAAGTTCGAGCTGGTGACGCCGCCACCCGCCCCACCCGCCCCGCCGAAGCGCACTCCCCCGTCCCCGCCGCGGCCGGCGCCCGGTGTCGCCCAGCAGCCGCGCCCCCGGCGACGCTGGCGCGGCGTCGTACTGCTGCTGCTCGTGGCGCTGGTCGTCGCGGCCGTCAGCGGCGGTGCCTACTGGTTCGGATGGGGGCGCTACACGACCGCACCGAGCGTCGTAGGGCTCGCCCAGGCCGAGGCGGAGCAGAAGATCGACGACGCCGGGCTCGACGTCGACTACGCCGACGCCGTCTACTCGACATCCGTCGAGGAGGGAGAGGTCGTCCGGAGCGACCCGGGTCCCGGCGACCGGATCCTGCCCGGCGACACGGTCACGATCACCCTCTCCCTCGGCGAGGAGATGCACGACCTGCCGAAGCTGCGCAACCTCACCGTCGACCAGGCCACCGAGGAGCTCGCCGAGGTCAAGCTCGTCGCCGGCAAGATCACCGAGGCCTACTCGGAGACCGTGGCCGAGGGCCGGGTCATCGGCACGGACCCCGCCTACGGGTCGAGGAAGGCCGAGGACCTGCCGGTCAACGCTGTCGTCAAGCTCGTCGTGAGTCTGGGTCGCGAGCCGCTCAAGGTCGGCGACTGGGTCGGCAAGAGCTTCGAGCAGGCCCAGGAAAGGCTCGAGGCGCGTGGGCTGGTGGTCAACGTCGTCGGCCACGAGAACAGCGACACCGTCGCCGAGGGCGACGTGATCAGCCACGAACCGACCGGCGGCACCTTGTTCAAGGGCGACGTGGTCGACTTCGTCGTCTCGGACGGCCCGGAGATGATCGAGGTCCCGGCCGTGCGCTACAGCTCGACCGATGACGCCGTCGCCACTCTCGAGTCGGCCGGTTTCGAGGTCGACATCGAGCACGCGCAGATCTACATCAGCGGCAACACCGCCTGGAGCACGAACCCGCCGACGGGGTCGCTCGCCGAGAAGGGCAGCACCGTCGTCCTGTACGTCGTGTGACCAGCGTCTGCCGCCACCACTGGACCCGGTAGCGCAGCAGGAGGACGATGGGCGGGGCGGGGGTAGCGCTGGGGCAGAAAGGCACTCCTATGGCCGGTCACATCATCTATCTCAACGCGACTCTCCCCGCCCCACCGGAAGTGGTCTGGGACGTGCTCACCGACGTCGACAACGCCGACCAGATCTTCCGCAGCGTCTCCGGCAGCGAGCTGCTGACCGAGGGGCCGTACGACGTCGGCACGGTCTGGCACGAGAAGCGCACCCTCTTCGGTCACCACGGCGAGGAGGAGCTGCACGTGGTCGAGTGCGAGGCGCCGCGACGGGCCGTGGTCGACACCCGGCTCGGGCACGACGTCGTGCGCACCGCCTACCGGCTGACGCCGGTCGGCACCAGTCAGGGCAGCACCCGGCTGGCCATGACGACCACGATGATCGCGACCGAGCGCACGACCGTGGAGAAGCTGGCGTGGAACTTCTTCGGCGGGTTCAGTCACGAGCGGACCCGGCGCATGCTGCAGCACGACCTCGAGGACCTGGAGGCCGAGGCCAAGCGGCGCGCCCTCACCCGCTGATCTCGCACGTCCGGATGGTGAGTCCGGTCGTGAGGGGTTAGGGCGACCCACCTACGCTCGAAGAATGGTCGTGGTCATGTCGCCGGACGCGACACCGGCGGACGTCGCGCACGTCGTCGAGAGGGTCGAGGCGGTCGGGGGCAAGGCCTTCGTCTCGCAGGGCGTGGACCGCACGATCATCGGCCTGGTCGGCGACATCGACAGCTTCCACGGACTGAACCTGCGCGCCCTGCGCGGGGTGGCGGCCGTGCACCGGATCTCCGACCCCTACAAGCTGGTCAGCCGCCAGCACCACCCGAACCGGTCGACGGTCTGGGTCGGCAAGCCCGGCAGGCAGGTTCCGATCGGCCCCTCGACGTTCACGTTCATCGCCGGCCCCTGCGCCGTCGAGACGCCGGAGCAGACCCTCGAGGCGGCAACGATGGCCAGGGCGGCGGGTGCTGCACTGCTCCGTGGCGGCGCCTACAAGCCGCGCACGTCGCCGTACGCCTTCCAGGGCCTCGGCCGCCGGGGCCTCGACATCCTGGCGGCTGTCGGCGAGGCGACCGGGCTGCCGATCGTCACCGAGGTCGTCGACGCGCGCGACGTCGCCGCGGTGGCACAGCAGGCGGACATGCTCCAGATCGGCACCCGCGACATGGCCAACTTCGGCCTCCTGCAGGCGGTCGGCGAGGCCGGCAAGCCGGTGCTCCTCGAGCGGGGCATGACGGCGACGATCGAGGAGTGGCTCATGGCGGCGGAGTACGTCGCCCAGCGGGGCAACCTCGATGTCGTGCTGTGCGAACGCGGCATCCGCACCTTCGAGCCGGCCACGCGCACCACTCTCGACATCTCGGCCGTTCCGATCGTCCAGGCGGCCAGCCACCTGCCGATCATCGTGGACCCGTCGCACGCCTCCGGTCGCAAGGACCTGATCGTCCCCCTGTCGCGGGCGGCGATCGGCGTCGGAGCGGACGGCATCATCGTGGACGTCCACCCCGACCCCGAGGTCGCGCTGTGCGACGGGCCGCAGGCCCTCCACGGGCCCGAGCTCAGGGCGCTCGCACAGGCTGTGCGGAAGATCCCGCCGCTCGTGGGGCGGGGTCCCGCCGAAGCGGCGACCGTGCCGCCCTCGGGTTAGGGTCCACGGCGACGCAAGGGGGTCGTCACGTCATGAGGTACTGCACGAACTGCGGGCACAAGCTCGGAGTGGGCCGCTACTGCACCAACTGTGGTGCCCGGGTCGTCCTGCCCGCGACCGATATCGCCCCGCCTCCGCAGGGCGACTACCCGACCATCGTGCGGGCGGGCGAGCTGCCGCCGGTTCCCACCTTCGGTCCGGCCCCGGGCACCGTTCCGGCCGCTCCTCCCCCACCGCCCCCTCCGCTCGCCGGACCGCCACCCTCGTCGGCCCGCTACCCGCTCTTCGCCGACGCCGTGCAGGCGCCCGCCGGGCCGGCGCCGGCACCGCCAGCCCCGCCGGCAGCCACCGCGTCGTACGACGTGGTCCCGGCTCGCCGGCGTTCGGTCGTGCCCTGGTTGATCGCGTTCCTCGTCCTCGCCGTCCTCGCGCTCACCGGAGGTGCCCTGCTGCTGCTGCAGCCGTCGGGCGACAAGGAGCCGAACGACGTCAACGACGGGGACCCGCGGGGCACGAGCCAGAGTGAGACCCGAGACACCACGGATCCCCCGGCCGGCGAGGTGTCCACCCTCGAGCCCACCCAGGTGGCCGTTCCCGCCACCGCCCCGGCGAGCGCCGACGAGGACGGCAACCGGGTCACCTTCCAGGCGACCAACATGCTCGACGGCGACCCGCGCACCAGCTGGCGGATGGCCGGCGACGGCAGCGGCTCGACCATCAACCTCCAGTTCGAGGACCCCGTCACCGTGACCGAGGTCGGCCTGGTCAACGGCTACGCGAAGACCGACCCGCCCCACGACTGGTACGGCGGCAACCGCCGGATCACCTCCGTCGTCTGGGTGTTCGACGACGGCACCGAGGTCAACCAGGACCTCCGCGACGACAACCGGGAGCTGCAGACCGCTCCGGTGAGCGGCGTCGAGACGACGAGCGTCGAGCTGCGGATCGTCGACGTCACGGAGCCCGGCAGCGGGCCGGACGCGCGGGACTACACCGCCGTCAGCGAGATCGCGATCACGGGCGTCGAAGTTCGTTGAGTCACTCCGCTTCGAAGATGCGGAGCAGGACGTGGCGGTTCTCTGCGGGCCAGAGCCACTCCCGCATCTGATCGACAGGTCCGACCGGCCACCTGTCCGCGATGCGGCGCACGGCCGGGTCCTGGATCTGTTGCCGCAGCAGACCAGGAAAGTCAGCCCACGCGACCTTGAACGGTCGATCCCACATCTGGACGATCTCAATGGCAGCGCGCTCAGTGACGCCCGACGCGTTGTGCATCTCCGCCAGCGCCTCGTACGCCGCCAGCAGCGCGCTCTCCCGCTCCGGCCAGGTCCGAGCGTGCACCGCCTCCGACAGGATCGGTGTCAGTGCCGGGCCGCACTCCAATCGAGCGAACGCCGTGCCGAACCACTTCGAGTAGGGCGCGTACTGCCGCTCCATCAGGAAGCAGAGGCGCATCAGGTCCGAGACCAGCCGCGAGCCGATCACCGCCGATCCCAGCTCATCGCCCACGTATCCCGCCCTGCCCACCAGGTTGAGCTCCGGATGAACACGCCACCAAGCGGTCACCAGCAGGTAGAGCCAGACGTCGCGGGGGTAGTAGGCGAGGTCGTCACGGACTCTCTGCAGACCCACGTCGTCGTGATGGACCGCACCGGCGGTGAACATACGCAGCCCGTGCTCCGGCAGGGTGAGCCAGTCGTGGGCCGCAAGCCTGCTGTCGACGTCCACTCCGAGCTGGCGCAGGAAGTAGCGACGAACCGCGTGCACCTCGACGTCGACCGGTCGGTCGTGGAAGGTCCCCGGCAGCTCCCGGCAGACGGCCCTGACGTCCTCACCGACACGCTCGTGATCCTCCTCCAGCAAGAACAGCAGGACGCGCGCCCGCCAGTCGTGGTCGGTCGACATCTCGTCGTCGAACCCCAGCACCTCGGAACCGCGACCGAGAAGTGCCGCACCATGAGCCAACCCCGGGAAGTCGGCGTCGAGCGCCGGCCGAACGAGCTCGTGGTAGCAGCTCCTGCTCAGGTCGACTCCTGTCGTCATGACGTTCGAGGTTATCGAAGAGGGTCGCGACCGGCGGTCCAGGTCGCAACGTTCTGCGGGTTTGGTGCAGTGCGGGAACACGCAGTGATGGTCACGCAGCGTGACTTGGCGTCGGATCCGGTCGGGGATCTCGTAGGAGTCGACCGGCTGGTGGCCGGCCAGGTCGAGGACCGGGCGGATGAGCACGCTGCTGCCGGGGGTGTTGATCCACGTCTTGACCTGCTCCGGCGAGATCGGGGTGCGGGTGTTCCCGAGCCGGCCGACGGTCGGGTCGGTCGCATCCAGGTGCAGGATGAGCTCGCTCTTGCGGCCGGGCACGGTGCGGGTGATCTCCCCGGTCTCCGGATCGATCACCTCGAGGTCGAGGGCGAGGTCTTGGCGGGCCAGCTCACCGGCCGCGATCGAACGCCGCACATCGAGCGACTCCACGCAGCCGAGCTCGCCGAGGGCCTTGGCCCGGCGGGCGATCGCGTTCGCCAGATCGAGGGCATCAGCGGCATCCAGGGTGCCGGAGACGTGGGCGGTGCCGTCGAACCCGGTCTGGTCCAGGTCGATGTCGAAGTGCCGCAGGTCCTGGGCGTTCCTGCGGCTCTCCTCGGCAGCCGCAGGGTCGAACCGGACGAGGGCTTCCTCGACCAGCCGGTCGACCTGCACCCAGGTCATGGCGTGGGCGAACGGGGCGACCTGCCGGTCCACGAACCCGGCCGCGTCGGCGGGCAGGATCCGGGTGGCGTCGGCGACCCGGAGTGCTTTCCACACCGGCACCTGCCCCTCCAGGACCCGGGTCCAGGTCTCGGGCAGCCGGTAGGCCAGCTCCATCACCTGCCCGACGTAGCAGCGACCGGAGTCCAGGGACCTGCCGAGCAACGCGGAGAGCTCCATCACCGCGAAGTCGGAGATCAGTGGGGCACCGGGACCGGCAAGCGCGAGTCCGGTGTCCAGGCCGCGTTGGGTCAACGTCGAAGCATCGGCCTCGTCGGTGACGATGTGTTCGGCGGCCCATTCGGCGATCCGGCGGATCTTGGAGATCTCGTGGGCGGCGATCGCGGCCTGGTCGTCCCGGATCTCGACCAGGAGCTCCTGCGAGCGCGACAGAGGAGCCGGCTCGGTGCACTCATCGACGACCTCCGCCACCGGGGCGGTGAGGTCGAAGAGGGGCAACGTTCCGAGATCCAGACGGTATATTCAACCAACCAGCACCGACATCGCGATGACGCTCAGAACCCGCCTGTGGACAGGGGATTCTCGATCGAGGCCTGTGGACGGATGGTGGCTCGCACGGGTGGTTTCGAGGCTCGCTTCGCTCGCACCTCAACCACCGGTGCGGACTGTGAGCCGGCCGCCAACCGTGTCCACCCCTCTTCCCTCCTCCGGAGGGCAGGGAGCAGCCCAAGCCTCCCGTCACAGAGGGCAGGGCCCGGGGGACCGCCCCTGGACCAACGACGGCGAGCAACCACGTCATCCAAAAATCGTGGGACCCGCCGGATGCCCAAGACCGCCGCGAGCCGCCACGAGCTTGGTGGTTTCGAGGCTCGCTGCGCTCGCACCTCAACCACCTCAACCACCTCAACCACCTCAGAGCGAGGCCAGCACCTTCGCGGCAATCTCTGCATCTGCCCGGCCGACGTCGAGGTGGGTCACGAGCCGCACCGTGCGGGCACCGACCGCGCCGACGAGCACACCGGCATCCCGGGCGGCCGCGACGAAGGCGGCGGCGTCGGGGCGGTCGAAGGCGACGATGTTGGTGTCGACGGTCTCGGGATCGACGCCACAGGCCTCAGCCAGCAGCCGGGCGTGGGCGTGGTCGTCGGCGAGCCGGTGGACGTGGTGGTCGAGGGCGAACAGACCTGCGGCAGCAAGGATGCCGACCTGTCGCATGCCGCCGCCGAGCCGCTTGCGGCGCACCCGAGCCTCGGCGATGAGCGCGGCGGGCCCGACCACCAGCGAGCCGACGGGGGCACCGAGGCCCTTCGAGAGGCAGACGCCCAGCGCATCGGCCAGGGCGCCGTACTCCCGCAACGGCACGCCGGTCGCGACGTGCGCGTTCCACAGCCGGGCGCCGTCGAGGTGAAGACGAGCACCCTGCGCGTCGGCGAAGATCCGCAACGCCTGCAGGTCCGCGAGCGGGAGGACCGCGCCCCCGGCGAAGTTGTGGGTGTTCTCGACCGAGATCGCCGCAGTGCGCACGAAGAACGGTCCGAGGTCGGGCGCGAACAGGTCCTCGACGGCGGCCAGGTCGACCTGGCCGCGCGGGTGTGACCAGGTGCGCATCGTGATCCCGCTGAACGCGCCGTGCGCACCCAGCTCGGCCCGGGCGATGTGGGCGCGCGCCTCGCAGAGCACCTCTTGTCCCTGGGAGACGAGGAGGCCGACGGCGAGCACGTTGGCCATCGAGCCGGTCGGGGTGAAGAGCGCCGCCTCGTGGCCGAGCAGGTCGGCGACCCGGGCCTCGAGCTCGCTGACGGTGGGGTCCTCGCCGTACACGTCGTCGCCGACGTCTGCCCGCGCCATCGCGGCGCGCATCGCGTCGCTCGGCCGGGTGACGGTGTCGGAGCGGAGGTCGATCACGAGATGCGGCGGGAGACGACCGGCGACCAGCCGGACTCCTTGCCGGCGGCGGTGTTCGAGGTGCGCGCGCGGAGCTGGTAGGTGCCGGCCCGCGCCGGGTTGAAGAGCGAGCTCGCCGCGGGCGTGTTGTTCTTGAACGACCGCCAGGCAGTCGTCCCCTGCCGCCGGAACTGCACGTCGAAGGCGCGCCCACTCGTCGCGTTGACTGCCGACCAGCGCAGCAACCAGCCGCCGCCGGCGGACCCGGTGGCTTTGAGGGGTACGACGATGGTGCCCTTCATGCCCTGCGTCTCGTGGAACGTGCAGTGGTAGGGGAACTTGCCCGAGGACGGCATGCCCTGACCGAAGGAGCCGGTCGATTGGGAACCACTGTTCCAGAATGCCTGGTTCGACGTGGTCGTGTGAGTGCCGCCCTGGAACGACCAGGTGACCGACGTCCCCTGGCTCACGGTCGTGTTCGCAGGCGTGAAGCTGAAACCGGAGGCGACGATCGACGATCCGCCACCCACCGCGGCCGGGGCGCCCACGAGAGCGGCCGTGATCAGTGCCGCGGCGCCGAGGGCCGCGGGCGCCAGAAGCGATCGGATGCGCACCCGATCACCATAGGACCGTTCTCAGGCCCGACGCAGCATCTCCGCGACAAGGAATGCCATCTCCAGCGACTGCACGCGGTTGAGACGCGGGTCCACGACCGACTCGTAACGGTGGGCGAGGCCGAGCTCGTCCAGCTCCTCGCCGCCGCCGATGATCTCGGTGACGTCGTCGCCGGTGTTCTCCACCAGGATGCCGGCGGGGGTCGTGCCGAGCACCCGGTGCACGTCGAAGAAGCCCTGCACCTCGTCGAGGACGTCCTCGAACCGCCGGGTCTTGTAGCCGTTGGACGTCTCGAAGGTGTTGCCGTGCATGGCATCGCAGACCCAGGCAACGTCGACGCCCTCGGCAGTGACCTTCTCCACCAGGTGCGGCAGACCGTCGCGGATCCGGCTGGCACCGAAGCGGGTGATGAAGGTCAGCCGGCCCGGCTCGTTGGTCGGGTTCAGCTTCGCCGCGAGCGCCAGCGCCTCGTCAGCCGTCGCCGTCGGACCGAGCTTGCACCCGATGGGGTTCCTGATGTGGCTGAAGTACTCCACGTGCGCGCCCCCGAGCTGGCGGGTCCGCTCCCCGATCCAGACCATGTGGCCGGAGACGTTGTAGGGGTTCTCGGTGCGGGAGTCGATCCTGGTCATCGCGTGCTCGTACTCGAGCAGAAGCGCCTCGTGCGAGGAGTAGAAGTCGACCCGGTGGAACTCGTCGGGATCGCCGGCGCCGATCGCCTTCATGAAGGTGAGCGCGCGGTCGATCTCGGCCGCCATCGCCTCGTAGTGCTGGCCCACGGGGCTGTTGCGGACGAACTCGGAGTTCCAGGTGTGCACCTGACGCAGGTCGGCGTAGCCGCCCGTGGTGAACGCGCGCACGAGGTTCAGCGTCGAGGCGGACGAGTGGTAGACGTCGACCAGCCGCTGCGGGTCGGGGCGCCGGGACTCCGGGGTGAAGTCGAACCCGTTGACCGCGTCACCGCGGTAAGCAGGCAGGGTGACGCCGCCGCGCGTCTCCTGGTCGGACGAGCGCGGCTTGGCGTACTGGCCGGCGAGCCGACCCACCTTCACGACCGGCACGGAGGCGGCGTAGGTCAGCACGACTGCCATCTGCAGCAGCACCCTCAGCTTGTTGCGGACGTTGTCGGCAGTGGCGCCCTCGAACGTCTCCGCGCAGTCGCCGCCCTGGAGGATGAACGCCTCTCCACGGCTCGCCGCGGCGATCTTGGCCTTGAGGTCGTCGCACTCGCCCGCGAACACCAGCGGCGGCATGGTGCGCAGCCGCGCGACGGCGGCAGCCACGGCCGCCGGGTCGTCGTACGTCGGCTGCTGCGCGGCACCGAGGGCGTGCAGCTGCTCGAGGGTGGGGATCTCGCTCACTGGACAAGGGTACGGCGCGCGGCGTCGACCTGCCGATTCAGTGACCAACCGTGGGCGCCGCCTGCTCGCGTTCCCAGGAGGTCCGGTCTCGACTAGCCTGCCGGACGTGAGCAAGTTGCGCTCGCTCAAGCAGCAGCTCGACGTGTTGCGGGGCCGCTACGTCGGTCTCGTGGTCGAGTCCGCCGTCGACCGGGACGAGTGCATGCAGGTCCTCGACGAGGTCCGCAGGCTCGAGCTCAAACGGGTCAAGGGACGCAGCGTGCTGGAGTCGGCGGCGTTCGTCGACGTCGACGTCGACGACGTGCTCGTGGCCGTGCGCGACACCGCGGACGGCCGGATCGTGGGCTGCATCCGCTCGACGATCGCGGCGCAGATCGCGACGGTCTCTTCCAGCCGTGACGAGTACCGGCTCGACAAGCTGGCTCCCGAGCTCCTGGACCGCACCCAGGTCCTCACCCGGTTCGCCTTCCTGCGGTCCCACCGGGGGACGCTCGCGTCGTACGTGCTGATGCGCGAGCTCTACCGCCACTCGCTGGGCAGGGGGTTGCTGATCAGCCTGCTGAGCTGCGAGCCGGGCCTGTACGCCGCCTACCTGCGGCTCGGCTTCCGTCCGATCGGCTCGGTGCACCAGAGCTCGCAGGGTGGCTTCCGGATCCCGATGGTCAACGTGCACCACGACCGGGAGCACATGGAGCGGGTGGGCACGCCGCTGCTGAAGGAGCTGCCCCGCGATGCCCCGCACCCGACCGAGGGCACGCAGTGGTATCGGGAGATGGAGGCGCGCGAGGGTCGGATCGATCCGGGCGTCGCCTTCTACGACAAGGACGCCGAGGCCGGGGACGAGGTCCACGCGTGGCTCACCGACGGCCTCAGCGACAAGGGTCGTGCCGAGCTCCTCCGCAACGCGATGACGGTGGACTGCGCGGACGGGGACGTCGTCATCGCCGCCGGCGACGGCGGGCGGTTCCTCGGGTTCGTGCTCGACGGCGTGGTCGAGGTCAAGGCCGAGGACCGGGTGGTGCGCATGCTGGGCGAAGGCGAGCTGTTCGGTGAGATCGCGCTCGTCCTCGACCGGCCGCGGACGGTCGACATCGTGGCGGCAGGCGATGACACGCGGGTCCTGGTCCTGAGCCAGACGGCCCTGACCAGACTGTCGAACGGAGCCGACCAGGCCCAGGTGTGGCGCAACATCGCCAAGGTGCTTGCTAGCCGGCTGCCGTACACGACCTGATGAACGCGACCAGCTCGGTCGCCAGCTCGTCCGCACGCTCGAACTGCACCGCATGACCGGTGTCCACCTCGACGAGGTGGCTCGCAGCCGCTTGCTCCAGCACCGGCGCGATCCAGGCGCGGACCTTGGCGTTGTCGACGATGCGGTCGCCGGTGGCGGTCAGGGCGAACACCGGTAGCCGGACTCCGAGGATCGCCTCCCAGGACCGCTCCTGCACCTCGTCCATCACCACCACGGACTTCAGCGTCAGCTCGGTCGTCTTCAGGTCGTCGGCGTCGATGAAGTCCAGGCCCTCAGGCGCGAGCGTGAAGTCGGTCGCCTGCAGCGGGACGGGGACGAACGACTCCTCGCGATCGGGACCGAGATCGAAGTGCGTCAGCAGGTGCTGCACCACGCGCTCGGTCATGTCGATCACCGACCGGAAGCGGGCGTTCCAGAACAGCCCCGGAGTGACGAGCAGCAGGCTGGCGAGCCACTCCTCGTCCTGAAGGTGGTTGGCCGCGACGGCGGCGTACTGCGCCCCTTGGCACCACCCGGCGAGGTGCACGCGTTGGTAGCGCTCGGCCAGGAACCGCAGGTGCTCCTCGACGTCGTCGATGGTCCGGTCGGCACTTCCGAGGTCGCCTCGACCCTCGTTGCGCCCGCACCCGCGGCGATCGGGCGCGAAGACGGCAAAGTCCGACTGAGCGCAGATCGCCTGGGCCAGCGGCCGCTGCCACAGCGAGTGACTCATCCCGCCGTGCAGCACCACGACGACGTCTTCGGCCTGCTCGGGTCCCCAGAGCCGGTAGTGGATGTCGTAGCCGTCCGACATGGACTGGACGGCCACCGTCTCCCGCTCCGGCCACGACGCCTGCGGAGCGCGGCCGGTCGTGCCCCAACCGCGGCTCCACGCCTCGGTCGGCGTGACCTGCAGCCCCTCCGGGGTCACCTCCGCGTAGAGCCGGCTGAGGTCGAGCCTGCCGCCGCGCCCCCAGCGCAGGCTGGGCGTGACCGGTTCGCGTTCGATCAGGCGGGAGCCGAACGCACCCTCCTGCGCGGCCAGGTCGTCAGCCTGCGCGGAGACGAGCATCGCCGCTCGCGTGAGCACCGAGGTCTCGCCCACGTGGGCCCCGACGATCAGCGGCCAGCCGCGCTCGTTGATCGCCTCCACCAGGCGCAACGCGCGGAGCACGCCGCCCACGCGCGACACCTTCAGGTTGGCGATGTAGGAGCCGGCAAGATCGTCGTACCGCTCGAGATCGGCCATCGTGCACAGGCTCTCGTCGAGGATGATCGGCACCCCGAGCGCGGTGCTGATCGCACTGTGGGTCTGCGCATCGCGCGGCGCGACCGGCTCCTCGACGCCGAACAGCGGCGCGTCGAGGGCCTTCAGGTAGCCGATCGCCTCGTCGGGCGCGTCCGCCCACAGGTTGTTGGCGTCGACCCGCACGCGCCAGGCCGCCACGCCGTGCCAGGCGGCCAGCTCGGCGATGTCGGCGAGCTTCAGCCGGTCCACCTCGAGGTCACCGCCGAGCTTCACCTTGAAGTCGGTGAGGCCGAGGATGCAGTACTGGTCGATGAGGAACCTGGTCTTCCACCGCTCGTCGTTGCCCAGCACCGCGCTGTAGCGATGCGGACCGCCCGGCGGCTTGAGCCCGAGCAGACCCTCGACACTCGTCGCCTGCTCCTGGGCGAACAGGTCGAGCAACGCCATCTCGACGGCGCACCACGCGGACGGCGAGCCGTCGATCTCCTCCTCGTGCGCGACCGCCCACGCCCGCAGGTCGTCCAGCGAGCCGCACTCCGCCGTGATCTGCGCGCCGCGGTCGCCGAGCCAGGCGCGGACCGACTCGCGGGTCTCGCCCGTGACGTACGGTCGCGGGCAACCCTCGCCGTAGCCCCGCAGCCCACCGCGCGTCGCCTCGACCCACAGGCTCTCGCCGTGCGTGCGTTCGGCCGACGCGTGCCGGAAGGTCATCTTCAACGGGACCCGGAGCTCGGAGAACTGCAGACGCAGACCGTCCATCCGGAAACAGTGCCACGTCGCGGCGGGCGCCACCAGACGTCTGGGACTCGCGCTACCTCGGGTCGTCGGTGGGATCGACGTCCAGGTGCTCGATGTCGGCGAACCTCGGGTCGGCGTCGTCCTCGTTGGCCGCGCGGTTGATGAGGAAGGTGACCACCCACATCACCACGCCGATGCCCAGCATGACCCCGGCGATCTTGTAGACGATCCCGTCGCGGTCGACCCAGGGCCCCGCCAGGTAGATGCACAGCAACGAAGCCACGATCGGCATGAAGCCCGGCGAGGTGAAGTACGACCTGTCGTCGCCGGACTGGCCGCGGACCACCATGCACGCGATGTTGACGACCGCGAACACGCACAGGAGCAGGAACGACGTCACCGAGCTGAGGTTCAGGACGATGCTGTCCTCGGGATCCCTGGACGTGAGCACCGACAGGTAGGTGATGAGTCCGATCGCGAGCAGCGTCGAGAAGGCGATCCCCGCCCACGGGCTGCGTCGCCCCGGTAGCACCGCCGCCAGCTGCTTCGGCAGCACCCGCTGCTTGGCCATGCCGTAGATCAGTCGGCTAGCCATCAGCATGTTGATCAGAGCGGTGTTCGCGACCGCGAACACCGCGAGGAACGGGAAGACCTTGTCGATCGGGAAGTCCGGTGCTCCCTTGGTGACCACCTCGATCAGCGCCGCACCCTCGGACTCGTTGATGACCTCGAGCTCGTCGGGAGTCAGGACGCTGACCACTGAGACCGCGACCAGGATGTAGAGCACAGCCGCGATGCCGAGGCCGAGCAGCATGGTGCGCGGGAAGTTCCGCTCCGGATCCTTGGTCTCCTCGACCATGTTGACCGAGTCCTCGAAGCCCACCATGGCGAAGAACGCGATCGACGTCGCCGCGGTCACGGCGAAGAGCAGGCCCATCCCCTGGTAATCGGTGAAGTCGGCGAGCTCTCCCATGTCGGCGTCACCCTGGGCCACCACCGAGAAGCCGACACCGATCACGATCGTCAGCGCGGCCACCTCGATCAGGGTGAGTACGACGTTGAACTTCACGCTCTCCCCGACGCCACGAAGGTTGATCAGGGCCAGCAGCAGCATGAACCCGACGGCCACGACCGCGGTGGTGGTGGTGCCGATCGTGGTCGCGCCGGCGCCGTCGTCCCAGATGCCGTTCGTCGCTAGGCCGCCGAAGAAGTTCTGGGCGAGCGTGATCGCCGATGTCGAGGCACTGGAGATGCCCGAGCAGGCGACCGCGAAGGTCACCATGAACGTGAGGAAGTGGATGCCGAACGCCTTGTGCGTGTAGAGCGCGGCGCCCGCGGCCTGCGGATACCTGGAGACCAGCTCGAGGTAGGACAGCGCCGTCATCGCGGCGACGACGAAGGCCAGCAGGAACGGCAACCACAGCAGACCACCGACGTAGCCGGCCATCTGCCCGGTAACGGCGTAGACGCCGGCGCCGAGGATGTCGCCGACGATGAACAGCAGCAAGAGCCACGGTCCCATCACCCTTTTGAGTGCGGGCGGCTCGCCGCTGACCGGCGCCTGCTCCTGCGACATCGACTGCGTCATCCGAGAACCTCCAGAGGGTCGAGCCCACCTCCTGGTAGGACGTCCGACGAAGTGGTGCCCGATTCGGGACGGATCAGACGGCAACGCCCCGGACCAGGACGCCCTGCGGGCGGCCGAGGCCGGAAAGATCGGCCGCCAGGTCTCCATCGGCGACGAGCAGGTCGGCGTCGTACCCCACGGCCAGCCGGCCGGTGACATCGCCGACGTCGCAGGCGTCCGCCGCACCCGACGTGCCGGCTGCCAGCGCTTCGTCGACGGGGTAGCCACTCGTGACCAGGTCGGTGACCGCGATCCACGCGTTCCCGTGGGCCTTGAGCGGCATCGCGCCGGCGTCGACGCCGGGTACGACGCGCACCCCGTGATCGCGCATCCGTCCCACCTGGGCGAACCGCTGGGTGAAGAAGGTCATCGGGTCGAGGTTGAACCGTTGCATGATCTCCGCGACCTGCGGCGGAGGGGGCGGCAGCAGCCCGACCATCGAGAGGTCGCTGCCCATCGTCGGGTCGACGTGGACCCCGGCGGCCGCGACGCGGTCGAGCAGGTCGTCGGAGAGGACGCTGCCGTCCTCGCAGATGCCGGTGAAGTGCTCGATGCCGTCGACGCCGCCGGCGAGCGCGGCCTCGATCCCCCGCACCGAGTGCGCGTGCGCGAGCACCCGCAGGCCGACGTTGTGCGCGGCGTCCACGATGACCTGCAGATCGGCGGGTTCGTACTGCGCTCCGAGCATGTCGGTTCCGGGCGTCAGGAACCCGCCGCTCGCCATCACCTTGATCACGTCGACGCCCTGCTCGTGGTGCGCGGCGACCGCACGGCGGAGCTCGTCGGCGCCCGCCGCCGGGCTGCCGAGGTAGTGGCAGTGCCCACCCGGTGTCGTGATCGGCGGCCCTGCAGCGAGGATGCGGGGCTGCCCCGGCGTGCGCCGGTCTCTGGCGACGAGGGTGCGGTAATCACGGTCGCCGAGGTCGCGCACCGTGGTGACGCCCTTCGCAGCCTGCGCGGCCAGCGACCGGTCGATTTCCTCGTCGATCTCGTCGTGGCTCAGCTCTCCAACCCGCTCGAGCGAGCCGATGCCGGCATCGGACACCAGGTGCACGTGCGCGTCGACGAGCCCCGGCATCAGCGTGCCGTCGTACGACGACACCTCGCACCCGTCTGGGACGGGGAACCCACCCGATTCGACGCCGATGATCCGGCCGTCGTCGATGAGGACCGTCGCGCCGCCCGGGAGGAACCGAGAGCCGTCGAACGCGTGGGGAGCCTGCCAGGCGAACACAGGACGAGTCTGGACCGCGGCGGCCGTGGTGTCATCCGCCGATCGGCGGAGTCAGCCGAAGAAGACCTGGGCTTCGGCGTACTCCTCGGGACTGACCAGCTTGAGCGCGGCCGTGCCTTCGCTCAGCGGCACCCGGACGATGTCCTTGCCCCGCAGCGCGACCATCACGCCGTAGTCACCGTCGGCGACGGCACCGATCGCCTGCAGCCCGAACCGGGTGGCCAGCCACCGGTCGAACGCGGTCGGCGTGCCACCCCGCTGCACGTGACCGAGGACGACCGCGCGCGCCTCCGCGCCCGTGCGGTCCTCGATCTCCTTGGCGACCCGGTCACCGATGCCGCCGAGCCGGACGTGGCCGAACGCGTCGAGCTCGCCGCTCGCCAACGTCATTCCGGTGCCGTCGCGCGGCACTGCACCCTCGGAGACGACGAGGATCGGGGCGAACTTGGACTCGAAGCGCTTCTGCACCAGTGCGCAGACCTCGTCGATGTCGAACGGCTGCTCGGGGATGAGCACGCCGCTCGCACCACCCGCGATGCCGCAGTGCAGAGCGATCCAGCCGGCGTGCCGGCCCATCACCTCGACGACGAGGACGCGGTGGTGCGACTCGGCAGTCGTGTGCAGCCGGTCGATCGCCTCGGTCGCGATGTTGACCGCGGTGTCGAACCCGAACGTGAAGTCGGTGCCGGACAGGTCGTTGTCGATCGTCTTCGGCACGCCGACCACGTTGACGCCGAGGTCGGAGAGCTTGGTGGCCACGCCGAGGGTGTCCTCGCCGCCGATAGCGACCAGGGCGTCGACGCCCGTCGCGGCGAGGTTGTCCTGGATGCGCTGCACGCCGTCGTCGACCTTGAACGGGTTGGTGCGGGAGGACCCGAGGATGGTGCCGCCGCGCGGGAGGATCCCGCGACACTGCTCGATGCCGAGCGGCATGGTGATGCCTTCGAGCGGACCCTTCCAGCCGTCCCGGAAGCCGACGAACTCGAAGCCGTGCTGCTTCACGCCCTTGCGCACGACCGCGCGGATCACCGCGTTCAGGCCCGGGCAGTCGCCGCCGCCCGTCAGGACTCCCACGCGCATGCTTCACTCCTCTGATTGGAACGTTCCAGTGTTCCGAGCCTAGGGCACAGCCGTGACCCCGGGCACCCCGCAGTTCTCGCTACGGTGGGTCCATGACGTTCTCCATCGTGGCCCGGTCCGCAGACGGCGAGTCGTGGGGCGTGGCCGTCGCCTCGAAGTTCCTGGCCGTCGGCTCGGCCGTGCCGGCCGCGGTCGCCGGCGTCGGCGCCGTCGCGACCCAGGCCGACGCCAACGTCGCCTACAAGGGGCTCGCCCTCGCCCATCTCGACGAGGGTGCGACGGCGCCGGTGGCGCTCCATCGGCTGCTCGAGGAGGACGAGGGGCGCGCCCACCGCCAGGTCGGGATCGTCGACATGGACGGCGGCGCCGCGTCGCACACCGGCCAGGAGTGCATCGACTGGGCGGGTGGCGTGACGGGCGAGGGGTATGCCATCCAGGGCAACTGCCTGGCCGGGGCCGAGGTCGTCGACGCGATGGAGGAGGCCTGGGGCGAGAGCGACCCCGGCACTCCGTTGGCCGACCGGCTGCTGGCCGTCCTCGCCGCCGGCGACGCGGCCGGGGGCGACAAGCGTGGCCGGCAGTCGGCCGCTGTCCTGGTCGTGCAGGAAGGTGCCGGGTACGGCGGTCTCGACGACGTCGCCGTCGACCTCCGGGTCGACGACCACCCGACGCCGATCGACGAGCTCGCCCGGCTGCTCGACCTCAACGACCTCTACCTGACCGCCTCCACCGAGGAGGAGCGGGTCGCCGTCGACGACGAGCTCCGCGAGGAGCTCGAGGCGTTCGCGGTCTCCGCGGGCCATCGCGAGTTCCGCGACTGGGTGGGCACCGAGAACTACGAGATGCGGGTCGCGCCCGACCTCGCCTGGATCGACGAGCGGATCCTCGCGATCGTGCGCGGGTCGGCTGACTAGCTCACTAGCTGAGCTTGTCGAGCGCGGCCTGCGCGGAGTCCCGCTCGGCCTTCGCCGTCCGGAGCGCGGCCGCCGCCTCGTCGCGGACGTCCTCGGCGTCGCCGAGCTCGTCGTCGACCTCGTCGAGCTCCGACTCCAGGTCGGCGAGCCGGCGCCGCAGCTCGTCGAGCTCGGCCTGCAGCTGCAAGGACCGGGCCGACAGCCGGTCGACGTCGGAGACGGCTTCGACGTGTGCCGCATCGGCTTCGTCGTACGTCGCCGCGGCCTGGTCGCGCCGCTCCGCGGCTGCCGCGCGGGCCTTGTCGGCCGCGTCCGGGTCCGGAACGACGCGCAGGTCGGGCGGGCCGGGTTCGGGCGCTGCCCGCGCCGTCGCCGAGAAGCCGAGGGCCTCCGGCGCCGCGAGCGCCTCCGCGAGTGCCGCCTCGCCGACCGCGTCGACACCCGTGGTCCGCAGAGGCGCCACCAGCAGTCCGCTGCGGACCGCGCGCCCGCAGTCGGCGTCGACCATCGCGGCGGTGAGGGTCGCCTCCACCTGGTCGGCGACCGCCTGGGTGACCTTGTGGCCGACCTCGGCCGCGAGGTGGCGGGCCTGCTGGGTGACCGCGGCCGTGACCTGGCGCCGTTGCTTGGTGAGCGCCCGGAGCTCGCCGGCCGACATGGCGGCCTGCGCGTCGCGGAGCGCGGCGCCGACGCTCAGGAGCTGGTCGACCTGCCCCGGCTCCCGGCGGACCAGGAGGTTGACGACCCAGGCCGCGACCCCGGGCTTCTTCAGTGATTTCACCGCGGCCGCGAGGTCGGTGCCCTTGAGCTCCTTCACCCGTGCGTCCCGCGCCGCGGTGAACTCGCCCGGGGTGAGCGCGTAGAGCTCGTCGGCGATCTCGAGCAGCGTGCCGGCCTGCTCAGTCATCGAGCCCCTGCTCGATCGCGTAGCGGGTCAGCTCGACCCGGTTGTGGAGCTGGAGCTTGCGAAGCGTGTTCTGCACGTGGTTCTGGACGGTGCGGTGCGAGAGCACCAGCCGGTCGGCGATCTGCTTGTAGGACATGCCCTTCGCGACCATCTTGAGGACTTCGGTCTCGCGGTCGGTGAGCTGCTCACCTGGGGGCATCGCCGGGCCTGGGTCCTGTGCCATCCGGCGGAACTCCCCCAGCACCAGGCCGGCCAGCCCAGGCGTGAACACGCTGTCGCCCACGCTGACCCGGCGCACCGCGCTGATCAGCTCGTCCCTCGATGCCGATTTGACCAGGTAGCCGGTCGCGCCGGCCTTCACTGCCTCCAGCACGTCGTCCTGCTCGCCGGACGCCGAGAGGATGAGCACCCGCGCCGCCGGGTCCTCCTGCAGCACGGTCGCGGTCACCTCGACCCCGCTGGGCGCCGGGATCTGCAGGTCGAGGACGACGACCTGCGGCCGCGTGGCCCGGAACCGCGTGATCGCCTCGGTGCCGGTGGCTGCGGTGGCGACGACGTCGAGACCGGCCGCCTCGAGGTCCTTGGCCACGGCGTCACGCCACATCGGATGGTCGTCGACGACCATCACCCGCAGCCGGGCCTCCTCCTCCATGGGTCGTGACCCTACTCAGGCAGCGGGTGGAACCGGCCACGGTGGTGCAGCATCGGCGCGTGCTCGGCTTCGCCGACCGTGATCTCGTCGAGAACGACCTCGACCTCGGCCGACCACCCGACGACCCGCTCGCTGGCCAGCGACACGAACGCGTGCGTCGTGGCGCTCGCGAGGAGCGGTCCGTACGGCGTCGCCACGAACTCGGCCTGCCGGAACGGCCCGCCGGGCGCGGGCGAGGTCCCGGCGAAGGCCTCGGCGAGCTGGCGGTCGTCCCAGGTGAGCAGCTGGACGACCGCCTGGCCGGTGTCGCGCAGCTCGGACGAGGAGGTCGCTGTCGGGATCGAGCAGCGCCAGCAGGCTGGGCGTCGGCCCGAGTGCGACCATCAGCGAGGTCACGGTGAGGGGCCCGGCTGTCGCGCGTCGCCCTGCGGTCCACCCTGCGGTCCACAACGTCACGCCGCTGCCGATCCGGCCACGCAGCCGGCGGGCCGGGTCCGGGTCGGGATCGGCGAACGGGTGGCCGGTGTGGATGGTCATTCGGCCTCCAGTGTGCGGGGTACGACGAGCTCCCACTCGGTGCCGAACGACCCGGTGCTGAGCGTCGCCGTACCTCCGAGGTCGCGGATGCGCCCCTCGATCGACTCGCTGACGCCGAGCCGGCCCTCGCCGCGGGCGGCGGCCAGCCGGCCCTCCGGGATCCCGTCGCCCTCGTCGCGCACCGAGACCGACACCCGGTCGCCGAGGTCCTCCACCAGCACCCAGGCGGGCGCGTCCGTCGCCGACGTGCCGCGCCACGTTGTCGAGACAGGCCCCCACCACGGCCACCAGCTCCGTGACGACCGGCGCGGGCAGCTCGACCGGGCCGCCCGGGAGCGCGACCTCGACCCCTGGCCGGCGGGCCAGCTCCCCGAGCACCGATGCCAGGTCCTCGGTGCCGGAGCGATCGGCGGCGGTCACCCGGTCCTGGGTGCGGATCAGGGTCCGCAGCGCCTGCTCCTGCTCGCCGGCGAGCCGCCCGAGCTCCTCGGCCTCACCGCCGATCTCCGCACCGCGGCGCTGGACCAGCGCCAGCACCTGGAGCACGCCGTCGTGCACGACCCGCGCCAGCCGGGCGCGCTCCCCGGCTACCGCGGCATCTCGTTCGGCCCGGTCCCGCTCGTCGGCCATCTGCTGCAGCGACTCGCAGAGGTAGCCGACGAACGGCCCGCCGATGAGGATGAGGAACACGTTGGCCCAGTTGCCCTGGTCGAAGTCGCTCGGATCAGCAGGTCGGTGCCGCCCAGTGCGACGGCGGCGACCAGGCCGCCGCGCCAGCCCCAGCGGACCGCCCACGCCAGCAGCGCGCCCATCACCCAGAAGCCGGGGATGGTCGCGTTGAACCACTCGCCCTTCACGAACGGCGTCGCCACCAGCAGGCCGACCGCGATGCCGAGGTCGGCGACCAACAGCCGCACCGTCCGGCGGATCGGCTTGGCATAGGTCACGATCGCGTGCGCCGTCCAGGCGACCATCACGACGAGGCAGACCCAGCCGGCGACGCGGGTGGTCCCAGTTGTGGCGGTACGACGTTGATCACGACCGTGTTGACCAGGACGACGACCCGAAGCACCGCGAGCGCACGGAACATCCGGTTCTCGACCGCGACCACCGCGCGGATCGAGACGCCGGTGTCAGCGCGTGGCATCGTCGACCAGCAGGATCACGCCGCGGGCTTGCGCTGCTCGTCGCCCTTCGAGGAGTCGCCCTTCTTGGACTCGTCCTTCGCCCGGGTGGCGTACATGTCGACGTACTCCTGACCCGAGAGCCGCATGATCTCGTACATGATCTCGTCGGTGATCGACCGCAGGATGAAGCGGTCGTTCTCCATGCCGGCGTAGCGGGAGAAGTCCAGCGGCTTGCCGAACCGCACGTGCGGCCGGGTCCACCGGCCGAACTTCTTGCCCGGCGGGGCCACCACGTCGGTCCCGACCACGGCGACCGGGACCACGGGGACGCCGGTCTCGAGCGCGAGCCGGGCGATGCCGGTCTTGCCGCGGTAGAGCCGGCCGTCGTGCGACCGGGTGCCCTCGGGATAGATGCCGAAGAGCTCGCCCTGCCCGAGCACCCGCTTGGCCGACAGCAGGGCGCCGGCCGCGGCGTCGGCGCCGGCGCGGTCGATCGGGATGTTGCCGGTGCCGCTGAAGAACGTCTTCTGCAGCCAGCCCTTGACGCCGGGGCTGGTGAAGTACTCGGCCTTGGCCACGAAGCTCACCTTGCGCGGGACGACCAGCGGCATGAACAGCCAGTCGGCGTAGGACAGGTGGTTGCTGGCGAGGATCGCAGGGCCCTCGGTGGGGACGTTCTCGACGCCCTCGGCGTGGGGCCGGAACACGAGCTTGAGCATCGGGCCCGAGCGCGATGAACTTGAGGAACCAGTAGAACACCCTACGCACCCTTTCCCCCGACGACCGACTGGACAGAGCCTAGTGCCTCGTGGGCAGGGCGCGCCCGCTGACCGGCGCTGGTGCAGAATCGCGCCATGAGCAGCCACCCGGAGTCCGAGCCGCTGACCGTCGCCGCCCGCCCCGAGCTGACCGGCGGGCGCCGGATCGGGGTCCTGCTGAGCCACGGCTTCACCGGGTCGCCGGTCTCGATGCGGCCGTGGGGTCGCCACCTCGCCGAGCCAGGGCTACGGCGTACGCATCCCCCTGCTGCCCGGGCACGCGACGACCTGGCAGGACCTCAACACCAAGGGCTGGGACGACTGGTACGGCGTCGATCAGCGCGGCCTTCGACAGGTCGCTGGCCGAGCACGACGTGGTCGTCGTCGGCGGGCTCTCGATGGGCGGCGCCCTCGTGCTCCGGCTCGCCGCCGACCGCGGCGACGCGATCGCCGGCGTGATGGTGGTGAACCCGGCGGTCGCGACCAAGCGGCTCGACGTGAAGGCGCTGTGGGTGATGAAGCGCCTGGTCGCCGTCGTTCCCGGGCCTCGCCAACGACATCAAGAAGCCCGGCGTCGAGGAGCACGGCTACACCCGCACCCCGCTCAAGGCCATCCACTCGTTCGTCCAGGCCTGGCAGCCGCTGGTCGCCGACCTCCACCAGGTGAAGGCTGCCGCTGATCTACTTCCGCTCGGCGGACGACCACGTCGTGGACGACGCGTCCCACCCGATCATCCTCGACCGGATCTCCTCCACCGACGTCGAGGTCGTGCCGCTGCCGGAGTCCTTCCACGTCGCCACCCTCGACAACGACGCCGCGACCATCTTCGAGCGGTCGGCCGAGTTCGTCGCCCGGGTCACCGCCCCGTAGCGACGGCCCGGTCAAGACCCGGTCGAGACCCGGTCAAGACCCGGTCAAGCATTGCCTCGGCGCCGTACGCTGAGGGCATGGCCCGCGAGGACGACGAGCCTCTCGCCGACGAGCGCGAGTGGCAGCAGATCGTCGACAACTTCGGTGAGCGCGTCGTCCTCGAACCCGAGGACGACTCGCCTGACCGACGCGACACCGCGCGCCCCGGAGCCCGACGACGTCGACGAGCCCTGAGGCCGCGACCCGGTCCACCTCGACGACGACGTTCGTCCCCCCGACCCCGCCACCCGTCCCCCGCCCCCCGCTCGACCGGCTGCTGGCCTGGATCGGCGTCTTCGGCGTCCCCGCCTTCGTGCTGTTCTGCATCGTCTTGAGGATCAGCGTCCCGAGCTGGTTCGGCCTGCTCCTCGCCGCCGGCTTCCTCGGCGGCTTCGGCTACCTGGTCATGAAGATGTCCGACGAGCCCCGCGATCCCTGGGACGACGGCGCGGTCCTCTAGACCGTTGGACGCGTCAACGGGGCGGCCGCGCGCTTAGCCGACCGGCCCCCGCCGTCAAGGACCTCGCTGCGCTCGGCCGCTGCGCGGCGGCCTCCGGCCGTCCTTGACCGCGGGTCCCGGCCGGTCGGCTTACGGCGCGCTCAACGGCACGGGCTCCGCCCGCGCCGCCGCTGGCGCGGCCGCCCGTCACTGTCGAGACAGCCGCCGTTGGTCACAGAAGCGCCTCCACCGCGCGACTTGGGGCGTATCTGTCGACCAACGGCCGGAGTGGTGCCCGCGCTTGCGCGGGCGGCGCGGCGAAGCCCGCCGCCCCGTGCGGCGCTCTGCCGATCGCGCGAGGCTCGCTGTCAAGGACGCCGCCAGGCGCCGCGTAGCGGGGCCGAAGGCCTCCTTGACACCGAGGCGCGATCGGCTACGCGCGCGGGCACCACCACACCAGCCACGAGCAACACGCAGCGCGGACTTATCGAGTGCGCGCGAGCAAGGCCGCTCCGACCGCACCGGCCTCGGGCCCGAACCGGGCAGCGACCAACGGGGGGAGCTCGCGGTAGCCGGTCGCCTGGAGCGAGTCGACGAGGCCCCGGCGGGCGGGCTCGAGCAGCAGGTCGCCGACGGCGGAGACGCCACCGCCCACGACCACCGTCTCGGGATCGAAGGCGGAGACGAGTCCGGCGATGCCGACGCCCAGCCAGGTGCCGACGGTCGCGAACGCCTGCCGCGCCCCTGGGTGCCCGCTGCGGGCGAGGTCCGCGACCTCGGGGCCGTCGAGGTGTGAGCCGAGGGCGACCCGCATGACCCGTTCGAGCGCTCGGCCGCTGCAGTACTGCTCCCAGCAGCCCCGGAGGCCGCACTCGCAGGCCAGCCCGTCCGGCACCACCTGGATGTGCCCGAACTCCCCGGCCATCCCGTTCGCACCGCGCACGACCCGGCCGTCGAGGACGACGGCGCCGCCGATCCCGGTGCCGACGGTGACCAGCAGAGCCGAGGAGACGCCGCGGAGGGCGCCGGCGACGAGCTCGGCGTGGGCGGCGCAGTTCGCGTCGTTGTCGAGTACGACGGGCGCTCCGATCCGCTGCAGCGAGCCGGTCGCGCACCGGCGCGTCCCGCCACGGCAGGTGGGCGGCGAAGCGGACCCGCTCGCCGGCGCGGTCGACCAGGCCGGCCGCGGAGACGCCCGACCGCCGGACAGGGGCCGGCCGGCCGCGACCTCGAGCGCGGCGCGGGCCACCGCCTCCTCCACGTCCGCGTCGGACGCGGACCGACCCGGCATCGGCACCTGCGCGGAGCCGGCGACGACGAGGTCGCCGTCCGTCCCCGGCGAGCTCGACGGCGAGCACCTTCGTGCCACCGACATCGACCCCGACGTGCATCTAGGGCTCTGGACCTCGCCAGGTCCGCAGCGCCGATCACGCCGGCGCGGTTGCCGAGCACGGCCCGGCGGACCTCTGCCTGCGGCCGGAAGCCACGGCCGGTGAGCTTGCTCGCGAACGTGTCCCGGATCGGGTCGAGCAGGAGGTCACCGGCCTCGCTGACACCGCCGCCGATCACGATCACGGCCGGGTCGAGCACCTCGACCAGCGAGGCGATGCCGTGCCCGAGCCAGTGGCCGACGGCCTGGATCTGCTCGATCGCGAACCGGTCGCCGTCCTGGGCCGCCTGGGTGATCAGCGGGCCGGTGATCGCTGCCGGGTCACCGCCGGCGCGGTCGAGCAGGTCCCGGGCGAGCAGCGAGGGGCCGGCCGCCGCCTCGCGGGCCTCGCGGACCAGCGCCGAGCCGGAGGCGTACTGCTCGAAGCAGCCGCGGTTGCCGCAGCCGCACTGCAGGCCGTCCGGGACCACGCAGAGGTGCCCGATCTCGCCGGCGACGCCGAACGCGCCCCGCAGCAGGCGACCGTCGGCGATCACGCCGCCGCCGACGCCGGTGCCGACGGTGACCATCAGCTGGTCGTCGACGTCGCGACCGGCGCCGTAGCGGAACTCGCCCCAGGCGGCCGCGTTGGCGTCGTTCTCGATGATGACCGGCAGGCCGGTCAGCCGGGCGAGCTCGGCGCCCAGTGGCTCGTCGCGCCAGGCGATGTTGGGAGCGAACAGCACGGTGGAGCGGCCGGCGTCGACATAGCCCGCGGCGCCGACGCCCACCGCCTCGACCGGGTGCCGCTCGGCGAGGCTGGCGACCAGCCCGGCCACCGCCGTCTCGATCGCCTCCGGGTCGGTCGCCGGCGACTCGACCCGCGCCTCCTCCAGGATGGCGCCGTTGCTGTCGACGACGGCGCCGGCGATCTTGGTGCCGCCGATGTCGATGCCGCAGGTGATCACACTGGTCACTGCTCGCCGTCCGGATCGGAGGGGTTGTCGTCGAGGTCGATGCGCTCGACGGCGGGGCCACGCTGGGGTGCGCCGCTCTGGTCAGGCGGCGGCACTGTCTCGAGGACGCCGGCCGCGGCCTGCAACAGGGAGGTCGCGGCGGTCAGCAGGTGGGTCCGCACCTCGGGCGAGGTCTCGCGCACGGCGTGGACGACCCGGCAGACCGGGCAGTACTTGCACTCCGCGCTGCCGGTGGCGATGTGGTCGTTGACCTCGTGCGCCAGCGACGCGGCCTGGTCGGCGATGCCGCTGAGGCCGCCGCCCACGTCCGCGCCCTGCTGGCGCGCCAGGTCGGCGAGCGCGCCGAAGAGCTTCGCCGCTTCCTCGCCGACGGAGCCGACCTCGGGATTCGCCGGTCGGTCCTGCTTGTTCTCGGGGTCCTGCGGCTCGGTCATGTCACCGCCTCCCTGCTCGTCGTCGTGGGTGTCGGCTCCGGCTCGTGGAAGCGCACCTGCAGCTCGCCGCCCTCCACCCGCGCGCCGGCGACGCGGAGCCGGGCGAGGCCGGCGGGGAGCGTCAGCAGCCGTCGCGACGAGCCGACGGTCACGACCAGCTCGTCGCCGTTGCGGGCCAGGTCGACCTCGGCCCGGGTCACGAACGGCAGGGCCAGGTGGACCACGGCGTCGCCGGCCCGGTCGCGGGTGACGCGGAACGGGCCGTCGCCCACGGGAGTGGCCAGGGGGTCGTCGTCGCCGTACAGCGAGGTGGCCAGACCCGTCAGCGCCGGTACGCCGACCGGCTCGCCGGGTTGGTACTCCGAGCGCCAGATCGGGAGACCCGGGAAGGACTGGTCGACCTCCTTGAGCACCGTCTGCTGTGCGTCGACCCAGCCGGCCCGCCACGCGTCGCCGTCGCCGGACGGGAACACCCGGTTGGCGACGACGCCGTCGACCCGGTAGCCGAAGAGCGACAGGCTGGTGTAGGCGCGGCGCGCCTCGGCCAGCACGACGTTCTCGGGCGTGAGCACCAACCGGACCGAGGCGTCCGGGCCGGACAGGAGCGCATGGACCTCGTCGAGCTCCGCGTGCAGCCGGGTGATCGCGTCGAAGACGGTGTCGCCGGGCATGGGGACGCCGGCCGCTCGGTTGAGCACCGGCCGGAGCGCCTTCACCAGTCGGCGCTGGATCGGCAGCAGCCGCTCCATGTACCAGCCCAGGGCCTCCGGCAGAGCGAGCAGCCGGAGGGTCTCGGCGGTCGGGGCGCAGTCGACGACGATCACGTCCCACTGACCGGACCGGGCGTGCAGCCGCAGCTCGAGCAGCGCCAGCACCTCCTCGGCACCCGGGATCACGGTCATCTCCTCGGCGGCCACGGGGTCCATGCCCGCGGCGTCGAGGACGGACAAGAGGTAGCGCTGGATGTCGGCCCACGACTGCTGGAACCGCAGCTGGGCGTCGACCTGGTGGACGAAGAGCCGGTCCGCGATCTCGGTCGGCTCGGCGTGCACTCGGCCGGGGGCGCCGTAGGCGTCGGCGAGCGAGTGCGCAGCGTCGGTCGACAGCACCAGGGTCCGGAGCCCGCTGGCGGCGGCGAGCGCAGCGGTGCCGGCCGCGACCGTCGACTTGCCGACACCGCCCTTGCCGGTGAAGAGGACGATGCGCACGCTGGGGCTCTTCGGTGCAGGCAGGGCGATCAGGCGCCCGACTCGACGCGCTTCTTGAGACCCTTCAACGCAGTGTCGATCAGGATCTTCTCGCCCTTGCGCTTGAGCATGCCGATGAGCGGGATCGACACGTCGAGGGCGAGCCGGTAGGTGACCTCCGTCTGGCCGGGCGCGGTCTCGTCGAGGATGTAGGCGCCGTCGAGCGAGCGCAGCATCTTGCCCTGCACCAAGGTCCACGTGACCTGGCGGTCGCCGTCCCACACGTAGGAGAGGGTGTACTCGTCCTTGATCGGGGGCACGTCGAGCGCGAAGTAGACCTGCTCCGCCCGGCCGTGCGCCCCGGGATCGGCCTCGGCGAACGACGCCTTGACGTCGGCAACGGTGACGCCCTTCGCCCACTTGGGGTAGGCCGGGAAATCGGCGATCACGGCCATCACGTCCGCTGCGGGGGCGTCGACGACGATCGACGAGGACGTCTGCTCTGCCATGGACGGCAGGCTACCGGAGAAGCGGGGCACTCCTGCGCGGCGGTAACCTGCCGTGCGGTCTATCCGAAGGGGAACAACCTTGCGCGAGTACTCCACCCCCCAGTCCGTCGACATCCCCACCAGCGGGAACCTGACCGACGACGTGGTCCGCAACGCTGACGAGGCGCCCGACGCCGTCGTGTTCAGCAAGCCGGCCACGGGGGCCGAGGGCTGGGCGGACGTGACCGCGGCGGGGTTCCTCACCGACGTGAGCGGCGTGGCAAAAGGCCTGGTCGCAGCGGGGATCGAGCCCGGGGACCGGGTCGCGATCCTGTCCCGCACCCGCTACGAGTGGACGTTGTTCGACTACGCCATCTGGTTCGCCGGCGCCGTCTCGGTGCCGATCTACGAGAGCTCTTCCGAGGAGCAGATCGCGTGGATCCTCGGCGACTCCGGCGCGAAGGGCGTGGTCGCGGAGGACACCGGGCACGTCGCGAAGATCACAGCGGTCCGCCGCGACCTGGCCGAGCTGCACCACGTGTGGTCGCTGGGCGACAACGCGGTCGACGTCCTCACCCGGCTCGGCGCCGACGTCGGCGATGACGAGCTCGAGAAGCGCCGTACGACGGCGCAGCCCGCCGACCTCGCCACCTTGATCTACACCTCGGGGACCACCGGTCGCCCGAAGGGCTGCATGCTCACGCACGACAACTTCCAGACCGAGCTGACCGTCGCGGTGTCCGAGCTGAGGGAGCTCTTCGAGAGCGAGGGCGCCTCGACTCTCTTGTTCCTGCCGCTCGCCCACGTGTTCGCGCGGATCATCCAGGTGGGTGCCGTGAAGTCCCGCGCCCGGCTCGGCCACAGCGCCGACATCAAGAACCTGCTGCCCCAGCTGCAGTCCTTCCAGCCGACCTTCATCCTGGCCGTGCCGCGGGTCTTCGAGAAGGTCTTCAACACCGCCTCCCAGAACGCCACGGCCGACGGGCGCGGCAAGATCTTCGACCGCGCCGCCGACACGGCGATCGCCTACTCCCGCGGGCTCGACGCCGGCCGGGTGCCCTTGCGGGTGCGCGCCCAGCACGCCGTGTTCTCGCGAGTGGTCTACGCCAAGCTCCGCACGGCGCTCGGCGGCCGGTGCGAGTTCGCGGTGTCCGGCGGTGCTCCGCTGGGCGACCGGCTCGGCCACTTCTACCGCGGCATCGGGCTCACCGTGCTCGAGGGTTACGGACTGACCGAGACCACGGCCGCCCTGACCGTCAACCTGCCGGACGCCCTCAAGATCGGCACCGTCGGCCGGCCGCTCCCCGGCACGGCGGTCCGGGTGACCGACGACGGTGAGATCGTGTTCAAGGGCGGCCAGGTCTTCTCCGGCTACTGGGCCGATCCGCAGGCAACCGCGGAGGCCATCGACGCGGACGGGTGGTTCCACACCGGTGACGTCGGCGAGGTCGACGACGAGGGCTTCGTCCGAATCACTGGTCGCAAGAAGGAGATCCTCGTGACCGCCGGCGGCAAGAACGTCGCACCGGCTGTGCTCGAGGACCGGGTGCGGGCGCACGGGCTGATCAGCCAGTGCCTGGTCGTCGGCGACGGCCAGCCGTTCATCGCGGCACTGGTCACGATCGACGCCGAGGCCCTGCCGGCCTGGGCCGAGCAGCACGGCAAGGATGCCAAGGGAGCCACCGTCGAGCAGCTCGTCGACGACGCCGACCTGCGGCAGGCCGTCCAGGACGCCGTCGACGACGCCAACCAGGCGGTGTCCAAGGCCGAGTCGATCCGGAAGTTCGAGATCCTCCCCTACGACTGGACCGAGGAAGGTGGGCAGCTGACGCCCAGCCTCAAGCTCAAGCGCAACGTGGTGATGCGCGAGTGCCGGGACGAGATCGCGGCGCTCTACGAGGTCTGAAAGAGCCGGTCGGCCCTCTCGTGGTCCGTTCGCACCATTCTCTGATCCGATATGACTAGGACCTCAGAACGTTCGGTCTGAGTCGGTTCGTTTCCCTTACTCGGCCGACTTTCCCTCCGATAGCCTCCGATCGCTCGGTGCCGCCAAAGGGAGGGTGCGCATCGGGGAGGGACACATACCCGGGGGCTCGCGGCACACAGCCGCGCCCCCGGCATGGGGAGCGGGAGGGCTCTGAGATGGACCGACGCAAAATGCTGCTCGCCGTCGCCGCGGTCATCGCGGTGCTCGGCGTAGCACTCGTCTTCGTCTACGCGAAGGGCGCCGACGCCCGGGCCGCGGACAAGTTCGACACCGTCGAAGTGCTGGTGGCGAGCCAGAAGCTCAGCCCCGGCGAGAGCTTCGATGACGCCCTCCAAGACGGCAAGGTCGTCAAGAAGGACGTCCCCGAGGGCCAGGTGCTCGACGGCGCGAGCGACAGCTCCAGCGCATTCGACGGCAAGCTCGCACTCACCGCCATCTACCCGGGCGAGCAGCTGGTCCCGGTCAAGTTCGGCGGCATCGACGATGTCGAGGCGTCCGCGACACTGCCGCTTCCCGAGGGGAAGATCGCGATCTCGATCCTGGTCAACGACGACGGCCGGGTGGGCAAGTTCCTCGCGCCCGGTGCTCAGGTGGCGATCATCTTCACCGACATCGACCGCGCCACCCAGGAGCCGCAGGTGTCCCGGGTGCTGCTCGAGCACGTGATGCTGCTCGCGGCAGGCACGACGTCGTCGCTCAACGGCGAGGCGGAGGACACCACCTCCAGCGACGCTCCCGGGGCGGCCAGCGAGCAGGAGATCCAGCAGCTGCTCACCGTCGCGGTCACCCAGCGGCAGGCAGAGCAGCTCCGCTTCGGCGAGAAGGCCGGCGAGCTCACGGCTGCGCTCACCAACGACGCCAGCGAGGTGGACGAGACCGATGAAGGTGTCACCTCGGAGAACCTCTTCGAGAAAAAGGACAAGTAGCGATGCCCGTCCTGGTTGAGACCGAGAGTGCGGTCGTTCCCGCCCTGCTGAGGGCGATGCCCGCCGGGTCGCACGCGGTCGCCGCGGCCGACCGGATGTACGTCTGGCTGGACCAGCACAGCGACGAGTACGTCGTCGCGCTCGGTCCGTCACTGCCGCTGGACCTGGCGCTCTCCTACGCCGAAGACCTCCGGATCACCAAGCCCACCGTCAGCGTGGTCCTGCTCCGTGACGCCTTCGACACCGAGGCGCTCACCCGGGCGATGCACGCCGGCGTCCGCGACGTCATCGCCGCGGACGACGAGAAGGGCCTGACCAAGGCGGTCGAGCGGGCGCACCAGCTCTACCTCGCGCTCAGGGGACCCGGCGGCGCCCGGCAGATGGGCCGGATCGTCACCGTGTTCTCCCCGAAGGGCGGCGTGGGCAAGACGACGTCGGCCGTCAACCTCGCACTCGCCCTCGCGGACAAAGGTGCTCGCAAGGTCTGCCTGGTCGACCTCGATCTTGCCTTCGGTGACGTCGCGATCACCATGCAGCTGTTCCCGACCCACTCGATCGAGCAGGCCGTCGGGTCGGAGGACTCGGTGGACCTGGCGATGGTCGAGGGACTGCTGACCCGGCACGAGGACTCGCTCACCGTGCTCGCAGCGCCGGCGCACCCCGACGTCCGCGAGCGGGTGACACCTCTGCTGATCTCCCGGATCCTGCGCGCACTGCGCGACGGTTTCGACTACATCGTCGTCGACACGTCACCGTCCTTCGACGACGCGACGCTCACCGCGCTCGACGAGACCGACGAGTGCGTGGTCGTCGCCACCCTGGACGTGCCGACTCTCAAGAACGTCAAGGTGGCGCTCGAGACGATGGACATGCTCAACATCGCCCGCGGGCACCGGCACCTGTTCCTCAACCGGGCGGATGCCGAGGTCGGCATCACCGTCGACAAGGTCGAGACCATCCTCGGCATGCCGGTGTCGGCCCAGCTGCAGAGCGCGATGGACATCGTCGCGATGACCAACGCCGGCACCCCGATCGTGACGGCCCAGCCCAACCACCCCGCGAGCCACGCCTACAACGAGCTCGCCGCGGCAGTCACGGGCGAGCCCATCGCCATCCCCTTCGCCGCCGCCGAAGCAGCGGACGCCCGCGCGCGCGGCCTGTTCCGTCGCGGAAGGAGCTGACCATGTCGAGCCTCTCCGAACGTCTCGAGGCCGCCCGCCGCGAGGCCCAGGGCAAGCACCCTGGTCCGGGCGCCGCCGACCCGACCCGCCCCGAGGGCCCGGTCCTCACCGAGGAGCCCCCCACGACGGCGACAACGTCGAAGTCACCGGCGAAGAAGGCCGCCGCCGGACCCCTGGCCCAGCGCACCGGCGGCTCCGCCGGCGCGCCCGACAACCGCTCGGCCCAGCGGCGGGCCCTGGCCGGCCAGGAGGCCGACCGCATCGAGGAGCTCAAGTCCAGCGTCCACGCCGAGCTGCTGAAGGAGCTCGGGCCGCACCTGTACGACGCGGAGATGGACCAGGCCGAGCTGGAGCAGCGGGTGCGCACGGTGCTGGCCGAGGTCCTCAGCGCGCAGGACCGGCCGCTCAGCAACAGCGACCGCGCCCGGGTCACCCAGGAGATCAGCGACGACATCCTCGGCTACGGCCCGATCGACCCCTACCTCCGCGACCCCGAGGTGTCGGAGGTCATGGTCAACGGCTACAACGACGTCTGGTTGGAGAAGTCCGGCAAGCTCACCAAGGCGGACGCGCACTTCGCCGACGAGTCCCACCTGCGGCGCACGATCGACAAGATCGTGTCGCGCATCGGCCGCCGCGTCGACGAGTCGAGCCCGATGGTGGACGCGCGACTTCCCGACGGCAGCCGCGTCAATGCCATCGTGCCGCCACTGTCCATCGACGGCTCCGCGCTGACCATCCGGAAGTTCTCCACCGACCCGCTCACGATCGACGACCTGATCACCTACGGGTCGCTCAGCCCGCAGACCGCGGACTTCCTCGAGGCGTGTGTCCGGGGTCGCCTCAACATCATCGTGTCCGGTGGCACCGGCGCCGGGAAGACGACCACCCTCAACGTGCTCTCGTCGTTCATCCCGTCCGACGAGCGGATCGTCACGATCGAGGATGCGGCCGAGCTGCAGCTCCACCAGGACCACGTCGTCCGGCTCGAGTCCCGCCCGGCCAACATCGAGGGCAAGGGCGCGGTCACCATCCGCGACCTGGTGAAGAACAGCCTGCGCATGCGACCCGACCGGATCGTCGTCGGTGAGGTCCGTGACGCCTCCGCCCTCGACATGCTGCAGGCGATGAACACCGGCCACGACGGCTCCATCTGCACACTGCACTCCAACGGTCCCCGCGACACGTTGTCCCGCATGGAGACGATGGTCCTGATGGCCGGCATGGACCTGCCGATGCGCGCCATCCGGGAGCAGGTCGCGTCGGCCGTCGACCTGATCGTCCACCAGTCGCGCTTCAAGGACGGCTCGCGGCGGATCACGCACATCACGGAGGTCGAGCGGATGGAGGGCGACGTGATCACCCTCCAGGACGTGTTCGTCTTCGACAACGCCGCAGGCTTCGACGAGAACGGCCGGGTGCTCGGCCGGCTCCGCAGCACCGGGCTGCGGCCCAAGTTCGTCGAGAAGCTCGCCTACGCCAACGTCGCCGTCGACCCGGCACTGTTCCGGCTGGACAGGTCATGAGGCGCTGGCTGCTTGCGGCGGCCGCAGCGCTCGGGGCGCTGCTCATGGTGCTGCTCGCACCGTCGACCGCGTGGACCGCGGCCCCTGGTGACGACGACCCGACGATCGCGCACGTCGAGGCGACCGACGTCGGCGTCCGCGTCCTGGTCAGCGTGCCGGCCGGCGTGGAGGTCGACCTCGACGCCGTGACCGGCACCCTGGACGGCGACGAGCTCGATGCCACGGCCACGTCGGCCGGCGTGGACACCACCGTCCAGCGCACCACGATCCTCGCGATCGACACCAGCAACTCGATGGCCGACAACGGCCGGTTCGACGCGGCCAAGGCAGCCGCCCGGACCTTCCTCGACAGCGTGCCCGACGACGTCGCCGTCGGCATCGTCACGTTCGACGGCGAGGTGACCACGGCCCTCGAGCCGACCACCGACCGCGGTGCCGCCACGCTCGTGGTCAACGAGCTCACCCTCAGCAAGGGGACGCTGCTCTATGACGGGATCATCGCCGCCGTGGGCCTGGCCGGCGACGACGGCCAGCGCTCGATCCTGGTGCTCTCGGACGGCGCCGACACCGGCAAGAAGACGGCGCTGGCCGACGTCACGGCGGCGATCGACGACACCGCCACGCTCGTCGACGTCGTGTCGCTCGACCAGCAGAACAAGCCGAAGGCGACCGCGGCCCTGAGCGGCCTCGCCGAGGCCGGGCAGGGCGAGGTGATCGAGTCGACCGGCAGCGCCCTCGGCGAGGCGTTCGCCGCCGAGGCCGAGGTGCTCGCCGACCAGATCCTGGTCACGGCTCCCCTGCCCGAAGGCTTCGACGCCAAGGAGGCGACGGTCGCGATCACGCTGCCGACTCCCGACGGCGACCTGGTCGCGAGTGCCTTCGCGAAGATCCAGGTCGCGTCCGAGGACGGCTCGAGGTCGTCCGCGGAGCCGGTGAATCCCGACGAGGGTTTCGACGCACCCGGTTGGTTGCTGTACGCCGGCATCCTCGTGTTCGGCCTCGGCCTGGTCACCACGGCCCTGCTGCTGGTGCCCGCGAAGCCGCTGCCGATGACCCTCGCCCAGCGCGTGACCGCCTACACCAGCCCAGGCGTCGCCCTCAAGGAGGACGACAAGCCGACCTCGGAGCCGGTGCTCGACCAGGCCAGGTCCGCGGCCGCGGACCTGCTCGGTCGCAACAAGGACCTCGAGGACCGGCTGACGGCGCGACTGGCCGCGGCCGGCAGCCAGTTCAAGCCGTCCGAGTGGCTGCTCGTCCACATCGGCGTCGTCGCCGGCGCCGGCGTGCTGGGCATGATCCTGGGCGGCGGCAACGTCGTCGTCGGCATCCTGTTCGTGGCCGGTGCGTTCTTCCTGCCCGGCGCCTACCTCCGCTTCCAGCGGAACAAGCGGCGCAAGGCGTTCAACGCGGCGCTCCCCGAGACGCTCCAGCTCATGGCGGGCTCGCTGTCCGCGGGTCTGTCCCTGGCGCAGTCGGTCGACACCATCACCCGCGAAGGCCCCGAGCCGATCGCGTCGGAGTTCAAGCGGGTCCTCGTCGAGTCACGGATAGGGGTGCCGCTGGAGGACGCGTTCGAAGGGGTTGCCGAGCGGTTCGACAGCGACGACTTCAAGTGGGTGGTGATGGCGATCCGGATCCAGCGCGAGGTCGGCGGCAACCTCGCCGAGCTGCTCACCACCGTCGCAGCGACCATGCGCGAGCGCGCCTACCTGCGGCGACAGGTCAACGCGCTTGCCGCCGAGGGCAAGCTGTCGGCGTTCATCCTGACCGCGCTGCCACCGGGGTTCCTCTTCTTCCAGCTGCTCACCAACCGTGACTTCGTCATGCCGCTCTTCAACGAGCCGCTCGGGATATTCATGCTCTTCGGCGGGTTCCTCTGGCTGGCAATAGGCGCATTCTGGATGAGCCGCATGATCAAGGTGGAGGTGTGAGATGACGCTCTTCCTCGGATTCATCCTCATCGTCGGTGCCCTGGTGGTCGTCGGATCGGCCGTCTCCCGCGCGGAACGGCCGACCGGCCTGGCGCGCTCGTTGGACGCACTCGAGCAGATGACCTCCACCGCGGACGCCGCGGCGCTCACCGCGGAGGTCGAACCCCCGTTCACCGACCGGGTCCTCGCTCCCCTTCAGGCGCGCGCGCTCACCGTCGGTCGTCGGCTCACCGGCGCCGACAAGGCGGAGCGGATCCGGCACAAGCTCGACCTCGCCGGCAACCCGCGGGACTGGTCGGTCGACCGGGTGGTGTCGCTCAAGGTGCTCGCCGGCGTGATCCTGCCGGTCCTCGCCATCTGCTACTGCCAGTTCCTCGGGTTCGGGCTGATGACGATGGTCCTGGTCACCTTGGGAGCGCTCGCTGTCGGCTTCTTCGCCCCGGATCTCTACCTCTACCAGCGCGCCTACGACCGCTCGGAGTCGATCCGGAAGACGCTCGCGGACGCGGTCGACCTGCTCACCATCAGTGTCGAGGCCGGACTGGGCTTCGACGCCGCGTTGCAGCACGTCTCCCGCAACACCGATGGCCCGCTGGCCGAGGAGCTCTCCCGGGTGCTGCGCGAGATGCAGCTCGGCAAGGGCCGGTCGGAGTCCCTCAAGGCCCTGTCCGAGCGGACGAACGTCGACGACCTCAAGACCTTCGTGGGGGCGATGGTGCAGGCCGACGCGTTCGGCATCTCCATCTCCCAGGTGCTGCGGGTGCAGTCGTCAGAGATGCGCGTCAAGCGGCGTCAGTACGCCGAGACGAAGGCACAGCAAGTCCCCGTCAAGATCATGGTCCCGTTGGTCGTCTGCATCCTCCCGTGCCTGCTGGTCGTGGTCATGGGTCCCGCCGTCCTCGGGATCATGAAGAGCTTCGGCTGACAGACTGCGGTCATGCCCAGCAGCAGGGTCTTCGCCGTCGTCGCGGCATCGCGTCTCTTCGCGCTGCTCGCGATAGGCGCGCCCGCGCTGTGGTACCAGAAGTCGGGCGTGCTGATCGCGCTGCTCGCACTCGCCCTGCTGTGGCTCTACCAGGTGCTCACCACGACGCGGCGCGACCTGGACCTGACCCTCTCGCCGTCGGTCGAGGCAGCCGCGGTCGGAGTGATCTGCGCACTCGGCATGCAAGCCTCCCCCGTGATCCTGGCCGCGCTCGTCGTACCCCCGCTCTACGCGACCGCGCTGGTCGGCCTCAACGCCATGGTCCGCACCGTCGCGTTCCAGCTGGTCGCCGTGGTCAGCATCGGCCTGATGTGGCGGCAGGAGCCGCTGACCACCGAGATGGGCATCTCGATCTTCACCTGGTCGATGGCAGGGGTCGGGCTCAGCCTGGTCGCCAGCGTCACGTTCTCCTCGGACCGCGTCCCGCTGGACCCGCTGTCGCCGTACCGCGACGCCCAGCACCTGATCAAGCAGCTGATCGAGCTCTCCGGAGACCTCAGCTCCGGCCTCGACGTCGGAGCCCTCGGCGGCGAGATGCTGGGTGTCGTCGGCGATCGGCTGCCGACCCGGGCGCTCGCGCTCTACGTCCCGCGCGGCGACTCGCTCACCCCGGTCGCCTCGAGCACCGAGCTGGACACGGCCGATGCCGACGCGTGCGAGAAGCTCGCGACGGACGCCTGGGCACGCGGTGAGCCGGTGACCGTGGGACAGGGCTTCGCGTTCGCCTCGGGCGACTCGGCGGTCGTCGCCGGGCTCCTCCCGGGTCGGGACACGGTCAAGAGCGTCGACCCGCCGATCGAGGAGCTGAAGACCGCACTGGCCCCGAGCGCGCTCAAGTTCGACACAGCGCTGCTGTTCTCCCACTTCCGGGACGTCGCAACCGCTGACGAGCGGCAGCGGCTCGCGCGCGAGATGCACGACGGCGTCGCCCAGGACATCGCGTCCCTCGGCTACCTCGTCGACGCCCTCGCCGCGCGTCCGTCCGACGACCAGCAGGCCAAGCAGTTCTCGATGCTCCGCGAACGGGTCACCAAGGTCGTCGCCGAGGTCCGACGCTCGGTGATGAACCTGCGCACCAGCATCGGCGAGAACGAGAGCCTCGGCGCCGCGATCAGCGCGGTCGCGCGCCACCTGTCCGAGGCGTCGGGGATCCCGATCCGGGTGCGGCTCGACGAGCAGCCCACCCGGCTCCGCCCGGAGGTCGAGGCCGAGCTCTTCCGGATCGCCCAGGAGGCGCTCAACAACGCGGTCAAGCACGCACGCGCGACCGCGATCGACGTGCGATGCCAGGTCTACGCGCCCGACGCGCGGATCACGATCGCCGATGACGGCGTCGGCCTGCAGGGCGGTCGCGCCGATTCCCATGGACTGAAGATCATGCGCGAACGCGCACGGTTGATCGGAGCGCAGCTGGGGGTCCGCGACAATGCCAGTCGCGGACTCACAGTCTCGGTCGTGCTGCGTGCACCGGGTGGTCACAACTCCCACCCGGAACAGAACCTGAGCAAGGAGAAGAAATGACGACCGACAACATCTCGATCCTGCTGATCGACGATCACGAGCTGATCCGCAGCGGCCTCGGAGCCGTGCTGGACCTCGAGCCCGACATGCACGTGGTCGGAACCGCGGCGAGTGTCGCCGAGGCGATCGCGGCGTACGACCGGCTGCGGCCGATGGTCGTGGTCGCCGACCTGCAGCTGCAGGACGGCACCGGTCTCGACATCGTGCGCACGATCCGAAAGAAGAGCGACACCACCGGGCTGGTCGTGCTCACCATGCACTCGGGCGACGACCAGATCTTCGCCGCGATGCAGGCCGGTGCCTCCGGCTTCGTCGGCAAGGACGCGCCCGCCACCGAGGTGATCAAGGCGGCCAGGCACGCGGCGATCTCGCCGAGGGCGTTCGTCTGCGCCGGGCTGGTCGGCGCGATGATGCGCCGGCGGTCCGGTGAGGTGACCGCGTTGACCGACCGCGAGCACGACGTGCTGATGCTGCTGGCGGAGGGCATGAACGCCGCCGCGATCGGCGGCCAGCTCTACCTCTCCGAGTCGACGACCAAGTCCCACATCGCCCGGATCTACCAGAAGCTGGGTGCGGCCAACCGCGCCCAGGCGCTGGTGACCGCGATGCGGATCGGGCTGCTGTCGACCGTGCAGCCGGCCGCGCGGTGACCGTTGTGACTACCGCGACCCTTTCCGCTTCGCGGCGGTAGTCACAACGGACTACCGAGTCCGAGACGAACTCCCGATCCGCGACCATGCCCGCTCCCGGCAGGATTCTCGCATCGGGGAACACACACCCCCGGGGACACGCAACAAGACAAGCAAAGAGGGAGCACTCCGATGATCCAGTACCTGCAGATTCTGCTCAACACCCGCCGTGACGACGAGCGCGGCGCGTCCGCGGTCGAGTACGGCCTCCTGGTCGCCCTGATCGCGATCATCATCACCGTTGGCGTCGGCCTGTTCGGCACCGCGCTCAACGGCTTCTTCTCGGACCTCGCCACCACCATCGGCGGCTGGTGAACCAAGGCGGCTAGACCGCAACGATGGCCGCGTGTCCGAGGGGGCACGCGGCCATCGGCATGTGCCGGCCAAAGTTGTAGGGCAATCGGGCGGAAGGACGCACCATGTGGGCATACGACCTGCGGAGGGACTCTGCGGACCAGCGGGGTGCCTCGGCGACGGAGTACGGCCTGCTGGTGATCTTCATCGCCATCGCCATCACGCTCGGCGTCGGCCTGTTCGGCAGTGCGGTCAACGACTGGTTCGGCCGCCTGGTCACCAGCCTCGAGGGCGCGGGAGTCCTCTGAACCCGGGGTTCACCGTCTCGCCAGCGCGATCCGCTGGAGGACGGTCGGGTGCGAGCCGAACCACCACTGCGACCACGCCGGTGGGGTCGGGTCGGAGAGGGCCTTGACGGCGAGCCGACGCTGGAGCGCGACGAACGGCTGGGGGGCATTCGTCGCTGCCAGGGCGTCGACATCGGCACGGGTCTCGATCTGCCGGCTGATGCCGCTCTCGAGCGGGCTCGCGAGGAGCGTGGCGACAGCCGCCAGCGCGAGCACCCTCGGCACCACGCCGACCTCGCTCATCCGGGGCCGGCCCCGACGTTCCGTGGCACCGGCCAGCAGGCCGAGCAGGCCGACGCCGACGAGCGCGCCCGCAGCGCCGAGCGAGGTGCCGATCAGCACGTCGCCGTGCCGCGCATGGCCCAGCTCGTGGGCGACGACCGAGAGCGCCTGATCCTCCGGCAGGTCGTCGACGAGGGTGTCGTAGACGACCACCCGGCGACTGCCGCCGAAACCCGACACATAGGCGTTGAGCGTCGTCGTACGCCGGGACGCGTCGGCCACGAGCACGTCATCGACGTCGACGCCCTCGTCGTCGGCGAGCTGGAGGATCTGGGTGCGGAGCGGGCCGTCCTCCAGCGGGGTGAAGGAGTTGAAGAGCGGCTCCACCAGCAGCGGGTAGGCGAACGAGGAGGCCACGACGAAGGCCGCCAGCACTCCCCCGGCGATCGCCGGCCAGGCACGTCGCCACCGGCGGGCGATCCCGACCAGGGCGACGAGCGCGATCGAGGTGGCAACGATGGCGACCAGCTCGCTCTTGACGACGTCGAGCGCCCACGCCGGCCACGACGAGGTGCTCAAGCCGGCGTCGAGCTGCAGCCGCCGGAGCGCGATGCCGAGGGGCAGCGTCACCAGGCGCCCGATCACCATGAGTGCGGCGACGGCGAGGATCACCCGCACCCACCACCAGCCACGCATCCGGTCGGCCAGCCGTCGGCCGGTTGCGCCGAAGCCGAGCCAGCAGGCCACGGCGAGCGACACGGCGAGGGAGCTCCAGCTCCAGACCCGGGCCCACCGGGCGTAGTCCTCGGCCCGCTGGATCTGCTCCGGGGTGAAGACCGAGTCGGCGGAGAGGGGATCAGGAGCGCCGCCCGGGACGGGGTGCCAGGGCACCAGCCACACCGCCAGCAGCACGAACGCGGCAAGGCCGACGATCGTGGTGGCGAGCGCCACCCGGCGCTCAGTGGTTTCGAGGCTCGTCGCTAGCGCTCCTCGCACCTCAACCACCGATCGTCGAGATCGACCTGAGCTTGTCCTGCCAGGCGCGGGTGAGGTCGGCCGTCGTCCAGTCGAAGAGCGAGCGCAGCTCGGTGTCGAGGTCGGCACCCTCCAGGACCGCCTCGTAGAGCTCCACCAGGGCCTCCTCACCGCCGTGCTCCACCAGTGTCAGGCAGACCAGCCAGGAGGCCTCGTAGGCCGCGCCGAGCTGGGGCGCCTGGCTGCCGAGGTCGGCCGCGCTCGGCAGCTGAGCGGGAACACCGGCGTCCCGCACCTCGGCGATGACCTGGCCCGCGGTCCGCGACAGCGGCAGGTCGACGTCGCGGAGCGCGACGTAGTCGGCGAAGCCCTCGAGCAGCCAGGGTTCGACCCCGCTGGTCGGGGCGTCGGTCAGTGCGTGCACGGCCTCGTGGCTGATCACGACCTGGGCCTCCAGCGGATCGAGTCCGCGGAACACGTCGGGATTGAGGAACACGTGGACCGGGGTGCCCGGCGCGTTGGCGCCGTCGGCCGACGTCGTGACCGCAGCCACGGCGTCGTACGACCCGGGCGGCAGCCCGAGCGCGCTGTGCAGAGCGGCGCCGGAGGCCGGCACCTCGATCACCAGGGGGCCGGGGCGGCCGCCGAGGACGCGCCGGGCGACGACGAGCGCCTCCTTCGCCTCGGCGACGAGGGGCTCGATCGGCAGCGCACCGCCGGCGTCGAGCACGACGGTGTCGTCGGTGCGACGGACCGTCGCCGCGCCGCTCAGCCAGACCGGGGTCAGACCCACGCCGCCGCCGATCGCGCGGATCCGCTCGCCGTCGTCGGCGAACGCGAACTCGACCTCGCCGCGGGCCGAGGACGTCTCGAACCCGGAGATCCGCCAGGTGGTCGCGATCGCAGCGGTCCAGGTGCCGTCCGGTGCCACCTGCCCGTTCTCCGACAGGTAGGTGAAGGTCACGTCGGAGAGATCGAGGGCGGACGCGGTGTCCGCGATCGAGCGGAGCAGCGACCGGGCGGCGGCGTCGGCACCGAGGTCGGCGGCGGCGTCAGGCTCGTGGCGCCGGAGGGCGCGCTCGAGCCGGTCGAGCGTCGTCGACGCAGTCGCCGGCTCGATCGTGTCGCTCGACGCGGTCGCCGACGGCGCGACGTACGGATCGTCCGACTGGCAGCCGGTGAGCGCACCGGCCGTGAGCAGGGCTCCTGCCAGCAGGAGCCGGGATCGATCAGCCAGGGCGGACCGCACCGGCGTACGGCATGTAGTGCAGAGGGCTCACCAGGACGCCGACACCGGGGTTGGCGGCGTGCACGATCATCCCGTTGCCGATGTACATGGCGACGTGGCTGATCGGGCTGTAGTAGAAGACCAGGTCGCCGGGCTGCAGCTGGCTCTCGGAGATGTGGGCGCCGCTGCCGTACTGGGCACTGGACGAGTGCGGCAGCGAGACGCCGGCCTGGGCCCACGCCATCATCGTCAGGCCCGAGCAGTCGAACGCCGACGGTCCGGCGGCGCCGTAGACGTAGGCGTCGCCGACCTGCGCCAGGGCGTACTGCACGGCTGCGGCGGCGCGACCCTGAGCCGGGACGCTGGTGGGCACCCGGACGTCGCTGTCGCGGGAGAGGATCGCCTCGCGCTCCGCGGCCTCCAGCTCGTCGAGCAGGTCCTCGGCCTGGGTGAGCTTGGCGTCGACCGTCTCCTTCTCGTCCTCGAGCGCGGCCTCGATGTCGGAGACCTGGTCGCGGCGATCGGAGGTCTCCTTGCGCCGGATCGCGTAGGCCTTGAGCTCGTCGTTGTAGTCGGAGAGAAGGGAATCCTGGAGGTCGCTCACGGTCGAGAACGTCGACAGCTCGCCGAGGAACGCGTCCTCGTCGGCGTTGAGGAGCTCGGCGGCCGGACCCAGGGTCTGGCCCTGGAGCTGGCGGATCACGGAGTCACGGACGTTGGCGCGGACCCGGGCGACCTGGTCGCCCTGGCGGACCTCGTCGGACTCGAGCGAGTCGAGCTCGTCGTTGAGCTCGTCGAGCTCGAGCTTGGCGTCGTTGTAGCGCTCCTGCGCCTGCTCCGCCTCTTCGAAGAGCCGGTCGACCCGGGCCCGGACGTCGTCGATGTCGGGCTGAGCCTGGGCGGGTGCGGAACCGTTGACCGTCAGTGCGACGGATCCGGCGAGCGCGAGCGCGCTCAATGCGGTGGCAAAGCGTTTGCGGCCGTTCAGCACGTGCTGGCGGTCCCCTTCGGTGTCGTACGCCTACCGGGTGAGCTGACGGGTTCGGGCACGACTTGCCCTACCCGTGCTCCTCGCCACCGCGTTCACGGTCGCGCCTCACACGGGATTCACCCCAGGATGGTGTTGGGTCCCCGGCTCCGGTGCTCCCGATCGCTCAGGCGGCACCGAACTCGACGCGATGCCCGCGCGGGTCGGTTGACCCACTTCCACGGACACCTGAGCGAGCAGCCTAGACGCCGCCGGTGGACACGCCAAACCCCGGCACGCCGTGATCGGAGTTAAGAACACTGAGGCGATCGTCACACGCACCACACCTGCCCCTTCGGTGGTCGAGGAGGTCGCTCTGGCGACCGTCACGAGACCTCAGGCGGACTCAACCTCCGGGCCGTCGACCGGCAGCACCAGCCGCAGCCGCGGCACCAGCCCCTCGTCGGCGAGCACGTCCAGCGCCCGTAGCTCCTCCTCGTCGATGGTCAGCTCCGGCGGCGGTCCGAGCAGGACGGTGACCACACAGTCGTGGCACGCCAAGCCGCGGACCAAACAGGTGTCACAGTCGATCCTCGTCGTCATGTGATGACGGTGACAGGAGGGGCCGACACAACCTCACGCATCGGTGCGGGCGACGATCTCCACGGCGTCGTCTCGCCCGCACCAGCGACAGCGCACCGACTCGATCGTCTCGACGAGCAGCTCGGTGTCGTCGACGACGTGCTCGCCGGCGAGATCGAAGTGCCAGAACTCCGTCGTACGACGGCTGCGGGTCACGTCGAACCGGGTCAGGTTGCCGCAACCGGCGCACCGCCACCGCTGAGTCGGGTCCGGGAGGTCGATCACGGGCGGTGAGTCTAGGCCGAGCCTCCCCTTTCCTGTCGGGGGTGCGTCCTAACGTCGGCTTCATGACCACCGCACCCGTCCGGAGCCGTTGGGAGGAGCAGCGCTCCCTCGACGAGCTGGGCCGGTCCCTGCGCGAGGTCACGTTCTGCGTGGTCGACCTGGAGACGACCGGCGGGTCGGTCGGCGACGGCGACCGGATCACCGAGATCGGCGCGGTCAAGGTCCGCGGTGGCGAGGTGCTCGGCGAGTTCCAGACCCTGGTCAACCCCCACACCGCGATCCCGGCGTTCATCGCGGTGCTCACCGGCATCACCAACGGGATGGTCGCCGACGCACCGCCGATCACGTCCGCGTTGCCCGCGTTCCTCGAGTTCGCCCGTGGGTCGGTGCTGGTCGCCCACAACGCGCGGTTCGACGTCGGCTTCCTCCGCCACTTCGCCCACGAGCAGGGCATCCCGTGGCCCGACTTCGAGGTCGTCGACACGGTCAAGGTCGCCCGCCGTGTCGTCACCCGCGACGAGGCGCCCAACCACAAGCTGTCGTCGCTGGCGCGGGTGTTCCGCTCGGGCACCATCCCCAACCACCGCGCCCTCGCCGACGCCCGCGCGACGGTCGACGTGCTGCACGGGCTGATGGAGCGCCTGGGCAGCCTGGGGGTCCACACCCTCGAGGAGCTGCAGACCTACTCCTCGAAGGTGGCCGCCGCGCAGCGCCGCAAGCGGCACCTCGCCGACCGGCTCCCCCATGCCCCCGGGGTCTACCTGTTCTGCGACGAGCAGTCCCGGGTGCTCTACGTCGGCACGTCCAGGGACCTGCGCAAGCGGGTCCGCTCCTACTTCACGGCCTCCGAGACCCGCTCCCGGATCGGTGAGATGGTCCGGCTCGCGTCGTCGGTCACCGCCATCGAGTGCGCGACCCCGCTCGAGGCCGAGGTCCGGGAGCTGCGGCTGATCGCCGAGCACAAGCCGAGCTACAACCGACGATCGCGGTTTCCGGAGAAGGTCACCTTCGTCAAGCTCACCCGGGAGCCGTGGCCGCGGCTGTCGCTGGTGAAGCAGGTCCTCGACGACGACGCCGACTACCTCGGGCCGTTCTCGTCGCGGTCGGCCGCCGAGAGCTGCCTGGCGGCCCTGCACGAGACGTTTCCCATCCGCCAGTGCACCGACAAGTTCGGTCGCCAGCCGTCACGCTCGGCGTGCGTCCTCGCCGAGCTGGGCCGGTGCCTGTCGCCGTGCGATGGCAGCGTCGACTCCCACACCTACGCCGCCGTCGTCCGCCAATTGCGGGACGCACTGGTGCGCCATCCGGACGACGTGGTCGACCTGGTCAACGAGAAGATGGCGGCCCTCGCCGAGCAGGAGCGGTTCGAGGAGGCAGGCGTCCACCGCGACCGGCTGGCGTCGTTCGTGCGCGCCGCGGCCCGCACCCAGCGGCTGACGTCACTCACCCGGTGCCCGGAGGTGGTCGCCGTGCGACGGGAGGACCGCACGACCGGCTCAGGGGCACAGACCCAGTGGTCGGTCCATGTGGTCCGGCACGGGCGGCTGGCGGCGGCCGGCACGATCCCGTCCGGCATGGACGCCCGCGACTACGTCGAGCAGCTCCGCAGGTCCGCCGAGACCGTCGTGCCGAGCGTCGGACCGATCCCGGCCGCGACCGCCGAGGAGTCCGAGCGGATCCTCCACTGGCTCGAGCTGCCCGGCATCCGACTGGTCGACATCGACGGCGAGTGGACCTGTCCCGTGCGCGGAGCGGCGCGATCGACCTAAGCGCTGCACCTATTCTTGGCGAATGATCACCGCCATCGTGTTCGTGAAGGCCGACGTCGCCCGCATCCCCGAGGTCGCCGAGGCGATCGCCGCGCTCGACGGCGTCAGCGAGGTCTACTCGGTGACCGGCCAGATCGACCTGATCACGCTGGTGCGGGTCCGGCGGCACGAGGAGGTCGCGGCCGTCGTCGCCGACCAGCTCAACAAGGTGCCCGGCGTCGTCGGCACCGAGACCCACATCGCCTTCCGCGCCTACTCCCGCCACGACCTCGAGTCGGCGTTCTCGCTCGGTCTCGACTGACACCCGGCCGTCTTCGTCGTCCGGCGGGTCCCAGGATTTTTGGATGACGTGGTTGCTCGCCGTCGTTGGTTGCGTAGCTGTTCCCCCTAGCCCTGCCCTCCCTTTCGGGAGGCCTGAGGTGCTCGCTGTGGTTGCGGAAAGCACTGAATTGACCACTATCAATGCACAGGGCCTGATGGAGAATCCTCTGTCCACAGGCGGGTTCTGAGCATCACTGCGATGTCGGTGGCGGTTGGTTGAATATGCCTCATGGACCTCGGAACGTTGCCGCTCTTCGACCTCACCGCCCCGGTGGCGGAGGTCGTCGATGAGTGCACCGAGCCGGTTGCGTTGTCGCGGTCGCAGGAGCTGCTGGTCGAGATCCGGGATCGGCGGGCGGTCATCGCCGAGCAGGAGATCGGCACCGTCCGGGCGATCGCCGAGTGGGCCGCCGAACACATCGTCACCGACGAGGCGGACGCGTCGACGTTGACCCAACGCGGCCTGGACACCGGCCTGCTGCTGGCCGGTCCCGGTGCCCCGCTGATCTCCGACTTCGCGGTCATGGAGCTCTCCGCGCTCCTCGGCCGGTCCCTGGACTCCGGCCGCTGCTACGTCGGGCAGGTGATCGAGCTGGCCTACCGGCTGCCCGAGACCTGGGCCCGGGTCCTGGAAGGGCAGGTGCCGGTGTGGAAAGCCCTCCGGGTCGCCGACGTCACCCGGATCCTCCCGCAGGATGCGGCCGGGTTCGTGGACCGGCAGCTCGCACCCTTCGCCCACGGGATGACGTGGGTGCAGGTCGACCGGCTGGTCGAGGAGGCCCTCGTCCGCTTCGACCCCCAGGCTGCCGAGGAGAGGCGCCGCGAAGCCCAGGACCTGCGGCACTTCGACATCGACCTGGACCAGACCGGTTTCGACGGCACCGCCCACGTCTCCGGCACCCTCGACACCGCTGATGCCCTCGACCTGGCGAACGCGATCGCCCGCCGCGCCACGGTCCTCGGCGAGCTCGGCTGCGTGGAGTCCCTCGATGTGCGACGGTCGATCGCGGCCGGTGAGCTGGCCCGCACCGACCTCGCCCTGGACCTCGACATCGCAGACCCGGAGACCGGTGAGATCACCCGCACCGTCCCCGGCCGCAAGACCGAGCTCATCCTGCACCTGGATGCGACCGATCAGACCGTCGGCCGGCTCGGGAACACCCGCACCCCGATCTCGCCCGGAGCAGGTCAAGACCTGGATCAACACCCCCGGCAGCACCGTGATCATCCGTCCGGTCCTCGACCTCAAGGGGCATCAGCCGGTCGACTCCTACGAGATCCCCGACCGGATCCGACGCCACGTCACGTTGCGTGACCACCACTGCGTGTTCCCGCACTGCACCAAACCCGCCGAACGCTGCGACCTGGACCATGTGGTCCCGTACGCCGAAGGCGGCGAGACATCCGCACGGAACCTGGTCCCGGACTGTCGGGGCCATCACCGGTTCAAGACCTCCGGCCAGATGACCTGCCGCATCCTCAGCCCCGGCACCTACCTGTGGACCGGACCCGACGGCCGGCACTGGCTGGTCGACCCCACCGGCACCCACGACCTCTAGCTCCCACGCCCCGACACCCCGCCTCGGCGGGGCCAACGGCATGCTCACGGGTGGTTTCGAGGCTCGCGGCGCTCGGTCAGCGAACGACCTTCGCGGTCGCTGGGCTGGTCTTGGTCACGGTGGTGTACCCGGTCAGCTGCCCGGTGACGACGACGGAGACCTTCTTGCCCCGCGCAGTCCGAGGGACCACGAGCGTTTGCTTCGCGCCCTTCGGCCCGGTCACCAGGTTCGACCCGATCTTCCACCGATAGGAGATCCTCACCCCGTTCGGCGCCCACCCGCCTGCTGACGCGATCAGGGTCTGCCCGACTTTGGCCAAACCGTTGATCCGAGGCCTGCTCGCGGTCAGCTCGCCAGGAACGACGACAGTCGTCGGGGCACTCGACACCGTCTTCGATGCGTAGCCAGACCTACGGCCGGTCACCCTCAACACGATTTCCTCGCCCACGGCACTCGGCGGGACGGTGAGGAACGCGCTGCCCTCCTGGATCAGCGTGTCGCCGGCGTACCACTGGAACGTGAGCGTGGAGCCGAGCGGATCCCAGTCCGTGACTGTCCCGGTGAGCTGCTTGCCGACCTGCGGCGTGCCGCTCACCATGGGCGTCGCGCCCAGCATCGTGGCGCCGAGGATGGTGACCGGCGCGCTCTCCCGCGGGCTGGCGGCGTAACCGGTCTTGACCCCGGACACCGTGACCGTGATCTGCGCCCCGACGTCCTCCGCGTGCACGGGGTAGTTGGCAAACGTCGCGCCAGCGATCACGCTCCCGTTGCGTTTCCACTGGTAGCTGTACCTCTCAGGGACCGGCGTCCAGGAGCTGCCCGGGTCGGCCGTCAGCGTCGTGCCGTAGGCAGGAGCGCCGTCGGTGACGATCACTGGCGTACCGGTCGAGCTCCAATCCTGCAGCCTGATCGGACCGTACGGCGCGCTGATCCAAGCCTTGTCGTCGAAATTGAGCCGCTTCGCCGTCGCCTGGACGGTAATTGACTTCCCGGCCTGGGCCGCGCCCACGGTGAAGGTCTGTCCGGTCGCCCCCGAAATGATCATCCCGTCTGCGAACCAACGCCAGGCCCACGTGTCCTGACGCGGCACCGTGTGCCCGATCTGAGCGGTCAGGATGTCGCCGACCGCCGGCGCCCCGGACGACGGCCCCTCGATGACCGGCGCCTCGCCCTGGACGAAGGTGCCATTCACGATCGGTGTCGTGACGTACCAAGTGGAAGCGTCGCCGGTCGAGGGGAACGTCTCGTACCGACGGCCGTCGACGACGCCGGTCACCAGCACGATGATCACGTACCCCTTGTCTCCCGGGGTCGGCACGTAGGCCTGTCGGTCGGCGTCCGGGATGGCCGTCCATCCGCTCATGTTCGTGCTCAGGCCCGGCGGCAAGGACCGGTACCACCGGAACCGCAGCTCAACCGGAACGCCGGACGGCGAGCGCCACCCGTTGCCGGCGATGTCGTAGCGCTCGATGTTGTCCGTCGAAGGAATCGGGTCGTAGACCAGCGCGTTGCCGACTCCGCGGATGCCCGCGATGACCCCACCATCGTGCACCGGGTTCGGCTCGACGCCGGTGCCGTTGGCGCAGCTACTGCCGAGCCGCACATGATCGAGGAGCGCAACCGAGTCGAGGTCGCCGTTGCGGAAGTCGGCAACGGTCAGCTTGACCAGCTCCGAGCCGTCCGAGAAGTCGAGCGGAATCCGCGCGGTGTCGCGTGTCGTCACTGAGTTGAGGGCAGTCGCCTCAGGCAGCCAAGGCTCCTCCGCGGTGCCTGGCAGGGGGTCCAACGGGTTACCGGGGTGATGCCAGTACTTGATGGCGTTCACCCGGTAGGGCTTGGGCTCGGGCAGCCAGCCGGCTTGCGCGAAGTAGCCGCGGCCGGCGTTCTGCGAATAGTCGACGTCGTCCTTGACGATCGACAGGCCGTCGCCCGGGTTCGAGTCGCTGTAGGTGTAGGTGTGGACCGGCTCCTCGGTGCCCAGGGCGAAGTCGATGAACAAGCAACCAGCCGTCGACGGTGCGACCGTCAGCGTCAGCGTCGAGCTGTCGGGTGCGCCGTCGTCGCCAAGATCCGTGCTCAGCTGCGCGTCCGCGTCCGGGGACGCCGGGAACACCGACGTGGCATACCCCGTGGACAGCACGTAGTAGTCGGAGCCCTGGGACGGGAAGTCGTCGAACGACCTTGTCACCACCGCCCCGCTGCCAGCCACGGTCGCGGTCACCCCGCTCGGCAGTCCGAGGGCCGTGGTCGGGTCCGGTGCGGCGTACGCCGACGGCGCGGCCGCAAGCACAGTCAACGAGCTGCCGACGACTGCGGTGAGCACAGGCAGCACGAGCCGATGCGAAGTCACGAGATCCCCTTCGGTGTTGTCCCACTTCCGCGGCGAGACTAGGTGGGCGGCGAGCCTCGTCGGCACACCCGGCCAGCCAGTCTTGATTAGTCCGTTCGAGCCACGCATGCGCACCCTTCGACGATTCGGGGTCAGCGGTGCGCCGGGCGTAAAATCAGTGGGTGAACACACCGCTTGTCGCCCACTGGGTCACCAGTTATTGGCTGGATGCGCTCGGCTGGGGCGGCAGCGCCCTGCTGGTCTACTCGCTCGTCCAGCAACGGGTCCTCCGGTTCAGGACCCTCAACCTCGTGGCCGGCTCCGTGCTGATCTTGTTCAACGCGCTCGTCGGCGTCTGGCCGATGGTCGCTCTCAACGCGGTGACCGGCGCGATCAACCTCTGGTTCATCCTGCAGCTGCGGCGGCAGCGGCACGACGCCGCGTCGTTCGAGGTGATCGAGGTCGGGCTGGACGACCAGTACCTCCGTCACGTCCTCGGCACCCACGCCGCCGACATCAGGCACCACCAGCCGACGTTCCCCGGGCGGGCGCTGCCCGGTCAGGAGGCGTTCGTGATCGCCAAGGGCGACGAGACCGTCGGGGTGGTCGTCGTGGAGCGCGACGGCGACATCGCCCGGGTGCGCCTCGACTACGTCACGCCCAAGTACCGCGACTTCACGCCCGGTGAGTTCGTCTGGCGGCGCAGCGACCTGCTCCGGAGCCGCGGCTACGCCCAGGTGGTGACGTCGCCGGAGATCGTGTCGCCCTACTACGACCGGATCGGGTTCCGGCCCGACGGCCTCAGCTTCGTGCTCGACCTCGACCGGCCACGGGCGGCCGCGGCCTGACCTGCTAACCGGAAGCAGCTGCGATCCAGCGGTCCAGGGTCGTCTGTGCCGCGCCTGCATCGATCGCCTCAGCCGCGCGGGCCATGCCCGCGGCGAGCGACTCGTGCACGTCGGCGCCGGGGGCGTCGTAGACCGCGAGCGCCGCTCCCGCGTTGAGGAGTACGGCGTCCCGCACCGGCCCGGTCTCCCCCGCCAGCAGGCGGCGTACGACGTCGGCGTTGTGCTCGGCGTCCCCACCACGCAGCGCGTCCCTGTCCACCAGCGGGAGACCGAGCGCGGCCGGGTCGACCGAGGTGGTCATGACCTCTCCCTCGCGGACGACCCACACCGCCGAGGTCGTGGTGGTGGTGAGCTCGTCGAGCCCGTCGTCGCCCCGGAAGACCCAGGCGTCCACACCGCGGGCGGCGAGCACCCCCGCCATCACGGGTGCGACCCGCGGGTCGGCACAACCGATCGCCCGGGCCTGCGCGTGCGCGGGGTTGGTCAGGGGGCCGAGCATGTTGAACGTCGTGCCGATGCCGAGCTCGCTGCGCGCCGGGCCGGCGAACCGGAGCGCGGGGTGGAAGGTCTTGGCGAAGCAGAACGTGATGCCGGCTTCCTCCACGACCGCTGCCACCCGCTCGGCCGGCAGGTCGAGCCGGATCCCGAGGACGCGCAGCACGTCGGCCGATCCCGACTGCGAGCTCGCCGAGACGTTGCCGTGCTTGACGACCTTGGCGCCCGCGCCGGCAGCCACGATCGCCGCCATCGTCGAGATGTTGACCGACATCGACCGGTCACCGCCGGTGCCGACCACGTCGAGCAACCGCCCGGACACCTTGATCGGGGTGGCGGCGGCGTACATCGCGTCCACCAGGCCGGTCACCTCGCCCACGGTCTCGCCCTTGGCCCGCAGCGCGACCGCGAAGCCGGCGATCTGCGCGTCCGTGGCCTCGCCGGCGAGGATCTCCCCGGTCGCCCAGGCGACCTCGGCGGACGAGAGCTCGGTGCCGGCGACCAGCGCGCTGAGGACCTCCGGCCAGCTGTGACCGGACACGGTGCTCACCTGGCTAGGCGGGCACGCGCGACCGCAGCAGCGTGATGACCGCCTCGGCGAGCTGGATCGGGTCGATCGGGTGCGGCACCGCGGCGTCGGCGCGCGACCAGGTGGCGAGCCAGGCGTCCTGCGGGCGCCCGGTCAGCACCAGCAGAGGCGGGCACTGGTAGATCTCGTCCTTGAGCTGCTTGGCGATGCCCATGCCACCGGCCGGCGTTGCCTCGCCGTCGAGGATCGCGAGGTCGATGTGGCCCGCGTCCATGTTCTGGATGACGACCGGCTCGGTCGCCACCTCGACGTACTCCACCTCGGGCAGGTCCGGGTGGGGCCGCCGCCCCAGCGCCAGGATCACCTGCTGACGGGTGTGGACGTCGTCGCTGTAGACGAGCACCTTGAGGGCCCCGCTGACTGCATGGGAGTCGGTCACGGGCGGAATGCTACTGGGTGAGGTCTCGTGACGGTCGCTGTGCGACCTCCTCGACCGACGAGGCCAGCTCGAGGCGGTCGAGGCGTCGGTCCTCACGCTCGGCCTCCCTCATCGACGCCCGCACCCACTGCGCGAAGAGGACGACGAAGAACACCAGGCCGACCAGGTCGCCGGCGCCCCACAGGATCCCGCCGGCCAGCTCCTGGTCGGCGCGCGGGTCGGGCAGCCAGCCGTAGCCCGGCAGGTCGTGGAGGGACGGGTAGTGGTCGCCGCCGAGGAGCGCGGTCTGGCCCATGATCGTGACGCCGAGGAACGCATGGAACGGCAGGGTGAGGACGGTCAGGAGCACCCGGAACGGGTGCGCGACCCGCCCGGGCAGCGGATCCACCCCGACGATCGGCCAGAAGAAGAGGGCGCCGACGGTCACCAGGTGCACGTGCATCAGCTCGTGCAGGTAGGGATGGGCGAGCGACGCGTCGTACCAACCCGTGAAGTAGAGGGCCCAGGGCGAGATCACGTAGAGGAGGAACGCGAGGGGCGGGAACGACAGCACCTTCGCCACCCGTGAGTGGAGGACGGCGAGCAGCCAGCGCCGCGGCTGCACCGGCAAGGTGCGCAGCGCCAACGTGACCGGCGCCCCCAGCGCGAGCGACAGCGGCACCACCATCGAGAGCACCATGTGCTGGACCATGTGAGCGCTCAGGAGAACCGTGTCGTAGGCGGCGAAACCGGACGACGTCGCCAGGTAGAACGCCAGCATCCCGACGCCCCAGGCGATCGACCGGCCGACGGGCCAGCGATCCCCACGCCGCAGCATCACGCGCACCCCGAGCGCATACAGCCCCACGGACCACACCGTCACCACCAGCGGCAGCGGGGCGAGCGTCCACTCGGTCACGAACGTCGCCCAGGAGAGGGGATCCACGCCTCGACGGTACGACGGCATACCGGCGAGGAGACACCCCGTCCGTTTACTGGGGGTCGGGGAGACGTCGGGGCCTCCTATCGACATAATGAACCCGTGGCGACCACAGCTTCGGCAACTCTCCCGGCCTCGCGCCTGCACGGCCAGCACGACCGACCCAGCATGGTCGCGGTCGGCACCATCATCTGGCTGTCCAGCGAGCTGATGTTCTTCGCGGCCCTGTTCGCGTCGTACTTCACGATCCGCTCGGTGAGCCCGGACATGTGGGCGGCCAACACCGACCTGCTCAACGTGCCGTTCGCGTCGATCAACACCACGATCCTGGTGCTGTCGTCCTTCACCTGCCAGCTGGGCGTGTTCGCCGCGGAGCGCGGGCAGGTGGGCCGCAAGGGCTCGGTCCTCGACGTGGGCGGCTGGGGCCTGCGCGAGTGGTTCATCCTCACCTACATCATGGGCGCGATCTTCATCGGCGGCCAGGCGCTGGAGTACGCCGAGCTCATCCACGAGGGTGTGACCATCCCGCACGACGGCTACGGCACGATGTTCTACCTGACCACCGGCTTCCACGGCATCCACGTGACCGGCGGCCTGATCGCGTTCCTGTTCGTCCTCGGACGGACCTACATCGCCAAGCGCTTCACCCATGAGCAGGCGGTCAGCGCGATCGTCATCTCCTACTACTGGCACTTCGTCGACGTGGTGTGGATCGGGCTGTTCGCGACGATCTACCTGGTCAAGTGACCCGTCTCCCGGATCTGCAAGGACTGAATGTGCGCCTCCTGAACCGCTCCGCCGGCCGCCTCTCGCGGCACCGTCGCGGACCGATCGCCGGCCTCGTCGTGCTGCTCCTCGGGCTGCTGCTGACCGGCGGTCTCTACGCCGCGTTCGCGCCCGCCCAGGCCGGCTCCACCCAGAGCCAGGAGGACCTGGTCAAGGACGGTCGCCAGCTGTTCATCGTCGGCTGTGCGTTCTGCCACGGCCAGAACGGCGAGGGCGTGCTCACCCAGGACGGCACCCAGTACGGCCCGGCGCTCACCGACGTGGGTGCGGCCGCGGTCGACTTCCAGGTCGGGACGGGCCGGATGCCGATGGCGACGCCCGGCTCCCAGGTCCCCCGCAAGGAGGTCGTCTACACCGACGACGAGATCGCGGCGCTCGCGGCGTACGTCGCCACCCTCGGCACCGGCCCCGCGATCCCGGACGACGAGATGTTCGACCCCGACACCCTCTCCGGCGAGGAGTACGACGAGTACGTCACCCGCGGCGGCCAGATCTTCCTGACCAACTGCACGGCGTGCCACAACTTCGAGGGCTCCGGCGGTGCCATGCCGCGCGGCGAGTACGCCCCGAAGATCCGCGGGGTCGACCCGAAGCACATCTACGAGGCGATGCTGACCGGCCCGCAGTCGATGGACACGTTCTCCGACGGCAACATCCCGCCGGACGACAAGAAGGCGGTCATCGCCTACCTCGACACGCTCAACGAGCAGCCGAGCTACGGCGGGCTCACCCTCGGCAGCCTCGGCCCGGTGAGCGAGGGACTGATCGCCTGGCTGATCGGGATGGGCGCGCTGGTCGGGTTCGCGGTCTGGATCGCGGCACAGACGACACGCACCAGCAAGAAGAAGGACGGGGCAGACGCGTGACCGACTCTCACGACTCGATCGAGCCGGCCGACGACCACGGCGGTCACGGCGGCGGGCTGGTCCCTGAGGAGCCGATCGCCAACCCCGGCATGCCGGCGCACGAGCCCCGGCCGACCGACGTCGACCCGGTCAAGGAGAAGCGCGCCGAGCGCCAGGTCGCGGCGCTGTTCGGGCTCTCGGCGCTGTCGACGATCCTCTTCGCGGTCTCCTACTTCGCCTTCGACGTCGGCGACAACTGGAACGTCGTCGGCGGGTTCGGCGCCTCCACGGTGGCACTCGGCGGCACCCTCGGCCTGTCCCTGCTCTTCATCGGCATCGCGATCATCCAGTGGGCCCGCAAGCTGATGGGCGACCACGAGATCGTCGAGATGCGGCACCCGGCCTACTCCGAGGAGGCCGACCGCCAGCGTGCGCTCGCGGACCTCAAGATCGGGTTCGAGGAGACCGGCATCGCTCGCCGGCCGCTGATCGTCAGGTCAGCCCTCGGATCGCTCGCCCTGCTCGGTGTCCCCGCCGTGGTCCTGCTCCGCGACCTCGGCACGCTGCCGGGCGACAAGCTCGAGCACACGATCTGGGGCCAGGGCGGTCGCGAGATCAAGGTCGTCGAGGACGGCGAGGAAGTGACCATCACGGTCCCGATGATGCGGATCGCCCGCGACGCGATCGGCACCCCGATCCTCGCGTCCGACCTCGAGATCGGCGACCTGGTCAACGCCCAGCCCGAGGTGCTCTTCAACCCCGCGCGCTACTACGTCGAGCCCGAGGACGTCGAGGGCGCGGCGCTGCAGACCCACAAGAGCAAGTCGTCGGTGATCCTGCTCCGGATGGAGCCGGCCGACATCACCCCGGGCAAGGGTCGCGACGACTGGGACGTCAACGGCATCGTGGCCTACTCCAAGATCTGCACCCACGTGGGCTGCCCGATCTCGCTCAACGAGCGCACCACCCACCACCTGCTGTGCCCGTGCCACCAGTCGACCTTCGATCTCGCCGACTCCGGCAGGGTCATCTTCGGCCCGGCCGGCCGGCCGCTCCCGCAGCTGCCCATCACGGTCGACGAGCAGGGCTACCTGGTCGCGCAGAGCGACTTCACCGAGCCGGTCGGACCGAGCTACTGGGAGCGCGACTACGACCGCGACCGCTTTGGAGAAGGTGACTGACCATGAAGAGCGCTGACGTCGCATCGACCAACGGCACCGAGCCGGCGACCCCCAAACGGAGCGCCAAGGCCGCCGGGGCCGTCGCCACCTGGGCCGATGACCGGCTCGGCCTCGCGAAGGCGACGAAGGGCATGTCGCTGCGCAAGGTCTTCCCTGACCACTGGTCCTTCATGCTCGGCGAGATCGCGTTGTGGAGCTTCGTCATCCTGTTGCTGACCGGTGTCTTCCTGACGCTGTTCTTCGACCCGAGCATGACCGAGGTCCAGTACAACGGCTCCTACGACCCGCTCCGCGGCGTCCACATGTCCCGTGCCTACGCGTCGACGATGGAGATCTCCTTCGACGTACGCGGTGGCCTGCTGATGCGGCAGATGCACCACTGGGCGGCGATGGTGTTCATCGCCGCGATGATGATCCACCTGCTCCGCGTCTACCTCACCGGCGCGTTCCGCAAGCCGCGCGAGGTCAACTGGATCATCGGCTGCACGCTGCTGCTGCTGGGCACGATCGAGGGCTTCACCGGCTACTCGCTCCCCGACGACCTGCTCTCCGGCACCGGCGTGCGGGCGGCGGACGGCTTCATGAAGGCCAGCCCGGTGATCGGCAGCTACATGTCGTTCTTCCTGTTCGGCGGCGAGTTCCCGGGCACCCAGATCATCCCACGCTTCTACTCGATGCACATCCTGCTGATCCCCGGCATCCTGCTGGTCCTGATCACGGCCCACCTGATCCTCGTCGTCTACCACAAGCACACCCAGTGGCCCGGCCCCGGCAAGACCGAGGCCAACGTCGTCGGTCCCCCGCTGATGCCGATCTACATGGCCAAGGCCGGCGGCTTCTTCTTCATCGTCTTCGGTGTGATCGCGCTCCTCGGCGGGCTGTTCACCCTCAACCCGGTGTGGAAGTTCGGCCCCTACGACCCGTCCAAGGTGACCGCGGGCTCCCAGCCCGACTGGTACATGGGCTGGCCCGACGGTCTGCTCCGGATCATCCCGGCCTGGGAGACCCACCTGTGGGGCCACACGGTCTCGTGGAACATCATGCTGCCCATCCTCATCATGCCGCCGTTGATGCTCACGGTGCTGATCGCGCTTCCGTTCATCGAGGGATGGGTCACCGGCGACAAGCGGGAGCACCACCTGCTCCAACGGCCGCGCAACGCCCCGACCCGGACGGCCATCATGGCGGCGCTGGTCACCTTCTACGGCCTCGCCTGGGCCGCGGGCGGCAACGACATCATCGCGATCAAGCTGCACCTGAGCATCAACCAGATCACGTACTTCATGCGTGGTGCCGTGATCATCGGACCGATCATCGCGTTCGTCATCGCCAAGCGCTGGTGCATCTCGCTGCAGCGGCACGACGAGGGCAAGCTGCTGCACGGCTACGAGACGGGCGTCATCGTCCGCTCGCCCGACGGCGGCTACGCCGAGAAGCACCTGCCGATCAGCGAGGCCAAGGCCTACGTCCTGACCGCCCGCGACCGTGAAGAGGTCTACACCTCCAACGGCGCGGCCGACGAGGCGGGCGTGGCCGCTCCTGGCGGCAAGGTGGCCCACGTGGCCGCCAAGGTGCGCAGCAAGCTGTCCGAGGCGATGTTCGCCGACAACGTGCAGAAGCCGACGGCCGAAGAGCTGCACGAGTCGCAGCACCACGCCGAGCACGAGCTGCACGAGCTCGAGCACCAGATCACCACCGGCGCCAACAAGCACGGCCCGACGTCGGACCACTAGGTCGCCGTCGGAACACTAGGTCCAGGTCGTACGACCAAGGCCCGCCCCTTGAGAAGGGGCGGGCCTTGGTGTTGATCAGTTCAGAGCGCGGAGCTCGTCTTGTAGTCCGACCACGCGATGTTCCAGTCGCCGTAGCCGTTGTCGGGCTCCATCGGCCGGTCGGTGCCGGTGTATTCCACCACGTCGCCGCGCAGCGTCATCGCGTAGAGCCAGGCGGCGTTGTCGGTGCTCATGCCGGTGCAGCCGTGGGACACGTTGGCGTAGCCCTGGGAGCCCACCGACCACGGAGCGGCGTGGATGAACTCACCGGAGTAGGTCACCCGCATCGCCCACTGGACGTCGTCGATGTCGTAGGCGTCAGGACCGGTGATGCCCACGGTCTCGGAGTTCATCCGCTTGCTGTCGAACTTCTCGATGATCACCTTGATGCCTGAGCGCGTGGTGAACTCCGGCTGCTCCCCTGTCGTGATCGGGATGGTGCGCAGCAGCGATCCGTTGGAGTAGACCTTCATCTGGTGGGTCTCCGCGTTGACCTTGTAGACGTGGACGTCTCCGACGCTGAAGTCGAGCTCGCGATCCTCCTGGCCGTAGATCCCGCCGCCCGCGTCGACGCCGTTGATGTCGATGTCGACGTGGATGTCGGTGCCGGCCTGCCAGTACTTCTTCGGCCGGTAGTGGACCTCGGTCGAGCTGACCCAGTGCCAGGTGCCCGGCTGGGTCGGGGTGGTGGTCACGTGCATGTTGCGCTCGAAGGCCGCCTGGTCGGTGACCGGGATGTCGAACGTCACGACGACCGGCATGCCGGCGCCGACGGTCTCGCCGTCCAGTGGCGCCACGGACGGGTAGGTCTGCTGGTCGAGGCTCAACGCCTCGGTGGTGAAGCTCGAGGTGCTGCGAACCGTCTCGCCGTTGGCGCCCTCACCGATCGACTTCACGGTGTAGGTGATCCCAGGCTCGAGCCGGTCGTCCGCGATCCACCCGCGCCGGTCCGCGGACAGCGTGCCGGGCAGCTCACCGGCGGCCTGGGTGACCTTCACCTTGGTCAGCGTGGCGTCCTTCGCCTTCACGGAGAGGACGGTGTCGACCGGCACGCCGGTCGCACCCTTCTTCACGCTGGTCTTGAGGATCGGCTTGCCGTAGGAGGCGGCGGTGGTCTCGCTCGACGCGTCGTCGTCGCCGACGCCGGCGGCACCCAGGGCGTCGTCGGCTGCGTCCTTGGCCGCGGTGCAACCGCTGAAGAGCACGGCGGTGACGGCCAGCCCGACCAGACCGCGGTGGGTCACGGAGCGGGCGCGGCGGGCGCGGGTCGTCAGGGCATGCATGCGGCAGGTGTCTCTCTTCCTGGAGTCGAGCGGCACAACGCCGCCCTAAAAGGGTAACCCGCGCACCAACCCCCAAACGCCAACCTGCGCGTTGGCTAAATCACGCGCCGCTACGGCAACCAGACTCGCCCGCCGCGCGTCTCAACAGCCCGGGCAGGCTAATGCGCGTGTTCGCCGCGGTAGTACTCGAAGATGAAGCCGCTGAGGGCCATCACGCCGAGCGCCGCCCCCAGGACGAACATCCACCACTGGGTCATTGCCAGGGCGATCACGATCAGGCCCAGCGTGCAGGCGCACCAGAACGGCCACCAGGAGTAGGGAGGGAAGAAGCCGAGCTCGCCCGCGCCGTCGGCGATCTCGCCGTCGGTGCGGTCCTCCGGACGCGCATCCATCCGGTTGGCGTGGAACCCGAGGTAGAGGGTGACCATCGAGGTCAGCAGCGTCGTCATCACCAGGGCGGAGGTGCCGGTCCAGTCGGCGCAGTTCTCAGCGCCGCAGCCGCTCGCGGCGTCGGTGATGAGCCAGTAGGCCGGGGTCACCAGCACCAGGAAGATGGTGGTGATGCCGAAGAGCCATGCTTCGACCTTCATCAGACCTCATCCTCCGTGGCGTCGTGGCGATAGCTGTGGCTGTCAGGATCGCCGGCATCCTTCGCCGCCTGCTGCTGGGCGAGGTGCTCCTCCCGCCCACGGGCGTCCGGCGCGTCCACGACCTTGGTCGTGACCTCGGCCGGGTTCGCGTCGATCTCGATCGCCGCGATCTCCGGGTGGTGGAGGTCGAACGCCGGCGACTCCGAGCGGATCCGCGGCAGGCTCTCGAAGTTGTGGCGTGGCGGCGGGCAGCTGGTCGCCCACTCCAGGGAACGTCCCCAGCCCCACGGGTCGTCGACGCCGACGGCGGGCGCGTTGCGCGTGATCCAGACGTTGTAGAAGAACGGCAGCATCGATGTCGCGAGGATGAACGCACCGATCGTCGACACCTGGTTGAGCGCGGTGAACCCGTCGCCCGGCAGGTAGTCGGCGTAGCGGCGCGGCATGCCCTCGATGCCCAGCCAGTGCTGCACGAGGAACGTGGTGTGGAAGCCGATGAACAGCAGCCAGAAGTGGATCTTGCCCAGCCGCTCGTCGAGCATCTTGCCGGTCAGCTTGGGCCACCAGAAGTAGAAGCCGGCGAACATCGCGAAGACCACGGTCCCGAAGACCACGTAGTGGAAGTGCGCCACCACGAAGTAGGAGTCGGAGACGTGGAAGTCCAGCGGCGGACTGGCCAGGAGGACGCCGGTCAGCCCACCGAACAGGAACGTCGTGAGGAACCCGACCGACCACAGCATCGGGGTGTCCATGCGCACGGACCCGCCCCACATGGTGCCGATCCAGTTGAAGAACTTCACGCCGGTCGGGACCGCGATCAGGAAGGTCATGCCGGAGAAGAACGGCAGGTTGACGGCCCCTGTGACGAACATGTGGTGAGCCCACACCGCCACCGAGAGGATCGCGATGCCCATCGTCGCGCCGACCAGGCCGATGTAGCCGAAGAGCGGCTTGCGGCTGAAGACCGGCAGGATCTCGGAGATGATGCCGAAGAACGGCAGCGCGATGATGTAGACCTCGGGATGGCCGAAGAACCAGAACAGGTGTTGCCACAAGATCGCGCCGCCGTGCGACGGGTCGAAGACGTGGGCGCCGATCTGCCGGTCAGCCTCGAGCGACAGCAGCGCGCCGGCGAGCACCGGGAACGCGATCAGCACCAGCAGGCTGGTGATCAGCACGGTCCAGGTGAACATCGACATCCGGAACATGGTCATGCCCGGGGCGCGCATGCAGATGATCGTGGTGACGAAGTTGACGGCCCCGAGGATGGTGCCGAGGCCGGCCATCCACAGGCCCATGATCCACAGGTCGCCGCCGACGCCGGGGCTGTTGATCGAGTCGGACAGCGGCGTGTAGGCGAACCATCCGAACGAGGCCGCGCCCTGCGGGGTCAGGAAGCCCGCAGCGGCGATCAGGCCGCCGAACAGGTAGAGCCAGTAGCTGAACATGTTCAGCCGAGGGAACGCCACGTCGGGCGACCCGATCTGGAGCGGCATGATCGCGTTGCCGAAGGCGAAGAACAGCGGTGTCGCGAACAGCAGCAGCATGATCGTGCCGTGCATCGTGAACAGCTGGTTGAACGTCTCCTCGTTGACCACCTGGCTGCCCGGGTAGGCCAGCTCGGAGCGCATCAGCAGCGCCATGATGCCGGCTGCCAGGAACCAGGCCATCGCAGTGGTGAAGTAGAGGTTGCCGATCACCTTGTGGTCGGTCGTGGTCATGACCTTCACGAGCATCTGGCCGAGCGGCTTGCGCTCGGAGAGCTCGGCGGAACGTGCGACGGTGGTGGTCATTCGCCCTCCCCCTCGGTCTCGTTCAGGTCCTCGAGGACCGGCTCGGTGGAGTAGTGGCCGCCCACGACAGGCTCCTCGCTGACGTGGTCGGGATCGGTGGCCAGGTCCGCGAGGTAGGCGTCGTAGTCCGCCTGCGAGACGATGTGGACCTCGAACAGCATCCGCGAGTGGTAGGCGCCGCAGAGCTCGTAGCACTTGCCGGCGAACGTGCCGGTGTCGGTCGTGGTCACCTGGAACTTGTTGGACCGGCCCGGGACCACGTCCATCCGCATGGCGAAAACCGGGATGCCGAAGTCGTGGATCACGTCGGGGCTGTAGAGGTCGAACTCGATCGTGCTGTCGACCGGTAGGTACAGGTCGGGGATGTCCTCACCGGTGCCGGCGACGTAGACGTTGGTGCCGTCCGGGGTGTCGACGGAATCCGGATAGTTGAACGTCCACTGCCACTTCTGGCCGACGACCGTGATCTTCACGTCGGGGTCGGGGACGATCTCCAGCATCTCGTTCTGCACGCGCACCGTGTGCGAGAAGAAGACGACCACCATGATGATCGGGAAGATCGTGTAGAAGATCTCCACCGGCAGGTTGTAGCGGGTCTGGACCGGGACCTCGTCGTCGCTGCGGCGCCGGAAGAAGAACACCGCGCCGAGGATGAGTGCCCAGGTGACGACACCGGTCGCGAGCGCCGCGATCCACGCGCCCTGCCACAGGTTCAGGTTGTCCTGCCCCTGCTCGGTCACGATCTCCGGCATGCCGAAGCGGCCGGCCTGCGAGTCGTCCGAACAGCCGGTCAGTCCCAGCGCGAGTACGACGACGCCGGCCAGGACTGCGGATCGGCGCAACTGCCGGACCGGTCCTCCCGTGCGCTCGGGGTGCCTCAAGCCCACGAACCAGCCTTCCTCTCGAGGGTCACAACTCCTGTCGAACATTAGCGGACCCCGACCGCCCTGAGCGCGACGGGTCTGAAACGTGGCGGGACGGCCGGACAAGGGGACACGCCCTAGATTGTTCACTGTGACCGACGCCCGTGGCTACCTCGACACGGCGTCGGCCGAGCCCCTGCATCCGGCAGCCAGGGAGACGCTGCTCGCCGCCCTCGATCGCGGGTACGCCGATCCCCGGAGGCTGCACCGCGCCGGGCGCGAGGCACGGCTGCTGCTGGACAACGCGCGCGCCGCGATCGCGGAATGCGTCGGCGCGCGTGCCGACGAGGTGGGGTTCACCGCGTCCGGCACCGACGCGGTCCACCGCGGGCTGCTCGGACTGGTCCGCGCCCGCTCCGCGGGCGGCGTGGTGCACAGCGCGGTCGAGCACTCGTCGGTGCTGCACGCGGTCGAGTGGCAGCCCTCCCCCGCGCACAGGTCCGTGCCGGTGGACGGCACCGGCCGGGTCGACCTCGCCGCGATGAGCGACGCGGGGCGGCAGCCGGGGGTGGCGGTCGTCGCCCTCCAGGCCGCCAACCAGGAGGTCGGCACCATCCAGGCGGTCGACGACCTCGACCTCCCGGCCGACATCCCGCTCTTCGTCGACGCCGCCGCGGCCGCCGGCCGGGTCCCGCTGCCCACCCGGTGGTCCGCCCTGGCGGCGTCCGCGCACAAGTGGGGCGGGCCGGGCGGCGTCGGCGTGCTCGCCGTACGCCGCTCCACGCGGTGGACCACGCCGTTCCCCGGTGACGACGGCATCGACCAGCCCGGCGGCGCCTGGGTGCCCGGGGCGCTCGCAGCCGCGGCCGCGCTGCAGGCCGTGGTCGCCGAGCGCGACGAGACCGCTGCTCGCCAGCACCGTCAGGTCGACCGGATCCGCACCCGCGCGGGCGCGCTGCCGGACACGGAGGTCGTCGGCGACCCGGTCGCCCGGCTGCCCCACCTGGTCACGTTCTCCTGCCTCTACGTGAGCGGTGACGAGCTGGTCTCGGGTCTCGACCGCCGCGGCTTCGGCGTCGCGAGCGGCTCGGCCTGCACGGCGTCCACGCTCGAGCCGAGCCATGTGCTGGCCGCGATGGGAGCGCTCACGCACGGCAACGTGCGGGTCTCGCTGCGCCGCGACACCACCGACGCCGAGGTCGAGGAGTTCTGCACCGCCCTCACCGAGGTGGTCACCGAGATCCGGACCGAGATCGGCCTCACCACCCCATGAGCGCGGGGACGACCGAGATCGACTGCCGCGGGATGGTGTGCCCGGGGCCGATCATCGAGCTCGCCAAGGCCATGCCCGGCATCACGGTCGGCGAGCTGCTGGCCGTCGTGTCCGACGACCCGGCCGCCCGGCACGACGTGCCGGCCTGGTGCCGGATGCGCGGCCAGGACTACGTCGGCGAGGAGCTCGCCGACGACGGAGTCCCGCGCTACGTCGTACGACGCGTCAGCTGACGGGTTTCGAGGCTCGCTTCGCTCGCACCTCAACCACCGATGTGCTGACGCACTTGGCCGGCGGCGTCGTCGCCGTAGGACTCCCGCAGCCGAGCCACGAACTCGGCCGGGGTGAAGGAGTACTCCTGGGGCCCCACGGTCTCGACGACGTACGCCGCCAGCACGCAACCCACCTGCGCGGCACGCTCGAGGCCGAGGCCCCAGCCGAGCGCCGCGAGGAAACCGGCGCGGAAGGCGTCACCGACGCCGGTCGGCTCGACCGGCGTGACGTTCTTGGCCGCCGGCACCTCGATCAGGGGCTGGTTGGTGCCGGAGATCCGGACGCCGTCCGCGCCGAGGGTGGTCACCTGGAGGCCGACCCGCGCCTCGACATCGGTCGCGGTCCAGCCCGTCTTCTTCTCGATGACGTGCGACTCGTACTCGTTGGTGACCAGGATGTCCGCGCCGTCGATGAGCTGCCGGATCAGGTCGCCGTCACCGAACGCGAGCTGCTGTGACGGGTCGGCGACGAACTTGTAGCCGCGCTGGCGGCACTCCTCGGTGTGGCGGAGCATCGCCTCGGGGTCGTCGGGCCCGATCAGCACGAAGGCCGGCTCACCGACCGTGTCGACGATGGGCTTGAGCTCGATCTCCCGCGCCTCGCTCATCGCGCCGGGGTAGAACGACGCGATCTGGGCGTGCGTGGCGTCGTTGGTGCACACGAACCGAGCGGTGTGCCGGGTCGGTGACACGTGGATGTGGTCGCAGTCGACGCCGTGCCGCTCCAGCCAGGACTGGTAGTCCGCGAAGTCCTCGCCGACCGCTCCGACGAGCACCGGGCGGATGCCGAGGACACCCAGGCCGAAGGAGATGTTCCCCGCGCAGCCACCGCGGCGTACCTCGAGGTCGTTGACGAGGAAGCTCACCGACAGCTTGTCGAGCTGCTCGACGACCAGCGAGTCGGAGAACTTGCCCTCGAAGGTCATCAGGTGGTCGGTGGCGATGGAGCCCGCGATGAGCAGGGAGCCGGTGGCAGCATTCACGACACGGAACACTACCGGCCGGTACCGCTGGGTCTACCTGCCAGTAGGCCGTACCTTCGAAGCATGACCCCTTACGAGGAGATCGAGACCCCGACCCAGATGCGGCCGGACTGCGAAAAGGTCAACGGTCGCCTGTCCCGCGTTGCCCGCAAGGTCGTCGAGACCCCGCCGAGCATCCACTTCGACGAGTTCCCCCGCGAGGTCCAGAAGAAGGACATCCAGATCTCCGAGGCCGCCCAGCGACTGGCCAACGCGCTGCACCTGCACCTGGACTGAACCAGACGTTCGACGCGACGACGAACGCCCCCGCCGATCGGCGGGGGCGTTCGTATGCTCACGAGCTCAGTGGAAGCTGTCTCCACACGCGCACGAACCCGTCGCGTTGGGGTTGTCGATCGTGAAGCCCTGCTTCTCGATCGAGTCGACGAAGTCGATCATCGCGCCGTTGAGGTAGGGGACGCTCATCCGGTCGACGACGACGGCCACGCCGTCGAAGTCGGTCACGACGTCACCGTCGAGGCTGCGCTCGTCGAAGAAGAGCTGGTAGCGCAGGCCGCTGCAGCCGCCGGGCTGCACCGAGATGCGCAGCGAGAGGTCGTCGCGGCCCTCCTGCTCGAGGAGGCTCTTGACCTTGCTCGCGGCAACCGGGCTCAGGTTGATCTGGTCCTCACGACGGTCCACGATCACGGGGGCGGCAACCGTCGCGGTCGCCGTGCTCGTTCCAGTCGCCGTGCTCGTCGCGGGCGCCTCGTGGCTGTGGCCGTGGCCGCCGCATCCGCACTGGTCGCTCATGCTCACTCCAGACAAAGTTCGGGTCAAGTAGGTCTTGGGTCCGACAGTCCCAATGGTCGCACATCCAGGGTTATTCCCCATGTTGCGGCGGTCACCAGGTGAGGACGGCCTTCGCCACCTTGCCCGAGGTCGTGTCGGCGATGGCGTCGGCGATCCGCTCGAAGGGGTACGTCGTGATCAGGTGATCGACGTCGAACGAGCCCTCCGCGCGCCGCCGGATCAGCTCGGGAATCATCAGCTGGGGGTCGGAGTCGCCTTCGACGGACGACCGCACCATCTTTCCCGACTGCAGCAGGTCGATCGCGTCGATGGGGTACTCCGGCGCTCCGAGCCCGAGGGCGACCAGCGTCCCGCGGGCGCGCAACGAGTGCTGGGCCTGCTGGACGACCGCGGCCAGCGCCGTCGTGTCGATGGCGTACGACGCCCCGCCGCCGGTCAGCTCCAAGACCTGGTCTGGGATGGGCGCGGCACCGTCTGCGGTCGGGTCGAGCGCGCGGGCGCCGTACCCCTCGGCCAGCACGCGGCGCGATGCAACGGGGTCGACGGCGATGACCGTGCCGACCCCCGCCCCGCGAGCGGCGGCGATCGCCGCCAGGCCCACCGCGCCGGCTCCGAAGACGACCAGGCTCTCCTCGGCGGCCGGGCGCAGCACGTTGAGCACGGTGCCGGCGCCGGTCTGGAACCCGCACCCGAACGGCGCCAGGAGGGGGAGGTCGAGATCCTTCGGCACGACCACGCAGTTGTCGGCGTAGGCGAGCGCGTGCCGGGCGAAGCTGGACTGGCCGAAGAACGAGCCGAACACCGTCTCGCCGTCGCGGCGCATCGTGGTCGAGCCGTCCATCCGCATGCCCATGTAGTTGAGGACGATGTGGCTCTCGCAGTAGCCGACGTCCCCGGCCACGCACGGGCCGCAGGCTCCGCAGGACCGGAAGCTCATCACGACGTGGTCACCCACCGCGATCCCCCGCACGTCGGCACCGACCGCCTCGACGATCCCGGTGCCCTCATGCCCCATCACGGTCGGGAACATCTCCGCCGGCAGCATGGTGGGCACGGTCAGGTCGGTGTGGCACAGCCCGGTCGCCACGATCCGCACCAGGACCTCGTCCGGCCTCGGGTCGTCGATCTCGACGTCGGTGAAGACGAACTCGTGGTCGGTCCCGGTGAACGGTGCCCCGGCGAGGAGGACGGTGGTCTGCATGGGGCCAATCTAGAACACGTTCTATTTCAGGCTCGCGCGCTCGCACCTCAACCACCGGGCGGGACCAGGTCCTCGCCACCCGGGCCGCCAGGGCCGCCAGTGAGGCGGCGGGCTCGGCGTACGCCCGCTCCTCCCCCACCAGGTCGAGGAGGGAGTAGGCGGAGTCCATGCCGAGCGCGCGCATCTCGCGGGACCCGACCAGCACCTGGCCCGCGAGGGCGACGCAGGGTCGCAGCGCCTCGGCTGCGATCGCCGCCACCCCCGCCGGCACCTTGCCGGCCCGGCTGCTGAAGTCGAACGCGCCCTCGCCCGTGATCACGAGATCGGCCGACCGGGCCCGCCCGCCGAGCTGCACGGCGTCGGCCACCAGCTCGATGCCGGACTGCCGCCCGGCGCCGAGGAGCATCAGCGCGAAGCCGAGCCCACCGGCGGCCCCGGCGCCCTTCTCGAGGGCGATCCGGCGGCCCTGACTGCCGGTCGCCGCCGCGAACCGTTCGAGGCAGCCGTCGATCCGGGCGATCAGGTCCTCCGACAACCCCTTCTGCGGCCCGAAGGTCTTGGCGGCACCGAACAGGCCGGCCAGCGGGATGTCGACGTCGGTGGCCGCGAGCAGCTCGACGCCCTCGACGCGCGCACGCGCGGCCGCGAGATCGACGGCGGCCACGTCCTCGAGGGCCAGGCCACCCTGGTCGAGGGGGACGTCCGCCGTGGCCCCGAACGCAGCCAGCAGCCCGGCGCCGCCGTCGGTGCTGCCCGAGCCGCCGAGCCCGACCACCACCCGACGCGCACCGGCGCCGATGGCCTCGGCCACCAGCTCGCCGACGCCGGCCGTGCCGGCGCGCTCGCCGCGCTCGACGCCGGTGATGTGCAGGCCGCAGGCCTGGGCACTCTCGACGTAGGCAGCGTCGTCGACGAGCAGCAGGGTCGCCGGCACCTGCTCGCCGAACGGACCGGTGACGGAGGTCACCAGCAGCTCGCCGCCCAGCGCCGCGTGCAGCACCTCGACGAAGCCCGGCCCCCCGTCCGACATCGGAGCCAGGTCGATCTCGTCGGCGGGCGCCTGCCGTCGCCAGCCCTCGGCGATCGCCTCGGCCGCCTCGACCGCACTGAGCGTCCCGGCGAACTTGTCCGGCGCCACCAATATCCGCATGCGCGCCATCCTGCCCAAGCCGTACCTTCCGGGAGTGACCGAGGTCCTGATCCGCCCGATGCTGGCTGACGACGTCCCCGTCGCGGAGCAGATCAGTGACGAGGCGTTCTTCGAGCTGGACCGGCGCACCGTGCCGCGGGACTGGCCGGAACCTCAGCGGCGCACGCCCGACCACTCGGCAACCTGGCGCACCCGCACGCTCCGGTTCCTCGACCACGACCCCGGCGGCTGCTGGGTCGCCGAGGACGAGTCCGGTGTGGTCGGCTTCGCCACGTCGTTCGTCCGCGAGCAGGTCTGGTGCCTGGCGACCTACGCCGTCCAGCCGGGGTTCCAGGGCGCCGGCGTCGGCCGACGGCTGCTGGAGGCGGCGGAGGGGTACGGCGCGCACTGCACCGCTGGACTGCTGTCGGCCTCGGTCGACCCGCGGGCCGTCCGGCGCTACTGGAGAGCGGGGTTCACGCTCCACCCCCAGATGCTCCTGCGGGGCACGGTCGACCGGGAGCGGCTCGGTGAGGCCGGCGGAGTGAGGGAAGGCCGGCCCGACGACCTCGCGATGATGGATGCGATCGCTCGGGACCTCCGCGGCGGCGGGCACGGCACCGACCACCAGACCCTGGCCGAGATGGCCCGCCCGCTCGTGGCCGAGACGGCGACGGGGCGGGGGTTCGCCTACACCGACGGCGCCCGCCTCGCCGTGCTCGCGGCGAGCGACGAGCCGACCGCGCGGGCGCTGCTGTGGGCGTGCCTGGCCGAGGCCGGCGAGGACTACCTGGTCCCGCACGTGACCGCCGCGAACCAGTGGGCCGTCGACATCGGGCTCGCCGCCGGGCTCGAGCTCGCCCAGTCGGGATACCTGGGCGTGCGCGGGATGGCGCCGCCGGCGCCGTACGTCCACAACGGCGCGCTCCTCTGATCAGACGGCCTCGAGGGCGACCGCGATGCCGTTGAGGTGCGCCATGCCCGCCAGCCGCTCGACGTCGTCGATCGCGCTGGACGCGAGCTGGTTGGAGTTGGCGCCGCCCGCCTTGTTGGCGAGCTCCCAGCCGCCGCCGTCGTGCCCCCAGCCGTGCGGAACCGCGACGGTGCCCGGCCCGACCTCGTCGCTCAGCAGTGCCAGCGTCTCGATCTGGCCGAACCGCGACAGGATCCGGACCGTCGCCCCGTCGAGGACACCGGCCGCATCGGCGTCGGCCGGGTTGATCCGCGCCTGGTGCTTGCGGTTGCTGCCCTTCATGAGCGTCGGGCTGTTGTGCATCCACGAGTTGTGCGACCGCAGCTCGCGCAGCCCGATCAGCCGCAGCGGGTAGTCGGGATCGTCGTGGTGCCGGTCGCCGAGCCGCGCCAGCTCCTCGACCAGGGCGGGCGGGTCGAGATGGACCCTGCCTCCCCGGTGCCGGACGGAGTGCTTGCGCAGGCCGGTCGCGGCGTACTCGTCGAGCACGATGCCGTGCGGGTGCTTGCGGAGCTTGCGGGCATTGAGGCCGCCCGGTCGCAACCCGAACCGGTCGCCGTGCGGCCCGAGCCGCAGCAGCAGCTCGATGAGGAACCGCGGCGTCGGCCGCCTCGGCAGCCGGGTCGACAGGGGCGCCAGCTTCTGGATCAGTCCGATGCCGAGCGGCTCGACACCGATCCGGGTGGCGATCTCGTCGTAGACCTGCCACTCCTGCCGGGCCTCGCCGCGCGGTGGCACCACCGGCTCGGCGAGCTGGATGAACGGCGTCGGGGCGGCCGAGGCGACGGCGATCGGGTAGTCCTCGCGTTCGAGCCAGGTGGTGGCCGGCAAGATGTAGTCGGCGAGGCGGTTGGTGTCGTTGACGTAGAGGTCGAGCGAGACCATCAGGTCCAGCTCCGGCAGCGCCTCGACCAGCTTTGCCCCGTTCGGCACCGAGATGACCGGGTTGCCGCCACTGACGAACAATGCCCGGAGCCGGCCTTCGCCCGGGGTCCTGATCTCCTCGGCCATCAGGACGGCCGGGTAGCTGCCGAGCACGTCGGCGAACCCGCCCAGCCGGGACCGGCTCCGCGCGTAGGTGGCGAGGCCGACCCGTTCGGCCACCTCCTCAAGGGGGATCACGCCGCGCGAGAACAGGGTCCCGCCCGGCCGGTCGAGGTTGCCGGTGACGATGGCGAGGACGTCGATCAGGGCACCGACCAGCGTGGCGTGCCGGCCGAGACAGGAGCCGGTGCGGCCGTACGCCGTCGCACTCGGCGCCGTCGCGAAGGCGCGCGCGAGGCGTCGTACGTCCTCCGCGGGGACGCCGCTGATGCTCTCGGTCTCCTCCGGCGGGTGGAGGGCCGCCGCGTCGCGGAGCGCGCCGACCCCGACGGTCTGCTCCCGGATCGCCGCCTCGTCGGCGAGACCCTCGGCGAAGATCACGTGCAGCATCGACAACAGCAGCCACGCGTCGGCGTCCGGGCGCACCTGGACGTGCTCGAAGGCACGTGCGGTCTCGGTGCGCCGCGGGTCGACGACGACCACCCGGCCGCCGCGCTTGGTGATGCCGCTGAGCTGGTCCTTGATCCGCGGTGCGTTGAGGGCACTGCCGTGGGAGACCAGCGGGTTGCCGCCGACGATCAGCAGGAAGTCGGTCCGCGGCAGGTCGGGGAAGGGCAGCTGCGTCACCGAGCCGTAGAGGAGCGCGCTCGCCGCGAACCGGCTGTTGATGTCCTGCGACCCGGCGCTGTAGCTGTGCTTGGTGCCGAGGGCCTGCAGGAACGAGGCGAACCAGATGGCGTGGGAGTAGGAGAAGGCCGGCGGGTTGCCCAGGTAGCCGCCGATCGAGTCCCGCGGGAGCTTCTTGAGCCGCGCCACGATGTCGTCCAGCGCTGACTCCCAGGTCACCCGCTCGAACTCGCCCTGCGCGTTGCGCTTGAGCGGGTGCAGCACCCGGTCGGGGTCGTTCTGGATCTCGACGAAGGCGATGCCCTTGGGACAGGCCTGACCACGCGACAACGGGTGGTCGGGGTCGGGCCGCAACCGGGTGACCGTGCCGTCCTCGACGGTCGCGACCAGGCCACAGAGCGGCTCGCAGATCCGGCAGTAGGTGACCTTGGTCTCGACCGACATGATCACACGCTAGTGCCGCGGAATAGACCCTGCCGAATAAGGTGGGACCATGACGACCGTCGACCTCCCGCTGCTGCCGCTCGGCCGCGGCACCGACCGGCTCTCCGAGCGGGGCGTCGAGTGTCCGGGTGACCTCCCGGCCGCGTCCGACCCCGACCTTGTCGCCCGCGCGCGGGCCGCCAAGGAAGCACTCGGCGAGAAGGTGTTCGTGCTCGGGCACCACTACCAGCGCGACGAGGTCATCCAGTTCGCCGACGTGACCGGGGACTCCTTCAAGCTCGCCCGCGACGCTGCCGCGCGGCCGGAGGCCGAGTACATCGTCTTCTGCGGTGTGCACTTCATGGCCGAGTCCGCCGACATCCTCACCAGTCCGCACCAGCAGGTGATCCTCCCCGACCTCGCCGCCGGCTGCTCGATGGCCGACATGGCTCGGATCGCGCAGGTCGAGACCGCGTGGGAGGCGCTCGCCGCGGCCGGCGTCCAGGACCAGGTCGTCCCGGTCACCTACATGAACTCCACCGCAGCCATCAAGGCGTTCTGCGGCCGCAACGGCGGCGTGGTGTGCACGTCGTCCAACGCCGAGGTCGCGCTCGACTGGGCCTTCGCGCAGAAGGGGGCGGACTCCAAGGTCTTCTTCTTCCCCGACCAGCACCTCGGTCGCAACACCGCCGTGCTCAAGCTGGGCTACCGCCTCGACGACTGCGTCGTCTGGAACCCGCACAAGCCGAACGGCGGGCTGACCACCGAGCAGCTCCGCGACGCGAGGATGATCCTGTGGAAGGGCCACTGCTCGGTGCACGGCCGGTTCTCGGCCGACGTGATCGACGACCTGCGCGCGAAGATCGCCGACCTCAACGTGATCGTCCATCCCGAGTGCCAGCACGAGGTCGTGCTCAAGGCCGACTTCGTCGGGTCGACCGAGTACATCATCAAGACGATCGAGGCGGCGCCGGCCGGCTCCAGCTGGGCGATCGGCACCGAGCTCAACCTGGTGCAGCGACTGGCCAACGCGCACCCCGACAAGAACATCGTCTTCCTCGACCGCAACGTCTGCTACTGCTCGACGATGAACCGGATCGATCTCCCGCACTTCGTGTGGGCGATGGAGTCGCTGGTCGACGGCGTGGTCGTCAACCGGATCGAGGTCGACCCGCAGACCGAGCAGGAGGCGCTGGTCGCCCTGCAGCGCATGCTGGACCTACCGGGCAAGAGCCACCGTGACTGACCGGGGCAACTCGGGAGAATTCGAGAGGCAATGAGCGTGTTCCGCCGTACCAAGTCCGAGTCCGAGACCGTCGAGGTCGTCGAGCCCAAGCCCGGAGGCAAGGGTCGCCCGACGCCGACGCGCAAGGAGGCCGAGGCTCTCGCCAAGGCGAAGGCGCGCGCGCCCCGTTCCAAGAAGGAGCTGGCCGCCCGCCAGCGTCAGGTGCGCTCCGAGGACAGCAAGAAGATCCGCGAGGCGATGAAGACCGGCGACGAGCGTTATCTGCTGCCCCGCGACAAGGGCCCGGTCCGGCGCTTCATCCGTGACTACATCGACAGCCGGTTCAGCATCATCGAGCTGTTGATCCCGCTCCTCATCATCGCGATGGTCCTCGGCTATTCCGGCACGACCGCGCTGCGCCAGGCCAGCACCGTGGTGATCTTCGCGACCTTCCTGTTCGTCGTCGTCGACGTCCTCATCCTGAGGTTCCGGCTGCGCCGGGAGCTGGCCCGCCGGTTCCCGCAGGAGTCGCTCAAGGGCACCACCTGGTATGCCATGACCCGGTCGATGCAGATGAAGTTCATGCGGATGCCCAAAGCCAAGGTGAAGATCGGCCAGCAGCTGCCGGACGAGTATCGATAGCCTCAGAGCTTGGGCGACTCGGTGAGCGCCGGATCCGAGATCACGACGGGCGCGACCACGTCGTCGATGGCCTTGAGCGTGGCTTCGTCGAGCCGTACGCCGGCGGCCTTGACGTTCTCGGTCACCTGCTCGGGGCGCGAGGCCCCGATGATCGCCGCGGAAACGTTGTCGTTCTGCAGCACCCACGCGACCGCCAGCTGCGCCAGGCTCAGCCCGACGCCCTCGGCGATCGGCAACAGGTGCTGGACCCGGTCCAGCACATCGTCCTCGAGCCACCGCGAGATCATGGTCGCGCCGCCCTTGTCGTCGGTCGCCCGGGATCCGGCCGGCGGGGCCTGACCGGGGAGGTACTTGCCGGTCAGCACGCCCTGGGCGATGGGCGACCAGACGATCTGCCCGATCCCGAGCTCGCGGCACGTCGGCACCACCTCGGACTCGATGACCCGCCAGAGCAAGGAGTACTGCGGCTGGTTCGAGACCAGCGGCACTCGCAGCTCACCGGCCAGCTCGGCGGCCGCCCGGATCTCCTCGGCCCGCCACTCCGAGACCCCGATGTAGAGCGCCTTGCCCGACCGCACGACGTCGGCGAAGGCCACCATCGTCTCCTCGAGCGGAGTGCCGTGGTCGTAGCGATGCGCCTGGTAGAGGTCGACGTAGTCGGTGCCCAGCCGGCGCAGCGAGCCGTCGATGGACTCCAGGATGTGCTTGCGCCCGAGCCCCTTGTCGTTGTGGGCACCCGGACCGGTCGGCCAGAAGACCTTGGTGAAGATCTCCAGCCCTTGGCGCCGCTCCCCCGCCAGCGCCTTGCCCAGGACGCTCTCGGCCGCGGTGTTGGCGTAGACGTCGGCGGTGTCGAAGGTGGTGATGCCCTCGTCGAGGGCCTGCCGCACGCAGGCGAGGGCAGCGTCCTCCTCGACCTGCGAGCCGTGGGTGAGCCAGTTGCCGTAGGCGATGGCCGAGATCTTCAGGCCACTCCCACCGAGGTTGCGGATCTCCATGGCGCCGACCCTATCCGGGGCCGCGAACCCGCCCTGCGAGGATGGGTGCATGCCCACGTCCGACGTCTCTGTCCGCGTGGCCTGGGCCCAGGACGCCCCCGCGATCGCCGCCGTCCAGCTCCGCGCGTGGCAGCAGCGGTACGACGCGCTGCTGCCTCAGCTGCTGGCCGAGCGCGGCCTCGACCCGGACACCCACGCGTCCGCGTGGCACCAGTCCCTCACCCGCCCGCCGGAGGCGCGACACCGGGCCCTGGTGGCGCTGGAGCGGGTCCAGGTGGTCGGGTTCGCGCTGACCGGCCCGGCGACCGACCCCGACGCCGATCCCGCCGTCGACGGTGAGCTCGGCGAGTTCACCGTCGATCCGGATCACCTCCGGCAGGGCCACGGCTCGCGGCTGCTCCAGGCGGCCGTGGACACGCTCCAGGCCGACGGGTTCACCCGCATCGTCTGCTGGGTCGACACCACCGATGACGGGGCGCGTGCGTTCCTGTCGAGCGCCGGCTGGGCGCCCGACGGAGCCACCCGCGAGCTCGCGGACGAGACCGGCGCCGGGACGGTCAAGCAGGTGCGACTCCACACCGCGATCGCCTGAATCAGTCCAGGGCGACCTGGGGCACCGGGTGGGACATCAGCTCGTCCATGGCCTCCTCGAGGCCGAGGGTCCTCCCCCGAGCGAGCTCTTCGTCGAACTGCGGCCCGAGCAGTCCGCGCAGACGGTCGTGCTCGGCCTGGGTCCAGTCCGGCTCCTGGTCGACCATGCCGGCGGCATCCGTCGCTGTCTCTATCGCCCCGAAGGTGCGGGCAGCCGGCGCCGGGAGGGTTGCACCGAGTGCAGCGGCGAGTATCGACGCATGCTCGATGGTCAGGACGATGTCCCCGAGCTGGCGGACCCGCGGGAAGACCGCCGCCAGTCGTGCGTGAGCGCGGTCGTGGGTGTTCATCCGCACCTCGACATCGGCCAGGAGTATCTCGTCGCTCACCAGTCTCCACGCGTCGCCCGCCGCCTGGTCGAGCTCCCTCAGCTCGAGGATCAGGCGACGTGCCTGCACGAAGTCGTCGCGCGCCAACGCGACTTGCGAGAGGGCCGTGAGCAGCTTGCTGCGCTCCACGTGGGCCAGTCCCGGAAGTGTGAGTGCCTGCCTTCCGTAGGCCTCGGCCTCGTCGAACCTGTCCATCGTCACCAGGACAACCGACAGATGAGCAGTCGCCTTCGCCTCGATGAAGTCTGGCGAGAACGCCGAGGCCAGGCCGGCGCCGTTGCCTGTTGCCGTCCGCGCCGCGGGCAGCTCATCCAACACAGCGCGGATCAAGGCATGAGAGGCCTCGGAGTCGCTGTAGGACAGTGCGGTGGCTCGCTCCAACAAGCACGCGAGGTAGCCCATCGGGTCCTCCGCACGGCCAGGCTCGGTGCGGATGCTCTCGGTCCACGCGCGAGCCGTTGCGATCTGTCGGGCGTAGCTCGCCAGCCCGGCAGCGATGGACCGCAGCTGGAGCGGCGTCAGGCTCGCGTCCTCGGTGGGGTGGCCCACCGGATCGTGGTCCTGGCTGAGAAGCTCGTGCAGGTTGAACAGCTCCGCAAGGAACTCGGCAGTCACAGCGTCGCCGGCTCGCGCCCGGTCCCGCAGGCCGACGACCCAGGCTCCGAAGTGCTGAGCGTGTGCCTGCCGAGCGGCACGCGTCTCGCCCAGGTGGTCGAGGTGCTCACGGGCGAAACGACGCATGATCTCGAGCAGCTCGAAGCGCGGCGGGTCGACGTCATAGCGCGGGACGACGAAGCTGGCCTCGACCAGGGCAAGGAGGACATCGACCGGATCGGCGCCGAGATCGGCCGGTGCCGCCGCGGCGACGGCGTCGAGGTCAGCGCCGCCGGCGAACACCGAGAGCCAGGCCAGCAGCCGCTGCTGATCCGGCGAGAGCAGCTTGAAGCTCCACTCGATCGCTCCTCGCAGCGTCCGCTGCCGATCGGGTACGCCCGCACCTCCCGCATGGACGTCGAGCACCGAGTCGAGGCGCGCGAGGAGCGCCGCCGGGTTGAAGAGCCTGATGCGGGTGGCGGCGAGCTCGATCGCCAACGGGAGGCCGTCGAGCGCGCGCAGCAGCGCAGCCACATCGGCGGCATTGCCGGCGTCGATCTCGAACCCACGACGGACTCGTGCCGCGCACTGGGCAAACAGAAGCCCTGCCTCCGAGCCCGCCACTGCAGGAAGCTCGTCGGTTGCCGGCAACGACAACGTGCCCAAGGCGTACTCGTGCTCCCCCGCCACATGCAGCGGCCGTCGCGACGTCGCCACGATGCGCACCTGAGCCGCACCGTGCAGCAGCTCGCGCACGAGCCCGTCGACCCCCTCGATCTGCTCGAGGTTGTCCAGCACCAACACCACCCGCCGCTGAGCGACATGGTCGAAGAACCCGGGCGGCACCTGGCCATCCGGTGGCAGGTCGAGCGATCGCGCGATGGTGGTCCACGTGGTGGTGACCTCGGTCACCCCGGCCAACGCCACGAAACACACCGCGTCGGCGTTGTCAGCAGCCAGCAATTCGGCCACCCCGATGGACAACCGCGTCTTGCCCGTGCCTCCCGGCCCCGTCACCGTCACCAACCGAGTGCCACCACCCGCGAACAGTGCCGCGACCTCGGCGACCTCGACCTCACGCCCGACCATCGGCGTCAGGTTGCCCGGCAGGTTGATCGCCCGTCCCCGAGATGGTGGCGGCGGCTCAGGAGCCGATTGCAGCAGCGTCTCCTCGTCGCGGACGCTGGCGCCGGTGGTCGAGCCCGGCTCTGCTGTGACGGCGTCGGCCAGCGGGAGATCCCTGGGCACTTGGCCGAGGGCGTAGCCGATGACGCTGAGCGCCCAGGTCGCCCGCCGTACGTCGTCCGATCCCCTGTCGCGGGCCAGCGATGATCCCGCCGCCTCCACGGCGGCCGCCGGTGCCGCGCCGTGGTCCAGCAGGTCGAGCAGCCGAGACACCGCGCCCAGCCTGACGGCGTCGGCGAGGAGGTTGAGCTCACCGGGTGTGATCTCGTCCTCGGTCAGGTAGTCGTCCAGCGCCGCGCGGAACTCCGACCCGTCGTCCACAACGCCGCGCCCGCGGGAGGTCACCATGTCCCGCAACGACTCGTGCAGTGACATCGCGAACCTCGACCTTCCACTCAACGACGAACCGGCATCGGCCCGATGAGCCTAACCAGTTGCCCCGACCGGAAAAGAGGAGTGCCGCGCCGTCCCAGTCGGGACGACGCGGCACACCCGGTTGTCAGCCGATCAGTTGACGCTCACCGCGCTCCACGCCGCGGCGACGGTGGCCCGCTGGGTGCTGGCCGCACCGAACAGGTCCGACGCAGCGCTGAGGGTCGCGGCCCGCGCACCGGCGTAGTTGGTGCTCGAGGTCATGTAGACCGTGAGTGCGCGGTACCAGATCCGCTGGGCGTCGGTCCGACCGATGCCCACGATCGTCGAGCCGTTGCAGGTCGGCGAGTTGTGCGCCTTGCCACCGATCGTCTTCGCGCCCGAGCCCTCGGCGAGCAGGTAGTAGAAGTGGTTGCCCACGCCCGAGGAGTAGTGCACGTCGAGGTTGCCGGTGCCGGAGGTCCAGCAGGACGCCGAGCTGCCGTCGAGAGCCGGGTTGTCCATCCGCCGGAAGCCGGAGTGCGACGCCAGGTCGAACTCCTCACCGATGTAGTAGTCGCCCGGGTCGTTGGGGTTGTTCGCGAAGAACTCGACCATGGTGCCGAAGATGTCGGAGGTCGCCTCGTTGAGGCCGCCCGACTCACCCGAGTAGGTCAGACCCGCGGAGTGCTCGGTCACGCCGTGCGACATCTCGTGCCCCGCCACGTCGAGGGACACCAGCGGGCCGTAGGAGACGCCGTCGCCGTCGCCGTACGTCATCTTGGTGCCGTCCCAGAACGCGTTGACGTAACCGCTGCCGTAGTGGGTCCGGTTGTAGGAACCGGCGCCGGTGCCGAAGATGCCGTTGCGCTGGTGGATCTGCTTGTAGTAGTCCCAGGTCACGTTGGTGCCGTACTGCGCGTCGACACCGGCCGACTCACGGCTGCTGGTCGAGCCGTTGCCGAACGAGGTGTCGGTGCTGCTGAACGTCGTGCCGGGCTTGCAACCGGAGCCGAAGTACTGGCAGAAGATGCTGTCGGCCTTGTTGTTGAGGTCGGTCGTGTAGGTGTTGCCGCGGGTCGGGTCCTTGAGCAGGTACGACGAACCGGACGGCGCCACCTGGAGCGGGACTACGCCACTGTAGAGCGAGTTGCCCGAGCCGTCGGTGGTCTGGATCCGCTCCTCGCGCCGGATGACGTGACCGGTGCGGGCGTCCACGAAGGTGAGCAGCCGGCTGGGCGTGCCGTCCTTGTAGCGTCCGCCGCTGGTGAACTGCCAGGCGAGCCGCGGGTTGCCGCTGACGGCATCGATCACGAGCCGCGGGGCGCCCTTCACCCGCAGGTTGTGGATCGAGCGGGTCACCCGGTCCCTGCTGGTGACGGCGCGCTCGGCCCGGATGCTGCGGACGGTCGGCCGCACCGAGACGTGGATCGGCGCCTTCAGGGTCTGGCTGACGCCCTGCCACTTCGCGCCGGGCCCCTGGTGGACCACGAGGTCACCACCGAGGACCGGCAGTCCCCGGTAGGTCCGGTCCATGCGCACGTGCGTGCTGCCGTTGGCGTCGCGGATCGTCCCGGTCGCCTTGAACTCCTGACCGCGGGTCGCGCGGGCGACCAGAGGGTGGTCGCGGAGCGCGCTGACCGCCTGCGCGGCGACCTTGTCGCCGCCCGGCTTGTCGGCGGGCGTCGGCGCGCTGGACGCACCGGACGGAAGCCCGAGAACGAGCGTGGCGAGCGTTGCGGCAGCGGCGGTGGCCGCTGCCAGGTGGGACCGGGATCGGGGCCCTGGATTCAGCACTGTTCTGCTCCTTGGTTAGCCGAGTCTGCCCGCGCGTCAACCTCGCCGGGCGAGCAGACTGTTACATCGCCTCGGCGTCAGAGCCATTACTCGGGACGTGCAGGTTCTTGCACCGCACTAACCTGCAAATGCAGGCAAGTGGAGTTTTCGACCCGATCAAGCGACCTAGATGTCGAGGAACTGCTCCAGCCCGACCGTCAGCCCGGGGTGATCGGCGACCTCGCGGACGCCGGTGAGCACGCCTGGGGTGAAGGAGGCCCGATCGAGCGAGTCGTGCCGAATCGTCAGGGTCTCCCCCACCCCGCCGAGCACCACCTCCTGGTGCGCGACCAGGCCGCGGATCCGCAGACCGTGGACGTGGATGCCGTCGACCACGGCGCCCCGGGCGCCGTCGAGACCGGTCGACGTGGCGTCCGGCACCGGCCCGCGGCCGGCCTCGCGTCGAGCGGCAGCCACCAGCTCCGCCGTACGACGCGCGGTGCCGCTGGGGGCGTCCGCCTTGTTGGGGTGGTGCAGCTCGACGATCTCCACCGACTCGTAGAACGGCGCGGCCTGCGCGGCGAACCGCATCATCAGGATCGCGCCGATCGAGAAGTTCGGTGCGATCAGGACGCCGGTCGCCGGGCTCTTCCGGAGCCAGTCGTCGACGATGTCGAGCCGGTTGCGGTCGAAGCCCGTCGTGCCCACCACCGCGTGGATGCCCTGGCCGATGCAGAACTCGAGGTTGTCCATGACGACATCGGGGTGGGTGAAGTCGACGACGACCTGCGCACCGGAGGTCGCGAGCGTCTCGATCGGGTCGTCCTGGTCGACGGCGGCCACCAGCGCGAGGTCGGTGGCGTCCTCCACGGCCCGGCACACCTCGGACCCGACCTTGCCCTTGGCGCCCAGCACCCCGACCCTGATCTGACCGCTTTCCACGTGCCCCAACCTAGTGCGTCTGCGTCTCGGGGCCCCGTCGGTCCCGCGCTTTCACTCCTTGTTCTGGCAGGCTGACCCTCATGGCCGTACAGACGATCCCGGCCCGGCTTCGCTGGGCGGTGGACTTCATCGACGTGCAGCCGCAGGACCACGTCCTCGAGATCGGGTGCGGCTCCGGCCAGGCGGCGGACCTGATCTGCCGACGGCTCGAGGGCCGCGGCCGGATGTTCGCGATCGACCGCTCCGAGGCCGGCGTCGACCGCACCAAGAAGCGATGCGCCGCGCACATCGAGGCCGGCCGGCTGACCGTGCGCCAGATCGACCTGGCCACGCTGCGGGTGCCGGTGAAGCGGCTCACCAAGGTCTTCGCGTTCGACGTCAACCTGTTCTGGGTGCGCGACTGCAAGGAGGAGGTGGCGCTGCTGCACGAGCGGGTGCTGCCGGGCGGCTCCGTCAACCTGTTCTTCGACACCTCCCGGCCCGAGCAGGTCCCCCAGATCATCGCCAAGACCGCCGAGTCCCTGACCGACGGCGGCTTCCGCGTCTACATCGCGACCAGCGACAAGCCGCCCGTCGTCGGGATCATCGGTCGGCGCTAGGGCCCGACAACCGCCAACAACTCAGGCCCACCGAACACGTCGGCCGCCACCGCCTGCACGTCCTCGAGCGTGACCGCGTCGATCCGGGTCATCACGTCGTCGATGCCCAGCACGTCGGCGTAGACGAGCTCGGCCTTGCCGAGTCGCATCATCCGGGACGCGCTGTCCTCGAGCCCGAGCACCAGTCCGCCGATCAGCTGGCCCTTGCCGCGCTCGAGCTCCTCGGCCGTGATGCCGTGGGCGGTGATCCTGGACAGCTCGACCCGCACCACCTCGAGCACCTCGTCGAGCCGGTCGGGCAGGCAGCCGACGGCAACGCCGACCAGCCCGGAGTCGGCGTAGTGGGTGGCGAAGGAGTAGACCGAGTAGGCCAGTCCGCGGTGCTCGCGGACCTCCTGGAAGAGCCGGCTCGACGTGCCTCCTCCGAGGGCGGTGTTGAGGACGCCGAGTGCGAACCGGCGGTCGTCGTCGCGGGTCAGGCCCTCGGCCGCCAACACCACGTTGACCTGCTCGAACGGCCGGGAGATCCGGCCCTCCTGACCCCTGATCCGCGGGTGCGGACGTCCGCTCCGCGGGCCGACCGGCTCGGCCGTGGGTTCGAGGAACCCGTGCCGCCGGAACGAGCGTCGTACGGTCTTGACGACCTCGGCGTGGTCGACCGCGCCGGCCACCGACACGACCATGTTGTCCGGGCGGTAGTGCTTGCGGTAGAAGCGCTGGATCTGGGCTCGGGTCATCGCCTCGATCGACTCGATGGTCCCCGCGATCGGGCGGCCCAGCGGACCGCTCCCCCACGCCAGGTCGGCCAGCAGGTTCTGGACGACGTCGTCGGGGTCGTCCTCGTGCATCGCGATCTCGTCGAGGATCACGTCGCGCTCCGCATCGACGTCGTGCGTGTCGAGCACGGACCCGGTGATCATGTCGCCGAGCACGTCGACCGCCAGCGGCAGGTCCTCTCCGAGGACCCGCGCGTGGAAACAGGTGTACTCCTTGGCGGTGAACGCGTTGAACTCACCGCCGACCGCGTCGAGTGCGATCGAGATGTCGAGCGCCGAGCGCTCGTCGGTGCCCTTGAACAGCAGGTGCTCGAGGAAGTGCGACGCCCCGTGGGTCGTCGCGGTCTCGTCGCGGGAGCCGACGCCGATCCAGACGCCGATCGACGCCGACCGGGCACCGGCCATCTGCTCGGTGACGATCCGCAGGCCGGACGGCAGGACGGTACGGCGGACGCGCGAGGTCACCTGACCGTCGGCATCGCGGACGGTCTCGATCGTGCTGGTCGACGCGCGCCTGGCATCGTTGGTCGAGGAGGTCGCTAGGGCCGACGGCCGGCCAGCAGTGCGCTGGCCGGCCGTCGGAACGAGCTTGGTCACGTCAGTGCTACTCCGCGTCCTCGGTGGGGTCGGCAGCGGGAGCCGCCTCCTCGACGACGGGGACCAGGGACAGCTTGCCGCGGTCGTCGATCTCGGCGATCTGGACCTGGATCTTCTGGCCGACCGAGACGACGTCCTCGACGTTCTCGACCCGCTTGCCGCCGGCCAGGTCACGCAGCTTGCTGATGTGCAGCAGGCCGTCCTTGCCGGGCATCAGCGAGACGAACGCACCGAAGTTGGTCGTCTTCACGACCGTGCCGAGGTAGCGCTCGCCGACCTCGGGCATGGTCGGGTTGGCGATCGCGTTGACCGCCTGCTTGGCCGCCTCGGCGGCCTCGCCGTTGGTCGCACCGATGTAGACGGTGCCGTCGTCCTCGATGGACAGCGTCGCGCCGGTGTCGTCCTGGATCTGGTTGATCACCTTGCCCTTCGGGCCGATGACCTCGCCGATCTTGTCCACCGGCACCCGGATGGTGATGATCCGCGGCGCGTAGAGCGACATCTCCTCGGGCTCGTCGATGGCCTCGGCCATGACGTCCAGGATCGCCAGCCGGGCTTCCTTGGCCTGGGTCAGCGCGGCCCCGAGGACCTCGGCCGGGATGCCGTCCAGCTTGGTGTCGAGCTGGAGGGCCGTGACGAACTCCCGGGTGCCGGCGACCTTGAAGTCCATGTCGCCGAACGCGTCCTCGGCGCCCAGGATGTCGGTGAGCGCGACGTACTGCGTCTCACCGTCGAGCTCACCGGAGACCAGGCCCATCGCGATGCCGGCGACGGCGGCCTTCAGCGGGACACCGGCCTGCAGCAGCGACATGGTCGAGGCGCAGACCGAGCCCATCGACGTCGAGCCGTTGGAGCTCATCGCCTCGGACAGCTGCCGGATGGCGTAGGGGAACTCCTCACGCGACGGCAGCACGGGCAGCAGCGCCCGGCGGGCGAGCGCACCGTGGCCGACCTCGCGCCGCTTCGGCGAGCCGACCCGGCCGGTCTCACCGGTGGAGAACGGCGGGAAGACGTACTTGTGCATGTAGCGACGGTGCTTCTCCGGGGAGAGCGTGTCGAGCTGCTGCTCCATCTTCAGCATGTCCAGCGTGGTGACACCCAGGATCTGGGTCTCGCCGCGCTCGAACAGCGCCGAGCCGTGCACCCGCGGCAGCAGGCCGACCTCGGCGTGCAGCGGCCGGATGTCGGCGAGGCCACGGCCGTCGATGCGGACCTTGTCGCGCAGGATGCTCTCGCGCACCAGCGCCTTGTTGACCGAGCGGAACGCCGCGCCGATCTCCTTCTCGCGACCCTCGAACTGCGGTCCGAGGTCAGCGAGCACCTGGTCCTTGAGCTCGTCGGTGCGGTCGTTGCGCTCCTGCTTGTCCGCGATCTTCATCGCGGCGGCGAGGTCGGACCTGATCGCCGTCTCGACAGCTGCGAAGACGTCGTCCTCGTAGTCGAGGAAGATCGGGAACTCCTGGACCGGCTTGGCGGCCGCCTTGGCGAGCTCCGCCTGGGCCTCGACCAGCTGCTTGATGAACGGCTTGGCCGCGTCGAGTCCCCCTGCGACGACCTCCTCGGTCGGTGCCTGGACGCCGTCCTGGATCAGGGTCCAGGCCGACTCGGTGGCCTCGGCCTCGACCATCATGATCGCGACGTCGCCGGTGTCGGTGACCCGGCCGGCGACGACCATGTCGAAGACGGCGTTCTCGAGCTGGCTGTGGGTCGGGAAGGCCACCCACTGACCGTCGATGAGCGCGACCCGCACGCCGCCGACCGGGCCGGAGAACGGCAGGCCGGACAGCTGGGTGGAGATCGACGCGGCGTTGATCGCGAGCACGTCGTAGGGGACGTCCGGGTTGAGCGCCAGGACGGTGATGACGACCTGGACCTCGTTGCGCAGCCCCTTCTTGAAGGTCGGGCGCAGCGGCCGGTCGATCAGGCGGCAGGTGAGGATCGCGTCCTCGCCCGGCCGGCCCTCGGAGCGGAAGAACGAGCCGGGGATCTGGCCCGCGGCGTACATCCGCTCCTCGACGTCGATCGTCAGGGGGAAGAAGTCGAAGTGGTCCTTCGGGTGCTTGCCGGCGGTGGTCGCCGACAGCAGCATGGTGTCGCCGTCGAGGTAGGCGGTCACCGATCCGGCGGCCTGCCGGGCAAGGAGCCCGGTCTCGAACTTGACGGTGCGGGTGCCGAACTTGCCGTTGTCGAGCACGGTCTCTACGGCGGAGATGATGGGTTCAGTCAAGATGTTCTCTTATTCGTACGGCGCGAGGCACGCTGCCCCGCAGTCAATGGATTGCTTGTCACAGGTCACATTAGCGACGCTGCGGCGAAATGCAGAAAGGGCGGCCCCCGCTGGGGGACCGCCCATCCACAGTATCTTTCAGCGGCGCAGGCCGAGACGCTCGACTATGGAGCGGTAGCGCTCGATCTCGGTCTTCTTCAGGTAGTTGAGCAACCGGCGGCGCTGGCCCACGAGGAGCAGCAGCCCGCGGCGGCTGTGGTGGTCGTGCTTGTGCTGCTTGAGGTGCTCGGTCAGGTGGCCGATGCGGTGGCTCAGCAGCGCGATCTGCACCTCGGGGGAACCGGTGTCGCCCTCGGTCGTGGCGTACTCGGCGATGATCTTCTTCTTGGTCTCTACGTCGGTACCAATGGCCATGCTTGATCGGGGTCCTTCCGGTTCTCGTTGCGCGGCGCGCCCGGGCAGGTCCACCGGGGCACTCTTGATCCGCGGCCGTTCGACGGCAACCGGTCAAGGCTAACAGCGGTGGGAGACCTCACCGAAATCACGACCGGCCATCCTGAACCTCGGGGCCGACTCGACCACGATCGGGCCCTCGGCTGACAAGATGCCGCCATGGAGAAGCGGCTGGCAGTCTGCAACCTGTGCGAGGCCGTCTGCGGCCTGGTGCTGACGATCGACGAGGGCCGGGTCACCGGCGCGCGGGGCAACCCCGACGATCCGCTCTCGCGGGGCCACATCTGCCCCAAGGGCGTGGCGATCGGCGACATCCACGCCGACCCGGACCGGTTGCGCCGCCCGGTACGACGCGACCGGGTGACCGGCGAGTGGACCGAGATCGGGTGGGACGAGGCGCTCGACCTGGTGGCGGACGGCTTCGCGCGGGTGATGAACGAGCACGGGCGGGATGCGCTCGGCATCTACCTCGGCAACCCCAACGTCCACAGCCTCGGCTCGATGACCCACGGCCTCGCCCTGGTCAAGGCACTGCGGACGATCAACACGTTCAGCGCCACCTCGGTCGACCAGCTCCCCCACCAGCTGCTCGCGCACCTGATGTTCGGGCACCAGCTGATGCTGCCGGTGCCCGACATCGACCGGACGTCGTACTTCCTCGTGTTCGGCGGCAACCCGATGGCTTCCAACGGGTCGCTGATGACGGTGCCCGACTTCCCCGGGCGGCTCCGCGAGCTGAAGGCCAGGGGCGGGCGGATGGTCGTGTTCGACCCGCGCCACACCGAGACCGCCAAGGTCGCCGACGAGCACCACTTCCTGCGGCCGGGCTCGGACCCGTGGGTGCTGCTCGCGATGGTGCGCCAGCTCTTCGTCGACGGGGTCGCCGCGGCGCCGTCGTACGCCGTCGGCCTCGACGCGGTCGAGGAGGCGGTGGCGTCCTTCACCCCCGAGCTCGCCGAGCAGCACAGCGGCGTTCCTGCGGCCGAGATCGTGCGGATCAGCCGTGACCTCGCAGCCGCGAACGGTGGGGTGGCCTACGGCCGGATCGGCGTCTCGACGGCCGAGTTCGGGTCGGTCTGCCAATGGGCGATCAACCTGCTCAACGTGCTGTCGGGCAACCTCGACCGGGAGGGCGGGGCGATGTTCACCTCGCCCGCCGTCGACGTGGTCGGAACCGGGCTCGTCGGCCGCGGCGGCCACGCGCGCCGCCACTCGCGCGTCCGCGGGCTTCCGGAGACGGCGAGCGAGCTCCCGGTCGCGGCGCTCCGCGAGGAGATCGAGACGCCCGGCAAGGGTCAGATCCGGGCGATGCTCACCCTCTCCGGCAACCCGGTGCTCTCCACGCCCGACGGCGCGGGGCTCGACCGGGCACTCGACGGCCTGGAGTTCATGGCGGCCGTCGACATCTACATCAACGAGACCACCCGGCACGCCGACGTGATCCTCCCGCCGACGACGGCCCTCGAGCGGGACCACTACGACCTGATCTTCCACGTCCTGGCGGTGCGCAACACCGCCCGCTTCACGCCCGCGGTGTTCCCGAAGGAGCGCGGCGCCCGCCACGACTGGGAGATCTACCGTGACCTCGCGCTGCGGGTGACCGACCGGCTCCGGCCGCGGCGCTCGATCGTGGACCGGCTCAAGCTTCGCGCACGGATGTCGCTCAGTCCGACCCGGATGGTCCAGCTGCTGCTCGCCCGCGGGGACTCCGGGGTCACCATCACCCGGCTGCGCAAGAAGCCGGAGGGCATCGACCTCGGCCCGCTCCGCCCCGACCAGCTCCCCGCCCGGCTCCGCACCCGCGACCAGACGCTCGACCTGGCGCCGGCCCTGGTGGTCGGAGACCTGGCCCGCCTCGACGACGTCGCCGCGCCCCTGGAGGGCGAGCTGCTCCTGATCGGGCGGCGGCACCAGCGCGACTGCAACAGCTGGATGCACAACGCCGAGCGGCTCACGAAGGGCCGACCGCGCCACCAGCTCCTCATGCACCCCGATGACCTCGCCGTCCGCGGCCTGATCGACGGCGCGACCGTCACCGTGTCGTCGCGGGTCGGCTCGGTCAAGGTCGACGTGCAGGCGACCGAGGACGTGATGCCCGGAGTGGTCTCGCTCCCCCACGGCTACGGGCACCAGCTGCCCGGCACCCGGCTCGCGCGGGCGAGCGTCGTCCCTGGCGTGTCGATCAACGACCTCACCGATCCCGAGCGGCTCGACGTGTCCGGCAACGCCGCGCTCTCCGGCGTGCCGGTGACGGTCGCCTGAGGGATCCGGGTCAGACCGCGCTGACGGGGTGGCGGACCACCGCGTCGAAGAAGTAGCCGTTCGGGTTGAACGCCGCGACGTCCGGCCCCGTCGCGCGAGCGCCGCCGGCAGCCCGATCAACGAGCGACGTCGAAGGGTGAGGTCCGTCATGACGACAGATTAACATCATTGACTTACTAGACTTAAGTCTTGCCCTCGGACTCGCCGGAGAGCATCCGGTAGATCACGCGCATGCTCACCGCGCGGGCGAGCTCGTCCATGATCACCGTGAAGAACTCGCGCCGGTAGAGCTCATCGGTGATCGCCACGACGGTGAAGTAGAGCCCCGAGAACCCGGCCAGGAAGAGCGACACGTGGAGCAGCTCGATGCTCACGATGTCCGGGCCGGCCAGATACTTCGGGTGCTCATCGCCGACCCACGACGTGATCACGGAGGGGTCGATGGCGAGCGCACCGAACGCCAGGAAGAAGATGAACACGGCCACCGACAGCAGGAAGACCTGCACCGCCTGGGCGATGACCAGGACCAGGACCAGGTTGACCATCTGCAGGCCGGTCACCTGGGCCTGCTCAGGCAGATGCACCTCTTCCGCCGCGATGCGGCGCGCGGCGGCCTCGAGCGGACTGTTCGCCGTCGCGGCGAGCACCTCCTCGATCTGGACCTGGTCGTCGAACTGATCGAGCTCCTGGGCCAGCCGCGGCACCAGGAATCCGAGGGCCACCGCCCCGAAGCACATGACCGCCGCCCACAGCACACCACCGTGGAGCGCCGACGCGACCTGCCAGACCTCGGTGTTGATGAACAGGAAGGTGATGAACAACATCAGGATGGGCAGCGCCCGGGTCGCCAGGGGCAGCAGCAGGCCGAGGCTGCGGAGGGCGCGCCGCAGTGCCCAGCGGACGATCGAGCTCGTGCGGAGCGCGGCCACGGCGTACCCGACGACGGCCAGGACCGCCGCCGTGATGCCGGCGACCACCGCGAACGACGGCGACGACGTCGCGTGGACGGCGAGTCCGACGCCGACGCCGACCGCGAGCGCCACCACCGTGACCGCGGCGACGCGGAGCCGGGTGAGTCGCTCGGCGACCTCGTCGCGGATGTCGTCGACGAACCACGGCAGCCCGTGATGGGCGAACCAAGCCTCGGCCGCCGCTCGTTCGGCCGCTCCGGCCGGCTCCGTCGTCATCGGCGAAGGATCTCTCGGGTGCGCTCGACGTCGTCGGCAATCGCGGTCAGCAGCGCGTCGATGCCGTCGAACCTGACCATGCCGCGAATCCGGTCCACGAACTCGATCTCGACCTCGACCCCGTAGAGGTCGAGGTCGTCACGGTCGAGCACGTAGGCCTCGACCCGCCGGTCCCGCTGGCCGTCGAACGTCGGATTCGTGCCGACACTGATCGCGGCCGGGTGCAAGGTGTCGGCGTCGTCGAGACGGCGCAGCCAGCCCGCGTAGACGCCGTCGGCCGGCGCGGCCGTGCCCGGCACGACCGGGACGTTCGCGGTCGGGAAGCCCAGGTCGCGGCCGCGCTTGTCTCCCTCGACCACGACCCCCCGGGTGACGAACGCCCGGCCGAGCGCCTCCGCGGCACCGGCGACGTCGCCGGCGGCGAGGCAGGTGCGGACGTACGTCGACGACCACACCTGTGGACCCCCGTCGAGCTCGACGGCCTCGAGCAGGAAGTCCCGCTCGGCGCCCGCCTCACGGAGCGTCTGCCGGTCGCCGGCGGCGCGGTTGCCGAACCGGAAGTTCGCGCCGACGACGACCGCCTTCGCGTGCAGGGCAGCGACGAGGATCCGATCGATGAACTCCTGGGGCGACCAGCCGGCGATCTCCCGCGAGAACGGGATCACCAGCACGCAGTCGACGCCCGCCTCTCCCAGCAACCGCAGCCGGCCGTCGATCGTGGTGAGCGTCGGGGGCGCGTGCTCGGGGCGGAGCACCGCGATCGGGTGCGGGTCGAAGGTCACCGCGACGACCGTGGCGACGCCGATCTCCTTGGCCACCTCGCGGGCCCGCCGCACGACGTGCTGGTGCCCCAGGTGCATCCCGTCGAAGTTGCCGATGGTCACCACTGTGCGCCCCCTCGACAGGTCGTCGGCCGGGACCTCAGCGACGGTTCTCCACACGCGCACGAGGAGCACCCTACTGACCGCGCGAGGTCAGCCGACGAAGACCGCTGCCGGCCGCGCCCGGCCGCCTTCAGGACGGTAGAGCGCGAGGAACTCACCGCCAGGTGCGAAGACGGCGGTGAGCTCGGTGAGCTCGAGCGGCAACGCGCGGCCGTAGCGGACCGCCTGCGCCTGCTCGGCATCCAGGTCGTACGACGGGAAGGCGGCTCGCGCCGCGTCCGCCAGCGGCGTGACGGACAGGTGGTCGAGGTCGGTGTTGGCGTTCTCGAGGGTGAACGGGCCGACCGAGTGGCGTCGCAGAGCCGTCAGATGACCGCCGACCCCGAGCGCGGTGCCGAGGTCGCGGGCGATGGCGCGGATGTAGGTGCCGCTCGAACAGGCGACCCGGATCTCGACGTCGAGGAACGCGTCGTGCACCTGGAATCTCCCGGCCTCGATCGCACGGATCGTGACCCGGCGCGGCGCCAGCTCGACCTCTTCCCCTGCCCGGGCGCGGGCGTAGGCGCGCTTGCCGTCCACCTTGATCGCCGAGACCGTGGACGGCACCTGCTCGATCTCGCCTTCGAAGGCAGCGAGCGCGCGACGTACGTCCTCCTCGCCGAGGTGGGCGGCCGACGTCGCAGACGTGACCTCACCCTCGGCGTCGTCCGTCGTCGTGGCCGCCCCCAGCCGTACCGTCGCCGAGTAGGTCTTCTCGGTCAGCATCAGATGGCCGAGCAGCCGGGTGGCGCGCTCGACGCCCAGCACCAGGACCCCGGTCGCCATCGGGTCCAAGGTGCCGGCGTGGCCGACCTTGCGGGTGCCCAGCGTGCGGCGCACCCGCCCGACGACATCGTGAGAGGTCATCCCGGCCGGCTTGTCGACGACAACCAGGCAGGAGCTGGCCACTACGCGTCGTCGCCCTCGTCGAGGTCGTCGTGGTCGTCGAGGTCGTCGTGGATCTCGCGCGGCTTCTTGTAGGGGTCGGGGTCGCCGGCCGGCCGGGCACCCTCGCGCGCGGCGGCGACCGCGGCGTCGGCCTCCCGGGCCTTGGCCAGCACCTCGTCGAGGTGCCGGGCGCTCTCCGGGATCGCGTCCAGCTGGAACGCCAGCGTCGGCACCAACCGCATGCCGAGCTGCTTGCCGACCTCCGAGCGCAGCACGCCCTTGGCCGACTCGAGCGCGGCAGCGGTGGCCACCTGCTCGTCCTCGTCGCCGAGCACGGTGTAGTAGATCGTGGCGTGCTGGCTGTCGCCCGACAGCCGGACGTCGGTGACGGTGATGAACCCGAGTCGCGGGTCCTTGATCCGTCGCTCGAGCATCTCGGCCACGATCACCTGGATCCGGTCCGCGATCTTGCGCACGCGCGGGTTGGTCATGCTGTCTCACTCTCTCGCAGGTGTGCGCTGGGTGCAGGTTCACCACGGTATGTCGCCCAACCGCCACTTCCCACGGCGTACGACCCGTGGGAAGTGACGGTCGACCTGCATACCGTGGTGAACCTGCAGGCCGGCGTCTAGCCCGGACGCCGTCAGGCGCGCGGGATCTCCTTCATCTCGAAGGCCTCGACGATGTCGCCTTCCTTGATGTCCTGGAAGCTCCTGAGCACGAGACCGCACTCGAAGCCCTCCCGGACCTCCGACGCGTCGTCCTTCTCCCGCTTGAGCGAGGCCAGGTCGAGGTTGTCGGCGACCACGGCGCCGTCGCGGAGGACGCGCACCTTGGCGTTGCGCCGGATGACGCCACTGATGACCATGCAGCCCGCGATGTTGCCGATCTTGGACGAGCGGAAGATCGCACGGATCTCCGCCTGGCCGAGGGTCGACTCCTCGTACTCCGGCTTGAGCATGCCCTTGAGCGCGGCCTCGATCTCCTCGATGGCCTGGTAGATGATCGAGTAGTACTTGATCTCCACGCCCTCGCGGTCGGCGAGCTCGGAGGCCTTGCCCTGAGCCCGCACGTTGAAGCCGATGATGATCGCGTCCGAGGCCGCGGCCAGGTTGACGTTGGCCTCGGTGATCGCACCGACACCGCGGTCGATGACCCGCAGCGAGACCTCGTCGCCGACCTCGAGTGCCGCCAGAGCGTCCTCGAGCGCCTCGACCGAACCGGACACGTCGCCCTTGAGGATGAGGTTGAGCTCCTGGCTCTCGCCCTTCTCCATGGAGGCCATGAAGTCCTCGAGGGTACGACGGACCCGCCGCTTCGCCTGCAGGGCCGCGCGCTCGCGCGCCTCCCGCTTCTCGGCGATCTGGCGCGCCATCCGGTCGTCCTCGACCACGATGAAGTTCTGACCGGCCCCAGGCACCGACGACAGGCCCAGCACCATGGCCGGGCGACCGGGATCGGCCTGCTCCAGCTCGTCCCCGTGCTCGTCGAGCATCGCCCGCACCCGGCCGTAGGCCGGTCCGGCGACGATCGAGTCGCCGACGCGCAGCGTGCCGCGCTGGACGAGGATCGTCGCCACCGGGCCGCGACCGCGGTCAAGGTGCGCCTCGACCACGAGGCCCTGGGCGTCCTGCAGGGGGTTGGCCCGCAGGTCGAGGGACGCGTCTGCCGTGAGGACCACTGCCTCGAGCAGCTTGTCGAGGTTGAGACCCGCCTTGGCCGAGACGTCGACGAACATCGCGTCGCCGCCGTACTCCTCGGGCACCAGGCCGTACTCGGTCAGCTGGCCGCGGACCTTGGTCGGGTCGGCGTCCTCCTTGTCGATCTTGTTGACAGCGACGACGATCGGCACCCCGGCAGCCTTGGCGTGGTTGAGCGCCTCGACCGTCTGCGGCATCACACCGTCGTCGGCCGCGACCACGAGGATCGCGATGTCCGAGGACTGCGACCCTCGGGCACGCATGGCGGTGAACGCCTCGTGACCGGGGGTGTCGATGAAGCTGATCCGACGGTCGACGCCGTCGACCTCCGTGTGCACCTGGTAGGCGCCGATGTGCTGGGTGATGCCACCCGCCTCGCCGGCGACCACGTCGGCGCCGCGGAGCGCGTCGAGCAGCTTGGTCTTGCCGTGGTCGACGTGACCCATCACGGTCACGACCGGCGGCCGGATGACCAGGTCGCCCTCGTCACCCTCGTCGGCACCGAACTCGAGGTCGAAGGACTCGAGCAGCTCGCGGTCCTCGTCCTCCGGGGACACGATCTCGACGACGTAGTTGAGCTCGTCGGCGAGCAGCTCGAGGGTCGCGTCGTTGACCGACTCCGTCGCCGTCACCATCTCGCCGAGGTGGAACAGCATCTGCACGAGCGAGGCTGCGTCGACGCCGATCTTGTCGGCGAAGTCGGTCAGGGACGAGCCGCGCGACAGGCGCACGGTCTCCCCGTTGCCCTTGCGGACCCGCATGCCGCCGATCGTCGGGGCCTCCATGGCCTCGAACTCCTGGCGACGTGCGCGCTTCGACTTGCGACCGCGACGGGCGGGGCCACCGGGACGACCGAACGCACCCTGGGTCTGGCCACGCTGGCCGGGGCGACCGCCACCAGGACGGCCGCCGCCACTGGGACCGAAGCCACCGGGGCCACCACCGGGACCACCACGACCGGGCGCGCCACCGGGGCCGCCACGACCGGGGGCACCGGCACCGACACCACCGCGACCCGGAGCGCCACCACGCGCACCACCGGGACCGCCGGGGCCACCAGCGGGTCCGCCGCGACCGGGGCCGCGACCGGCGGGGCCCTGACCGAACGCGGCCGGGCTCTTCGGCATCATCGCCGGGTTGGGACGCGGCATGCCGGGACGACCCGGCCCGGCGGGCGGACGAGGGCCACCTGGCCCGGCGTCGCCCTCACGCGGCGGCGGGGCCGGACGGCGTCCCATGCCCTGGCTCGAGGCGAAGGGGTTGTTGCCCGGGCGGGGCGTGCCGCTGGGCTTGCCGACCGGCCGGGGCGCGGGCGCCTTCGGCGTGGGCGCCTTGGGGGTGGCAGGCCTCGGCGACTCGGGCGACTCGGTCGACTCGGGCGTCGCGGTCGACTCGGCCGGCTCCTCGGGCGCGGCGGGAGGCTCGACCTCCGGCGCGACTGGTGCGGGCGCGGCAGCGGCCGGCTCCTCGATCGGAGCGGCCGGCTCGGGCGCCGAGGGCTCGGGCGCCTTGGGCTTGGGACCGGGCTTGGGGGCCGCGGCCTTCTTGGTCGCCGGCTCCGCCGCCGGCGCGGCGGCGGGCTCGGCAGCAGGCTTCATCCGCTCCAGAAGCTCGGCACCATAGGTGTCCTCGAACTTCTTGACAGCGGGCAGCTCGATGCTCGAAGAAGCAGTCTTGGCGAACTCGCCGATAGAACCGAGCTTCTCCAGCGCTTCCTTGCTGGGGATGCCGTACTTCTTCGCGAGTTCGGAAACTCGGGTCTTGGCCACGTCTCTCCTTCTGGCCCAAGACCCTTGTCAGGTGTGTCTCAGACCGTATGTGGATGTTGCAGAACGAACTGGCTCATCGCGAGGTACTCATCGAGTGCTCATGAGCTGCTGCTCCAGTCTCTTTCGGTCGGTCACTGTTGCTTCTGGCGCGAGTCGAGGTAGTCACTCACCGGTGCGCTGGACAACCCACCCTCACTGAGCTTCTCTTTGGGGAGTAGTGAGCGGGAGAAGGCTTTCCGGCGTACCGCGAGGTCGTAACACCCGGAGGTGGGGTGCAGGTGCGCTCCACGTCCGGAGGCGGTGCCGTCGGGATCGGGTACGACGACCGCCAGGCCGTGCGCGTCCGAGCCGGCGATCACTCGCAACAACTCGCGTTTGGCGGCCCGCTTCCGGCATCCGATACAGGTCCGGACGGGCCCCTCGAGGAGGGAATCGTCCGGCGGCGTCGAGATATTCCGTTGGCCAGCCACCAACAGACAACCTTACCTGTTGCGAGGTGAAGACACCGAACCCGGGCGTCAGGCGACCGGAGGAGGTGGTTCCTCGTCGGAGTGGATGTCGATCCGCCAGCCCGTGAGCCGGGCGGCGAGCCGGGCGTTCTGGCCCTCCTTGCCGATCGCGAGCGAGAGCTGGAAGTCCGGGACGACGACGCGCGCCGACTTCGTGTCGGGATCGACGACCGTGACCGAGCTGACCTGAGCAGGCGAGAGCGCGTGCGCCACCAGCTCGGAGGGGTCCTCGGACCAGTCGACGATGTCGATCTTCTCGCCGTGCAGCTCCGACATCACCGACCGGACCCGCTGGCCCATCGGGCCGATGCAGGCGCCCTTCGCGTTGACCCCGGACACGGTGGAACGGACGGCCATCTTGGTGCGGTGGCCGGCCTCCCGGGCGATGGCGGCGATCTCGACGGTGCCGTCGGCTATCTCGGGCACCTCGAGCGCGAACAGCTTCTTCACCAGGTTGGGGTGCGACCGCGACAGCGTGATCTGGGGGCCGCGCATGCCCTTGCGGACCGACACGACGAGGCACTTGATCCGGGTGCCGTGCCGGTAGTCCTCGCCGGGCACCCGCTCGCTGACCGGCAGCGACGCCTCGATCTTGCCGAGGTCGACCAGCACGTCGTCGGGGTTGCGTCCCTGCTGGATGACGCCGGAGATGATGTCGCCCTCCTTGCCGGAGAACTCGCCGTACTTGACCTCGTCCTCGGCGTCGCGCAGCCGCTGCAGCATGATCTGCTTGGCCGTGGTCGCAGCGATCCGGCCGAACCCGTCGGGGGTGTCGTCGTACTCCCCGATCTTCGTGCCCTCGTCGTCGAGCTCGGCGGCGAGCACCGTGACGTGGCCGGACTTGCGGTCGAGCTCGACGCGCGCGTCCTCCTGCGCCCCCGGTGTCTTGTGGTAGGCCGTGAGCAGGGCCTGCTCGATCGCCTCGACGAGGACCTCGAACTTGATCTCCTTCTCGCGCTCCAGCATTCGCAGGATGCTCAGGTCGATGTCCATCAGTCTCGGTCCTTGTCTTTCCGGTTGAACTCGATCTGCACGAGGGCCTTCTTCACGTCCGCGTAGGGCAGCCCGCGGGTGGCACCGTCGATGTCCAGGGAGACCTGCGCGTCGTCGGACTCGCCGATCCGGCCGGTCACCTCCGAGCCGTCGACCAGCGCCACCTTCACCAGACGGGACCGGTTCCGCCGCCAGTGGCGCGGCTCGGTGAGTGGCCGGTCGACACCGCGGGAGGTCACCTCCAGTGTGTACGGCTGCTCCCCCATGGCGTCGGAGGCGTCGATGGCGTCGTTGATGGCACGCGTGGCCGCGGCGACGTCGTCGAGGGTCACCCCGCCGTCCTGGTCGATCGCGATCCGCAGCACGCGGCGCTTGCCGGCGGGAGTGAGCTCCACCGCCTCGAGGTCCAGACCCAGCTCCGTCAGCGGGCCGCTCACAGCAGTGGATACGGCCGTGACGGTCGCATCTGCTCCGGGGCGCTGGCTCGAGCTCATGGGCGAAACCCCCGTGTCCTGTTGTGGCGGTGCTAGTTGTGACTGGCTGTGGTGCTGCGGCCCAGCTGAATCTCTCCGGCCACGATACCGGCTGTAACCTCACCGGGTGCTGACGGCGTGCCTCCCAATCCCGCGTGCCTCGAGACGCGCCGTGCTGAAGGGCGGCGCCGCCGCGGGTGCGGCGCTCCTGGCCGGCTGCGGGGTGGACCAGGACCACGACCCGGCCGGTGCGGCCGTGGATCCGTCCGAACCCGCGGTCGATGCCGACAGCGACCTGGTGGAGACGGTCAGCGGTCACCTCACCAGCGCCCTGGCGCTTGCTGCGGCGACCGGGAGATCGGTCGCTCCGCTCCGGCCACTCGGCCGACGTCTTGCCGCCTTGCACCGCTCGCACCTCGGCGAGCTCGGCCGGCCCCACGGCGCCGAGCGCGGCACGGTCAAGGGCACCGTGGAGACCGCGCGGGCTCGACTGTTGCGATCCGAGGAGAAGCTGCAGCGTCAGCTCGTGCAGGCGGCGCTCGATGCGGAGAGCGGCGCACTCGCCCAGGTGTTCGCGTCGATGGCTGCCGCGATCGCCCAGCAGCTGGCGGTGACGGCGTGAGCAACGTGACTGCCCCGACCGACGCGCTCCAGACGGCACTCGCCGCCGAGCATGCCGCCGTCTTCGTGTACGGCGCGCTCGGGGGTCAGACCTCGCAGTCGGAAGCCCCCACGCTGTATGCCGCGATCACTGACGCCTACGTGACCCACCGCGGACGCCGGGACCGGCTGATCGGGCTGATCGAGGCCGCCGGCCGGGATCCGGTGGCGGCCGAGCCGGGCTACGACCTGCCCGTCGACCTCTCGACAGCGACCGCGGTCGCCGACCGGGCACTCGCGCTCGAGCGGTCCTGTGCGGCGACGTACACCTTCGTCGTGGCCTCCACGCGCGACGACGAGCGGAAGTGGGCGATCGAGGTGCTGCTCGACACCGCCGTCCGCGAACTGGGCTTCGGCGGAAAGCCGGAGCGACTCCCGGGTCTCTGAGCAGCGCACGCCCTCGGCCCCAAAAACGATCGCGGCCCGCGACCTCGACTCCGGGAGACTCCCGAGACGTCCCCCGAAGCTCGGGGTCGCGGACCGCACATGACCGGGGACAACGGCCATCGCGATAGTCGGCGAGGTGGGGCTCTCCGACCGCTGTGCACGATCATGCAAGAACCGCACGCGGAATGCCCGGTCCTGCCGTCCTCATAAAAGTGCAGTGCACGAACCTGCAGCCCGCAACGAACCGAGCGTGCCCCCGGCGGAGCCGGGGACACGCTCGGTGGAGGTGGGAATCAGGCGCGGTAGGCCGCCCACATCGAGTCCATGCGGGTGCTCTGACCCGGCGTGAACTGGTTGTAGCAGGAGTCGTAGCTGTAGTCCATGTAGTTGTGGATCGGGTCGAGACCCGGCAGCGAGCACGAGTCGCGACCGGCCGGGCAACCCGTGGTCGACGAGCTCTGCGCCGGGGTGTCGCTGACCCCGTCGTTGGTGCTCGTGCAGCCGCCCTGGAACGTGTGGTAGAGCCCGAACCAGTGGCCGGCTTCGTGGGTCGCCGTCTTGCCCTGGTTGTAGTTCGTCGCGGTGCCGCCCGGGAGCGAGGAGTACTGGACCCGGATGCCGTCGATGCTCGGGTTGCTCGCGTAGTCCCACGGGAACGTCGCGATGCCGAGGTAGGAGAAGTCGACCAGCCAGATGTTGAGCGCGTTCTTCCCGCCCTGGCGGGTCTGCGACCGGTACGTCGTCGACTGCTTGTCGTTGTGCCACCGGTTGTTGTAGTAGGCGTTGACACCGGCCAGGGTGAAGGTGAAGCCGGTGTCGGCGGCCACACCGGCGGCCTCCTGGCCGGCGAAGTCCTGGTTGAGCTCGGCGATCTGCGCGTTGATCTGCGCGGTGGTGACATCGCCGGCACCGCTGCTCGAGAGCATCTTGTGGATGTAGACCGGAACCGTGGCGGAGGTCCGCGAGGCCTCGCGGGGGGTGATGCCCTTCTGCTTCAGGATCGCCCGGGTGCGGTGCTCGATCGCCCGCTGCTCCTTGGCCGAGATCTCACGGGTGTCGCCGGCGCCGCGCCCGCGCGCCGTGGCAGCCGCATCGTGACCGGTCGAGGTGATGCAGGTCCGCGCAACGTGCTGGTCCGATGCGGGACGCGCGTGCGCGGGTCCTGCCAAGGACAAGCTCGTGGCGGCCAGACCGATCGCCAACGTCCCGAGCCGAAGGGTTCGATGCAGGTTCATGGATGAAATCCTCATCATTCGGGGGCCCGGCCCGCCCGAGCCACACAATTCCGGATCAAACACCATAAAGTTTGCGAGGGGAAGAGCGATCAGCCGGAAGACCATCCGCGGACGACCGCGATGATGTCGGAGAACTGCTCGACGACGGCGTCCGGTTCACCCTCCGTGTGGCCCTTCTGCTCTGCTGGGATGGCGGAGTGCGGGACGTGGACGGCCCGCATGCCCGCGTTGCGGGCACCCCAGACGTCGTCGAACAGCCGGTCGCCGACGTAGACGCAACGGGACGGGTCGCTCACGCCGACCGCCTCCATCGCGGCCGCGAACGCCTCCGGCGCCGGCTTCGTCCACGGGATCTCGCTCGTGTAGACGTCGCCGTCGATGAGGTCGGCGACCCCGTCGCGCTCGAAGAAGCCGACGTGCCACTCGCGCGGCCAGATGGTGTTGGACAGGACGCCGACCAAGATGTCCTCGCCACGCAGCCACTCCCACACCGGCCGCACCTCGGCATCGGTCTCGGTGTGGGGAACCCAGAAGTCGTAGTAGGCCGACAGCAGCGCCGGGTCGTGCCGGAGCCCGGCCTCGTCGAACAGGTCGGCGATCGTCGAGCTCTGCTGGCGGTCACGGCTCCTCCCCCAGATGGCCGCACCCGCCTCGTGCAGCCGCCGGGCGTGGACCTCGACAGGCTCGATCACCGAATGGTCGTCGAGATGATCCGCTGCCACGGCCGCAGCGAGCGCGAGCGACTCGGCGTGGAAGTCGATGTCGTGCCAGCGGGTGAGAGTGCCACCCCAGTCGAAGATGACGGCGTCGATCACGCGCTGACCACCGCGGCCAGGTGGTCGGCCGCCTCGGCGACGGGCACGTCGGTGCGTTCGCCGGTGCGGCGGTCCTTGACCTCGACGACGCCGTCGGCCAGACCGCGGCCGACGGTGACGATCGTGGGCACCCCGATCAGCTCGGCGTCCTTGAACTTCACGCCGGGGCTGATCTTGCCGATCCGGTCGTCGTAGAGCACATCGACCCCCCGCGCGGTCAGGCTCTGCGAGAGCTGCTCGGCCGCCGCGAAGACGTCCTCGTCCTTGCCGGCGGCCACGATGTGCACGTCGTACGGCGCGACGTTGCGCGGCCAGCACAGGCCGATCTCGTCGAGGGTGTTCTCCGCGATCGCGGCCACTGCGCGCGAGGGACCGATGCCGTAGGAGCCCATCGTGACGGTGACCAGCTTGCCGAGCTCGTCGAGGACCTGGAGGCCGAGGGCGTCGGCATACTTGCGGCCGAGCTGGAAGATGTGGCCCATCTCGATGCCGCGCGCGGACTCGAGCGTGCCCCCTTCACAGCGCGGGCAGGGATCGCCGTCGCGGACCTCGGCAGCCTCGATCGTGCCGTCCGGGGTGAAGTCGCGCCCGGCCACCAGGTCGATCACGTGGCTGCCGTCGACGTTGGCGCCGGTCACCCAGCGGGTGCCGGAGACCACGCGGGGGTCGACGAGGAAGCGGATGCCGCTCTTGCCCTCGCTGCCGAGGACCTCCGGGCCGATGTAGCCCTTGACCAGGTCGGGGTGCTTCTTCATGTCCTGGTCGTCCATCGGCTCGACCTCGAGCGGCTCGAGCTGGCCACTGAGGCGCTTGAGGTCGACCTCGCGGTCGCCGGGGAGGCCGATGGCGAGCGGCTCCTCCGTGCCGTCGGGGTGGACGAGCTTGACCAGGACGTTCTTGAGCGTGTCGGCGGCTGTCCAGGCGCGATCGTCGCGCGGGAGCTTCTCGTTGAGGTGGTCGACGAGCGTGGCGATGGTGGGGGTGTCCGGGGTCGCCTCGGCGTGCGAGGCGGGAGCGTCGTCGTACGGAATCGCCTCGGGCGCGGGCACCTCGACCGCCTCGACGTTCGCGGCGTAGTCGCAGCTGGTGCAGCGGACGTAGGTGTCCTCGCCGACGTCGGCCTTGGCGAGGAACTCCTCGGACTTCGAGCCGCCCATCGCACCCGAGGTGGCCTTCACGATGACGTACTCGAACCCGAGCCGGTCGAAGATCCGGACGTAGGCCTCGCGGTGCGCCTGGTAGCTGGCGTCGAGCCCCGCGTCGTCGATGTCGAAGGAGTAGGAGTCCTTCATCGTGAACTCGCGGCCGCGCAGCAACCCGGCCCGGGGACGCGCCTCGTCGCGGTACTTCGTCTGGATCTGGTAGATCGAGAGCGGCAGGTCCTTGTAGGAGCTGTAGAGGTCCTTGACCAGGAGCGTGAACATCTCCTCGTGGGTCGGCCCGAGGAGGTAGTCGGCGTCCTTGCGGTCCTTGAGCCGGAAGATGTTGGGGCCGTAGTCGGTCCACCGGTTCGACGCCTCATAGGGCTCCCGGGGCAGCAGGGCGGGGAAGGAGACCTCCTGCGCGCCGATTGCGTCCATCTCCTCGCGGACCACACCCTCGATCCGTCGCAGGACCCGCAGGCCGAGCGGGAGCCAGGTGTAGATGCCGGGCGCGGCACGCCGGATGTAGCCGGCCCGCACGAGGAGCCGGTGGCTCGGCACCTCGGCGTCCGCGGGGTCCTCGCGAAGAGTGCGGACGAACAGCGTCGACATCCGGGAGATCATGCGCACAGGGTAGGCGGGCCCCTCCGTGCGCCGGAAACCCGTTCCGGTGGGACCCGTGGCTGTCAGGCGCGCCCATCACGCACCGCGGCCCCAGAACTAGAACATGACGGTGGCGAACCGGCTGGTCTCGCGGAAGCCGACGCGCTCGTAGGCCCGGCGGGCGGGCTCGTTCCACTCGTTGACGTAGAGCGAGACCGCTGGGGAGATCCGGTCCCGCACCAGCGCGACCACGGCGGCCATCCCGGCCGAGGCGAGACCCTCGCCTCGGCGGTGCGGCGGCACCCAGACGCCCTGGATCTGCGCCGCCTCCGGGGTCGCGCACGCGACCTCGGCCTTGAACACCAGCTCCCCGTAGTCGAAGCGCGCGAAGGACCAGCCGCGGCTGATCAGCTGGACGACCCGGGTGCGGTAGAGCTCGGACCCGCCGCCGATCTCGGGAGACACGCCGACCTCCTCGGTGTACATCGCCACGCACGCGGGGTAGAGCGCGTCGAGGTCGGTCCGTGCCGTGACCCGGACCGCGGGGTCCGGAGCCACCTGCGGGTCCTCTGCGATGACCAGGTGCCGTTGGTCCCAGCGAGTGTCACGCGGGGTCCCCCACGCATCCCCGATGCAGTTCCAGAACGGGAGCACCGCACGCTGGGGCCCCACGATGGTCGACACCGTACGACGGCGCGCGAGCGCCCGCTCGGCGAACACGACCGCGTCCTCGGGGTCGGCCTGGATCGGCACCAGGTTGGCGGCAACGTGACAGGCGGCGACCAGCCGGCCACCGTCGAACCGTCCCCACATCTCGCCGCCGAGCCAGCGCGGCTCGAGGCTGGTCGTCTGGGCCCGGTGGATCGCGAACACGTTGACGACCGGGTCCTGGTTGGCGAGGATCAGGAAATCGTCCAGATCCGCCGCCGCGAGGACGCGCACACCATGGCGGGTCGTCAGCACGAGGCGAGCCTACGAGGCGGAGCGGTCCGTTGGCACGGCAAGTCCAGACCCGGGTCCGCCGAGGATCGACTCGACCAGCCGGCGCAGGACCGCCAGCTGGCGCTTCAGCTGGCCTGGGTCACCCGTCGTCCTGGCGAGGAGGAAGGCTCCCTCGAAGGTGACGAAGACGTGGTCGGCCAGCGCGTCGACGTCGACGTCGGTGCGGACGCCGACCGCGTCCGAGAGCAGCTCTGCATAGCCCTCCCGCCAGGCGGCGACGGCCTTGGTGATGGGGTCGGAGGTCCCCGCATCGACCAGCTCCATCTCGGTGAGCACGGACGTGTAGAGACAGCCGGTCGTGCCGGTCATGATCTCGTCGGCCAGGTCCTCGTAGTGCCGCACGAAGGCGATCGCACGAGCGATCGGGTCGACGCCGGCGTCGTAGGCCGCCGCCATGCCGAGCTCGAGCATCTCGAGGTCGTCGGCGACGTACTGCGCCACCAAGGCGTCGGCGAGGTCGCGCTTGCTCGCGAAGTGGTGGAAGAAGGCCCCCTTCGACGTGCCCGACGCCGCGATCACGGACTCCACCGTCGTCGAGCGGAACCCGTTGTCGATCACCAGTCCGCGGGCGGACGCGAGGATCCGGTCACGGGTGGGCGATCCGTCGCGGGGCACGAAACCATTGTTCCAGACCGTTTAGTCTGGTACAACCTGCGTAGCAGACCAAACGGTCCGGAACGACGGAAGGAAGAAGCGCAATGACCCAGCGACACGTCACCGACGGCGGGCTCGAGACCGACCTGATCTTCAACCGCGGCATCGACCTTCCCGAGTTCGCCGCGTTCCCGTTGGTCGACACCGAGGAGGGCCGCGCGGCGCTGAAGGACTACTTCGCCGGCTACCTGGACATCGCCGTGCGCGCGGAGGCCCCGCTCCTGCTCGAGACGCCGACCTGGCGGGCCAACCCCGACCACGGCGCCGCGGTCGGCTACGACGCCGCCGCCCTCGACCGGGTCAACCGGCGCTCTGTCGAGCTCCTGGCCGAGGTCGCTGGAGGTCGCGCGGACGAGCTGGTGGGGTGGCAGGTCGGCGGGATCCTGGGACCGCGCGGCGACGGCTACATCGCGGCCGGCGGTGTCGATCCGTCCGAGGCAGCCGGCTACCACCGCCCCCAGCTCGCCGCGTTCGCCGCCGCGGGCGCGGAACGGGCGACGGTGCTGACCATCACCGACGTGGGCGAGGGGGTCGGGATCGCCCAGGCCGCCGCTGACGTCGGTATCCCGGTCGCGATCGGCTTCACCGTCGAGACCGACGGCCGGCTCCCCGACGGCACCGCGCTCGGCGCGGCAGTCGCCGCGGTCGACGGGGCGGCCGCCCCGGCGTACTTCCTGGTGAACTGTGCGCACCCGACCCACATCACGCAGGCGCTGGACGGCGGCGCGTGGCAACAGCGCATCGGCGGGCTCCGGGTCAACGCGTCGACCATGAGCCACGACGAGCTCGACGCGGCCGAGGAGCTCGACGACGGAGACCCCCAGCAGCTCGCCGTCGACCAGCGTCCGCTGCTCGATGCCTTCCCGAACATCGAGGTGCTCGGCGGGTGCTGCGGCACCGACGCCCGCCACGTCGCGGCGATGTGGGGCGTGGCCGCGGTCCGGTGAGCCGGTCCGGTGCGACCGATCAGGAGACGGTGACCTCCGCGCCGGCACCCTCGACGGGCTCCATCGACTCGGCGATCCGCAACGCCTCCTCGATCAGCGTCTCGACGATCTGCGACTCCGGCACCGTCTTGATGACCTCGCCCTTGACGAAGATCTGGCCCTTGCCGTTGCCGGACGCGACACCGAGGTCGGCCTCCCGGGCCTCCCCCGGGCCGTTGACGACACAGCCCATCACGGCGACCCGGAGCGGGACCTCCATGCCCTCCAGGCCCGCGGTCACCTGCTCGGCGAGGGTGTAGACGTCGACCTGGGCGCGGCCGCAGCTCGGACACGAGACGATCTCGAGCTTGCGCTCGCGCAGGTTGAGCGACTGCAGGATCTGCAGGCCGACCTTGACCTCCTCCACCGGCGGCGCCGACAGCGACACCCGGATGGTGTCACCGATGCCCCGCGACAGCAGTGCACCGAACGCGGTGGCGGACTTGATCGTGCCCTGGAAGGCGGGGCCGGCCTCGGTGACACCGAGGTGGAGCGGCCAGTCGCCCTGCTCCGCGAGCAGCTCGTAGGCCCGCACCATCACGACCGGGTCGTTGTGCTTGACCGAGATCTTGAAGTCGTGGAAGTCGTGCTCCTCGAAGAGCCCGGCCTCCCAGACCGCGGACTCGACGAGCGCCTCCGGCGTCGCCTTGCCGTGCTTGTCGAGGATCCGCTTGTCGAGGGATCCCGCGTTGACGCCGATCCGGATGCTGGTGCCGCGGTCCTTCGCTGCGCGCGCGATCTCCTTGACCTGGTCGTCGAACTTCTTGATGTTGCCGGGGTTCACGCGTACGGCGGCGCAGCCGGCCTCGATCGCAGCGAAGACGTACTTCGGCTGGAAGTGGATGTCGGCGATCACGGGGATCTGGCTGTGCTGCGCGATCTCGGGGAGCGCGTCGGCGTCGTCCTGGCTGGGGCAGGCGATGCGCACGATGTCACACCCCGCGGCGGTCAGCTCCGCGATCTGCTGCAGCGTGCTGTTGACGTCGGAGGTCAGCGTCGTGGTCATCGACTGGACCGAGATCTGGTGGTCGCTGCCGACCCCGACCTTGCCCACCTGGATCTGCCGGGTCTTGCGGCGAGGAGCCAGCACCGGAGGGGGTGCTGCGGGCATGCCGAGGCCGATGACAGTCATGGGACCAGGGTACGTCGCCGGGTTTCGAGGCTCGCTGGCGCTCGCACCTCGACCAGCGGCGGAAGTCAGGATTCGAGGTGCACCGGCACGACGAGGTCGCCCACGATGAGCACGATGCCCATGACCAGCATGGCCGACGCGACGACGTACGCAACGGGCAGCAGCTTGGCGGCGTCGACGTAGCCGGGGTCGGGGCGGCCCCGCAGGCGAGCGAGCCCTCGGCGGAGCGCCTCCCACAGTGCGCTGGCGATGTGGCCGCCGTCGAGGGGCAGGAGGGGGACGAAGTTGAACATGCCGATGAAGAAGTTGAAGCCGGCGAGGATGCTGGTGAAGAACACGACCTTGTCGGTGATCGACGACTCGTCGTGCGATGCGACCTCGCCCGCCAGGCGCCCACCGCCGACGATGCTGATCGGCCCCTCGGGGTCGCGGTCCTCCAGCCCGAAGATCGCCTGGCCGACGTCGAAGACCTTGGCGGGGAGGGTGGCCAGCGCCTTGACCACGTCGACCGTCATGCCACCCATCTGCCGAATGGTGTAGAGCGGGCCGCCGGTCGTCGGGTGCTGGGTCGGCACCACGCCGAGGAACCCGACCTCCTTCGTCTCGGTGGCGTCGGCGGTCAGGAAGCGAGGGGTCACCAGGATGTTGGGCGTCTTCGTGATCTGCTCGCCGTCGCGCTCGAGCACGATGACGGCCTTTTCGTCGCCGTTGGCGCGGATCAGCTGCTGGATCTGCGACCAGTCGTCGGTCTCGACCCCGTTGAAGGACACGATCCGGTCGCCGGGCTTGATCCCCACCTGATAGGCCGGGGTCGGCGATGTGCGGATCTCCTCGTCGGTGCACACCCGCCCGGACTCCTCGGGCGGGATGACGCACCCCTGCACTTCGTCGATCGTGGTCGTCGTCTCGGCGTCCGAGCCGTTGCCGTAGGTCGCGAAGACCGCGCTGAAGAGGAAGAACGCGATCAGGATGTTGACCGACGGGCCGCCGGCCATCACGACGACCTTCTTCCACCAGGGCAGCTTGTAGAAGAGGCGGTCGGCGTCGTCGGGGCCGACCAGCTCCCACTCCGCCGCGCGGGCATCCGAGATCAGCTGCGTGAACATCCCGGTGTTCGACTTCCGCACCCGGGTCACCTGCTGGCCGTCGGCGTCATGGCTGATCTCGTCCGCCAGGTCCGCCGCCGCCGGCGGGAGCATCCCGACGATCTTGACGTAGCCGCCGAGCGGGATCGCCTTGACGCCGTACTCGGTCTCGCCGATCTGCTTGCTCCACACCGTCGGCCCGAAGCCGATGAAGTACTGGGTGACCTTGCCGCCGAACTTCTTCGCGGGGATCAGGTGGCCGAACTCGTGCAGCCCGATCGAGATCAGGATCCCGACGAAGAACACCACGAAGCCGATGGCGTACTGGAGTGCGTCCATGCTGGTGGTCGGGTCCTCTGATCAGATCGTGTCGATGGTGGTGGCGGCGGCGGCGCGGGCCCAGGCATCCGCGGCGAGGACGTCGTCGAGCGTGAGCTGCTCTCCTGAGGGTACGTCGTGGTCGGCAAGGACGGCGCCGATGACGTCGACGATGCCGGGGAACGGGAGCCTGCCCTCGTGGAAGGCGTCCACACACACCTCGTTGGCGGCGTTGTAGACCGCCGGCGCGGTGCCGCCGCGGCCGCCGGCCTCGCGTGCCAGCATCACCGCCGGGAACGCGACGTCGTCGAGCGGTTCGAACCGCCAGTCGGCGGCCTTGGTCCAGTCGACCGGCGTCTCGGCGTCCGGCACCCGGTCGGGCCAGGCCATGCCGAGGGCGATCGGGACCAGCATCGTCGGGAGCCCGATCTGCGCGACGACGGCGCCGTCGGTGAACTCGACCATCGAGTGGATCAGCTGCTGGGGATGGACGACCACGTCGATCCGGTCGAACGGGACGTCGAAGAGCAGGTGGGCCTCGATGACCTCGAGGCCCTTGTTGACGAGGGTCGCCGAGTTGGTGGTGATGACCCGGCCCATCGCGAAGTTGGGGTGGTCGAGCGCCTGCTCGGGCGTGACCTCGGCGAGGTCGGCCCGGGTCCGGCCGCGGAACGGGCCGCCGCTGGCGGTGAGCACGAGGCGTCGTACCTCCTCGCGGCGGCCGCCGCGGAGGCTCTGGGCGATCGCGCTGTGCTCGCTGTCGACGGGGACGATCTGCCCGGGCTGAGCGCGCTCCTTCACGAGCGGGCCGCCGATGATGAGCGACTCCTTGTTGGCGAGGGCGAGGGTGCGACCGGCGTCCAGGGCGGCGAGGGTGGGCCGGAGGCCGACGGCGCCGGTGATGCCGTTGAGCACGACGTCGCACGGCAGCTGCGCGGCCTCGACCGACGCGTTCTCGCCGAGGCCAGAGAAGAGTGCCGGGTGGCGGGCGGTGAGCTCGGCCACCTGCTGCTCGAACAGCTCGGCGTTGCTGCCCCCAGCCGTGAGTCCGACGACGCGGAACCGGTCCGGGTTGGCCCTGACGAGGTCGAGCGCCTGGGTGCCGATCGACCCGGTCGAGCCGAGGATCACCACGTCGCGCACGGTCGCCATCCTCTCAGTCCCCGACGAGCGCGTCGGCGGCCGCGTAGGGATCGGACTCGCCGGCGAGGACCGCGTTCGCGAGTCCGTCCAGCCGGCTGCCGTCGTCGACCGAGCCCCAGCGCTGCCGGAGCGCGGCCACCGCGATCGCCTCGATCTCGTCGCGCGCGCGGCGCACCCGGCGCCGCGCGAGCTCGCCGCTCTCCTCCGCCCACAACCGGTGCTCGTCGATCGCGTCGACGACCTCTGCCGCGCCCTGCCCCTCCGACGCCACGGTCTTCAGCACGGGCGGACGCCACGCCCCCTCGCGGCGCTCGGCGAGGGAGAGCATGGAGCGCAGGTCGCGGCGGACCTGGTCGGCGCCGTCGCGATCGGACTTGTTGACGACGTAGACGTCGCCGATCTCGAGGATCCCGGCCTTCGCGGCCTGGATCCCGTCGCCCATGCCAGGGGCGAGCAGCACGATCGTGGTGTCGGCCAGCCGGGCGATCTCGACCTCGCTCTGGCCGACACCGACGGTCTCGACCAGGATCACGTCGCAGCCGGCCGCGTCCAGCACCCGCAGCGCCTGCGGGGTGGCCCGCGAGACACCACCGAGGTGCCCACGCGCGGCCATCGACCGGATGAAGACGCCCGGATCGGTCGCGTGCTCGGACATCCGGATCCGGTCGCCGAGCAGGGCGCCGCCGGAGTACGGCGACGACGGGTCGACCGCGAGCACACCGACCCTCAGGTCGCGGTTTCGCAGCTCGGTCACGAGCGCATTGGTCGACGTGGACTTGCCGACGCCGGGTGAGCCGGTGAGTCCGACGATGTGCGCTCGTCCAGTGGCGCTGTCGGCGGGTGGCGTCAGCGCCGCCATCACCGCGCGCAGCTGCGGCGAGCCGTCCTCGACCAGCGAGATCAGACGGCCGATCGCCCGGGCCTCGCCGTCACGGGCCCGGGCGACCAGCTCGTCGGGAGACTCAGTTGGACGGGACACGCACGATCAGGGCGTCGCCCTGGCCGCCGCCTCCGCACAGCGCGGCGGCACCGACGCCGCCACCGCGGCGCTGGAGCTCGAGAGCGAGGTGCAGGACCACGCGGGCACCGGACATGCCGACCGGGTGGCCGAGCGCGATGGCGCCGCCGTTGACGTTGACCTTGTCGTCGGCGATGCCGAGCTCGCGGGCCGATGCGATGCCGACGGCGGCGAACGCCTCGTTGAACTCGACGAGGTCGAGGTCGGCCGCGGCGATGCCCTCCTTCTCGAGGGCCTTGGCGGTCGCGGCAGCGGGCTGCAGCTGCAGGGTCGAGTCGGGGCCGGCGACCATGCCGTGGGCGCCGATCTCGGCGAGGTAGGTCAGGCCGAGCTCCTCGGCCTTGGCCTTGCTCATCACGACCACCGCGGCGGCGCCGTCGGAGATCTGCGAGGCGGAGCCGGCGGTGATGGTGCCGTCCTTGGTCACCGGGCGGAGCCCGGACAGCGACTCGACGGTGGTGTCGGCGCGGACGCCCTCGTCCTCGCTCACGACCACGTCGCCGCGGCGCGAGGAGATGGTGACCGGCACGATCTCGTCGTCGAAGACGCCGTTCTTCTGCGCGGCGGCGGCCCGCTGGTGCGACTGGGCGGCGAAGGCGTCCTGCTCCTCGCGGGTGAAGTTGTCCTTCGCGGCGTTGCAGCTGTCGGTGAGGTTGATCATCGCCTGCTGGGTGAACTGGTCGTAGAGCGCGTCGTAGGCCATCGAGTCGACGAGCGTGGTGTCGCCGTACTTGAAGCCGGCGCGGGAGTTGGGCAGCAGGTGCGGGGCGTTGGTCATCGACTCCATGCCGCCGGCGACGACGATGTCGACCTCGCCCGCGCGGACCAGCTGGTCGGCGAGCGCGATCGCGTTGAGGCCGGAGAGGCAGACCTTGTTGATCGTGATGGTCGGGACGTTCATCGGGATGCCGGCGCTCGTGCTCGCCGTCCGCGCAGGGTTCTGGCCGGCACCGGCCAGGATCACCTGGCCCATGATCACGTAGTCGACCTGGTCGCCCGAGACCCCGGCCTTCTCGAGGGCACCCTTGATGGCGATGGCGCCGAGGTCAGCCGCGGACAGCGGAGTGAGGCCGCCGAGCAGGCGGCCGATCGGGGTGCGCGCACCGGCGACGATGACGCTGGGGTTGTCGGACATGCTGCCTCCGTGAAGAAAGGGGTGAACCCTGGCGACGATACCCGCGGGTAGTGCGGACCCGCGAGGCGGTCCACCGAGGGTGGGTGAGGCGATCGTCACAGCCGCCGATCGGCACAATGGCGGCATGAGCCTCAACGACGTGCAGCATCTCTTCACCGCCATCGACCACGTCGGCATCGCGGTGCCCGACCTCGACGAGGCGATGGCCTTCTACACCGAGACGTACGGCATGACGGTCGTGCACGAGGAGACGAACGAGGAGCAGGGCGTCCGCGAGGCGATGGTCCGGGTCGGGGAGACCGACTCCTGCATCCAGCTGCTCGCGCCGCTCTCCCCCGAGTCCACGATCGGCAAGTTCCTCGAGCGCAGTGGCCCCGGCCTGCAGCAGCTCGCCTACCGGGTCGCCGACATCGACGCGGTCTGCGCGACGCTCCGCGAGCGCGGGCTCCGGCTGCTCTACGACGAGCCGAAGCGGGGCACGTCGAACAGCCGGGTCAACTTCATCCACCCCAAGGACGCGGGCGGGGTGCTGGTCGAGCTCGTGGAGCCGGCCGCCGAGGGTCACTGACCCCGTTGGTCGAGGAGGTCGCTCTGGCGACCGTCACGAGACCCGTCACGAGACCCACACGAACCTGACCTGCTCACCCGGTCGCAGCTGGGCGATCCGGTCGGTGTCGGCGTCGACGACGACCGCCACCACCGGGTAGCCACCGGTCACCGGGTGGTCCGGCCCGAACACCACGGGTCCGCCGTCGGGCGGGACCTGGATCGCGCCTCGGACCGCGCCCTCGCTGGGGAGCGGACGGGTGGGGTCGACGAGATCGAGCCGGCCGCCCGCCAGACGGACGCCCACCCGGTCCGACTCGGGCGCCACGGTCCAGGTGATCGCGGTCAGCTGGCCGGGGTCGCGAGCCCAGTCGTCGCGCGGGCCGCGGACCACCCGCAGCACGGGGCGGTCGTCGTACCGCTGCGGCGGGACGGCGTCGACCCGGATGTCGTCGGCGACCTCGTCGCCGACCGGCAGCACGTCGCCGGCGGCGAGTGGCGGCGGGCCCAGGGCGGCGAGGGTGTCGCGGGCGCGGGAGCCCAGGACTGCCGGGACGTCGACGCCACCGCGGACCGCGACGTAGGAGCGGAGCCCGCCGGCCGGCTGGCCGAGCGCGAGCCGGTTGCCGGGGCGCAGTGCGAGCACCGCCCCTGTCGGCTCCGGGCGCCCGTCGAGGAGGAGCGGCGCCGGTGCCCCCGTGACCGCGACCCAGACGGCGCCGGCGACGGCCTCGATCTCCAGCCCGCCGAGCGTGACCTCGAGAGCGGCGGCACCGGGGGTGTTTCCGACGAGCCGGTTCGCCAGGTCGTACGACGCGCGGTCGGCCGCGCCGGACCGGCCGACGCCGATCGCGGCCTGTCCTGGGCGGCCCGCGTCCTGGACCAGGGCGAGGCCGACGCGCCGGACGACGAGGGTGGTCATCGGCGGGTGAACCGCACGGTCGCGCCGGCTGCGAGCAGGGCCGGTGGGTCGCGGCCGAGGTCCCACATCGCGATGTCGGTGTGCCCGATCAGCTGCCAGCCGCCCGGCGACTCGCGCGGGTAGACACCGCTGAACTCCCCCGCCAGCCCGACCGCGCCCGCCGGCACCTTCGTCCGCGGACTGTCCCGGCGCGACACCTGCAGCCGCTCGTCCCCGCCCACCAGGTAGGCGAACCCCGGCGCGAACCCCCCGAACGCCACCCGCCACGGCGTACCGGTGTGCGCCGCCACCACCTCGTCCTCGGAGAGCCCGGTCACCCGCCCGACCTCCGCCAGGTCCGGTCCGTCGTACGTCACCGGGATCTCGATCGGCGCGGTGGCGGATAGTCCCCCTCGAAAAGCACCTGAAATCGCTGCATCCAGGTGCTTTTCGAGGGGGACTATCCCGCTTTCGGCCCATGAGCGTATTTCCGCAACCTCCACGCCCGGGCGGGCGACGAGCAGGACCGAGCGGGCGCCGGGGACGACGTCCTCGACCAGGTCGGCGAGGGGGCCGGTGCGGACGGCGTCGGCGACCAGCACCACGTCGGACACGTCGTCGACCTCGAGGAGCAGGGCGCGGTCGCCGTACGGGAGGACGTTCACAGGAACGGTCGGACGCTGTAGCCGGCTGTGCCCAGCGCACCGTGGACGGCGGCCGCGATGGCAGTGGCGCCCGGGGAGTCACCATGCAGGCACAACGACCGGACGACGCCTTCCTGGGCCAGCCGCACCGCCTGTGCTGCCGCCTCGTCCGGATCGTCCAGGACGGCCCCGGGTTCGTCGCGAGGGACGAGAGAGCCGTCGTCGCGGTAGCGGCGATCGACGAAGCCCTCGGTGAACGCGCGCACCCCCTCGGCAGCGGCGATCTCCAGGAGACGCGAGCCCGGGAACCCCAGCAGAGGCAGCTCGCCGAGGTCGCCGGCGGCCTCGACGACCGCCCGCGCCTGCGCCTCGACTCGGTTGACCGCGTGGTACAGCGCACCGTGCGGCTTGAGGTAGCGAACTGTTCGGCCGGGCGCCGCGAGCGCCCGGAGCGCGCCGACCTGGTAGACGACGTCGGCGTACAGGTCCTCGGGCTCGATGTCGAGGAAGCGCCGTCCGAAGCCGGCGAGGTCGCGATAGCCGACCTGGGCGCCGACGGTGACACCGTGCATCGCCGCGTCCTCGCAGGTCGCCAGGATGGTGCGGGGGTCGCCCGCGTGGAACCCGCAGGCGACGTTGGCACTGCTCAAGTAGGGCATCAGCGCGGCGTCGTCGCCCAGCGTCCAGCGCCCGAACGACTCCCCTACGTCGGCGTTGAGATCGATCACCAGCATGTCGCCCACGCCCTTATCCTCGCTGAGACGCCTGCCACACTGGCGACAACTGAAGGTTACCGACGGGTATCTTTCGCCTCGGCCATCTTGACCACCACCACAGTGACCACGAACCCACAGGAGCCATCCCGTGCAGCACATCCTCGACGCCATCCTCGCCGAAGGGACCTCAGCCGAGGACTTCGCGAACCTCGCTCTGCCCGAGTCGTACCGGGCCGTGACGGTGCACAAGGACGAGGTCGAGATGTTCGAGGGGCTCGCCTCCAAGGAGAAGGACCCGCGCAAGTCGCTCCACCTCGACGACGTGCCGCTCCCCGAGCTCGGCCCGGGCGAGGCGTTCGTCGCCGTGATGGCCTCCGCCATCAACTACAACACCGTCTGGACCTCGATCTTCGAGCCGGTCTCGACGTTCGGCTTCCTCGAGCGCTACGGCCGCGAGTCCGAGCTCGGCGCACGGCACGACCTGGACTACCACATCGTGGGCTCCGACCTGTCCGGTGTCGTCCTCGCCACCGGCCCCGGCGTCACCAAGTGGAAGCCGGGCGACCGGGTCGTCGCGCACTGCCTCTCCGTCGAGCTCGAGGCACCCGACGGCCACAACGACACGATGCTCGACCCGTCGCAGCGGATCTGGGGGTTCGAGACCAACTTCGGCGGCCTGGCCGACGTCGCGATGGTCAAGGCCAACCAGCTCATGCCGAAGCCCGAGCACCTCACGTGGGAGGAGGCCGCCTCCCCGGGCCTGGTCAACTGCACCGCCTACCGCCAGCTCGTCTCGGCCAACGCCGGCAACATGAAGCAGGGCGACAACATCCTGATCTGGGGCGCCTCCGGCGGCCTCGGCGGCTTCGCCACGCAGTACGCCCTCAACGGCGGCGCCAACCCGGTCTGCGTCGTCTCCAACGAGGAGAAGGCCCAGATCGTGCGCAACATGGGCGCCGACAAGGTCATCAACCGCTCCGAGATGGACTTCAAGTTCTGGAACGAGGAGGGCACCCAGCAGAACCCGAAGGAGTGGCTGCGCCTCGGCAAGGCCATCCGCGACCTCACCGGTGGCGAGGACATCGACATCGTCTTCGAGCACCCGGGCCGCGAGACCTTCGGCGCCAGCGTGTTCGTCACCCGCAAGGGCGGCACCATCACCACCTGCGCGTCGACCTCGGGCTACATGCACGAGTACGACAACCGCTACCTGTGGATGAACCTCAAGAGGATCATCTCCAGCCACTTCGCCAACTACCGCGAGTCGTGGGAGGCCAACCGGCTGATCGCGCAGGCCAAGATCCACCCGACCCTGTCGCGCACCTACCGCCTCGAGGACGTCGGCCAGGCCGCGCTCGACGTCCACCACAACCTGCACCAGGGCAAGGTCGGCGTGCTCACGCTGGCTCCGCAGGAGGGCCTCGGGGTGCTCAACACCGAGCTGCGCGAGCAGCACATCGACAAGATCAACCTGTTCCGCGGCGTCTAGCAGCACATCGGCTGCTCGTGGCCTAGATTGCGGTCGTGATCGACCGCTGGGCCGGTGTGGTCGGGCGCCACGCCCGACTGGTGCTGGTCTGCGCCGTGCTGATCGTCGCGGCGGCCGCCGGCTACGGCGCCGGAGTCTTCGACGACCTCGGTCGCGGCGGCTTCGAGGACCCGGACTCCGAGGGCTATCGGGCGGTCGAGCTCGAGCGATCGGTCTTCGGCAACCATGCACCCGATGTCATCGCGATCTACTCCAGCGACGACCTCACCGCGGACGAGCCTGAGTTCCGTGAGGCAGTCGAGGAAGTCGTCGAAGCGGTCGACGGACCCGAGGTGGTGCGCGCCGTCCCGTACTACGCGGTGCCGGCGGACTCCGGGCTGGTCTCCCCCGACGGCCACGCTGCGCAGGTCCACATCTCACTGGCTGGTGACACGCTCAACGAGCAGCTCATCAACTACGACGAGATCGAGCCGCTGCTCCACGCCGAGGGCCTGGAGACCAACCTGGCCGGCCTCTACCCGGCGCACGCGGACGTCAACGTCATCACCGAGGAGGACCTCAAGCAGGCCGAGCTGCTCTCGCTGCCGCTGGTGGTGCTGCTCGCGCTGCTGATCTTCGGCAGCCTGACCGCGTCCGCGATGCCGGCCCTGCTCGGCATCGTCGCCCTCCTGTGCTCCATCGCGATGATGCGGGTGCTGACGCTGTTCACCGACGTCTCGATGTTCTCGATCAACGTCATCTCGCTGCTGGGCATCGGCCTGGCGGTCGACTACTCGCTCTTCATCGTCAGCCGGTTCCGCGAGGAGCTCGGACTGCTGCCGCCCGACGATCCCGCCTCCGCACGCTCCGCCGTCGCCCGCACGTTGAACACCGCCGGTCGCACGGTCATGTTCTCCGGACTCGTCGTCGCCGCGTCGATGTCGAGCCTGCTCGTCTTCCCCCAGGTGTTCCTGAAGAGCATGGGGTACGGCGGCATCGCGGCGGTCCTGGTGGCGATGCTGGCCGCCCTCACGGTCCTCCCCGCGATCCTGGTCCTGCTCGGGCGCCGGATCGACTCCGGCCGGCTCCCGTGGCGGAAGAAGTGGGACCGGCCCGCTCCTGCGGGGGATGACGGCCGGTGGGCCCGGCTGGCCCGCGGCGTGATGCGGCACCCGATCGCCGTGCTGGCCGTGACCGGCGTCGTCCTGCTGGTGGTGGCGTCGCCGTTCCTCGGCGCGAAGTGGGGAGGGATCGATCACCGGATCCTTCCGGACGACGCACCGTCCGTCATCGCCGCCGACAAGCTGCTGGAGTTCGGGCCGGAGACCTCCCTGGCCACCGCGGTGCTGCAGGACGTCGACGACGCCGCCGTGGCGTCGTACGTCGCCGAGGCCGAGGACGTGGCCGGCGTCCGTCAGGTCGCTGTCATCGCGCAGGAGGGCGACGCCGCGCTGGTCCGCGTCGTCTGGGACGGCAACAGCCAGTCGGAGCCGTCGCAGGAGATCGTCAAGGACCTGCGGGACCTCCGGCCGGCCACCGGCACGGCCCTCGTCGGCGGCCTGACCGCCGACACCGTCGACCTGATCGCCTCGGTGCACGGGCACCTGCCGCTGATGGGCGGGATCGTCCTGGTGGTGATGCTGGTGCTGCTCTTCGTCGCGTTCGGGTCACTCGTGCTGCCGATCAAGGCGGTCGTGATGAACGCGTTCTCGATCTCCGCGTCGTTCGGTGTCGTCACCTGGATCTTCGACGACGGCCACCTCTCCGGGCTGCTCGGCTTCACCTCCCCCGGATTCCTGGAGGCCACGAACCCGATCCTGATGCTGGCGATCCTCTTCGGCCTGTCGATGGACTACGAGGTGTTCCTCATCTCCCGGGTGCGCGAGCGCTGGGACGCCACCGGCGACCACGAGCTGTCCGTCGCCAGCGGCGTCCAGTCGACCGGGCGGATCATCACCAGCGCGGCACTGCTGCTGGGCGTGGTCATCGGGGCGTTCGCCACCGGCGACATCGTGCTCATGAAGATGCTCGGCGTCGGCATGGTGGTGGCACTCATCGTCGACGCGACCATCGTTCGCGCGCTCATGGTGCCGGCCGCGATGGCCCTGCTCGGGCGGCTCAACTGGTGGGCGCCGGGTCCGCTGCGCCGGTGGTGGGAGCGGCACGGCTTCCGCGAGGGTGCCGACCTGGTGCCGGCCGGGATCCCGCCGCCGCCCTTCCCGCCGCCGTCCTTCCCACCGCCGCCACCCGCACCCCGACCGGCCGGGATCGACCTGGGACAGCAGCTGCGCGCCACCGGGCCGCTCCCGCTCCGGACAGCGGTCGAGGTCGTGGCCGCGGTGGCCCGCGAGCTGGCGGACCATCCGCCCCCGGGCGGCGTCCACGGCGAGATCCGCCCGGGCGCCGTGCTCCTCCAGCCGGACGGCAGCGGACCCCGCGCGATCCTCGTGCCACCGACCCACAGCGTCGGGCCGGACCCGGCATTCGCCCCGCCGGAGCCGTACGCCGGGCCGACGGCCGCCGCCGACGTCTACGCGCTCGGCTGCCTGCTGTGGACCGCGACGACCGGCGGCGCGCCCTACACCGGCGCCACCCTCGAAGCGGTGCGGGAGGCGCACGCCCGCCAGCCCGTCCCCCAGCTGCCCGGCCGCGAGCCGCTGACCCTGGCCGTCAACCGGCTGCTCCGGCTGGCGCTGAGCAAGGACCAGATGCGGCGCTATGCGGGCGCCGGGGCGCTCCACTCCGATCTGGTGGTCGCGCTGGGACTTCCTGACGTGGCGCCGCCGGCCGCCGCCGCCGTTGCCCGATGACCTGATCGACACCGCCCGTCAAAGTTGCGTGGACCGGGGGTGGGGATTCGCGATGGGATCAGGGATCATGGTCCCGACCTCGTCCTTCGACCGCACAAAGGGAGCTTCCCCCGTATGAGCGACCAAGGTCTTTCCATCTTCGACAACGAGCCCGGCAGCGCGCCGCCGGAGCAGTCGGAGAGCTCGCCCCAACCCGACCACGAGACGACCCAGGTGATGCCCGTGACCACGTCCGCCCCCACGCAGTCGACACCCCCGGCGCCCGCGAACGCGCCGGCCGCCGCCCCGCGGCCCGCGCCACCCGCCGCGCCCCCGGTGTCGACGGCCGCGCTGCCCGTGGTGCGGCGAGGCGGCTACGACCAGGCGGCGGTCGACGCGCAGATCCGTCAGCTCGCGAGCGAGAAGGCAGCGCTGGGGGCGAGCCTGACCGAGTCGGAGCAACGCGTCATCGAGCTGGAGGCGGCGCTGGCAGCGGCCAAGGCCGAGCTCGACGAGACCGGCAACCCGTCGTACGCCGGCCTGGGGGGCCGCGCGAGCTCCTTGCTGCGACTGGCCGAGGAGGAGTCCGACGAGATCCGCGGAGCAGCCGACCGCGACGCCGCCGAGATCCGCGACCAGGCCACCCGCGATGCGAAGGCGGTCCGCGCGGAGGCTGCGCGCGAGGCGGAGGACATGCGAGCCGTCCAGCTGCGCGAGCTCGAGGAGAACCGCACCCGGCTGCTGGCCGATGCCGAGCAGGAGCTCGCGCTGGCTCGCAGCACGGCGGCCGACGAGCTGGCCAGCGCGAAGCGCGAGGCCGACCAGCTCCGGCTCGCTTCGCAGCAGGAGGCCAGCGAGCAGCGCAGCGCGGTGCAGCGCGAGGTCGAGCAGGCCCGGGCCGCCGCCGACCGGGAGGTCCAGGAGGCGCGCCGGATGCTCGCGGTGGAGAAGGAGCGGCTCGCCCGTGAGGCGACCGACCACCACAACACGGCGGTCGGCGAGACCCGGCAGCTGGTCGATGAGGCCGAGCAGCGCGCGTCCGCGGCCGAGCAGCGCGCGGCGGAGGCGTCGCGGCAGGCGGCCGAGAACCGCGCGGCCGCGCAGGCCGAGTCCGAGGCGCTGCTCAGCCGGGCGCGTCGCGAGGCCGAGCAGATCGTCGCGTCCGCCCGCACCCAGGCCGACTCGATCAGCGCGAGCGGCGAGGCCGAGGCGCAGCGGCAGCTGGCCGCGGCCCGGGCCGAGCTGGAGCGGGTCACCAAGCGCCGGGCCTCGATCACCGCGCAGCTCTCGTCACTGGCCGAGCTGGTCGCCGGGTTCGACGAGGGTGACGGCGAGGAACGGAGTTGAGACTCGGCCGGCGGCAGAGCGCCGCCCAAGGGGAGGGTGACGCGTCCGCGGCCGGCCAGACCGCTCAGCACGACGTCGAGCAGACGCTCGTCGACGGCGCGGCCGCCGTACCGTCGACAGCTCTGCCGTACGGCGCACCCGGCGCGCCGTTCGACCGGAAAGCGCCGTTCTACGTCGGCTTCGTCGGTGGCCTCGGGCTGCTCCTGGCGTACTGGCTGTTCCAGGCACTGATCGGCATCGGCTCGGTGCTGCTGCTCGTGGTGGTGTCGTTCTTCCTCGCGGCCGGTCTCAACCCGTCGGTCGAGTTCCTCGAGCGACGCGGGGTCCGGCGCGCCTATGCGTGCGCGCTGGTCATCGTCGCGGCGATCGGGATGCTCGCCCTGTTCATCGTCGCGATCGTCCCGGTGATCGCCGACCAGGTCCGGGCACTGACCGACAACGCCCCTATCTGGCTGGACCGGCTGCAGGAGAACAAGCAGGTCCAGGACCTCAACGACGAGTACGAGATCGTCGACAAGGCCAAGTCCTTCGTCACCGACGGCGACTTCATCTCGACCCTCTTCGGCGGCGCGCTCGGGTTCGGGCTCAAGATCATCTCCGCGCTGTTCAACGCGTTCATCATCCTGGTGCTGACGCTCTACTTCCTCGCGTCGCTCAAGACCACCACCCACGCGATCTACCGCCTCGCCCCCGCGTCGCGCCGGGAGCGGGTCACCAAGCTCGGCGACAAGGTCATCCACAACATCGGCGCCTACGTGTCCGGTGCCTTCGTGGTCGCGCTGTGCGCGGGCATCTCCTCGCTGATCTTCCTGTGGTTCACCGAGGTGCGGGAGTACGCCGTCGCGCTCGCGTTCGTCGTCGCCGTGCTCGACGTGATCCCGATGATCGGGGCCACCATCGGGGCCGTCGTGGTCTGCGCGATCGCGTTCGCGACCGACGTCAAGAGCGGCATCGCGGCCGTGATCTTCTACGTGGTCTACCAGCAGGTCGAGAACTACGTGATCTACCCGCGGGTGATGGGCCGCACCGTGGATCTGCCCGGTGCTGTCATCGTGATCGCGGCGCTGGTCGGCACCGCGCTGCTCGGTGTGGTCGGCGCGCTGCTGGCGATCCCGGCAGCGGCAGCGGTGCTGCTGATCCTCCGGGAAGTCGTCGTCAAGCAGCAGGACCTCCGCTGAGAAACCGACGCCTCTCGGCCCTGCTCACCGGCGTCCTCACGACCGCGCTGGGGCTGATCGGCGTCTCCCGACCGACCATCTGGTACGACGAGGCGGTCACTCTCAGCCTGCTGGATCGCCCGTTCTCCGAGACCTGGTCGGTGCTGCACGAGGTCGACGCGGTCCACGGCCTCTACTACGTGGTGCTGCGGGGCTGGAGCCTCGTCGCCGGCGACTCGATCGAGGCGGTCCGGGCGTTCAGTGCGCTCGGCGTCGGCGTCACGGCGGCGGCGTCGGTGCTGCTCGTGGCGCGGCACCAGCGGCTCCGCGTCGCGGTCGCCGCGGGTGTCGCCACCGGGGTCGTCCCGGGATTGGTCTGGGCAGCCGTCGACGCCCGCAGCTATGCCTGGTCGGCCGCGCTCGCCGTCCTCGCAACGCTCGCGCTCGACACCGCGTGCCGACGACGTCAGCGCAAGTTCTGGGTCCTCTACGCCGCGACCTGCCTGGTCGCCTGCTGGTGGCACCTCTACCTGATCCTGCTCGTGGTCGCCCACGGGATCGCGATCATGGTCGGGCTGCGACGCGCTCGGCTCGCCTGGGCGGTGAGCGCGGCGGGAACGGCAGCAGGCCTCGTCCCGCTCGCGATCGTCGCCTGGTCGCAGCGCGCCCAGGTTTCGTGGCTGCTCGACGTCCAGCTGACTGGCACCGGATGCTCCTCAACCACTGGGCCGGCGGACAGGAGGCCGACCCGTCCGGGATCCGCGTGGTGCTGTTGGTGGGGATGCTCGCTCTCGCGGCGTTCGGCATCTACCACCTGTGGCGCGACGGGCGGCGCTGGCTGCCGGCGGTCCTGGCCCTGTGGGGCGGGCTCCCGACCCTGGTCGCGATCGGCTGTGCAGTCGCCGAAGCCGGCATGCAGCCCCGCTACGTCACGTTCGCGGTACCCGCCGTCGCGATCGCGGCCGCCATCGGCGGCTGTGCGTTGCCGAAGTGGACGCCGCTCGTCGCTGCTGTCGCTGCCGTGGCCGTCGTGGCTCCGATCGTCGTCGCCCAACGCGCCCCTGACGCGAAGCCGGGTAACCTGCGCGACCTCGCCGCCGCAGCCGACGACGTCGACGCCGACGCGCTGTACTTCACCGATCCCAGGGCCCGCAGCATCCAGTTCGCCTACCCGGATCCGCTCGACGGCCTGCCGGACATCTCAGCGCCGCCCGATCCCGGACCGGATCCGTTCTTCCCGGGTGTCCGCGACCCGGCCACGATCGACGACGACGACGTCGCCGGCCTAGAGATCCTCGTCTACAGCACGCGGGACGAGCCGGTCGCCACCAGGCTCCAGGAGCTGGGTTGTCGCCGGCAGCCGATCACCCGCGACCATCTCCTGTTCCTGGCGCGGCTCTACACCTGTCGGTAGGTCACCCGAGTGCGCCGATGAACGAGTCGATCATCGCGCCCTTGCCGCCAGTCGGGCCGTAGACGACCGCCGGGATCCCGTTGCGCACCCAGGGCATGAGGGTGGCGGCGCTTGAGCGAGTGAGACCTGCCGTCCGGCGACAGGAGCCGCGGGCACGTGAAGTCCACGACGTAGGTTCCCCGATCCGTGGTCAACAGGACGAACTCGTCATCGCGCTCGAAGGTGCAGCGATACATGACGAGCTTGGACGCGTCCACGGTGTCGTCGTAGGGCGTCGCCGTCTGGCCGAATGCTCCATAGGAAAGCGCGAAGCCTCCCTCAGTCCTGCGGTAGGAGCACGTGGTCAGGGCGGATCCGTCCTGGTCACCGTCCGAGTCGAGTTGCGGCTCCGGGATTCCGTCGAGCCGGGGCGCGCACAGGTCCCCCGGACGGGCCGAGCCGAGGATCTCCTGGCGCAGCGCGGCATCGTCGCTCGCCACCGTGACCGTGACGCCCTCGACCTCGACCGTCTCCTCGACGAAGCCGTCGCCGTAGTCGACGACGCCGGGCTCGACGGCGGCCCCGAGCCAGACGTAGGGCGTTGTCGACTCCAACTCCGGCGAGTGCTCGATCCACGGATACAAGGCGCAGACGTCCGTCACGGCGATCGGGCGACCGACCCAGCCCCGGCCCCCCGACTGCCGGAGCCGGTTCCCGTCGGGGCCCACCATCGCCTCCGGATAACAGGCGACGACGTCGCGGCCCGACTCGACTGGAGCACCGCCGTAGCCCCAGTCGGCGGGCACGTCGACCGCGACCGCACCCCAGTACTCCGTCCGCCACTCGGTCACCCCGCTCGGCCGGACGTCGGAGGTCGAGTCGTCGACGGCCGGGGGCGCCGTGCCGCCGATCACCGTCGCCGCGGGTCGCGACCGCGACGCCACCGACGACCAGCACCACGGCGGCCGCTGCCGCGCCGACCCCCCAGCGCGTACGGCGCCGCCGGCTCACCGCAGCTCGGGCGCGGTCCGCGACCGGCGCGGTCACGTCCGCTTCGCCCGCCTGCCGCTCGAGCCCGGCCCGCAGCGCCTGCTCCAGCTCGTGCTCGTCCATCACGTCTCCTCGTCGTCCAGCTCGCGGCCGAGCTCACGACGCAGCGCCGCGAGTGCTCGGTGGACGTGGGAGCGTGCAGTCGGCTCGGCGACGCCGAGGATCGCCGCGATCTCGGCGTACTCGAGGTCCTCGTAGAACCGCAGCACCACCGCCGCCCGCTGCTGCGGCGGCAGCGACGAGCACATCCGCCACACCGCGTCGTGCTCGACGACGACCCGCGCCGGATCGGCGACCGTTGCGTCCCGCACCTCGGCGACCGGCGACTCCCGGCGTCCGCTGCGTCGCCAGGCGGAGATGTGCGCGTTGACGACCATCCGCCGCACATAGGCGTCCGGGTCGTCGCGCCGACTCACCCGTGACCACTTCTCGCAGGCGCTGACCAGCGCCGACTGCACGGCGTCCTCGGCCGCCTGCTGCGACCCGGTCACCAGGTAGGCGAACCGCAGCAGCGCCGCCACCCGCGCCTCGACCCATGAGTCGAAGCCGGGCTCAGCGGCAGACCTGCGCTCGGTCACCCCCACATCCACGCACGACTCACGCCGTCAGACAGGGATCTGTTGCACCCCGACCGAGGATTTCTCGCCGAGCTTGACGCCGACCACGCCGGCCAGGACGAGCAGGCCGCCGACCAGCTGCCACACACCCGGCAGCTGGCCGAGGAGCAGCCAGGCCCACAGCACGCCGGCCACGACCTCCGACAGCGCCACGAAGGACGCCAGCCGCGAGCCGAGCATCCGGGCGGCGGCGATACCGGCGACGTACGACAACGCGGCGGTCACCAGGCCGAGCAGCACCAGCGGGACCCACCAGGCGACATCGACGCCGGCGTACTCGACCGAAGCACGCTCGGCCTCCATGGGAAGGATCCCGAGCACACCGAGCATGGCAAGCACGACTCCACCGACCACGAGCCCTCCGGCGGCGAGCGCCATCGGCGGCAGGCCGTTGGTGTCGTCGGCGGACACGACGAAGTAGGTCGCACAGCCGACCATCGCGGCGAGCGCCCAGGCGACACCGCCCGCGTGCAGGCCGAAACCGGCGAGCACGTCGAGCACCAGCAGCAGACCGAACCCGGCCACCGCGGCACCAGCGAGCGTCAGCCTTCCGGGACGCTGGCCGTGCCGCAGCCAGAGCCAGAGCACCACTGCTGCCGGCGCGGTGTACTCGATGAGCAGCGCGGGGCCGACGTCGAGGTGCTGCACGGCGGAGAAGTAGCAGAACTGGGCACCTGCGACCGCGACCAGGCCGTACATCACGACCATCGGAAGGTTGCGCCACAGCAGACCCCATTGGCCCCGCAACGCGGCGACGCCGAACGGGAGCACGACGATCGCCCCGGCGCCGATCCGGACCAGGACCACGGCGCCGGCGTTCCAGCCGGCATCGAGCAGCGGCGAGGCCAAGGCGCCGGACAACGCGAACGAGACCGCCGACACCAGCGCGACCGTGATGCCGGTCGCGGTCCGGGGCGGGATCGCCACCGGTGCGTCATGAGTCATTGTCGCCATGACTAATGACACTAGTGGTGGGTGCGGTAACCTGTCAACGTGGTTTTCGCTCATGACACCGCGATGGCGCTCCAGGCGGCAGTGACGCTGGTCAACTCCGACGTGGAGCCGGTCACGCTGACGACACCGGACGAGCTCGACGAGTTCCTCTCGGACTTCGGCTACACCGGGCGCCACGACGGCGACCAGGCGGAGATCGAGGCCGTGCGCGCGATCCTGCCGCAGCTCCGCGCCCTGATGACCGGCGAACGCGATCGCGCTGCAGCGCTGGTCAACGAGATGCTGTTCCAGGCCAAGGCACTCCCCCAGCTCGAGCGCCACGACGGCTACGACTGGCACCTGCACGCGGTCGCGCCGGACCGGCCGCTCGCCGACCGGATCATCGTCGAGACCGCCATGGCGATGGTCGACGTGATCCGCGCCGACGAGCTGTCCCGGCTGGGCATCTGCGCCGACGACGACTGCGAGGGCCTCGTCCTCGACCTGTCCCGCAACCGCTCCCGCCGGTTCTGCTCGACCGCGTGCGGCAACCGCAACGCGGTCGCTGCCTATCGCGCCCGCCAGGCAGCTAACTGACGAACCGCCGCAGCACCTCGAGGAAGATCGCCGGCTGCTCGGAGTGCACCCAGTGGCCCGCACCCTTCACGGTGACCCGGCGGACCCGCGGGAAGTAGCGCTCCATCGCCGCGGCGTAGTCGCTCAGCACGTAGCCCGACTCCGAGCCGCCGACCCACAGCACCGGTCCGTCGTACGACGGCGTCCCGTCGAGCGCGGCACCCGGCCAACCGCCGATCTCGTCGATCTCGTCGCGGAGCAGCTCGAGGTTGGGCTGCCAGCGCCAGGTGTCGCCCTCCCGCCGCAGGTTCTGAAGGAGGAAGCCGCGGACCACGTCGTCAGGCACGGCCTCCCGCAGGGCCGCGTCGGCCTGGGCGCGGTCGCTCAGCGTCGCGAGGTCGATCCCGAGCATCGCGTCGATGTAGCCGACGAACTCCGACGCGTGCTGGTAGGCGACCGGCGCCACGTCCACCACGCAGAGCCGATCGACCAGCCCAGGGTGCTCGAGCGCGAGCACCATGGCGGTCTTGCCACCCATCGAGTGGCCGACCAACGTGACCGGGTCGTCGGCGCTCAGCAGCTCCGCCACCTGGTCGGCGGCCGCGGACGTAGTCGAAGTGCTCGCTCCACTCCGACCGCCCGTGGTCGGGCATGTCGACGAGCAGCACCCGGTGGTCGGCCGCCAGCGCCTTCGCGTGCTGGGTCCAGTTCCGCCCCTGCCCGAACAGGCCGTGGCAGAAGACGATGAGGCTGCCGTGGTCGCCGTACGACGTGGTGTGGAGCGGCACGAGCGCCAGTCTTCCAGGATGCGAAACTCCTACCCAAATGGCCCGTGTCTGCCGGACATGAGTCAAGATGGGACCCGAGGTCAAGTCGTCGACGCCTGGAGAGAAATCTTGCGATCCACCGCCATCGTCCGAGGTGTGCTCACGCTTGCCGTCGCCGTTCTGCTCGCCGGCACGCTGCTCGCGGCGCCCGCGGGGTCGGCGCAGGCCGTTCCCGGGGACACGTCGGCCCGCCAGGCCGGGTGTCGCATCCCGCACTGCTGGGCAGCGATCTCGTTCAACACCGTGACCGGCTACTCCGGCTGGGCCGTGGACAGGGGTTCGAAGCTCGCTGCGGTGCAGGGCGCGCTCGCGCGCTGCAAGGCCCGGCCGCAGAACGTCGCCCATCGCCCCGCTTGTCAGCGCCCGGCTGCTCGCAACGTCTACAGCGAGAACGGCTGCGTCGCGGTCGCGTTCCGCCGCCGCAACGGCCACATCGTCGAGTGGGCGAAGGGCAAGAGCTACGGCCCGCTCACCGCGATGCGGGAGGCCCGTCGTGAGGTGCGGGGCCCGGGCGAGATCGTCATGTCGCGCTACGCCTGCTCGCGCCGGCACATTCCCCACTGATCCGACCCCGCCTGGGTTTAGCGGCGCAGCAGGTGTGCATGATCCCTTCCGTCATCCGACCTCAGAGAACCCGGGAGCTTTCGCATGGGATTCATGACCGTCATCCGCTCGACGCTGGCCCTCCTTGCGGCCCTGCTGCTCGGCGGCACCCTCCTCGCCGCCGCACCGACGGCATCGGCCACGACCTCAGAGGCCGGTTTTGAGCGCGCCGACGAGACCCAGCGCCTCGCTTCCTGCAACTGGCGCCGCGGCAAGTGTTTCGGCGCGATCTCCCTCAACACCCGCACCGGGGTCGTCGGCTTCTCCAACGACAAGCGCAGCAAGTCCAGCGCCATCCGGATCGGACAGAGCAGGTGCCGCACCCGTTCGGTCGCCCAGGGCGGCTACCCGGGGCAGTGCACCAAGGCCGGTTGGGTACGCAACGGCTGCCTGGCCGTCGCCATCCGCGTCCGCAACGGTGCGATCGTCGAGTGGGGCTCCGGCTACGCCTACAACGACGGTCCCGCGAAGCAGAAGGCCAAGCAGAAGGTGCGCGGCCCCGGTCGGGTCCGGATCCAGTTCTGGCTCTGCACCACGCGCGACCGCTGACCTGATCTGACGCGACGCACGGGCGCGCGGGCGGTCAGCTGTAGTCGTGGAAGCCCTTGCCGGTCTTCCGGCCGAGGGCACCCTCGGCGACCTTCTGCTCGAGCAGTGCGGCCGGAGCGAAGCCGGGCTCCTTGAACTCGGCGAACAGCTCCTGCTGGATCGCGAGAGAGACGTCGTTGCCCACCACGTCGAGCAGCTGGAACGGGCCCATCGGGAACCCGGCCCGCTCCTTGATCGCGGCGTCGATCTCGTCCATGGTCGCCGCGCCCGACTCGAGCAACGTGACTGCGTCGTTGAGGTAGGGGAACAGCAGGCAGTTCACGATGAAACCCGCCCGGTCGCTGCAGGACACCGCGACCTTGCCGACGTTGGCGCACAGCGCGAGCACCGTCTCGTTGACCTCAGCGGCGGTGTCGGCCGTGGTGACGACCTCGACCAGCTTCATGATCGTGGCCGGGTTGAAGAAGTGCATGCCGATGACCGACTCGGGGCGGCTGGTCGCCTCTCCGAGCCGGGTGATCGGCAGCGACGACGTGGTCGTGGCGAGGATCGCACCGGGCTTGCAGATGCGGTCGAGGTCCTTGTAGAGCTCGGTCTTGAGCGCCAGGTCCTCGGCGATCGCCTCGACGACGATGTCGACGTCGCCGAGCGCCTCGCGCTCCGTCGAGCCGGTCAACCGGTCCAGGACGTCGGACTTGCGGTCCTCGTCGATCTTGCCCTTCTCGACGAGCTTGGAGAGGCCCTTGTCGATGAAGGACACGACACCAGCGATCTTGTCCTCACCGCGGCCGACGAACACCACGTCATAGCCGGCCTGGGCGAAGACCTGCACGATGCCCGACGCCATGGTGCCCGTGCCGACCACGCCGACCTTGCGGATGTCCAGCTTGAACTCCGGCGCGGAGCTCTCGGCACCGGCGCCCTCCTCCGCGAAGGTACGGCCCTCGGTGGCCAGCTTCTCCAGCAGCTCAGCCGGCTGGTGCAGGTGGTCGCCGGTCTCGGCGTACCGTGCGGCGAGCTGGTCGCGCACCGTGGCCGCGCCGAGCTCGTCGATCACGGTGAGCGGGCCCACCGGGTAGCCGCACCCGAACTGCATCGCGGCGTCGATGTCGCCGGCGGAGGCGTACGAGGCCTCGTACATGCGCACCGCGTGGTTCAGGTACGGAAGCACCAGGGTGCGGAAGATCTGCTCGTCGGCCGGGCCACTGAACTGGGTCATACCGGAAGTGTCCCAAAATCCCACCCGCTCTGTACCGGCTGGTAACTATGCGAGACGGTGTGTCCGCCCCTGTAGGTTGGGCCCTCGTGAGACTCGTCGTCGCGCGCTGCCAGGTGGACTACGCCGGCCGCCTCACCGCCCACCTCCCGATGGCCACCCGGGTGCTCATGATCAAAGCCGACGGATCGGTGCTCATCCACTCCGACGGCGGCTCCTACAAGCCGCTCAACTGGATGTCGCCACCCTGCACGGTCCGCGAGGACGTCGTCGTCGACGAGGACGGCGTTGAACAGCGGGAGTGGACCGTGACCGCGAAGGCGGCCAAGGGCGCAGTGCCGGACACCCTGCGGATCCTCATCGAGGAGCTCCTTCACGACTCGACCCACGACCTGGGTATCGACCCCGGCCTCCAGAAGGACGGCGTCGAGAAGCACCTCCAGGAGCTGCTCGCCGACCATCCCGGCTCCCTGATGCCCGGGCTCTCGCTGGTACGCCGCGAGTACCCCACCGCGATCGGCCCGGTCGACCTGATGTGCCGGGACCCCGATGGCGTCAGCGTGGCGGTCGAGATCAAGCGGCGGGGCGAGATCGACGGCGTAGAACAGCTCACGAGGTATCTGGAGCTACTCAACCGAGATCCTCTCCTCGCGCCCGTGCGCGGCATCTTCGCTGCCCAGGAGATCAAGCCCCAGGCGAGGGTGCTCGCCGGCGACCGCGGGATCACCTGCGCACTCGTCGACTACGACGCGCTGCGGGGGCTGGACGACCCTTCTCTTCGCCTATTTTGAAGTCGCATACTGAGCCATGAGGGATCCGACACCCCCACCGTTCTTCCGCGGCGGTGACGGAGAGCCGCTCGTGCTCATTCACGGGGTGACCGGGACGTGGCAGTGGTGGACCCACCTGCTCCCGGCGTTGACCGAGGAGCTCGACGTCTTCGCGCCTACGCTGCCGGGTCATCGCGGTGGACCAGAATTGGCACGACCCGCAACCATCCATGGGTTCGTGGATGGCGCAGAGGCCGCGATGGATGCTGCCGGACTTGAGACAGCGCACATCGTCGGCCACTCGCTCGGCGGATGGGTTGCGTTCGAGCTTGCGCGTCGGGGTCGAGCGCGATCGGTCGTTGGAATCAACCCGGCCGGCGGATGGTGGGATGACAAGAGCGCGAACCGCGTCACCCGCATGTTCCTCATGGGCTACTACCCGGCACGACTCTTCGGGCGCTTGTCGCTCGCGGCGCAGCGATCGTCTGTCGTCCGCCGCATCGGATTCCGTGACTTCGTCGCCAACCCGGCCGCCATGTCTCCCGAGCAGGCGCGGCAGATCACCAAGGGGGTGGTCGCCTTCGACATGCAGGTGATCCGCGACCTCGTCGCACACGACCGGCTGCAAGCGTTCCCCGACCCGGGCGTGCCGAGCTTGCTGGCTTGGGGAGACCGCGAGCGGATGTTCCCAGCAGAGACCTACGGCAAGGTGTGGCGGGAGGCCGCGCCGCACGCCGCGTGGCGCACCATCCCAGGCGCCGGGCACGACGCCGACATCGATGACCCGGTCGGCGTGACGGCACTCATCCTCGATTCTGTGCGAGCGGTCGGTACCGAGGCATCGTGACAACTTTGCCGCCCGATGCGATGGGGGCATTGGTCGAGGGCAAGATCCGCGACATCGACGTCTTCGAGGCCGACCAGTACGACATCGACGAGTTCTTCCACACAACACGGCAACCACCAACACCCGCTTCCACAGCTGACCGGTCTACGTGCGTCGGTGGAATCTGATGTCGCCGTTGGGGAGGATTTCGTGGGTGTGGCGGGGGTCGTGGAGCAGGTGGTGGTGGAAGCTGCAGCCCAGGACGCCGTCGTCGAGGTTGGTCTTGCCGCCTTTGGACCAGGGGATCCAGTGATGGGCCTCGCACCAGCGGGCGGGGACCGAGCAGCCCTCGGCGCGGCACTGCTGGTCGCGTAGCCGCATGGCTTTGCGCTGTGCGGGTGAGAAGAGGCGGCGGCTGCGGCCCAGGTCGAGGATCTCACCCTTGCCGCCGAGGACGACGGGGATGATGTTGGCCTCACACGCCAGGCGGCGGATGGCGGTGGCCGAGAGCGGGTCGCCGCCGAGGATGGCACCGGTGCCGAGGTCGTGGCGTGAGGGCGTCCAGGCTGATGGTGACCAGGACCGTGGTGGTGTCGCCGCCGTGGGCGGGGAGCTTGGCGGGGTTGAGGTGTTCGAGGAGCGCGCAGAACGCGTGGCCGAGCTTGCGGCGGTAGGGGATCCGGTCTTCTTCTCCCAGCACCGTGTGATCGTCCTTACGCGGTGAGGTGTAGGCCTCCAGGTAGGTCCGCAGCCGGGTGGCGTCGGCGTCGGGCAGGACCCCCGACAAGCCGGGTGGACCCGTCCCCGATCGGTTTCAGGGTGAGCCGGCAGGTCTCGCGGGCGCGTTGTTCCTCCTTCTCCAACGCCCGGGCTTCCTCCGCATCAGCGATGTCGGGGGCCACGACTTCCAGGATCCGGCGTCCGAGGCGGCGGACCTCGGTGGGGGTGAACTGGTGACACAGCTCGACAAGGTGCGCTTCGGCCTTGGCGACCAGGCTCGGGTCGAGGTCGTCGGGCAACGCCTCCAGGGCGTGCACCACCACCCGGGCGTGGGCCACCGACACGGTGCCCTCGGCCATCCCGGCCGCGACCTGGGCCCAGGCGCGGTCCAGCGCTGAGGCGAGTCGGGCATCGGCCCGCGATGGTGCGAAGTCGGCATGGGTCAGGTGGGCGACCCAGGCACCGACATCGCGGGCGCCGGCCTGGTCGGCGGCCTCCCCTGAGGCGGCCAGCACCCGGAGCTGGAGCTCGGCCAGCGCCGTCGCGGCCCGACCCAGCTCGATCACCGCGGTCTGCTGGTCGGCCGGGGTCATGAACACCGGCTGCACGTCGCGCACCGAGGTGAGCGTCGTCAGCAGCTGTGCGGCGCAGGCCAGGATCGGGTGCGGCTGGGGCATCAGCTGTGCGACCACGATCTTCACCTCCCGAGTGCTCCAATCGTACACCAGTTCGGTTCCGAATGGAACAGCTGAGGGATCGGAACTGCATTTCGCCGAGGTCTCGTGACGGTCGCAGAGCGACCTCCTCGACCAACGGCCGGCACCGCTGCGCATGGGCAGGCACTAGCCTCGGCCGCACCATGGCCACGATCTTCCACCTCGCCCTCGCCTCGGACTGGGCGGCGGCGCAGGACGCCGGCGCGTACACGATGTCGACCCTCGGGCGCACGCTGGCCGAGGAGGGCTTCATCCACGCCAGCCGGGGCGACCAGTGGACAGCGGTGCGCGACCGGTTCTACGCCGATGTGACCGAGCCGCTGCTCCTGCTGCAGATCGACACCGACCGGCTCGACGTACCCGTCGTCGAGGAGCCCCCGGCACCGGGCGTGACCGAGACGTTCCCGCACATCTACGGCCCGCTCGCCATTGACGCGGTGGTGAAGGCGATGCCGGTGCCCGCACGCGGGAGCAGCAGGTCCGGTCCCGCGCGTGTGGCGGCGCCCGGCGACACCTTCGGCCGGGTGTTCCTGCGCGAGATGTTCGTCAACATGGCACTGGTGGTGCTCATCCTGGTGACCACCGCGATCGGCCTCGGGCTCGGCAACGCGTTCGGCGACGAGGTCGCGCCGCTGATCGGGGCGGCCGTGGGTGCGCTCGCCGGCTGCGGGATAGCGCGCTGGCTCTACGTGCGGCGGCAGTGAGGCCTTGGTTTCGAGGCTCGCTCGCGCCTCAACCAGCGGGCGGGCCTACCAGGGCGGCGACCTCGTCCGCGCATCCCCAGCTGAGGGTCACGCCCGCACCGCCGTGCCCGTAGCAGTGCACGACGTCGCCGTCGCGCTCGAGCCGGACCGAGGGGCGGGCCGGTCGCAGGCCGACCTTGTGCCTCAGCACCTTCGCGCCGGCGAGTGCAGGCACCAGGGCTGCAGCGCGGTCGAGGATGTCCCGCGCAGCGTCGGGATCCGGGGTGCGGCTCCACTGCCCGTGCTCCTCGGTGCCGCCGACGACGATGTCGGAGGAGCGCGGGACGACGTACGTCGGCGCACCGTCGACATCCGCGAGCCACCACGCCTCCAGGCCGACCTGTTCGACCACCACGACCTGCCCCCGCACCGGGAGGACCGACTGGTCGTTCGCGAGCTGGCGGGCGCCCAGGCCGGCACAGTCGAGCACGACGTCGACACCCGTCCCGGTCGGAGGCAGCTCGTCGAGGGCGAGCCGGGTCACGGTGCCGCCGAGGTCGGTGAGGCGGGCGACCAGCCAGTCGAGGTAGATCGGCATCTCGATCACCGGAGCGCGGAAGGTCCAACCATCGGCGTACCCCGCAGGCAGACCTTCGGCGGGGGTGGTCCGGCGCAGCGACGGCACCGCGTCCCGCCACCAGGGGTCAGGAGTAGGTGCCCTGAACACTTCGGTGCCGGGCAGCACCCGGACACCGGTCGCTGGGTCGGCGGCGAGCTCGGCGAACACGGCGTACGAGCCGGCGGCCCAGGCCCCGACCCGGTCCTGTGGCGCCGCCAGGTAGGGGTACCAGAGAGCGGCGGCGACCGCCGAGGTCGTGTCCTGCGGGAGATCCCGGCCGACGACGTCGACCCGGTGCCCGGCCTCGGCCAGCCGCACCGCGCTGCTCAGGCCGACCACGCCGGCCCCGACGACGGTCACCCTGGACACGAAGAGATCCTCAACCAGCGGAGGCGTCAGGCTCCCGCGGCCGGGGGTGCGGTCGGGTCGGTGGCGGCGCCGTTCTGCTCGCGCGCGACGTACTCCTCGATGTCGTTGAGGTCGTCCTTGCTGCGGGTCACGATCGTGAGCAGGTCGCTCATCGTCGCGACCTCCTCGACCTGTTCCTTGATGAACCACTGCATGAACTGCTCGGATGCGAAGTCGCTCTCCTCTCGAGCGATGCGCAGCAGGCCGTTGATCTGCTCGGTCACCCGCTTCTCCTGCTCCAGCGCGAGCTGGATCGGCGCGACCACATCGGCGAACCCGGAGACCGGGGCCTCGACGCCCGGGATCTGCACGGCAGCGTCGGTGTCGAGGAGGTATTGGACCATCATCATCGCGTGCTCGCGCTCCTCGAGCGCCTGCGCGTAGAAGAACCCGGCCGTCTGGGGCATCGTGAGCGCGTCGTAGTGGATCGCGCAGGCGAGGTACTGGTTGTGAGCGGCGAACTCGTTGCCGATCTGGACGTTGAGCTGATCGGTGAAGCGGGTGGCAGCCATGGGTGTGACCCTATCCAGAGCTGGTCGAGGAGGTCGCGCAGCGACCGTCACGAGACCGGCTCAGGCGGCCTTCTGCAGGTCCTTCTTGGATGCCTTCTTGCCGTCCTTGGCCCGCACCACGACCCGCTTCCTGACGGCGTAGCCGTCGGGCAGGGTGCCTTCCTTGAGCATCCGCAGGGGGCAGCGGCCGCACTTCGACTTCGAGACGCAGCACTTCGTCTTCGGCACCTTGCGCGCCTTCGACTTCTTGCCCTTGCCCATGGCAGAGATCGTACGGGTCGAAGGTGAGGCTTGCCTATGTCGGATCCGCCACACGGAACAAGAGCCTTGGTCGATCACACGACCCCGGGTCGTAGGCTGCGCACGTGATCGAGATCTGGTTGAACCCTGCGTGCTCGAAGTGCCGCACGGCCGTCAGCGAGCTCGATGCCGCCGGCAAGGAGTACGTCGTCCGGCGTTACCTCGAGGAGCCGCCCACGGTTGCCGAGCTCGAGGACGTGCTCGCCCGGCTCGGGCTGGAGCCGTGGGACATCGCCCGGACGGCCGACGCATCCCAGATCGGTGTCACCCTGCCCGCCAAGGACGCTGCTCACCGGCACGCTTGGCTGGAGGCCATGGTCGATCACCCCCGGCTGATCCAGCGTCCGATCATCACCGCATCCGACGGCACCACCGTCGTCGGCCGCGACCCCGAGTCGCTGGCGAAGGTCATCGACGCCGGCTGAGCCGGTCAGGACAGGCCGTTGGCCTTCCGGATCACCTCGACGATGCCGCCCATGATCTCGGTCAGGCCGTAGTCCTTCGGGGTGTAGACCGCGGCCACGCCGAGCTCGACGAGCCGCTTGCCGTCGGACTCGGGGATGATGCCGCCGACGATGACGGGAACCTCGCCCATCCCGGCGTCCTTGAGGCCCGTGAGCACGCTGGGCACGAGCTCCATGTGCGAGCCGGACAGGATCGACAGGCCGACGCAGTGCACGTCCTCGGCGACGGCGGCCGCCACGATCTGCTCGGGGGTCAGCCGGATGCCCTGGTAGATGACCTCGAACCCCGCGTCCCGAGCACGTACGGCGACCTGCTCGGCGCCGTTCGAGTGCCCGTCGAGCCCGGGCTTGCCGACGAGCAGCCGCAGCCGACCGCCCTCGTGGCCCGCGATCTCCTCACCGGTGCGCTTGACGGCCTCGCGGACCGCGGTGAGCTCGGCGCCCGCCTCCGCCACCCCGACGGCACCGCTGACACCGGTCGGCGCGCGGAACTCGCCGAACACCTCGCGGAGCGTGCCGGCCCACTCCCCCGTGGTCGCGCCGGCCCGGGCGGCGGCCAGGGTGGCCGTCATCAGGTTGACACCACTCTTCGCGTCCTCGGCGAGACGTGCCAGCGCGGCGGAGACCTCGGTCTCGTCGCGCTGCGCCTTCCACGCCTCGACCGAGGAGAGCGCTGACTTCTCCGCCTCCGGGTCGGCGGCCATGATCGCCCCGTCCAGGTCGGCGGTCAGCGGGCTGGGCTCGGTGGTCTCGAACTTGTTGACGCCCACGATGACCTCGTCGCCGGACTCGATCCGTCCGCGCCGGGCGGCGTGAGCCGAGACCAGCTCCTGCTTCATGTAGCCGGAGTCGACGGCGGCGATCGCGCCGCCCATCGCCTGCACCCGGTCGATCTCGGCCTTGGCGCCGTCGACGAGCTCTCGGACCTTGGCCTCGATGACGTGCGAGCCGTCGAAGATGTCGTCGTACTCCAACAGGTCGGACTCGTAGGCCAGCACCTGCTGCAGGCGCAGCGACCACTGCTGGTCCCAGGGACGGGGCAGCCCGAGTGCCTCGTTCCACGCCGGGAGCTGCACGGCGCGCGCCCGGGCGTTCTTCGAGAGCGTCACGCCGAGCATCTCGAGCACGATCCGTTGCACGTTGTTCTCGGGCTGCGCCTCGGTGAGACCGAGCGAGTTGACCTGGACGCCGTAGCGGAACCGGCGCATCTTCGGGTCCTTGACGCCGTAGCGCTCCTGGGTGATCTCGTCCCAGAGCTGGTTGAACGCGCGCATCTTGCACGTCTCCTCGACGAACCGGACGCCGGCGTTGACGAAGAACGAGATCCGGCCGACGACCTTCTCGAAGTCCGCCTCGTCGACCTGGCCCGCGTTCCGCACCTGGTCGAGGACCGCGATCGCGGTGCACAGCGCGTAGGCGAGCTCCTGGGTCGGCGTGGCCCCGGCTTCCTGCAGGTGGTAGCTGCAGATGTTGATCGGGTTCCACTGGGGGATCTGGTGGACCGTGTAGGCGATCAGGTCGGCGATCAGCCGCAGCGAGTGCTCGGGCGGGAACACGTAGGTCCCCCGCGAGAGGTACTCCTTGATGATGTCGTTCTGGGTGGTGCCGGCGAGCTGGGCGGCCACCTCCTCGGGCGCCAGGTCGGGGTTCTGCTCCTCGGCGGCGACCTGGTACATCGCGAGCAGCCACATGGCGGTCGCGTTGATCGTCATCGAGGTGTTCATCTCGGTGAGCGGGATGTCCTTGAAGAGCTTGCGCATCTCCCCCAGGTGCGGCACCGGCACGCCGACCTTGCCGACCTCGCCGCGCGCGAGCGGGCTGTCGGGGTCGTAGCCGGTCTGCGTCGGCAGGTCGAACGCCACCGACAGACCGGTCTGGCCCTTGGCCAGGTTGGTGCGGTACAGCGCGTTGGACGCCTCAGCCGTCGAGTGGCCGGCGTAGGTGCGCATCACCCACGGGCGGTCCTTCTGGGGCCCAGTGGTCGACTCGGCAGTCGGGGTCTCGCTCATAAGGGGCAGGATATGGCGGCTGCTACCCCGTGGTAACACCGTGGACGTGTGGGGTTTCCGACACGTCTCAGGCGGGGACGGCGTCCCGCTCGACCTCGAAGAACCGGATCAGGTGGCTCAGGTGCAGCATCCGGCGTACGGCGGGGCAGGTGCCGCGCAGCACGATCCGCTGACCGCTGCGCAGGGCGAACCGACTGGCGACCGCCAGGACCTTCAGCGCGGTGAGGTCGATGGTGTCGACCTCGGTCAGGTCGATCGTGATCGCACCCTCGTCGTTGCGGCTCAGGTGGTCGTAGACGGCGTTGCGGACCTGTCCGGTGCTGCGGACGTCGAAGTCACCGCTGAGGCGCAGCGTGGGGCCGTCGGCCATGATCTCCATGTCCTGCTCCCTCCCGCTCCGGTCGCGTCCTCCCGAGACGACGTCCTGTGTCTCTACCCACCATGACGCTCCACACACCGATTCGGTTGCATGCGAGCGCCGGAAACGCTTCGGTGTGTCGTCGGTCACACCGGTCGCGGACCAGGCCCAGCCGTAGGCTCAGCGCATGGTCAACCTCACCCGCATCTACACCCGCACCGGCGACGCCGGGGAGACCCGGCTCGGCGACATGAGCGTGACGTCGAAGACCGACCCGCGGCTGGTGGCCTACGCCGACGTCGACGAGGCGAACGCGCACCTCGGCGTCGCCATCGCGAGCGGCGGCCTCGACGACGATGTCGTCACGGTGCTGACGCACGTGCAGAACGACCTCTTCGACGTGGGTGCCGACTTCTGCAACCCGGTCGTTCGCCAAGAATCCAACATGCCGGAGTATCCGCCGCTGCGCATCGAGCAGGACTACGTCGACCGGCTCGAGGCGTGGTGCGACCACTACAACGCGCTGGTCCCCAACCTGCGCTCCTTCATCCTCAACGGCGGCACCCCGGCCGCGGCCCATCTGCACGTCGCGCGCACCGTCGTACGACGAGCCGAGCGGGCCGCGTGGGCGGCGTACACCGTCCACGGCGACACCATGAACAAGCTGGCGATCACCTACCTCAACCGGCTCTCCGACCTGGTCTTCATCCTCGCCCGCTACGCCAACCGCGAGAACGGCGACGTGCTGTGGGTGCCGGGAGGAGAGCGCGGCGAGTGAGGCTCCTCGGCGGAATGCTCGCATGCATGCTCGTGGCAGGCGGCTGCTCGGCCGACCCCTCCGAGCACGAATCCGCCGAGAACCGCGGCGCCCGGCGCGACCGACACGCTGCGCGACCGGCCCGACAAGCGACCGGAGAGGAGCGAGCCGCCGACCCCCGGCAAGTGGGAACCGAACGCGCCGATCCACTCGATCCCGTGGCACCCGCCGACCTCGGCCCGTGAGCTCGCGGGCCGGCTGTGGGTCGCCGAGCACCAGGCGCGCGCGCCGTACAACCTCAGTGTGGTCGTGGAGTCTGCCGGCTTCGAGTGCCAGCTGCTCTACCGCCAGCTCGCGCGCACGCCGGAGTGGCAGGACGAGGTGATCCGGCGGATGCGCGGTCTCGGCGAGGACGTGCGGCTCCACCTCGAGGCGCGCACGTCCCTTCGCAGCGTGCTTTCGACGCTCTCCGACGTGCTGCCGGCCTGGGAGATCATCCCTTCCGAGCCTCCGCACCGCCTGCTCTCCTACTACCGCGAGGGCGAACGGAAGTACGGCGTCGACTGGGAGCTGCTCGCGGCCGTCAACCTCGTCGAGTCGTCGTGGGGAAAGATCCGCGGCCTGTCCACTGCAGGTGCTCAGGGGCCGATGCAGTTCATCCCGTCGACCTGGGCGGCGTACGGCGAGGGCGACATCAACGACCCGCACGACTCGATCCTCGCCGCTGCCAACTACCTGGCGGCGAACGGTGCCGCGTCGGGGGATGTCGAAGGCGCGCTCTACGCCTACAACAACCACCCGGGGTACGTCGCCGGCATCTCGGCCTACGCCGGGATCCTGCGTCGAGACCCCCGCGCTTTCGGGGGCTCTACGGGTGGCAGGTGATCTACCTGTCCACGATCGGCGACATCTTGCTGCCGCTGGACTATCGGCAGACCAACCCGGTGCCGGTCGAGGACTACGTCGCGCGCCACCCCGAAACGCACTTGGGCACCGCGACGAACTGAGCGCAGCGACGCTGGTCGAGGAGGTCGCTCTAGCGACCGTCACGAGACCCCTGTGGAGAGCCGCCAGCGTTGTCGCGGGCGCGTGCCACGATGGTCGGGCCGTGGACGTCCTTGCCGCACTGACCGACGAGTTCCTCGAGGAGCACTTCGCCCCCGAGACGCTCGAGCGCGCCCAGGGCTACCTCGACCGGTTGGACGGGCCGCCGCAGCTCCAGCAGCTGAGCGCCGGCTCGGTCACCGCGACGGCCTACGTCCGGGGCAGCGCGCTCGCGGCCTACCACGTCCAGCTGCACTGCGAGGTCGGCCGACCGAGCGGCCGCAGCCGGGCCCGGACCGCCGGCTGGATCTTCAGCCTCTGCACCTGCCCGGTCCGCAACATGTGCAAGCACGGGGCTGCGGTCGCGCTGACCATGCGGCACGGCCACGTCTCCGCCGAGCAGGTGCCGGAGTGGGAGCGCCAGCTGGGCTCGCTCGTCGAGGACCTGTCGCGGACGGCCGACCGTGACGTCGAGCAGTTCCCGCTCGCGCTCCAGTTCACGCTCGAGGACCGGCGCGCCTACTCCTACCGCGACGACGGGCCGCTGCTCGGCGTCCGGCCGCTCCGGCCCGGTGCCAAGCAGGCCTGGATCAAGACCGGAGCCGACTGGTCCGACATGCCCGGCGCGGTCCTGGCGCGGAGCCTGCTGCCCGAGCAGGCCGACGCGATCGGGGCCTTGCACACGGCGCTGCAACGCCACCGCGGCTACCAGGTCACCGGGGCCGCACCGACGTTGGCCCAGTTCGGGCCGCACCTGTCCCGGCTGCTGCGGGCGGCCGAGACGGCCGGCGTCGAGTTCGTCCCGGTGGCACCGCTGACATCGGTCACCATCCGCGAGAAGCCGGTGGGGCTGATCGCCGAGATCACGAGCGACGGCGACGTGGCGCGGTTGACGCTCGGCCTCGACGTCGACGGCGAGCTGTGGCGCGGCGAGCGGGTGCGGTTCGTCGATCGCGAGCGCGTGGTCGCGTTGCTCGACGACGGGCACCTGCAGATCACCGAGCTCGACCGCGACGTGCCGACCATCGCGCGCCGGTTGATCACGGACCAGCCGCTCGAGGTGCCGGCCACCGAGCTCGACCCGTTCCGGGCACGGCTGGCCGGGCTGCTCCGGCACGTGACGGTCCGCTCCCCCGACGGGTCGGTCGACGTGCCCCCGCCGGTGCGACCGACCTTGGAGGTCACGGTCGCGTGGACCAGCTCGACGGCAGCCGAGCTGACCTGGGAGTGGCGCTACGACGACACGCACCGGTGCGGTCTGGACGCCCGTGACCAGCTCGACGGGCTGCGCGACCGTCGCACGGAGGCGGTGATCCGGGCGACGGTGCCGACCGAGCTGCTGGGTCGCCGATCCGCACGGGACGGTGACGCCTTGTTGCTGGCCATCCACGACCTCCCGTTCCTGCGCGAGCTCCCCGACGTGTCCGTGGTCGAGGTGCAGCGACCGGACTTCCGTGAGGCGACCTCGGCGCCCGAGATCAGCTTCGACGTGGTGGAGACGGAGGCGGCCGACGGCTTCACCGACTGGCTCGACCTCGCGGTGACGATCAATGTCGAGGGCGAGCCGATCCCGTTGCCCGATGTCATCGCCGCGCTCACCCTCGAGCAGGAGTTCCTGGTGCTGCCGAGCGGTCTCTTCATCACCACCGACCGTCCGGAGTTCGATCGGCTGCGTGAGGTGGTGGCGGCCGCGGCCGAGCTGCGCGAGAGCGACGGCGACCGGATCGGCGTCGGCACCCACGACCTCGGCCTCTGGGCGCAGCTGGCCGAGACCGGGATCGTCGACGCGCAGGCGGCCGCGTGGGTCGCGCGCGCCCAGGCACTCCGCGACCTCGTCGAGATCCCGAAGCCCGCACCGGTGGGGCTCGCGACAGAGCTGCGGTCCTACCAGCGCGAGGGGTTCTGGTGGCTGGCCTTCCTCTGGCAGCACGGGCTGGGCGGGATCCTCGCCGACGACATGGGGCTCGGGAAGACGTTGCAGGTGCTGGCGCTGGTCCGGCACGCCCGCGAGCAACGGCCCGACGACGGCCCGTTCCTGGTCGTCGCGCCGACCAGCGTCGTGACCGCCTGGGTGCACGAGGCCGAGCGGCATGCACCGGGACTGCGGGTGGGCGTGTGCGGTCGTCGTACGGACGACGTGGCCGCGATCGCCGCCGAGAGCGACGTCGTGGTCACGACCTACACCGTGCTGCGGCTGGCACACAGCCACTACCAGGCGGTGGCCTGGGGTGGCGTGGTCCTCGACGAGGCGCAGCAGGTCAAGAACCACCAGAGCAAGACCTACGCCGCGGTGCGCACGATCCCCGCGCCCTTCAAGCTCGCCGTCACCGGCACGCCGTTCGAGAACCGGCTGATGGAGCTCTGGGCACTGCTGTCGATCACGGTGCCCGGGCTCTATCCCTGGCCGCGCCTGTTCAACGAGCGCGTCGCCCGGCCGGTCGAGCGCGGTGGTGACCGCGCCACCCTCGATCGCTTCCGCGCGCGGATCCGGCCGTTCCTGCTGCGCCGCACCAAGGAGCTGGTCGCCAAGGACCTGCCGCCCAAGCAGGAGCAGGTGCTCGACGTGGTGCTCGAGCCGAAGCACCGCAAGATCTACGACACCCATCTCGCGAAGGAACGGCAGCGGATCCTCGGCCTGGTCGAGGAGGACTTCGATCGCAACCGGGTGGCGATCTTCAGCGCGCTGACCAAGCTGCGCCAGCTCGCCCTGGATCCGGCACTCGTCGACCCGGCGCATGACGCGGTCGGGTCGGCCAAGCTCGACCTGCTCGTCGACCACCTCGAGGAGATCACCGCCGAGGGGCACAAGGCGCTGGTGTTCAGCCAGTTCACCTCGTTCCTCGAGCGGGTGCGACGTCGGCTCGATGCCGAGGGGATCCGGACGACGTACCTCTCCGGCTCCACCCGCGACCGGGCCGCCGTGATCGACGAGTTCCGCCACGGCCCGGCGCCGGTCTTCCTGATCTCGCTGAAGGCCGGTGGGGTCGGGCTCACCCTGACCGAGGCCGACTACGTCTTCGTGCTCGACCCGTGGTGGAACCCGGCTGCCGAGGCCCAGGCCGTCGACCGGGCACACCGGATCGGGCAGACCGCCCACGTCCACGTCTACCGGCTGGTGGCGAGCGACACCATCGAGGAGAAGGTGATGGAGCTCAAGGGCCGCAAGGCCGAGCTGTTCGCCCAGGTCATCGACGGCGAGGGCGTCATGAGCACGTCGCTGGGTGCCGACGACATCCGCGGGCTCTTCGAGGACTGAGCGGGCCTAGGCAGTTGCTCCGCGCGCCGGCTCAGCAGCGACGTCGGCTCCAGCGCAGGCTCCACTCGGTCTCGCTGTGCCGCGTCAGGGTGTAGCCCGGATCGTGAGCGGCCCGGTGATGGTGCCAGCACAGTGGAAGCGCGTTGCGGAGGTCCGTGCGGCCGCCGGCCGCCCACGGCTCCGGATGATGGATCTCGCACCAGGCGAACGGGCGATCACAGCCGGCGATCGCGCACGATTGGTGGATCACCGACAATGCCTGGCGCTGCTTGTCGGAATGGACCCGTCGGGTGCGCGCGAGGTCCAGCGGGACGCTCTGGCCGTTGAGAACCGCGGGGATGATGCCGGCCTCGCAGGCCCAGCGCCGCACGTCACCGGCCGTGACGTCGGCCCCGGTGGTCATCACTCCGATGCCCGCGTCCGACAGTTCGCCGACCAGCGTGTCCAGATCGAGGTGCACCAGCATCGAGATCGCCGACTTCGCGAGTCGGTCGGTCGGCAGGTGCTCGATCAGCTCGCAGAAGGCGAGTCCGAGCTTGTCGGCCCACCCGAGGCCACTGCCGTCTGTCCCGGCGACGTCGTCGGTGACCTCGGCACCGGTGCGATCGCGGCCATAGCGACGCGGCGCGGACAGCGACTCCAGCACTGTCCGCAGCATCTGACCATGCGCCTCCGGCAGCGAGAAACGGCCGGCGTGGGTGCCGTCGCCGTTGTCGTAGAGCACCAGCCAGGTGTCGGTGGCTCCCCGTTGGCTGGTCGCCCGGACGCTGCGCTGCAGGTGGCGCTGCGAGAGCTCGGCGTCGATCGAGGAGTAGACCCGGCGTGCGGCCCGCCGCAGCTGCGCCAGCGCCACCGGAGTCCCCGTGCTCGTCGCCGCCCCGGTCGCCTTCCCCAGCAGCACCTCTTCTGCGTCCGCTCGCTGCTCGTCGGTGGCATCGTCGATCGAGACGTCGAGCCCGTTGACGATCACGCGGGCCTGCTCGACCCTGATGTCGCCTCGGGCGAGCGCTCGCAGGGTCGCCGGATAAGCATCCTCCAGCCGCTGCGCGAGCAACAGCCCGCCGCGGAGCGCCTCGCGCCGCTCTCCCGTCAGCTTCGCCAGCCACGCGTCGACGCCCGTGTCGGCGTCACGGCGCACGACGTCGCGGCGCTCCGCCTCACGTGCCAGCGTCAGCTTGAGCGCCTCTGCTTGCGACTGCAGGCCGGCCAGCTCGCTGACCGCGGCACCGAGCTGGTCCTCCGACATCGACGCCAATGCGATGGCCGATGCCTCGGTGATCGCCTCGCGAGCGCGCCCGATCCCGTCGAGCACGCCCGTGCCCGGATCGGGGAGCTGCGCCACTGCCGTCATGTGGTCTAGTCCACCATCGACGTCCGACACTATTGCTGGTGTGACGCCGAGTGTCAGAGCCTGACGTGGCCCGGGCCAACCGGCTCAGCGGTTCCAGTCGGCGCCGGGCGGCTTGGCCTCGAGCCAGGCCTGGAAGCCGGTGAGGGACGCGAGGCTCATCGCGAGCTCGACGTCGCCGGCCGGCGACGCGCACCGGATCACGACGTGGTCGGGGTAGAGCGAGGCCTGCTCGGCACCGAGGGTGTCGCGGCGGCCGTCGTAGGTCAGCTGCTCACGGGCCCACACCCGCTTCGGCTTGGGCCACAGCGTGAAGATCCGGAACCACTCGAGCTTCTCGCCCGAGTAGCGCCCCATGCCGAGCACCCAGCCCCGCCCGGTGGTGTCGGTGCTGAGCCGGTGGCTCAGCTCGAACGTCCCGCCGTGCCTGGCCAGCAGCCGTCGCCGACCGACCAGCCCGATGCCGTAGGCCAGCAGCAGGAGCAGCGCGATGCCCGAGACATCGATCAGCCACTCCCACCATGCCATCGACGTATCAGTTGCCTACGCCTGGCGGACCTTCTCGGCCGCGCGGAGCCGCGCTTCGGCGTGCCTGACCCGCGCCTCGGCCTCGTCGTTGCGACTGAGCACCACCCGGGCCTCCTCGAGCTCGGCCTGCGCCTTCTCGACGTGGATCTCCTCACCGAGCTCGATGTGCTCGGACAGGACGGAGACCCGGTTCGCTGCCACCGAGATGATGCCTCCGTCGACCGCCGCCACGACCACGTCGTCGGTGCCCTCGACCTGGATCTCGACCACCGACTCGCTCAGCAGCGACAGCACGGGTGTGTGATTGCGGAGCACACCGAGGTCGCCCTCGATCGTGCGCGCGATCACCATCGCCGCCTCGCCGGACCACACGGTCCGGTCGGCAGCGACGAGCTCGACGTGCAGCGCTTCTGCCATCAGAGGCTCTTCTGGATCTCAGCCCACCGGGCCTCGACGTCGTCGAGACCACCGCACATGAAGAACGCCTGCTCGGCCACGTGGTCGTAGTCGCCGTCGGCGATCTTGTTGAACGCCTCGATGGTCTCCGACACGGGGACGGTCGAGCCCTCGATGCCGGTGAACTGCCGGGCCACGTAGGTGTTCTGCGACAGGAAGCGCTGGATCCGGCGAGCGCGGCTGACGATGATCCGGTCCTCTTCGGACAGCTCGTCGACACCGAGGATCGCGATGATGTCCTGCAGCTCCTTGTTGCGCTGCAGGATCTGCTTGATCCGGATGGCGCAGTCGTAGTGGTCCTGGCCGATGTACTGGGCGTCGAGGATCCGCGACGTCGAGGTCAGCGGGTCCACGGCCGGGTAGATGCCGAGCGACGCGATCTCACGCGAGAGCTCGGTCGTCGCGTCGAGGTGCGCGAAGGTGGTCGCCGGCGCCGGGTCGGTGTAGTCGTCCGCGGGCACGTAGATCGCCTGCATCGAGGTGATCGAGTGGCCTCGGGTCGAGGTGATCCGCTCCTGCAGAGTGCCCATCTCGTCGGCGAGGTTGGGCTGGTAGCCCACCGCGGAGGGCATCCGGCCGAGCAGCGTCGAGACCTCCGAGCCGGCCTGGGTGAACCGGAAGATGTTGTCGACGAACAGGAGCACGTCCTGCTTCTGGACGTCGCGGAAGTACTCCGCCATGGTCAGCGCGGACAGCGCGACCCGCAGCCGGGTGCCCGGCGGCTCGTCCATCTGACCGAAGACCAGGGCGACCTTGTCGAACACCTCGGCCTCTTGCATCTCGGCGATGAGGTCGTTGCCCTCACGGGTGCGCTCGCCCACACCGGCGAACACCGACACACCGTCGTGGTCCTTCGCGACGCGCGCGATCATCTCCTGGATGAGCACGGTCTTGCCGACGCCGGCACCGCCGAAGAGGCCGATCTTGCCGCCGAGGACGTACGGCGTCAGCAGGTCGATGACCTTGATGCCGGTCTCGAACATCGTGGTCTTCGACTCCAGCTGGTCGAAGGCCGGTGCCTTGCGGTGGATGCCCCAGCGCTCGTTGACCTCGTACTTCTCGCCCTCCTCGAGGTTGAGGACGTCGCCGGTCGCGTTGTACACGTGCCCGAGGGTGATGTTGCCGACCGGGACCTCGATCGAGCGTCCCGTGTCGGTCACGGGCGCGCCGCGGACCACACCGTCGGTGGGCTTCAGCGAGATCGCGCGCACCAGGCCGTCGCCGATGTGCTGGGCGACCTCCAGCGGCAGAACGGTGGTGTCGCCGCCCAGCTCCACCTCCACGGTGAGCTTGTTGTAGATCTCCGGCATCGCGTCGGCAGGGAACTCGATGTCGACGACCGGGCCGATGACCCGCGCGACCCGACCCGTGGTTCCAGCCTGGACGGTCTCTTCAGCGGTTGCAGTCATTGTGTGCTCTCCCAAAACTCTGTGGGTCAGTCTGTGTCAACTTGTGGGGTGGGTCGGTCGTCGGGTCAGTCGTTGGCGGCGGCTTGGGCATCGGCCAGCGCGTTCACGCCGCCGACGATCTCGCTGATCTCCTGGGTGATGCCGGCCTGCCGGGCCTGGTTGGCGATCCGCGTGAACTTCTTGATCAGCTCGTCGGCGTTGTCCGTCGCCGACTTCATCGCCTTCTGCCGGGCAGCGAGCTCGGAAGCCGCCGCCTGGAGCAGGCTGTAGTAGATCCTGCTCTGGACGTACTGCGGCAGCAGGCCGTCGAGCACCGCCTCGGCAGACGGCTCGAACTCGTAGAGCGGAAGCAGCTCGTCCTCGTCCGGGGTGTCGGCGCCCTCGACGACCTCCAGCGGCAGCAGCCGGATCGCGGTCGGCTCCTGCACCAGCATCGAGCGGAACCGGGTGTAGACGATGTGGACCTCGTCCACGTCCCCTTCCTCACCCTGCTCCTTGAGGAACGCCTCGATCAGGTCCCGCCCGATCTCGGCGGCGACGTCGTAGGACGGCTGGTCGGAGAAGCCGGTCCAGGAGTTGATGAACGGCCGCTGACGGAACTTGAAGTACGCCTCCGCCTTGCGCCCGGCGAGGAAGTAGTCGATCTCCTTGCCCTCGTCACGAAGCCGCTCGGCGAGCCGCTCGACCTCCTTGAGGACGCTCGACGAGTAGGCGCCGGCCAGACCTCGGTCGCTCGTGATCACGAGCACCGCGGCCCGCTTGGGGTCCTCCTCCTCGCGGGTGAGCGGGTGGTCGACGTTCGAGAACGTCGCCACCGCCGACACCGCGCGGGTGAGCTCCCGGGCGTACGGCGCGGCCTGCTGGGCCCGCTGCTGCGCCTTGATGATCCGGGACGCAGCGATGAGCTCCATGGCGCGCGTGATCTTCTTCATCGACTCGGTCGACTTGATCCGCGCGCGGTACTCACGCAGCGATACGGCCATGCTGGCTCAGCCTCGCTTCTGCTTGACGATCTTTTCCTGCTCGAGCTCGTCGTCGGCCATCGCCTCGGCCTCCTCGTGGCCGGCCTTGATGCCGCCGCCCTCCGAGGTCTCGAACTGGTCCAGGAAGGAGTCGTAGGCAGCTGACACGCCGTCCTCGTCCTCGAACTTCTGCGACTCGCGGATCGCGGACAGCAGGCCCTCGTGCGAGCGGCGGAGGTAGTCGAGGAACTCGTGCTCGAACCGCAGCACGTCCTCGGTCGGCACCTTGTCGAGCTTGCCGCTGGTCCCGAGCCAGAGCGAGACGGTCATCTCGGGCAGCGGGTAGGGGCTGTAGGCGGGCTGCTTGAGCAGCGCCATCAGCCGCTGACCGCGGGCCAGCTGCTGCTTCGACGCGGCGTCGAGGTCGGAGGCGAACATCGCGAACGCCTCCATCGCGCGGTACTGCGCGAGGTCGACCTTGAGCGAGCCGGTGACCGTCTTCATCGCCTTCGTCATGGCCGCGCCACCGACGCGGGACACCGAGATGCCGACGTCGATCGCGGGCCGCTGGTTGGCGGCGAACAGGTCGGACTGCAGGAAGATCTGGCCGTCGGTGATCGAGATGACGTTGGTCGGGATGTAGGCCGACACGTCGTTGGCCTTGGTCTCGATGATCGGCAGACCGGTCATCGAGCCGGCGCCGAGGTCGTCGGACAGCTTGGCGCAACGCTCGAGCAGCCGGGAGTGCAGGTAGAAGACGTCACCCGGGTAGGCCTCGCGACCCGGCGGACGCCGCAGCAGCAGCGACACGGCGCGGTAGGCCTCGGCCTGCTTGGTCAGGTCGTCGAAGACGATGAGGACGTGCTTGCCGTCGTACATCCAGTGCTGGCCGATGGCCGAGCCGGTGTAGGGGGCGAGGTACTTGAAGCCGGCCGAGTCGGACGCCGGCGAGGCGACGATCGTGGTGTACTCCAGCGCGCCGGCCTCCTCGAGCGCTCCCCGCACCGCAGCGATGGTCGAGCCCTTCTGGCCGATCGCGACGTAGATGCAGCGCACCTGCTTGACCGGGTCGCCGGAGTCCCAGTTCTGCTTCTGGTTGATGATCGTGTCGATCGCGACCGTGGTCTTGCCGGTCGAGCGGTCGCCGATGATCAGCTGGCGCTGACCGCGCCCGATCGGGGTCATCGCGTCGATCGCCTTGATGCCGGTCGCGAGCGGCTCGTGCACCGACTTGCGCGCCATCACGCCGGGAGCCTGGAGCTCCAGGATGCGGCGACCCTCGGCCTCGATGTCGCCCAGCCCGTCGATGGGGTTGCCGAGCGGGTCGATCACGCGGCCCAGGAAGTTGCTGCCGACCGGGACGGACAGCACCTCGCCGGTGCGGCGGACGGGCTGGCCCTCCTCGACGCCGGCGAAGTCACCGAGGATGACGACACCGATCTCGCGCTCCTCGAGGTTGAGCGCCAGTCCGCGGGTGCCGTCCTCGAACTCGAGGAGCTCGTTGGCCATCGCCGACGGCAGACCACTGACACGGGCGATGCCGTCACCGGCGGAGACGACCGCGCCGACCTCCTCCTTGCTCGCCGCGTCGGGCTTGTAGTCCGCGACGTACTTGGCGAGGGCGTCGCGGATCTCGTCCGGGCGGATGGAGAGTTCCGTCATCTCTGTGCCTTCTCTCTTCTTTGCTTAAAGTCTTCGGTAGCCGATGTGCCGATGAATCAGGTGGTCCGGGTCAGCCGGCGATCAGGCGACGGGCGTCGTCGAGCCGACTGGAGATCGTGCCGTCGATGATGTCGTCGCCGATGGCAACCTGGATGCCCCCGATGACCTCGGGGTCGACGACGACGTGCAGGTGGACCGGGCGGCCGTACTGCGCCGTCAGCGCGGCCGTCAACCGCTGCTGGTCGCCCGAGCCGAGCGGCCGGGCGACCCGGACGGTCGCGACGTCACGACCGTCGACGTCGGCGGCGACCAGCTCGTAGTCCTGCAGCGACACGGCGAAGGGGTGCTGGCCGGCGAGCGCCTGGTTGACCAGCGTGATCGTGGCCGGCAGCACCTTGCCCTGGAGCAGGGAGCCGACCAGTGCGGCCTTGTCGGCCACGCTGCGCGCGTGGTCGGACAGCGCGATGCGCAGCTCGCTGCTGCCGTTGGCCATCGCGCGCACCGCGAACAGCTCGTTGACGAGCTGGTCCCCGTCGCCGGACGACCGGACGGCCGCCACGACGCCGAGGTACTCCAACGCGTCGGCCAGGTCACGGGTGCGCGTCCAGCGACGGCCCACCGCGTCCTTGAGCAACGCGAGCGTCGCCGGGTCGACCTTGCCGTCGTAGATCTCCGCGACCAGGCCTGCCTTCGCCTCGGTCGGGAGCGCGTTGTCGGTCGCGTAGCGACGCAGTCCCGGCTCGGCGCGGAGGTTCTCCGCCACCGCGAACAGGTCGTCGGCAACGGTGGCCGACGCGCCGACCTGGTCGACCAGCGCGGCCACGGCCTCGCTCGACGCCGCTCGGAACGACAGCATCAGTTGGCCCCCGCGGTCCCGGACTCGAGGTCGGCGAGGAACCGCTCCACGACCCGGCCCTGACGCGCGTCGTCCTCGAGGGACTCGCCCACGATCCGACCCGCGAGCGTCGTCGCGAGGGTGCCGACCTCCGCCCGCAGCGAGGTGACCGCCTGCTGGCGCTCGGCGTTGATCTGCGCCTTGCCGTGCTCGACGATCCGCGCCGCCTCGGTCTGGGCCTGCTGGCGCATCTCGGCGATGATCGCGGCGCCCTGCTCGCGGGCGTCCTCACGGATCCGAGCGGCCTCCTGGCGAGCCTCGGCGATCTGCGCCTCGAACTCGTCCTTGGCGGAGTTGGCCTCTTCCTTGGCCTGGTCCAGCTCTGCGAACTGGTCGCGGATTGCCTCTTGGCGAGCGGTCATCGCGCGGTTGATCGGCGGGACGATGTACTTCGCGAGGATGAAGAACATGATCGCGAAGGCGATCAGCTCCACGAAGAACGTGCCGTTGGGCACGAGGAAGTTGCTCTCGAGCGGGAGCAGGTGCGGTGTGATCATCTAGGTCCGGATCCTTTGGCCTGGTGCGGATGGAGCGGCCCCCTGGGGGACCGGCTCACTTGCCGCCGAGCACGAACACGAACAGGGCCATGAAGGCGAGGTTGATGAAGAACATCGCCTCGACCAGACCCACGGTCAGGAAGAAGATCGTCTGCAGGCGGCCCTGGGCCTCCGGCTGACGCGCCACGCCCTGGATGTACGACGAACCGGCCAGACCGTCACCGATGCCGGCGCCGATCGCGCCTCCGGCGAGGGCAAGGCCACCGCCGATGAAGGCGCCCGCGAGGGAAATAGCCTGCTCAGTGTTCTCGACTGCCATGATTCTCCTTGGTCTTCCGCGCCGATCGACCGGCGCTCCTTGATTACCTCTTGGGCGGCGTGAGCGGGTGCTCAGGCCGCGAGCTCTGGGGTTTTCTCGTCGTGCTTGGCGTGTTCTTCGTCGTGCTCGTCGTGGCCGGCCCCCGCCATCGCGAAGTAGAGCACCGTCAGCAGGGCGAAGATGAATGCCTGCAGACCGCCGATGACCATGTCGAACATCTTCCAGAGGATGTTGGCGATCGGCATTCCGGCCCACCACGGGATGGCCGCGATCAGGGCAAGCATGATGCCGCCGGCGAAGATGTTGCCGAAGAGCCGCAGCGCGAGGGTGACCGGCTTGACCAGCTCCTCGAGGATGTTGAGCGGCAGCAGGACCGGGTAGGGCTGCACGAAGTGCTTGAAGTAGCCGAGCCCGCTCTTGCGGATGCCGTAGATCCAGACGCTGACCAGGGTGAAGATCGCCATCGCGTAGGTCAGGTTGGTGTCGGCGGTCGGGGCCGGCAGCAGGTGGGCCTCGTGGTTGAGCTCGGACGGCACCAGCTCGAGCCAGTTCGCGATCAGGATGAAGAAGAAGAGCGAGATAGCCAGCGGGGCGACGAACGGGTGCACCTTGCCGAGGTTGTCCTCGACCTGCTTGTTGACCTCGCCGATGACCGACTCCCAGATGATCTGGAGCTTGGTCGGCACGTGGTCGTCGGTCTTGCGGGTGAGCGCGCGGCGCACCAGGAACCCGAGCAGGAGCACGATCGCACCGGCCACCAGCGTGCTGGCGATCGTGTCGATGTTGAAGGTGAGGCCGAACAGGTGGCGCTCGGTGTGCTCACCCGGGGTGATGTTGATCTCGAGGGGCAGCAGCAGGCCGCTCATTGCTTGTTCAGCTCCTTCAACAACGGGACCGTCGTCATGACCAGTGCGACGAGGCGGAAGATGGCAAGCCCGAACAAAACGCCGACGCCGTCGGGCCAGAAGGCTACAGCGACGCCGACGGCCACGACAGCGAGGACGCAGAGGCGGACCATCGTGAACCGGGTCAGCTGACCGCGGGTCGGCTCACTGCCTCCGGCAATGATCCTGAGCAGCCAGTACTCGGTGACCAGGTGGTTGACCAGACCGAGCAGCACGCCGCCCGCGATCGACGCGGTGACCAGCCAGCCGGCGCTGAAACCGAACCAGATGCTGAACACCATCATGCCGAGCGCAAGCAGCTCGGCCTTCTTCTGGTCGGCGATGACCCGCGACCAGGAGGCGGTGGCGGGGATGGCGGAGGCGTCGGGGCCGATCGTCACCCTGTCACCTCACTCATCCGGGTCGCGGAGCGCGCGGAGCGCTCGCAGAACGAAAGCGATCGCGCCGAAGACGATGCCCAGACCCACGCCCGTGACGGCGCCGACGGGCGACGACCCGGCAAGTTCATCGACGACGAGGCCGAGAACGGTGCAACCCACGACGCAGCCGGCAAGCATGCCGCCCAGGCCGAGGAGGTCGCGCCCACCCATCGGGTTCCCTTCGGATCGACGTTCGGGCGGAACGTATCACAGCGCGACAGGCGGTCCTGCGGCCACCCGGAGGTCAAGATCAGGGCGTTCGATGTGGGCGCCATCCCTGCCTCCTGCCCTCGTCGCGAGCGGCCTCCCTAAGGGGACCCTGAGTACTCGTGAAAGTTATCACAAAGTCTGGGGAGGCTCGGAATCAGGGGTGGCCACCCGCCGTTCTCGGCGCACGAACCCAGGTCGTCCGACGTTGGGGGCGATGAACGTGACGGCGATCGTGAGGACCAAGCCGGCGACGGCGCCGATGACGACCGCGCGTCCCGTCAGCAGGCTGACGAACACGGTGCCGAAACCGACCAGCGCCGCCCACATCCACATGATCACGACGGCCCTGCGATGGGAGTGACCGATCTCGAGAAGGCGGTGGTGCAGGTGCTGCTTGTCCGGCGCGAACGGCGACCGGCGGGCCGCCGTACGGCGAAGCACCGCGAGGACCAGGTCGGCCAGCGGGACCACCATGATCAGGATCGGCAACGCCATCGGCAACAGCATGGGAAAAGATTGGCTCGAGCTCCGTCGATGCCGTCGGTGAAGTCGACGGGGGAGTACTGGGTGGTCATCGTGACTGCCGACGCGGACAGGACCAGACCGATCAACATCGAGCCGCTGTCACCCATGAAGACCCGCGCGGGGTGGAAGTTGTGCACGAGGAACCCGGCACACGCCCCCGCCAACGCTGCCGAGAGGAGCGACGCGGTCGTCGCCCGGTCGACGTGGTTGACGACGGTCAGGAGGTAGCAGAAGACGAAGAACGCCGCCGCGCCTATCCCGATGACCCCGGCAGCCAGCCCGTCCAGGCCGTCGATGAAGTTGACTGCGTTCATCGTCGCGATCACCACGAAAGCGGTGAGCAGGGCCCCTTGTGCCGGGTCGAGAACGAAGCTGACACCGTCGGGCTGGTAGAAGAACCGGAACTGGACGCCCAGGTAGACCAGAACGCCCACGGCGATCACCTGACCACCGAACTTGGTGAGGGCGTCGAGGTCGAAGATGTCGTCGAGGACGCCGACGGCGCACACCAGCGCGCCGGCGACCAGCACCGCGAGCGAGTCCTCGAAGACCCAGGGCGGGCTCTCGGACAAGAAAGGCAGCTCGCGGGCGACGAGGAACGCGGTGAACAGGCCGCCGAGCATGGCGAGGCCGCCGAGGTAGGGAATCGGCTCGGCGTGCACGTCACGGTCCCGGACCTTGGCGACCGCTCCCGTGCGGATGGCGATCTCGCGGGCGATGACCGTCAGCAGATAGGTCACCGCGGCGGCGACCAGGAAGACGACGAGGTACTCGCGCATCGGTCAGTCTTCGGTCTCGACGGTCAACCCGGACTCCGCGAGCGCCTCGTCGAGCTGGGCCACCGTCACGACCCCGAGCCGCAGCAGCCGCGGGCGGTCGCCCGTCACGTCGACGATCGTCGAAGGGATGGCACCGGCGGTCGCGCCGCCGTCGACGATGACCGCCACCCGGTCGCCGAGCATCTCGACGGCGTCGGCGGCATCGGTGGCCGCCGGGCTGCCGGTCCGGTTGGCGGAGCTGACCGCGAGGGGGCCGGTGCGGTCGAGGATCTCCCGGGTCAGCTCGTGGTCGGGCATGCGGACGGCGACGGTCCCCCGGGTCTCGCCCAGGTCCCACCGGAGTGAGGGCTGCTCGTGGCAGACCAGGGTGAGCGGACCCGGCCAGAACGCGTCGGTGAGCGCTCGGGCGTAGTCGGGCACCTTGGTCGCGAGCGCGTCGAGCGTGGTCGCGGTGCTGACGAGCACCGGCGGCGGCATCTCGCGGCCCCGCCCCTTCGCGTCGAGCAGCCGGGCGACGGCGTCCGGGTCGAACGCGTCGGCGGCGACGCCGTAGACGGTGTCGGTCGGGAGGACGACGAGGCGTCCGCGCTGGATCGCGAGCGCGGCCGCGTCGACGGCAGCCGCGCGATCCTCGTCCGACCCGGAGCTGCTCGCGTCGTAGACCTGGGCCGAACCGGACTGACTCACGGAGCCCATCCTGTCACCCCGGTCTGTGGGCACGGCCAACCATCCGTCGTGCTGTGACGAACCGCGGCCGGCCGTTGAGGTCCTCGTGGTCGCGGACCTCGTCCCAGCTGCCCTGCGCGGCAAAGACGGCCGGCGCGGACTCCCCCTGCACGTCGGCGTGCTCGACCCCCACCACCCCACCCGGGCGGAGCAGGGCCGCGGCCCGGACTGCGAGCGCGCGGATCGCGTCGAGCCCGTCGTCACCCGAGAAGAGGGCGAGGTGCGGGTCGTGGTCGCGGGCCTCGACCGCCACCGACTCCCACGCCTCGAGCGGGACGTAGGGCGGGTTGCAGACCACGACGTCGACGGTGCCGAGCAGGTCCTCGAAGGCGGTCCGGAAGTCGCCCAGGCGCAGGTCCACCCCCGTGCCGGCGAGGTTGCGCTCGGCCCACGGGAAGGCGGACTCATCCAGCTCGACCGCGTGCACGGCCGCACCGGGCACCTCCTCGGCGACGGACTTGGCGATCGCGCCGGATCCCGTGCAGAGGTCGACCACGACCGGGCCGCCGCTGGTTGAGGTGCGAGGCCGCCCGCGGCCGAGCCTCGATACCAAGGCCGCCTGCTCGACCGCCCAGCCGGCCAGCAGCTCGGTCTCGGGGCGCGGCACGAAGACACCAGGCCCGACGACGAGCTCGACATGCCGGAAGTAGGCGACCGCCGTCAAGTGCTGCAGCGGCTCACGCTCGGCGCGACGGGCGACCAGCCGGCCGAACTCAGCCGCCTGTTCCGGGGTCGGATCGGCGAGCACCATGCGACTGGATCCGGTCACGTGAGCAAGCAGCTCGCGGGCGTCGTACTCCGGAGACGAGACGCCAGCCTCGCGAAGCAGGTCGATCGCGTCGCCCAGCTTCACTGCTCGAGTGCCTCGAGCCGGGCGGCCATGTCGGCGTCGACGCACGAGTCGAGCACCGGCTGCAGGTCGCCGTCGAGGACCTGGTCCAGGTTGTAGGCCTTGTAGCCGGTGCGGTGGTCGGAGATCCGGTTCTCGGCGAAGTTGTAGGTGCGGATCCGCTCGGAGCGGTCAACGGTCCGGACCTGGCTCCGCCGGGCCGCGCTCGCCTCCGCGTCGGCGGTCTCCTGGGCGGCAGCGAGGAGTCGGGCACGCAGGATCCGGAGCGCCTGCTCCTTGTTCTGCAGCTGGCTCTTCTCGTTCTGGCAGCTGACGACGATGCCGGTGGGAAGGTGGGTGATCCGGACCGCGGAGTCGGTGGTGTTGACGCTCTGGCCGCCGGGTCCGCTGCTGCGGAAGACGTCGATCCGCAGGTCGCTGTCGTTGACCTCGACGTCGACGGCCTCGGCCTCCGGCACGACGAGCACGCCGGCGGCGCTGGTGTGGATCCGGCCCTGGGACTCGGTGACCGGGACCCGCTGGACCCGGTGCACGCCGCCCTCGAACTTGAGCAGGCCGTACGGCGCCTGCCCCGGCCCGGTGTTGCCCGCTGCACCGCCCTTGACCGCGACCGTGACCGACTTGTAGCCGCCGAGGTCGGACTCAGCAGCGTCGAGGATCTCCGTCTTCCATCCGCGTTGCTCGGCGTAGCGGGTGTACATCCGCAGCAGGTCGCCGGCGAACAGGGCGCTCTCGTCCCCGCCCTCCCCCGACTTCACCTCGAGGATCGCGTCCTTGTCGTCGACCGGGTCGCGCGGCACCAGCAACCGCCGCAGCCGCTCGGCGGCCTCCTCCTGCTTGGCCCGCAGCTCGATGACCTCTTCGGCGAACGCGGGGTCGTCAGCCAGCTCCTGTGCGGCACCGGCGTCGTCGCCGTAGCGCTGCCACTCCCGCCAGACGTTGATGATCGTGCCGAGCTCGGCGTAACGACGGTTCAGGGTGCGGGCGAGCCGAGCGTCGGCGTGGGTCTCGGGCAGGCCGAGCCTGCCTTCGAGCTCGGCGTGCTCGGCGAGCATGCCCTCCACGGCTTCGAACACGATTCCTCCGAAAAGAGCCGCGCCGTTCTTCCCACGAGCGGGAAGAACGGCGCGGTCGGACAGCTACTTGGTGGCGTCGGCCTTCTTGGCGTAGCGCGCCTCGAACCGGGCCACGCGGCCGCCGGTGTCGAGGATCTTCTGCTTGCCGGTGTAGAACGGGTGGCACTGCGAGCAGACGTCGGAGTGGATCGTGCCGGAGCTCACGGTGCTGCGGGTCGTGAAGGTGCTGCCGCAGGTGCAGGTCACCTCGGTCACGACGTAGTCGGGGTGAATGTCCTTCTTCATGGTGTCCTCTCTCAGGGCTCCGGGTCGCCCTTGCCTCTTGCTGGCGTGAACCGGAACCGACGGATCAGTGTAGAAGCGCTTTCCAGCCCGTGCCTATTCCTCGGAGCCGGGGGCCGGGGTGGTCTTCTGGACCTGCATCAGGAAGTCGATGTTGGTCGACGCCTTCTTGAGCTTCTCGAGCAGCACCTCGAGCGCCTGCTGGCTGTCGAGGGCGGAGAGCACCCGACGCAGCTTCCAGATGATCGCCATCTCCTCCTTGCTGAGGAGGAGCTCCTCTCGGCGGGTGCCGGACTGGATGACGTCGATCGCCGGGAAGATGCGCTTGTCGGCGAAGTCGCGGCGCAGCCGGATCTCCATGTTGCCGGTGCCCTTGAACTCCTCGAAGATCACCTCGTCCATCTTCGAGCCGCTCTCGATGAGCGCGGTCGCGAGGATGGTCAGCGAGCCGCCGTTCTCGATGTTGCGCGCGGCGCCGAAGAACTTCTTCGGCGGGTAGAGCGCAGCGGAGTCGACGCCGCCGGACAGGATCCGTCCCGAAGCGGGAGCGGCCAGGTTGTAGGCCCGCCCCAGTCGCGTGATGCCGTCCAGCAGGACAACGACATCGTGGCCGAGCTCGACCAGGCGCTTGGCCCGCTCGATGGCGAGCTCCGCGACGGTGGTGTGGTCGCTGGCCGGTCGGTCGAACGTCGACGAGATGACCTCGCCCTTGACCGAGCGCTCGAAGTCGGTGACCTCCTCGGGCCGCTCGTCGACCAGGACCACCATCAGGTGGCACTCGGGGTTGTTGGTCGTGATCGAGTTCGCGATCTGCTGCAGGATCATGGTCTTGCCGGCCTTCGCGGGCGAGACGATGAGGCCGCGCTGGCCCTTGCCGATCGGAGCGGCGATGTCGATGACCCGGCCGATCAAGTTGCTCGGCTCGGTCTCCAACCGGAGCCGCTCGCTCGGGTAGAGCGGGGTGAGCTTCGCGAAGTCGACCCGGTGCCGGGCCTGGTCGGGGTCGACGCCGTTGACGTTGTCGATGCGGACCATCGGGTTGAACTTCTCCCGGCGCTCGCCGTCGCGGGGCTGGCGCACCTGGCCGACGATCGCGTCGCCGCGGCGCAGGCCGTACTTCCGCACCATCGAGAGGGAGAGGTAGACGTCGTCGGGGCCCGCGAGGTAGCCGCTGGTCCGCACGAACGCGTAGTTGTCGAGCACGTCGAGGATGCCGGCAGCCGGGACGAGCACGTCGTCCTCGAGGATCGTGGTGTCCGGCTCGTTGCGGCCCCCGGTCGCGGGCCGGTTGCGGTCGCGCCCGCGCCGGCGGCGGTTGCGGCGGCTGCCGGCCTCGCCGTCGTCGCCCTGACCCTGCTGGTCCGCCTTGTCCTGGTCCTGCTTGTCCTGCGCCGTGCTCTGTCCTGCGCCCTTGTCCTGCGCCGGCTTGTCCTGCGCCGGCTTGTCCTGGTCGTCCTGCTGCTTCGGCTGGGCGGCCTGGTTCTGGGCCTTCTGCTGCCCCTGAGCCTTCTGCTGGCCCTCGGCCTTCTGCTGACCCTGGGCCTTCTGCTGCCCTTGGCCCTTCTGCTGGCCCTGGGCCTTCTGCTGACCCTGGGCCTTCTGCTGACGCGGGGGCTGGGACCGCTCGTCAGGCGTGTCGGCCTTCGGCTTCGCCTGTGCGGCCTTGATGGCCGAGACCAGGTCGGCCTTCTTCATGCTGCCGGCGCCGGCGATGCCCATGCCACCCGCCATGGCCTTGAGGTCGGCGAGAAGCATGGTGTTGAGTCCACCGCTGCGCTTCTTCGGCGCCCCTCCGGTGCCTGCTGTGGCTTCGAGAACTTCTGTCACGTGAGGTCCTTCCCACGTAATACGGCCGCTCCGCTCCGCGTGGGAGGTCAGGGCCTGCCAATGATCAGGTCAGATCTTCCTCAGGCGGACGCAAGTCGACCGGAGCGAGGAAGGAGATGCGCGCGATGCTGTGCCGTGCTGCTGGCGCGGCGTCGAGATCCGAAGGATCGGTTGACGCGTCATGAGACTACCACCGTGTCGCCGCGCGACGACATCTACCAGGCAACGGCGCCGCGGGAGTCGATCCCGAGCTGGAGCGCGGTCCACCCGTCCGGGCAGCGAGCCACCAGCCCGTCGGTCATGTCGGTGAACGCGAGCACGGTCGGTCCGGCGCCGGAGATGATCGCGGGCACCCGATCCGCCCGCAACGCATCGACCAGGTCGAGGCTGGCCGGCATCGCGGGTCGGCGGTAGTCCTGGTGCAGCCGGTCGGCGGTCGCACGCCAGAGCTCCTCGGGGCGGCCCCCGAGCGCCGCGACCAGGAGGGCCGCGCGACCCGCGTTCGCCGCGGCGTCCGCGTGCGGCACCTGCTTCGGGAGCAGCCCACGGGCGGTCTCGGTCGAGACCGACTCCGGTGGGATGAAGACGACCACGCCGATCCGTGGATCGACCTCGGACGGTACGGCGTAGAACGTCCCCTCGGGCTCCTCGCCCGCGATCATGAAGCCGCCGAACAGCGCCGGCGCGACGTTGTCAGGGTGACCCTCGATCCGGGCGGCCAGCTCGAGCAGGCCCTCGTCGCCGAGCAGCAGCCGGCCACCCGGCACGAGCTCCCGTGCAAGCCACACCCCGGCCACGATCGCGGCCGACGACGATCCGAGGCCCCGGGCGTGCGGGATCACGTTGAGACAGCTGAGCCGGAGCCCCGGCGGCTGGTCGCCGATCTCGGCGAAGGCCGCGCGCATCGCCCGGACGACGAGGTGTTGCTCGTCGAGCGGCACCTGGTCGCTGCCGACGCCGTCGACCTCGACGACCAGGCCGCCGTCGGTGACCTCGGCCTCGAGCCGGTCGCGCAGGTCGAGCGCGAGGCCGAGCGCGTCGAAGCCGGGGCCGAGGTTGGCCGAGGTGGCCGGCACGGACACCCGCACCGGCTCGGTTGCGAACGTGGTCATCGGGTCACGTCAGGTCGGCCGCTGCGGCCGCGGCGTCGAGATCGGAGTCCACCACGACCGGGATCACCTCACCGAACCACTCGAGCGCGGTCACGGTGTCCTTGAGCCCGTGGCCGGTGACGGTGATGACGACCGTCTGCCCCGCGTAGCTGATGCCGGCCGCGATGTCGGCGAGATAGCCGGCAACACCGGCGGCCGAGGCGGGCTCCACGAAGACGCCCTCGGACCGGGCCAGCTCGGCCTGCGCGCTCAGGATCGCGTCGTCGCTCAGCGCGGCAAACCCGCCACCCGACTCCGCGGCCGCGGCTGTCGCCAGCCGCCAGGACGCAGGGTTGCCGATCCGGATCGCGCTGGCGCGGGTCTCCGGCGCCGGGAAGACCCGGTCGAAGACGATCGGCGCCGCCCCCTCCGCCTGGAACGCGCGCATCCGGGGCAGCTTGGTCGTGTGGTCGCGATACTGCTGATAGCCGAGCCAGTACGCCGAGATGTTGCCCGCGTTGCCGACCGGCATCAGGTGCACGTCGGGTGCGTCGCCGAGCCGGTCGACCACCTCGAACGACGCGGTCTTCTGCCCTTCGAGCCGGATCGGGTTCACCGAGTTGACCAGGGCGACCGGGTAGTGCTCGGCGAGGCCGCGCGACAGGTTGAGGCAGTCGTCGAAGTTGCCGCGCACCTGGATCACCCGTGCGCCATGGATCAGGGCCTGCGCCATCTTGCCGGCGGCGATCTTGCCCTCGGGCACCAGCACGATCGGCGTGATGCCGGCTCGCGCGGCGTACGCGGCCATCGACGCCGACGTGTTGCCGGTCGATGCGCACACGCAGGCCTTGGCGCCCTCGTGGACCGCGACCGAGATCGCGGTCGTCATCCCGCGGTCCTTGAAGGAACCGGTCGGGTTGGCGCCCTCGATCTTGAGCCAGACGTCGGCGTCACCGTGCTCGGACAGCCAGCCGGAGCGGACGAGCGGGGTGCCGCCCTCCCCGAGGCTGACGGCGGGCGTGTCCGGCGGGATCGCCAACAGGTCGCGGTACTCCTCGATCACGCCGCGCCACTGCGGTCGCCCGCTCACTCGTCGGTCCCTTCGACGCGCATCACCGACGTGACGTCGCGGACGATGTCCATCTCGCGCAGCTTCGCCACGGTCGCCGACAGCTGAGCATCGCTCGCCTGGTGGGACACCACGACCAGCTGAGCGTCGTCGCCGCGACCCTCCTGTCTCACCGTCTGGATCGACACGCCGTGGTCCGCGAAGGCGGTCGCGACCGCGGCGAGCACGCCGGCGCGGTCGTCGACGTCGATCGCGACGTGGTAGCGGGTGCGGGTCTCCCCCATCGGCAGCACCGCCCGGTCGGCGTACGCCGACTCGCCGACGCCACGGGTGCCCTGCCGGTGGTTGCGCGCGACCGTGACCAGGTCACCCAGCACCGCGCTCGCCGTCGGCGCGCCGCCGGCGCCCGGCCCGTAGAACATGAGCTGGCCGGCGGCCTCGGACTCGACGAACACGGCGTTGTAGGCCTCGCGCACGGATGCCAGCGGGTGCGTCCTCGGGATCATCGCCGGGTGGACGCGCACGCTCACGGCCTGCTCGCCGGACTCGCTCAGGTTGAGCTCGGCGATCGCCAGCAGCTTCACGACACAGCCCATGTCGGTGGCCGACCGGACGTCACCCGAGGTGACGTCGCTGATGCCCTCGCGGTGCACGTCGGCGGCGGTGACCCGGGAGTGGAAGGCGAGGCTGGCGAGGATCGCTGCCTTCGCCGCGGCGTCGAAGCCCTCGATGTCGGCGGTCGGGTCGGCCTCGGCGTAGCCGAGCGTCTGCGCCTCCTCGAGAGCCTCCTCGAACCCGGCTCCCTGGGAGTCCATCTTGTCGAGGATGAAGTTGGTGGTGCCGTTGACGATGCCGAGGACCCGGGTCACCTTGTCGCCGGCGAGCGACTCGCGCAGCGGCCGCACGATCGGGATCGCGCCGGCGACGGCCGCCTCGTAGTAGAGGTCGCGCCCCGCCTTCTCGGCGGCCTCGTAGAGGGTGGGCCCGTCCTCGGCGAGGAGCGCCTTGTTGGCCGTGACGACGGACGCGCCGTTCTCGAGCGCGGCGAGGATCAGGGAGCGCGCCGGCTCGATGCCACCGATGACCTCGACCACGACGTCGACGTCGCCACGCGTGACCAGCCCGAGCGCGTCGGCGGTCAGCAGGCCGGCAGGGACGTCGACGTCACGCGGCGCGTCGAGCCGTCGTACGGCGACACCGACGAGCTCGACCGGCGCACCGACCCGGGCGGCGAGGTCGCCTGCCTGCTCGTCGAGCAGCCGCACCACCTGGGACCCGACGACTCCACAGCCGAGCACCGCCACCTTGAGGGGCTTGTCGCCCTCCACCTTCACAGCACTCACCCGACATCCGTCGCCAACAGGTCGTCCTCAGTCTCCCGCCGTACGACGACGCGCGCGACGCCGTCCCGTACCGCGATCACCGGGGGACGCAGTGCGTGGTTGTAGTTGGAGGCCATCGAGCGACAGTAGGCACCGGTGCCCGGCACCGCCAGCAGGTCACCCGGGGCCACGTCGCCGGGGAGGAACTCGTCGCGGACCACGATGTCGCCGGCCTCGCAGTGCTTGCCCACGACCCGGGCCAGCACCGGAGCGGCCTCGGAGCGGCGGGCAGCCAGCGTGCAGGAGTAGTCGGCGTCGTAGAGAGCCGTGCGGATGTTGTCGCTCATCCCGCCGTCGACGCTGACATAGGTGCGCACCGCGCCCGCGTCCAGGGCGACCGGCTTGACCGTGCCGACGGTGTAGACGGTGCACATCGCCGGGCCGACGATCGCGCGACCCGGCTCGATCGAGAGCCGCGGCTGCTCCAGGTCGAGGGCGCGGCACTCGTGCTCGACGATCTTGCCGATCTCGGTCGCCAGCTCGGACGGGTCGGCGGGGTCGTCCTGGGTCGTGTAGGCGATGCCGAAGCCACCGCCGAGGTCCATCTCGGGCATCGTGACGCCGAGCTCGCTCGACACCCGGTGCTGCAGGGCGAGCACCCGACGGGTCGCGACCTCGAAGCCGGAGGAGTCGAAGATCTGGCTGCCGATGTGCGAGTGCAGGCCGAGCAGCTCGATGCCGGGAGCCTCGTCGAGGCGTCGGACCGCCTCGAACGCGTCACCCGACGTGATCGAGAACCCGAACTTCTGGTCCTCGTGGGCGGTCGCGATGTACTCGTGGGTGTGCGCCTCGACCCCGGCGGTCACCCGCACCATCACCCGCACCGGAGATCGAGGAGGTTGCTCAGCAACCGTCACGAGATCCCTGGCGACCTCGATCAACCGGTCGATCTCCTGGAACGAGTCGACGATGATCCGCCCGACGCCCTCGGCGACGGCCCGCCTCAGCTCGGCGACGGACTTGTTGTTGCCGTGGTAGCCGATCCGGGCCGGGTCGACGCCGGCGCGCAGCGCGACGGTGAGCTCACCGGTCGAGCAGACATCGAGGCACAGCCCTTCCTCCTCGATCCAGCGGGCCACCGCGGTGCAGAGGAACGCCTTGCCGGCGTAGTAGACGTCCCAGCCGGCGAACGCGTCGCGGAACGCCCGGGCACGGGCCCGGAAGTCGGCCTCGTCGAGGACGTAGGCCGGGGTGTTGTGCTCGGCCACCAGGTCGGCGAGCGGCACGCCCCCGACGACCAGGTCGCCGGCATCGGTCTTGTGCGCGGTGCTCGACCACAGCAGCGGGACGATGTCGTTGGCGTCGCGCGGTGGCTGCAGCCACGCCGGCCCCCGCAGGGCTCCGGGCGCGTGCGCCCAGCCCGCCTCGTGGGTCATGTCGTCTCCCCCGCGCTCACATGCGCTCGGGCGCGGAGACGCCGAGCAGGCCGAGGCCGTTGGCCAGCACGACCCGGGTCGCCTCGACGAGCATCAACCGTGCGCGGTGGAGGTCGCCGATCTCCTCGTCGCCCATCGGCAGCACCCGGCAGTTGTCGTAGAACCGGTGGTAGGTGCCTGCCAGTGCTTCGAGGTAGCGCGCCACCCGGTGCGGCTCGCGCAGCTCGGCGGAGGCCTTGACCACCCGCGGGAACTCGGTGAGCGAGCGGAGCAGCTCGCCTTCCTTGTCGTGGACGAGCAGCTCCGGATGGGACTCGGCGACGACGCCCACGTCGGCAGCGTTGCGCAGCAGGCTCGACACCCGGGCGTGGGCGTACTGAACCGTGAAGACCGGGTTGTCGTTGGACGCCCGCGCCCACAGGTCGAGGTCGATGTCGATCGGGCTGTCGCTGTGGTAGCGGGCCAGGGCGTAACGGGCGGCGTCGACACCGATCGCGCCCACCAGGTCGTCGATCGTGACCACGGTGCCGGCCCGCTTCGACATCCGCAGCGGCTCGCCCCCCTTGAGCAGGTTGACCAGCTGGCCGATCAGGATCTCGAGGTTGACGTGCGGCTGGTCGCCGAACGCCGCGCACATCGCCATCATCCGGCCGACGTAGCCGTGGTGGTCGGCGCCGAGCATGATGAAGCACCGGTCGAAGCCGCGCTCCCGCTTGTCGAGGTAGTAGGCCAGGTCGCCGGACAGGTAGGCGCCGCTGCCGTCGGACTTGATGACGACCCGGTCCTTGTCGTCGCCGTACTTCTCGGTGGCGAGCCAGAGCGCGCCGTCCTTCTCGTAGATGTTGCCGAGCTCCCGCAGTCGCGCGACCGCGCGCTCGACCGCACCGCTCTTGTGCAGCTCGTCCTCGTGGAAGTAGACGTCGAAGTCGACGCCGAAGTCGTGCAGCGACTTCTTGATCTCCGCGAACATCATGTCGACGCCCACGGCGCGGAAGACCTCCTGCGCTTCGTCGTCGGGCAGCGTCAGCGCGTCCGGCCGCTCGGCGATGACCGCCGAGGCGATCTCGTGGATGTACTCGCCGCCATAGCCGTCCTCCGGCGCCGGCTCGCCCTTCGCGCTCGCGAGCAGCGACCGGGAGAACCGGTCGATCTGCGCGCCGTGGTCGTTGAAGTAGTACTCCCGGGAGACGTCGGCTCCCGTGAACTCGAAGATCCGGCCGAGCGCGTCTCCGACCGCCGCCCACCGGACGCCGCCGAGGTGCAGCGGCCCCGTCGGGTTGGCCGACACGAACTCCAGGTTGATCCGCTCGCCGGCGAACGCGTTCGAGGAGCCGTACGACGCTCCGGCGGCGACGATGTCTGCCGCGACCTGGCCCTGTGCTCCTGCCTCGACGGTGATGTTGAGGAAGCCCGGCCCGGCGATCTCGACGGCCGCGATGCCGTCGGACTCCTGGAGCTTGGCGGCGAGCAGCTCGCCGAACGCCCGCGGGTTGATGCCGGCCCGCTTGGCCAGCTGCAGGGCGACGTTCGTGGCGTAGTCGCCGTGTCCCTTCTGGCGCGGCCGCTCGACCGTCACCTCAGCCGGGACGCCGTCGGGCAGGGTGAGCGCACCCTGGTCGACGAGCGCCGACAGACCGTCGACGATGGTGGCGGAGAGCTGCTCGGGATTCACCGGGCAAGGGTATCGGCGGCCCCAGGTTTCTCATGCACGGATATCGCCCGGTAAGGTTCCTCACCGCGCCGCGAACGTCACCGCGACCGGCGCAGGGCCTCCGTAGCTCAGGGGATAGAGCACTGGTTTCCGGTACCAGGTGCCGCAGGTTCGAATCCTGCCGGAGGCGCCCGGTCGTTATCTGTTGAGGCATCGACGTCAGGCGGTCCGGGCGCGAATCGCCCAACCGTCGGATGTTCCTCGGGTTCTCGTGCCACCTTTGAGGGGAACGACCCTCGGAGGACCCATGATGCGTGCACGAGCATCAGGACGGCACCGGTGGCTCCGCGTCACCGTGGTTCTCGCTGCGCTCAGTGTGGCCTCGGCGGTCGACGTGGTGGACTCCACCGCGGCGCCGGATCGCCGGGCGGTCGCACCGGACACCCGCCTGGTCTCGATCGGGATGAACGGTCAGCCGGCCAACGGCCCGGCCGATCGGCCGGAGATCAGCGACGACGGCCGGTACGTCGTGTTCGACTCCACCGCGTCCAACCTGGTCCCGGGCGTCGGGTTCAAGGAGCGCCGGGTCTACCGCCGCGATCTGCAGACCGGGCGGACGGAGATGGTGAGCGTCAGCGCCGGCGGGCGGATCGCCGCGAACTGGTCGAGCTTCGGCTGGCCGAGCGCCGACGGCAACCTGGTGGCGTTCGTGTCCGACGACCACTCGCTGGTCTCGCCCTCGACCGTCTCCCGCAGCGTGTTCCTGCGCAACATGAGCGCCGGGGCCACCGAGCTGATCAGCGTGAGCTCCGGCGGAGTCCGTGCCAACGGACCGTCGACCCGTCCGATGCTGTCGCCCAACGGCCGGTTCGTGGCGTTCAACTCCAGGGCGTCCAACCTCGGGCCGCTCGGCGGCAACAGCTTCGAGCAGCTCTACCTCCGCGACCGGCTCAACGGCACCACCACGCTCGTCAGTGTCGACCCGGCCGGTGGGCTCGGCAACGCGAACAGCTATCGAGGGATGGTCAGCAACGACGGCCGGTTCGTCGCCTTCAGCTCGATGGCCACTGACCTGGTCGCCGACGGCGGCCCCGCCACCGAAGCCGTCTACCTGCGCGACCTGCAGAGCGGACGGACCGTTCGTGTGTCCAGGCGGTCCAACGGCGCCCCCGTCGGAGGCGCCCGCCCCTACCTGACGCCCGACGGCCAGCAGGTCGTCTACAACAGCTACTCCCCCATCGCGGCCAACGACACCACCGGCTTCGGCGACGTCTACGTCTACGACCGCACGACCGGCGCCAGCTTGCGGGCCAGCGTGACCGAGGCCGGCGGGAGCGCGACCGGTGACAGCCTTCGTGGGTTCGTCACCGACGACCACCGGCTGGCGACCTTCAACAGCTTCGCCGGCAACCTGGCCGCCGGCGACAACAAGTCGGTCGGCGACGCCTTCCTCCATGACATGGTCAGCGGCAAGAACATCGTGCTGTCGGTCGGCTACGACGGCCGGCCCGCCGACGCGATGTCCTACCGGCCGGTGCCCGATGCGGACGGCTCGGTGGTCGTCTACCAGAGTGCCGCGCGCAACCTCGTGGCCGGCGACCGCTCCGTCGGCGAGCAGGTCTACGTCGTCACGACCGCCACCCTGTCCGGCGGCAGCTCCGACACGGCTGCACCGACGGTCGCCGTTTCCCGGCCGGCGGCCCTGCAGGTGGTCACCAGCCCGGTGACCTTCACTGGATCAGCGACCGACGATCGCGGTGTTCAAGCCGTTGACCTGAGGATCCGGGACAACAACACGCTGCTGTGGCTCCAGCCGGGTGGGGCGTGGGGGGCGACGGCACGTCGGTTGCCCACGACGCTCACCAGTCCAGGAGCGACCACCTCGGCCTGGCGCGCGACCATCGCCTTGCCCGACGGCGCCTATGGCTTCGACGCGCAGGCCTTCGACGCCGCCGGCAGCGCTTCGCCGAGACCGTGGCGGATCTTCAGCAGTTCTTGATCGTCGCGTCCTTGCGGGCGTCGTCGCCGTAGCGCTTGGCGGTGTCGGTGGAGGGCAGGACGACGCTGGCGCCGCCGATGTTGCCGATGCCGCCGGGTACGACGCAGCCGGTGATCTTCTTCGGGTCGACCTGGGCGACGGCCTGGGCGATCTCGAACAGCTCGGCGGGCGCCAGGTTGGTGTGCACGTTGTCCATGACCGACAGCACGCCGCGCTCGATCCAGCCCGGACGATCGGCGTTCTGGGCGACCTTGGCCTGGAATCCCTTCAGCACGCGCTGCTGGTTGCGGGACCGGTCGAAGTCGCCTCCGGCCAACGAATGACGGATCCGGCCGAAGGCCACGACGTTGTAGCCGCGCAGCACGACCTTGCCAGCGGGAAAGCCCTTCGGTTTGAGGTACTCGTCGGAGAACGCGACCGGGTTGTCGACGGTGATCGGACCGACGTCCTTGGCGATCTGCTCGACTCCCCAGAACGTCGCCACGAACACGTAGTCCGGCTCGATCCCTACCAGATCTGCGACCGTTTCGCCGATGAGTTGCGGGCCACCGAAGTAGAGCGCGGCGTTGATCCGGTTCGATCCGTAGCCAGATATGGAGACCCAGCTGTCCCGCGGGATGCCGATGGAGGTCGCGGCGCCGGTGTGGGTGTCCATCCCGACGAGCTGGAGGGTGTCGCCGCGGCTGTGCAGCGGGTCCTGCCCACGTCGCGCATCGGAGCCGACCGCAAGGATCCAGATGATGTCCGGGTCGGTGTCCACGCCGGCGGTGTGCTCGAACTTCACGAGGGTGAAGTACGTCGGTGCGACGCTGCTGTTGGGCACCACCAGTGCCACGATCGCGAGCACCACCGCGAGGACGCCGGTGCGTATCGTCCGCATCGCCATCAGCCCCTCACCTCGCCGCGCTCGATGTCGAACCCGAACACCCGCCAGCCGTTGTCGGACCGGGTCAGCACGACCCGGCCACGGATCTGGTCGGTGCGATCGACGTCACCGGTGAGCTTGATCACGAGGTTGACGTGGGCGGTCGCGCCGGCGGCCTTGCCGTTGGGTGCGAGGAGGTCGACCCGGACCAGCCGCCGGGTGGCCGTCACTCCCTCGACCTTGCGCCCGACCCCTTCGTTGCTCATCAGGCCGGCCTGCCGCGAGGCGAGGGTGGCGGCGCCCTTGGTGAATCCCGGGAACGCGTCCCCGAAGTCCGAGCGCGGGTAGTCGCCCCCGACGTACGCCGCGTCGAGCCACGTGTCCACGACATCGGCAACGTCCTCGGCGACGTCGTGAGCCGGACCCTTGCCGAGCTTGCCGACCACCGCGCCGACCTCGACCAACGTGGCGATGCCGGGCTCCTTCGTGGTGGAGGAGCCATCGTTCGACGGCCCCGCTCCGGGCTCCTCGTCGTCGTCCCCGCCACTGCAGCCGGCGAGGCCCAGGACCAGGCACAGCGCCAGGCCCGGCACTGGTACAGCGATCGATCTGGCGGCACGGGACGGGGATCCTGGCCTTCTGCGCACGACTCGCGACTCCTCTGCTCGGACAGGCGCCACACAAAACTTCGGGGTGGGACTAGCCTTGGCTCCGGTCTTCGTCCAGGTCGGACAGACCCTACGCCAGCAGCACACCGGAAGAGGCGAAGCACGTCGTGTCGCAGTCGACAGGCCCGCAGGCCAGTACCCCCGACTTCGGAGCCAATGAGTGGCTCGTTGAGGAGATGAAGGAGCGGTTCGATGCCGATCCGGCATCGGTTGACCAGGCCTGGGCGGCGTACTTCCGCGGCGGCGCCGCGTCCCAGCCCGCGGGCAACGGCCAGCCGGCTCCTCCCGCCAAGCCTGCCGCCAAGCCTGCCGCCGCGCCCGCAGCCGCCCCTGCCACCGTCAAGACTGCCCGCCCGGCGCCGAAGGCGACCCCCGCACCGCAGGTGAGCCCGGCGTCGCAGACCACGCCGTCGCCCAAGGGAGACAGCACCAGGCCGACCCCGAAGGACGCCCCGAAGCCCGCCCCGGCGGCCGCCAAGGACGAGCCGACCTACACCGTGCTCAAGGGCATCCAGGCCGCGACGGCCAAGAACATGGAGGTCTCGCTCGGCGTCCCGACGGCGACGTCGGTGCGCTCGGTGCCGGTGAAGCTCCTCTGGGACAACCGGATCGTCATCAACAGCCACCTCGCCCGTGCCCGCGGCGGAAAGGTCTCCTTCACGCACATCATCGGCTATGCGCTCGTGCAGGCGCTGAAGTCGATGCCGGCGATGAACAACTCCTACTCCGAGACCGACGGCAAGCCGACGATGGTGAGCCCGGCCCACATCAACCTCGGGCTCGCGATCGACCAGCAGAAGCCGGACGGCACCCGACAGCTCGTGGCGCCGTCGATCAAGGCCTGCGAGGCGATGGACTTCGCCGCGTTCTGGACCGCCTACGAGGTGATGATCCGCAAGGCTCGTGACAACAAGCTCACGATGGACGACTACTCCGGCACCACGGTCAGCCTGACCAACGTCGGCGGCCTCGGCACCGTCCACTCGGTGCCGCGGCTGATGGCGGGCCAGGCGGCGATCATCGGTGTCGGCGCGATGGAGTATCCCGCCGCGTGGCAGGGCGCCTCGGAGGAGGCGATCGCGCGCAACGGCATCAGCAAGGTGATGACGCTCACGTCGACGTACGACCACCGGGTGATCCAGGGCGCGCAGTCCGGCGAGTTCCTCAAGCGGGTCCACCAGCTGCTGCTCGGCGAGGACGGCTTCTACGACGGCATCTTCCGCGCCCTGCGGATCCCCTACGAGCCGATCCGCTGGAACAACGACATCGCGACCTCGCACGACGACGAGATCGACAAGCAGGCCCGGATCCTCGAGCTGATCCACGCCTACCGCGTGCGCGGCCACCTGATGGCCGACACCGACCCGCTGGAGTACAAGCAGCGCAGCCACCCGGACCTGCGGATCGAGTCGCACGGCCTGACCCTGTGGGACCTCGACCGCGAGTTCCCCACCGGCGAGTTCGGCGGGTCCGGCCGGCGGTTCATGAAGCTGCGCCACATCCTCGGCATCCTGCGCGACTCCTACTGCCGCACGACCGGCATCGAGTACATGCACATCATGGATCCCGAGCAGCGCCGCTGGATCCAGGAGCGGGTCGAGCGGCCGCACACCAAGGAGCCTCGCGAGGAGCAGCTCCGGATCCTGCAGAAGCTCAACCAGGCCGAGGCGTTCGAGACGTTCCTGCAGACCAAGTTCGTGGGCCAGAAGCGGTTCTCCCTCGAGGGCGGCGAGACCACGGTCCCGGTCGTCGACGAGATCTGCGAGGCGGCAGCCCAGGCCGGGCTCGACGAGGTCACCATCGGCATGGCCCACCGTGGTCGCCTCAACATGCTGGCCAACATCGTCGGCAAGTCCTACAACCAGATCTTCCGTGAGTTCGAGGGCAACATCGACCCGCGCACGGTGCAGGGCTCGGGCGACGTGAAGTACCACCTCGGTGCCGAGGGCGAGTTCTCCGCGGGCACCGGCGAGAACATCAAGGTCTCGGTCGCGGCGAACCCGAGCCACCTCGAGACCGTCGACCCGGTCCTCGAGGGCATCGCCCGCGCCAAGCAGGACGTGCTCGACCAGGGCGAGGCGTTCCCGGTGCTGCCGCTGCTGCTGCACGGCGACGCCGCGTTCGCCGGCCAGGGCGTCGTCGCGGAGACGCTGAACCTCTCCCAGCTCCGCGGCTACCGCACGGGCGGCACCATCCACCTGGTCATCAACAACCAGGTCGGCTTCACCACCTCCCCCGGCTCGTCGCGGTCCTCGCTCTACTGCACCGACATCGCCCGGATGGTCCAGGCGCCGATCTTCCACGTCAACGGCGACGACCCGGAGGCCTGCATCCGGGTCGCCCGGCTGGCGTTCGAGTATCGCCAGGCGTTCTCCAGCGACGTCGTGATCGACCTGGTCTGCTACCGCCGGCGCGGTCACAACGAGGGCGACGACCCGTCGTACACCCAGCCGCTGATGTATGACCTGATCGAGCAGAAGCGCTCGGTCCGCAAGCTCTACACCGAGTCCCTCATCGGCCGTGGCGACATCACGATCGAGGAGGCCGAGCAGGTCATCCGCGACTACCAGGCGCAGCTGGAGCGGGTCTTCACCGAGGTCCGCGACGCCGACGAGAAGCCGGACTCGTGGACGACGGTGCCCGACTACCCCGACAAGCCGGCGGGCGAGACCCAGACGTCGGTGTCGTTCGAGATGCTGAAGGCGATCGCCGACGCGTATGTCACCCCGCCCGACGGGTTCACCGTGCACCCGAAGGTGATGCCCCAGCTGCAGCGTCGTGCGGCCGCGATCACCGACGGCCCGATCGACTGGGGCACCGGCGAGATCCTCGCGTTCGGCGCGCTGCTGATGGACGGCCGCCCGGTGCGGCTGGCCGGCCAGGACTCCCGCCGGGGCACGTTCGTCCAGCGGTTCGCGACCATCATCGACCGGCACAACGCCGACGAGTGGACCCCGTTGTCGAACCTCACCGAGGACCAGGCCAAGTTCCACGTCTACGACTCCCTGCTGTCGGAGTACGCCGCGCTCGGGTTCGAGTACGGCTACTCGGTCGCGCGCCCGGAGGCGCTGGTGCTCTGGGAGGCGCAGTTCGGCGACTTCGTCAACGGGGCCCAGTCCGTGATCGACGAGTACATCTCCGCCGGCAAGACCAAGTGGGGCCAGGACTCGGGTGTCGTCCTGCTGCTGCCGCACGGCTACGAGGGCCAGGGGGCCGACCACTCGTCGGCCCGCATCGAGCGCTTCCTCACGCTGTGCGCCGACGAGGCGATGGTGGTCGCCCAGCCGTCCACCCCCGCATCCCACTTCCACCTGCTGCGCTCGCACTCGCTCGGCGGTGAGCACAAGCCGCTCATCATCTTCACGCCGAAGTCGATGCTCAAGCGCAAGGAGGCCGCGTCCCAACCCGCCGACTTCACCTCGGGTTCCTTCCGGCCGGTGATCGGCGACGACAGTGCCGATCCGGCGAAGGTCAAGAACGTGCTGCTCGTCTCGGGCCGGCTCACCTGGGACCTGATGGTCGAGCGCACCAAGAGCGAGCGCGACGACGCCGCGATCGTCCGCGTCGAACGGCTCTACCCGTGGCCGATCGAGGAGCTGAAGGCCGAGCTCGACAAGTACCCGGACGCGACCGTCAAGTGGGTCCAGGACGAGCCGTTCAACCAGGGGCCGTGGCCGTCGTACGCACTCAACGTGGTGCCGCAGCTCGACCGTCCGATCAAGCCGATCACCCGCAAGGCCTCGTCGACCACCGCGGTCGGCACTGCCAAGCGGCACCTCGAAGAGGCCAAGGTCCTCATCGCCGACGCGTTCGAGTAGGACATGTACTTCACCGACCGTGGGATCGAGGAGCTCGAACGACGGCGGGGTGAGGAAGAGGTCACCCTGGCCTGGCTCGCCGAGCGGCTCCAGGAGTTCACCGACGTGCACCCGGAGTTCGAGACCGCCGTCGAGCGGTTCGCCACCTGGCTGGCGCGGCTGGACGACCCGGACGACTGATCTGGCCCGCTAGGTTGTCGATCGTGAGCGATGAGTTGATCGACTACCGCACCTGGGGCGTCGAGTTCTTCCACCGCGCCGTGACCGAGGAGCGGCTGCTCCGCGGCGTGAACGTCCTGTCCGGCCGCACGATCGACGTCGGCCCGATGGGCGTGGGTCCGGGCCGGCTGGTCAAGGTCACGGCCAAGGGCCAGATCGGTACGGCGACCGGGAGCCGTGTCGGTGACGAGCCCGTCACGTTCCACGTCATCCTGCCGGTCCCGATCGAGTTCATGATCGACCTGGGCGTGGACAAGCACCGGTTCAACGCCGAGATCGACGTGCCGCTCGTCATCGCCGCGCGGGCGCGCGACGATCTCGCGATCGTCATGGAGATCACGCCACCGACGCCTGCGCAGGTGCAGCTCAAGCTCCAGGCGCAGGGGCTGCGCGCGCAGCTGGTCCAGCTCGCCGCCGGAGTCGAGGGTGAGCTGAAGCGATTCATCGCGAAGTACGTGAAGCGGGAGCTAGCGAAGCCGTACGTGCAGGACGCCACCACCATCGATGTCGCCGCCGCCATCGAACGGGCGTCGAAGGGGCTCGGACCGAAGAACTAGGCGGGGTCGGGCACGTCCTCCGCGTCGAGGTCCTGGACGACGAGCGCGGCGATCGCGTCGACGTCCGCCTCGTTGACGCCCGACACCTCGACGGTGTCGCCGTTGGCGGCACCGAGGGTCATGATGAGCAGCGCCGAGCTGGCGTCGACCGGCTCGTCGCCCGGGGTGCCGATGAGCACCTCGGAGTCGAGCTCCATCGCCGCTTCGGAGATGATCGCGGCGGGTCGGGCGTGGAGGCCGACGGCGGAGCCGACGACGACGGACTTGGTGGGCATGGTTCCTCGTTTCTCTCAGACGTTTCGATCTGGTGGTGGGTCACACGGTCACGGGCACGGTGACGGTCGGCTCGATCGACGAGCGGCCCATCGACTTGAGCAGGATCACGCTGGCGGAGGCGACGAGCACGCCGGCGACGAGGGCGATCCCGAAGCCGAGTCGCCCGTCGACGGCGAACAGCACGAAGACGCCGCCGTGCGGTGCCCGGAGGCCGACGTCGAAGGCCTGGGACAGGCCGCCGGTGACGGCACTGCCGAGCATGATCGAGGGGATCACGCGCAGCGGGTCGGCCGCGGCGAACGGGATCGCGCCCTCGGTGATGAACGAGGCACCGAGCAGCCAGGCGGCCTTGCCGTTCTCGCGTTCAGCGGGGTCGAAGAGCCCAGGGCGGACGACCGTCGCCAGGGCCAGTGCGATCGGCGGCACCATGCCGGCGAGCATGACTGCGGCCATGATCTTGAGCTCCGGGGCGTCACCGGCAAGGGTCGCCGCCGATCCGACGCCCGCTGCCGCGAACGCGTACGCCACCTTGTTGAGGGGGCCACCCATGTCGAAGGCCATCATCAGGCCGAGGACCACACCGAGGATGACGGCGTTGGAACCACTCATGTCGCTGAGCGCGTCCTGCAACGCGTTGGTGAGGTCGGCGATCGGCTTGCCCAGCAGGGTCAGCATCAGCGTGCCGGCGACGATCGAGGTGAGCAGCGGGATCACGAGCACCGGCATCAGGCCGCGCGCCCACTTGGCCACGGGCCAACTGGCGATCCAGTGTGCGATCAGGCCTGCGAGCACGCCGCCGGCGATGGCGCCGAGGAACCCGGTCTGCGAGGTGCCGAACTGCAGGAGGTCGGTCGCCAGGCCGCCCATGATGAAACCCGGGGCGATGCCCGGCCGGTCGGCGATCGCGTAGGCGATGTAGCCGGCCAACGCCGGCACGAAGAACGCGAACGCGGTCTTGCCGATGATGAGCAGGATCGCCGCGAGGTAGGCGAGCAGGCCGGAGTCGAACGGGACGTGCTCGAGCCCGAGCGCATCGACGTCCGGGAGGTTGGTCAGCGAGTTGTTGGCGACGACATCGGCGAACACGTTGGTGATGTCGTAGCCGCCCAGCAAGAAGCTCAGCGCGATCAGCAGCCCACCGGCCGCGACGAACGGGATCATGTAGGAGACGCCCGTCATCAGGACGCGCCGGACCCGGCCGCCCCAGGACTCGCCCGCGGTCGCCGTACGGTCGCTGCCGGCGGTGCCGCCGCCCTCGACCCGGGGCGGGTTCGGGTCGTCGGCGTAGCGAAGCGCCTCGGCGATCATCGCGGCGCCGTCGTCGATCGGGCGCTTGACGCCCGAGGTGACGACGGGCTTGCCGGCGAACCGGCCGCGGTCCCGCACGCCGACGTCGGTCGCGAAGATCACCGCGTCGGCGGCATCGATGGTGGCCTGCGGAAGCGGCTTCGACCCGGCCGAGCCCTGGGTCTCGACGTCGATCGCGACGCCGGCCTTGGCGCCGGCGGCTTCGAGCGCCTCGGCCGCCATGTAGGTGTGGGCGATGCCGGTCGGGCAGGAGGTGACCGCCACCAGCCGGCGGGTGGCCGGCGCGGACGGCGCCGACGGGGCGACCTCAGCTGCCGGTGTCGGCGCGGCACCGACGACCCCACCCACGATCGCGACGACCTCCTCCGGGGTGGCCGCTGCGCGCAGGGCGTCGGTGAACTCCGGCTTCACCAGGGACCTGGCCAGCTTGGTGAGGATCTGCAGGTGGGTGTTGCCGCCGCCTTCGGGTGCGGCGATGAGGAACACCAGCTCCGCCGGACCGTCCTTGGCGCCGAAGTCGACCGCCGGTGACAGCCGGGCGAACGCGAGGGTCGGCACCGAGACGGCCGCCGTCCGGCAGTGCGGGATCGCGATGCCGTCCTTCATGCCGGTCGCGGACTTCGCCTCGCGGGCGAGCAGGTCGCGCTCGAGCACGGAGACGTCGTCGGCGCGGTGTGCGTCGGTGACCACCGCAGCGAGTGCGGCGATCACGTCCTCCTTGGCGCTGCCGAGGTCCGCGTCGAGACGGACCAGTTGCGGCGTCATCAGTTCTGCCATGAGGGGGTTCCTTCGGTGATTTCGCTCGAAACGACGTCGAGCTGGCGGACCCGGACCTCGGTGGTCCGGACATCGGTGGGAGCCGGCGGCGTCGTGCCGGGAAGACCGGCCGCGGCCGCGCCGTACGCCACGGCGCTGGCCAGCCGCTCGGGCGCGGTGCCGCCGCGGACATCGGCGAGCAGGAAGCCGAACAGGCTGGCGTCGCCGGCCCCGACGGTGCTGACCACAGTGATCGGCGGCGGGGTCGCGTGCCAGGCCCCGGTGCCGTCGACCAGCACGGCGCCGGCGGCCCCCAAGGTGGCCAGCACCGAGCCGGCCGACGTACCGACGAGCGTTGCCGCCGCCGCGGCCGCGGCCATGGGGTCGGCCTCGAACGCCTCGGGGTCGCCCCCGGTGGCGGACGCGAGCTCCTCGGCGTTCGGCTTGATCAGATCGGGAAGGGCGATGCCCTCGAGCAGCGCAGCGAGGGGAGCGTCGCTGGTGTCGACCGCGAACCGGTGATCCCCGGCGTGGAGGGCAGCACCGACCCGGGCGTACCAGTCCTCGGGTGCCCCCGGCGGCAGCGAGCCGGCCAGCACGACCCAGTCGGGTCGCTCGGAGGCGGCGGCGGCCAGCACCAGGTCGGCGAGCTGGGCCAGGTCGTCGGGTCCGGTGGTCGGGCCCGAGGTGTTGACCTTGGTGGTCGTGCCGTCCGGCTCAGTGATCGTGAGGTTGATCCGCATCGGTCCGGCCGGCCGTGCGGGACGGACCTGCACCCCCATCTGCCGGAGCTCGGCGACGAAGGGGTCGTCCGCCGCCACCGGGAGCACGGCGACGGTCGCCACCCCGGCAGCCACGCACGCGCGGGAGATGTTGACCCCCTTGCCACCCGGCTGGAACAAGACGGCGTCGGCGCGGTTGACGGCGCCCCGACGCAAGGTCCCGGGCAGCACGACCGTGCGGTCGATGCTCGGATTGGGAGTGACGGTGAGGATCACGCGACCACGACCTCGAGGCCTGCAGCGACCAGCTCCTTGCGCTGGGCCCGGTCGATCTCTCCATCGGTGATCAGCAGGTCGACCTCGTCCGTCGCGGCGAATCGCACCGTCGCCTCGACGCCGACCTTGGTCGAGTCGGCGAGCACCGCGGCTCGCCGGGCGGCGCCGACGATCGCCCGCTTGGTGGCAGCCTCGGTCGAGTCCGGGGTCGAGAAGCCGTGACCAACAGTGATGCCGTTGGTGCCGAGGAACGCCAGGTCCACCCGTACCTGGGCAAGAGCCGCAACGGTCTCGGGTCCTACCGCCGCCTGGGTCGCGAGTCGCACCGACCCGGGGAGCAGGTGCAGCTCGACCGCGGGGTTGACCGCCAGCCGCGCCGCGACCGGCACCGAGTGCGTGAAGACGACCAGTCGGCGGTCGCGCGGGAGCGCCTCGGCCAGCCGGACCGTCGTGCTGCCCGCGTCGATCAGGATCGAGCCTCCTGCCGGTGGCAGGAGGTCGAGTGCCGCACGGGCGATCGTCTCCTTCTCGGCGACCCTGGCGACGTCTCGCTCGGCGAGGCCGTACTCCAGCGAGGTCAGCGCGGACGCCGGCACCGCTCCCCCGTGGACCCGCCGGACCAGGCCGAGCGCCTCGAGCGCCGACAGGTCCCGCCGCACCGTCTCCGTCGTCACGTCGTAGTCGCTCGCAAGCTCGGCGACCGACATCCGACCGCGGGCGGCGACGGCGCGGGCCATGGCCTGCTGTCGCTCCTCTGCGTACACGGTGGACCTCCGAATCGGAATCTTTGTTTGTGTTGTTTTATGCCCGATTGTGTTGCTTGTCAAGCCCTCGCCGTGGTTAGGTGGTGACCATGGTCACCTCGATCCACGGCACTCCGGTCGTCCCGGGGCTCGCCTTCGGCCCCGTCCTGATCGCCACTCCCGCCGTCTCCCCCGGCGCCCTTGAGTCCTACGGAGAGTCCTACGGCGACGGCGGGCACGCAGATGCTGCCGCGGCGCTCACGGCGTACGACGACGCGGTCGCCCTGGTGGCTGACGGCTTCCGGGCGAAGGCCGCTGCCAGCACCGGCGCGACGGCCGAGGTGCTCACGGCCAGCGCTGGTCTGGCGACCGACCGCGGCCTGCGCGCCGCCGTCCGCAAGAACCTCAACGCCGGGCAGCAGCTGCTGCCGGCGCTCGACGCGGCCGTCGAGCAGTTCGTGACGATCTTCGCCGGGATGGGCGGCCTGATGGCCGAGCGGGTGACCGACCTGCGCGACATCCACGCCCGCGTGCTGGCCCGCGTCATCGGGGAGCCCGAGCCGGGCGTGCCGGTCCCGACGTCACCGTCGATCCTGGTCGCGCTGGACCTGGCGCCGGCCGACACGGCCGGGCTCGACCCGTCCCTCGTCGTCGCGATCGTGACCGAGCGTGGCGGCCCCACCAGCCACACGGCGATCATCGCCCGGCAGCTCGGCATCCCCTGCGTCGTCGGCGCGACCGGAGCGATCGCGGCGCTGGACGGCCGCACCGCCCTCGTCGACGGGCAGGCCGGCACGGTCGAGATCGACCCCGATCAGGACAAGGCCGCGGCCCTGGTGGCCGAGGACCGCGCCGAGCGCGACACTCTCGCGACGTGGTCGGGCCCCGGCCGCACGGCGGACGGTCGTCCGGTCAAGCTGCTGGCCAACGTCGCCGACGTGGCGTCGGCCCGGGCGGCCAGCGCCGAGCCGGTGACCGGCGTCGGGCTGTTCCGCACCGAGCTGAGCTTCCTCGACCGGGAGACCGAGCCGACCGTCGACGAGCAGGCCGAGATCTACGCGGGCGTGATGGAGCCCTTTGCCGGAGATGACCGATCCGTCGTCGTCCGCACCCTCGACGCGGGGTCCGACAAGCCGATCGCGTTCGCGACCCACCCCGACGAGGAGAACCCGGCCCTCGGCGTGCGAGGCCTGCGGCTGTCCTTCGCGGACCCGGGTCTGCTGCACCGTCAGCTCGACGCGATCGCGATCGCCGCGCAGCGCACCGGCACCGAGTGCTGGGTGATGGCGCCGATGGTCGCCACCGTCGCCGAGGCCCGCGACTTCGGGGCCGCCGTCCGCGAGCGCGGCCTCAAGCCCGGGGTGATGGTGGAGGTGCCGAGCGCTGCGCTCCTGGCACACAAGGTGCTCGAAGAGGTCGACTTCCTCTCGATCGGCACCAACGACCTGACGCAGTACACGATGGCCGCCGACCGAATGGCCACCGACCTGGCGCACCTCACCGACCCGTGGCAGCCGGCCGTGCTCCAGCTGGTGGCGATCGCGGCCGAGGCCGGGCGTCAGGCGGACAAGCCGGTCGGCGTCTGCGGCGAGGCCGCCGCCGATCCGCTGCTCGCCTGCGTGCTGGTGGGCCTGGGGATCACGTCACTGTCCATGGCGGCCGCGGCGGTCCGCCCGGTCGGCGCGCGGGTCGCCGAGGTGACGCTCGGTCAGTGCGAGGAAATGGCGGAGGCGGCGCTCGCGGCGGTGGATCCGTCCACCGCGCGCGACGCCGCCCGCGCCCTGCTCCTCTAGGTGCTACTCGTCCTCCGCGACCTCGTCGCCGTGCTGGTCGAGCGCGCGCTTGGAGGCGTCGCGGATCTCGAACAGCTCCGTCGCCAGCCCGCCGAGCGCGCCGGCCACGTCCTTGACCGCGCCGGTGATGATCGTCGCGACCTCACCGACGGTGCCGATCGCCGCCTCGGCGCCGGACTGGACGGCGTCCTTGGAGATCTCGGCCTTGCTCAGGTGGTCCTGACCCTCGGAGTTCATGGGACCAGTCTGACTGTTGCCGGTCATGCCGCCAACGGGGCGTCGGTCACAGTCGCCGGCGCCGGCGCGGTCCTCGGCTTCCGGCTGGGCAGCGAGAGGCGGAAGATCTTCGCTGCGACGCTGCCGAGCTGCTTGTAGAGCGGGCCGGTGTTGTACTGCAGGCCGTAGCGCCGGCAGATCTCCTGCACCTCGACCGACAGCTCCGGGTAGCGGCGCGCCGGGATGTCCGGGAACAGGTGGTGCTCGATCTGGTGGCTCAGGTTGCCGCTCATCACGTGCATCAGCTTGCTTCCGGTGATGTTGGCCGAGCCCAGCAGCTGGCGGTAGTACCACCCGCCGCGCGACTCGTTCTCGGTCTCCTCGACCGTGAAGGTCGCCACGCCGGCCGGGAAGTGGCCGCAGAAGATGATGTTGAAGGTCCAGACGTTCCGGATCAGGTTGGCCACCGCGTTGCCGGCCAGGGTCGAGAGGAAGAACGGGCCGGTCAGGAGCGGGAAGACGATGTAGTCCTTCGCCACCTGCCTGCGGACCTTGCGCCAGATCCGGCCGGCGATCTCGCGGTTCTCGGCCCAGGTGCGCCGGCCGGCGACCAGCTCCTCGGTCTCGAGGTCGTGCAGGGCCACGCCCCACTCGAAGAAGGTCATCAGGAGGAACGCGTAGAGCGGGTTGCCCAGGTAGTAGGGGCGCCACTCCTGCTCCTCGTCCATGCGGAGGATCCCGTAGCCCACGTCGCGGTCCTTGCCCACGATGTTGGTGTAGGTGTGGTGCATGTAGTTGTGGCCGTACTTCCAGTTCGCGCTGGGAGCCATGGTGTCCCACTCGAACATGCGCGAGTTGAGGCCCGGGTCGCCCATCCAGTCGTACTGGCCGTGCATCACGTTGTGGCCGATCTCCATGTTGTCGAGGATCTTCGACACGGCGAGCGAACCGACCGCGGCGGGCCACAGCGGCGGCAGGTAGAACATCACCCGGCCGGCGACCTCGAAGGCGCGCTGGTACTTCACGACCTTGCGGATGTAGGTGGCGTCCACCTCGCCGAGGTCGGCGACGACGCGTCGGCGGATGGCGTCCATCTCCGCGCCGAACGCGTCGAGCTCCTCGGGGGTGAGGGTGTACTTCGGGCTGAGCGGCTTGTCGATCTCGGTGACAGTCATGTCGGGTCCTTTCACAGGTCCACGGCGCAGTCGCCCTCGGGCGAGCTGACGCAGATGCGGATGTCTTCGTCGGGCAGTGAGGAGGTCTCGCCGGTCAGGACGTTGCGGACCGTGCCCTCCTTCTTGGTCGCGGTGCAGGAGAAGCAGATGCCCATCCGGCAGCCGAACGCCGGGGTGAGCCCGGCGGCCTCGGCCTGCTCGAGCAGCGTGGAGCCCGAGTTGGCGGCGGTGGCACCGGAGCGGGTGAAGGAGATGTCGCCCTCGGCGGTCCCGTTGCCGACTGCAGGAGCCTTGAAGTACTCCACGCGCAGGGCTTCGGAGCCGTCGTACGCCGCGTGGACGGCGTCGATCAACGGCGCCGGGCCGCAGGCCCAGGTCGGCAGGTCGCGGTAGCCGGGCACCAGGCGCTCGAGGTACGCCGGCGACAGCGCCGGGTCCCCGAGCTCGGGGTGGAGCAGGTGCACGTCGATGCCGTAGCCGGACCGACGGATCTCCTCCAGCTCGGCCGCGAAGATCTGGTGCTCCGGGCTCTGCGCGTAGTGCAGGAACGTGATCCGGCCCCGGTGGGTGCGCCGCTGCAAGGAGCGCAGCATCGACATCGCCGGCGTGATCCCGGAGCCGCCCGTGATGAACACGATGTGGTCGGGCACGTGGTCGGGCAGGACGAACTCGCCCTGCGCCTGGGACAGGTGCACCATCGTCCCGATCTCTGCCCGCTCGACGAGGTAGCGCGAGACCACGCCATCCGGGTTGGCCCGCATCGTGATCGTGAACCGGTCCCCGCCCTTCGAGTCCGGGCTGGAGATGGTGAAGACGCGCGTCGTACGACGAGCGCCGTCGACCTCGACGCCCAGCTGGACGTGCTGCCCGGCGCGGTGACCGCGCCAGGTCGAGGTCGGCTGCAGGGTGATCGTGGCGACCGGCGGGTGGCCGGGGACGTCGACCTCGCGGGTGATGTCGACGATCCGGGCACGCACCTCGCTGGCGGCCCACATGGGGTTGACCAGCTCGAGATAGCGGTCCACGCCGTGCGGCGTCGCGAGGGCGGCGGCAAGGCGGGAGCGTAAGACCCGGGTCGTCGCGTCGGCGACAATGCTCATCGGGTTCCTCCAAAGTTTCGGTGTACGTGTGTACACCGAGAACTCTGCCCGCTCTCCCGCCTGCGAGGCAAGCACCTGGCGACGTGAGGGTGCACACATGTTCACTCACGATAGGATGGCGGGATGACCGAGACCCGCGTCGAGCGCAAGGAGCGCACCCGCCGCGCGATCCTCGACGCCGCGCTCGAGCTGTGCGAGGAGCAGCCGCTGGCCGCACTCTCGCTGCGGCAGGTCGCCAAGCAGGTCGGCATCGTGCCGACCGCGTTCTACCGGCACTTCGAGTCGATCGACGAGCTCGGGCTGGCCCTGGTCGACGAGTCGTTCACCTCGCTGCGGGACCTGCTCAGGGCCGCCCGCACGTTCGACGCCCCGCCGGCCAGCGACCGAGCCCTGTTCCTGGCCGTCGCCGACAACTCGGTCACGGCCCTGGTCTCACACGTCCCGAAGGCCGAGCGGCACTTCCGCTTCATCGCCCGGGAGCGGCTGGCCGGCCCGGTGCCGGTCCACGAAGCCGTGCGCCACCAGCTCGAGCTGATCGAGCGGGAGCTGGCCACCGACATCGCCCGCGTCCCGGGCGCCGGGCGCTGGTCCGGCGACGACTTGTTGATCCTCGCCAACCTGCTGGTCAACGCGATGCTCTCCCACGCCGAGGAGCTGGCGCTCGCCGGCGGCCGGCCCGACGTCGTACGCCGGGTGGAAAGCACAGCGCGCCGCCAGCTCCACATGGTGCTGATCGGCGCGCTGAGCTGGGACTCGTCGCGTTAGTCGCTGTCAGTGAGCGGCCGGTGCGCCCTCCGGGGTGTCGACCCGGGCCGGCAGCAGCAGCGCCAGCACGATCACGACGAGGCCGATCGCGGCACCGACGACGAACGCCCACTGCAGGCCGCCGACGAATGCCTCCGCCTTCGTAGATCCGGTCTCCACGAGGTGCGTGGAGCGATTGGTCATCACGACCGCCAGCACCGCGGTGCCGACGCCGCCGGCCACCTGCTGCAGGGTGCCCAGCAGCGAGCTGCCGTGCGAGTAGAGCTGCGGCGGCAGGTCGCCCAGGCCCATGGTGAACACCGGCGTGAAGATCGCGGCCAGGCAGGCCATCAGCACGACGTGGACGCCCAGGATCTGCCAGTACGGGGTGTCCGCGCCGATCCGGCTCAGCACGCCGAGCGCGACGACCATGCCGATCGAGCCGGGGATCACCAACGGCCGCGAGCCGAACCGGTCGTAGACCTTGCCGACCTGCGGGCCGAGCAGACCCATCGCCAGACCACCCGGCATCACCAGCAGGCCGGTCTGGAGCGTGCTGAGCTGGCGCAGGTCCTGCAGGTAGAGCGGCAGCAGGATCATCGAACCGAGGAACGCCATGAACGCGGCCGACATCAGCAGCAGCGAGACCGTGTAGGTCCGGTGCTTGAGGGTGCGCAGGTCGAGCAGCGGGCTGTCCGAGCGCTGCAGGCGCAGCTGGTAAGCGACGAACGAGGCGACCAGCAGCGCGCCGACGACGACGAACCCGGTCACCTCGCCGGCCGAGCCGTGGCCGATCTCGCTGAGGCCGTAGACGAGAGTGGCGAAGCCGCCGGCCGCGAGGACGACGCTGGTCCAGCTCACCGAGCTCACCTGCGGCTCACCGACGTTCTCCAGCTGGCGGAGCCCGGCGAACGCGACCAGGGCCGCGACCGGGAGCACGAAGACGAAGATCAGCCGCCACGAGCCGAGCTGCAGGATCACGCCGGACACGGCCGGGCCGAGCGCCGGGGCGCACGAGATCGCGAGCGTGACCTGGCCCATCACCCGACCGCGGTCGGACTCGGCCACGACGGTCATCAGCGTCGTCATCAGCAGTGGCATCATCACCGCGGTGCCGCCGGCCTGGATCACCCGGCCGACGAGCAGCACCTCGAACGTCGGAGCGATGGCCGCGAGGGCGGTGCCGGCGCAGAACGTCGCCATCGCCACCTTGTAGGCCGTGCGGGTGCTCACCCGCTGCAGGAACCAGCCGGTCAGCGGGATCACCGCCGCCATGGTCAGCATGAAGACGGTCGACAGCCACTGCGCGGTGCGCAGCTCCACGTCGAAGTCGCCCATCAGGGTCGGGACGGCGTTGATCATGATCGTCTCGTTGAGGATCACCACGAAGGTGGCAGCCACGAGCAGCTTGATCACCAGCGGCGTCTTGCCGGCCGGGGTGAACTCCTGCTCGAACTCGGCGACGTCGGCTGCGGGGCACTCCTCCGGCGTGAGGCCTTCAGCCTCGGTGGGCACAGTCATGTCGGGGTCCTGTCGTCTGGGGGTGCGGGAGCCGGCCCGGTGCCGGGGTCCGCCGTTCATGTACTCCACGAACTGGCGGTGCTCATTTCGACATTCGGGCCCGAGCCAATTCATCGCTCACGCCGCAACGTCTTTGCAGGCCCCATGCTTCCCGATGGCACCGACACCGTGCGAACGGTTTTCTAGCGGGTGAGGACGACCTTCCCGAAGATGTCGCCGGCGGCCATCGCCGCGAACGCGGCGCGGGCGTCCTCCATCGGCACCGCCCGGTCGATCACGGGGCGCACCCCGGTGGCGTCGAGCATCGTGACCAGCGACGCCAGCTCGTCGCGGGTGCCCATCGTCGACCCGATGACGCTGAGCTGGAGGAAGAAGATGTTGGTCAGCATCGCGTCGTCGAGCTTCGGGCCGGACGTCGTACCGGAGATCACGACGCGGCCACCCGGCCGCAACGAACGGATGGAGTGCTGCCAGGTCGCGCGGCCCACCGTCTCCATGACCGCGTCCACCTTGACCGGCAGCCGGGCACCGGACTCGAACACGTCGTGAGCACCGAGCTCGAGCGCCTTGGCGCGCTTGGACTCGTCGCGGCTGGTCGCGAGCACCTTGAGCCCGCCCGCGCGGGCGAGCGAGATCAGCGCGGTGGCCACGCCGCCGCCGGCGCCCTGGACCAGCACGGTGTCCCCCGCCTTGAGGTCACCCTGGGTGAAGAGCATCCGGTACGCCGTCAGCCAGGCGGTCGGCAGGCAGGCAGCCTCCTCGAACGAGAGCGACGCCGGCTTGGGCACGACGTTGCGGCGAGGGACGGCGACCCGCTCGGCGAACGTGCCCTGGTAGCGCTCCGACAGCAGCGACCGCCGCGGGTCCAGGGTCTCGTCGCCGGTCCAGTCGGGGCTGCTCACCACCGCGTGCACCACGACCTCGTTGCCATCCTCGTCGTGACCCGCGGCGTCGCAGCCGAGGATCATCGGCAGCGCCTCCTCCTTGAGCCCGACGCCCCGCAGCGACCACAGGTCGTGGTGGTTGAGCGACGCCGCCTTGACCGTGACCGTCGTCCACCCGTCAGGAACCTCGGGCTCCGGACGCTCCCCCAGCACCAGGCCGGACAGCGGGTCGTCGGTGTTGAAGGACTGTGCGGTGACGGCGAACATGCACGAGACGCTATCGGGGGCACGCCGCTGCAGGTTCACCACGGTATGTCGCTGAGCATGCACTTCCCACGGCGTACGACTCGTGGGGAGTGCAGGTCGACCTGCATACCGTGGTGAACCTGCAGGGGTCAGAGCCGCGCGACGCCGTCACGCCGGGCAGCGGCAGCGACCGCGGCGGCGACGGCTGGTCCGACCCGGGGGTCGAACGGCGACGGGATCACCATCTCCTCGGTCACGTCGTCGCCGACCAGCTCGGCGAGCGCCTGGGCGGCGGCGACCTTCATGCCCTCGGTGATCGCTGAGGCGTGCACGTCGAAGGCGCCGCGGAAGATGCCGGGGAAGGCGAGCACGTTGTTGATCTGGTTGGGGAAGTCCGAACGGCCGGTGGCCACGACCCGCGCGTGCCGGTGGGCGACGTCGGGGTGCACCTCGGGGTTGGGGTTGGCCATCGCGAAGATGATCGCGTCGTCGGCCATGGTGGCGACGACGTCCTCCGGGATCGTCCCGCCCGAGACCCCGATGTAGACATCGGCTCCGACGAACGCGTCGGCGAGCGTGCCGCTGCGGCCGGACCGGTCGGCGGTCATCTCGGCGAGCGCCTTCTTCGACGGAGTCAGGTCGTGCCGGTCGGAGCTGACGACGCCCTTGCGGTCGGTGACCACGAGGTCCTTCACGCCGGCTTCGAGCAGGATCTTCGCGATCGCGACGCCGGCCGCGCCGGCGCCCGAGATCACGACCCTGGTCGACTCCGGGTTGCGGTGGGTGAGCTTGAGCGCGTTGGTGAGCGCGGCCAGCGTCACCACGGCGGTGCCGTGCTGGTCGTCGTGGAAGACCGGGATGTCGAGCCGCTCCTTGAGCCGGTCCTCGATCTCGAAGCAGCGCGGGGCGGAGATGTCCTCGAGGTTGATGCCGCCGAAGCTGGGCGCCAGCCGGACGACGGTCTCGATGATCTCCTCGACGTCGGTGGTCGCGAGGCAGATCGGGACGCCGTCCACGCCGCCGAACTGCTTGAACAGCACGGCCTTGCCCTCCATGACCGGCATCGCGCCGGCCGGCCCGATGTCGCCCAGGCCGAGCACCGCGGTGCCGTCACTGACGATCGCCACCGTGTTGGGGACCCACGTGTAGTGACGGGTCAGCCCCGGGTCCGCCGCGATCGCCTCACAGACCTCGGCGACCCCCGGCGTGTAGGCCAGCGAGAGCTCGGCCCTGTTGGTGAGGCCGACGGTGGCGCGGATCTCCATCTTCCCCCCGAGGTGCAGGTCGAAGACCGGCTCACCCGTGCGCGGGTGGGGAGGAGGGACGTCGGCGGCCACGATCCACGATTCTTCCACAGCCGTCACAGACGACGGGGCCGTGGCCAGATTCGAGCGAGCACGACAGCAACGACGTCTTCAGGCGGTACGACGCCCCGGTGCCGCGAGTCCACGCCGTCGTCCGGGTTGTCCGACAGCAGCCACCAGCCACCGGTCCGTTCCTCGATCGCCCGCTTCACCGCGACCGTCCCGTCGGCGAACCGCCCGACGACGACGCGGCCGGGGCGGGGCGGGCGGCCGTAGCGCACCAGGAGCCGGTCCCCGGGCGCCAGCGTCGGACGCATCGAGTCGCCCCGGACGACCGCAAGACCGAGCGGGGGGAAGGGTCCTGAGCCCGCGCCGCTCGCCGTACGCCCCTCGTTTTGGCCCCTCGCCACGCCGAGTAGTGTCGCAGCCGGAGGGTAACGCCCTCCTACCACCATGACCACGAGAGAGGACCCGCATGTTCTCGCGTCTGTTCGCCCCCACCATCGAGGTGTCCGCCCACTGCGACCTGCCCTGCGGCGTCTACGACCCGGCCCAGGCCCGGATCGAGGCGGAGTCGGTCAAGGCCATCATCCAGAAGGCACTCGACAGCGACGACCCCGACTTCCGCACCCGCTCGATCCTGATCAAGGAGCAGCGCTCGGAGCTGGTCAAGCACCACCTGTGGGTGCTGTGGACCGACTACTTCAAGCCGCCGCACTTCGAGAAGTACCCCGAGCTCCACACGCTGGTCAACGAGGCGACGAAGCTCGCCGGCGCGTCCGGCACCAAGGGGACCCTCGACATCGACAAGGCCGACGAGCTGCTCGCCAAGATCGACGAGATCGCCAAGATCTTCTGGGAGACCAAGAAGTGAGCCCAAGTCCCGAGCTTGCTCGTGGACCTGCTGCGAGCGCCGCCGGTGCCGGAGCGCAGCGATGGCTGACGAAGCAGGCATGATCACCAGCGGCGTGGACGCCCGGTCCGACGTCGAGCTGCGGCTGCCGGCCGACGGCGCCTACGCCGCAGTGCTGCGCACGCTCACGGCCGGGCTAGCGGCGCGGCTGGACTTCACGATGGACGACATCGAGGACCTGCGGATCGCCGTGAGCGAGGCGATCGCGATGGTGCTCGGCGCGGCGGACCCCGGGTCCGACCTGGTCTGCCGGTTCCGGCTGGAGCCGGGTGAGCTGCGCCTCGAGTGCAGCACGTCGTCCGAAGCGCCCGGCACGCCCGACTACGACAGCTTCGGCTGGCAGGTGCTCACGACGCTGACGAGCGAGGCCAGCGTCGACGCCTCGCCCGGGCAGTACGCCGTCCGGATCGCCCTCCGCTCGTCTCTCGACCCCAACAGCCGGTGACGGAGCCGGGCACTGAGATGACGGAGGTCGAGTCTCGGAGCGGTCCTCGCTCCGCCGCTCTCGAAGCGACCCGGCGTGAGAACGCCCGGTTGTTCGCCGTGTTCCGCGACCCGCAGGTGTCCGACGCCGAGCGGGCTGGCGCACGCGAGGCACTGGTCCACCTGCATCTCGCGCTGGTCGAGCACTGCGCCCGCCGGTTCCGCAACCGTGGCGAACCGTTCGAGGACCTGGTCCAGGTCGGCACGATCGGCCTGATCAAGTCGGTCGATCGGTTCGACACCGATCGCGGCGTGGAGTTCTCCACCTACGCGACGCCGACCATCATCGGCGAGATCAAGCGCTACTTCCGCGACAAGGGCTGGGCGATCCGGGTCCCGCGCCGCCTCCAGGAGATGCGGATGCAGATCAGCGCGGCGACGGCGGATCTCACCCAGTCGCTCGGTCGCTCCCCCACGCCGCGGGAGATCGGCGAGGCGATCGGCTGCTCGGTCGAGGAGATCATCGAGGGCCTGGAGTCCAGCAACGCCTACGCCACGCTCTCGCTCGACGCCACCGACGACTCCGACGACGGCGGCCAGAGCATGCTCGACGCGATCGGCGTCGACGACGATGCGCTCGAGCAGGTCGAGATCCGCGAGTCGGTCAAACCGCTGCTCGAGAACCTGCCACCGCGCGAGAAGAGGATCCTGCTGCTGCGCTTCTTCAAGAACATGACGCAGTCGCAGATCGCCGCGGAGATCGGTGTCTCACAGATGCACGTGTCGCGGATCCTCACCCGCACCCTCGACGAGCTGCGGGCGTCGCTGGAGACCGAGGACTGACCTGACCTCGAGCCTACTCCGGGCCTCGGGCCTACTCCTCGGGCTCGCCGGTCAGCGCGTCGATCGAGTCCGGGTGCAGGACGCCGGCCAGCACGACGAGCGCCACCACCGCGATCACGACCGCGGCGACCAGGTGCTCGCGCACGTTCCAGGCCAGGCCCAGCCAGATCAGCTGGGTGATCAGCGCCGGCCCCCGCGACCAGGACGTCCGGCGCCGGAGCCCCCAGGCCGCGACCAGCAGGAGTACGGCGTACGCAGCGAAGAAACCGGCTGTCGACAACCCCATCGCGCGCCGGTCGGTGTCCAGATCCGAGATCTCGACGACCGCGAGCGCCAGCAGGACCAGGCCTTGGATCGCGACCAGGGACGCGGCAACCGTCAGTGGAGGAGGCGCGGCGGGCGGCTTCGGCTGGTCGGACACCGGCCGAATCCTAGTGTGGACAGGGAGGCTCAGCGGGGGCGGATCGACGTACTGTGACCCAACAAACCGTCCCGACCCCTTGATTAGTGAGCGTTTCCTTGGAACGCTTGCGATGCGATCGTGAAACCGTTCACTTTTGCGGTCATTGTCGCGCCCGCAGGCCGAGAGGGCATTGAGAGCTCGGTCGCGGCCTGCACGCACGGAGAAAGAGGGATTCCCCACCCATGGATTGGCGCCACCGTTCCGCATGCCTCGACGAGGATCCGGAGCTGTTCTTCCCGATCGGCAACACCGGTCCGGCCATCCTCCAGATCGAGGAGGCCAAACAGGTCTGCCGACGCTGCGACGTGCGCGAGCAATGCCTCGCGTGGGCGCTCGAGGCGGGCCAGGACCACGGCGTCTGGGGAGGACTGAGCGAGGACGAGCGGCGCGCGCTGAAGCGGCGCAACGCCCGGGCGCGCGTCCGCACACCCGCCTGAGCCTCCTGAACCTCGGCGGCTATTCAGTCCACCGGCACCGACAGGTCGGCCCGGGTGCCCCCGGCGGGCGACGCCCCCAGGGTGAGGTGACCCCCTAGCTCCGACTCGACCAGGGTCTTCACGATCGACAGCCCGAGGCTGGGCGAGCTGTCCAGCTCGAAGCCCTCGGGGAGTCCGCGGCCGTCGTCGTCGATGCTGACCTCGAGCTGGCCACCGCGGCGCCGGGCCGTCATCACGATCTCGCCGGCCACCTCGGTCGCCTCGCCGTCCGCCGAGTCGTCGGTCGGGTACCCGTGCTCCACGGCGTTCTGGAGCAGCTCGGTCACGACCATCGCGAGCGGGGTCGCCTGCTCCGAGACCAGCATCCCGAACCTGCCGTCGCGCCGGACGCGGACCGGAGCCAGCCCGACGTCGGTGACCAGCCGCGCCAGCCGGTCGGCGATCTCGTCGAAGTCGACCGTCTCCTCGACCGCCTGGCTGAGGGTCTCGTGCACGATCGCGATCGAGCCGACCCGGCGTACCGCCTCTTCCAGGGCCGCCGTCGCCTCCACGGAGTCGATCCGTCGCGCCTGCAGGCGGAGCAGCGCTGCGACGGTCTGCAGGTTGTTCTTCACCCGGTGGTGGATCTCCCGGATGGTGGCGTCCTTCGTGATCAGCTCGCGGTCGCGGCGCCGGAGATCGGTGACGTCGCGCAGCAGGATCAGGCCGCCGATGTGCTCCCCGTCCGGCCGCAACGGGATCGCGCGGACGATGAGCGCGATGTCGCCCGATCCGATCTCGGTGTCGCGGTGCGCCCGCGCGCCGAGGACGGCGCTGAGCGTCTCCTCGTCGGGTCGCTTCCTCGGCGGCACCAGGTCGCGGGTGAGGTCGGTGAGCAGGTGGCCGGCGAGGTCGCCGGCCAGGCCGAGCTTGCGATAGACCGACAGCGCGTTGGGGCTGGCGTAGACCACCCGACCGCCGGCGTCGACGCGCAGGAACCCGTCGCCCACCCGCGGCGAGTCGGCGTGGTCGCTGCGCTGGCCCGGGGGCGGGAAGAGGCCGGCGGCAATCATCTTCGTCAGGTCACCGGCGGTCTGGAGGTAGTTGATCTCGAGCCGGCTCGGAGTCCGCACGCCGAGCAGGTTGGTGTTGCGCGCGATCACCGCGATCACCCGGCCGTCGCGCTGCACCGGGATCGCCTCGACCCGCACCGGCACCTCGTCGCGCCACTCGGGGTCACCCTCGCGCGCGATCCGGCCCTGGGCGAACGCGTTGTCGACGAGCGGACGGCGCCCGATCGCCACGAACGAGCCGACGATGTCGTCGACGTACGCCGTCGGGCCGGTGGTCGGCCGCATCTGCCCGGCGGCCCAGTAGCCGCCGCTCTCGCGGTCCGGAACCCACAGCACCAGGTCGGCGAACGAGAGGTCCGCGATGATCTGCCAGTCCGCGAGGATCCGCTGCAGCCACTCGACGTCATCGGCGTCGAGGTCGGTGTGGCGCCGCGCGATGGCGGACAGGGACGGCACGGTCAAACCGTAGTGGTTGGCGGGTTCGGCCCCGGTCCAGACCACTTCGGAGCGTTTGGCAGGATGGGTGTTATGCCCCCCATTGTCGACTGGCGACACGTGTCTGCAGCCGACTTCAGAGTGCCCGCCGACCGCAGGCTGTCTGACCTCACCGCCGAGCTGACCGAGCTCCTCGGCACCCCCGAGTCGGAGCTCCGGGAGCTCGCGCTCGCGGTGCTCTGCACCTGGATCGAGCGCGGCGTCTACGACGACCTGCTGCCTGGCCTGGGCGACGGGATCGCGACCGGAATGCTCACCGGCATCGGCGAACGAGGCACCGACACCGTGTTCCGACGCAGCTTCTCCGCACTCGTCGTCGCCGAGGTGATCGACCGGGATACCCGCAGACCACGGGTCACCCGGGCGAAGGTCCACGAATGGGGCGACCGGCTCGCGACCTGGTTCCTCGCCGAGCGTGACGAGCGCGGCTACGTGCCGGCCCAGGGATGGGCGCACGCCATCTCCCACGGGGCCGACGCGTTGGGCACCCTCGCCCGCTCGGCGCACTGCGGTCCCGGCGAGCTGCTGGTGGTGCTCGACGTGATCGGCGATCGCGTCACCCGGACGCCGAGCGCGGTGTGGTACTCCGGCGAGGTCGACCGGCTGGCGATGGCCACGATCCAGGTGTTGCGGCGGGGCCTGGTCCCCAACGAGCTGGTCGACTCCTGGATCGAGCGGATCGCGATCGCCGCTCGGCCCCGGCACAACAGCTCCGACGCCGAGGACGTCTACCTGGAGACCGGCAACGCGGCGGCCTTCCTCCGCGCGCTCTACCTCCAGCTCGCCCTCGGGCCGGCGGCACCGCCGCGACGGACCGACCTGGTGCTCCTGCTGGTCGAGCACCTGCGGCGCACACACCCGGCCTACCTCGGCCCCTCCCACCACCGCGCGGGCCCAGCCGCCGCGGACTGAGCCACCGGCACGCCTGCGGTACCAATAGGTAGGTTGCCCGTCATGACCTCGACCGAACTCTCCGGCCACGCCGGGCAACTCGCCGTCGCCGTCGCCCAGGCCCACGGTGTGGAGACCATGTTCACGCTGTCCGGCGCGCACGTGTTCCCGATGTACGACGGAGCGGTCAAGGCGACCGAGGAGGGGCGGCCGATGCGGCTGCTCGACGTACGCCACGAGCAGACGGCGGCATTCGCGGCCGAGGCGACCGGCAAGCTGACCCGGGTGCCCGGCCTCGCCGTGCTGACCGCCGGGCCCGGTGTCACCAACGGCGTCAGCGCGATGGCGCAGGCGAGGTTCGCCGGCTCGCCGATGGTCGTCGTCGGTGGTCGCGCCCCCAACAATCGCTGGGGGTCCGGCGCGCTCCAGGAGATCGACCACCTGCCGATCGTCGGGCCGGTGACCAAGCACGCCGCCACCCTGATGACGGCGAACGACGTCGCTGCCGGCTTCGACACCGCGTTCACCGCGGCGCGGACGTCGCACCGCGGTCCGACGTACGTCGACGTCCCGATGGACGAGTTCTTCAACACGGGCACCGGCGCAGTGCCGACCGTCGGCGCCGGCACGAGCCGCGGAGCCGAGCCCGACAGCGACGCGGTCGGCCGGATCGCGGGGCTGCTTGCCGGCGCGGCCCGCCCGCTGCTCATCCTCGGCACCGACGTGTGGGCCGACGGAGCCGAGGAAGCGGCGCTGCGCCTCGTCGAGGCGATCGGCGTGCCGACGATCACCAACGGCATGGGCCGCGGGGTCATCCCCGGCGGACACCCGCTGCTCGTCACGAAGGCCCGCGGTGCGGCCATCGGCGGCGCCGACCTGGTCGTCGTCGTCGGCACTCCGCTGGACTTCCGGCTGGGGTACGGCATCTTCGGAGGGAAGGACGGCGCCGAACCGGCACAGGTCGTGCACATCGCCGACTCGGCGGACCAGGTGTCGGGACACGCCACGCTCGCAGCATCGGTGAGTGGCGACCTCACCGCGGTGCTCGACGGCCTGCAGTCCTCGATCGAGCGAGGTGCCCGGCCCGACTGGTCAGGATGGGTCTCCGGGCTGCAGGACGCCGTGGCCGCGGCGGCCGCCCGGGACGCCGAGCTGCTGGCCGCCGAGGCCGACCCGGTGCACCCGGCGCGGATCTACGGCGAGCTGGTGCCCCGGCTCGCCGACGACGCGGTCGTGATCGGAGACGGCGGCGACTTCGTCTCCTTCGCCGGCAAGTTCGTCGAGCCACGGCGGCCGGGGTGCTGGCTGGACCCCGGCCCTTACGGCTGCCTCGGCGCCGGCCTCGGCGCGGCGATCGGGGCGCGGGTGGCGCGGCCGTCCTCGCAGGTCGTGCTGCTGCTCGGCGACGGCGCCGCCGGCTTCTCCCTGATGGACGTCGACACCCTGGTCCGCCACCACCTGCCGGTCGTCATGGTGATGGGCAACAACTCCGCTTGGGGCCTGGAGAAGGGCCCGATGCAGATGCTCTACGGCTACGACGTCGCGGCCGACCTCGCTCCGCGCACCGCCTACGACGGCGTCGTCTCGGCCCTCGGCGGCGCGGGCGAGACCGTGACCGACCCGCGCCAGATCGGTCCGGCGCTGGACCGGGCGTTCGCCGCAGGCGCGCCGTACCTCGTCAACGTGATCACCGACGTCGACGCGGCCTATCCCCGCAGCACGTTCGGAATCTGAGGCACGCGGCCATGACCCAGGTCCCGACGGCCGAGGCCGCGTTCCGCTTCACCGTGACCGATGGCGACACCGCAGCTGCGGTCGGGTCCGGCAGCCTGCCGGTGCTCGGCACGCCGCGGCTGTTGGCGTGGTGCGAGGCCGCCACGTGCGCGGCGCTCGACCCGGTGCTCGCGCACGGCGAGACCAGCGTCGGGACCCGGATCCAGCTCGAGCACCTTGCGCCCAGCGCGGTCGGCCAGCAGGTCGAGGTCACCGCACGACTGGCGTACGTCGACGGCCGGCTGCGCCGGTTCTCCGTCGCCGCCCGCAACGTCGGGACCGACGGCCCGGGCGCCCTGGTGGGGAGCGGCGAGATCACCCGGGTGGTCGTCGACGCGGACCGGTTCCTCTCCCGGATTACCGGCTGACTCCACCCTCCTGAGAGACTGGGGTGTTACCGATCCCAGGAGGAACCATGGGCAAGACTGGCCGCAAGCGCCGTTCGCGCCGCAAGAAGGCAGCGAACCACGGCAAGCGCCCGAACAGCTGAGCTGTTCGCGAAGACTGAGTCCCCGGACCGTTGTGGTCGCGGGGACTTCGTCGTTCTAGGGCATTCTGGCGTCGCGGGGTGAGCGGCCCGTGCTCCGCTTGAAGGCGCGACTGAACGCCTCCTCCGAGTCGTAGCCGACCCGGCGTCCGATGGTCGCCACGCCGAGCGTGGTCGATCGCAGCAGGTCCGCGGCGACGTGCATCCGCCAACCGCTGAGGTAGCGGATCGGGGGCAGTCCGAGCACCGCGCGGAACCGCTCGTCGAGAAGCGACGCCGACACATTGGCCCGCTCGGCCAACGACGCGACACTCCATCGCTCGGCCGGCGACCCGTGGATCGCGGCGAGGGCCGGGGCCAGCACCGGGTCGCCGAGCGCGGCGAGCCAGCCGCTCTCGGCGGTGGGAACCGAGGCGAGGTGCAGCCCCAGCACCTCGCGCACGAGCAGCTCCGGCAGCTGGGTCGGACCCTCCAGGCCGCCGAGCGGCGCAGGCGAGGTCTGTGCGAGCGCGTAGTCGATGCTCGCCTGGACCCAGCCGCGGGCGGGACCCTCGCCAGGGCTCACCACGAACAGCGGCGGGAGTGCGCGCATGCGCGGGTCGAACAGGGGATGGTCGCTGGTGAGGTAGCCGCACACGACGTCCGTGCGCTGGCCACCGTCGCCGTGCCGGGCGACGGGCATCCGCGTCCAGGGTGGCGGGTCGATGATCGAGGACATGTCGACGATCTCGGCGGGCTGGGCGCCGCCCATCGTGTGGACGTCGCCGTACGGGAACACGATGACGTCGCCGGCGTAGGCCCAGTGCTTCTCGCCGTCGTCGAGCGCCGTCCAGCATCGGCCCGCCGCAACGACGTGGAACAGGGCGACGCGAGGCGCCCCGGGCTGAGCAGCGCGGCGGTGTCGGCGGCCGACGGAGAGCGGTAGGCCCAGCCCTCGGTGTACTCACCGCGCAGGAAGACGGCGCCCTGCAGGCGCATCCGTCCGAGCACCTGGCTGAGTGTGGCGTCGCGATCAGGTTCGGTGGGGACTTGGTCATGGCCGGAGAGCAAGCCCGACATGAGACTCAGTGTGTCAGACGACGAACCACTTCAAAGCCAACCAGAAAACAAGAACAGCAAGGAGCATTTTCGATGGCACTCTTCATGGACGTTCACGAGAACCTGCCCGGCGCCACCGCCGCCGACGTCGCTGCCGCCCACGAGAAGGACGTGGCGATCCAGGGCGAGTACGGCGTCAACTACCTGCGCTACTGGGTGGACGAGGCCAACGGCAAGGTGTTCTGCCTCGTCGACGCGCCCGACGCCGACACCGCAGCGGCAGTGCACAAGGAGGCGCACGGCCTCCTCGCCGACCGCCTCTATCCGGTCGTCGAGGGCAGCTGACGCCTGGGACGTGCGGTGAGCCGGACGGCTACTTCGGCTGAGGGAACTGTGCCTTCATCGCCAGGTCCCACATCCGGTCCGGCATCACCCGGCGGCCCGCGACGGCGCCGTACGCCGAGGGGGTGACCAAGTAGCGCGGCTTGGGGTGCTTCTTGGTCAGCGCCTTCTCGATGGTCTTCGCGACCGCCTCCGGCGGCCCGCCCAGCTTGGCCATCGGCCCGGCGTACACCTCCGTCGTGGACTTCAGCACGGCGGCGTTGAAATCGGCGTACGGGCCGTCGCCCCCGAGATAGTCGGCCATGGCGGTCGCGGCCGCACCCTCGAAGTTGGTCGTGATCAGGCCGGGCTCGACCAGCACCACCCGGATGCCGAACCCGGCGACCTCGAACCGAAGGGCGTCGGAGAGCGCTTCCACGGCGTACTTGCTCGCGTGGTAGGCCCCACCGCCCGGGAAGGTCAGCTTGCCGCCCATCGAACCGATGTTGACGATCCGCCCTGACCGCTGCTCCCGCATCGTCGGAAGCACCAGCTGGGTCAACCGGATCAGGCCGAACACATTGGTCTCGAACTGACGGCGGACGTCGTCGACGTCGATCGACTCCAGTGCTCCGGACTGCGAGTAGCCGGCGTTGTTGACCAACGCGTCGATCCGTCCGGACCCCTCCAGGACGGCGCCCACGGCGGTCTTCATCGAAGCCTCGTCGGTCACGTCGAGCGCCAGCGTCGTGCACCCAGCGTCGGCGAGTGCGGTCAGGGTCTCGGGTCGTCGCGCCGTGGCGTAGACGTCCCAGCCACCGCGGACCAGCCGCCCGGCCGTCGCCTCACCGATGCCGGACGAACACCCGGTGATCAGCACCGTCCCGGTGTTGGACTTGGTCATGCGGGGATCATCGCAGACCCGCGAATCGGGAGAAGTTCCCCTCCGAATCTGGTGAGTCCGCCCCGCGAATCGGGTGAGCCTGCCGGTCGAATCGGGTGAGTCTGCCGGTCGAATCGGCCCGGTTGGTTCGGTGTTTCCCCCGATTCGCAAGGTTGAGGATCGGCCCACTAGCTCTCCACAGGCAACCGACGAGCAGCCGTCATCCACATGGGCCGTCCGGGCGGCGACCGATCGCGGTCGCGATCACCGAGCCTCTCGCCATGGAAAAGAAGCCACCACCGCATCCGTTCATCCACGCAGACCTGCCGAGCCTGGGATTCAGAGCCCGAGACCTCAAGAGCTGGACCCGCAACGGACTGGTTCGCCCGGTCTTCCACGGCGGTTACCTTCCCAACGGCGTCACCGACACGATCGAGATGCGCGCCGAGCTCGCTCTTCGGCTACTGCCTGACGGCCACATCATCAGCGGTCGTACGGCGGCATGGCTGTACGGCGTCGACACCTATGCCTGGTCAGAGGGGGACGAAATGCCGCCCATCGACGTGTGCGTGTTCTCAGGATCGGAGCCCAGCGACCGCGATGGAGTGTCGGGCCATACCCGCGCTCTCGCGGCTCGCGACGTGACCACCGTGGCCGGCGTGCGGGTGACGACGCCCCTCCGCACGGCGTTGGACCTCGGGTGCACGCTCAAGCTCCGCGAGGCGATCGCCGCGATGGACGCCATCGCGCGGCAGCACGGTGTGACCGTGGCGGCGATGACGGCAGAACTCCCGCGATTCCGACGCCGTCGGGGCGTGCGTCAGTTGCGCATCCTGGTCCCGTTGGTGGATCCCCGAAGCGAGTCTGCGCGCGAGTCATGGACGCGGCTCGAGATCCACCTGGCCGGTCTGCCCGCACCCGATCCCCAGTACTGGATCGAAATCGATGGGGTCCCGATCTTCCGCCTCGACCTCGCCTACCCCAAGCGACGGCTCGCGGTCGAGTACGACGGGTTCGACGCGCACGAGCGGAGCGCCGAACAACGCGAAAACGATCGGCGCCGCCGCACGTGGCTGCGCCGCAACGGCTGGTCGATCATCGTGATCCGACGCGGTGATTTCTCCGGAGCCGCTCTTGACCGCTGGCTCGGCGAACTGCGCGCCGCGCTGGCGCCGTCGTACACGCCGGTGCGCAAGCTCGAGCGCGGCATGCCCCGCGGGTAAACATCGAATCGGCCGTGCCAACCGGTCGACTCCGGCGGATTGGACTGGCCATTTCCCCCGATTCGACGGGTGAGCATCCCCGATTCGACGAGGAAACTTCCCCGATTCGCCGAACTGGCCGGATCAGGCCTCGGTGATCCGGACTTGGATCTCCTGGATCTGGATGCGCACCCGGTCGCGGAGCTCGGTGGGGGCGGTCTCGGAGCAGGAGCGGGCGACGATCGCCTTGACGGTGCGCTGGAGGTCGTAGCGCTCGAGACAGGGGTTGCAGGTGTCGATGTGGGCGCGGACGACCGCGCAGTCACCCTCTTCGAGCTCGTTGTCGATCAGGCGCATGATCCGCTCGAGGAAGTCGACACACTCCTCGTTCGTCGGTTCGTCGCCGTGCGTGTGCGCCATCAGCGGCCTCCCTGGACCGGTGCGTCGCCGCCCGAGCGGACGTAGTCGGAGAGCATGTCCCGCAGCTGCCGGCGGCCGCGGTGCAGCCGGGACATGACCGTCCCGATCGGCGTGTCCATGATCTCGGCGATCTCCTTGTAGGCGAAGCCCTCGACGTCGGCGAGGTAGACCGCCAGCCGGAACTCCTCAGGGAGTCGCTGCAGCGCGTCCTTGACCTGGCTGTCGGGCAGGTGCTCGAGCGCTTCCATCTCCGCGGACTTCAGCCCGCTCGACTGGTGCGACTCGGCACGCGCGAGCTGCCAGTCCTCGACGTCCTCCGACATCGACTGCTGGGGTTCGCGCTGCTTCTTCCGGTAGGAGTTGATGAAGGTGTTGGTCAGGATCCGGTAGAGCCACGCCTTGAGGTTGGTGCCGGGCTTGAACTGGTGGAACGCCGAGTAGGCCTTCGCGAACGTCTCCTGCACCAGGTCCTCGGCGTCCGCGGGGTTGCGGGTCATGCGCATCGCCGCGGAGTAGAGCTGGTCGAGGAAGGGCAGGGCATCACGCTCGAACCGCGCGGCTCGCTCAGCCTGCGTCTCGGTCGCGAGGTCGACCGCGTCGACGTCGTCAGAGGTTTCAGTCATCGCCCCCCAGCCTACGGGGGTCGCCGCCGTTGGGCGCTCGAGGACCGCGATCATGCTGGGTGCAACCGGTCAGTGCGGCACCGCATTCCCGACGATCTCGCGCACCATCCACTCCAGGGCTGCCTCCACCACGATGCCCATCGCGTCGTCCTGGCTGATCGCGGCCAGCTTGGGGACCTTCAGTCCGTGGTCGGCGTCGGGCACGACCGCGAGATCGGTGCCGGCCGGTAGCGGGTCCGGGAACTCCTCGGGCCGCCCGAACGGGTCGTTGCCACCCTGGATGACGAGCGTCGGCACCGCGACCCCGGCGAGCTCGTCGAGCCGCGACTTCTCGGGCTTGCCCGGCGGGTGCAGCGGGAACGACAGGGCCAGACAGCCGGCCGCACCGAGCGCACCCGCCGACCGACAGGCCGACCGGGCGCCGGCCGAGCGACCGCCGAGGATGATCGGGGTGCGGACGCGCACCGCGTCGACCGCGGCCCGGAGTCCGACGTCGAGCGTCGCGGGCGGCGTCGCGACCTTGCGACCGGCCCGCCGCCACGGCTGCTCGAAGAGCATCACGTTGACCCCCTGCCGGGGGAGGTACGTCGCCAGCGCGGTCAGGTCGCGCGCGTCGATGCCGCCTCCGGCACCGTGGCTGAGCAGCACCGTCGCGATCGGCCGCGAGGCGCGCCGGGTGACCAGCCGCCCGTCGCCGGCCGGCGTCGGGATGATCCGCTCCTCGGACCTGCTCACAGGAGCGACTCCTCGAACGGCACCGGCTCGACCAGCTCGGGCCCGTTGTTGCGGACATTGCCGACCGCGGTCGAGACCGGGAACGCCTCGAGGCCACCCTGCTGGGCCGGCACCAGCAGATCAGAAAGCTGGTCCTTCGGCGTCGACGGATCGAGCCAAGCCGTACGACGATCCGGCGTGACCAGGAGCGGCATCCGGTCGTGGATCCGGCCCACCTCGTCGGTGGCCTCGGTGGTGAGCACGGTGCAGGTCCAAAGAAATCGGCCCGGATCCTCTGTGTTGTCAGGGTCGCGGGTCGGGTCCTTCCAGATCTCGTAGAGCCCAGCCATCGCCAGCACCGAACCGTCCTTCGGCTTGATGAAGAACGGCTGCTTGAGCGGCTTGCCCGACTTGCCCTTCTGCTGGGTGGGGTACCACTCGAAGTAGCCGTCGGCCGGGAGCAGGCACCGGCGGCCGGCGAAGGCACGCCGGAACGCCGGCTTCTCGGCGACGGTCTCCATCCGGGCGTTGATCATGCGGCTCCCGATCGAGGGGTCCTTGGCCCAGAACGGCACCAGCCCCCAGCGCAGCACGCGGAGCTGCCGCACCGGATCGGCAGGCGGCGCGCCCTCCTCGTCGTCGGAGGGCCGCGGCGCCCGGTCGAGGACGGCGTAGACCTCCTTCGTCGGCGCCACGTTGTAGTCGGGCGGCAGCGGCTTGTCGAGCCGAGGGTCGACCACCTCGAACTCCTCGGCGAGGTCGTCCGGGCTCCGGCTGGATGCATAGCGCCCACACATGACGCTCAATGTATCGCCGCGCGCGGACAGGGTTAGGTCGAGCAGGAGGGGGTATGAATCCCACATGGCTCTGTCCCGACTCTTCGTACGGCCACTCCTCGGCGCGTTCTTCGTCGCCAACGGCATCGACTCCCTGCGCAACGCAGAGGCACTCGCGCGGGAGGCCAAGCCGATGACCGACCGGCTCGTGCCGCTGGTCGAGAAGGCAGCGCCGGACGGCACCCCCGTTCCGACGGAGGCCGTGACCTGGGTGCGGATCAACGGGGCAGTCCAGATCGTCGCCGCGGCCGCCCTCGCCACCGGCAAGTTCCCGCGTGTCGCGTCCGGCGTGCTCGCAGCCTCGTTGGTCCCGTCGACGGCAACCCGCTACCGCTTCTGGGAGACGTCCGACCCCGCTGAGCGGCGCGACCAGCTCACCCACTTCTTCAAGAACGTGTCGCTCACCGGCGGACTGCTCATCGCCGCGGGTGACACGGAAGGCCGCCCCGGTCTGGCCTGGCGCGCGCGGCGCGCCGCCCGCGACGCACGCCGCGAGGCGGGCCGGTTCGCGCACGACGCGAAGCTGGAAGCCAAGCTGGTCAAGGCGCAGCTGACCTGAGCACGCGGCGGCGCCGTCGTCCTCACCTAGACTGCGGCGCGTCATGACCGCGACCCATGCCGATCTCTGGCCCGCCCCGGTGGCGATGGCGCCCGTGGACACGGTCGTCTCGCTCCCCGGCAGCAAGTCGCTGACCAACCGCGCGCTGGTGCTGGCTGCGCTCGCCGACGGCCCTTCCGTCGTACGACGCGCGCTCCGCTCGCGGGACACGCTGTTGATGGCACGGGCGCTGACCGCACTCGGCGCGACGGTCGACTCGACCGGCGACGACTGGGCGGTCGCCCCGCTCGACCCGGCGGCCGTGGTCGGCGAGGTCGAGGTCGACTGTGGGCTGGCGGGCACCGTGATGCGGTTCGTACCGCCGGTCGCCGGCCTGGTCGATGGGACGGTCGCGTTCGACGGCGACCCGCACATGCGCAGCCGACCGATAGGCGAGGTGCTGGTCGCGCTGACCGCGCTCGGGGTCGAGATCGATGACGGCGGGCGGGGATCGCTGCCGTTCAGTGTCTCCGGCGCGGGCCGGGTGCCGGGCGGCACGGTGGTGATCGACGCGTCGGCGTCTTCGCAGTTCGTGTCGGCGCTGCTGCTGGCGGGCGCGCGCTACGACCACGGCGTCGACGTCCGCCACGACGGCAAGCCGATCCCGTCGCTCCCCCACATCAAGATGACGATCGCGATGCTCCGCGACCGCGGGGTCGCGGTCGACGACGCCGACCCGAACCGCTGGGCGGTCACCCCCGGGCCGATCGCCGCGCGCGACGAGGCGATCGAGCCCGACCTCTCCAACGCGGCGCCGTTCCTGGCCCTGGCCGCGGTGACCGGCGGGTCGGTCACCGTGCGGGACTGGCCGGCGACGACCCACCAGGCCGGCGACGCGTTGCGCGACCTGCTCGCCGCGATGGGCTGCACGGTGGAGCGGGTCGCGGACGGGCTCCGGCTCACCGGACCTCCGGGCGGGCACGCCGCCCTCCGCGGCCTCGACGCGGACCTCCACGACGTCGGCGAGCTGGCTCCGGCGATCGCCGCGCTCTGCGCGCTCGCAGCCACCCCCTCCCACTTGCGCGGGGTCGCGCACATCCGCGGGCACGAGACCGACCGGCTCGCGGCCCTGGCCACCGAGCTCGGCGCGCTCGGCGCCGACGTCACCGAGCATCCCGACGGGCTCTCGATCCGGCCCGCTCCGCTGCGCGGCGGGGTGTTCCACACCTACGCCGACCACCGGATGGCGCATGCCGGCGTGATCGTCGGCGCGGCCGTGCCCGGCGTCCTGGTCGAGGACGTCGCGACGACCAGCAAGACCTTCCCCGACTTCCCCGGCTTCTGGGCCGCGCTTCTGTGAGGCCGGGCCGGGCATGAGCGGGCGCTACGGCGAGCACGACGTCGAGCACTACGACCGACCGCGCCGCCGCACCCGCCCGCGAACCAAGGAGCGTCCGACCTACGACGACGCGGTCGACGGCACCGTGATCACCGTCGACCGCGGCCGGTTCACGCTGCTCGTCGAGGGGCGCCGGGTGCTGGCGGTGAAGGCCCGGCCGCTCGGACGCAAGGGCGTCGTGGTCGGCGACCGGGTCCGCGTCGTCGGCGACGTCACCGGCGCCGACGGCAGCCTCGCGCGGATCGTCGAGGTCGCGGACCGGACCACCGTGCTCCGACGTACCGCCGACGACGACGACCCGATCGAGCGGGTGCTCGTCGCCAACGCTACGCAACTGGTCGTCGTGACCGCGCTCGCGGACCCTGAGCCACGGTCGCGGTGGATCGACCGGGCGCTGGTCGCGGCGTACGACGCGGGCCTCGCTCCCCTGCTCTGCCTGACCAAGGCCGACCTGGAGGACCCGGAGACGCTCCTGCGGACCTACCGCTCGCTCGGCGTGCCGTGGCTGGTGACCCACCGGGACGCCGATCGCGGCATCGTCGGCCTCGACCACCTGGGCGAGCGGCTGGCCGGCCACACCAGCGTGCTCATCGGCACCAGCGGGGTCGGCAAGTCGACGCTCGTCAACGCGCTCGTCCCCGACGCGCGGCGCGAGATCGGTCACGTCAATGCGGTCACCGGCCAGGGCCGCCACACGTCCACGTCGGCGATCATGCTCGAGCTCCCGGCCTCGACGCCGTCGACAGGCCCAGGAACCGCGAGCACCCCGGGAGGCTGGATCGTCGACACCCCGGGCATCCGCTCGTTCGGCCTGGCCCACGTCCGGCCGGAGCACCTGATCGAGGCCTTCCCCGACCTCGACGAGATGACCGAGGACTGCCCACGGGGGTGCACCCACGGCGACGACGAGCCCGAGTGCGGCCTCGACGAGGCCGTCGCCAACGGCTCAGCCGACCCCGACCGGGTCTCGTCTTTCCGGCGCCTGCTCGCCGCCCGCTCCGTGACGGACTACTAACCGTTCTACTCGCCGTTCTACTCGCCGTTCTACTCGCCGTTCTACTAGCCGTTGATGCCGTACCAGGCCACGTGCGCGCCGGCGTCGCCGGTCAGGACGACCCACACCCCGGTCGCGACCGCGGAGACACCCAGCAGCACGGCGAGCACGACGCCCACCGGACCGCGCCGTGTGTGCCACCAGGCGCTCGCCCAGGCGACGACGGCGAACGCCGTGGTGATCAGCCGGAGCTTCTCGGCGCGGTGCTCGTGGGTCTCGAGCAGCTCGTGCAGCGGACCGCCGTACTGGTTGGCCTCGGTCAGGTCCTCACCGCTGAGGTAGGCGACCCAGATCGAGCCGACCGCGATCGCCGCGAGGACCACCAACGGCCAGCGCAGCCGCTCTCGCCACGGCGACACCACGGCGTAGAGGATGCCGGCCAGTGCCGCCAACGGGCCGAACACGACGGCGGCGTGCGTGACCAGCGCGTGCAGCGGCAGGCCGTTGATCTCCATGGCGAAAGGATGCATCACACGTTGCTCTACGAAGGACAGGCGCACGTGGTTCATCCGTCGGCGCTCCCGCGGCGCGGCACGGCTCGGCGGAGCGCGGCTAGGGTGAGCCCGTGGGCACCGACTACACCGACGACCTCCGGCTGGCGCACCTGCTGGCGGACGACGCGGACTCCCTCACCCAGGCCCGCTTCAAGGCGATCGACCTGCACGTGATGAGCAAGCCCGACCTCTCGCCGGTGACCGATGCCGACCAGGCCGTGGAGGCATCGATCCGCCGTACCCTCTCCAAGGCCCGGAGCCGCGACGCGATCACGGGCGAGGAGCACGGCACGTCGGGCCACTCGCAGCGCCGCTGGATCATCGACCCGATCGACGGCACGAAGAACTTCGTCCGCGGCGTGCCCGTCTGGGCCACCCTGATCGCGCTCGCCGTCGACGACGAGGTGGTCCTCGGCGTGGTGTCGGCCCCGCTTCTCCAGCGCCGGTGGTGGGCGTCGACCGGCCAGGGCGCATGGACAGGCAAGTCGCTGCTGAAGGCGACCCCGTGCCACGTGTCCGACGTCCGGCGGCTCGAGGACGCCTCGTTCTCCTACGCCTCGCTCGGCGGCTGGGAGGACAAGGGGCTCGGCGAGGACCTGCTCGCGCTGATGCGCCGGGTCTGGCGCACCCGGGCGTACGGCGACTTCTGGTCCTACATGCTGCTCGCCGAGGGGGCCGTCGACCTGGCCGCCGAGCCCGAGCTCGAGGTCTACGACATGGCGGCCCTCGACATCATCGTGCGCGAGGCCGGAGGCAGGTTCACCTCGCTCGACGGCGAAGAGGGCCCGTGGGGTGGCAACGCGCTCGCGTCGAACGGGCACCTCCACGACGCGGCCATGTCGTTCCTCGGCTCCATGCCCGACGGCGGCGACGATCCGGACTGGCCGGACAACGGTCCGGGAACGGTTTCGGACATCTGGTCCCGGAGCCCGCGCCGAGAGTAACCTGATTCACATGCGCATCAACGAGGTCCTGAAGTCCAAGCAGCTCCAGGACGTGGTCACGATCAGCCCGGATGCCGCCGTCTGCGAGCTCATCGCCACCCTCGCCGAGCACAACATCGGCGCGCTCATCGTCAGCTCCGACGGCAGCACGCTCGACGGGATCGTGAGCGAGCGCGACGTGGTCCGCCGCCTGCACAGCGACGGCACCGTCCTCCAGAACACCGCCGGCGCGATCATGACCCAGGTCGTGAGCACCTGCACGCCCGAGGACCTGCTCGACGACGTGATGATGAAGATGACCGAGGGCCGGTTCCGCCACATCCCGGTCGTCGACGACGGCCGGCTGGTCGGCATCGTCAGCATCGGCGACCTGGTCAAGCACAAGATCGACCAGCTGCAGTTCGAGCGCGACCAGCTCGACTCGTACGTTCACCAGGGTTAGGTCTCGTGACGGTCGCAGAGCGACCTCCTCGACCAACGAGGGTCTGCTCGTGACGGTCGCAGAGCGACCTCCTCGACCAACGAGGGTCGTAGGGTGCTCCTCATGGACAAGCCTGAGATCGAGTTCTTCGACCCCGAGCCGCCCAGCGACCTGGTGGTCACCGACGTGACCGTCGGCGACGGTGCCGAGGCGACCGCCGGCAGCAACGTGTCGGTGCACTACGTGGGCGTCGCCCACTCGTCGGGCGAGGAGTTCGACGCGTCCTACAACCGCGGCGCACCCCTGCAGTTCAAGCTCGGCGTCGGCCAGGTCATCGCGGGCTGGGACACCGGCGTGCAGGGCATGAAGGTCGGCGGCCGCCGGCAGCTGGTCATCCCGCCGCACCTGGGCTACGGCGACCGCGGTGCCGGTGGCGCGATCAAGCCCGGCGAAACACTGATCTTCGTGGTTGACCTCCTCGGGGTGTCGTAAGGCGGCACAATCGCGGCCATGACCGTCGGGGGGCCGGAGCCGGCACGCCTACCCGGGCGTGACCAGCTGCTGGACGACACCTGGGACGCCCTCGAGGCGGGGGGCCGGCGGCTGCTCGAAGGTCCGGCGGGGATCGGCAAGTCGACTGTGCTCGCCGCGATCGCGGACCGGGCCCGAGCGGAGGACTGGTTCGTCCTCGGTGCGGCGCCGACCGAGGTCGAGCAGCTCATCCCCTACGCCGCGCTGACCGACGTCCTCGACGCTGTGGCGGACCTCGTGGCCGACCTGCCGCCCCCGCAGGAGCGCGCGGCCCGGGCAGTGATCGAAGGCGGCTCCGAGGTCCCCGTCGCCGACGGTGTCGTGGCCGCCGCCACCCGCACCCTGCTGCAACGGGCCGCCGTCAAGTACGAGCGGGTGCTCCTCGTCCTGGACGACGTGGTGTGGCTCGACCCGGCGAGTGCCCGCGCGCTGGAGTACGCCGTTCGCCGGGTCGCGGTTCCGGTCCTCATCGGGCGGCGGGTCGAGGGTGAGCCACCCCCGCCGCCGCTCGCGCTCGACCGGCCCGTGGTCGGCACTCCGCTCGAGGTCGTGCCCGTGCCGCCGCTCGACCGCGACTCGCTGCGGACGGTCCTGGTGGGCACCGCTCCGACGCTCCCCCGGCACCTTCGCGAGCGGATCATCGGTGAGTCCGAGGGCAACGTCCTGCTCGCGGTCGAGCTGGCGCGCGCCGTGCTCCGGCTGGAGCGGACGCCGCAGCCGGACGAGGACCTGCCGCTGGTGGGCAGCTCGGTGCTCGACGTCGCGCGCGCCGCGGTGGCGGCGCTGCCCGACCCGACCGTCGAGGCGCTCCGGCTGGCGGCGCTCACCACCGACCCACGACTCGACGTGCTGGCGGCCGCCGGAGCCAGTGCCGACCGCTTCCATCCGGCGGAAGCCGCGGGACTGGTCCGGATCTCGCGCGGCCGGACCGAGTTCCTGCACCCGATGTATGCCGCCGCCGTCCGCACGGACGCCGTCGGCGAGGACCGCCGCCGGCTGCACGCACGGCTCGCCGCGGCCACCAGCGACCCCGACGAGCGCGCCCGCCAGCTCGCACGCGCCACCGCGGCACCCGACGAGGCAGTGGCAGCCCAGCTCGACGCCGCCGCGCACCGCCTGCTCAAGCACGGCGCTCCCGACGCGGCCGCCGGGCTGTGGCAGCGGGCCGCCGAGCTGTCACCGGCGCGGGCCGACCGGGACCGCCGGTCCGCGATGATCACCGAGGCGTACTTCGTCACCGGCGACTACGGCGACGCCTACGAGATCGCGTCCCGGCTGGCGCGGGAGGCGACCGGCGAAGCGCGCGCGATCGCGCTCCTCAGCATGGCCAGCGTCGTCTTCTTCGGCTACAGCGCCGACGCAGACCCTGTCCGGTGCTGTGAGCGCGCGCTCGCCGAGGCCCCGCCGGGCAGCCGCACCGAGGCGTACGCCCACCTGCACCTGGCTTTCATGGGTCGTGGCACCGCGGTCAAGCTGCACCACGCCCGGGAGTCGATCCGGCTCCTCGACCGCCGCGACACCGACCGCAACATGCTGGCCAGCGCGTGCTTCTGCCTGTTCGACACGGCCGCCGAGACCGGCGAGTACGACGAAGCCCTGATCGATCGCGGCATCGCGCTCGAGGACGGCGTCCCGGCCCAGATCGAGGCCAACCTGCCGGGCCGGTGGTGGCGTGCCAACGACGACCACGACCGCGCCCGCGACCGGTTCGCCTTCACCCGGGAGGCGTGCGAGACCGGCGGCGACGACACCGGCGCCCGACAGTGCGCCCGCCACCTCGCGATCACCGAGCTCTACGCGGGTCGGCTCGACGCCGCGACCGCGGCCCTCGACGACGCCTACCGGCTCCGCGACCGCACCGACGTCGACAGCTACGCCGAGGACTGGATCGCCGCCCGGATCGCGGCGACCCGGGGTGACCTGGACCGCGCCCACGCGCTGCTCGACCCCCGGCTGGAGGTCGAGGACTTCCGGTTCCACACCCGGATGCAGTACTTCGACACCGCCGCGTTCACCGCGTGGTGCGCGGGCGACCACCAGGAGGCGGTGCGGTGGTGCCGGCGCCTCCAGGTTGCGCTCGACGGCTGGGACGGCCTCGAGCAGATGATGGTCCGGCACGAGCCGGTCTGGGTGAAGGCGGCACTCGCCGGCGGGGACGTCGCCGACGCGGAGCAGGCACTCACCCTGCTGCAGGCCCGGCATGCCCGGCTGCCGCGCCCGTGGACGACGCTCGGCGTGGCCAGCAGCACGCTGCTCCTTGCCGCGGCGACCGGCGAGGACGTCGGGGGTCCGCTGGCCGCGCTCGCGGCCGTGCTCGCCGCGGCTCCCGAGGACCGCATCCCCTTCGACCGGGCCGAGTCTCTGATGGTCGCGGGAGTCGTGCAGCGGCGCAGCCGGCAACGCGGTGTCGCGCGGGACCACCTCACCGAGGCGGCGGCAGCGTTCGACCGGATCGGAGCCGTCGGCTTCGCCGCCCGCGCCCGCGGCGACCTCGCCCGGGTCAGCGGCCGGGGTGCGACCGGCTCACAGCTGAGCGAGACCGAGCGGAGGGTCGCCGAACGCGCCTCCGACGGCGCGACCAACGTCGAGATCGCCGCGGCGCTCTTCCTCAGCCCGAAGACGGTGGAGGCCCACCTCTCCCGGATCTACCGCAAGCTCGGCATCTCCCGGCGGGCCGAGCTCAACCGCGCGCTCGCGGCGGAGCGGGACTGACCTCCGACCCGAGGTCCCGGGCTCCTACCAGGGCAGGTTGTCGGTCGCCTCCCCGGTGATCACGCGCGCCGACTGGGCAGCGACCGTCACGACATCACCGGCCTGGAGCTGCCGACCCCTCCGGGTCTCGACATCACCGTTCACGCGCACCATTCCCGCGGCGAGCAGCGGCTTGGCCTCGGAACCGGAGTCGATCAGGTTCGCCAGCTTCAGGAACTGGCCGAGCTTGATGACGCCGTCGGCGATCGGGACGTCCACGGGATCGGGCATGGCCGAAGCCTAGTCAGTCGACAGCTCAGTTCACGGCCAGCGATACGGCGTGGATCACCACGCCGACCAGGCCACCGACGATGGTGCCGTTGATCCGGATGAACTGCAGGTCCCGGCCGACGTGCAGCTCGATCCGCTTCGACGCCTCCTTGCCGTCCCACCGCTCGATCGTGTGCGTGATGATCGCGGTGACCTCGCCGCCGTAGCGGTCGACGGCGAAGACGGCCAGGTCCGCGGCGGCCTGGTCGAGCCGGTTGCGCAGGTCCGCGTCGTTGACCAGCCGGGTCGCGAACACGTCGACCTCGTGGAGCAGCCGCTGGTGGACGGCCCCGGTCGGGTCGTCGAGGGACTTGACCAGCGCGTTGCGCAGCGCGCTCCACATCGCGATCGCAGTCCGGATCACCGCGGGGTGGTCGAGCACCCGGTTCTTGAGCCGTTCGGCCCGCTCCTGGGTGGCCGGGTTGGTGAGGAGGTCGTCCGCGAGCTGGCGCAGCATCGAGTCGAGCGCGCGCCGGGCCCGGTGGTCCGGCTGGCTGCGGATCTCCGACATCCACCGCACCATCTCCAGGTGCAGCCGGTTGATGACGTAGTTGTTGACGCTGTCCGGCGCCCACCACGGAGCCCGCTCCCCGATCACCTCGTGCACGGTCTCCGGGTTGGCGATCAGCCAGTCGTGGAGCTCGGTGAGCGCGAGGTCGACCAGCCCGTGGTGGAGGTCGTCGGCGAGGGCCTCGGCGAGCAGCCCGCCGAGCAGGGGCGCGACCGGCTCCTCCCGGAACCGCGGCACCAGCGCGTCGTTGACGAGCGACTCGATGTGGTCGGGACGCACCTTGGACAGTCCGATCGCCGCGAGGTCGGAGACCTCCTCGACCACGCGCGTGGCATTCGCCGGCACGGCGAGCCAGTTCGCGACCCGCTGGGAGATCCCGACGGAGAGGATCCGCTCGCGGATGATGTCCTCCTGGAGGAAGTTCTCCCCCACGAACTGCTCCAGACCCTTGCCCAGGTCGTCCTTGCGCTTCGGGATCAGCGCGGTGTGCGGGATGGGCAGCCCGAGCGGGTGCTTGAACAGCGCCGTCACCGCGAACCAGTCCGCCATCGCGCCGACCATCGAGGCCTCGGCGCCGGCGTTGACGAAGCCCCAGAAGCCGTGCTCGCCGATCGTCACCACATACACGGCGGCGGCGAAGAGCAGCAGCGAGACCGCCACCGTGCGCATCCGCCGCAACGCTGCGCGTCGTACGGCGTCCGTCGCGCCTCCGTCGAGACTGGCGGTCGCGAGCATCGGTGCGGTCACTCCGTCATCCTGCCGCACGCCCTGCGGCGGCGCGGCATCCAGGATTTCGGCCGTCCGTCCGCGACCCTGGTGGGCGTGTCCTTCCCCGCACGCCTTGCTCTGGCCTGCCTGCTCGCAGGTGTGCTGAGCGTCGTCGGCGGTCCGGCCGGTGCCGACCCGCAGCAGCCGCACGAGCGGCACGCAGCGGGCTCGCCGTTCTCGACCCTCGCGATGCGCGACCTGTTCGTCGCCCGCCGGACGCTCGGCGTGCTCGAGTCGTTCGTGGCGGACGCGCTGCTGGCCCGGCCGACCGACGGCGACCAGGACCCCGGCGGCGACGGCTACCGCGGCCCGACGGGCAGGCGGTGCGGCCCCCGGCTCTGCGTCCACTACGCGCTCCGCGGCAAGGATGCGCCGCCTTCGCGACGCTGGGTGCGCCGGACCCTGCGGGTCCTGGGCGAGGTCTGGGACCACGAGGTCGACGGGCTCCGCTTCCGGCAACCGCCGGCCGACGGGCGGCGCGGTGGCGACGGCCGGTTCGACGTCTACCTCGCGGAGCTGGGCAACCGCGGCCTGTTCGGGTACTGCACGCCCGAGCGCCGCGTGCGCGGCGAGCGGTTCGCCGCGTCGAGCTACTGCGTGCTCGACGACGACTTCAGCCGGCGCGAGTTCGGCACCCGCCCGATCGACAGCCTGCGGGTGACGGCCGCGCACGAGTTCTTCCACGCGATCCAGTTCGGCTACGACTTCCGCGAGGACCCCTGGCTGCTCGAGTCGACGGCCACCTGGATCGAGGAGACCTTCGCCGATCGGGTCGACGACAACCGCCGCTACCTGAGGTTCGGCACCGTCCACCGGCCCGGCATCCCCCTCGACGCCTTCTCCAACACCCATTACGCGCACTACGGCACCTGGGCGTGGTGGGAGTACCTCACCGACCGGTACGGCGACGGCCTCGTCCGGGCGGTGTGGAACCAGGCCGACACCGTCGGCGACGCTCCCGACCGCTCCTCGGTCGATGCGCTGGGGGCCGTGCTCGACCGGCACGCGGGCCTCCCCCACACGCTGACGTCGTACGCCGTCGCCAACCTCGCGCCCGCCCGCAGCTATCCCGAAGGCAACGCGTGGCCGGCGGCCAGGGTCGGGCGTCCGGCCCGGCTGGACCGAGCGCACCGGAGAGCGACCGGGCGGGTGCGCATCGACCACCTGGCCGCCCACCACCTGGCCTTCGCGCCGGGCTCGGACCTGCGGGGCGCCCGGCTCCGGGTGACGGTCGACGCGCCTCGGCATCGGGCGGCGGCGCGGGTGATCGTGGTCCGCGTCGACGGCCGGCGGGTGCGCCACGGCCTCCGTCTCGATCGCCGCGGCGACGGCTCGCTGACCGTGCGGTTCGGCGCCGGCACGGTGGCGCAGGTGGTGGTGACGCTCGTCAACACCTCGACCCGCTACCGCTGCCACCGGGACACCTCGTTCGCGTGCGGCGGAGAGCCGCGGGACGACGCCGCCAGGTTCGCCGTCGAGGCGACCGCCGTCCGCGGCTGAAGCGATACCGATTTAGTCCCGAAAGCGGATGACCCGCTAGCCGAGGGATGGCACCATGCCGGTGTGCGAATCCCCAGGTCCCTCATTGCCCTGCCCGTTGTCCTGACCCTCGGCTTCACCCTCGGCGGACCGATCGCGGTCGCTGATCCGCCCGAATCCGCCCGGCACCAAGGCGTCGTCGGTCGGCCACGATCACCGCGCCGGCCAGGCCGAAGACACCCTCGCCCAGGTGCAGGCGTTGGTCGGTGGAAACGGGTCGTCCAAGGGTCGCACCAGCGACGGTCGCGACCTGACCATCGCGCTGCGGGACCTCGAGGTGCAGATGGACGCGCTGTCACCGGCCGACAAGAAGAAGGCCGCCAGGTTCCTGCTCCGTCCAGGCTCCGGCGACGATCCCTACATTCCTGTGCCGCTGCCGTTCAGCAGTGCTCGGCCGACATCTGCATCCACTGGACCGAGACGGGCACCGACAGGCCCGACGGCTCGGACGGTAACGGGGCGACGGTGCCGGCGTTACATCGACCAGACGACTCTCAACACGATGCAGCAGGTCCACGACGACTACCTTGCCGCCGGCTATCGCGAGGAGAAGGGCGACGGGACGATCGGCGGCGGCACGCAACAGGACGGACATCTACATCGGCGACATCGGCGACAGCGGTCTCTACGGCTTCTGCAGCGAAGACGACCCGAACGACCCCGCCGTCACGGGTGACTACAGCATCTGGGCCTACTGCGCGCTCGACGACGACTACGCCTCGGACCAGTTCCCCACGAACACGCGACATCGAGAACATGCAGGTGACGGCGGCGCACGAGTACTTCCACGCCGTCCAGTTCGCCTACGACAGGTACGATGACGGGTGGGCCCTCGAGTCGACCGCGACCTGGGTCGAGGACGAGATGTTCGACGCGGTCAACGACAACCGCAACTACCTCAACAACAGTCCGCTCGCCGCGCCTTACACCCCGATCGACACCTTCGGCGACACCTTCCACTACGGGACCTGGATCTGGTGGCGCTACCTCACCGAGAAGTTCCCGGCCAAGACCGGCAAGCTGCCCAAGCTGGTGCTCGACGTCTGGAAGCGGCTTGACGGCACTCCGGGCGCTCCCGACGACTACTCGACCCAGGGCCTGTCCAAGGTGCTCGGCAACCGCGGCACCAGCCTTCGTGCCGAGATGCAACGGTTCCTCGCAGCCAACCGGCACCCGGGGACGGTCTACGAGGAAGGCTCGGCCTACACCGCCTCGCCGGCGACCGTGGTGGGCATCCGCGCCGCGCACCCGAATCCGGGGTCCGACGGCGCGAGGTTCGACCACATGGCGTCAGACGCTGCGCTTCAACCCGAAGCGGCTGACCCAGCCCGACTGGAAGCTGAGGCTTGTGTTCGATGCGCCGCCCACTGCTCGCGGCGGTGCCTCCGTGGTCGTCGTCTACAAGAAGAGAGGCGGCCCCTCGACGACCGTCGTCCGCCTCAACCGCCAGGGCAACGGGACCAAGACGTTCCCGTTCAGCTCGCGGTCGATCAGGGGTGTCGATGTCGTCCTCGTCAACACCAGTTCCCGTTTCAACTGCTTCGTGCCGCCGTACGACTCGCCGTACTCGTGCCTCGGCAACCCGAAGGACGACGACTTGAGGTTCGGCGTCGACCCGAAGGCCTTCCGCTCCTGACGGTCAGCGAGTCGTCGCAGTAGCAGCGAAGCTGTCGACCGACGCCAGGTCGTAGGACCCGGCGTCGGTCGACATCCCTTGCGCGACCTGCGCGGCGGTCGCGTTGCCGAGGATGGCCGCGGCCACCGCATCGCGGCCCTGGGCCAGGCCGAGCAGGAAGCCGGCGGAGAACGAGTCGCCACAGCCGGTCGTGTCGACGACGTCGATCTCGAACGCCGGCACCCACGCGGTCAGGTGGGGCGTCGCGACGTACGCGCCACGGGCTCCGGCCGTCACCGCCACACAGCCCACCCCGCGGTCGAGCAGTGCCTGGGCGCCCTCCTCGAGGGTGTCCGTGGCGGTGAGGCCGAGCAGCTGCTCGTCGTTGGGGAGGAAGAGGTCGACCAGCGGCAGGCAGCCGGCGATCGCGTCCAGCCACATCGGCTCGCCCGGCGCCAGCAGGTCGACCGACGTGGTGACGCCGGCGCTCCGCGCCGCTTCGAGCACGGCGACCGCGGTCTCGCCGAGGAACTCCGGTCCCCCGACGTGGACGTGGTCGGCCGTCCGCACCAGGTCGAGGTCGATGTCGTCGAGGGTGAGACTGCCGTTGGCGCCGATGCAGTGCCACGCCGGGCGATCGCCGTTGCCGTTGACCGGCAGCACGCTGGCGGAGGTCTGGACGCCCTGCTTCGTCGCGACCCGAGACGTGTCGACCCCGTTGGCCTGCAGCAGGCCCAGCAGCGCCGCGCCCATCGGGTCGTCACCGACCGCCGCGATGCTGGTGACCTCGGCACCGAGCTTGCCGAGCACCACCGCCGTGCCGCCTGCGGTGCCGGCGGGCGACATCCTGATGGTGTCGACCAGCGCGCCGCTCGACCCCTCCGGGATGCTCTCGACCGTCGCGACGTGGATGTCGAGCACGTGCACGCCGAGGCACACGACCCTGGAGATCGGGTTGGTCACTTGTTCTCCTCCGCCTGCTGGACGGTGCCGTAGTTGCGCGCGATCGCGGCTGCGACCACGTCCTCCTGCTGCTTGCGGCTGAGCGTCGCCGGTCGCCCCATCACGACGGCGTCGCGATAGACGGTGCACAGCCACTCGAGCAGCAGCGCGTTGTCGACCGCCTTGTCGAGGGTCGGCCCGACCGCGACCGCGCCGTGGTTGGCCATCAGCGCCGCCGCGCGGTGCTCGAGCGCGGCCACCACCCGGGTGGCGAGCTCGGGCGTGCCGAACGTCGCGTACGGCGCCACCCGGATCGCCCCGCCCAGCAACAGCTGCTGGTAGTGGATCACGGGGATCTCGCTGACCGAGATCGACGCGGCGGTGCTGACCGGGGCATGGGTGTGCACGACAGCCGCGACGTCCTGGTGGCGGTAGACGGACAGGTGCAGGTAGACCTCGGACGTCGGCACCAGCCCGCCGCTGACCAGGTTGCCGTCGAGGTCGACTTCGACCACCTGGTCGCCGGTGATCTCGCCGAGCACCGCGCCGGTGGCTGTGACCACCACCCGGTCCCCCACCCGGACGCTGACGTTGCCGGCGGTTCCGATGAGCAGGCCCTCCGCGGCCAGCCGGTGGCACGCGCTGACCAGCTGCCGCTTGGCGTCGTCCGTAGGCACAGCAGGACAATAGACCTACAGCGTGATCGCTACCGTGGGCCGGTGACCACTCCGACGTACGACCTGAACGACGGCCGCACCATCCCCGCGATCGGCTTCGGGACCTATCCGCTCCTCGGGTCCGACGCGACGGCGGCGGTGGTCAGTGCCGTCGAGGTCGGCTACCGGCTCATCGACACGGCCGTGAACTACGAGAACGAGGCGTCGGTCGGCGAGGCCCTGCGGCGTTGCGGCCTGCCTCGTGAGGAGCTGTTCGTCACCAGCAAGCTCCCCGGCCGGCACCATGCCTACGACGAGACGATCGGCTCCGTCAACGGGACGCTCGAGCGGCTCGGGCTCGACTACCTCGACCTGCACCTCATCCACTGGCCGAACCCGTCGGTCGGGCTGTACGTCGACGCGTGGCGGGCGCTGGTCGAGCTGCGCGAGCGCGGCCTGGTGCGCTCGATCGGCGTCTCGAACTTCCACCGCACCCATCTCGACCGGATCATCTCCGAGACCGGTGTGGTGCCGGCGGTCAACCAGATCGAGCTGCACCCCGCCTTCCCCCAGGCCGAGCTCCGCGCCGCCCATGCCGAGCTGGGGGTGCGCACCGAGGCGTGGAGCCCGCTCGGCAAGCGCGCGGCGCCGTACGACGACCCGGCCGTGGCCGGCCCCGCACAGCGACTCGGCGTCACCCCGGCGCAGGTCATCCTGCGCTGGCACGTCGAGATCGGGTCGCTGCCGATCCCCAAGTCGGCGACGGCATCGCGCCAGGAGGAGAACCTGGACGTGTTCGGTTTCCGGCTGACCGCCGCCGAGGTCGAGGCGATCAGTGCGCTGGGCAGGCCGGACGGGCGGCTCTTCGGCGGAGACCCCGATGTGCACGAGGAGATGTAGCGGCTCTCTCGACACCATTTCGAAATTTCTTGGACGGGGTGGATCAAAGGCCGCACCCGGGCGCACTAGAGGATTGCAATACCACGCAGAACAGGCGGGTCGGGGGACCAGCGCCATTCGTGGGGGATCTCGGGAACTCCCCTGCGCGGATCGGGCCCTGCTGTGTCGAGATGATCGGCGCCCGGCTACCGAGTGTGGTCACCGTCAGCGAACGCTGACTATCCTTGAAGGAGCCCGGCATGCATCACCCCTCCCTACGCCGAGCCAGCGGAGCCCGGAGCGGATCACTCGCCCGGCGTTCCTCCTGGTTCCTGGCGCAGCTGCTCGTCATCGCGGTAGCAGCACTCACCCCAGCATTCGTGTCCGCGTCGCCGGCTTCCAGCCAGCCCACGGCGCCGTCGGCGGGAGACGAGCTCCCGTCCCTGCCTCCCGGCGTCGTCAACGACTGTCCGAGCGGCCAGATCTTCTACCTCTGGAAGTACAACGACTCCGCGACCGTCGGCGTCGACAAGGGCTGCGCCACTCAGAACGACGTCACCCGGGCGCAAGACCCGGACCTGATCGCGACGCTCCTGCACGTCTCCTGCTCGGACACCATCTCTCCCGACGGCGTCCCGACCAAGAGCAACCTGGGCGACCCGGCTCGCCGGGTGGCGGCGTACGTCATCCAGAAGGACAGGAAGATCTGCGGCAGGGGCAACCCCGCCGAGGACCCCAAGACCGACGTGGAGATCGTGAAGACCGCGTCCAAGGTCCTCGTGACCTCGGGCGAGGAGATCACCTACACGCTGAAGGTCAGGAACGTCGGCACCAGCACGGCGCACAACGTGATCGTCAGCGACGTGATCCAGGACGGCGCCACGTTCGTCTCGGCCAGCGCGGGCTGCACCTACAACAGCACCACCCGCAGGGTCACGTGTGACGCCGGCGACCTCCCGGTCCCGTCCTCGACGCCCGGCGGCAGCTGCACCGGCAAGGCGATCTACTACAAGTGGGAGTACAACGACTCCGCGACCGTGGGCATCGACGAGGGCTGCTCGACGACCAACAACGTCGACCGGACCATCAACCCCAACCTGGTCGCCACCCTGCTGCACGTCTCCTGCTCGGACACCATCTCTCCGGATGGCGTCCCGACCAAGAGCATCCTGGGCGACCCGGCCCGTCGGGTGAAGGCCTACTTCATCCGCAAGTCGGACGGGAAGACCTGCGGTCAGGGCACCTTCTCCAACCCGGAGCCGAAGCAGTTCACGATCAGGGTGAAGGTCACCAAGTCGCACTGCAACACGGGGACGGTCACCATGACCGAGCCCGACGACGACCCGAGCAACAACACCAGCACGGTGTGCATCAAGGTGCCCGGCAAGGGCTACCTCGAGATCTGCAAGAGCTCGGCGAACGGCATCACCGGTATCTGGTCCTTCGTGGTCGAGGGCAAGACCTACAAGGTCCCGGCCGGCGCCTGCTCGTCCGCGATCCAGGTCGAGTCCGGCACCGTCACGGTGAAGGAGAAGTGGGTCGCGGGTTACTCGATGACCGGCGCCACCACGCTGCCTGCCGACCGGCTCATCTCGGTCGACAAGCCCAACCGGACCATCAAGGTCGAGGTCGTGGCCGGTGGCATCAACAAGCAGACCGTCCTGACCGTCACCAACAAGGCGATCCCGGGCACGCTGAAGGTCTGCGAGGTCGCCGGCACCGGAGTGGCCGAGGGCACGCTGTTCACGTTCACCAACTCCGCGAACAGCCAGACGATCTCCGTGCCTGCTGGCCCGGGCCCTGGCGGCTACTGCGCCGTCTTCGGGGGCACCTTCAGCGGGACCGTGACCGTCACCCAGACGGCGAAGACCGGCTACCCGGTCAGCGACATCGGGGTCGAGCCGGCTGAGCGATTCATCAGCAGGAACCTGGCGTCCCGCACCGCAACGGTGCGCATCGCCGGTGGAGTTACCGAGGTGACGTACACCAACGTCAAGAACGGCTCGCCCTACAAGGGCTGACCATCCCTCCAGGTAGAACAGGTGGGGCCGGGCGAACCGCCCGGCCCCACCTGCCATTTTCGGTCTCCGTCGATGTCGGCTCGGTGCGATGTCCGTGGCGCGATCTACCGTCAGGGGCGTGACCGATGCCGAGGCCGTGCGCCATGTCGCCCTCGCCCTGCCCCGCGCCTACGAGCAGCACATCGGCGGGCGCTGGAAGCTCAAGGTCCGGCAGCTGGTGTTCGTCGCGTTCTCGAAGGACGAGGAGCGGTTCGGCTTCGGCTTCCCGCGCGAGGAGCGCGACGCACTGATCGCGTCCGCACCCGACGTCTTCTTCCTGCCGCCCCCGGGCGACCTGCGCTACCAATGGGTGTGCGGCCACCTCGACGCCCTGACCGACGACGAGATGCGCGAGCTGGTCATCGACGCCTGGCGGATGTGCGTCCCCGCGATGCTGCACGACCTCCCCGAGCTTCCCTCGCCGACCGCGGAGGTGTGGTCGCTCCTCGACGAGGACGCCTACGCCGACGCGCAGCCCCTCCTCCACCCCCACCTCCACTGGCACGACCGCGACGTCGCCCTCCGCGGCCGCGTCAACGTGCTCGCTCACCTGCGCCACCATCCGCGCCCGCGGCCGCCGCGTGAGGTCGAGATCCGTGACGGGCAGGTCTACCGCTGGGTCCGCTGAGGCCGCGGCACCGTGCCGTCGTAGTCTTTGCCGATACATCCGCGCGCCAGGCCCGGGAGACCGCCACCGATGGCTACACCGCCCGATCTGAACGACGTCCTAGAGACCCTGGTCAGGCTGACCGAGATCCACCCCGACGACGAGGACTTGGCCAGGGCACGCCAGTGGGTCGTCGACCTCGTCGATGCGGAGTCGCCATGGTCAACCAGTAGGGGCGGGGAGGACTTCCCGTCGTTCCTCCGGCGGGACCTGGCGCAGCTTCTGCAGGAGCAGGGCATCAAGTCAGGCCGCATTTGCGAGGTCGGCGGGGGACGTAACTCGTTTGCGTCGGACCTGCCTGACTACGACTTCACGTTCCTGTCGCTGTATCCCGACGAGAGATTCAACAGTGTGCTCGTGGCCGACGCAGCGCAGTCCGACCACCTGCCCGCGGAGCAGTTCGACGCGATCTTCTCCGTGGCCGTGTTCGAGCACATCAACAAGCCCTGGCTCGCTGCGGAGAACCTTGCCCGGCTCCTCAAGCCGGGCGGCCTGATGTATCACGCCGCGCCCTTCAGCTACTTCTACCACGGGTCCCCTGCCGACTACTGGCGGTTCACCCCCGATGCGCTGAAGGTGCTCTTCTCCGAGCTTCGGCCCGTCAAGGCGGAGTTCTTCAGCGGCAACCGACGCCGTGACAACCGCGGCTCGAGACTCAACCCCGTCGACCGCGACGGCGGGCCGCAGTTCTCGGTCGACGCGTTCGGAGGCTGGCGGGAGAACTGGTTCACGATCTACGCCGGCATCAAGGACGCGGCCTACCTCGACGAGCTCATGGAGACCGCGAAGAAGCAGACCGTGGTCAACCTGATCAAGATGCTGACCCAAGCGGGCTGCACCGAGGAGGAAGCGGCGGAACGGGTGCACGTCCGGCTGTGGTCGGTTCGGGTCACCCGCGACCAGGAGCTTTACCCGTGCGAACCGGTTGACTCCAACTTCGACATTCCGGTGCCCGACATGCTCGCGCTGTGGAGGCGCCGCGGTAAGCCTGGCAGTCCGCGCCCCTCGCGCAACAGGACCACGATGGCCCGACGCGTAGGCCTGATCGTCTGACCACGCATCGATGCGGCAGCGAACTATGCGGAGCCCGTGGCTCGAAGCCTTCGTGAGAGGGGCTCGAGGCACGCGATCAGCTGGTCGAGCTCGTGCGACTCGAGCCCCTCGTACGGCGCTTCGGCCAGGGCATCGGTCAGTCCCTCGATCCTGCGCTGGGTCGCGCGCCCGGCTTCGGTGAAGCGGCCGGAGGCATCGAGGAGGCCGCGGTCGCGCAGGCCGTCCATGACCTCGGTCAGCCGGGCCCGAGGAAGGTGGTGGATCCGGCCGAACGACTCCGCCGGATAGATGCCCATGGCGAGGGCACTCAGCACGTGCGCCTCGGTCCCGCCGATCCGCTCGGAGACCAAGGCGGCGATGTGGCCGTCCCCGCGGTGCTCGCGCAGCATGTTGGCCGCGTGCCAGAGCCGGGCGACGGGCTCCGCCGGCATCGGCAGCGCGCGAAGGGCGGCGTACATGACCCGGCCCTCGCTCGGGGCGCTGGTCGATGCATTGGCGAGGAGCTCGGCGGCACGCACGAGCCCCGGGGTCTCGACGAGGTCACCGAGGATCCGCCGCAGGGCCGCCACGCAGCCCTGCTCCCGCGCGGCGTGCGCCGCCTCCGGTGTGGTCGTGTCCCAGACCTTGGGGACGTGACGGGCCACCTCGCCGTCGGCGAAGTTGTAGAAGGCCGCGTGGACCACCTCGGCCGGGACCCGGCCGAGCGGCGCCGCGCGTCCCGCGAAGTAGCCGTCCCAGTAGCCGCGGAAGCCGAGCGCCGCCATCGAGTCGTTGGGCTCCTCGGAGGAGAAGCTGACCAGCGCGATCGGCTCGGTGAGGTCGAAGATTCGGCGGGCGACGGGCTGTGGATGCTGCATCTTGTCATTCCTCGCGGCCGTAGCGGGTCACGCGATGAGTAGGCGAGCGCCCAGCTCGGCCGCGTCGAGATCGAGGAGGTCGCGGTTGTGTTCTTCCCAGCGACCTGACGCGAGGTCATCCCGCAGACGTCGCACTGCTCTGTCCTCGACCGCTGGACCTACCGCGTCCCAGACCGAGATTCCGCGACGGACGCCCTCGTCCAGATAGGCCTCAGGCCGACGCCAGTAGGCCTCGTAGAAGCCATCAGCGCAATCCCATGGGATGGGGACCGGTTGCGTCCGGCCACCGATCGCGTCGACCAGCTTGGGGAGCCTTGCGAGGACCTTGCATCCTTCAAGTCCGTTGACTTCGGGCAGGTAGTCGCGAGTCAGCCAGAACTGGTCCGGGTCGCTGGTGTCGAAGAGGAACACGACGACACGACGCGCGACTCGCCGCATCTCGCGCAGTCCGGCGATCGGGTCCCGCCAGTGGTGGACGGTGCACACCGCCATCGCGGCATCAAAGGTCTGGTCGTCGAACGGCAGCTTCTCGGCGGCTCCAGCCAGGCACGGCGCCGCGCCCGGAGGGCGTTGCGAACGCATGAGAGCCGACGGCTCCACCGCGAGTACCTGACGGTCGGACGGCTCGTAGGAACCGGTGCCCGCCCCGACGTTGAGAACCGTCCGGGCGTCACCGAGCGCATCCCAGATCCTTTCGGCAATGCGTGGCTCAGTCCGCCGCGTCGCCCGATAGGTGGCCCCGATGGTGTCGTACAGCTGCATCTCCATCACCCCCGCTATCGAGCGGCCAGCCAGTCGTCGTAGGTCTCGCCCAGAATTGTGGCACCGTCACCCGTCAGCAGTCCGCCCGCGGCGATCTGTCGGCCGGCCTTGCCGGGGAGAGGTACGGAGACAACCTTGCGCCGGTCGCTCCGGTGCGCCACCAGGCGGCGGGCGAGGTCGGGGATCTGGTGTTGCTCGGGGCCGCCGACGTCCGGCGCTCGGCCGAGGGGACTCCCCATCGCGGTCTCGACGAGCAGCTCGGCGAGCTGATTTGCGGCAACCGGCTGGCTCAGCATCTTCGGGACCAGCGCGAGCGGGCCGCGGGACCGGTCGAGGATCTGGCCGGCGAACTCGTGGAACTGGGTCGCCCGCATGATCGTCCACGGCACCGGCCCCTGACCGACCAGCTCCTCCTGACGCCGCTTGCCGAGGTAGTAGGGGAAGTCGACGTCCTGGCAGCCGACGATGGACACCGCGACGTGGTGGCGGACGCCGGCCCGCTCCCCTGCCGCGAGCAGGTGACCGGTGGCGGCCTCGAAGAACGCGATCGACGTCTTAGCGCGCAGCGCCGCCACGTTGCTGGCGTCGATCACCGCCTCGACGCCGACCAGCGCCTCGTCCAGGCCGGCGCCCGTGGTCAGGTCGATCCCGCGCGAGCGGGCGATCACGACGGGCGTGAGGTTGCGCCGTCGTACGGCGTCGACGACCTGGGCGCCCAGAGCCCCGGTGCCGCCCGCGATCGCGATCGTGGTCACGTCTGGAAGGCTAGCCATCTCCTGGGCGCCATGAGCGCGTGGCAGGGTCTCCGTCAGTCGTGGCGCTACGCGCGAGCCACCAACCGGAACGGTCCCAGGGCTCTTGATGACACGAGTGTGGCACCAACGGCCCCGACCCCCGACCCGGTCGTAGCGCACGTGTAGCAACAATCGATGGCCGAGCAGCGCGGCGACGCGCGATTGAGGAGGGTCGCACAACCGCTACTGACTGGTCGAACGCGTCCTACCTCTTGCCAGTTCGGCTCGCCACCAGGCGCCGCCCTCGATCCGCTCGACTCGGCGCAGGGCAAGATCGCCGTTCACGAACTCCTCGAGCTCTGCACGGGTCAGCGGCCAGGGCGGTCCTTTCACCTCGGAGCGTTCGTCCCGGGTGGTCGCCAGGACCAGCAGCGTGCCTTCTGGTGCCACCAACGCGGCGATGTTCTGCGCGGCGACTCTGTGCTGCTCAGGCGGCATCGACTGCACGGTGAGACTCTCGACCACCAGGTCGAACCTGCCCTGCCACTCGCGGGGAAGATCCAGGACGTCAGCAACGAGGTAGTCCACCTCGCTGGCCGGATACTTCCTCCGCGCCGCAGCGATCGCGGTCGGCGCGAAGTCGAACCCCGTGGTCCGAAATCCCAACCGGTCAAGGAACTCGGCGTCGGCCCCGTAGCCGCACCCCACCACCAGCGCCTCGCGGCCGCCACCCTCCAGGTTCTGCGCCTCGGCCCACTCCACGAGCTGTGGACGAGGGTCGCCGTAGTCCCAGGGCGGCCTGGGACCGTCGGCCTCCGCGCCTGCGTAGATCGCCTCGAACATGCCAGATGGCTCGCCCGTCATTCCTCGAGGCTACCGACCACTCGTGACCGCGGCACCAGTTCACCCCGCCGCGAGGGACACCAGCAGGCCACCGAGGGCGAAGGCCACGATGCCGACCACAAGGGTCGACGTGGCGATGGTCGGGACGACCCGGCGCCAGCCCGTTGCGTCGGCCGTGCCGTGGTAGTCGTGGGTCAACGCGTGCCCCTTGCCGCGACCGAGCAGCCAGAGGTTGACCGGATACGCCGCGACGAAGGCGACGGTGAGTGCGATCATCAGGCCGACCCAGAACGTGGCGTTGACCAGGCCGGCGTCCATCGCGCCCGGGATGAGGGTGATCACGGTGTTGTCGACGAGCTCCATGGTCGCGATCGAGAGGGTGTCGGCGGCGAGGACGACGCCGAGCGCGGCACCGACACCGACGCCGGCCTTGATCACGGGCAGCGTCGAGAGCAGGTAGCCGAAGAGGAAGGCGAGTGCGATCGACAGCGCGATCGTCCAGCCGTTCGCCAGGCCGAGCGCCGTACCGATCACCAGCCCCAGGATCTCGCCGATGGCGCAGCCGGTGAGGCAGTGCAGCGTCGCGCTGAGCGCGAGGAGCTTCGTCGGCTGCTGCTGATGGTGGTGGTGCGGTGGTCCATGGCGCTGCAACAATACCCCCATGGGGTATATTCCGTTCACGGCTCATCCACCTGGCCGTAGCCCGTTGTCGGCGGACACCCCTAGCGTGGTTCGCGGTCCCACCGTTCACCACCATCCTGGTTGGGTAATGAGCAGCGGGAGCCGCAGTCAACGACGACGATCGAGGTGCGCGCATGACCAGCACGACCGAACTGGGGCACAGCTGGGACCCCAACACCCTTCAGAGCAGGTACGACGAGGTCCGGGCCTACACCGAGACGCTGGCCGGTCCGCTGTCCCCTGAGGACCAGACGGTCCAGTCGATGCCGGACGTGTCGCCGACCAAGTGGCACCGAGCGCATGTGACCTGGTTCTTCGAGACCTTCGTACTCGCGGACAACGAGCCGGATTTCGCACCGTTCCAGGACAAGTACTGGTTCCTCTTCAACAGCTACTACGAGGGCATCGGCCCCCGTTACAGCCGCCCGGAGCGTGGCCTGATCAGCCGGCCCGGCGCCCAGGACGTCGGGGTCTACCGCGGCAACGTCGACGACCGGATGCGCGACCTGCTGACGACGCTCGACGAGGGCACGCTCTCCAAGCTCGGCGCCACGATCGAGCTCGGCTTCCACCACGAGCAGCAGCACCAGGAGCTGTTGCTGATGGACATCAAGCACGTGCTGTCCCGCAACCCGCTGCAGCCGGCCTACGCCGGTTCCCCCTCCGCGACGGCGCAGACCGACAGCCTCGGCTGGGTCGAGGTCGACGGCGGGCTGGTCGAGATCGGGAGCGAGGCAGGGTCCCTTGGTGGCTTCTGCTTCGACAACGAGCTCCCCCGCCACGAGCAGTGGCTCCGGCCGTTCCGCATCGCCGACCGGCTGGTGACCAACGGCGAGTGGCTGGAGTTCATGGCCGATGGCGGCTACCGGCGCCACGAGTTCTGGCTCTCCGACGGCTGGGCGAAGATCCAGACCGAAGGGTGGCAGGCGCCCCTCTACTGGACCGAGGTGGACGGCGTCTGGTTCGAGCACACCCTGCACGGCACCTTCCCGGTCAACCCCGGCCTGCCGGTGTGCCACGTCAGCTTCTACGAGGCGGAGGCCTACGCGACCTGGGCCGGCAAGCGGCTGCCCAGCGAGGCCGAGTGGGAGCACGCCGCGGTCTCGACAGGCTCGGCCACCGAAGGATCGGCCGGCAATCTCGCCAACAACACCAGCTGGCACCCGGAGGCCGCGGCACCGTCGACCGGCGGCTTGCGCCAGATGTTCGGCGACTGTTGGGAGTGGACGTCGTCGGCCTACCACCCCTATCCCGGCTTCCACCCGCCCGCCGGCGCGATCGGTGAATACAACGGGAAGTTCATGAGCAACCAGATGGTTCTCAGAGGTGGATGCGCGTTGACGCCTGCGGGCCACACGCGCGCGTCCTACCGCAACTTCTTCCCCCACCCATCGAGGTGGGCGCTCTCCGGCGTCCGTCTCGCCGACGACGGAGCCGCCGCATGACCGACTCACCCGCGAAGGGCCCGAAGGTCGACGTCCTCCTGCAGAGCAACTGGGCCGCGGCCGGCCTGGTCCAAGACGTGCGCCGCGGGCTCGGCTCCCAGCCGCGCACCCTCCCGCCGAAGTGGCTCTACGACGACGCGGGCTCGCGCCTCTTCGACCAGATCACCCGGCTCCCGGAGTACTACCCGACCGAGGCCGAACGCGCGATCCTGCGTGACACCGCCGCCGACATCGTGGCGACCTCGCACGCGACCACCGTGGTCGAGCTCGGCAGCGGCACCAGCGACAAGACCCGGCTGTTGCTCGACGCGTTCGCCGACGCGGGACGACTGGAGCGGTTCGTCCCGGTCGACGTCTCCGAGGAGACTCTTCGCGACGCAGCCGACCAGCTCGCGGCGCGTTATCCCGAGACGTCCGTCGAGGCGGTGGTCGGCGACTTCACGCTGCACCTCGGCCACCTCACCCGCTACCGGCGCAAGCTGATCGCCTTCCTCGGCGGCACCATCGGCAACCTCTACGTCGAGGAGCGCGGCGCCTTCCTCGGCGCCCTCGCCGACTCGATGGACGAGGGTGACGAGCTGCTCCTCGGCACCGACCTCGTCAAGGACGCCGACCGCCTGATCACCGCTTACGACGACCCCGGTGGCGTCACTGCGGCGTTCGTGAAGAACAGCCTGCACGTGCTCAACCGCGAGCTCGAGGCCGACTTCGACGTCGACGCCTTCTCCTACGTCCCGTTCTGGGACCGACGGATGCAGCGGATGGACCTGCGACTGCGCGCGGAGATGCCGCAGCACGTCACCATCCCCGGCGCCGAGCTCGAGCTCGACCTGGCCTCCGGCGAGGAGATCCGGGTCGAGATCTCGACGAAGTTCACCGACGAGCGGCTGCGCGACGAGCTGTTTGCGGCCGGCCTCGAGATCGCCCGGATCTGGACCGACCCCACCGACAGCTTCGCCCTCACACTGGCACGGAAGCGGTAGCAGCACCGGCGAAGATCCGGCCGACGTTCTCCTCGGAGAAGAAGTCCGCCGGCGACACCGCGCCGGAGACGACGCTGACGAAGTCGTCCATGGCGTCCTGGCTGCCGGCGACCGCGCCGAGCAGCTGCTGGAGCTCCGGCGGCGGCGGCTCGAGGGTCGCCATCTGCGCGGTGAACTCGTAGATCGGCATCGCCTTCGCGTCGCGCTCCTGGTGCCAGGCGCCCATCACGTCGTCGAACGGCTTGCCATCACCCAGCCAGGCGTCGATGGCCTCGGTGCACCGCTCGGCATCGAGGAACGCGTCGGTGATCCCCTGGGCCGTGATCGGGTCCTTGTTGTAGCCGGCGTCCCCGACCAGCGCCCACCCGTCGCCGTACGGCTTGCGGAACCAGGACGGCACCGCGCCACCGAGGAACGGCGCCTCCCGCTTGGCGCTCTTCACCCGCTCGGCAAACTCCGGCGCGAGCTCGAGGGTCTTCAGGAAGTTGCCCTCGACATCGGCCTTGTACGCCGCGGCCTCCGCGTACGGCCAGCCGGCGACGATGATCGTCAGCCCGTCGTGCGTCTCCGCCACGCCGAACCCGCGGTCGGGCCGGATGTAGGTCTCCATCCCGTCCATCGGCAGGTTGCTGAAGTAGGTGTAGTAGCTGTACTGCAGGCGCGGCTTGGTGTTGTACTCCTCGGCACCGACGGCCTTGGCGACATGGCTGTTGCGCCCATCGGCGCCGATGACGACCCGGGCACGATCCTCGCGGTCCCCACTGCGGATCCCGACGACCCGGCCGTCCTCGACCAGCACCTCGTCGACGTGGTAGCCCTCGCGCACCTCGACGCCCGCGGCGCGGGCGGCGTTCACCAGGATCTCGTCGAGGACGGTACGACGCGGGCAGTACGCGGTGCGGTTGCCCTCGACGGCCCGGCTCGTGCCCGTGATGACCACCGGCCCGAAGTCGAACGCGTACTGCTCGATCGCCGGGCATCCGGTCGCGACCAGCTCGTCGAGCAGCCCCCAGCGCTCGAGGGCGGCCACGCCGGGCGCGTGCAGGATGTGCGTCGAGAGCGTGTCACTCGGGAACGTGGCATGGTCCACGGCGAGCACCCGGTATCCCTTGCGGGCGAGCAGCATGGCGGTCGGCGAACCCGCGACGCGGGCTCCGATGACGATGGCGTCGTACATGGCTTCCTCCAGGGAGCGAGTGGTTGAGGCGGCGTCTGCGACCGCACGCTCCACCGTCGCCCCTGGCGGCGCCGACGGTATCGGGGAGGTCCCCTACTTCTCGGCCGGTTCTTGCCGGACGGCGTACGCCGCCAGCTCGGCGCGGTTCCGCACGCCGACCTTCGCGAGCACGTTGCCGACGTGGTGCTCGACGGTCTTGCGGCTGATGAAGAGCCGCTCGGCGATCTCCGGGTTCGACAGGCCGGCACCGACCAACGCGAGGACGTCGATCTCGCGCCGGGTCAGCGCCTTCCCCGACGCCCGCGGCGGGGCGACCCTCTGGCCGAGGCCGCGGAGGACCGCGGCCGTCGCGTCGACGTAGCGCGCCGCCTCGAGCATCTCGAACGTCTTCAGCGCCGCGCGTGCCTCGGCGATCGCGACCTCGGGACTGTCGGTCGCGCAGGCCCGGGCCAGGTCGAGCCGGCACAGCGATGCCTCGAGCGGCAGCTGGACCTGGGTGAACCCGTCGATCGCATCGCGCAGCCACGTCTGCGGGTTGCCCGGGTCGGTCCGGCCGCGGGCGAGCGCGAGGAGTGCGCGCGCGTAGAGCGACGGGTGCGCCGCCGCGCAGGTCTCCATGCGCGCGATCGTGGCGTCGGCCTGCGAACCGGCCGCGAGCTGGGCGTCCACCAGCAGCCCGAGCAGCGGGAGGCAGCCGCTGCTGTCCGGATCGGCCGTCTGCAGTGCGCGCTCCAGCAGGCTGGTCGCGAGCGCGACCTCACCGCGAGCCAGGTGCAACGCGGCCCTCGGCCGCACCGAGTCACCGTCGGTCTGGCCCTCGAGCAGCGCCTCCGCCTCGTCGTACCGACCCTGCTTGATCCTGAGGTCGGCCAGCCGGATCAGCGCACCCGCCTTGAGCGAGCGGCGGCCGAGCGCCCACAGCCGCACCGCCTCGGTCAGGGCCGCGTCAGCCTCGGGCCAGCGCCCTGCAGCGGTCAGGATGCCGCCGTAGTGGGTGCGGCAGTAGGCGCTGACGGCCGGGAGCTGGCGTCGCTCGGCGATCGTCTCCCCGACCCGGATCCACTGCTCCGCGCGTCGTACGTCCTGGGCGTGCTCGCACGCGGCGAACAGCTGGCAGAAGATCTCCTCGACGACGACGAAGTCCTGCACCTCGTCGCCGGCGACAGCGGCGAGCGCCTCGTCGAGCAGCGCCATCCCTTCCTCGACGCGGTCGTCGTGGACCAGGCTCGCCCCCAGGTAGGACAGCGTTGCGAAGGTGAGGTCGGTGTCGCCGGTCTCGCGCCCGATCCGGATCGCCGTCACGAACTTCTGCTCCTTGCGCGCCCTGTTGTCGTCGAACATGCCCTCAGTCAGCGCCACCCAGCCGCGCTCGCTGCTGTCGGGATGGTCCTCCAGGATCGTCTTCGCCCGCGCCAGCCAGCCACTCGCGACCGCCCAGTCGTTGGCCGTCGATCCGTAGAGGTAGGACACGGTCCGGGCGGCGCGCGCCGCACCGGTGCCATCGCCGGCCGACCGGTAGCCGGCGTATGCGCGCTCCTTCTCGACGATGGCGCGCGGGTAGTCCATCAGGACGTACGACGCCTCGGCCAACCCCTCCAGGACGGCAGGAGTCGGCTCGGCACTCTCGAACACCGCCCGGGCGGTAGCAGCGTCGCCGACGCGCAGCGCCGCACGCCCCTGCGCGATCGCGGCGTCGACGTCCACCGTCTGATCATGCACCCGGGTGCCGGTCAGCTGCAGGGTGCGCACGCACAACCCGGGCCGGATCCTGCGGCTACGGAGTGTCCTCGCCACGCCAGGTGACGCCCTCGCGGATCACCCTCGCCGGACATCCCGCGACCGCCGTGTGCGGCGGCACCTTCTGCCCGCGCACCATCGCCCGGGTGCCGACCACGGCGCCCTCGCCGATCTCGCAGTGACCGGTGACGATCGCCTCGCGCCCGAGCCAGACGTGGCGGCCCAGTCGGATGTGCGCGCCGTACGGGTTGAGGCGGGCGCCGGTCTCGGCGTCCTCGAACCGATGCATGTCGTCGGTGGCGACGTAGACGTTGGCGGCCCAGAGCTGATCCGGCTCGGCGATGATCGACCCGCCGTTGCGGGCGTCGATGATCGCGCACCGGGTCGCCGTCGTCGAGCCGTTGAGCACGATGGTCGAGTCGGCGCCGCAGTAGAGGTCGGTCGCGGTGAACGCGCTGCCAGGGCCGAGGAACACGACCGCCCGGTCGCCTCCGACCAGCAGCGAGGCCATGTTGGTGACCGGGCTGGCGACCACCAGCAGCACGTCATTGAACTCGTACAGCGCCATCGTGTCGATCAGCGTGCGCGGCAGGTCGACCGGATCGACGTCGTCACCGAGGTAGAGCGCATTGCCCTGCTCGTGCCACCAGTCCGGCAGCGGCCCGTCGACGAGCCGCAGCGGAGTCGCCGCCAGGACGCCGGGGTCGACACCGGCGGCGACCAGGCGGGCGCGGTGCTCGTCAGCGAGCGCCGACGAGCGGGTCCACGGCATGGCGGACAGTGTGCACCACCCCGGCCGCGCGCGATGCCGAGTCGCGCTAGAAGAGGGCGGTCGCCTCGCGCTTCTCGAGCGCACCTGTCAGGAGACCGACCAGCGCCTCGAGCTGCAGGTCGAAGCCGCCGTCGCCCTCTTCGACCTCGGCGTCCAGGGCGCGCGCGGCCAGTCCGGCCTTGCTGCCGATCAGCTCGGCGACCCGGGTGTCGATGGTCTGGGTGGCGATCACCCGCCACGCCGTGACCGGCTCGGTCTGCCCGATCCGGTGCACCCGGTCGATCGCCTGGGTCTGCTCGGCGTCGGTCCACGAGAGCTCGGCGAGGATCAGGTTGGACGCCACCTGGAGGTTGATGCCGACGCCGGCCGCGGTGAGCGAGCAGACGATGATCTGCACCGCGGGGTCGTTGGTGAAGGAGTCGATCGCCTTCTCCCGGGCCGACTTGGTCTGGTCGCCACGGATCGACACCGACGGGATCCCCCGCGCGGCGAAGGTCTCCTCCGCGGTGTCCATGACGTCGATGTGCTTGGCGAAGAACACGACCTTGCCCGCGTTGCGCGCGAGCTGCGCGGCGTAGTCCGCGGCGAGCCCGGCCTTGGCCTGGCCGATCCGGCGGAGCATCCCGAAGACGTTCTCCCCCGACTCGGTGGAGATGTCCTCGCGCTCCCAGGTCGCGACCTGGCGGACCAGGGCGTGGTCGATGCCCTCCACGAGCGACTGGTTGCGCCGCGTCTCCAGCGCGCGGTCGTAGCGCTCGACCAGCCGACGGGCGAGGTCCTCCTCGGCCTTGCGGATCGAGCGGCCGGCCTCGCCCTCGAGCTCGACGGGTACGTCGGCGATCCGGCGGGCCGGGATGTCGGACGCGACGTCGACCTTGCGCCGGCGCACGATGCCCATGTCGACGACGACCTGCCGGGCCGCGGGGTAGAACCCGCGATCGGCCGGAGTGAGGCCGGTGTCGTCGAGGTCGGCCATCAGCTCGGCGAGCGGCTTCTTGTCATCGATCCAACCGAGGAACTGCCAGATCGCGCGGAAGTCCTCGATGTCGTTGATCAGCGGCGTGCCGGTCAGCGCCATCAGCAGTGGACGGGGGACCCGCTTGCGGATCCGCTCGGCCAGCTCGAGCACGTTCTGCGAGCGCTGCGAGGACTTGTTCTTGATGTAGTGAGCCTCGTCGACGATCATCCCGCGGAACCCGTGCTGGCCGAGCCAGCCGAGGTGCCGGTCGAGGATCTCGTAGTTGACGATGAACACGTCGGCGAACCCGTCGACGTCGAGTGCGTCACCGTGCAGCACCGTCGCGCGGCGGCTCGGCGTCCACAGCTCGACCTCGCGGGCCCAGTTGGTCTTGACGACGTTCGGCACCGCGACCAGCAAGGGATAGGCATCGGCCACTTGCGCAGCGAGCAGCGCCTGCGCGGTCTTGCCGAGACCGGGCTCGTCGGCCAGCAGGAAGGTGCGATGTCCCTCGGCTGCCGCCTCGACCATGCGTGTCTGGTGTGCCATCAGCTCGCGACCCGGCGGGAGCATGATCAACCCGGCGTCGGCAGAGTCCGGCAGGTCCATGCAGACCGGCGCTCCGGGGGTGGTGTCCTCGAACGAGCGGAAGAGCGGGCCGAGCAGCTCCCAGGTCGCCAGCCTCCCGGTCGGCTTGCGGATCGGGGCCGCCGCGTCGAAGTCGGGCACCAGGAACGGGTTGGCCAGCTGCCGGGCGATGACCGACTGCGGGATCGCCCGCCGCTCGGCGAGCGCCTCGGCCAGGTCGACGACCGGTTCCGGCTCGGGGTCGGGCACGTCGTAGCCGGCCCGGCGCTGCAGGTCGCGTTTGAGCTCGAGGGCGGAGTCGGACACCTCGGCATCCTCGGCGAGCAGGTCGAAGAGCCGCGGGTCCTGCGCCGCGGTCTGGGCCAGGATCGTGGCGATCCCGTCGAGCCGCTTCAGCTCCTCCCCCCGCCGCGCGTCGGAGAGGGTCTCGTCTGCCTTGACCCGCGTCCGCTCATCGCGGGCCAGCAGCGCCACCACCTGGAACTTGGTGCGCACGTCCGGCATCGCCGAGCGCCGCGCGACGGCGGCCTCCACCTCCCGCACCACGCGGGCAAGGACCGGGATGATCCCGGTCTCGTCACGCCGGGCGGTTTTGCTCGCGCCGCCTCGGCGCTGCTGCGCAGGTCTGCGCTGCTGGCTTCCTCGAGCCACTGATGTCCCTACCGTCGATGCCGCCGTCGCCGGTCGGCAGGTCGTGTCGCGGACTGCAGTCCGCGGGCCGCGGGCCAGGCACTCAGAGGGCCGGTGTCCTGCGGCGTGGTCCACGATAGCAACAACCCGACCCGGCCGGTGTGTTCCGGGGTGCAGTCAGTGTCCCGGGCATCGAGCTGGGCGACGAGCCGCTGGGGCGCAGTGGGTCACTCGGCGACCGCCATGGTTGTGCCGAGGCCGACCATCATCAGACCGCCGGTGGCACCGAGCCGGTCCAGCCGGTGCGGCCGCTGCGAGAACCAGTCGCGGGCCTTGCTGGCCGCAAGGGCCCACACGCTGTCGGACGCCGCCGCCATCAGGCCGAAGACGAGGCCGAGCAGGGCGAGCGCGACGCCCGGGCTCCCGGCGGACTCGTTGGTGAACTGCGGCAGGAAGGCGACGAAGAAGACGATCGTCTTGGGGTTGGTCGCGCCGACGATGACGCCGGTGCGCACCGAGCTCAGGGCGGTCGATCGCACCGGCAGGTCGTCGGCGGTGCGCTCGAGCGCCAGCCGGGCATCGCCCCGGTGCCGGATCGCTTGCACGCCGAGGTAGATGACGTAGGCGGCGCCGACCAGCTTGATGACCGTGTAGGCCGACGCTGACGCCGCGACCACGGCGCCGAGGCCGACCGCCACGAGCAGCACCTGGACCATCAGCCCGAGCGCGTTGCCGACCACCGACAGCAGTGCGTCGCGCCGGCCGACGGTCAGCGCGCGACCGATGGTGAAGAGCAGGCTCGGACCCGGCACCTGGATGAAGAGGATCGAGGCGACGACGAAGGCGAGCCATTGGCTCGAGGACGGCACCTACCTAGGGTGCCTCGCCGGCCTCGATCTGGGTAGCGAGATAATTCTCGACCCCGACCCGCTCGATCGCGTCGAGCTGCCCCTCGAACCAGTCGGCGTGCTTCTCCTCGTCGCGGGCCATGTCCTCGAAGACCGCCGCCGAGGCGTGGTCACCGAGGTCGTGGCACTCGGCCGCCGAGGCGTTGAACTGCGCGACCGCGGCCTTCTCGCTCTCGAGCGCCAACCGCAGCATCTCCTCGGCGGTCTCGCCGACGGTGATCGCGTTGAGCTTCTGCACGTTCGGGTGACCGTCGAACATGAGGATCCGGTTGATGATGTCGTCGGCGTCCTTCATCTCGTCGATCGACAGCTCGTAGAACACCTTCCCCAGCTTGGGGAGACCCCAGTTGTCGAGCATCCGGGCGTGCAGGAAGTAGGTGTTGGTGACGGTGAGCTCGAACGTCAGCGCGTCGTTGAACAGCTCGATGATCCGGGGACTAGCTGGCTGCACCGTCGACCTCCAGGAGTGAGCGTTCGTGCGCCTGATGCTGGCACACCAGTGCCTTCACCGTGAAGATGCACGAACCGCACTCCTGGGCGGCTCCGGTCGTCCGGCAGACGGCGCTGACCGAGCGGGCGCCGGCGGCGAGCGCGGTGTCGACCGCGCGGTCGGTGACGACCCGGCACTGACAGACGATCACGCCGACTCCTGGGTTTGCTTAGGCTTGCCTGACTCAACTCAGGGTAACCTAAGCAGCACCGGTTGCGGAACGTGGCCCTCGTCACGGCTGATCGAGAACATGTTCTAGTGTCAGGGGTCGTGAGCACGTACGCGGTGACCGGCGCCGCCAGCGGCATGGGCCGTGCCGTCGCCGGCAAGCTGGCTGCCGCGGGACACACGGTGATCGACGTCGACATCGTCGACGCCACCGTGACGGCCGACCTGTCCACGGCCGCGGGCCGCCGCGGCGCGGCGACGGCGGTGCTCGAGCGCGCCGGCGGCCGGCTCGACGGAGCGGTGATGGCCGCCGGCCTCGGCCCGGCGCCGGACCGGGAACGCCCGCGCCTGATCGCCGAGGTCAACTACTTCGGCGTGGTCGACCTGCTCGAGGCCTGGCGCCCGGCGCTCGCTGCCTCGGACCGGGCCAAGGTGATCGTCTTCTCCAGCAACTCCAGCACGACGGTGCCGATGGTTCCGGGCCGCGCGGTGCGCGGGTTCCTCGACGGCGACCTCGACCGGGTGCTCACGACGTTGCGGATCTTCGGCAAGCGGGCGCCGACCTTCGCCTACGCCGCGAGCAAGCTCGCCGTGAGCCGTTGGGTACGACGGACCGCGGTCACCCCCGAGTGGGCGGGTGCCGGGATCCGGCTCAACGCGATCGCCCCGGGCGCCGTACTCACGCCGCTGCTCGAGCAGCAGCTCGCGACCCCCGGCACGGCCAAGGAGGTGAAGCGGTTCCCGGTGCCGATCGGCGGCTTCGGCGACGCCGGCCACCTGGCCGACTGGGTCTTGTTCATGCTGTCCGACGCCGCCGACTTCCTCTGCGGCAGCGTGGTGTTCGTCGACGGCGGGTCGGACGCGTGGTTCCGTGCCGACGACTGGCCGCGCCCGGTGCCGGCGCGCCGGCTCCGGAGCTACCTCAAGCGCGCGGCCGCATTCCGCGGCTCACCAGCAAGGCCGTAAACTTCGGAAGTGCAGAAGCCGATCTCCGTCGTCGCCTACTTCGGCGAGGACCCCACCCGGGCCTACCAGCTGGTCCCGTGGCTCCCTGTGCTCGAGGTGCTCGACGCCGACCAGGCCGTCGGCCTGGTGGTCCGGAGCGCGGAGGTCGCCCGGCAGCTGCGGGACCGCACCACGCTGCCGCTGATCCTCGCTGAAAGCTTCGACGAGCTGGCGAAGACCTACGAGACGCTCGACGCCTCGGTCGTCCTCTACTGCAACAACGCGAAGACCAACATCGACTCGCTGCTCAACAACCGGATGCTGCACGTGCACGTCAACCACGGCGAGAGCGACAAGCAGAGCATGATCAGCAACAACGCCAAGGCCTACGACCGCGTGTTCGTCGCGGGTGAGGCCGCGGTCCAGCGGCACCTGGCGAACCTGATGGAGTTCGACGGGTCGTCACTGGTCCGGATCGGCCGGCCGCAGCTCGACGTGGCCCGCCCGCAGGGCCTCGCGCGGTCCGCGCGCCGGACGGTGCTCTACGCGCCGACCTGGGAGGGCGACGCGGACTACAACGACTACACCTCGGTCGACGTGCTCGGCCCCGCGATCGTCGACGCGATCCTGGCTGTGCCCGACGTCCGGCTGGTCTACAAGCCGCACCCGAAGATCACCACCAGCCTGACCCCGGCCGTCGCCGGCAACCACGCCGCGATCCTCCAGCGGGTCGCCAAGGCGGCACGGGCCCAGCCGACCGCCGGTCACGTCGCGATCACCGAGGGCGACATCCTCGCGGTGCTGCCGGTGTGCGACGCCCTGATCACCGACGTGTCCTCGGTCGGCCTGGACTGGCTCTACCTCTGCACCGACAAGCCGCTCCTGATCGCCGACCGGCACGCCGATGCCGACGCCCTGCATCGAGCCGTACCGGTGAGCCGCTGCTCCGACGTCGTCGACATCGCCAACGTCGGTGCACTCAGCGATCTGCTGGCCTCACGGCTAGCCGACGACGAGCACCGGGCCGCGCGGGAGTCGACGCGCAGGCTCTACTTCGACGACGTGGAGAACGGCGAGAGCACGACCCGTTTCGTCGATGCCGTGACCGAGCTGGTGGCGCTGCGCCGCCGGCTGCTGATGGCGAGCGCCACCGACATGAGCGAGACCGCCTGATCACGCGCGGAGTGGATCGATCACGTCCTCGCGGAACCGGCGGATGCCGTCGACCTTCTGCGCGAGCGTGACGTCGGGGCCGTAGTAGTAGAGCCACGGCATCGTCATCACCAGGGTCACTCCCCCGGCGGCGGCGCGGGCGAAGTCGGCGGTCGTGACCGCGTCGGTGAGCGCGACCACGACGTCGTACGGCGCGGCGAGGTCTCGCCCGGCCGCGACCCGCAGCTCCGTCAGCCGGGCCGCCGTCGCCGCGGCCTCGTCGACCGTGGACACGTCGCTCACCCAGCCGTCGTGTCGAGCGGCGCGGCGGAGAGCCGGCTCGGAGATGCCGCCCACCCAGATCGGGATCGGACCGGGCGGCTCGGGCTTCATCACCAGCCGGTCGCAGGAGTAGAACTCGCCGGCGAACTCGGTCCAGCCCGGCTGCCACAGGTCCTTCATCAACGCCAGCGCCTCGTCGGTGCGCCGCCCGCGGGTGCTGAAGTCCTGCTCCAGCAGGTCGAACTCCTCGCGGCACCAGCCGACGCCCACCCCGAGGGAGATCCGCCCGCCGGCCAGGGCGGCCGCCGTGCCCACGGCCTTCGCGACCACGAACGGGTTGCGCATCGCCGCGACGTAGATCGAGGTGAAGAACTCCAGCCGGGTGGTGACCTGCGCGAGCGCGCCCATGGTCACCCACGGGTCCGGCCAGTCCACGTCGGGTGCCCACCGCCGGTTGCCGCTGGCCTGGTAGGGGTACGGCGTCTCGAGGGTCTCGAGGTCGACGACGTGGTCGGCGACGCTGAGCGCCCGGTAGCCGTGCTCCTCGGCGGCACGCGCGAGGGCGACCAGCTCGCCGATCGGCTGGTAGGCGGTGACGACAGCGAAGTCCACGGGACCAAGGTAGAACATGTTCTAATCTGCGTACCATGTCTGACGCTTCGTTCGGTCACCTGCTCGCTCCGGGGCGGATCGGCACGATGACGGTGCGCAACCGGATCGTCATGTCTCCGATGGAGACGATGTACGGCACTCCCGAGGGGCTGCCGTCGGACCGGACCGTCGCCTACTTCGCGGCCCGGGCCGCCGGCGGCGTCGGCCTCATCACCGTGGGCGCGACCGGCATCGACGCGTTGCACCCCGAGACGCCCGGGGGCCTGCAGATCGGCACCGACGCCGCGATCCCGGCCCATCGGCGGCTGGTGGATGCCGCGCACGAGCACGGAGCCAGGATCCAGCCGCAGATCGTGCACGCCGGGCCGGACGGTCTCGGCCCAGAGATGCACGGCGTCACCTCACTGGGCCCGTCGGTGATCCCGTCGTACCTCACCGGCCGACCGTCGGCGGAGGCGACCAAGGAGCAGATCGGCGCGATCGTCGACCAGTTCCGGGCGGCGGTCGTGCGCGTGCGCGAGGCCGGGTACGACGGCCTCGAGCTGCATGCCGCGCACGGCTACATGTTCCTCGGCTCCTTCCTGGCGCCGCAGCGCAACCGCCGCGGGGACCGCTACCGCGGGACGTCGGTCGAGGGGCGGATCCGGGTCGTGCTCGAGACACTGATCGCGATCCGGAGCGAGATCGGCGCCGACTTCCCGATCACCCTGCGGATCTCCGGCTACGAGCGGGTCGCGGCCGGACGGCCGGTCCACGACACGGCCGCGATCGCGCCGCTCCTGGTCGAGGCCGGGGTCGACGCCTTCCACGTGAGCGGCGGGGTCATCGACCGGCTGGTCACCGGGATGGTCAACGGCGCCGACGCCGGAGACGGTCTGAACGTCGGAGCCGCGGCCGCCGTGAAGGAGGCGGTCGACGTGCCGGTGATCGCGGTGGGCCGGCTCCATGACCCGGAGCTCGCGGAGTCGGTCCTCGCCGACGGCCGCGCCGACTTCGTGGCGCTGGGTCGCCCGCTGCTGGCCGACCCGAACCTGCCGCGCAAGCTCATGGCGGGCGAGCCCGAGCGGGTCCGGCGCTGCATCTCCTGCGAGAACTGCATCGACACCCTCGAGGAGAAGCTGGCCACCGAGTGCGCCATCAACCCGTTCACCGGGCACGAGCGTGAGCTCGTGCTGGTCTCCGCTCCGCGACCGCGTCGGGTGGTGGTGGTCGGTGGCGGCCCGGCCGGCCTCGAGGCCGCCCGACTCTCAGAACAGGCCGGGCACTCCGTCGTGCTCCTCGAGCGAGCGGAGCGGCTCGGCGGGGCGCTGGTCGCCGCATCGGTCGTGCACCGCGAGAACCGGCCCTATCTCGACTGGCTGTCGGCCGAGGTCGGCAGGTCGGGCGTCGACGTACGGCTCGACAGCGAAGCGACCCCGGAGCTGGTGGCTGCCCTCGAGCCGGATGCAGTCGTGGTCGCCTCCGGTGGCGCGGTGGTCTACCCCGACGTCGCGGGCGCCGGCCTCCCCCACGTGAGCACGGGGCTCGACCCCGACCGGCTCCCGGCAGGGCGGCGGATGCTCGTGATCGGCGGCCGGCTGGCAGCGGTGGAGTACGCCGAGCTGCTGGCCGCGCAGGGACGGCTGGTCGCGCTGCTCGAAGCTGGCCCCGAGCTCGCGCCCGAGTTCGGGCTCAAGCGACGCACCGAGCACTTCGACCGGATCGACCGGCTGGGCATCACCGTCCACGTCGAATCCATCGTCGAGGAGATCACCTCCGACGGGGTCCGCTACACGCCGGCCAACGGGAGCAGCCGGCTGCTGGCAGCCGATGCGGTCGTGCTGGCGGGCACCGTCGTACCCCATCGTGCGCTTGGCGACGCCATCGCGCAGCGGCTGCCCGGCGTCGCGGTGCACGTCATCGGCGACGCCGCGGCCGGGCTCGGGCTGATCCGGGGAGCCACGGCCGACGCGGCCGAGGCGGTGCGGTCGCTCGGCGAGGGCGACGTACCTGGTTGACCCCGTCGTGACCGTGCTGGTCTACGACACCCCGAACGCCGACGGGACCGTCGACTGACCGACGTGGTTGCGGCCCCAACAGGTCACGATGCCGGTGACCCGGACGCCGCAGGTGTGGTTGTTGCCGACCGCGACCGACCGGAACCGGCCGCTCGGGGGTAGCGCCTTGAGGTAGCTGCCCGAGCCCCAGCAGGCGACGGTGCCGCTGGTCCGGACGGCGCAGTTGTGGTTGCCCCGCGAGCTGACCTGGACGAAGGTGCCGGCGGGAGGGTCGGCCTGGTCGACGCCGTTGAGACCCCAGCAGCGCAGTCCACCCTCGGGGCGGAGACCACAGGTGTGGGCGGCGCCGGCACTGATCATGGTGAACGCTCCGCTGGGAGTGGTGGACTGCCCGGAGCCGTTGCCGCCCCAGCACACCGCGACCCCGTTCACCTTCAGCGCACAGCTGTGGGTGCCGCCGGCCGAGACCTGGACGAACGTCGCGTCGGCCGGCGGCGTGGCCTGGCCGCTGGTGTTGAGTCCCCAGCAGGCGAGGGTCCCGGACGTCCGGACCGCGCACATGTGGTCGCCGCCCGCACTGACGGAGGTGAAGGTGCCGGCCGGCGCGAGTGTCTCGCCGTTGACGTTGTTGCCCCAGCACCGGATGGTGCCGGACGTCCGGATCCCACAGACGTTGCCTCCGCCGTTGCTGATCGAGGCGAAGGTGCCACCGACGGCGTTCGCCACGACGGGATCGGTCTCGCTGCCCCAGCAGCCGGCCGCGCTGTTGGCGGCGATCCCGCAGGTGCTGTCGGCCCCTGGGCTGAGTGCCGCCACGGTGAAGACGCCGTCCTCCGGAGGGGTCGACACGCCGAAGTTGCTGTCACCCCAGCACCTGGCCGTGCCGTCGACGAGCACGCCGCAGGTGTGTGCTGCCCCCGCGGTGACGGCGACGAAGATGTCCGCAGGCGCGGTCGCTTGGCCGTCGTCGTCCAGGCCCCAACAGACGACGGCTCCGTTGGACCGCAGGCCGCAGGTGTGCGCGCGGCCGGCGGTGATGCCGGAGTAGGTTCCGGCGGGGACCACGGTCCGGCCGTCGGCGGTGAGACCCCAACAGGTGGCGATGCCGCTGGTCCGGAGACCACAGGTGTGGAAGTCGCCGGCGACGACGGTGGTGAACGTGCCGGTGGGGGCGGCGGCCTGGCCGTAGGTGTTGTTGCCCCAGCAGGCGGCGGTGCCGTTGGTCCGCAGGCCACAGGTATGCCGGGCGCCGGCCGCGAGGCCGGTGAAGGTCCCCGGCGGGGCGGTGGTCTGGCCGTCGGAGTTGGTGCCCCAACAGCGGGCGGTGCCGTCGGTCCGGATGGCGCAGGTGTGCTGATCGCCGGCGGCGAGGGTCGTGAACGTGCCGTTGGGTGGAGTCGCCTGGCCCGAGTCGTTGAAGCCCCAGCAGACGGCGGTGCCCGTCGGGCGGAGGGCGCACGTGTGGCCCAAGCCGGCGGACAGCGAGGTGAAGACGCCGGGCGGAGGCGTGGACTGACCCTCCGCGCCGTAGCCCCAGCAGGTGGCCGTGCCGTCAGTGCGCAGTCCGCAGTTGTTGTAGGCGCCGGCGTCCAGCCGCGCTGCGGTGGTCTCCGCAGGGGCCGCGGCGATCGAGCGATCCGGCTGGGCGGCAGGCACCAGCGCGGTGACCGGTGGTGGCGGACCGGCTGCAACCAGTCCGGCGGCCAGCACGACCGGGATGACCAGGAGTCCGATCCGCGATGCGAGTCGGCCCGTGACGGGGGTCCGAAGGTGCTGCAGTCCCATGTCGGGCTCCCTTGTGCGCTGTCGGCCGAGCTCTCCTCCCAGGCTCGGCGGCCCCCCTTCGCGCTGTCAATCCTCCGCGGGGATGACTGGCGCCGCAGCCGGGCTCGGTGTGATCCGCGGCGAGTCCGATTGACCGATGCCATCACCGTACGAGACGTTCGGCCCGTGAACTGGCGCATCGAGCTCGGCCCGGACCGGCGTCGCGAGGACGAGATCACCGATCGCCTCGTCGAGCACAACTGGGAGGCGTCGGAGCTCATCCGTCGGCGCTTCGAGCCGGACAACCTCGAGTCGAGGCCGGTTGCCGCGTATGCGGTGGACAGTGCCGACGGCCTGTTGGGCGGCTGCGTCGGGAGCACCGTCGACGTGTGGCAGTGGCTGACGATCGACACGATGTGGGTGAGTCCGAGCCACCGGGGCGACGGACTCGGCCGGCGACTCCTCGCCGAGGTCGAACAGCAAGCCCGCGAGCGTGGGTGCCGCTGGGCCAAGCTCAACACCTGGGAGTTCCAGGCGCCGGCCTTCTACGAACGCTGCGGATACCTCACCTACGGTCGCGAGACCGACTTTCCACCGGGCCACGTCAACCACCTCATGCGGAAGGACCTGTGACCTCGCTCGCGGGATCTCCGACGCCTTTTCCGGTTCAGGCCCTTCACGGACAGGCAGCCGCCCGAAGCGAACGGCGTCGCGCACCTCGCTCGGCACCTCACGCGCGAGCTCCTTGTCGGGGCGGGCTCCCAGCGCGTCGTTGACTGTCGAGAACGCGATCCGGAGCGCGACGTAGCCGGTGATGGCGAACACCTGGTCCTGGTCGAAGCCCGCGGCCCGCAGGCCCTGGACGTCCGCCAGCGTGATGCCGTTGGGGTCCCTGGTGACCTGTCGCGCCCAGGTGGCGAGCGCTCGTTCGTCTTCGGCCAGTCCTTCGTCGGTGCCGGTGAGGACCGCTCCCGCCAGACCCGGATCGGCGGCGTCAGCGAGCTTGCCGCCCCAGGCCAGTGAGCAGTAGGAGTCGCCGAACGTCGAGGCGGTGGCCGCCACCAGGATGCCGCGTTGTCTCAGGGTGAGCCGGCCGAGCTTGGTGAAGCCGCCGAGGAGGTTGAACAGCTGCTCGTTCAGCTCGGGCGCGCGACCCCAGAGGTGCGTCGCGTTCATGACGTAGCCGAGGGTCGCGCGGTCGTCGTCGTGCAGCTTGCGCGTCTGGTCGGTTCCGAGTGGCTGGTCGAGGAAGCCGTACGGCGACGTCTCTGCCGACGGCTTCTTGGCGACGTACCCGGTGACGAGGATCTCGGCCCTCAGCGGTAGCCCGTCCCGCACGCGTTCGGCGGCCAGGGCAACGGCGTACTCGTGGAAGTGGTCGTCGCCGACCTGCTTGATCGCTTCGTAGGCCGGACCGGTCGAGGCGAGTGCTCGTGCATAGGCCTCGGGGTCCGGGAACTCCCACGCGAACGGGATCTCGACCCGGCGTACGTCGACGAAGCCCCACTGGTCGAGCAGCTCCTCCCCTGCACCCGGCCGTCCGAGCCGCACCATCGCCGCCTGGTTGGCCACCTTGCCCTCGTCGGCGAGGGTGAACGGCTGGAGCGCCCAGGCACCCGGTGACGCCTTGATGTGGCCCCAGACGGTCAGCCCGAAGCGTCCTCCGGGCCGCAGCACCCGGAGGACCTCGGCAACCGCGTCAGGAGTGGTGCCCCAGATCCCCCGGAAGCTGGTGACGACATCGAACGAGTCGTCGGACCACGGGAGCGCATGCATGTCGCCGACCCGGACGTCAGCGGCACCGAGGCGGTCCTGCGCCACCGCGACCAGGCGGGTCGAGGCGTCCAGGCCGGCGCACTCCGCGCCGCGGGCCGCGGCCAGCTCGAGTGCAAGTCCGGATCCGCAGGCCACGTCGAGCAACCGGTCGCCGGCACCGACCGCGAGGTGCTGGTGGAGCGCCGTGTACTCCCGGGCGTTGTGCGGCTCGCTGAGGGTTGCGAAGTCGACGGCCCGCCGGCCCCATCCCTCGTCGACGAGTCGCCACTGCTCCGCGCTGCTGTCCTCAGCCATCTCTGTGACGTTACCCGGGCGAGAACCGACTACCTCGCGGTTGTCGGAACCTCGTCGTCGCGCATTCCCCACGGCGAGCCGTACTCGGTCAGCAGGTCGAGGAACGGGACCGCGTCGAACGCCTCCGGACCGAGCACACCGGCGCCGTCCCACGTGCCGCGCGAGAGGAGCTCGAGTGCCACCACCGGGTTGATGGCGGTCTGCCAGACAACGCACTGGTGGCCGTACTCCCGCATGCTCCACTCGTTGTCCACGACGTGGAAGAGGTACGTCGACCGCGGCTCGCCGTCCTTCCCGGTGCCGGTGACGTGCAAGCCGGCGCAGGTCTTGCCGCGCATGCGCTCGCCCAGCCCGGCCGGATCGGGCAGGCAGGCTGCCACGACGTCGCGCGGCGACACCGCCACGCCTCCGACCTGGACCTTGTCCGTCCGGTCCAGCCCGAGCGTGTGCAAGGTTCGGAGCACGCCGATGAACTCCTCCCCGAGCCCGTACTTGAAGGTGACCCGCTTCGCGTCGACCCAACGCGGCATGAGGAGGACCTCCTCGTGCTCGACGTTCACGCACTCCACCGGGCCGATGCCCTCGGGGAAGTCGAAGACCTCCGGTTCGCTGAACGGGGCCGTGGTGAACCAGTCGCGGTCCTTCTCCCAGATGACCGGCGGGTTGAGGCACTCCTCGATCGTGGTCCAGATCGAGAACGACGGCGCGAAGATCGGTTCGCCGTCGTCGCCGAGCACCTCCAGGTTGGCGCCGTCGCGAACCCCCAGCTCGTCGATCTCGTCGAAGAGGTGGTCGGCGGCATAGCGCGCGAACACATCGGACAGTCCGGGCTCCACGCCGATCCCGACCAGCGCTAGCCGGCCCCCCTCCTCCCACTGCGCGGCCACGGCGAACTGCTCGTCGCCGAGCTTGACGCCGACCTTCTCGTACGGCGCGGTCGGGTGCGGCTGCGACAGGCTCATCGCCATGTCGAGGTAGTCCGCGCCGGCGGCGAAGGCGCCCTGGAAGATCGGCATGACGAAGCGTGGGTCCACCGCATTCATCACGTGGGTGACGCCGTGCTCGCGGGCCAGCGCAGCGACCGCATCCGCGTCGGAGGCATCCACCGTGGCCGCGGTGTAGCGGGGGTCGATGGCAGCCGCCGCCTCTGCTCGCGACAGGTCGTAGTCGGCGCACACGAGCGACTCGAAGAAGTCGCGCCGTGCGGCAATCGCGGCGAACGCCCCACCGACGCCGCCTGCACCCACCAGAAGGATCCTCATCTGGTCAGGTTAGGGGACGGACTCGGCCGTCAGAGCAGCCCGAGCAGCTGCTCGTGCAGCCACGGCACGTCCGCCTCGTGCTCCGGCTTCATCAGCACGCTGCGGAGGATCCGGCCGGTCGGCACGTCGGCTTCGACCACGTGGCCGCGCGCGCCGAGCGCCGTTGCGTCGACCGTGTACGTCGCCAGGTGGAGCGACTCGGCCGGCGGGCGTGCCATGCCGGCGGTCAGCGCGGCCGCACTCACGGCATCGACCTCGGACAGCCGGTCGCGGGCCGGGAGGTAGGTGAGGATGTCGAGCTGCGGCGGCTGGTAGAGCCGCAGCTCGTCGCTCGTCTCGATCAGCCGCGCCCATTCGAGCGCAGCGCGACGACCCGGTCGCAACACCGCGCCCAAGCCGTCAGCGGTCAGCGGAAGCAGCCGCAGGGTCAGCCACAGCGCAGCAGCGGCGGCGCCTGCCCGGGAGCACTCGAGCGAGATCTCGCCGAGGTGCAGCTCGTCGGACGTGAAGTAGGTGTAGGGCGAGTCGTGCAGGAAGTGGCGGGCCACTACGGGATCGCGGAAGAGCACGGCGCCGCAGCCGTAGGGCTGCAGGCCGTGCTTGTGCGGGTCGATGACGACCGAGTCGCAGTCGGCGATGGCGACGTACGGCGCCGCGGCGACCCCGTCGGGCAGGTCGTCGGCGATCAGCCGGAAGAAGCCGCCGTACGCCGCGTCGACGTGCACCCGGGCGCCATGCCGGCGAGCGAGGGGCAGGATCTCGTGGACCGGGTCGACCGCGCCCAGCCCCGTCGTGCCGGTGGTGGCCACCACGGTGCCGACCCGACCACTCTCCAACAGCTGCTCCAACGCGTCGAGGTCCATCGTCCCGTCGGCGCCCGTCGGCACCGCGACCGACTCGATGCCGAGCAGGTGGGCCATCCGGGCGTGCGTGTAGTGCGCGTCCGCGCTGTGCGCGATCGCCTTGCCAGGATGGGTCTCCCGGGCGACGAACAGCGCCTCCAGGTTGGCGATCGTGCCGCTGCTGGTCAGGTGGCCGAGGTGACCCGGCGCCCCTGATTGATCGACGAACCCGAACATCGCCGCCAGCTGCGCGACCACGTCCTTCTCCATCGCGGCCGTCGCCGGCCCGCCGTCGAGCGCGTGGTTGTTGGGGTTGACCAGCATCGCGGTGACATAGCCGATCACCGCGGCGGGGTGCGGCGGCTTGAGCATCTGACCGGCGTAGCGGGGGTGGTGGAACGGGTAGTTGTCGCGCAGTCTGCTCCGCAGCTCGGCCGTTGCGGCATCCAGCTCAGCGAGGTCGACGTCCTGCGAAGGATGGGTCGCGACGTCGCCGAACTCCCGCATCCAGCCCGCCATCTCGGCGACTGCCGCCTGCAGCTGTTCCCCCAGCTCGAGGGCACCGGCGGGCATCGGTCGCAGGGCGCGGGACATGCCCGAACCCTACGACCGCAGGAGGGTCAGCCGACCGACCGCGTGACCCGTTTGACCACCGAGCCGTCCGACCACCAGGTGAGCTCGGCCTCGTGCGTGCCCGGTGTGACCGCCGCCGACAGCGCGTAGGGGTACCACCCGTGCTTGGTCATGATGTGCTGCGTGCCCACGCGAACACCGTCGACCTTGAGCACGAGCCTCTCGCCGTTGGTGACCGGGCAGCCGTCCGGCAGCACGCCGGCCGAGCGCTTGCACTGGTCGAAGCGGTCCTGGACCGTGTCGCCGTCGGTGTCGGGGCACCCGGCTGCGCCCCGCGTTCCGGGCGCCGCCGGACACACGTCGGCGACATCGGGCACCTTGTCGGCGTCGCCGTCGGCGACGACGGTCGTGATGGTGGCGACCAGCTCGTAGGTGACCGGCCCGAGGACCTCCTCGGGGTCCACGATCGTGGTCAGGTCACGGCGTGACCAGGGCACGGTGACGGTGACCGACCCGTCGCCGGTCTCGACCTGCTGGCCAGACCCGCCCTCGACCTTGAGACCGAGCGTGGACAGGGGGTCGTCCCAGGTGAGCGTCACGGAGAGGCTGGCCTGCCGGGTCAACGGCAGCGGGATGTAGTGCCGGGTCTCGACGGCGCTGATCAGGCCGAGCCCTGCGGTCGAGTCGCTCGGCACGAAGGTGTTGCCGCCGTCGTGCTCGAGGGTGACGGTCTGGGTGGTCACCGTGCTCGCCACCTTCTTGTCGAGGCGGGGGCCGGCGGCCGGCGGCGGGCCGGCCAGTGCCAGCGCGCCGGTGTCGGGCGCTGAGTCCTCGGTCACCAGCCAGTCGTTGGTCCGCGCGTGCAGCCCGGTCTGGCCGCCGACGTCGTACGGCGCGACGATGTTCTGCTCACGGAGATACCACCTCGGCAGGGCGAAGGTGATCGTCTTGGCGTCCTTGTCCCACACGGTCGTGCCGGCAGGGAGCGGCACTCCGGTGCCGTTGTCGAGCGTGATCGGTGCTCCGTCGGTGCTGGTCGTCGGGACGAAGGAGTCGAACCGCCGACCGTCGATGTTGAGGCTGTAGGCGACCGCGGAGCCGCCGGCATCCACCGGCCACACCTGGCGGACGTTCATCACAGCGTGCACGACGTCCGGCGTCACGTCGACATCGAGACCGGCGATGTCGGTGACGCGAGCACTGGAGTCGCCCGTCGCGTCGTCGACCGATCCGGTGGTCGACGTGGGCGGCGCCGCGAGCGGGATCCACGAAGCCGCACCGGAGAGGGACAATCGGTCGCCCGTCACCGTCGCCGACTTGAGCGTCAGCCGCGGCTTGGTCGTGTCGACCGGCGCCGGCGTCCAGTTCGTCGCCGGTGCTCCGGGCAGCAGGCCGAGGTCGGGCTGCGGACAGTCGCGGGGATCGCCGGTCGCCGACGCGTAGAGGTGGTCGGCCGGGTTCTGCACCTGGTACGAGTTGAGGCCGTCGCCGACCGGGTCGTTGGGGTGGATCTGGTCGACGTCGGTCACCGAGCCGTCGCCGTTGCGGTCCAGGTACTGGCTCATCCGCAGGGCGAACCCCTCGACGTCGAGCGTGGACACACACTTGCTGACGCCCGGGGGGTCCGTGCTGTAGGCCATGATGTCGTTGGTCGGCGTCGGCCCCCAGGGACCGTCGGCGCCGTCGCCGACGTGACCGATAGTCAGGCAGTGACCGAACTCGTGGCTGATCAGGTCGAAGATCCCGAACAGGTCGGTGGTCCCGGGCACGGGGTCGATCGCGCCGTTGAAGGCGAAGCAGACGTTGCCACCGCTGCCACCGCAGTCCTCGACGTAGACGCCGGTGTCATCGCCGTGATCCTCGTCCTCGAGGGTGCTCAGGTCGGCCGGCGAGCACGGCGCGCCCTGACCGTCGGTGATCCCGACCTCGGCGATGAACGCGGCCGGGTCGATCCCGATCCCGATGCCACCGACCGGGTTGGTCGCGACGACCACGATCTCAGGGTCGGTCAGTTGGACTGGATTGATCGGCAGACCGGCGTCGTCTGTCGCGATCGCCTCACCGGTCACTCGGAACTTGACACCGTCGCCCAGCCAGCCGAGGTCCATCTCGTCACTCAGGTAGTCGATGCCGCCGTCCCACATGTGGACGACCTGCCGCATGATGCGCAGGTCGCGCTCCGCGGTCGGCGACACGGGGACGAGGACCGCGACGTCGATCTTCGGAGAGTCGAGCGCGTTCAGACCGACCTTCATGTGGAAGCAGTGGTTGTCCGGGTTGGCCGGGCTGGTGTCGAGCAGGCAGTCGGCGGGCACGTGCTGGTCGCCCACGTGTGGTCCGACGTAGCCGTCCGACGGACTGCCCTCGGCAGGGACGAGAGTCAGCGCGGCAGCACCGGCGCCGAGCGCGACAGCAAGGGCAAGACGACGTGGGGTCATGCCCACTCAACTGCGCGACCGACCCAAAGGGTACGCCGCCCGTCGGGGGCTTGCGTCCACCCACATGGTTCGATGTCCCCCATCAACTCGGATGCGACCAACGACGACGTGATCCCGCTCGGTGAGGCCACCCGGGCGTGGTTCGCGATCTCGCTGCAGACGTTCGGTGGGCCGGCCGGCCAGATCGCGGTGATGCAGCACAAGCTGGTCGACGAGAAGCGGTGGATCGGGCAGCAGCGGTTCCTGCACGCGCTCAACTACTGCACGCTGCTGCCCGGGCCCGAGGCCCAGCAGCTGGCCATCTACACCGGATGGCTGCTGAACGGCACCCGCGGCGGCCTGATCGCCGGCAGCCTGTTCGTGCTACCCGGTGTGCTCGCTCTGCTCGTTCTCTCGGCGATGTACGTCCGCTTCGGCAGCACGGACGTCGTCTCCGCCCTGTTCGCCGGTGTCGCCCCGGCGGTGATCGCGATCGTTGTCCAAGCGGTCCAGCGGATCGCCAGGCGGGCGCTCGACCACCCTGCGCTGGTGGCGATCGCGGTGGGGGCCTTCACCGCACTGACCCTCTTCTCGGTGCCGTTCCCGCTCGTCGTCCTCGGCGCCGCCGTGATCGGCTGGGCGCTCGGACGGGCGATCCCGGGGCTGGCGCGGGGTTCCGGGCACCGCGAGACCACCGACGGGCCGGCGCCGCTGATCAGCGACGCAGCCCTTCACCACGAGCTGCCCTCCAAGAGTCGGTCGCTCGGCATCGTGGTCGTCGGCGTGGTCCTCTGGTTCGCCCCGGTCGCTGCCTTCGCGGCGTTCGTGTCGTCGACCGATGTGTTCGTCGACCAGGGCCTGTTCTTCTCCGGCGCGGCCGTGGTCACCTTCGGCGGGGCGTACGCCGTGCTCTCGTACGTCGCGCAGCAGGCGGTCAACGTCTACGGCTGGCTGGCGCCCGGGGAGATGGTCCGCGGCCTCGCGCTCGCCGAGACCACGCCGGGGCCCCTGATCATGGTGGTCCAGTTCGTCGCGTTCGTCGGCGCCTACCGCGACCCGGGCAGCTTCGACCCGTGGGTCGCCGCGGTCCTCGCGTCGCTCCTCGTCACCTGGGTGACCTTCGTGCCGTGCTTCGTGTTCGTGCTGCTGGGCGCGCCGTACGTCGAGCGGCTCCGGCACAACCGGCTCCTCACGGCGGCGCTGACCGGGGTCACCGCCGCCGTCGTCGGCGTGATCGCGAACCTCGCGGTCTTCTTCGCGCTGCACACCCTCTTCGACCGCAACCGCGAGGTCGACCGGGGCCCGTTCCACGTCGACCTGCCGGTGCTCGCGTCGTGGGACGGGGTCGCGTTCGCGATCACGGCGATCGCGTTGGCGATGATGTTCGGGCGCGGCTGGGGTCCGATGCGGACGCTCGGCCTGTGCGCCGTGCTCGGGCTCGCGGTCTACGGGGTGGAGCTGATCGTTCCGTAGGTGGGCGGCCCGGCCACGCGGCTCGATGGCATGGTTCTCCCATGACTCCCGAGGAGACCACCACCTTCATCCACGCCGCCATCCCGATCGCGGGGGCGATGGGCGTCCGGGTGATCGAGGTGGGGGTCGGCACGGCGGCGATCGAGCTCCCCGCCGCCCCCAACGGCAACCACTTCGGCGCGCTGTACGCCGGCTCGCTCTACACGGCGGCCGAGCTGCTCGGGGGCGTCATCCCGGGAGCGACGTTCGACCTCGCGGGCGAGCTGGCCGGGTTCGTCCCGTTGCTGAAGTCCTCGGAGATCCGGTTCCGGCGGCCCGCGCTGGGCACGGTGACCGCCCGGGCCACGCTTGCTCCCGAGGACCAGGAGCGGGTGCCGCGCGAGGCGCTCGAGACGGGGAAGGCCGAGTTCGTGCTCGACGCGGAGATCGTCGACGCCGAGGGCACCGTCGTCGCGGAGACCCGGGGGGTCTACCAGCTGCGCCGCTTCGGCTAGGCCGCTTCGGCGACGAGGAGCTCCTCGTGGCGGGCAGCCATCGCCACCCGGTGAGCGCGCGAGCGCTCCTTGACCACGGCGAACCGGGCGACGATCGCGTCGTGGTCACGCCCTCCGACGTGGTCGGCGACCCAACCCACGCTGACGGCCAGGATGGGGATCCAGACCGGCAGCAGCATGAAGCCGAACAGGGGGACGAAGATGCTGAGGGCGTCGCTCATGATGCTGGGATCTCCTTGATCTAGGGGCCGTCGGTGCTGGGCTTGATGACTCAAGTCTCCGATCGCACGCACCTCCGTCGCTCGGCTCGTCTCTCCAAGATCTGCCAGGATGTTTGGACAGCCGCACAACAGGAGGGAGCGATGGTGAGCACCGGCCCCGACCTGGATGCCTGGCTCAAGTCCTTCGTCGCCCGCGAGTCACAGTCGGTGGTCCTGGACGTGTGGGTGGAGCGGATCTCCGCTCCCGTCCTCGCCGAGAACCCCGAGGTGGCCGCCGACCCCGCGCTCGCGCGGAACGTGGCCGCCGCCGTCCGTGCGCACTGGCTCTCGTTCCTCACCAGCCTCGCCGAGCCCGAGCAGGAGCACCGGCTCGTCCGGCCGGCCGCGGAGCTGGCAGCCGAGCTGGCCAGACGTCGCTACCCCTCGACCCTGCTCTTCCGCATCTACCGGGTGGCGCAGCAGGAGGTCTGGGACTACGCCACCACGGTCACCGAGTCGCTGGAGGGCTACGACGCCGACCCGGCCGAGGTGCTGGTGTTCTTCTGGAACCGGGCCAGCGCGTGGCTGGACGCGTCCGTCGAGGCCTCGGTCGACATCTTCCAAGCCGAGCAGGACAAGGTGCGCCAGGGCGCGCTCGCCCAGCGCCTCGACGCCGTCCGCGAGATCCTCGCCGGCCGGGGCTCCGACCCACGGGAGCTGTCGGCCCGGCTCGGCGGCCACCCGCTGTCGGGGTTCAACACCGCTCTCCTGCTGCACACCGAGGACGTCGACAACATCCCCGAGCTGGCGACTGCCGCAGCCGAGCTGGCCCGGCCGTCCGGCGTACGGCCGCTGGTGGCGAACCCCGGCGGCCGCGACCTGTGGTGCTGGCTCGGCACCCGGGCCGTCCCCGACCTCGAGGCGCTGCGAGGGTCCGCCGGCTGGCTGGTCGAGCACGGCGTCTCCGTCGCGGTCGGCACTCCCGTCGAGGGCGTCGCCGGCTTCCGCCTGAGCCACCAGGAGGCGCTGGAGGCGCAGCGGGTCGCCTTCACGATGGCCGTCGCGCCCCCCGTGACGCTGTTCCCGGACGTGGAGCTGCTCGCCGTCATGACCGCGTCGCCGGACGCGGCCGTGCGGTTCGTCCACCGCACGCTCGGCCCGCTGGCAGATCCGTCGGAGACGCCCACCCGGCTGCGGCAGACGCTGAGCGCACTCCTCGCCTCGGGCAGCGTCGACGGGGCCGCGACCCGTCTCTCCGTGCACAAGAACACCGTGCGCTACCGGGTCAACCAGGCCGAGGAGCTGCTCGGCCGGAAGGCGTACGACGCTCCCACCGAGACCGAGCTCGCGCTGCGCTACTACGACCTGTTCCTCGCGTCGGTGTAGGTCAGCGGGACGAAGTCGACCTTCTCCCGCACGCCGCAGTCGCGACAGCACCAGTCGCCGGGGATCTCGGCGTAACCCACGGCACAACAGGACGTTTGACCTGATGTGATGCGAGCCCTCGTCGCGGCCGCCGTGGTGGCCGCCCTCGCCGCCGCGCCCGGCGGCCGGGTGCCCGAGGTCTCGGCGGCGACTCCCCCGGCCGCACCAGTCTCTGCCGCCGATCCGGCACCGCGCCCCACCACCGACGGCCGGTTCCTTCTCGACACGCAGGGCCGGGTGCTCGTGCTGCACGGCGTCAACATGGTCTACAAGCTGCCGCCCTACGCACCGGACGCCGTGGGATTCGATCGCGACGACGCGAAGTTCCTGGTCCGGCAGGGCTTCACGACGGTCCGCCTCGGGCTGATCTGGAAGGCGGTCGAGCCGCAACCCGGCCGCTACGACGACGCCTATCTGGCACGGATCCGGCGGACGACCAGCATCCTGGCGAACCAGGGCATCCAGGTCCTGCTCGACTTCCACCAGGACCTCTTCAACGAGCGCTTCCAGGGCGAGGGCGCACCCGACTGGGCGGTCCAGGACGACGGGCTCCCGGCTCAGCCGCAACTGGGGTTCCCGTTCAACTACTTCGGGCAGCTGGCCCTGAACCGCGCCTTCGACCACTTCTGGGCGAACGCCCCGGGCCCGGGCGGGGTTGGCCTGCAGGACCGGTACGCCGCAGCCTGGGCGCACGTGGCGGCGTACTTCCGCGGCACCGACGGTGTGATGGGGTTCGACCTGTTCAACGAACCGTGGCCCGGCACCGTCTTCCCGACCTGCATCAACCCGCTGGGATGCGCGTTCGACCGCAAGCTGGAGGCCTTCAGCCAACGCACGATCGACGCGATCCGCGCCGTCGACCGGGCGACGCCGATCTTCTACGAGCCGCACGTCCTCTTCAACAACGGCGTCCAGACGTCGGTCTCGCCGAGCGGCGACGACCTCGGGTTCTCGTTCCACGACTACTGCCTGACGGCCGACTTCGGGCTCGAGGGGACGCCGGTCCAGGACCTCACCTGCAACGTCTTCGACGACCTGGTGTGGCAGAACGTCGAGACGCAGCTGACCCGCACGGGCGACACCCCGCTCCTCACCGAGTTCGGCGCGACGACCGACACCACGGTGCTGCGGGACATGGTCGACCGGGCCGCGGCGCACCGCTTCGGCTGGCAGTACTGGGCCTACACCGGCTTCGACCCGACGACCAGCGGCCCAGGCGGTGAGCAGGCACTGGTCTTCGATCCCGCCCGACCTCCGACCGGCGACAACGTCGACCAGGCCAAGCTGGCCGCGCTGGTCACACCGCACCCGCTGGTCGTCTCCGGAACCCCGGATCAGTGGAGCTTCGACCGGGCCACCCGGAAGTTCACCGCCTCGTGGTCGACCGCGCGCGCAGGGACGCCGTCCGCGCGCTTCGCCGCCGGGGCGCGGACGCGGATCGCTGCTCCGGGGCTGGTCTACCCGGGCGGCTACACCGTCGCCGCGACCGGCGGCCGGGTGGTCTCGGCAGCCGACGCTCCTGTCCTCGTCGTCCGCCAGGCCGCGGGGGCCACGTCGGTGCGGGTGGTCGTGACTCCCCGCTGACGGTGGCCACCGGCCGATCCCGCCAGGCTGTCTGCTCTCCCCGCACGCCGAGATGGTCGAGGTTCGCGCCGCGTCAGTGTGGCCTGAATCATGCCGGATAGGTGGTCTGCGTCATACGGGCTCGCACGAAGGGACTTTCATACTCGAGCCAACAGAGGAGCAGTCATGGTTCTGGCATTCTTGATCATTTTCGTGGTGGCATCAGCCTGGGATGTCGTGCACGCAGGCCGTGCGCTCGACAACATGGTCAACCCCGGGCGAAAGCAGACTCACTACGAGTGATCCCCAGGCACCGTGCTCGACGCGGTCCGGTGCATGGCTCCAACATGTCGAGATCCCAGATTCGGTTCCGTCCCAGCATCGAACCGATCGGATCACTGTTGGAGGATGGATCACATGTCGCACGTGCAACGTTTCGACCACATCGGCATCACCGTCGCGGACCTCGACAAGGCGACGGCGTTCTTCGTCGGGCTGGGTCTCGAGGTCGAGGGCACCGGATCCGTGGAGGGCGAGTTCGTGGAGACCGTCTGCGGCATCCCGGGCGCGCAGTGTGAGATCACGATGCTGAAGTCGCCCGACGGTGGAGCCCGGCTGGAGCTCGCCAGCTTCGTCACGCCCGACCACGTGCCGGGATCGCCCATGGCGATGGCCAACGAGCTGGGCCTGCGCAACGTTTCCTTCGAGGTCGGCGACCTGCAGGCGGCAGTCGACGCGGTCGCTGCGGACGGGTACGGGCTCGTCGCCGGCATCGGCGAGTACGAGGGCAGCGTCCGGATGGCCTACGTGCGCGGGCCGGACGGGATCGTCGTGTCCCTGTTCCAGCAGCTCGGCTGACGCGTCGCGCCGGCTGCTGCGGCAACGACCGGCGACACCGCGGCGCGAGCTACCGCCCCGGGCGCGCCAGCAACGTGCGGGCAAGAGTGTCGGTGAGCCAGTCCTCGAACCGCTCGCGGGTCCAGCCGGCGCGCGCCAGCGCGAGATAGGTCGCGCTGCCGCCGTACATGAGCAGCACGTCGGTCGCCTCCTCGAGATCGAGACCGTCCCGCAGGGGGAACCGCGCGGCGATCGTCGCCAGCAGGTCGCGGTAGCCGTCGCGGCGCAGGCGTTCGCTGGCGGCGACGACGGCGACGGCCTCGGGCTCGTGCAGGGCGGCCCGGGCAACCTCGTCGGTCGTCGCCACCCGCTCGACGATCTCGGTGTTGCCGGCGACGAACGCACGCAGAGCGGCCCGACCCGACCGCGCCGTCGCGATCCCACGAAACAGGGGCTGCTCCGGCGGCACCAGCCGCTCGGGGCCGAGCACCGCGTAGTCGAAGCAGGCCTGGAGCAGCTCCGGCTTGGTGTGGAAGACGAAGTAGACCGTCTGTACGGCGACGCCGGCCCGGTCGGCGATGTCGGCCATCCGCGCGGCGTACCCCTCCTCGGCGAACACCTCGATCGCGGCGCGGAGCATTCGTTCCCTCGTCGCCGCGGCCTTCTCCCTGCGGGTTGTCCCGGACCTCTTGACAGCGCTCATCCTGCGGAGGACTCTACCAGAGTCATTCACTAGTGACTGTCACTAGTGATGACAGTCGACACGCCACCTAGGGAGAACCCGATGACCTCCGTCGATCCGACCACGGCCGCGCACAAGGCGCTCTGGGACATGGCCCTGATCCACCGCATCTTCCGCACCAGCTTCGCCGAGCTGGTGCGACTGGTCCCGACGGTCCCGTCAGCGGACACGGGGCGGGTAGACGCCGTAGCGGCGCACCTGACGTTTCTGATCGACGGCCTGATCGCTCACCACACGACGGAGGATGAGCACGTGTGGCCAGTGCTCCACGAGCGGGCGCGACCGTCGACGGCGTTGGTCGATCGGATGGAGGCGCAGCACGACGTCATCCACGCCGCGCTCGACGATGTCCAACGGCTCGGTGCCGCGTGGTCCGCACAGCCCTCCCCCGCTTCGAGTTCAGCGCTCACCGCTGCGCTCACGCACCTGCTCGATGTGCTGACCGAACACCTCGACGAGGAGGAGCGCGACGTCGTGCCCATCATCGCCCAGCACGTGACCGAGGACGAGTGGGAGAAGGCCGGGCGCAGCGCGTTCGACAGGTTCACGCCCGCCCAGCGGTTCATCGCGACTGGGCAGATGCTGGAGGTGGCGACGCCGGCCGAGTCCGCGGCGATGATGGGGGACCTGCCGCCGCCGGTCAAGGTCCTCTGGGCCCTGATCGGCAAGCGCCGCTACCGGCGCTACGTCGCGGCGTTCCGGGGTGCACCGGATGTCGCCGCCCGGCCATGACAGGCGCCGCCGGCCTCGTGTCCGTGCTCCTCGGGCTGGGGTTCGGCGTCCCCGGTGTGATCGGAGCCCGCTACTTCGCCGAGCACCGCGACGTGTGGCAGTTCCTCGGCTTCCCGACGTACGGCAACGGCCCGTTCGAGCGAGCCGGCATCGCGACGACGGTGCCGCTGCTCGTCGGCTTTGTCGTGGTCTGCTCGGCCGAGGTGGGCGTCGGGATCCTGCTCGTGGCGGACTGGCACGCGGCGCTGTGGCTCTCCCTCGCGATCGTTCCGTTCGAGATCGCCTACTGGACAGGCTTCGCGCTCCCTTTCGGCTTCGTGCTCGGGGCGGTGCGGGTCGGTCTGACCGTCGCCGTGCTGCTGCGTGGGTCATGAGCATCGGCCCACGGACTGGGATTTCCGGCGCCACCCAGCCGTTTGTTACTCGTCCGTAGGAAGGTGGGGCCGTTGCCCACCGACCGAGGAGACGACCGATGGCGCTCTCAGCCAAGGACCTGCTGATCAACCCCCGCACGTACGACCCGACGCGGTTCGACGACGAGACCCGGCGGCTGCTGACGGCGACGGTCACGCACTTCGAGGAGCGCGGCCTGGCCAAGCTGACCGAGGACTATCACGCGAAGGCCTGGTACGACGACTTCCTCGAGTTCGTCGCGAAGGAGAAGCTGTTCGCGACCTTCATGACTCCCGCCCGGGATGCCGACGGCGATCCCGAGAAGCGGTGGGACACCGCCCGCGTCGCCGCGATGTCGGAGCTCCTCGGCTTCTACGGCCTGTCCTACTGGTACCCCTGGCAGGTCACCTGCCTGGGGCTCGGCCCGGTCTGGCAGAGCGACAACGCGGCGGCCAGGAGCCGCGCCGCGGCGGCGCTCGACGCCGGCGGTGTCGCTGCGTTCGGGCTGTCCGAGCGCGAGCACGGCGCGGACATCTACTCCACCGACCTGGTGCTGACGCCCCAGGAGGACGGGACCTTCCTCGCCAACGGCGGCAAGTACTACATCGGCAACGGCAACGTCGCCGCCACGGTGTCGGTCTTCGGCCGGGTCGAGGGCGTCGAGGGCCAGGACCAGTACGTCTTCTTCTACGCCGACAGCAGCCACCCGTCCTACCACCTGGTGCAGAACGTGGTCCCCAACCAGAACTACGTCTCCGAGTTCCGGCTCGAGGACTACCCGGTCACCGAGGCCGACATCCTGCACCGCGGTGAAGAGGCCTTCAGTGCCGCGCTCAACACGGTCAACGTCGGCAAGTTCAACCTCGGGTTCGGGGCGATCGGCCTGTGCACGCACGGTCTCTACGACTCGGTGCGACACGCGCACCACCGGATCCTCTACGGCAAGCCGGTCACCGAGATGGCGCACATCCGGGAGGGGTTCGTCGACTCCTACTGCCGCCTGATCGCCATGAAGTTGTTCGGTGACCGCGCGATCGACTACTTCCGGACGGCGAGCCCGGACGACCGGCGCTACCTCCTCTACGTCCCCGTCACCAAGATGAAGGTGACCGACGAGGGCGAGAAGGTGATGATCCAGCTCGGCAACATCGTGGCCGCGAAGGGCTTCGAGAAGGACAACTTCATCACCATCGCGAAGTACGACACCACCTGCCTGCCGCGCCTCGAGGGCACCGTCGCGGTCAACCTCGGCCTGGTCATGAAGTTCATGCCGGCCTACCTGTTCCTGCCCGAGGAGCAGCCCGACGTCCCCACGATGCAAGGCGCGAAGGACGACGACTTCCTCTTCCGGCAGGGCCCGACCCGCGGGCTCGGCAAGATCCGGTTCCACGACTGGCGGCAGGCGTACGCCGGGGCGCAGGGCATCCCCAACGTGGCGGTGTTCACCGAGCAGGCCGAGCTGTTCACCCAGCTGCTGCTGACCGCCGCGCCCGACGAGGCGCAGCAGAAGGACATGGACTTCCTGCTCGCGCTGGGCGACATCTTCACGCTCATCGTCTACGGCCAGGGCATCCTCGAGCAGGCCCAGCTCCTGGACGTGGAGCCCGACATCATCGACGCCATCTTCGGCGTCCTGGTCAAGGACTTCTCCAAGAACTGCATCACGATGCACGGCAAGGAGTCCTCGACCGCCGCGCAGCAGGAGTGGGCACTGTCCGCCGTGCGCAAGCCGGTCGTCGACCCGGAGCGGTTCGACCGGGTCTGGGCCGAGGTGGTCAGCCTCGCCGACACCTACGCGATGACCCCCTGACCCCGGCCGCTGGTTGAGGTGCGAGCGCAGCGAGCCCGCCGCTGGTTGAGGTGCGAGCGCAGCGAGCCTCGAAACCAAGGCAGCCGTTGGCAAGACGCTCAGCCGTCGGGCGCGTCGGGCGCGTCGGGCGCGTCGGGGCTCGCCTCGTCGCTGATCCGGCGCTGGGCTGAGGGACGTTTGGCAAGGAACGGCAGCGCATCCCAGTCGCCGCGAATCAGCGCTTCACGTTTCCTGCGACTCCAACCCTGGATCTGCTTCTCGAACCAGAAGGCTTCGTCGATGCGGTCGAACCAACCGTTCCAGACGAGTAGCACCGGACGTCGGCGGCGTGTGTAGAGGGGGCCCAGGTCGCTGGTGTTGTGCTCCCAAAGTCGACGGTCCAGATCGACGGTGCTACCTGCGTAGTACGAACCGTCAGAACAGCGAAGGAGATAGGCCCAAAGGCATGTCGCGAGGATCCGCTTCTCGGAGGGAATACGAAACCTGGCCGACGCCGTCTGTGGATCATCTGCGTTGAGCTGGTGGTTTCGAGGCTCGTCGCTAGCGCTCCTCGCACCTCAACCACCGATGCCGATCCGCCGCTGGTTGTCTCACGAGAGGCGACGCAGCGCGGTCTCGGCGGCGTTGAAGCCGCCCATGCCGTGCACGCCGGCGCCAGGCGGGGTCGCCGACGAGCAGAGGTAGACGCCCTCGACCCCGAGGGAGTAGGGGTTGGCGGCGAGGCGGGGGCGGAACGCGATCTGGCGGGCGTTGTTGGCTCCGGCGGCGATGTCGCCGCCGACGTAGTTGGCGTTGTAGGCCTCCAGTCCGGCGGGATCCTTCGTCGATACCGCGAGGATCCGGTCGCGGAAGCCCGGAGCGAAGCGCTCGATCTGGTTGATGACGGCGTCGGTCGCGTCGCCGTCGTACCCGTGCGGGACGTGGGCGTAGGCGTAGACCGGGTTGGCCTTGCCGGAAGACCGACTGGGGTCGACCAGGTACTGCTGGCCGAGCAGCACGAACGGCTGGTCGGCCATCTCGCCGCGCACGGTCGCCGCCTCGGTGCGGACGATCTGCTCGGCGCTGCCGCCGAGGTGCAGGGTGCCGGCGCGCAGGCAGTCCGGGTTGGTCCACGGGATGTCGCCCTCGATGGCGAGGTCGACCTTGAAGGCCGCCGGTCCGTAGGAGTAGCGGCCCAACGCTCGGCGCACGCGGGAGGGCAGCCGGTCGCCGACGATGTCGAGGGCTCCCGTGGGCGCGGTGTCCAGCATGACCACGTCCGGGGCCGAGCCGGTCAGGTCGGACAGCGCGTCCAGCGAGGTGACCCGGGCGCCGGTGACGACCTTGCCGCCGTGCTCTGCGAGCTCGGCGAGCAGTGCCCGGGTGATCGCCTCGGTGCCGCCCTCGGCCACCGGCCAGCCGACCGCGTGCGCCGCGGCCGTGAGCATCATGCCCACCGAGCCGCTCAGCGGGGTGTCCAACCGGCTGAACGCGTGCGCGGCGACGCCGGTGAAGAGAGCGCGGGCGGGCTCGTCCCGGAAGCGGCGGGCGATCCAGGTCGCGGGCTGCAGTGCCTTGATCCCGAACCGGCTCAAGGTGACCGGGTGCCGCGGAAGGTGTGCGACCGGTTGGAGCACCTCACCGATCAGGTCGTCGAAGTTGCGCACGGGAGCGGCGAACAGACGGCGCCAGCGGGCGGCGTCCTCCCCCAGCGACCCGTCGGTGATGCTCAGGTCGCGCGCGGCCAGCCCGGCCCGGCCGTCGTCGAGCGGGTGCGCCAGGTCCACGTCCGGCCACAGCCAGCGCAGCCCGTGCCGCCCGAGATCGAGCGCGGCGAGGTACGGCGAGGCCACTCCGGTCGGGTGGAAGGCGGCACAGTCGTCGTGCAGGACACCGGGCAGCGTCAGCTCGCTGGTCCTGGTCCCGCCACCGGGCCGCGCGTGCGCTTCGAGAACGGCGACGTCGAGACCGGCGTGCGCGAGGCGGATCGCGGCGGCGAGCCCGTTCGGCCCGCTGCCCACCACGACTGCCGTTGTCATGCCACGACCGTCAGGCGTCCATCTCGGAGAGCTGGCGCTTGAGCACCTTGCCGGTGGGGTTGCGCGGCAGCTCGTCGAGGAAGACCACGTCGCGCGGGGTTTTGTAGCGAGCGAGGTTCTCGGCGACGTACGCCTTGATCTCGTCGACGGTGAGCTCCGCTCCCTCGTTGAGTACGACGAACGCGCGCAACCGTTGCCCGAAGCGGTCGTCGGGCACGCCGATCGCCGCGGCCTCGCGGACGGCGCCGTGCGCGTAGAGCAGCTCCTCGACCTCACCGGGGAAGACGTTCTCGCCGCCGGAGACGATCATGTCGTCGTCGCGCCCGTCGATGAACAGGCGGCCCGCGACGTCGAAGTGGCCGACGTCGCCCGTGGACATCAGCCCGTCGATCCGGTCCTTGTCGCCGCCGCCCGTGTAGCCCTCGAACTGGAAGTCGTTGCCGACGAAGATCCGGCCGGTCGCCCCTGCCGGGACCTCGCGACCGCTGTCGTCGAGGACCTTCACGGTCGCGCCCATGACCGGGCGGCCGACGCAGCCGGGCTCGGCCGCCAGGTCCTCCGGCGTCGCGATGGTGGCGTAGGCGACCTCGGTCGAGCCGTACATGTTGTGGATCACGGGCCCGAACAGATCCGTCGAGCGGACCGCGAGCTCGGCGCCGAGCTGGGAGCCCGCCACGAAGATCGCCGTCAGCTGGGACAGGTCGGCCGCGGCGAACGCCTCGTCGCCGAGCTCGACCATCTTCTGCAGCATCACCGGGACCGCGACCATGCCGGTCGCCCGGTGGAACGACAGGTCCTGGAGCACCAGCGCCGGGTCGAACCGGCGGCGCACCACGAGGGTCGAGCCCAGGAACCCGTTGAGGAGCGCCTGGGCGAAGCCGAGGGTGTGGAACATCGGCGCCGGCAGCACGAGCACGCCCTTCGCCTCGAACGGCACCCGCGAGAGCAGCGCACCGACCGGGGCGAGCGAGCGGGGCTCGGCGCGGGGGGCACCCTTCGGCGTGCCGGTCGTGCCACTTGTCAGCAGCACCACCTTGGGGTCGACACCGGTCCGCGGAGCGGGCGAGGCGTTGCCGCGGGCGACCAGCCCGGCGATCGTGTCGTCGCCGTCGGCGTCGGGATCCTCGGTCCACGCCCGGACCCGACCCAGCCGGGTCTCGACACCGGCCAGGAAGTCGCCGTACTCGTCGTCGTGCACGAGCAGGTCGGTGCCCTCCCGCGCGGCGACGTCGCGGATCTGCGGCCCGGCGAAGTCGGTGTTGAGCAGCACGATCCGAGCGCCGCAGCGGGCCGCGGCGAAGGTCGCGACCAGGAACCAGCGGTGGTTGCGGGCCAGGATCGAGACCCCGTCACCCGGCTCCAGCCCCTCCACCCGCCAGTGGTTGGCCAGTGCGTTGGCGGCGTCGTCGAGCTCGCCGTACGAGAAGGTGCCGAGCTCGTCGATGACCGCCGCCCGGTCCCGGCCGTGGCGGATCGCCGCGATGGCCGGGATGGCACCCAGCAGGCCGTAGCGCCAGGCCGCATGGCCCAGCTGGGCGACCTTCCACGGCGGGTCGAGGCCAAGGGCACCGCGCCGGAAGGCGTACGACGCGTAGACCGCCTCCTGGGAGGCACGACGGGCGAGCTGGAGGGGCAGGGTGATCACAGGACCACACCGTAGGCCCGGGAGCGGATCGATGCAGCGGGTGCTCACGGAGCGCGCTCCCGGAGAGGGCTACTCACTGCCGAGGAGGGGCACCAGGTAGCTGGTCGCGAACGCTCGGGTCGCCGCGTCGTCGTGCATCGGGATCCGGCCCTCCGGGGCGAGCACCAGGCTCAGCGCGAGCCGGGCCTGGATCTCGGCCACGATGTCGGCGTCCACCGACAGGTGACGGCCCTGCGCCTGCACGTCCCGGATCCAGCCGGCGATGTAGTCGCGCACCAGCACCATGATCTGGTCGGCGAGCTCTCCGGGAGGGACCGACTCGCCGTCGTAGTCGGTGTCGCCACGGAGCAGCCGGACCAGCAGCGGTCGGTCGGCGACGGCATGGGCGAACGCCGTGAAGCCCGCCGCAGCCTGACCCTCGATCGTCTCCTCGTCGGTGATCGCGGCGTCCACGACGCCCACGACCTTCACGGCCTCGCGCAGCAGCATCGCCCGCACGAGCTGCACCTTCCGCGGGAAGCGGCGGTAGACCGTGGCGACGCCGAGGCCGGCGGCCTCGGCGATCTGGTTCATGGTCGTCCGGCGGACTCCGCCGAGGGAGAGGGCGTGATAGGCCGCCTCGAGGATCCGCACCGTCGTCGGGTCCCCGAAATCGCCCGCGGCAACACTCGCGTCGCTGCCGTAGGCCAGGTCCATGTCACAGACCCTAGCCTCGAAGAGGGTCCGGTGATAGATTCGCGACTACTTTCTATCACCCTCAGCGTGGAGGTCCGATGCCGTCTGCAACCGCCGAGGAGCTGGTCACCCGGCTCCGCAGGACGTTCGAGTCCGGACGGACCCGCGACCTCGACTGGCGGCGCGACCAGCTCCACGCGCTCTCCCGGATGCTCACCGACAACGAGGACGAGATCCTCCGCGCGCTCGCCGACGACCTCGGCAAGCCGCGGTTCGAGGCCTGGGCCGGCGACGTGGCCGCGTCCGCCTCCGAGGCCGACCACCTCCGCAAGCGCTTGGGCGGCTGGGCGAAGGACGACTCGGCGCGGCTGCCCCTGCCGTTCCTGCCCGGCCGTGCGAGTGTCCGCTACCAGCCGCGGGGCGTCGTGCTCGTCATCGCGCCCTGGAACTACCCGGTCTACCTGCTGGCAACACCGCTGGCTGCCGCCCTGGCCGCCGGCAACGCGGTCGTCTGCAAGCCGTCCGAGCTGGCGCCGGCGACGTCGGCGGTGATCACCCGACTGGCCGGCGCCTACCTCGACCCGGACGCGGTCGCGTTCGTCGAGGGCGGCGTCGACGAGACGTCCGCGCTGCTGGAGCAGAGGTTCGACCACATCCTCTACACGGGGAACGGCACGGTCGGTCGCATCGTCGCCGAGGCCGCGGCCCGGCACCTCACCCCCACCACTCTCGAGCTCGGCGGCAAGAGCCCGGCGATCGTCGACCGCGACGCCAACCTGAAGCAGGCCGCGAGCCGGATCGCCTTCGCCAAGTGGTCCAACGCCGGCCAGACGTGCATCGCGGTCGACCACGTGTGGGTCCACCACGACGTGCACGACGAGCTCGTCGACCGGCTGGCCACCGAGGTCCGCCAGCGCTACGGCGACGACCCCCAGCAGAGTCCCGACTTCGGCCGGATCGTCAACGACCGGCACACCGCGCGGATCGCCGCGCTCATCTCCGGCGGCGGGTACGACGAGATCGCGGTCGGCGGACAGATCGACCTCGACGCGCGTTACGTCGCGCCGACCGTGCTCACCGGGGTCAAGCCCGACGCGGCCGCGATGGGAGAGGAGATCTTCGGACCGGTCCTCCCGGTGCTCGGCTTCGACGACATCAGCGAGCCGATCGCCCATGTGAACGCCGGCGACCACCCGCTCGCCCTCTACGTCTTCGCGCGGCGCAACGCCGACCGGGTGCTGGCCGAGACCACCTCCGGTGGAGCGTGCGTGAACGACACGATGCTGCAGGTGTTCCCGCCCTCGTTGCCGTTCGGCGGCGTCGGCGGGAGCGGCTACGGCTCCTATCACGGCAAGTGGGGCTTCGAGACGTTCAGCCACCGGCGCGCGGTCTACCGCCGGCCATCGTTCTTCGTCGAGCCGGCCCTCGCCAAGGCGCCCTACACCGAGCTCAAGCAGCGGCTGGCCCGCTTCATCTACTGAGGAGACGTCATGACCAAACGCCTTGGTTTCGAGGCTCGCTCCGCTCGCGCCTCAACCAGCGGCGCCCTTGCTGGACGCGTGATCGCCATCACCGGCGCCGGACGCGGCATCGGCGCGGCCACCGCCGAGGCTCTCACCAAGGAGGGCGCGCGGGTCGCGATCGGCGACATCGACCTCGACATCGCGAAGGCGACCGCGGAGCGGATCGGCGGCGACACGCTGGCCCTCCCGCTCGATGTCACGTCGGGCGAGAGCGTCGCCCACTTCATGGACACCGTGGAGTCGACGCTCGGACCGATCGACGTCTACATCAACAACGCGGGAGTGATGCCGTTGTCCGGTGTGCTCGACGAGGACGACGCCACCATCGACCGGATCTTCGCGATCAACACCCGCGCCCTGATCCACGGGACTCGCGAGGCCGCGCGCCGGATGCTGCCGCGGGGCCACGGTCACATCGTCAACGTGGCCTCGACCGCCGGCAAGGCGGGCATCGCCGGCAGCGCGACCTACAGCGCGTCGAAGGCCGCGGTCATCCAGTACACCGAGGGCGCGTACGCCGAGCTGCACCCACAGGGCCTGGACTTCTCGGTCGTCATGCCCGGCATCACCCGCACCGAGCTGACCGCCGGCGTGGAGGACATGCCGGCCTTCCGCGCCATCACGCCCGAGTCGGTCGCCGACGCGATCGTCGCCGCTGTCGTGAAGCCTCGGTTCGAGGTCTACGTGCCGGCGTCGGCCCGCCCGCTCCTCAACCTGACCCGCCTGCTCCCCTTCTCCGCGGGCCAGTGGATCGGCAGGAAGATGGGCGCCGACCACGTGTTCATGGACGCGCTCGACCGGCCTGAGCGGTCGTCGTACGAAGCCCGCGCGACAGGCAAGGACGCGTCGTGACGAGGCCGTCGCTGCTCCACTTCCCCGGCGAAGGCCTGCTGGACGCCGCCAGCGACCGGATCGGCACCACGCCGGTCCCCCTCGCCGACCCGCCCGTCGGCAGTGACCTCGTGCCCGTGATGGGTGAGCCCGGCCTCCCGCTGCTCGGCAAGAGCCTGCAGATGATTCGCAAGGGCGAGGCCCTGTCCCGCAGCATGCACGTCAAGTACGGCGACGTGTTCTGGAGCCGTGCCTTCGGTCGCAAGATGGTCTTCGTGATCGGCGCCGACGCTGCCCAGGAAGTGCTCCAGAACAAGGGCAAGGTCTTCTCCCAGTCGGGCTGGGTCTACTTCATCGGCCCGTTCTTCACGCGCGGACTGATGCTGCTTGACGGCGAGGAGCACCACCTGCACCGCCGGATCATGCAGGAGGCGTTCACGCGCCCACGGCTCGAGGCGTACCAGACCCAGGTCCAGGACATCATCGACCGGACGGTGCCCACCTGGCCCACCGACGAACCGATGCTGATGTATCCCGCCGTCAAGCAGCTCTCGCTCGACGTGGCGACCGAGGTCTTCATGGGCGCCGAGCCGAGCGACGAGTCGCACGCGCTCACCGAAGCCTTCATCGACTGCGTCCGGGCCGGCACCGGCCTGATCCGCACGGAGGTGCCAGGGCTGCGGACCCGCTGGAACAAGGGGCTGGCCGGACGCCGGAAGCTGGACGCCTACTTCCGCCGGCTGATCCCGGCCAAGCGTGCCTCCGAGGACGCCGACCTGTTCGCAGCCCTGTGCCATGTCGAGACCGAGGACGGCCTCAAGTTCAGCGACGACGACGTCGTGAGCCACATGATCTTCCTGATGATGGCCGCGCACGACACGTCGACCATCAGCGCCACCGCGATGGCCTACTACTTCGCGAAGCACCCCGAGTGGCAGGACAAGGCCCGGGCGGAGTCGTTGTCGCTCGGCACCAGCACGCCCAGCATCGACGAGCTCGACTCCCTGACCACGCTCGACCTGGTGTTCAAGGAGGCGATCCGGTTGGTGGCGCCGGTGCCCGCACTGGTGCGGCAGACCACCGAGGACACCGAGCTGTGCGGCCGGTTCCTGCCCAAGGGCACGATGATCAACGTGGTCCCCGGCGCGCTGCACCTCGTGGGCGACCACTGGGTCAGCAGTGACGACTTCGACCCGATGCGGCACACCGAGCCCCGCAACGAGCACAAGGCCCATCGCTTCGGCTACGTCCCGTTCGGCGGCGGTGCGCACAAGTGCATCGGCATGGCGTTCGGCACGAACGAGGTCAAGGCGCTGCTGCACCGGATGCTGACGACCTACGAGTTCGAGATCCCGGCCGACTACGAGATCGAGTGGGACCACACCTCGCTGGTCGTGCCCACCGACAACTTCCCGGTCACACTCCGGCCGATCGACTGATTCCGACATCCACCTGCCTCGCGAGCCGCTACCGTGCACCCAATCTCGGTCGTCGAAACGGGGAGCAGGTGGCTGAGTTCCAGAGCACCACGACGGTCAGCGCGCGGGCTGCCGCCGCGCCGGTGGCTGCTGCGCCGACGGCCGATCTCCCGGCCGCGAGCGGCGGTGCCCCGACACCGACGGAAACAGCCGTCGCCAAGGGCCGGCTGAGCCGGCCGATCCGCGCAGCGGCCATCACCGCTGTCATCGGCGTGCTGCTCACCGTGGTCTCGGCGGGTGCCGCGCACCGCGCCGACACCGCCACGGAACGGCGGCTGCTGGAGACCCAGTCGAAGCAGGCGGCCGCCGTGCTCTCGACCGCGATCTTCGTCATCGAGCAACCGCTGACGACCGCCCTTCAGGTCCAGGCCACCTCCGGCCCGGGCGGGGATCCGTCGGTCTTCCGACGCACCTTCGCTGCCAACGTCGGAGGCGAGGACGCGTTGTTCGTCTCGGCCTCGCTGTGGCGTCGGGACGGCCGTGCGTTCACCCGGCTCGCCGCCGTCGGCGCACCTCCCGGGATGAATCCCGCCGGTCAGGCGATCCAGGATTTCCTCGGTCGAGCGGCCGAGGTGACGACGTCCGTCGTCCAGCGCGTGGTCGTGGGCAACCAGGGTCGGATCGCCTTCGCGCTCGCCGACCCCGCAACGGGTTTCGTCATCAAGGTCGAACGGGCGATCCCGCGCGACCGGCGATCCCGCCAGGACCAGAACTCGGCCTTCGCGCAGATCGACTACGCGATCTACCTCGGTGAGGACACCGGGCTGGACGACATGACGACGACCAGCGTCGACCCCGCGGACCTGCCGCTGGAGGGCTCCACCTACGAGACGACGATCCCGTTCGGCGACACTGTGCTCACCCTGGTGACCCGGCCGACCGAACACCTGGGCAGTCCCCTGAGCCAACGACTCCCGGTGATCCTGCTCATCGGCGGTCTGCTCCTGACCGCGGCCACGGCGCTGGTCGCACGCCAGCTCGTCGGCACCCGGATCCGGGCCGAGACGGACGCGGCGACGATCAACGTCCTCTACCAGCAGATCAACGGCCTCTACGAGGAGCAGCGGACGGTGTCCGGGCGCCTGCAGCGGGCACTCCTGCCCTACGTCAACCCGCAGATCCCCCAGCACGAGATCGCCTCGGAGTACGTCGCCGGGACCGAAGGCATCGAGATCGGTGGCGACTGGTACAGCGTCGTCAATGTCGACGACGACCAGTTCGCGTTCGTCGTCGGAGACGTCTCCGGTCGCGGCATCGACGCCGTTGCCGTGATGGCACGCGCGCGGTTCACGCTGCGCGCCTACCTCCTCGATGGCAACACTCCCGCCGAGGCCCTCGAGAAGTGCTCCAGCCAGTTCGACATCGCGGTCGACGACCACATCATCACCGCGGTGGTCGGGCTCGGGACCTGGCGCACCGGGGAGATCGTCGTCGCCAACGCCGGCCACCCGCTCCCCCTGCTCGTGTCCGCCGGCACCCGGTATGTCGAGATGCCGGTCGGTCCCCCGCTCGGGGTCGGCGCGTCGTCGTACGGCTCCACGACGTTCACGATGCCTCCCGGCTCCACCCTGCTCGCCTACACCGACGGCCTGGTCGAACGTCGCAGCGAAGATATCGACACCGGCATGCAGCGGTTGGCCGACGCAGCCGTGGCGCACCAGGACGAGCCGGTGTCCCAGCTGCTGACCTCGCTCCTGGAGGACCTTCGTCGCGACGGCGCCGCCGACGACATCGCGCTGCTCGCGCTGCGGCGGTCGACCAGCACGTAGGGTCCGCGCTGGCGCGCGGGTCGCTGCGCGGGCGGGTCCTCGCGCCAACCCGACCGACCACGAGCCATCCCCACCCACCCGACTCGGGAGCCCGCGGGGCGCACGCACTGCCGGACAACTGCCGGCGCAAGCCCGCACAGCGTGGGCCTCTGCCCGGCCGGGCGTGACACCCGCCAGGGCCAAGACCCGCCGCGCAGCGCGACGACCCATCCGCTTCGCGGACCGCTCCGAACGCCCTGTGAGGCGCATCACACCGACGCGCCACGACAGGGGAGGTTCGATGAACGACACGAGCAGGCGCAAGTTCCTCGCGGCCGCCGCAGCCGGAGCAGGCGCGGTTGCGGGCACCGTAGGACTACCGATCGCACGCGCGGGAGCCGCGGCCGCGGTTCACGACAAGTTGGCGCACGAGCCTGTGGTCGCGTGGATCGAGAACCCCGACTCCGACGAGCTGGTCCTGATGGCCGGCGAGCGCGAGGTCGTCGTACGCGATCGCGACCTGGTGACCCGGATCCTCGTCGCGACGGGAGCGAAGTGACATGTCCTCCCACCGCGAAGCACCCGAGATCTCCAAGGACCCCGTGGCCGACGGCACCGACGTCTACGCCTTCGTCAGCCCTGACCGGCCGGGTACGGTCACGCTGATCGCGAACTTCATCCCGCTCCAGAAGCCGGACGGCGGTCCGAACTTCTACGAGTTCGGCGACGACGTGCTCTACCAGATCCACGTCACCAACGGCGGTGAGCCGGACCCCGATGTCACCTACCAGTTCCGGTTCCGGACAGAGGTCCGCAACCGCAAGACGTTCCTCTACAACACCGGTCAGATCAACGACATCGCCGACGAGACGTGGAACCGTCCGCAGTACTACTCGGTGACCCAGGTGAGGGACGGGAGGTCCCGGCTCCTCGGCGAGGACCTCCCGTGTCCGCCGGTGAACGTCGGGCCGCGCAGCCTGCCTGACTACGCCGCGGTCGCCGACCAGGCCGTCGTGCACCTCCCAGGCAACCGGCGGGTGTTCGCCGGCCAGCGTGCCGACGCGTTCCACGTGGACCTCGGCAGCATCTTCGACCTCGGCGCGCTCCGTCCGTTCAACGAGGCGCACCTGATCTCGATGCCCGAGATGGGCGGCCGCAACGCCGTCCAGTCCTTCAACGTGCACACCATCGCGATCCAGGTCCCGATCGAGCAGCTGACCCGCGACGGCACCCGCCCGACGAACCCGCTGAAGCCCAAGTCCACGATCGGCGTCTGGGCGACGGCCAGCCGGCGCAAGTCGCGAGTGTTCAACAGACGGACGGGCACCTACGACGGCATCGGGCCCTGGCAGCAGGTGTCGCGGCTGGGCAACCCACTCTTCAACGAGGTGGTCGTCCCGATGGCGCTCAAGGACAAGTGGAACGTCCGCAGGCCGGCGGGAGACGCGTTGTACGAGAAGCACGTGAACCACCCGGAGCTCGCCGGGCTGCTTCCCGCGCTCTACCCGGGTGTCTTCCCGCACCTGGCGGCATACCAGAAACCACGCGCGGACCTGCACGCGATCCTCCTCACCGGCATCCCGGAGGGCGTCGTCCCCGGCTTCCAGAACTACACGGGACCGACACCGGCGGACGTCCTCCGCCTCAACGTCGCCATCCCACCGACGGCCGAACCCAACAACCTCGGGCTGGTCGCGGGCGACCCGGCCGGCTATCCCAACGGCCGGCGGATCGATGACGACGTGGTCACCATCGAGCTGCGGGCCATCGCCGGTCTGACCATCCCGCTGGTCGACCCGTCGTTCACGCCCGACGGAGCGACCAGTGCGATCCAGGACGGCACGTCGAACACCAACGCGCCGCTCCTGAGCAAGTTCCCCTACCTCGGTCTGCCCGGTGGGGGCTACCAGACCGAGCCCGGCACGACGCAGGCGTCATGAGCGCCGCGGCGGAGGTCGAGAACCCGTACGCCGGCCAGGGTGCGGTCCTGCTCGACATCGGTGGCGACGTGGGTGCCCTCGTCGTGATGATGCCCGACGACCTGATCGGGACGGAGATCGAGATCGAGCCCGCGAGCGAGCGTGCACACGGCCACCACGGGAACGGGCACGGGCATCCCGGGCACGAGCACCACCGTGAGCACGTGGCGGTGGTCAGCCGTCCGGTCTACGCCGGTTCGGTGGCGTCGCTCGTCTTCCCGGCATTGGCGGAGGGCCGCTACCGGCTGTTCGACAAGGGCGAGGACGTGGTGCGGCTCGAGGTCGATGTGGTGGGCGGGCAGGTGATCAGCGTCGACTGGCCCGTGGGTCGGTGACCCCGATCTCCGGGAGCTGCCAGAACAGTCGGTGGTCCACCCATTCACCGAGGTATCCCACCCCGGAGGTGTAGCCGGATCCGCGGGCGTCGCCCAGCATCCGGGTCGCCAGGGTGACGTGGGTGGACTTCCACCGCCGGTGACTGTCCTCCAGGGTGCGCAGCAGCCCGGCGATCGTCGTCAGCTCCGCCAGGTGCCGGCCGGTCGCGCGGGCGTCGCGGTAGGCGTCGGTCAGCGTGTCCTGACCGTCGTCGACCTCGGCCCGGACCGCCGGCACGCTGTCGAACGCCGGCGACCCGAGCCGGGTCGCCGGCGGTAGGCCGCACAATGCCTCGAACCGCTTGTACTGCTCGGACTGGATCGCGCTCGCCCCGTCGGTGAACTCGCGGAACGTGTGGAACGCCTCGAACCGCATGGTCGCGACGATGCGGAAGAGGGACGCGTTGCGGTCCATGAACGCGACGACCTCCTCCAACAGGTCGGTGGCCGGGCCGAGCCGTCCGTCGCGGATGGCGGAAACGGCCTCCCGCACCCGTCGGTTCATCCCGGTGAACGCCATCTCGTGCGCCTGGAGGACGCGCATGAAGAAGTACTCGTCGTGCACCGTCGACACCGGTTGGACGCTCAGCTCGATCCACTCGCCGGCGGTCGCGACCGGTGGCGTGGGCAGCTGGAGCAGCAGCGCGGGGAGGTCGGACTCCGGCTCGTGGGCGATGGCGGCCAGCAGACCCTCGGCCTCGGCGCTGCCCAGGTGCGCGGTCATGAACCGCAGCGAGTGTCGCACCCGGGTCCGGAGCGTTCGCGGCTCCGGACGGCCGACCGGCGACACGTCCGTACGGCGGTGCGACGCGCACAGCTCGTAGCGGACGATGTCGGCGGCGAGCAGCGCGGCGACGCCCGACGGCACCAGGTCGTGCTCGGCCATGACGACCTCGAGGACGGGGAGCGCCAGGTAGGTGCGGTTCCAGAACCGCCCGTCGTGCTTGTCGAGGATGCAGTCGAGGAACGCGTCGAGGTAGGGGTCGCGCCCGGCACACCGGTCGCGGATGGCGGCGAGGCGCTCGAGCCGGTCGGGCTGCAGGAAGTGCTGTCCGACCCATCGGACCTCGTGCGTGATCAGCCGGGCGAGGACCAGTCCGTCCAGCTCATCGGGCGGCACTGTCGGATCGAGCCAGTGGTCGAGCTCGCTGCTCAGGAAGGCGGCCGCGGCCTCCTGCGAGACCTGGATCGCGCAGCTGCTCTCGACCGCTGCCCGGAGGGCCTGCTCGGCCGAGCCGGTCTGGGCGCTCATGCCCATCACAGTGACAACCAAGTCCGGGGCTGTCCAGACATAGGCGGGAGGACCTGGTCACGTGGCGAAGTGCTCGATCACCAGCACCTGGATCTCGCCGACGATGCCACCGAGGACCGCGCCGACGGAGATCATCAGCCACTCGTCGTCCTTGAACACCGGCCGCATGATCGATTCGTACTGCTCGCTGGTGAGCTGGCTCATCTTGTCGACGATCAGGTTCTCGACGTCGAAGGTCCGCTCGGCGTACCCCTTCGCCTGGGACATGGTCTCGGGGATGAGCTCGATCACCCGGGCGACGACGGTGTCCTTGGCCGCCCGGTAGCGCTGGGTGCCGATCGCGAGCTTCACGAGTGGCTGGGCGGGGCCCGTCTGGGCGTCGATCGCGGCCGAGATCTCGCGCTGGATCGTCGAGAACAACCGGTCGGCCGTCGGACCGTTGAGGATGGCTTCGAAGATCACCTCGGGGGCGAAGATGTCCTGGGCCAGGATGTGGGCGTAGCCCTGGGTGATCTTGTCGCGCTTGGCGTGCAGCACCCCGTGGAACGGGAAGATGCCGAGGAACCGCTTCTGCTCGAGCGGCCGGAACAGCATGTTGAGCGCGACGTAGTCGCTGACGAAGCCGACCAGGAACCCGAACGCAGGCATGATCCACGGGTTGTGCAGGTAGGCCCAGCACGCCAGCTGGACGAAGCCGATGGCGAAGCCGAACACGACGCCGCTGCGGCGTACGAACGCCATCGCGTCGGAGGCGACGGACTTGATCAGGTCGTTGAGCTGGTCCTTGTTCCTCACCAGGATCGTCACGGCGAGGAACTGGAGGTCGAGGAACTGGCTCAGGTCCGCGCGCATCTCGTTGACGATGTTGTCGACGATCTTGGGCGCCTCCCGGTGCACCCGGGCCTTGAGTGCGCGGCGGCCGGCCTCGGGCAGCGCGTCCCACAGGCCGGGCCGCAGCTGCTCGGCGAGGTCGCGTACGACGACGTCGATCGCCTCGGTCAGCGGACCCCGGATCTCCTCGACCGCCTCCTCCGCGTCGATCCGGTCGAGCAGCTCCTCGGGCCGCAGCAGGTTCTCGGTCAGCAGCTCGATCGTCGTGGCGGCGACCTTGCCGGCGCGACGCGGCACCAGCCCCTGCCACCCGAGGACTCCGACCCCACGGAACTCCAGCGGTCGGTACATCATCTGGAGGGCCAGCAGCTTGGTGGTGTAGCCGATGAAAGCCGCGACCAGCGGCATCGAGGCGTAGACGATCCAGTTCGCCGAGAAGTCGTCCTGGATCTCGGCCCAGGTCTGGACGAACGAGATCATCCGAGGGTGGCCGACGTCGCTGCGTCCCACAGGTCCCGGCCGAGCACCGACAGCCGGATCGTGAAGCGCTCGACCTTGGCCTCCAGCGGTCCGCGCTTGCCCTTCTTGAGGGCGCGCAGGACGGCGGAGTCGGCGCCGAGAATCTGGTAGTCGTCCTTCAGCCGGGGATCCTCCGGGCCGGTCTCGAGCAGTCCGAGCGCCAGCAGGTGGCTGACGTAGACAGGGGTCAGCTGGGGCAGCGAGACGTTCGCCATCTTCCCCACCAGAGCGGCGTTCTCGAGGATCGGCTCCCCGCCGATCCCAGTGACCGTGCGGGCGAACACGTGCATCATCGGCGAGGCCGAGCCGTCCGAGAGCGCGCCGATGATCCGGGCCTCGTCCGGCACCAGCTGGTCGATGATCTTGTGGAAGAGCTCCTGTTGCCCGGACCGGCTGTTCTGCTCCAGCGCCCGGTCCAGCAGCCGGTCCATCTTGCTCCGCAGCGGCTCCGTGGTCCGGCTGACGGCTCCGGCGGCGAGGGCCAGTGGCGGCTTCGGCGGAGCAGCGACGTCGAGCCGGGAACGCAGTGCGCCGAGCAGCTGGCGCTCGGTCCACCCCACCACCTGAGTGCTGGTCCGCATCACCGTGCGCGCGGTCGGGGCGAGCAGCCCGAACGGGTCCAGGAGCGAGGCCATGACCGGAAGGTACCGCTGTCAGCCGCGCAGGGACCGGTTGATCACGTGGTTGGATGCCCGCTGAAAACCCCCGACCACGGCCTCCAGGGTGTACTCGCGAAGCTCGACGATGGTGTCCTGGAATGCCGCCGCCTCGTCGGCGGTGTGGTGCTCCTGGGCCCGGTAGGGACCGATCACCTGGCCGGCGAAGATCTCGGTCAGCTCCTCGGCCAGCGCCTCGGTGTGTCGCCGGACGGCCATGCCGGCCGCCATGATGCTCTCGAGGCTGATGTCGAGCCCCAGCACCTTCACCGCCGCGTCGAAACCTGCGAGGACCTGGAACTCGTCGCCGTCCGGCTCGACCACACCGAGTGCCAGCAGGACGTCGATCTCAGGGGGCCCGAGTGTCCGGTCGGCGCGGGCGTCCAGCGCGGAACGGCTGAGCCGCTCGGGCGGCTGGGCGGACCACGTCGTCAACGCCAGCCGGTGCACCGCCAGCTCGTCGGCGTCGCTGTCCGCGGGGATCCTCGCCAGGTACTCCTCGATCGCGGTCAGGCTCAGCCCGTGGTCCTGGAGCGCGCGGACCAGGTTGAGCCGCGCGACGTGGAGGTCGGAGTAGAAGGCGAGACGACCGCGTCGCTCCGGCGGCGGCACCAGGCCGAGTCCGGCGTAGTAGCGGACCGTGCGGACGGTCATCCCGGTGGCAGCGGCCAGCTCGTCGACCGTCAGGACAGGCGTCGGGTCGGTCTCGCGCTCGGTCTCGACCGACACCTGTGACCCCGCTCCCATTCCACTGACTCGTTGCATTGTGACAGTGCTACTGTCACAGTAGTCGGTAACACCGACTGTCGCAATCGCCGACCCTAGCCACGACAGGACCTCTGACCATGCGCGAGCTCTTCCTTGCCGAACACGAGGACTTCCGCGACTCCGCGCGGACCTTCTACGAGAAGGAGGTCGTGCCCCACAACGAGGAGTGGGACCGCGACGGCATCGTCCCGCGTGACCTGTGGCTCAAGGCCGGCGACGCCGGGCTGCTCTGCTTCGACGTCCCGGAGGAGTACGGCGGCCCCGGCATCGACGACTTCCGCTTCAACGTGGTGCTCTCGGAGGAGCAGACCCGCGTGGGCGCGAACGGACCGGGTTTCTCGGTCCACACCGACATCATCGTCCCCTACCTGATCTCGCTCGGGACCGACGAGCAGAAGCAGCGCTGGCTCCCGGGCTGCGTGACGGGTGAGACGATCACCGCGATCGCGATGACCGAGCCGGGCGCGGGATCCGACCTCCAGGGCATCCGCACCACGGCGGTGGACCAGGGCGACCACTACCTGCTCAACGGGTCGAAGACCTTCATCAGCAACGGCATCCACGCCGACCTGGTGATCGTCGTCGCCCGCACCAACCCCGAGGCCGGCCACCAGGGCATCAGCCTGCTGGTCGTCGAGCGCGGCATGGAGGGCTTCGAGCGCGGCCGCAACCTGGAGAAGATCGGCCTCCACGCCCAGGACACCGCCGAGCTGAGCTTCACCGACGTCCGGGTGCCGAAGGAGAACCTCCTCGGAGCCGAGGGCAGCGGCTTCATCTCGCTGATGATGAACCTGCCGCAGGAGCGGCTGATCATCGCCTGCCAGGCGGCCGCGGCGTGCGAGGCGATCGTCGAGATGTGCCTCGACTACGCCAAGACCCGCGAGGCGTTCGGCAAGCCGATCGGCAAGTTCCAGCACAACCGGTTCCTGATCGCGGAGATGGCGACCGAAGCGAAGATCACCCGCGTCTTCGTCGACGACTGCGTCCGCAAGCACGTCGCCGGGACCCTCGACGCCGTCCAGGCGTCGCAGGCCAAGTACTGGGCCACCGAGCTCCAGGTGAAGCTGGCCAACCAGGGCGTCCAGCTGCACGGCGGCTACGGCTACATGCTCGAGTACCCGATCGCCCGGGCCTACCTCGACAGCCGGATCTCCACGATCTACGGGGGCACGACCGAGATCCAGAAGGAGATCATCGGCCGGAGCTTGGGGCTCTGATGGACTTCAACCTGCCCGAGACCGCCCTCGCCGTACAGGACGGCGTGCGCGCGGTCGCCGCGAAGTACGACCACGCCTACTGGTCGGAGTGCGAGGAGGCCCATCGCTTCCCGATCGAGGTCTTCACCGACCTCGGGAAGGGCGGCTGGTTCGGCCTCAACATCCCCGAGGAGTACGGCGGCGGCGGGCAGGGCCTGCTCGAGGTGGCGATCGCCAACGAGGCGCTGTGCGCCTCCGGTGGCGGCGCCGGTAGCTTCTTCTACGTCACCACGCCGGGCTTCGGCGCGACCACGCTCGTGCGTCACGGCACCGACGAGCAGAAGCAGGCGATCCTGCCCGGGATCGCCGCGGGCGACGTGCAGTTCTGCTTCGCGTTGACCGAGCCGGACGCCGGCAGCAACGCGGTCGAGATCACGACCTCGGCGCGACCCGACGGAGACGCCAAAGATGCAGATTGGCTCATCAAGGGACAGAAGGTCTGGATCTCCAACGTGGAGAACGCCGACTGGATGGTCGCCGTCACCCGGACCATCCCGGCCGCCGAGGCGACGCCGCGCACCCACGGCTTCACCCTGTTCCTGATCGACGTCAAGGAGGCGCTCGCCGCCGGGACGCTCTCCTACACGCCGATCCCCAAGATGGGCAGCAACATCCTCTACTCGAGCCAGGTCTTCTTCGACGACGTCCGCGTCCCCGCGCGCAACGTCATCGGCGAGGTGGACGCCGGGTTCATGGTGCTGTGGGACGTGCTCAACCCCGAGCGGATCCTCGCCGCCGCCGGCGGCGTCGGCGGCGCGGACGCCGCGCTCGAGTACGCCGCGAAGTACGCCACGGAGCGGGTGGTGTTCGGGCGCCCGATCGGCGCCAACCAGGGCATCCAGTTCCCCCTCGCGCAGATCAAGGCCAAGACCGAGCTCGGCCGCCTGATGACCTACAAGGCCGCGTGGCTGTTCGACCAGGGACTCCCGTGCGGCAACGAGGCCAACGTGGCCAAGCTGACCGGCGCCCAGGTGGCCTGGGAGGCCGCGGACCAGGCCTTCCAGACCCTCGGCGGCATGGCCTACTCCAAGGAGTACCCCGTCGAGCGGTGGCTCCGCGACGCCCGGATCGGCAAGAACATCCCGGTCGCCGAGCAGCTGGTCCTCGCCCACATCGGCACGTCGATGCTGGGACTCCCCAAGTCCTACTGATCTCCCCTCTCACGTCCTACGGTGCGGGCCGTATGTCGCCCGCACCGTAGGACGTCCCGACACTCGGGCGGGCCACGAGCCGTTGATCGCCTAGGCTCGGCCGCGTGTCGATCCACCGTCCGTATCGCGGCGTCACCGCCGACGTACGACGTGAACGGCGCCGCGAGGCGCTGCTGGAGGCCGCGCTCGACCTGCTCGGGAGCGACACCGCCGACATCAGCGTGCGGGGCGTCTGCGCCGGCGCGGGCCTGACCCAGCGCTACTTCTACGAGAGCTTCACCAACCTCGACGAGCTCCAGCTCGCCCTGTTCCACCAGATCGCCGACGAGATCGCGCTCGAGGGCGCGGCGGCGCTGGCAGCGCACGCCCCCGTCAACCTGTACGACGCGTGCCGCACCGCGTTCGAGGGGGCCTACTCGGTGTTCCAGACCGATCCGCGCAAGGCCCGCGCGACCCAGATCGTCTCCTCCACCGCCGAGGGTCTCGCGGGCGCGCGGCGCCGGATCGTGGCCTCCTACACCGAAGCGATGCGCGGCTTCCTCGGGAAGGAATTCGGGAGCGGGTTGGACTCCGAGCGCGGTCAGGTCGCGCTGCTGTACGCCGTCGGTGGCGCACTCGAGGTCACCGACGCGGTCCTGAACGGCGACGTCGCCCTCTCCGAGGAGGAGCTCGGCGACATCGTCGGCAGCCTGCTGGCCGCGTCGGTCAGGTCAGTCGCCAGCCACGACGGATCCGGAGCCTGACCTCGGCCAGCTGCAGCTGGATCGGGAGCATCCGGGCCCACCGCGGCAGCAACCGCGAGCCGAACCTCAGGATCCCGGTCAGCCGCTCGAAGCGGCGCTGGTCGCGTGTGGTCCAGGTCAGGCCCATCGCCTCGCGGAACTCCGGCGGCAGGAAGCCGACCGTCGTGAACCGGTTGACAGCGCTGTTACCCCACCGCATCCAGCGCGGGATCATCTGCAGGTCGACGATGGCCAGCAGGTGCTGCCGGACCGGCTCGTCGTAACGCACGTTGGTGAGCCCGTCGGCCCAGTACTTCTCGAACGCGTCGCGGTCGGCCGGCCACTGGTCCTCCGTGACCTGGAGCGACGTACCGAGCCGGCTGCAGTAGGCGTAGAGGCTGTCCGCATCCGCTTCGGTCATCGGCCCGAGGAAGGCGAGCCGCATGTCGCGGAAGCCGATGTAGAGGCAGGCCGCGACCCACAGCTGCAGGGCCGGGTCGAAGGCGTTGTACCTCACCGGACTGTCGGGTCCGGAGCGCACGGCTACGTGGGAGCGGTTGACCGCCTCGCGGTAGGCCGCACGGTCGGCCTCCGATCCGAACAGCGCGACGACCAGGTAGCTGATCGTCGTGCGGAGCCGCTTCCACGGGTGCAGCATCACGTTGCCGCTGTCGACCGAGCTCTCGACCACGCCGTAGCCGACCTCGCGCCAGCCCAGCTGCATGATCACGTTGGCGGCCGACCCGAGAAAGCCCGCAGGGCCGGCGATGTGATCGCGAATGTCGAACGGCCGATCGCTGCTCATGCGACGTACTCTGCGCCGTCCTGACAGCCCGCGCCAGCCACGCCCGCATTTTGGACACCACGCGTTGTCAGAAATGGCCCGCCACGGGTAGATTGCGCGGGTGGCAACCAACGACCGGACCCTCTGCGCAGCCTTCCAGAAGACGGCCGCAGCCCACCCCGAAGCCGTCGCGCTGCGCACGCCCGACGACAGCGTCTCCATCACCTGGGCCGAGTACGCCGCCCGCGTGCGCGACATCGCGGCCGGGCTGGCCGACCTCGGCGTGACCCGGGGTGACACGGTCGCCCTGATGCTGACGAACCGACCGGAGTTCCACGTCGCCGACGCCGGCGTCCTGCACACCGGCGCCACACCGTTCTCGGTCTACAACACGCTCGCCACCGACCAGATCGCCTACCTGTTCGGCAACGCCGGCAACAAGGTCGTGATCACCGAGCGGCAGTTCCTCGACAAGCTGAAGCAGGCCAACACCGACGGGCAGGTCGAGCTCTTCGTCGTGGTCGACGGCCCGGCCGACGGCGCGATCACCCTGGAGGACCTCGAGGCGAGCGGCGACCCGTCGTACGACTTCGACGCGGGCTGGCAGGCGGTCGAGTCGTCCGACGTGCTGACGCTCATCTACACCTCCGGCACGACCGGACCGCCGAAGGGCGTCGAGCTCACGCACGCCAACCTGATGTCGGAGATGGACGCCCTCGAGGGCTGGTTCCCGCTGTCCCACGAGGACAAGCTGGTCTCCTACCTCCCCGACGCGCACATCGCCAACCGCTGGGGGGCGCACTACAACAACATGCGCTACGGCATCCAGATCACGACGGTCGACGACCCGAAGCAGCTGGTCGCGACGTTGCCCACCGTCCGGCCGACGTTCTTCGGCGCGGTGCCGGCCGTCTGGTACAAGGTCAAGGCCGGCATCGAGGCCGCCCTCGCCGCCGAGCCCGACGAGCGGAAGCGCAAGATCGCGAACTGGGCGATCGCGACCGGCACCAAGGTCGCCTGGCTGAAGTCGGAGGAGAAGTCGGTCCCGCTCCCCCTCAGGCTGCAGCACTCGCTGGCCGAGCGGCTGGTGCTGAGCAAGCTGCGCGAGCGGATGGGTCTCGACCAGGTCCGGGTGGCCGCCACCGGTGCCTCCGCCATCGCTCCGGACGCGCTCGCGTTCATGCTCGGCCTCGGTGTCCCGGTGCTCGAGGTCTGGGGCATGTCGGAGACCTCTGCCGTCGTCACGATGAACCCGCCGGACGGCATCCGGATCGGCAGCGTCGGCAAGGTGGTGCCGGGTGGCTCGGAGATCTCTCTGGCCGAGGACGGCGAGCTGCTGGTGCGGGGGCCGCTGGTCATGCGCGGCTACCGCAACGACCCCGAGCGGACCGCCGAGGCCATCGACAGCGACGGCTGGATGCACACCGGCGACATCGCCACGATCGACGACGAGGGCTACGTCCGGATCGTCGACCGCAAGAAGGAGCTGATCATCAACGCGGCCGGCAAGAACATGTCGCCGCAGAACATCGAGGGAGCGGTCAAGGTCGCCTGCCCGCTGGTGATGAGCGTGGTCGCGATCGGCGACGACCGCCCCTTCGTCACCGCACTGCTGACGCTGGACCCCGACGCCTGCACGGCGTACGCCGCCAAGGCCGGACTCTCCGAGGCGGCCCCTGCCGTGCTCGCCCAGGACGACACGGTCAAGGCGCTCATCCAGGCCGGGATCGACCAGGCGAACGAGAAGCTGGCTCGGGTCGAGCAGATCAAGAAGTTCGCGATCCTCCCGTCCACGTGGGAGCCCGGCGGCGACGAGCTCACCCCCACGATGAAGCTCAAGCGCAAGCCGATCGCCGAGAAGTACGCGCCCGAGATCGACGCCCTCTACAGCGGAGGACGGTCCAGCTGATGGCCGCCGAGCCGCTTCGCGCCCACGACCTCGTCCCGGACCCCACCTCCGGCGACGAGTCCGCGGAGCTCATCCGGGCCGCGCAGAAGGCGGAGCGCGCCGAGGAGATCGCCTTGCTGCGCCGCAAGATGGACGGCATCGTCGTCTTCATCGCCGGTCCGGCGAACGTCGCACTCCAGCTGGGCTGGCCCGAGGTCGGCTACGGCGTCGTCGAGAGCCCGGTCGACAGCGGGAAGGTGACGAAGCACCCGTTCAAGCGGTTCCGGACCACGGTCGGCTACCTCGGCGTGGCCCTGCTCGGCAACCACACCCAGCGGCTCGCCTACCGGGAGGCGATCAACGGGCAGCACCGGCAGGTGCGGTCCACCGCCGACAGCCCGGTCAAGTACAACGCGTTCAACCGCGAGCTCCAGCTCTGGGTGGCCAGCTGCATCTACTACGGCACCGTCGACGCCTTCACCCGGATGCACGGTCCGCTCACCCCGGCGGAAGAGGCGGTGATCCTGCGCGCCGGCGCCCGGATCGGCACCACGCTCCAGGTCCCGCAGGACATGTGGCACCGCTCGCCGGAGGAGTTCTGGGCCTACTGGGACGAGGGCCTTGCTCGCGTCCGGATCGACGAGCGGGTCGGCGACTACCTGCGCGGCCTGCTGCGCATGGACATCCTGCCCGCGCCCCTGGACCGCGCGCTCGGTCCGCTGCACCAGTGGCTCAACACCGGCTTCATCCCCGAGCCGGTCCGCGACCAGCTGGGCCTGCCGTGGGAAGCACGGGACCAGCGCCGGCACGACCGGATGCTGCGGATCATCGGCGCGATCTCCCGCCCCTTCCCCCACGTGCTCCGGGTGTTCCCCATGAACGCGATGATGTGGAACCTGGAAATCCGCCGCCGGCTCGGCCGGCCGATGGTCTGATCGTCCTGGTGACCCAGGACCTCAGCGCGGTCGAGCTCTGGATGGACGGCCAGGGGCTCGGCAGCGGGCCGATCCAGTCCGTCGCGCCCATCTCGGGCGGCACCCAGAACGTGATGCTGCGGTTCGAGCGCGACGACCGGCCGTACGTCCTCCGGCGGGGTCCAGAGCACCTGCGGCCCCGCAGCAACGACGTGATCCGGCGTGAGTGCCGGGTGCTGCGCAGCCTCAGCGGCACCGCCGTCCCCCACCCGGCGCTGATCGCGGCGTGTGATGACGAGTCGGTGCTCGACGGCGCGGTGTTCTACCTGATGGAGCCGGTCGACGGCTTCAACGCGAGCCTCCGGCTTCCTCCGCTGCACACGGCTGATGCCGCGGTCAGGCACGAGATGGGACTGCGCCTGGTGGACGCGCTGGCCGAGCTGGCCGACGTCGACCACGTCGCGGTCGGACTCGCGGACTTCGGCAAGCCGGAGGGCTTCCTCGAACGCCAGGTGCCGAGGTGGCTGGCCGAGCTCGCGTCGTACGACGCCTTCCCGGAGTATCCCGGTCCCGACATCGGACCGGTCGACGAGGTCGCTGCCTGGCTCGACGCGCACCGCCCTACCTCGTGGCGCCCCGGGATCCTGCACGGCGACTTCCACGCGGCCAACGTGATGTTCTCCCCCGACGGTCCCGACGTGGTGGCGGTCGTCGACTGGGAGATGTGCACGATCGGCGATCCCCTGCTCGACCTGGGCTGGCTGCTCGCGACCTGGGAGCTGCCCGGCGCGCCGGAGGAGTTCGCCGGCCCCCTCACCCGCGCCGGCGGTCTGGCCACCAGGGACGAGCTGGTGCAGCGGTACGGCGCCCGCAGCGACCGCGACCTCTCCGCCGTCGACTGGTACGTCGTGCTCGCCTGCTTCAAGCTCGGCATCGTGCTCGAGGGCAGCCATGCTCGAGCCCTGGCTGGGCTCGCCCCGACCGAGATCGGCGACCGGCTGCACCTCACCACCCAGCGGCTGTTCGACCGCGCCCACGACCTGATCCAACAGAGCTGAACGTGCCGAGGCACTGAACCGAAGGGCAACCATGATCGACTTCGAGATCCCCGCCGACCTCGCCGCGCGGCGCGACGAGGTGCGCGCCTTCGTCGCCGAGCAGGTCGTGCCGTTCGAGACCGACCCGAGGGTGACCGCGCACGGCCCCACCGAGGACCTCCGGGACGAGCTGGTCGCCCTGGCGCGCGCGGCCGGGCTGCTCACCTTCCAGGCACCGCGCCCCGACGGCACGGCGATCACGCATCTCGAGCAGGCGATCCTCTTCGAGGCTGCCGGCTGGTCGGCGCTCGGCCCGGTCGCGCTCAACTGCGCGGCGCCCGACGAGGGCAACATGTTCCTGCTCGGCAAGATCGCCAACCAGCGGCAGGCCGCGGAGTTCCTGGACCCGGTCGTCCAGGGGCAGCACCGCTCGGTCTTCGCCATGACCGAGCCGGACGGAGCCGGCTCCGACCCTCGCCAGCTCGCGACCACCGCCGTGCGAGATGGCGACGGATACGTCGTCAACGGCCGGAAGTGGCTCATCACCGGCGCCAACGGTGCCCAGACCTGGATCATCATGGCCGACCTCGAGGGAGCCGGCGCCACCCTCTTCCTGTGCCGCGGCGATGCTCCCGGCATCGTCGTCGAGCGGACGATGGACACGATGGACCGCAACTACGTCGAGGGGCACTGCGTCGTACGTTTCGACGACCTGCACCTGCCGGCGACCGCGCTGCTCGGTGAGGAGGGCCAGGCCTTCCGATACGCCCAGCTCCGGCTCGCGCCGGCCCGGCTCACGCACTGCATGCGCTGGCTCGGCGGCGCGGTCCGCGCGCAGTCCATCGCCCTCGACCACGCGAAGACCCGCACCGCGTTCGGCAAGCCGATCGGCCAGCACCAGGGAGTCGGCTTCATGCTCGCCGACAACGAGATCGCGATCCAGCAGTGCCGGCTGATGATCTGGTGGGCGTGCTGGGTGCTCGACCGGGGCGAGCAGGGCCGCCACGAGAGCTCGATGGTCAAGGCGATGGTGTCGGAGGAGCTGTTCCGGGTCGCCGACCGGTGCGTCCAGGTGCTCGGCGGCATGGGCATCAGCGACGAGACGCCGGTCGCCGGGTTCTTCCGTGACGTCCGGGCGTTCCGGTTGTACGACGGGCCGACCGAGGTGCACCAGCACGCGATCGCCAGCCGGCTGCTCAGGGACTAGCCAGTCGCGACGGCAACGGGTCGGCGCGCCAGCCACGCCGTCCAGGCCGCCCCGGCCAGCGCGATGGCGCACCCGAGACCGAACGCCCAGGACAGGTCCTGCTCGCGGGCGACCAGCCCCAGCACGATCGGGCCGAACCCGAGTCCCAGGTCGATGAACGCCGACGCGGTCCCGGCAGCGGCACCCCGCTCGGCCGGCGACGCGGTCGCGAAGATCGCGGCGAAGAACGCCGGCGTCGAGAACGTCACCCCGACCGCCATCACCACGACGCCGACCAGCAGGCCGGCCGGCGAACGCCAGCCGGTCAGCACCGCGAGACCGGCCGCGATCGCGACGAGGGAGCCGGCAGCCAGCGGGAGCGACGGCAATCGGTCCGGGACCCGGGCGAAGGCGACCCGGCAGAACACCACGACCGCGCCGTAGACGACCAGGGCGATCGACGTGTTGTCCATGCCGACGTCCTCGGACCACAGCGCCGCGAACGCCAGGAAGCCGCTGATCGCCGCCAGCGAGGCGAAGAAGCCGAGCGAGGCCGGGATGCCCGGCCGGTGGATCAGCTTTCCGTGCCCGTCGCCGCCCGACCGCGGCAGGTCGGGAACCCACCGAACCACCACCGCCGCCGCGACCGCCAACCCCCCGGCGACCCACCACGCCTCGGTGAAGCCCCAGGTCTCCTCGACGAACTCCCCCAGCGGCGGGCCGAAGGCGATGCCCAGGTAGAGGCCGAGCGAGTTGTAGCTCAGCGCCTCACCGAACCGTTCGGGCGGCGCGAGGTCGGCCAGCATCGCGAAGCTGGCGACGAAGAAGGCGGCCTCGGCCACTCCCTGCAGCAGCCGGATGGCCACGACGGCGACCAGCGTGTCGACGTACGGGAGGAGGAACATGCCGCTCGCGGCGAGCAGCGCCCCGACCACGAGCAGCGGCGCCCGCCCGCGCGTGTCGGACAGCCGGCCCGCGATCGGCCGGCACAGCAACGCGGTGATGCCGAACGCGCCGAACGCCAGCCCCGCCCCGGCCTCGTCCGAGCCGAGCGGACCCGTCGCGTAGAGCGGCAGCGTGTGGATCGCCACGCCCACCGACACGAAGTACGCCAGGTCCGCCACCCCGAGCGCCACGAAGGCGCGCGTGAAGAGGCGCGGCACCGGCTCGTCGACCATCTGGAGATGATGGCGCACCCGGAGCCCATCCGGACGCGCGTCGGCTCCGAATGCCTCACGATGGTCGACGTGACTTCCTCTCCGCCCGGCACCGAGCCGGCGTTCACCGACGCCCGGCTCCCCCGGGCGCCGCGGGCGCTGGTCCTGGTGCTGCACGGCGGCACCCAGTCCTCAACAGAGGCCGTCGCCGGTTCGAACCTGTCCTGGCGCCGCGCCCGGCTGTTGCTGCGCGGCGTCGCCGGTCCACTCACCGACGACGGCATCGGCGTGGTCCTCCTGCGCTACCGCGTGCGGGGCTGGAACGCCGGCTCCGGTCGTGGCCCCGCGCCGGTCATCGATGCTCGCTGGGCACTGGACGAGCTCCACCGGGAGCACGACCTGCCGATCGCCTTGCTCGGTCACTCGATGGGTGCCCGCACCGGGGTTGCCGTCGCCGGCCACCCGTCGGTCCGTGGCGTGGTGGCGCTCGCCCCGTGGCTGCCGCACGACGACCCGGTCGCACCACTGGCGGGCAAGGTCCTCCGCGCCGCGCACGGCAGCCGCGACCGGATCACCTCGGCCAAGGCGACCCGGCGTTACGTCGAGCGCGCGGCGGCAGTGGCCGACGCCGAGTTCACCGACATGGGTCCCGTCGGCCACTACCTGTTGCGCGGCGTACGTCGTTGGAACGCGTTCGCCGTCTCCGGTCTCCGGGAGGTCCTCAGCGCGGACTGACCACGCAGCCGCAGTTCCCGCCTCCCGCCTCGCGGCCGGAACCCTGAAAGATGGGATCCATGACCGACGACGTCCTGCCGCATCCGGCAACCGGAGACTTGTTCCGCTCGCCCGTGCCGCCAGGCGCAGGCTGGCCCGGCGACCCGGCCACCCCGGAGACGCCGGTCGCACGGACACCCGCGCAGGTACGCCACCTCGCCGGTCCTGTCGGCCTCGACGAGCTCGACGCCAGGATCAGTGTGTGCCGCGCGTGTCCGCGACTGCTCCGCTGGCGCGAGGACGTCGCTCACACCAAGCGCGCCTCGTACGCCGGCGAGCCCTACTGGGGCCGGCCCGTCCCTGGCTTCGGCTCTTCTGCACCGAGCATCCTGGTGGTCGGCCTCGCCCCCGCCGCGAACGGCGCGAACCGAACCGGCCGACTGTTCACAGGCGATCGCAGCGGTGACTGGCTGTTCGCGTCCCTGCACCGGGTCGGCCTGGCGACGCAGCCAACCAGTGCGCACGCCGCCGACGGCCTCGCGCTCATCGATACTCGAATGGTCGCGACCGTCCGGTGCGCCCCACCGCAGAACAAGCCGACGACCACCGAGCGCGACACCTGCGCGCCGTGGATCGAGGCAGAGCTCCACCTGCTCGCAGAACACGTCCGGGTCGTGGTGGCGCTCGGCGGCTACGGCTGGGACGCGACGCTGAAGTCGTACGCCGCCCTCGGCTGGCAGGTCGCCCGGCCCAAGCCTCGGTTCGGTCACGGCGTCGAGGCGACCCTGGTGAGGGACGGACGCTCCGTCACCCTGCTCGGCTGCTACCACCCCAGCCAGCAGAACACCTTCACCGGCCGACTCACAGAGCCGATGCTCGACAGCGTGTTCCGTCGTGCCGCGGCTATCGGCACGACGACCCTCGATTGACTGCCGTGGGCACCGCATCTGCATCATCGGCTACCGCGCGTGGCGTGACGCCCGGTGACGTAGGCGACCACGCCGCGCCAGCCCAGCATGGTGAGGGCAAGGAAGATCGCGGCCACGACGAGGAATCCGGGGGCAAGGCCCCGGCCCGAGATCGCGCGCAGGATCATGCCGAGCACGTAGGTCACCGCGAGAACGATGGCGCCCTCGGGCCATATTCGCCCAGCCTGCCGGCGCCGCGACACAAGCCACAGGTGGGCGAGTCCGGCAGCCACCGCGTACGGCCACACGATGGCAAGGACCACCCAGCCGGATGCGGTCGCGTCGTGCGTGTTCCTGCCGCCGACCGCAAGCGCGAGCACGCACCCGAGGTCGGCGGCGAGCGGCCACAGCCATCGGCTGGCCGAGCGCGGTTCCTTCGGGGTCACGCACCAAGGGTGACAGCGTCAGCGGCCGAGCAGTCCTTTCGCGACGTGGGTGATCTGCACCTCGTTGCTGCCGGCGTAGATCATGAGCGACTTGGCGTCCCGCGCCAGCTGCTCGACGCGGTACTCGGCCATGTAGCCGTTGCCGCCGAGCAGCTGGACCGCCTCCATGGCGACCTCGGTCGCGGCCTCGGAGGAGTACCACTTGATCGCCGACGCCTCCGCGAGCGATTGCGCCTTGCCGGCGCGGGCGTGCTCGAGGGCGGAGAACACCATGTTCTGCACGTTGATCCGCGCGACCTCCATCTTCGCCAGCTTGAGCTGGATCAGCTGGAAGTCAGCGATCGGCTTGCCCCACAGCTCGCGCTGCTTCGCGTAGTCGAGGCAGATCCGCAGGCACTCGTTGATGATCCCGAGCGACAGCATCGCGACGCCGACCCGCTCCGCGACGAAGTTCCTGCGGGCGGACTCACGCCCGTCGCCCTGGCTGTGGTCCTCGGTCTCGCCGAGCAGCCGGTCGCGGCCGACGCGGACGTCGTCGAAGAAGAGCTCCCCCGTCGGGGACGACATCATCCCCATCTTCTTGAACGCCTTGCCCTGGGCGAGCCCCTCCATGCCCTTGTCGAGCACGAACGTCAGCACCTTGCGGTCCCGGATCGGCGCTCCATCACCTTCGTCGAGCTTGGCGTAGACGACGATCACGTCCGCGTCCGGCCCGTTGGTGATGAAGGTCTTCTGACCCTTGAGGACATAGCCGTCGCCATCACGGCGAACCGTCGTCCTCATCCCGCCGAAGGCGTCCGAGCCGGCGTCCGGTTCCGTGATCGCCCACGCGGCGACGTGCTCGAACGTCACCAGCTTCGGCAGCCACCTCTCCTTCTGCGCCAGCGTCCCCTTGCTGGCGATGGTGCCGGCGCCGAGTCCGAGCGACACACCGACCGAGGCAACGACGCCGAGGCTGACGCCGGCCAGCTCGCTGACGACGACCGCGGCCATCGACTCCGCGCCGTTGAGACCGCTGGTGTCTGTCGCCGCCTGCTCGCTGTCCGCGTCGGGCGACTCCGTGCGCCGGCGCTCCGCGGCCAGCATCTTCTCCAGACCGTCGGTGGCCATCGCACCGATCCCGAAGTCGGCGAACAGCTTGCGGATGATGTCGTACGGCGGCAGCTCGCCGGTCTCGAGCTGGTCGAGGTGCGGGCGGATCTCCTTGTCGATCCACTCGCGCACCGCGTCGCGGATCGCGAGGTCCGCGTCGGACCAGGCGATCACGACCACGCCTGCACGGTCTCCGCGACGGTGTCGAGCGTCCAGTCGTCGTCGGTCTCGGTCGTGTGCTCGACCGTCCAGCCCTTCAGCTGCTGGATCGAACCGCCGCTGACGGCGAACACCTTGCCGTTGACCGGGCACTTCTCGGTGGCCAGCCAGGCAACCAGCGGCGAGATCTGGGCCGGGGAGAACAGGTCGACCTCGCCCTCCTCTGGCTCGATCGCGAACAGGGCGCCCATGCCGGGGGTGGCCAGGGTGAGCCGGGTGCGGGCGATCGGGGCGATCGCGTTGACCCGCACGCCGTACCGTTCCAGCTCGTCGGCGGCTACCAGGGTCAACGCTGCGATGCCGGCCTTGGCGGCGCCGTAGTTGGCCTGGCCGGCGTTCGGCATGGTCGTGCCGGACGCGGACGCGGTGTTGATCACCGCACCCGCGACCTGCTCGCCGGCCTTCGACTTGTCCTTCCAGTACTCCGCGGCGAAGTGCAGCGTTGCGAAGTGGCCCTTCAGGTGCACGTCGATGACGCTGTCCCACTGGGACTCCTCGAGCCCGGCGATGAAGCCGTCCCGCAGGATGCCGGCGTTGTTGACCAGGATGTCCAACCCGCCGAACTCGGCGATCGCCTGGTCGACCAGCGCCTTGGCGCCGGCCCAGGTCGCGACGTTGTCGGTGTTGGCCACCGCCTCGCCACCCAGCGCGCGGATCTCGTCGACGACCTCCTGGGCCGGACCCACGTCCGCACCGCTGCCGTCGTTGCCGCCGCCGAGGTCGTTCACGACCACCTTTGCGCCCTCCCGCGCGAAGAGCAGTGCGTGCTCGCGACCGATGCCGCGACCGGCGCCGGTGATGATGGCGACGCGTCCGTCGAGCTGTCCCATGTCAGTTCTCCTTCGTCGGTGGTTGAGGTGCGAGCGAAGCGAGCCTCGAAACCACCCCAGTTGCTAGTCGCATATCTCGGCGAGCCCGTCCTTGATGACGAGGTCGCCGTCGACCGCGGTCTCGAAGGCGTACACACGGGGGGCTCCGCCCCCCGTGGACCCCCCGACTCTGGTCGCTGTCGCCTCATAGATGGTGGTGGTGATGTCCTGGCCGGGCAGGACCGGCTTGGCGAACCGCACGGCGAGCCGCTTGAGGCGTGACACGTCGGACTCCCCCACCTCCGTGAGCACCGCCCACGACGTGAACGCCATCGTGCACAGGCCGTGCGCGATGATCCCCGGCAGCCCCATCGACTGCGCGAACTCCTCGTCGAGGTGGATCGGCATCGGGTCACCCGCGGCCGGCCCGTAACGGTAGGTCTGGTCGTCGTCGACGTGCTGCTTGACCTCGGCGACCGGGCCGCTGCTCCGGGCGGCCTCGTCGAACCGGTGTCCCGGCGCCAGCTCACCGACGGAGTCGCCGGTGTCGAAGCCACGGACGAAGAACGTGACGAACTGCTCGTTGACCAGCTCTCCCGCCTCGGTCCGGCACTCGATGTGGACGCAGGCAGCGGTCCCGTTGGGCAACCCCTGCCACCCCGTCATCCGGGCCTTCGACAGCAGCACGTCGCCGGGCCGGATCGGCCGGTGGAACCGGAAGTCCTGCTCGCCGTGGACGACCTTGCCGATCAGCTGGATCGGGACGACCTCGAGGGCCGGCTCCATCAACGATTGGAAGACCGGCACGATCGCGAACACCGGACTGGCCACGTCACCCGCGACGTGTGCCCGGATCGGGTCGTTGGTGGCCGCGGCGTACTCCTGCAGCCGCTCGCGGGTGACCTCGAACCGGCTCTCGTCGGTCCAGGCCCCGAGGCCGTCGGGGTTGAACTTGAGGTCCACCTGTTGGTCCGACATGTCAGCCCAGCAGAGCGGCGAAGTTGTCGAGCGAGCTCTCCAGCTCGGCAGCACCCTGCTTCTCGATCGCCTTGCCGAGCGCGCCGACGATCATCTGGCCCTCGAAGCTCGCCGACAGGTCGAACCGCGAACCACTGTCGGTCGGCGTCGCCTCCAGCTCGATGGCGACCTTGACGCCTGCCATGCCGGTGCCGGAGATGGCCAGCTTGCTGGGTGCTTCGTACTCGTCGACGGTCCAGGTGATCGTGTTGGGCATGCCCATCATCGAGATGACCTCGGTGATCTGCGCGCCCTTGCTCAGCTCGGTCGGGACGTCGCCCTTCCACTTCTGGTGGAGGGTGAGCCACTTCTCGAAGTTGTTGGGGTCGGAGGCGAGGTTCCACACGTCCTCGGCGCTGGCGGAGAAGTCGCGGGTGGCGGTCAGCTGTCCCATGGTCGTTCCTTTCGGTTCAGCGCTCGGCGCGCTGGTAGAGGGAGACCACGGCGGAGCCGCCGAGGCCGACGTTGTGCTGGAGTGCTGCGGTCACCGGGTTGTCGGGACTGCCCACTTGGCGGGCGTCGGCGGTGCCGCGCAGCTGCCAGGTGAGCTCGGCGCACTGGGCGAGCCCGGTCGCCCCGAGCGGGTGGCCCTTGGAGATCAGCCCGCCGGAGGGGTTGACGACCCAGCGACCGCCGTACGTCGTGTCGTCGTTGTCGATGAGCTTCCCAGCCTCGCCCTCGCCGCACAGGCCGAGCGCCTCGTAGAGCCACAGCTCGTTGGCGGAGAAGCAGTCGTGCAGCTCGATGACCTGGACGTCCTCCGGACCGAGCCCGGCCTGCTCGTACGCCGCGCGGGCGGCGGTCGCGTTCATTTCGTAGCCGATGATGTCGCGGGCGGTCCTGGACTCGAACGTCGACGGGAGGTCGGTGACCAGGGCCTGGCCCACGATCTCGACGGCTTGGCCGGCGAGGCCGTGCCGGTCGACGTACGCCTCGCTGGCGAGGACCGCGGCGCCCGAGCCGTCGGAGGTCGGTGAGCACTGGAGCTTGGTCAGCGGCGAGTAGATCTCCGGCGAGCCGAGGATCTCGTCGAGCGTGTACTCCTGCTGGAACTGGGCGTAGGGGTTGTTGACCGAGTGCCGGTGGTTCTTGAACCCGATCTTGGCGAAGTGCTCGGGCGTGGTGCCGTACTGCTCCATGTGCTCGCGGCCGGCGGCACCGAACATCCACGGCGCCGGCGGGAAGCGGACCTCGGAGATCTCGGCGAGCAGCTGCATGTGGTTGCCCATCGGCTGCTCGCGGTCGTCGAACGTGGTGCCCAGCGAGCCCGGCTGCATCTTCTCGAAGCCCAGCGCCAAGGTGACGTCGCTCTGCCCGGACCGGATCGCCTGCGCGGCCAGGTAGAGCGCGCTGGAGCCGGTCGAGCAGTTGCTGTTGACGTTGAAGATCGGGATGCCGGTGAGGCCGAGCTCGTACGCCGCGCGGTGGCCGCTGCACGACTCGCCGTAGACGTAGCCGACGAACGCCTGCTCGATCGCGCTGTAGGCGACGCCGGCGTCCTCGAGGGCCTTGGTGCCGGCTTCCTTGGCCATCTGGGGGTAGTCCCAGCCTTCGCGGCGGCCCGGCTTCTCGAACTTCGTCATGCCGACACCGATCACAAACACGCGGTTGCTCATGGTTGCGACGCTACGAGCGACGGAGCCTCGTTGCCGATGACGGCAACGGCCGACTTGCTTGACCGAACCGCTCACCCAGCGCACTAGGCTCCGGTGCGTGTCCAGCCGCACCGTGCCGATCGACCTGCTCCAGGCGTCGATCTGGTTCGCCCAGCGGCGCGGCTGGGAAGTCGAGGACATGCTCCGCCAGGCGGGGGTCTCGCCCGCACTGCTGATCGAGGGCCGATCGCGGGTCACCGAGGAGCAGCTCACCGATTTCGTCCAGCAGCTCTGGCGGCAGACCGACGACGAGATGTTCGGACTGGGCGCGCACCCACTCCCCCGCGGCTCGTTCCGGCTGCTGTGCTACGGCCTGATCGGCGCGAAGGACCTGGCGGGTCTCCTCGAGCGGTTCCACGGCCTGGTGCGGGCCATGCCCGCCATCCCACCGCTGACCGTCGACCACGACGGCGACCTGGTCCGGCTCGGCCTGACGCCGCCGGTCACTGCAGACCAGGAGCTCGCGCTCGACGGTCCGCTCCCGGTCTGCGTCGCGCTGGCCGTGCTGCACCGGCTGGTCGCGTGGGCGATCGGCGGCCGGTTCCCGCTCGTCGCGGTCGAGGTGCCCTACCCGCTGATGCTGGAGGAGGCGCACGACCTGGTGTTCGCGACACCCATGACCTTCGACGCACCACGGCCGGCGCTCGTGTTCGAAGCCGCCCGGCTGCAGGCTCCGGTGATGCGCACCGAGGCCGAGCTCGAGGAGTTCATCGCCCGATCCCCGGCCGGGCTCCTCGCCAGGCCGGTCCACGACGCGACCTCGGCCGACCAGGTCCGGAGGATGGTGGAGCTCGCCATCCGGGCCAGCCACCCGTCGCCGGTCCCGTCGGGCGACGAGGTCGCGACGCGATTGTCGATCAGCCCCCAGACCCTGCGCCGCCGGCTCGCGGCCGACGGTACGTCGTTGCGCGGCGTGCGCGATCAAGTGCTCCGGGACGCAGCGATCACGGCGCTGGTCGACGGAGACGAGTCGATCGCCGATCTCTCGACCCGGCTCGGGTTCTCCGAGCCCAGTGCGTTCACCCGCGCGTTCCGCCGGTGGACCGGCAACCCACCCAGCGCCTACCGCGCGGGGAACGCTGCGCCGTAGGAGGCTGGTCCGCGGTGAGGTCAGAGCACCGCGTCGAGGAACGCCCGAGTCTCGGCGTGCTCCGGTGACGTGATCAGCTGGTCAGGCGGACCCTCCTCGAGGATCCGGCCTTCGTGGAAGAACGCCATCCGGTCGGCGACCTCGCGGGCGAAGCCCATCTCGTGGGTGACCACCATCATCGTCATGTGCAGGTCGCTGGAGAGCGTCTTCATGACCGAGAGCACCTCGCCGGTGAGCTCCGGGTCGAGCGCCGAGGTCGGCTCGTCGAAGAGCATCACGTCTGGCTCCATCGCGAGCGCGCGGGCGATGGCGACGCGTTGCTGCTGACCGCCCGAGAGCCGGATGGGGTGCTCCCCCGCCTTGTCGGCCAAGCCGACCCGGTCGAGGAGGTCATGGGCTCGCTTGGTGACCTCGGCGGTGCTCGCCCCAGCGCAACGGGGGGCGCACAGGATGTTGTCGAGCACCGTCATGTTGGGAAAGAGGTTGAACTGCTGGAAGACCATGCCCACGCGCAACCGGAGCTGACGGATCTGCTCGCGTTTGCGCCGGGTGCGGTGCCCACCCTCGAGCCGGATGCCGGAGACCTCGATCGAGCCCTCGGTCGGGTCCTCGATGAAGTTCACACAGCGCAGCACCGTGGACTTGCCGGAGCCGGAGCGCCCGAAGATCACCACCACCTCGCCGCGGCGGACCTCCATGTCGACCCCACGGACCACCTCCAGGCGCCCGAACTTCTTGTGCAGCCCGTCGATGCGGACCACGACGTCGTCGCTCATCCGACGTGACCTCCGCCGTGTGGCTGGCCCTGCTCCGACGCGGCAGCCATGGCCCGCGCGACGTGTGTGCGGTCGTACCCGCGACCGATCCTCTTCTCGAGCCGGGCCTGGAAGAACGTGAACAGGACGGTGAGTCCCCAGTAGACGAGGGCCGCGGCGACGTACGCCTCGAGGTTCTTGAAGTCGGACTTGCCGACCAGCTGGGCGCGGCGGAAGATCTCCGCAACGGCGATGTTGACGCCCAGGAACGACACCAGCGCGGTGTCCTTCATCATCGCGATGAACTCGTTGCCGGTCGGCGGGATGATGACGCGGAACGCCTGGGGTAGCACCACCTTGCGCATCTTCTGGCCGTAGGTCATGCCGAGCGCGTCGGCCGCTTCGCCCTGGCCGCCTGCCACGGACTGGATGCCGGCCCGGAAGATCTCGGTCATGTACGCGCCGTAGTTGAGACCAAGGGCGAGGGTGCCTGCCGTGGTCGCCTCGAGGATCAGCGCCTGGTCGAACCCCTCGGGCAGCCAGCCGTACTCGGCGGCGAGGTTCCTTCCCACCGGCGGCAGCGCCAGGTACAGCATGAACATCTGCACGATCAGCGGCGTGCCGCGGAAGAACGAGACGTAGAACCCCGCGACGCCGTACGCCACCGGGTTGCGGGAGATGCGCGCCAGGGCACCCAGCAGGGCCAGCACGATGGCCAGCACGATCCCGCCGAGGGCGATCACCATCGTGTACCGCAGCCCGCTGACGATGTAGCGGATGTTGTCCCGTATCCACTGCGTGTCGAAGCCGGCGGCGTGGCCGAAGAACGCGAGCAGCGCGAACAGCACCACCCACACCATCGCGACCTTGAGTCGGAACGGCACCCGCGCCGAGGTGAGCTGGACCCGCTCCCACGTGTCACCCATTGCTACACGTCACCGGCGCGTCACTGCTGCGTGGTGAGGTCCAGGCCGTACCACTCTTCCGACAGCGAGGTGAGAGTGCCGTCCTCGTGCATCTCCGCCACGATCGCGTCCACCGCCTCGTAGAGGCTCTCCGACGACGGGTCCGAGCTCTTGTCGAAGCCCACTGAGAGCGGCTCGTAGAACACGGGGTCGCCCACGATCTTCACCGGGTTGCCGGCATCGATGTAGCCCTGGGCCGTCGTCACCGACGTGATGACCGCGTCGAGCCGGCCGTTGACGAGGTCCTCCAGCGCGGTCGTGTCCGTGTCGTAACCGGAGGTCTCGGCGTCGTCGATGATGAAGTCGAACTCGTATCCCTCGATCGCGAGCTTCTTGTCGAGGAAGTCCGAGTAGGTGCACGGCGAGCAGCTGCCCACCTTCTTGCCGTCGAGATCGGTGCTGAGGTCGCTGACCTCGTCGTTGTCGGCCCCGACCACGACGACAGCGGGCGTGTAGTTGTAGGGCTCGGTGAAGTAGAGGACCTCCTGACGCTCGTTGGTCGGCGTCATCGAGCCCACGGTGGTGTCCCAGCGGCCGTTCCAGCTGCCAGCCGTGATGATGTCCCAGGAGGGTGCCTCCCAAGCGACGTCGACGCCCAGCCGCTTGGCGATCTCGGTGGCGACGTCGATGTCGAAGCCCTCGTACTCGCCGGTCTGCTCGTTCAGCGACGACTGCGGCGGGTAGGCCGGGTCGGTGGACACCGTGAGCACGCCCTTCTCGCACACCTTTGCGAGCAGGTCGGCGGGGTCGCCCGCGCACGCGCCCTCGCTGGACGGGCCGTGCGACTCGTCGACGTCGTCTCCGTCACCTCCGCAAGCGGACAGCGTCAGGAGAAGGGGTGCCGCCAGCATGGCGACGAGGCGGGTACGGGTGCGCATGGCGCCACCTCCGGGATGTAGACCTGTTCGGATACTGCCAGAACGGGCCCCGGTCAGGGGTCGAGGCGCGCCCCATCGACGACAGCGGACGGTAGCCGGATGTCAGGCGCTCCGGCTGGGTACCCCTAGGCCATGAGCGAGAGCGAGAGCGAGAGCAAGGGCAGCAACGAGGTCGGCATCTCCGACGACCAGCTCCCCGAGGACCTGGTGCCGAGCGAGGACAATCCCCTGGCCGAGGGTTTGCCTGACGGCGAGACCGTCGACGGCCTCCTGACCGAGGGCAAACGTGCCGAGGGCTCTGAGGACGAGGAGTCGGACGACGACGACCCGCCTGACGACCAGCAAGCCGACAACACCTCGGACTAGGGGCGGAGCCGGTAGTCGATGCCGGTGCCGGGGTAGATCTCGCCGGTGATGGTGCCGTCGCGGGCTCGGATGAGTCCGATCTTGCGGGTGCCTCGGCCGGTGACGATGCGGGCCAGGCCGTGGGGGGTGACCCACCGGTAGGCGCCCAGGGCGAGCTGTCGGACCTGGTAGCCGTCGTGGGTCTTGGCGCGGTGGTGGAACCGGGTCAGGGGTGCGTCGTTGTGGTCGCCGGTCTGGCCGGGTGGCCCACCGTCGGCCGGCGGGACGTACGGCGTGGGATGGTCGTGGTCCAGGCGGCTGGTGGCGCGGCTGGTGCTGTGGGGGAACACGTCGTAGACGGTGCGCAGCCGGGTGCGGAGCTTGACCGCGGTGGGGTGCTCGTAGCCGTTGACACTGCGTGCGTGGTTGAGGTCGATGACCGGCTGGACGGTGATGTCACGGTGCTGGACCAGGTCGGCGACCTGTTCGAGCAGCATCGGACCGATCCCCTCGACCCGGGTGAGGCCGTCGTGGTGGCCGGCCAGGACCTGGTCGGTGACATGGACGACCACGGTCGCCGAGCGCCGCTTCTTCTTCTTGACCGGTGCGGGTGCTGGTTCCTCCGCCGAGGGCGGGCTGTCGAGCCCGTTGAGCAGGGCACCGGCGGCGTGCGGGTCGGTGACCAGCAGGGTGAACGCCTGGACCCGCAGCTCATCACGGGACGGCGGATCCTCGTCGGCAGGGTGTTCACCGTGGATGGCGAGGGCGTCGGCGACGTCGTCGATCATCTCGTTGGCCTCCACCGCATCCGCGGCGGGCAGCTTCGCCGAGACCCGCCGGGTGCCGGGCTCGCCCTGATCGGCATCGACCAGGTCACCGGGCCGGGGTCGCGACAGCCACACGCCGGTGCTAGCGGCGTCTTGGGCCAGCCGGGTCCGGTAGCCCTCCAGGTCGGCCTCGATGGTCTTGGCCTCCGCGATCCCCAGGATCCGCCCCGGCGACTCCTCCACCGCTGCGACCACGGCGGTGTCGACGAGCGCGGCCTGGTCACCGGTCAGGTCGCGGGTCATGGTGGCGACCTTCTGCGCGACCCACGGCTCGACCCGCAACTCCTGCACCGCGGACCACAGCAGCGGGAGCCGGTGCCGCAGGTCCAGGGCTTGGCCGGCCTGGTTGCGCAGCGCGATCACCCCGGAGGCCAGGGCGATCGCGAGCTCGGCCCAGCACAGCTCCGAAGCCTGCGGGGTGCCCTCACCGCCCAGAACGATCAGCCGGTCCCCGCCTTTGCTGATCGGCACCGCCCCCGGCTGGGCTTGCGGATCCTCCGAATGCAGGTCGGCCCAGTGCAACACCAGCAGCAGCCGGTCCCGACCCTGCCGGCGGCGGGCCGCAACCTCGTCCTCGGCCAGCGCCAGGGTGGCGGTCGCGTCGAGGTCGGCGAGGTTGGGATCCATGGCACCTATTCAACCCGGCACCACCGACACTGCCGGGTTGCTCAGAACCGGCCTGTGGACAGGGAATTCTTGATCCTGCCTTGGTTTCGAGGCTCGCTCCGCTCGCACCTCAACCAGCGGCGAAAGGCGGCCAAAGGGTGCCCGCGCTGGCGCGGGCGGCGCGGCGAAGCCCGCCGCTCGTGCGTCGTTCCAGCCGATCGCGCGAGGCTCGGTGTCAAGGACGCCGCAGGCGCCGCGAAGCGGCCGAGCGAAGCGAGGTCCTTGACGCCGAGACGCGATCGGCTACGCGCGCGGGCACCACACCAGCCACCAGGTGGTTTCGAGGCTCGCTTCGCTCGCACCTCAACCAGCGGCGGAAGGCGGCAAGTAGCGGCGGCGCGGGCGGGGGCCGCGTGGTCTCGTGACGGTCGCTGCGCGACCTCCTCGACCAACGACAACGGTGCGGTCGGCAGAGCGACCTCCTCGACCAACGACAACGGTGCGGTCGGCAGAGCGACCTCCTCGACCAACGACAACGGTGCGGTCGGCAGAGCGACCTCCTCGACCAACGACAACGGTGCGGTCGGCAGAGCGACCTCCTCGACCAACGACGCCGTGCGGCCGCCCTCATCCGTGGGTGTCCTGGTTTCGAGGCTCGCTTTGCTCGCACCTCAACCAGCGGCGGAAGGCGGCCGCGTAGCGGCGGCGCGGGCGGGGGCCGCGTGGTCTCGTGACGGTCGCTGCGCGACCTCCTCGACCAACGGGAGCAACGGTGCGGTCGCCAGAGCGACCTCCTCGACCAACGGGAGCAATGGTGGGCCGTCACAGACTCCACCAGGAGGTTTCGAGGCTCGCTTCGCTCGCACCTCAACCACCCCGTCCGCCCTGCGATGAGTACGGCGCGCTTGCGCGGTCGGTCTTCACAACGACCCTCGACGGGAGGGTCCTCGGGCACGAGGGAGCTCCATATGACATCCGTACGCACCCACCTGTGGTTCGGGAACGACAAGGCCGTCGAGGCGGCGAACTTCTACGCCGAGCACATCCCGGGCTCGAGCGTGACCCGGGTGTTCACGGCCCGGACCGATCCCGACAGCTCGGTCGCCGAGGTCGTCGAGTTCACCGTGGCCGGACACCAGGTCGTCGGACTCAACGCGGGACCGGAGTTCCACCTCAACGAGGCGTTCTCCTTCTACCTCAGCGTCGAGGGACAGGACGAGGTCGACCACTACTGGGAGATCCTGACGGCCGACGGGGGCGAGGCCGGCCCGTGTGGCTGGTGCAAGGACAGGTACGGCGTGTCCTGGCAGGTCATTCCCCGCGAGCTCGAGGAGCTCTCCGGTGACTACACGACCGAGGCCAACTACCGCGTCTGCCAGGCCATGCTGAAGATGGGCAAGATCGACGTCGCCGAGCTGCAGGCGGCGTACGACGACGCGTGACTGCCGATGTCGATGGCGCTGGCGCCGGGTCAGTCGAGACGGTGTTCGCGCAGCCACACATCGCGGCGGCGGGGCGAGGCGCGCGACAGCCAGGCGTCCTGCACGACCTCGGCGAGCTCCTCGTGACTGATCTCGCCGAGCCGGCTGCCGCGCAGCAACACCGACAGGTGACCGTCGAAGTGCGGGGTCGTGAAGTACGGCGTCGAGGCGTCCTGCACGAGGGCGAGCTTGTCGCCCTCCGACGCGACCCAGAACACGATGACGTCGTCGTAGCGCTCGCCGCTATCCGGGTCGAACGCGTCCGGACGCGGGTTGCGGAAGAAGACGAAGGACTTGCCGCCCACCTGGTAGACGGGGTTGTCGCCGGTGCCGGGCCGGACGGTCACGTGCGGCATGCCGAGAGCCAACGCGTGCACGTCCTCGACCCGAGCCGGACGCGACTCACCCCTGGCCACGACTGATCACCGAGGCTCGGCGAGGAGTGGCCACGGCCGGGCGGCCTCCATCTGCGCGCTGAGGCTGAGCAGGGTCGGCTCGTCGTCGAGCCTCCCCACCAGCTGGACCGAGAGCGGCAGGCCGTCCGGCCCGAGCCCGCACGGTACGGCGGCCGCGGGGTTGCCGGTCACGTTCCAGAGAGCGGTGTAGGCGATTGCCGGCTGCGACTTCAGTGCCGCGGTCAGCACGTTCGCGCCCTTGAGCACGCCGACCTTCGGTGGCCGGTTCGCGGTCACGGGTGTGAGCAGCACGTCGTAGGAGTCGAAGACCCGGTTCGCCTTCTCGCTGACCTTGTCGGTCTGCCGCAACGCCCAGTCGACGACACCGGGCCGCACCCAGGACCCGAGCCGGTAGGCCTGACGGATCGACGGCTCGAGTCGCTCGTAGTGCTCGACGGCATCGGCCTCGGTGCGGATCCCGGCGAAGAACTGCGGCACGAACGCGGCCGTGGGGTCGGGGAGCCGCGTGCTCAGCTCGCGGACGTCGTGACCGAGCTCGGTCAGCAGCCGGGCGGTGTCCGTCACCGCCTCGACGTGCAGCCGATGGGGCCGCACGCCCGGGCTGTTGCCCTTGACCGTCCAACCGACCCGCAGCCGGCCGGGCTCCCGCGACGCGGCCGCGACGAAGCTGCCCGTGTCGCCCGCGCCGTACAGGTCGCTGTCCAGGTGGCCCCTGATCACGTCGTAGACGAGCGCCGAGTCGAGCACGCTCCTGGTCAGCGGCCCGATGGTGCCGAGCGACCACCACAGGTGCGGGTTCGGTGCCGTGGAGACCCGGCCGCGCTGCGGCTTGAGGCCGAACAGGCCGCAGAAGGAGGACGGGATCCGGATCGAGCCGCCGCCATCACCACCGATCCCGGTCGGGACCATGCCCGACGACACGGCCACCGCCGTACCTCCGCTGGAGCCGCCCGGCGTGTGCGCCGGGTCCCACGGGTTGCGGGCCGGGCCCAGGCTGATCGGCTCCGTGTAGGGCCACGCACCGAACTCCGGCATCGAGGTCTTGCCGACGATGACCGCGCCGGCGGCCCGCAGCCGCCGCACCACTTCCGAGTCGGCACCAGCCGGCGTGCTGTTCGCGTTGCCACCGAACGTCGTCACGCAGCCCTCGACGTCGTTCTCCTCCTTGATGGCCATGGGTACGCCGTGCAGCGGGCCGGTCGGCGCCGTCGCGGCGTCCCGTTCGTCGGCCTCGGCCCGAGCACGGTCGGCGAGCACGACCGAGAAGGCGTTGAGCTCGGGGTTGTGGTCGTCGATCGCGGCAAGACAGTCGTCGACGGCTCGCGCAGCGGTCAGCTCTCCGGACGCGATCCGGCCGGCGGTCGCGGCAACACCCAAGGTCGAGGTCACGCGCGCAGACTAGCCCCGCGCCGCCGGAAGAGCGGCGGAAGGAAGCGCACCATCAGCGCCGACCAGACGAGGTGGGTGATCACCGGCGCCTGCAGCCCGCCGGATGCCCGGCGCTGAAGCCCGAAGAGGCTGCCCATCACCGCCGCCGCGAGCACCAGGGCCGGGTTGCGCGTGGTCGTGGTGGAAAGGGTGTAGACGGCCGTCGACGACACGACCGGCGCGCGGTCGCGCAGTGCGGCGTAGAGCGCGCCGCGGAAGAACACCTCCTCGCCGATCCCGTTGGCCAGCGTGGTCAGCAGCACCAGCCGGTCGTCGCCCTCGTCGGCGAACAGAAGGACCTCCGAGATCGCGGCATCGAGCACGGGGATCCGGCGCGCCACCAACGCGGCGGCGTAGAAGAGGCCGAACGCACCGAGCCCGGTGGCGATGGGCGTCAGGACCGGCCGCCGCAGGGTCGCGTCCCTGGTCTCGATCCAGCCGAGGTGCAGCGGACCCGAGGCCACCCCGCCGGCGGTCCAGGCGGCCGCGACCGTTGCCGTCGACAGGTAGAACCCGCGCGAACCCGGCCGGGTGGACAGCGATGCGCCGAGCAGCGCGGCTCCGACGACCGACGTCGCCACGACCACCCGGCGGCGGCGGTCCCGGACAGCGGCCGGCTCGTCGGGCTCGAGCCGCACGACGTGGCTCAACGGCTTGGGGAGCACCCGGTCGAGACGCGCGCGGAGCGTCCCGCGACTCACCGACGATCCCGCCTCTCGGGCCTCTCGGCGAGCGCGGCCCGGACCGCGTCGTCGTACGTCATCGGCGCGAAGGGCACGACCTGCTGGATCGAGGTGTCCCGGACCACGACCTCGTTGACCATCGAGTCGATCAGGTTGCGCCCGGACCGGGCGTCGACGTCGGTGACGAACGACAGCCACAGGGACGACAGCTTGGGCGTGAGGAGCGGGACCTGGACGACCGGCAGCGATCTCCCCTCGATGGCCGCCACGCGTTTCATCATGTCGACGTAGGCGAGGACGTCCGGTCCGCCGACCTCGAACGTCCGGCCGATCGCATCGGGGTTGCCGAGCACGCCGACGAGGTAGCGGACCACGTCGTCGACCGCGATCGGCTGGGTCCGGGTGCGCACCCATCGCGGCGCGACCATCGCCGGCAGGTGCTCGACCAGCTGACGGGTGATCTCCCACGAGATGCCGCCGTCCCCGATGACGATGCCGGCTCGCAGCACCGTCACCGGGACACCGGCCTCCCCCAGCAGGCCCTCGACCTCGCGCCTGCTGCGCAGATGGGCCGACAGGTCGTCGCTGTCCTCGCCGAGCCCGCCGAGATAGATGATCTGCTCGACGCCGGCGGCGGCGGCCGCAGTCCCGAACGCGATCGCTGCCTGGGCGTCCCGAGCCTCGAAGTCGGCCGAGTCGAGCGAGTGCACCAGGTAGTACGCCGCGACGCAGCCGGCGAGGGCGTCCGACAGCGAGTCGGGATCGGCGACGTCGCCGTACGCCGGGGTCCCCGGACCGTCGTAGTCGTCGGGGTGGCGGGTCATGACCCGCGCTGCGCCCCCTTCCTCGATGAGCGCGGCCACCAGCCGTCGACCGACGAACCCGGTGCCGCCGGCGACCAGGACAGTGCCCGACGACGTCATGCCGCGGAGCCGGGGTGGCCGGACGGCTCGACCGGCGTCCCGGCACCCGGGGGCCGGGTCAGTGCGCGGAGGAGCGAGGCGGCGGCTCGTCGGCCGCTCATGAGCGCGCCCTGGATGGAGGAGCTGTCGCGATGGTCACCTGCGATCCATACCCCGTGGCGGGGCAGGTAGACCGGCTTCCGGAACTGATGGGGGGCCGGCATCGCCGGGAGCGCCTGTCCGATGTCCCGGGTGGCGATCAGCTCCCAGTCCGCGCTGGGCGCGCGGTGCAGCTCAGCGGCGACCTCGCGGGCCGCATCGGCAGGTACGGCGGGCGCGGTCGGGTCGTGGACCACCGAGGTCGCGATCAGCGACCGGCCGTCGGCGGCGTACTCCGGTGCCGACGCGGTGAGGATCACCGAGTTCGCGACGCCGGAGCCGTCGGCGTCGACGGCGAGGAGGCCGCTCTGACCCGACCAGGACTCAGCGGCGAAGTAGTAGGTGGTGACGCCCCGGGCGGCCGGCGGCCGTCCCAGCTCGGGAGCGAGCCGGTGCGCCGTCCACGGATCGGTGGCCACCACCACCGCACGGGCATCGACAACGCCGCCGTCCCGCAGCTGGACCGCGTCGGGGAGCACCTGAGCCACCGGGGCACCCCGTCGCACGGTCCCCGGCGGCAGTCGGCGCACGAGCTGCTCGGGGAGCGCCTGCATGCCGTCGGCGGGGACCGCGGACGTGCCCCGGGCGAACATGCGCACCATCAGGTCGACGAACACCCGCGACGCCGTGAGCTCCCGCTCCAGGACGACGCCCGAGAGGAAGGGCGTGAGGACCTCCTCGATCACCGCGATCGGGAGTCGTTGCTCCCACGCGTTGCGAGCCGCGACGTCGGGCTGCCGCTTGATCGCCTTTGCGGAACCGTAGGCCAAGCCGGCGGCATAACGGCCGAGCGCTGCCTTCTCCCGTGGCCCCGCTGCTCGGGACGAGGCCGCTTGGAGCGCGGCCCCGGCCGACGAGAGCGGGTGCGGGACATCGGACAGACGACCGTTGCGGCGCAGCCGGATGCCGCGCGGCAGCGGTCGGAGGTCGAGGCGATCGAGGTCGACGGTGGCGGCAAGGGCCGGGTAGGCCGTGTTGAGCACCTGGAACCCGCGGTCGATGACGAAGCCGCCGACTCGCTCGGTCCGGACGCGCCCCCCGGCCGCGTCCGAAGCCTCGAGGACGACGACGTCGATCCCCGCGGCGCTCAGCCTGTTCGCGCAGGCGAGCCCGGCCAGGCCGGCCCCGACGACGACCACGGGCAACGTCACGACATCATCCTTACTTCCACAGGTTCTTCCACAGGTTGTTTAGTTTTAGGATAGGAGCATGGACCAGGACGACGCCGCCACGCAAGCTGACGAGGCCGGCCTCACGATCGGCGAGCTCGCCGAGCGCGCGACCGTCAGTCCCTCGGTGCTGAGGATGTGGGAGACCCGCCACGGCTTCCCCGAGCCCCGCCGGCTCTCGTCCGGTCACCGCCGCTACGCCGAAGCAGACGTCGAGCTGGTCAGCCAGGTGATGCGGCGCAAGGGAGCAGGCGTCCGGCTGGAGGTCGCGATCGCCGAGGCAATGGCGGGACGGGCCGGGGGTAGCCCGTCGATCTTCGCCGAGCTGCGGCACCGCCACCCGGCGCTCCACCCCCAACGACTGCGGAAGTCGACCCTGATCGCGTTGTCCTGGGCGATCGAGGACGAGTGCTGCGCGGTCGCGGACCGCCCGGTTCTGTTCGGAGCATTCCAGCGCAGCGAGTTCTACGCACCGTCCGCGGCGCGGTGGCGGGAGCTCGCTCGCGTCGCCCGCTCCGCGATCGTCTTCGCCGACAGCTGGGAGGGTGCGCCCCGCAACGAGCCGGGACCGGTGCGGGCGTCCCTGGGCGCCGACGCGCCGTTGCGGCGTGAGTGGGCGGTGGTGTGCGACGCGGCCGACAGCGCCGCGTGCCTGGCGGCCTGGGAGCTGCCGGGCCAACGGAAGGTGCCGGACCGGCGGCGAGTCTTCGAGACCGTGTGGACGGTCGATCCCGCCGCGGTCCGGATCGCGGCCCGGGTCGCGGCCGGCATCGCCGTCGACGTCGGGGTCGATGACGCACAGCGGCTCATGCACGACCTGGCGGGGACGCCGCCGACCGACGCGAATCCGCTCCGGGCGACGGCGCTGTTCAACCGGGTCGTCGCCTACGTCGATCGGCTGGGTTGAGCGGCGCGCGCCTGCTGATAGCGATCGAGCGCGTCCTTGCGTTCCTCGTCGTGCTCGACGATCGGTCGCGGATAGTCCGTGTCGTACCCCTGCGGGTGCCGCCACGGCTCGTGTGCCGCGGCACCCGGGAGATGGGCGAGCTCCGGCACCCAGCGGCGGACGTAGTCGCCGTCGGGGTCGAACTTCTTGCCCTGGGAGACCGGGTTGAAGACCCGGAAGTACGGCGCCGCGTCGGTCCCGGTGCCGGCCACCCACTGCCACCCGTGGTTGTTGGACGCCAGGTCGCCGTCGACCAGGTGGTCGAGGAAGTGCCGGGCCCCGACCGGCCACCAGACGTGCAGGTCCTTGACCAGGAAGCTCGCCGTGACCATCCGGACCCGGTTGTGCATCCAGCCGGTCTCGAGCAGCTGGCGCATGCCCGCGTCGACGAACGGGTAGCCCGTCTCCCCGCGCCGCCAGGCGTCGACCATCCGGTCGACCCCGGAGCCGGTGTCGTAGCGCATCCGCCGCAGGTCCTCACGCAGGTCCTGCCACGCCGAGTCGGGTCGGTGCCAGAGCACGTCGGCGTAGAACTCCCGCCAGGCGAGCTCGGTGACGAAGGCGCGGGCACCCTCGGAGGCGCGTCCCCGCCCGAGCTCCGCGAGCAGCGTGCCCGGATGGATCTCGCCGTGCTTCAGGTGGACGGACAGTCGGCTGGTCCCGTCCAGGTCGGGTCGGTCCCGGTGGTCGGCGTAGGACCGCAGGCCGTCCTCGGCGAACTCCCGCCACCGCTCGCGCGCCGCGTCCTCCCCCACCGGACCGAAGGAGCGCCCGCGCTCGAGCAGCTCGGCGTCCAGCCCCTCGCCGTCCACCGTCCGCCGCCATCGGAGGGAGCGCGGGCGAGGCTGTGGTGCCTCCACCGGCCGTTCCCGCCAGGCGCGCGAGAACGGGGTGAACACCTGGTACGGCGTACCGCCCTTGGTGAGGACGGTGCCGGGGCGGACGGCGTACGGCGTGCCGCTCGCGGCCATCGGCACACCGACGTCCCGCAGCCGGTCGGCGACCAGCCGGTCGCGACGCCGTGCGTACGGCGTGAACTCGCCGGTGACGTGGACGCTCCGCGCTCCCACCTCGGCGACGACGGAGGCGATCACCTCGGCCGGATCACCGGACCGGACCACCAGCGCGCCGTCGGTTGCCTCGTCGAAGGCCGCCAGCGATGCCTCCAGCCGGCTCCGTCGGGCGTCGCCGGCACCGGCGAGCCGCGGGTCGCGCACGAACAGCGGCAGCACCGGGCCGTCGTCGGCTGCCGCGTTCAGTGCCGGGTGGGCGTCGAGACGCAGGTCACGGCGCAACCAGAGGATCGCGGTCATCGCTTCACACTACGATCACGGTCCGTGACCTCACTGCTCCGCGAACGACGTGACGACGGCGTCGAGATCCTCCGGATCAACCGCCCGGACAAGCGGAACGCCCTCGACACGGCGACCCTCCACCTGACCATCGAGGCGCTGACCGAGCTGTCCGTCGACACCGACCTGCGGGTGCTGGTCGTCTCCACGACCTCGACCACCGCGCTGTGCGCAGGTGCCGACGTGGGCGAGCCGCTCGACGCGGCGGGTGGGCTGGCGCGGATGGAGGCATTCGCCGAGCTCTACCGGCTGATCGACGAGGTGCCGGTCCCGACGATCGCGGTCTGTGTCGGCAACTGCGTCGGTGCCGGCGCCGAGATCGTCGCCGGCTGCGACCTCCGGGTCGGCGGCGACAACCTCAAGCTCGCGTGGGCGGGTGCCCGGCTCGGCGTCCCGGTGGGCCCGGCCCGGCTGACCCAGCTGGTCGGCCTCGCCCGCGCCAAGGACCTGATCTACACCGGCCGCCCGATCGGCATGGAGGAGGCAGCGTCGTACGGCCTCCTCCAGCGCACGGCCCGTGCCGACGATGCCGAGGGCGCCGCCGTCGAGCTGGCCGGTGAGATCGTCCGGCAGTCCGCGGACGGCATCCGGACCTTGAAGCAGATGTTCCGCGACCTCGAGGACTCCTCGCGCCGGATCGCCTACGAGAGCGAGCGGCTGCTCGACTTCCAGCGCCACGGCACCGGCCTTCCGCAGGGCTGAATCCGATTCAGCCGACCCGGCGTTCGACCGACTCGGAGTAGGCCTTCGGCCGGAACAACAGGATCGGGTCGTCCGACAGCTCGATGCCGTCGACGACCCGGGTCGGGTCGAACACCACCACGCCGCCGTCGGCCTCGGGGTCGTCAGCGAGCGCGGTGACCGTGAGGGTCCCGGCGTCGAAGACCTCGCGGTTCTTCCACACCGACATCGGGTCGTGCGGGTCGTCACCGTCCGCCGCCACGCTGACCTCGAGCGTGTAGGTCACCGGTCCGGCAGCCAGCCGGGCCTCGATCTCCTCACGAAGCCGGTCCTTCCCGGCGAACGTGCCTTCCGGGGCGGTGGACGACTGGGGCCGCAGGACGTAGCGGACCCAGCTGCCGGTGCCGTCGGCCGCGACCCACCGGTAGGCGTGCACCGCGTAGTAGGTGGGTGCGGCGTACGACTTCGGTGAGATCAGCGCCTTCGCCTTCCCGTTGGCGATCAGCGGAGCCACCGCGTGCCGGTGCTTCAGCAGGAAGCCCGGCATCTTGCGCGGGTTGCGCGCGGCCTCGGTGATCTCGACGAACTCCTCCGGCGTCTTGACCGGGAACCGCGGTGCGGTCTGGCAGAGGATGTCGGTCGCGGTGCCGTCCGACAGCTTGAACGACACGGACATGCCGCGTACGTCGGGAGCCTTGTCCGGCACCCGGGGATTGCCACCGCCGTTGGACCAGCGCACCAGGATCGGCACCTCGCTCCCCTGCAGGTGCCCCGCCGTGCAGAGCTCGGTCGCACGAGACGACGCGGTGAAGGTGCCCGAGTAGAAGGCACCCTTCGCGTGCAGGGTGCGGTGCTTGGTGTCCTGCTCGACCGGCCGGCCGAAGGCGACGCGCAGCCGGTCGATCGCTGCCGCGGGAGAGAGGGCGCTCACGTGGCAGACGATAGATGACCGGGTCCGAGGGGGCGTTCTAACCGGCTTGAGACCCTGCGGCGGCAGCTTCCTCCGCCACCGGGCGCAGGCCGTCGATGAAGGAACGGAGCCCGACGGCCATCGGCAGCCCGACGGCGGCCGCGAGCGCCGCGACCAGGAACGCCGGCGTCGGGTGGTCGACCAGGACGCCGACGACGGTGGCGATCACCAGCCCACCCAGGTTGCCGGCCATCCACACCAGTCCGGTCGCCGTGCCCTCGGCCTCGCCGGTGCGGCGCTCGGTGAGCTCCAGCACGATCGGGAGACCGGGCACCATCATCAGCCCGACGGCGGACAGCGCGAGGAAGCCGACGATCGCGCTCGGCGCGAAGGCCAGGGCAGCGCACGCCGTCGCGGCGGTCGCGAGACCCGCAAGCATGAAGGCGACCTCGCGGCGCAGGCGAGCCGCGAGGACCGGGACCACCGCGCACCCGAGGACGCCGGCGACGACGTTGGCGATCAGGATCAGGTTCGCCGTGTCCGCACTCACGCCGGCCGGCTCGAGCAACGGCTGGGCGAAGGTGGTGAGGGCGATGAAGGTGCCGAAGGGCAGCGCCACGAAGAAGCAGAGTCGGCGGATGAACGGATCCGCCCACACCGCCTTCACCGACTGCTTTGAACTCCCCAGCGTCACCGTGGCCCGGTGTTCCCCAGGGGTGCGGAGCGCGAGCACGAGCGCCGCGACGGCGACCGCGGTGAGCAGTGCGGAGACGGCCAGCATGCCGCGCAGCTGATCCTCCTCGGAGAACGCGAAGCCGAGCGCGAACGCGAGGAGCATGCCGGCGAACGTGCTGGCGGTGCCGATCGCGATGCCGGTCGGCCGGTCCTTCTCCGCCAGGTAGGCGCTGGTCACGCCCGTGATCGCATTGAGCACGAGCGGCTGCGCCACGGAGATCAGGACCTGGCCGATCAGGACCCAGGTGAAGTCGTCGGCGACGAGCCGGACGCACGCACCGAGGAGGGTGAGGAGCGCACCCGCCGCCAGGCCGCCACGGAACGATCGGTCGAGCACCCGGCCGGCCGGGATCGCGAGCACGACGTACAGCAGCGGGAACACCTGGGCCAGCCAGCCGATCGCGGTCTCCGAGACGTCGTAGTGGTCCGCGGCCGCGGTGGTCACGCCGGCGAAGTTCAGCCAGAGCAGCTGCGTGGCGGCGGCGACGCAGGCGAAGGCCGCCAGCACCCGCCAGCGACTCGTCGACGTCATGCTCCCGTCTCTCCCGGCTCCTGGAGGATCGCGAAGGTGTCGGTGACGGCAGTGAAGCTGCCGCACCGCACGCGCCTCGTCGCGCGCGCTGCCGTGGACCCGGATCCGGTGCGTGCCGGGAGCGGTCCCGACGGGGACGTCCCAGGTGACTGCCATCGTCGACGCGCGGCGGCCCCGGCGCTCCCAGCGGAGCTTGGTCGCCCAGTCGCTGTCGCCCGCGACCCGGACCCACTGGTCCTCCTCCCGTCGTTCGATCTCGAGGTAGGTCGACCCACGGCGGAGGTCCGCGGAGAGATGAGCGCCGACCACCTCGGTGTGGACGGTGTCGCCAGGACGAGCGTCGAGCGGCTGGAGGAGCACGTCGCCGTACGTCGTGCCCGGGACCGGCTCGTCGACCGGGGCATGGCCGCGCCGACGCTCCCGCCCGACGATGGCCGGCGGCGGCTCGCCGATCGCGACCGGCCGGCCGTCGCGCATCGCCTCGGCGAGCTCGGCGGCCACCTGCTGGAGCGCCCCGAGCTGCCAGCGGCCGAAGAGGGTGCTGCCGCCCTCGTACCGCTGCTCGTCGTACTCCTCGGGCGTGGTGACGTAGTGGAAGTAGCCGTTGGAGTAGCCCGCCACCAGCACGTCGCGGAGGTCCGCGCCGACGATCGCGGCGACGGTACGACGCAGCCGCAGACCGGCCACGATGGTGACCTCTCCCGGGATGCCGATCAGGTAGAGCCGACCGATCCGCAGCAGCTGGACCGGGTAGCGCTCCGCGACCATCGGCGTCACCTTGTTGAGCAGTCCCCCGGGCATCACCAGTGCCTTCGGGGCGTGCGCGTCGCGCAGTCGCGGCGTCACCCGGTAGACGCCGCGCGACAGTCGGTCCCACGCCGGGTTGGCGCCTTGCCGGAATCCCTTGAGCCCGGCGCCCTCGTCGGTGCCGGCGAGAGCCGATGCGCCCGCGCCGGGCGGGCCGGTCCGGTGCTCCCGCCCGTCGCCCGTGAACTCGGGGCGGACGGTGATCCGGCCGAGATCGACGTAGGTGACCCGCGCGTCGACGACGGAGGTCAGTGCCTCACCCTCGTCAGCGGCCAGCTTGGCGGCCGCCTCGAACTGCCGGGTGCCGATGATCCGGGTGTTCTCGAACTCGTCCTCGGTCGGCCCGCTGCCCGCGCGGTGGTTCAGGTTGGGGCTCATGTCCCCGGTGTTGGTCTGGGCGAACGCCGAGACGAAGTCGGGCGCGCGCTCTGCCAGATAGTCCTGACCCTCGACGAGTCGCTCCCAGTGGTAGGCGGCGTAGCCCTTGTTGTCGCCGCTGATCAGCTGGTTGTGGTTGGTCATGCTGGTTCCGTGCGTGGCGAACCAGTTGACCGCACCGACGAGCCGGCCACCGCGGGTGATGCTCAACAGCGTCGTCTGGGGATCGATCTCGTCAGGGAAGAAGCCCTGGTCGTCAGCCGGGTTGCGCCGGAACGAGGACGAGGACCGGTTGGAGCTGGCGTCGCGCAGCTCGCCGCGGGCCAGGTGCAGGGACGCGGGTGACAGGTCCGCGTCGGCGGCGTCGACCGCTTCGACGATGCCGTCGACGATGGCGGCGAACGTCGCGGGCCGGAACCCGCGCGTGGTCGCGTTGTAGAGCCGGTGATGGGAGTAGCCACCCGGCCCGCAGTGCGTGTGGGTGGCGGTGATCATGGTGTTGCGCACGGTGTAGCGCTCGCCGTACGTCGTCGCGAGCCGGCCCAGCACGGCGCGGTGGATGCTGTCGAAGACCAGCGGCAGGTCGTTGACGATCAGGAGGACCCGCTGGCCCGCGGCGTCCTCGACGACGAACGCCCGCGCGCGCAGCCGCTGGTGGATCCCCGCCGTCTGCTGCTCCGCCTTGCCGTAGCCGAGCATCCCGCAGTCAGCGGCCTCGCCGGTGATGTCGGCGATGCCGCGACCGACCCGGAACGGCTCGGACGCGGTCGGCTCGGTCATGGGCCAAGGTTCCCATCGCGCGCGCGGCGGCGCATTCCCTAGGGTCGGGTCATGCGCTCACTCCAGGTCACCGCTCTCGATGGTCCCGCCGGCGTCTCTGTCCAGGAAGTCGCCGACGCGGTCGCGCAGGACGGCCAGGTCCTCGTCGAGGTGAAGGCCGTCGGCATCTCCTGGCCCGACCTCCTGCAGACCAAGGGCGAGTACCAGATCAAGCCCGAGCTCCCGTTCCAGCTCGGCGTCGACTTCGCGGGCGTCGTCCGCAGCGCGCCTGCGGGTGGTGATCTCGTCGAAGGCCAGCGCGTCGCCTGCTGCCTGCCGTACGGCGGCGGCGCCGACCTGGTGTCGATCCACCCGGAGTCGGTCTTCCCGCTGCCCGACCGCTACAGCTTCGAGCAGGGCGCGGCGATCCCCATGAACTACCTCACCGCCGAGTTCGCGCTCGCGACGCGAGGGGCGCTCGCCGAGGGCGACACGCTGCTCGTCACCGGCGCGGCCGGCGGAGTCGGCACGGCGTCGATCCAGGTCGGCAAGGGCCTCGGCGCTCGCGTCATCGCCCTGGTCTCGACCGAGGAGAAAGCCGCGTTCGCGTTGGCGGCCGGCGCCGACGAGGCGGTCCTGACGCCCGGGTTCCTGCCCGCAGTCAAGGAGATCACCGGACCCGACGGCGTCGACGTGGTCATCGACGTCGTCGGCGAGCCGCTCATGACCGACGCGCTGCGCAGCCTCGGCGCCCAAGGTCGGCTCCTGGTCGTGGGCTTCACCGGGGGCGACATTCCCGTGGTCAAGGTCAACCGGCTGCTGCTCAACAACATCGACGTGCGCGGCGTCGGCTGGGGAGCATTCGCCATGATGCGGCCGGGCTACATGCGCGGTCAGTGGGAGCGGCTGCTGCCGATGATGGAGGCCGGCGTGATCGACCCGCCGATCGGCAGGGTCTACGAGCCGGAGCAGGTCACCGAGGCGCTGGTCGAGATGGACGAACGTCGTACCCTCGGCAAGTCGGTCATCCGCCTCTAGGACAGGCGGATGAACAGCGACCGGGTGCTCTTCCTCGGCGACAGCATCACCGAAGCCGGTCTGTGGCCGGATCTCTTTCCCGAGCTGCGCACCACCAACCGGGGCATCGGTGGCGAGGCGACCTATGACCTGATCGACCGCGTCGACGACGCGCTCAACGATCCCGCGGCTGTCTCCCTCCTGATCGGGACCAACGACCTCCACGGTCCCCGTGACCAGCGCGACAACCTGCTGGTGGTCGAGCGGTTCGAGGCGATCGTCCGCCGGATTCGTGAGGCGGCGCCATCGGCGCTGCTCCTGGTCAACAGCGTGCTCCCCCGCACCGAGCTCTTCGCGTCGCGGATCCGGGACCTCAACGAGCGCTATCGCGAGATCGCCGCCAGGTACGACGCGACGTACGTCGATCTCTGGCCGGTCTTCGCCGACGCCGCGGGCGAGATCAAGAAGGAGTACTCGAGTGACGACCTCCACCTGACGCCCGCCGGCTACCGGGCGTGGGCCGAGATCCTCCGCCCGCACCTCGCGCCGTTCGCGGTCGGCGGTTGACCGTCTCGCACGCACGCAGCCGGTCGGCCCCGTCGGTCCAGGCCAGGTCGGAGCCGGCCTCACAGCGGAGCAGGTCGGAGCCGGATCCACCGTCGAGCTGGTCGTTCCCCGTGCCGCCGCCGAGCAGGTCGTCGCCGTCCTCTCCGTAGAGCGTGTCCTTGCCGTCGGTGCCGACGATCTGGTCGTCGCCGGGACCTCCCCACACCAGGTCGTCGTCCTGGCCGGTCCGGATCCAGTCGTTCCCGCCGCCACCCCACACCTGGTCGACACCCGTGAAACCGTTGAAGAAGTCGGGGCCTGCGCCGAACATCGTGATGTCGTCGCCCGCATCCGACAGGACGGTCATGGCGACGGTGTCCGGGAGGGAGGACGCGTCGACGTAGTCGTCCCCGAGCCGGGGCCACACCTCGAGCAGCAGGGGCGCGGCTGCCGTCAGCCCGTCCGGGACGGGGCACGACGCGGCGACGCCCACCGCCACCGTCTCGCGCCGGCAGATCCGGGCGACCTTCTTCCACCGCGCGGTGCCGGTGTCCTCGAACCGCATCCCGTCGTCGGTCAGCGTCACGACGAGGTGGCTGTCCTGCTGGCCGGCGCGGAACAGGAAGCCGTGCTTGGTCTTGGTGATCATGGCCTGGTCGGGCAGCGAGACGAGGGCGTCACCATTGCCCATCAGCGCCGTCGCGTAGTCGTACGGCGGACCTGCCGTGCCGGGGCCGTTCGGCGGCGGGTCGCCACCCGCGGCCGGGTCCGCGACCAGTGCGGCCGCGGCGATGGTCGTCAGCGCGGCGAGTGCCGCCAGTGCGGCAAAGGGGCGTCGGGGCATACCTCAGGCTGAGTGCGGACGCGAGCGCGCGCAGCCAGTCGGACGCTTTCGGTCCGACCGCCGACACGTCGTAGTCCCTGGGCGCTAGAGCTGCCCAACCACTCGACGGTGCCGGCGATCCCGGCGTAGATCATCGGGAACAGCGGGATCGTCCAGAGCAGGACGACGGGCCACATGGCCTCGATGAACTCACTCATGCCACTGCCTCGCTCAGGACGGGCGCCTCGAAGTCCAGCAAGCCGTCGACGACCGGGTCCTCGAGCAGCATCTTGGAGTCCTGCCCGTAGTGCATCAGCACCTTCCACGGGTTCTTCGAGCCCTGCCGCGGCAGCGTGTCCTTGGCCCGCTGCACGTAGCCGGACTGGAGCTGGTCGAGCATGCCCACGTCGAGCGCGGAGTCGTCGGCATCGCGCGGCGTCGCCACCTGATGGCCGTGGTCGTCCATGTGCTTGAACAGCCGGCACAGGTACTTTCCGGCGATGTCGGACTTCAGCGTCCAGGGCGCGTTGGTGTAGCCGAAGATCCAGGCCAGGTTCGGAATGTCCTCGACGAGGACCCCCTTGTAGGTCATCTGGTCGTGCAGGGCACGGGCCGCGCCGTCGACGGAGAGCTGCATGCCGCCGAGCATCTGCACCTGGAGGCCGGTGGCGGTCACGATGATGTCCGCCTCCAGCTCCTCGCCGGACTTCAGCAGGATGCCCCTCTCGGTAAAGGTCTCGATGTGGTCGGTCACGACCGACGCGTCACCCGACCGCAGCGCGGCGAACAGGTCCCCGTCCGGCACGGCGCACAGTCGCTCGTCCCACGGCATGTAGCTCGGCGTGAAGTGGGCCATGTCCACGTCGGGTCCGATCCGGCGCGCGACCTGGCGCAGCAGGAACGAGCGCATGGTCTTGGGGAAGCGGCGGCAGGCCAGGTACAGGCCGCGCTGGATCGCGATGTTGCGCCACCGGGCGAAGGCATACACCGACTTGTCGGAAAGCACGCGACCCAGGACGTCGGAGATCTTATCCAGCGCCGGAACAGAGAAGACGTACGACGGCGAGCGCTGCAGCATCGTGACGTGCTCGGCCGTGCCCGCCATCGCAGGAATCAGGGTGACCGCGGTCGCACCGCTGCCGATCACGACCACCTTCTTGCCCTCATAGTCCAGGTCCTCGGGCCAGTGCTGCGGATGGACGGTCCGTCCGGCGAACCTCTCGGCGCCGGGGAAGTCAGGCAAGTAGCCGGCGTCGTAGTTGTAGTAGCCGGTGCAGCTGATCAGGAAGCCGCAGGTGAAGACGCGGGGCTCACCGGTCTCGTCGTCCTCCGCGACGACCGTCCACCGACAGTCCAGGCTCGACCAGTCCGCGGAGATGATCCGGACGCCGTAGTGGATCTTCCGGTCGATGCCGTACTCGGTCGCGGTGTCGGCGATGTACTGGCGGATCGAGGCACCGTCGGCGAGCACCTTCGTGTCGTGCCACGGCCGGAACTCGTAGCCGAACGTGAACATGTCGGAGTCAGAGCGGATGCCGGGGTACCTGAAGAGGTCCCAGGTGCCGCCGAGGCGCTGACGACGCTCCAGGACGGCGATGGTCTTGTCGGGATGCTGGGCGGTGACCTGGCAGGCGGTCCCGATGCCGGACAGGCCGGCACCGATGATCAGGACGTCGAAGTGTGGTGTGCTCATGCATCGAGGATCGACCAGCCGACACGGGCTAGTCTTGGCCCCAGGCGACACGTTTTTGGCCTAGCCCGACAGGGGTGATCGCATGGGCAGCCTGATCCGCGCCACGAACCTGTGGGGTTACACCGACCTGGTGCGCGAGCTCGGTGGCGATCCGGACGAGCTGCTGGACCGGTTCGCTCTGCCCCGCGACATCGGCCAGGACCCGGACGCGTTCGTCTCCTTCCGATCGGGTGCCGACCTGGTCGAGACGACGGCCGAGGAGCTCGCCTGCCCCGACCTCGGGCTTCGGTTGTCGCGCTGGCAGGGTCTCGACATCCTCGGGCCCATCGCCGTGATCGTCCGCAACGAGCAGACGGTCGCCGACGGCCTGGTCGCCGTCGCCCGCTTCCTCTACGCCCACTCGCCGGCCCTCAAGCTCGAGGTCGACAGCACCGCCCCAGGGCCGGATCTCATCTTCTCCTACGAGATCACCGAGCCTGGCATCTCGCGGCTCCGCCAGTGCTACGAGCTGAGCATGGCCAACTTCGGCCGGGTCGCCCGGATGCTGGCTGGGGACGAGTCGCACCTCAGCATGGTGATGCTGATGCACGATCAGGTGGGCCCGGACTCGTCCTACGCCGAAGCCCTCGACTGCCCGGTCCGCTTCGGCCAGCCGCAGTACGGCTTCCGGGTGCCGGCCGCGCTGGCGGCGCGCTCGATCGACACCGCGGACGAGCAGACCCGGCGGATCGCGACCAGGTACCTCGAGAGCGAGATCCTTGCCCCTGATGCGGGGCTGTCCGTCCAGGTCGCCGCGCTGAGCCAGCGGCTGCTGCCCGTCGGTCACTGCACGACCGAGGCGATCGCCGAGCAGCTGGCGATGCACCCCCGGACCTTGCAGCGACGACTGGCGGACGAGGGCGTGCGCTGCCAGGACATCATCGACGACGTACGGCGCAAGCAGGCCGCTCGCTACCTCGCCGAGCCCCGGCTCTACCTCGGCCAGATCGCCACGATGCTCGGGTTCGCCGAGCAGAGCAGCCTCAACCGCGCCTGCCAGCGCTGGTTCGGCAAGACGCCGCGCCAGTACCGGACAGACTTGTCGGGCTAGGCCAAAAACCTGTCGGTCCAGGCCAAGACCTGACCGCCGTCGCTCGGCCACGCTCGTGGCATGAGCAGACCGCACGACTACCGCGAGACCACCTTCACCAGCGCCGGTGTGCGCTGCGGAGCCTGGCACCTGGTGGCCACCACTGACCGGTTCACGACCAACGGCCGGCGCCCGTGCGTCGTGATGGCCCACGGCTTCGGCGGCACCCGCGACACCGGTCTACTCCCCTATGCCCAGGGGTTCGCGGCGGCCGGCATCGACGTCCTGGTCTTCGACTATCGCGACTTCGGAACGTCGGACGGCGCGCCCCGCCAGCGGATCTCCTACCGCCGCCAGCGCGCGGATTACCACGCGGCCATCGCCGCGGCCCGCTCGCTGCCCGGCATCGACCCCGATCGGATCGTCCTGTGGGGCACCTCGTACTCCGGTGGGCACGTCGTCCCCGTCGCCGTCGAGGACGGCCGCATCGCGGCGATCCTCTCGCTGACCCCGGCCATGGACGGCGCCGCGGCCCTGTCCGCCATCGCGCGCCGGCACCCGACCACGTTGCTTCCACTGGTCGGGAACGGCCTGCGGGACGCCGTTCGCGCGTTGCTCGGGCTCAGCCCGCACCACCTGCCGATCGTCGGCGCACCCGGATCCACAGCGATCATCACCGCGCCCGGAGCGGTCGAGGGCTACCACGCGCTCGCCGGTCCGACCTGGCGCAACGAGGTCTGCGCCCGGACTGCGCTCGAGGTCGCGTTCAACCGGCCGACGCGCGCCGCCTCCCGGCTGCGCGCTCCGATTCTCGTCCAGGTCGGCGAGAGCGACACCGTGGCTCCGCCGTCGGCCGCATGGGCGGCAGCCGAGAAGGCCGGCCGGTATGCCGAGGTGCGCAACTACCCGGTCGACCACTTCGACGTCTACGACGGCGTCTGGCAACAGCGGATCCTCGCCGACCAGATCGCGTTCCTCACCCGACAGCTAAGCACCGACCGCTCCGAGACGCCCCGACCCAAGGACAGGCTGGCCCTTTGATGACGAAGTACTCCGTGCAGGACAAGGTCGCCCTCGTGACCGGCGCCGCTCGCGGCATTGGTTTCGCGACTGCGAAGGACCTCTACGAGCGCGGCGCCAGCGTCGTTCTCGTCGACCTCGACGCCGAGGCGACCATCCTCGCCGCCAAGGATCTCGGCAGCCGCGCGATCGGCGTCGGCGCCGACGTCACCGACAGCGCCGCCATGCAGGACGTCGTCGCCCTCACGGTGGAGACGTTCGGCCGGCTCGATGTCGTGATGGCCAACGCCGGGATTGCTCCGGACCTCGCCACCGTGCGGGTGATGGACCCGGCGCTGTTCGAACGCGTCCTCGAGATCAACGCGCTCGGCGTCTACCGCACTGTCCACGCCGCTCTGCCGCAGATCATCGAGAACAAGGGACAGGTCATCGTCGTCGCGTCGGTCTACGCGTTCGTGAACGGCGTCATGCTGGCGCCGTACGCGATGTCCAAGGCGGCGGTCGAGCAGCTCGGTCGGGCCCTTCGCGGCGAGCTGGCCCAGCACGGCGCGTCCGCGAGCGTCGCCTACTTCGGCTTCATCGACACCGCGATGGTCAGAGAGGGTTTCGCCAGCACAGTCGCCCAGCGCTTCGAAGCGACCTTCCCCGCAGTCCTCCGGCGCCGCCTCACCCCGGCCCAGGCCGGCCGGGCAGTCGTCGACGGCATCGAGACCCGCGCTGCGCGGATCATCGCGCCGAAGCGATGGACGGCCTACGCGGTCCTGCGCGGGCTGCTCAATCCACTGCTCGACCGCCGGACGGAGCGGAGCTCCATCATTCAGGGTGTGCTGCGCGACGCCGACGTGACGTAGGTCCCGCGTCCGGTCGGCAGGGGCAGGTCGAGGGTGGTGCGGATGCCGGGCGCGGCCCGGCGTACGTCGGGGATCGCGTTCACGATCCGGCCGCACGCGGCGACGATCGCGGCGTGGTTGTGGTCGCCGTGCTCGCTGCTCGGCACGACGTCGACGACGTAGCTCGGCTCGCCGATGATCTCGACCCGGTAGGAGCCGCCGCCGGCGGCCGGGCGGGCCCAGTCGGGGCGGAGGTCGTCGCGGGTGCGGGTGACGTGCTCGACGACGATCGCGGGGTGGTCCCCGACCATGCCGCTGATGGAGAACTTCAGGGCGGCGATGGTGCCCTTCTCGATCCGGCCGGCGGCGATGTCGTACGACTCCGGCGCGGGCTCGGCCTCCCAGTGCTCGACGATCTCGTCGATCTCGATGCCGAGCCCGGTGGCGATCATCCGGATCGCGGTGCCCCAGGCGAACCCGAGGACGCCGGGAAGGAACAGCATCGGGGTGTCGGTGAGCGGCTTGCCGAAGCCCATCAGGTCGAACATGACCTCGGCGCCGTCGTACGTCGCGTAGTCGGCGAGCTCGTAGCACCGGATCTGCTCGATGCGCTGGCAGGTGCTCGCCAGCGCGAGCGGGACCAGGTCGCTGGCGAAGCCGGGGTCGACCCCGGTGATGTAGACCGACGCGCCACCGACCTGTGCCGACGCCTCGACCTTGTCGATCACCTTCTCCGGCATCGTGCCCCACGGGAACTGCAGGGTGCCGGGCGCCGATCCCACCACGTCGATGCCGGCCTCGAGCAGCTTGCGGACGTCGTTGGTGGCCTCGACCGGTCGCGTGTCGCCCATCGCGCAGTAGACGACGCACTCCGGCTTCGTGGCGATCAAGGCGTCCAGGCCGCCGACGGCCGCGATGCCCGTGGTGACGCCGAGACCGGCGAGCTCGCCGGCGTCCCGGCCGACCTTGTCCGGGTCCGACGTGGAGACGGCCACCAGCTCGAACCGCTCGTCGGTGATGAGCTGCCGCAGGGTCAGCTTGCCGGCATTGCCGGTCGCGACCTGCGCGACGCGAATAGTCATGCGACCGAATCTAGAACATGTTCTACCTGGAGGGGAAACGGTGTTACCGTCCCGGCCATGGGACGGGTGGACGACAAGGTCGTGCTGATCAGCGGCGGCGCGCGCAACATCGGCGGGGCCAGCGCCCGGATGCTGGTGGCCGAGGGCGCGAAGGTCGTCATCGGCGACCTCCTCGACGACGAGGGAAAGGCCCTGGCCGACGAGCTCTGCCAGGAGTTCGGGCAGAGCTCGGCTCGTTACGTCCACCTCGACGTCACCTCCGATGAGGACTGGGCGAGCGCGGTGGCGTTCACCGTCGCCGAGTTCGGCAAGCTCGACGTCTTGTTCAACAACGCCGGCATCTTCAACGGCGGCCAGCTGCAGCGCTACCGACGCGACCAGTGGCAGCAGATGCTCGACGTCAACCTGACCGGGGCCTTCCTCGGCATGCAGGCGGCGGCCGACTCGATCATCGCCGCGGGCGGTGGGTCGATCATCAACACCTCCTCGATCGAGGGCCTGCGCGGCACCCCGTGGGCGCACGGCTACGTGGCGTCGAAGTGGGGGCTGACCGGTCTCACCAAGTCCGCCGCGATGGAGCTCGCTCCGCACGGCGTCCGGGTCAACTCGCTGCATCCCGGCCGGATCAGCACGCCGGCCACCGACCTGATGCCCGAGAACCTGATCCCGATCCCCCTCGGCCGTCCCGGCCGGCCGGAGGAGGTCGCGGCGTTCGTCGTGTTCCTCGCCAGCGACGAGTCGTCGTTCACCACCGGGTCGGAGTTCGTCGTCGACGGCGGGACGGTCATGCACATCCCGACCAACATCTGACCCGGCGTCGGTCCTTGGCGTCGCTCAGCTCCGCAGCCCGCGCAGCACGAACGCCTCCAGCGGATCCCGCTTTCCCTTGACCGTGACCGGCCCGAGCGACTCGACGTCCGCGACGTCGCCGAGCAGGGCGCGGGTGGCGGGGCCGATGACCACCTGGCCGGGCTCCGCGAGCCCCTCGAGGCGGGCGGCGAGGTTCGTCGTGTCCCCGATGCACGCGAAGTTGCGGAACTCGACGCTCCCCACGTTGCCGACGAGAGCGGGCCCGCTGTTGACACCGACCCGGAACCGCGGCCAGTCGGCACGCCCGGCCGCCACCTGTGCCGTGGCCTCCTGCAGGCGCAGACCGGCCCGCGCCGCCCGACGGGCGTGGTCGGGCTGGCGGGTCGGCGCGTTGAACACCGCCATCACCGCGTCGCCGACGAACTGCACCACCGTTCCGCCCTCGTCCAGGATCACCGGGACGATCGCTCCGTAGTAGGCGTTGAGCATGGCCACGACCTGCTCGGGGCTGGACTGCTCGGAGAAGGGCGTGAACCCGCGGAGGTCGGCCATCAGCACGCTGACCTCCCGCTCGGACCCGCCAAGGCCGGCCTGGTCGGGGTCCGCGAGCAGCGCCGTGGCGACGTCGGGTGACATGTAGGTGCGGAACAGGCCGTCGAGCTGGTGGTAGAGCCGCGCGTTCTCCAGGGCGATCGACAGCTGGCTGGCCAGCGAGCGCAGCAACGAGCGGTCCGACTCGCTGAACGCGCCGCGCTCGCGGGTCGCCTCGAGAATCCCCGCCGCATGGCCCTTGACGTCGAGCGGTACGACGTAGCGCCGTCCCCCGTTGCCCTCGACCGCCTCGAGTGACTGCAACGCGGCGTCGACCACCGGCTCCTCGGCGGCGAGCTCGCCGACCAGGTGCAGCTCCAGCCGGTCGGGGGCGAAGGCCTCCACGCAGGCGGCCATCGCTCGTCGCAGCAGGTCGTCCTCTGCTCGGATGATCCTGCTCTCGCGACCGACGCGGACCAGCGCACCCAGGCGCCGCCGCTGGGCCTGCTCGGAGGCCAGAGCGTCGGCACTGCGCTCGAGCACCTCGAGCTGCCGCTCGGTCAGGTCGAACCGCTTCGCGATCCCGGCGGCGACCCGCGACAGCTGCTGGTCCTGCTGACCCTCGGCGTGCCGACGCATCGCCGTGGTGAGCTCGTCCAGCGCGGCCGAGTGGTCATGCCGGATCTGCTCGACGGTGCGGGACAGCGCGACGCCGTGGAACAAGCCCACCGGCGACCCCTCCCGCCGGTACTGCACGTAGGCGCTGTAGGCGACGTACGCGAATGCGACCGTCATCAGGACGTGCCACTCCCACCAGGACGCCCGCCAGTTGCGCCCGTAGGCGACGGAGAACATCGCCTCGGCGAGGATCACGAAGGCGGTGATGATGCTGATCAGCATCACGGCGGGGCGGAGGCGGTAGACCAGGTAGTAGCGGATCGCCGCGCCGCCGTAGAGAGCGGCGCCGGCGAACGCCAGGGCGAGCAGCGGCCCCTCGCTCTCCTCGGGCGTGATCGGCCGGTCCAGCGGCGCGAACCCGCCCAACGACCACACCGCCCACCCGAGCATCAGCGCGGTGGCCAGGCCGAGCAACGGCAGACGCAGCCGGAAGAGGGTCGTCGCGCTCCTGTCGCCGTACTCGATGGACGACGCCGCCGCGAACACCGCGGCGAGGAAGAGCCCGACCGGCGTGGCCACCTGGAAGCCGGCGTTCTTCTCCAGGAACACACCGGGGGTCGCGAGCGCGTGCAGACCGAGGAAGCCCGCCGCCACCAGGAAGCCGAGCGCCACCAGGAACAGCCGGGCGTCCTGCCGCCGGCTCGCCGCCTGGATGATGACCAGCCCGAGCCCGATGTTGACGAGCGCCGTGACCACGACCAGGCCGAAGTGGGCGTGGTGGTGCTCCCAGTGCACGTCGGACGCGGGCTGCGAGATCAGCAGCCAGAGCGCCAGCATCGGGAGCGCCAGATGGAGGACCCACAGGGCGGGACGCACCCAGGACCTGCTGGAACCCGAGAGGTTTCGGCTGACCGCTGGTGCGTGGTCTGGCGCCACGCTGGATCGTACCGCCGAAGCGTCGCCCGGGGCCGGGCTGCTCGTGGGGAAAATCTCCGCGGCCGAGCCTCTTGACCACGTGACGCACGTCACCTACGCTTCCGCATACAGTAATAACTTTTCCGTATTGCGAAAGACCGCTTCGAAGAAGGTGCCTCATGAGCTCGACTCCCACCGCAGCAGAAGCCCCCGCCCGGAGCAGGGCCACCCACCCTGTCGACGAGGTGCTGCCGATCACGAAGCTGGCCGTCTACGGCTTCCAGCACGTCCTCGCGTTCTACGCGGGCGCGGTCATCGTGCCGATCCTGCTCGCCAACGCGGTCGGGCTGTCGAACGAGCAGCTGATCCACCTGATCAACGCCGACCTCTTCACCTGCGGGATCGCCTCGATCATCCAGTCGGTCGGGTTCTGGAAGGTCGGCGTCCGGCTGCCGCTGCTCCAGGGCGTCACCTTCACCGCCGTCTCCCCGATGATCGCTATCGCCGCAGCCGCCGAGAGCGGCACCGAGGGCCTGCTCACCATCTACGGCGCGGTCATCGTCGCGGGCCTCGTCACCTTCCTCATCGCGCCGTTCTTCAGCAGGTTCATCCGGTTCTTCCCGCCAGTGGTCACCGGCTCGGTCATCACGATCATCGGCATCGCGCTGCTGCCGGTGGCCGCAGGCGACGCCGCGGGTGGCTTCGGCCCCACGCTCGACCCGACCAACGGGAAGTACATGGCCTACGCACTGGGCACGCTCGCGCTGATCGTCCTGATCCAGCGGGTGTTCAAGGGCTTCATGGCCACCGTCGCGGTGCTGCTCGGACTGGTGGTCGGCACCCTCGTCGCCTGGATCCTGGGCGACGCCCACTTCGACTCCGTCAACGACTCGAGCTGGGTCGGTGTGACGACGCCGTTCCACTTCGGCTGGCCGCAGTTCTCCGTCGCCGCGATCATCTCGATGATCGTCGTCATGCTGATCACCGCCGTCGAGACCACCGGCGACGTCTTCGCCACCGGCGAGATCGTGGAGAAGCGGGTCGGTCGCGACGACATCGCCCGTGCGCTGCGGGCCGACGGCCTGGCCACCACCCTCGGTGGCGTCTTCAACTCCTTCCCCTACACCTGCTTCGCCGAGAACGTCGGCCTGGTGCGGCTGACCCAGATCAAGAGCCGGTTCGTCGTGGCGGCCGCGGGCGTCTTCATGATCCTGATCGGCCTGGTCCCCAAGGCCGGCGCGATCGTGGCCGGCATCCCGCACCCGGTCCTGGGCGGCGCCGCGCTCGCCATGTTCGCCACGGTCGCCGTCGTCGGGTTCCAGATCCTGTCGCGGGTCGACTTCCACGACCACCGCAACGTGGTCATCGTCGCCACCAGCGTCGGGCTCGCGATGTACGTCACCGCGCAGCCGCAGGTCGCCCAGGCCGTGCCCGACTGGGCCGAGATCATCTTCGGCAGCGGCATCACGCTCGGCAGCATCACCGCGATCGTGCTCAACGTCCTCTTCCACCACGTCGGCAAGAGCTACGGCCCGGCGGTCGCCGGCCAGCCCGGCGAGACCGTGCGGCTGGACCAGGTGAACCAGATGAACCGGTCCCAGTTCGTCGACACCTTCGGCGACCTGTTCCAGGGCCCGCGCTGGGTCGTCGAGCGGGCGTACGACGGCCGGCCGTTCGCCGACACCCACGCGCTGCGCCGTAGGTTCCAGGAGTCGCTCTTCAGCGCGACGCGCGACGAGCAGCGCCAGCTGATCGAGGCCTACCCGGACCTCGGGTCCCAGCTGGTCGCCGACGGGCTGAGCGGCGAGGCGTCCCTGCGCGACCAGTCGACCCGGGGCCTCAACCGCCTCGGCGACGTCGAGCACGACGAGCTCGCTGAGCTGACCCAGGAGTACCGTGAGCGGTTCGGGTTCCCCCTGGTCATCTCGGTGCGCGACGCGGACTCCTTCGACAAGATCCTCGAGCAGGGTCGGGCGCGCCTCGAGAACTGCGAGACGCAGGAGCACGCGGCCGCGCTGATCGAGATCGCGAAGATCGCCGGCTTCCGCTTCGACGACTACCTCAAGCAGGCCAATCCGATCCACAGCGCCCGCACGCGTTGGGCTGCCAAGGGATGAGCCCGGCGGTCAACCTGAACGGGGAGGTCGTCCCCCTCGGCGACGTCCCCGTTCACACCACCACGCTGGACTGGCTGCGGAGCCAGGGGCTCACGGGCGCCAAGGAGGGCTGCGCCGAGGGCGAGTGCGGCGCGTGCTCGATCCTCGTCGCCCGTCCGGGCCTGGAGACGCCCACCGAGTGGACACCGATCAACGCCTGCCTGGTGCCGGTCGCCTCCCTCGACGGGCAGGAGGTCGTCACCGCGGAGGGCCTCGGCACGGCGACCGGGCTGCACCCCGTTCAGCAGGAGATGGCGGTCCGGGGCGGGTCGCAGTGCGGCTACTGCACGCCCGGCTTCATCTGCAGCATGGCCGGCGAGTACTACCGCACGGGGCGTGGTTTCGAGGCTCGCTCCGCTCGCACCTCAACCACCGCTGACCACGAGCACGGCGCCAACGGCTTCGACCTCCACGCCCTGAGCGGCAACCTCTGCCGCTGCACCGGCTACCGGCCGATCCGCGACGCGGCGTACGCACTCGGCGACCCCGCCGAGGACGACGTCCTCGCCGCGCGTCGTGACGTGCCTCCGCCGGCGCCGGTGGCCACGCGCATCGAGGGCTTCGCGCGGCCGGCGACGCTCGCCGAGACCTTCGACCTGCTCGACCAGGGTGCGACGCTCGTCGCCGGATCCACGGACCTCGGCGTCGAGGTGAACATCCGCGGGACGCGGGCGCCGCTCGTGGCCGCGATCGACCGGCTCGAGGAGCTGCGCACCTTCCACGTCGGCGCCGACTGCATCGAGCTCGGTGCCGCCCTCAGCCTGACCGAGATCGAGCGCCGGCTGGCCGGACGCGTTCCACTGCTCGGCCAGCTCTTCCCGCAGTTCGCGTCCCGGCTGATCCGCAACGGCGCCACGATCGGCGGCAACCTCGGCACCGGGTCGCCGATCGGCGACACTCCCCCGGCTTTGCTCGCGCTCGAGGCGACGGTCGTCCTGACCTCCCGCGACGGCGACCGCGAGGTCCCGCTCGCCGACTACTTCACCGGCTACCGGCAGAGCGTCCGTCGCCAGGGCGAGCTGATCCGCGCGGTCCGGATTCCGCTGCCGCTGGCGTCGGTGACCGCGTTCCAGAAGATCGCGAAGCGACGCTTCGACGACATCTCGAGTGTCGCCGTCGGGATGGCGCTGGAGGTCGCGGACGGCGTCGTGCAACGGGCGGCCATCGGGCTCGGTGGCGTCGCGGCCACGCCGATCCGGGCCCGGGCGACGGAGGAGGCGCTGGTCGGCCGGCCGTGGTCGCACCAGACCGTCCGTCACGCGGCGGCGGTGATGTCGCGAGAGGGCACGCCGATGAGCGACCACCGCGCGAGCGCGCCGTACCGCTCCGCGATGCTCGGCCAGGCGCTGCTCCGGCTGTACGCACGCACTGGTTTCGAGGCTCGCTCCGCTCGCACCTCAACCACCGGCAAGGAGCTGACCGCATGAGTGCCCTGTCCGAGCGGCCCACGAACGCCGTCGTCGGCCGGTCTCTTCATCACGAGAGCGCCGCGCTGCACGTGACGGGTGAGGCGCTCTACACCGACGACCTGGTGCTGCGCACCAGGGACGTGCTGCACGCCTGGCCGGTCCAGGCGCCGCACGCCCACGCGCTGGTCACGACGCTCGACCCCGCGCCGGCGTACGACGTGCCGGGCGTCGTCCGGGTGCTGACCCGGGACGACGTCCCCGGGGTCAACGACGCCGGGATCAAGCACGACGAGCCGCTCTTCCCCGACGAGGTCATGTTCCACGGCCACGCGGTCTGCTGGGTGCTCGCCGAGACGCTCGAGGCCGCCCGGCTGGGCGCCGCCGAGGTGGCGGTCGACTACCAGCCCCTGCCGTCGCTGGTCACCGCGCGCGAGGCGATCGCGGCCGCGAGCTTCCAGGGTGCGCACAAGCACCTCGCCCGCGGCGACGTGGACTCCGGCTTCGCGTCGTCGGTCCACGTGTTCGAGGGCGAGTTCGAGTTCGCCGGCCAGGAGCACTTCTACCTGGAGACGCACTGCTCGCTCGCGCAGGTCGACGAGGGCGGCCAGGTCTTCGTGCAGAGCAGCACCCAGCACCCGACCGAGACGCAGGAGATCGTGGCGCACGTGCTCGGGCTGCACAGCCACGAGGTCACCGTGCAGTGCCTGCGGATGGGTGGAGCGTTCGGCGGCAAGGAGATGCAGCCGCATGGCTTCGCCGCCATCGCGGCGCTGGGCGCGACCCTCACCGGCCGGCCGGTGCGGCTGCGGCTCAACCGCACCCAGGACCTGACCATGTCCGGCAAGCGGCACGGCTTCCTCGCCAGGTGGAAGGTCGGCTTCGACGGCAACGGAATGCTGCAGGCGCTCGACGCCCACCTGGTAGCCGACGGTGGCTGGAGCCTGGACCTGTCGGAGCCGGTGCTGGCGCGCGCGATGTGCCACATCGACAACGCCTACTGGATCCCGAACGTCCGCCTCGAGGGCCGGATCGCGAAGACCAACAAGACGTCGCAGACCGCGTTCCGTGGCTTCGGCGGGCCGCAGGGCATGTTGGTCGTCGAGGACCTGCTCGGTCGCTGCGCTCCCCTGCTCGGCATCGATCCGGCCGAGCTGCGGCGCCGCAACTTCTACCGGTCCGGCCAGGCCACGCCGTACGGCATGCCGGTGCGGCACGCGGAGCGGATCGGCACGGCCTGGCAGCAGGTGCTGGACAACGGCGACTTCGCTGCCCGGACGCGGGAGATCGAGCGCTTCAACGCGACCCACGAGGACACCAAGCGGGCGCTCGCCATCACGCCGGTCAAGTTCGGCATCTCGTTCAACCTCACCGCGTTCAACCAGGCCGGTGCCCTCGTGCACGTCTACAAGGACGGCTCGGTCCTGATCAACCACGGTGGCACCGAGATGGGCCAGGGGCTGCACACCAAGATGCTGCAGGTCGCGGCCACCACCCTCGGCGTGCCCCTCGAGAAGGTGCGGCTCGCGCCGACCCGGACCGACAAGGTGCCCAACACCTCCGCGACCGCTGCGTCGTCGGGTGCCGACCTCAACGGCGCGGCGATCAAGAACGCGTGCGAGCAGATCCTCGCGCGGATCGTCGACGTGCCGGGTGAGACCTGGGACGAGCGCGTGCACAACGCGTACTTCCAGCGGATCCAGCTCTGGGCCGCGGGCTTCTACAAGACCGAGGGGCTGCACTGGGACGTCGCCGCCATGCACGGCGAGCCGTTCAAGTACTTCGCCTACGGCGTCGCCGCGAGCGAGGTCGAGGTCGATGGGTTCAGCGGCGCCTACCAGCTGCGTCGGGTCGACATCGTCCACGACGTCGGCGACAGCCTCTCGCCGATGATCGACATCGGCCAGATCGAGGGTGGGTTCGTGCAGGGGGCCGGGTGGCTGACGCTCGAGGACCTGCGCTGGGACGAGTCCGACGGCCCCGGTCGGGGCCGGCTGCTCACCCAGGCCGCGTCGACCTACAAGCTGCCGAGCTTCTCCGAGATGCCCGAGGTCTTCAACGTCGAGCTGTTGGCTCAGGCCCACGAGGACGGTGCCGTCTACGGCTCGAAGGCCGTCGGTGAGCCGCCGCTGATGCTGGCGTTCTCGGTGCGGGAGGCGCTGCGGCAGGCCGCGGCGGCGTTCGGTCCCGAGGGGACCAGCGTCGACCTCGCGTCGCCGGCGACACCCGAGGCGGTGTACTGGGCGATCGAGGCTGCGCGTGCCGTCCAGCCGGCCGACGAACCGGCCGACGAACCGGCCGACGAACCGGCATCTGAGCTGGCCCGGGTGTGAGGTCGGCATGGACTGGATGAGGGCGGTCACGCACCTGCGGTCGCGCCGGGAGCCCGGTGTCCTGGTGACCGTGGCCGGCGTCCGCGGGCACGCGCCGCGCGACGCCGGGGCGAAGATGGTCGTCGGTCGTTCCGAGACCTGGGACTCGGTCGGCGGCGGCAACCTCGAGGCGGTGGCGATCGAGCGTGCCCGCGCGCTCCTCGCCGACGGTGCGGTCGCCCCCGAGCTGCTGACCTCGATGCTGTCCGACAAGGCACCTCACCAGCACGGCGTGCAGTGCTGCGGCGGCGAGGTGACCCTGCTGCTCGAGCCGCTCCCCGTCGTACCCGCCGTTGCCGTCTTCGGTATCGGCCATGTCGGGCTGGAGCTCGCGCGGATCCTCGCGCGGCACGACCTCGAGCTGCACCTGGTCGACTCGCGGACCGACCAGCTGACGCCGTCCCGGCTCACCGCCCTCGACGACGCGCGTGCGACCGTCCACGTGCACCAGGTGCCGGTGCTGCCCGAGCTGGTGCTGTCGACGCTGCCGGCCGGGACGCACGTGCTGGTGATGACGCACGACCACGCCGAGGACGCAGCCCTCTGCGACGCCGCACTGCGCACCCCAGGGCTGGGGTCGATCGGGCTGATCGGCTCGTCGGCCAAGTGGGTGAGGTTCCAGAGGAGGCTCGCCGACGAGGGCGGGCACCTGCCGGAGGACATCGGCCGGATCACGTGCCCCATCGGGCTTCCCGGGCTCGGCGGCAAGGACCCGGCCACCATCGCGGTGGGCGTCGCCGCCGACCTGCTCCTCTCCTTCCAACCCAAGGGCGTGAACGCATGACGATCTTCCGGGGCACGGTCCTGGACACCCCGGACGACCCGTTCTCCGGCGGCGTCCTCCGGGCGTCCGCCGACGAGGGGCTGCTCGTGCGTGACGGCGTGATCGTCGCGCGTGGACCGTTCCCGCGGGTGCGCGCCGACCATCCCGACGAGGAGGTCGTGCACCTGGCCGAGGGGTTGCTGCTGCCCGGCTTCGTCGACACCCACGTGCACTTCCCGCAGGTCCGGGTCATCGGCGGCCTCGGCATGCCGCTGCTCGACTGGCTCGAGCAGTGCGCGCTGCCGGAGGAGGCCCGGCTCACCGACGCGTCCTACGCCGCCGGGGTCGCGTCGGACTTCGTGTCCGGCCTGGTCCGCGCCGGCACGACGTCTGCCCTGGTCTTCGGCTCGCACTTCGCGACCGCGGTCGACGCGCTGTTCACCGAGGCGGCGCGGGTCGGCCTGCGGGTGACCAGCGGTCTGGTCGTCAGCGACCGGATCCTTCGCGCCGAGCTGCTCGGCACCCCCGAGCAGACCCGCGACGAGGCGATCGCCCTGGCCGCCCGCTGGCACGGCGTCGGCCGCAACCGCTACGCCGTCACGCCGCGGTTCTCGCTGTCGTGCACGGACCCGATGCTGGCCGCCTGCGCCGACGTGCTCGCTGCCGTCCCGGGGGCGTTCTTCACCTCGCACATCAACGAGAACCTCCGAGAGATCGAGACGGTCGCGCGGCCTGTTCAACGCCCGCGACTACCTCGACACCTACGACGCGCACGGGCTGATCGGCCGGCGCAGCGTGCTCGCACACAACGTGCATCCGAGCGACGACGAGCTGAAGGTGCTCTCCGAGCGCGACGCCTCCGTCGCCCACTGCCCGACCAGCAACGCCGCTCTCGGCAGCGGTCTGTTCCCGCTCGAGCGACACGTCGCGTACGACGTCCGCGTGGCGCTCGGCTCCGACGTCGGCGCCGGCACCGGCTTCTCGCTCCTGAAGGAGGGCCTCCAGGCCTACTTCATGCAGCAGCTGCTCGGCGAGTCTGGCCACCCACTCACCCCCGCCCACCTGCTCCACCTCGCGACCGTCGCCGGCGCCGACGCGCTGGAGCTCGACCAGGTCGGGCACCTGTCGGTCGGACAGCGGTTCGACGCGCAGTGGATCAAGCCCGCGTCCGGGAGCACGTTCGACGTGGCCGTGCGCCACGCCTCCGGTCCCGACGACGCGCTGGCGAAGACGTTCGCACTGGGCACTACTGCCGACGTGGCAGCCGTCTGGATCGACGGGGATCTGGTCAGCGGCCAGGTCTAGTTGGGCGTATCGGATCGTCGCGGCGAAGGCACGGGGTCAGCGCTCTGTGAGGCAGTGACGACGATGACGGCGAAGACAACGAAAGACGAGACCGGTTTGGATTCTGTGGCACCTGCGAGCCTTCGCGACGCCACGCACTTTCCGCCGGACTATTGCCGCAGAGAAGGGCCTCGTGGCCGCAGAAACGGAACTCCGTGAAGCGGTGGCGGCGGCGCGTGCGGCGGTGACTCCTGCACGCCCATCGGCGCCGCAATGGCACCACCGAGCAGGCGGCCTTCCAGCGATTCTCCGACGACACGCATCGCTCGGACGTTGTAGCCTCCGTCCATGAAGGCCACGGCCACCACTACGGTCGACAAGCCAGTCAGCGATGTCTTCGCCCTCATGGCCGACAACCGGAACGAGCCGCGGTGGAACAGCAACCTCAGCGACTCCGAACTGCTCACCTCGGAACCAATTGGGGTCGGCTCTCGATTCCGGGCCGTCTATCAAGGGCAGGAGTGCATCGCGGTCATCGCCGAGCACGAGCCTGACCGCGTCGTCACGTTCGAAGTCGACGCCAAGCGGATGGACATCACCGGCCGGATGAACTTCTCGTCCGACGGGTCCGGCACTCGGCTGGACGGCGAGTTCGATCTCCGCCCGAAGGGTGTCATGAAGGTGATGCTGCCCCTACTGGCGCCACTTGTCCGTAGGGACTTCCCCAAACAGTTCGCGAACTTCAAGGCCTTCGCCGAGCAGACGTGACGTGAGGTGTCGGGGCGTGTGCCGATTAGACGTACGCCCGCACTGAGTGTGAACAGACGGGTCCAGCATTGACGCGAGCAGATGGGTGGAGCTAGCTCGTGATCTTGACCGCCTTCGTCGTGAACACCTCATGGGCGGGCTGGAACGTGACCTGCGGCTCCACGCCGACTCCGGCCTGGGCCATCCCCGGACCAAGTCTCGTTTCGCCGAACGCGTTGAACGCGTCCTCGTTCTCCCATGCGTCGATGTTGTGGCAGTCGTCGCCCTCCCACCAGGTGAGGTGCGCGATCCCGCCAACGGGTGCTTCATCGAGCCAGCCGACCGCATCGCGAACCTTGTCGTACTGCTCCTTGGAGACGCCAGCCAGGATGACGTGAGCAACGACTGCCATTGGTTCCTCCGGGGAAGTGGTAGCCCGCGGCGTTCTAAGCCGCCTGTCGATCATCAAACTCCCGCGGGTGCCCTCGCGCAACCCAAGGCTGCCGGAGGGGACGGGGATCGGTCCGCAGACGGCCGGATTGTGCGCCGTCGCGGCGATATGACACGCGCTGGTGGTTGCCCGGGGACCTGGGCTCAGGTGCCAAGTCTGGGGTCTATCGCGGCGATGGTGGAGTTCTGAGGTTCATCCGTTCGCCGGGTCGGTCGAAGATGCTGAGGATCTCGGACGGGTTTTCGCCGGTGCTGCCGAACCAGTGCGGGACCAGGGTGTCGAACTCGGCGACGTCGCCTGTGTGGAGGACAAGGTCCTCGTCACCGAGGACAAACGAACCTCGCCTGACAGGACGTAGATCCATTCGTGGCCGTCGTGGGCACGCGGCTCTGGGGTGGTCTTGCTGCTGGGGATCACAATCTTCCATGCCTGCCGGCCCTCTGGCTCTCGAGTCAGCGGGATGACAGTCCTGCCCTTGACCTGGCCGGGCTTGAGCCGGATCCGAGGATCACCCTCCTCGGGCGCGCCCACCAGGTCGTCGAGAGGCACCTGGTAGGCGTGCGACAGACCGAGGAGCAGCTCGAGGGTGGGTCTGCGGCCGCCGGTCTCGAGCCGGGACAGTGTGCTCTTGGAGATTCCAGTGGACTCGGCGACGCCGGTGAGTGACAACCCGCGCCGGATCCTGGCCTGTCTGAGACGCGGGCCAACCTGATCCAGAGCGTCGGCGATCTTCGCTGAGGTGTCGTGCACGGTGTTCATCTGACGCCCGATTCCCACAAACAGCAACGTTCGTAGGTGATCGGCAGGATCGATCCCACTCTGGGCACATGAGTCAATACGACGTAGCGATCATCGGCGGAGGTCCCGCCGGCCTGTCCGCCGCCTTGGTCCTCGCCCGCGCCGGGCGCGACGTGGTCGTGGTGGACGCTGGTTCGCCCCGCAATGCCCCGGCCTCCCATCTGCACGGCTACCTCTCCCGCGACGGTCTTCCGCCGCGCGAGCTGCTGGCCGTCGGCAGGCTGGAGGTGGAGAGCTACGGCGGCGAGATCGTCCACGGCACGGCCACGAACCTCCATGCCGATGTCCCCGGCTACCTGGTCACTCTCGCCGACGGGCGGCACCTCCGAGCGCGACGCATCCTGGTTACCACCGGCCTCCGCGACGAACTCCCCGACATTGCTGGACTCCGCGACCGATGGGCCCGCGACGTCCTGCATTGTCCCTACTGTCACGGCCGCGAGGTGCGTGACCGCCGACTCGGCGTCATCGGCGGCACTCCCGGTGCGGTTCGGTTCGCCCAGATCGTGCGGCAGTGGACCCACGACCTCGTCTACTTCACCCCACCACACATCCTCGCCACTGCCGAGCGACATGAACTTCAGGCACGTGGCATCGGTGTCGTCGAGGGCACCATCGACCACCTGGTCATCGACGACGACCAGTTGGTCGGCGTACAGCTGCGCGACGGGTGCGTCGTGCCTCGCGACGCCCTGTTCGTGCCACCGCGCTTCGTCGCCAGGCATGACCTGCTCATCGGCCTCGGCTGCCGAATCGATAACCACGGATGGGTCACCACGGACCCCGCCGGACAGACCAGTGTCCCCGGCATCTGGGCAGCCGGCAACGTCGTCGACCCGCGTGCCCAGGTCATCACCGCCGCCGGCGCAGGTTCTGCGACAGCGATCGCCCTGAACGGCGATCTGGTCGAGGACGACGTACGCCAAGCCGTCCACGACTACGAGCAAGGTCTGCCACTCACCCTCACCGCACACACCCACCAGAAGGAGAAATTATGACCACCCGATCCGCCCCAACGGCCCCGCCCACCAAACACCAGCTCGCTCTCATGATCTGGCTGGCGGTCTTCCCGACCCTCACCGTCCTCAACCTCATCCTCAACGACTGGCTCCACACACTGTCGCCCGTCGCCCGCACCTTCGTGCTGGCCACCGTCGCGGTGCCGATCGTCATCTACGGTCTGATGCCCCAGCTGCACCGCGCCCGCGGCCGGCTCCTGACTCACCTGGGGAGCACCTCATGAGGACCCCGGCGACGACCCCGGTCCGCCTGCCCGCCGCCGGCGATCACTCGACCTCCCCGTCAGTCGTTCGCTCGGACTCCAGCGTGCGTCGGACCGCCCGAATCGTTGGTGTCCTTTTCCTTTCGGGCTATTTGGCATATGGCGTGGGCAGCCTCATAGCGCAGGGCGTCGTCGACGCCGATGACCGCAGCGGCTCCACCGCTCTGTTCGTCACCGGCATCGCGCTGATGTTGCTCAACTCCGCATTCGTGATCGGCATCGGTGTCCTGATGTTCCCGATCCTGCAAGCCCACAACAAGGCCATAGCAGCGAGCTACCTGGGCACGCGGGTCTTCGAGGGCGTCGTCCTGGCCATCGGTGTCGTGAGCCTTATCGTCGTCACCGGTTCCTCCTCCGCCATCGACGCGAATACCGCTTTCTACAGCGTGGCCGAGGCCGGGCTCGGTATCGGGAGCCTGTTCTTCTGCACTCTGCTCTTCCGCACCGGACTCGTGCCGTGTTTCCTAGCGGTCTGGGGTTTCATCGGCTACGCGTGCTTCGCCGGAGGCAACCTGCTGGAGCTGGTCGGCGTCGCGGACGCCGGGATCGTCGGCGCCATTCCCGGTGGATTGTTCGAGGTGACCTTCGCTATCTGGCTGATCGCCCGCGGGTTCGCCTCCACCGCGAACATCCGCTCGGGTGCGAGGACCTGACTGGCGTGAGCGTCCCGTCCGCGACCAGCTCCGTCTGGATGACCTTCGGGATATTGCGACGCGCGGCTACGACAACTGCGACGCTCGGGCTCGCCTTGAGGAACCCCGCGAGGTTCGAACCGGAGCGCGCGCCCTCCTCGCCGAGTGTGCCGATAGAGGAAAATGCAGCAACAGCCCATGCGCGCACACTCTCGAGCGGTCAGCCGGCGCGCTACTAGCGGCAAACCGGACGTGGGGCGCGCCCGAATCGCGGCGAAGTGACGCAGGTTCGCAGCCGCGCGGACCGCCGGCAGATCCGGGCGACCTACTCACCCACGACCATGGAGTGGTTGCGCTACTGGATGATCGGATACAGCTCCGCGTGCAGCAGACGATCGGAGTAGGCAAGGCGCGGAAGGTCGTCAGCGGAACCTTCCCGGAGCCCCATATCGGTAAGCCCGATCTTGGTCGCCACAACTCGTGATGCTGTGTTTCCCTCGTCGATCCAAGCAATGCAGGGACGCTCAGGTCCGACGACATGAGCAGCGGTCAGTGCCGCAGCGGCCAACTCGCTTGCGTAGCCCCGCCCTTGGTAGGAAACAGCAATCCGGTAGTTCAGGTTCCAGTGCCCTCGCGGGTGGACTTGGACACCACCCGCTCCGATGACTTCGCCGCCGTCGGTGAGTTCGACCGTCCAGTAACTCAGACCGTCACGGGACCAACGATCCGCCGCACGTTCAACGTAGCCCTGGGTCTGCGCGATGGCAGCGTGCATTCCTTCTGGATGGTGGGTCCACATTCGCGCATCGGACAGCATGGGCCACAAAGCCTGCACGTCGGCGACCGCCATGCGCCGCAGCGTTAGGCGCGGCGTGCTGTCCGGAACGCCCGTGTCTTGATGCACATCCATAGTGTCTCTCGCACGGTTCCGCTCATCGGCACTGAGTCCGCGTTGGGCGGCGATAGCACGCATCTCGACCCTTTGGCGAGGCATCGTCAATAGATCGTTGACGCTGACGCGCCGTCAACGTACAGTTGACGGCGTGGAGATCGGGGACTCGGCCCGGAAGCACGGGATCAGCGATGACGCGATCCTCCACGCGTGGGAGAACGCCATCAAGCTCGCTGAATTTGAGTACGACGGCGAGGAGAGGTTGTTCGTGATCGGTCCCGACCCCTCGGGAAACCTGTTGGAACTCGTTGCCGTTCCGGCTGCCGAGCCGACGCTGATCATCCACGCGGACCGATTGCGACCGAAGTTCTACAACGCTCTGTGAGGCGGTGATTGACGATGACAACGAAGACCACGAAAGACGAGACCGGGTTGGATTCGGTGGCACCCGACGCTCTGCGCGACGCCACGCACTTCCGCCGGATTGTCGCGGCGAGGAAGGAACTCGGAAACGCAGAAAGAGAGCTCCGTGATGCGGTGGCGGCCGCGCGCGCGGCTGGTGACTCGTGGACGATCATCGGCGCGGCGATGGGCACCACCAAGCAGGCGGCTTTCCAGCGATTCTCCAAGGACGAACAACGTGGGATCCACCGCTGACGAAGGCTGTGTGACGTACCGCTTGGCGGCGAAGTGACGCTGGGTCGACAACCGGGTTGCGAGGATTCGTGCCTACCGAATGGCGCCAGGCTTCCCGAGGATTGAGCGACCACGTCGACGCTGAGAGTGCGCGGCGGCATTGATCATCGCCCGTTCTCGGGCCTCTTAGCACCCGGGTACTAGCACCTATGTACATCTGGTCAACCGGAATCTTGCGCCGTGAACTGGAGCGGTTCGTACCGAGACCAACCGAGAGGTGCAAGTCATGATGACAACACTGAGACGCGTTCGGGTCGTTCTCCTCACCCTCGTCGCAACGGCTGGCGCTCTAATCCTGCCCGGACAAGCCCCAAGTCACGCCGAACCGACGCTGTTCTTCGAGGAGACCGCGCAGGCATTCTGGGCCGTGCCCCACACGTGCCCGGACGGGTCGACTGTCGACGCCACCCTGCTGGTGGCCAGCACCCGCGACTTCTCCTCTCCCGACCGGGAGGACCCGGACCCTACGGTCAGGGTGCAGTACCAGGCGGTCTGCCCGGACGGCAGCTCGTACAGCTGGGGCGGCATCCTGCCCGCCACCATCACGAGCACGTCCAACCTCAAAGCCGTTCACGCCACCGCCGCAGGAACCGTCCGGGACATCTTCGGCGACAGCCACGCAGTGACCGCCGACGTGACGTGGACCGCCGTAGGCAAGATGGTGACCTCAGTCAACGGACCCGGCAGCACGCGCAAACAACGGGAAGCAACGGCGGCCGGCCAGGTCACCTTCGACGGAACCGTCCTGGTCGACGGACCGGCGAACCACCCCACCCGACCCGCGCCCTTCATCCGCACCGACACCGAGAAGTGACAGCCGGCCGGCAACTGACATCCGACGGGACTGGGGTCGCCGATCCCGAAGGTGTGGAGGGCAGTGCGGAGTCGACTCGGGTAGCCGTCCTGTCGCCAATCGGAAGGCGGGGCGGCCGTCCGGCCCCGTCAGCCATTGGCGGCGCAATGACGCGCCGCGTCAGCCGAGGACGAGCGGCGGGAGATGGACGGCCAGGACATCGCGCCAAGCGTGCGGCGGAACGGGCTCGCGCCGCGAACGACCTCGTAAGCGCCCACACGAGGAGTGCTCCGCGGCGTATGCCGCCGACCGCGATCGCCTGCGCGGCCGACAGTTCGAACCAACCAAGCACCAGGGTGACCATCCAGACGCACAGTGCCGGGTTGGGCATTTGCCACAGGGTCCGACGTCCGTCCGAGGAGGCAAACCACCAAGAGCTGGACCTCAGACGAGCGGAGGTGGGGTTGATCGTCACGGAGGAGGTCACGCAAGGACAGTGCCCACCCTCGAGACCGCCACCCCCGCTTGTGAACGTGACCCGCGACTCAAGACGGTGGGGCAACGTTCAACACACTTGAGTCTCCGCTTGGTGTTGTCGGCCTACTTCGCGGCGGAATGACGCACCCCCGCAATCTGTCTAGGCTGATTGACTTGAGAGTGTCTAGGCCGCTTGACTATCCTTATGGTGAGCGAGCAGCCAACTCGGAAGATGATCCGGGAGTTCAAGGACGCGGGGTGGACGGCCCTCCCTGGTGGGGACGGTAGCCATGAGAAGTACGGCTGCTCATGTGGGTCGCACACGTTCAGCCTGCCGGTGGGTCACCGGAACATCTCGCCGGGCGTAGTGCGAAAGGCCCGCGCGGCAATCAAGAACTGCACGACGAAGGCGAAGGGGTGAGCGCGATGAAGACGTACGAGATCAAGGTGTATCGGGACGGCAAGTGGTGGATGGTCGGGATCCCCGAGATCGACGGCCTCACCCAGGCGCGTAGGTTGAGCGAGGTTGAGGACATGGCTCGCTCCTACATTGCGGTTGATCAGGACGTCGCGCCCTCCGAGATCGAACTTCGGAATCCTCAGGTGATCGTGTCTGGCGAGGATCTAGGGACCGCCATGCGCGACATCTCCGAGTTCCGAAAGGCTGCTCGGGTTGCCGAGGAGAAGGCGGCGGCGCTCATGGTTGAAACGGCCCGCCGGCTCGCTAGTCAGCAGGTGCCTCTACGAGACATCGGTGAGGTTCTAGGGGTGTCACACCAGCGCGTGCATCAACTTGTGCACGAGATCAACGCGAAGGCTGGAAAGGCAATCGAGTTGGCCAACGCACAGGTCCGGGCGCGCAACGCGAGGAATCGCCAGGCAATTCAGGCGATTAGCGAACAGGCAGAGAGAGCGCGCAGCAAGATGGACCGTTCGTCTGTCGTCGGTGGGCGAGTCGTAGCGAAGAAGGCGGCTGCGAAGAAGGCGCCTGCTGCGGCGGCTGCGAAGAGGGCTCCTGCGAAGAAGGCGGCTGCGAAGAAGGCGCCTGCTGCGGCGGCTGCGAAGAAGGCTCCTGCGAAGAAGGCGGCTGCGAAGAAGGCGCCTGCTGCCGTGCGGCTGCGAAGAGGGCCCCCGTGAAGAAGGCCCCGGCGGCCAAGAAGGCGCCGAGACGGAGAACGAGGTCCGGCTAACTGGTGTCGACGGCACCTGAAGATTGTCCCAAAGCAGGCCCGCCTGACGCGATCGGGTCGACTGCCGGCCGCCGTTGACAGTTGGCTCATCGGCGGCGAAATGACTCATGGGAACACCTCGCCGTCGCGGTGGCGAGGTCCGACCGCTTGACCTCGAGACGAAGCTGACTGAGTGCTATCCGCGGACCACCGGAAAGCAGGTAAGGCAAGCCGGGTGCCTCACGGCGGCCTCTAGGAGCGGCATTGTTGTGACGGTGGAAGCTATTCCCGGAGATGCTCCTCGTTCGCAAGTTCTGTCCCCCCGGCTGACGGCATGGAAGCGTCCCCCCGCAACGGCTACGCGAAGTGGCAGCACACCTGTAGGCGGCTCCGCGCAACCCCAACAATTGAACCGCACTGGAAATGATGGAGGCGCCATCCCTTTGAAACGAGGATGGAGCTATGCCACAGGAACAGGTGCCCGGGAAGCCGCAGACGCGGCGCTACACCCCGGATGAGAAGGCAGCAGCGGTCCGTATGGTCCGCAAGCTGCGCGAAGAGATCGGTACTGAACACGGGACCGTCCAGCGGGTAGCTACCCAGCTCGGCTACGGGGTGGAATCGGTGCGGCAGTGGGTCAAGCAGGCCGATATCGATGAGGGCCATGCGCCGGGGGTGACCACGGCTGAGGTGCTGCGGATCAAGGAGCTCGAGCAGGAGAACCGCGAGCTCAAGCGGGCCAACGAGATTTTGAAGCGAGCGGCAAGTTTCTTCGGGGCGGAACTCGACCGCCAACACAAGAAGTAGTCACCTTCATCGACGCCAACCGCGACGACGTCGTGGAGGGCAAGAAGCTCGGGGTCGAGTCCATCTGCAGCACCCTGTTCCACGCAGGGCTGCAGGTGGCTCCGAGCACCTACTACGCGGCCAAGAGCCGTGAGCCCTCTGCGCGTTCGATCCGGGATGCCGAGCTTCGGCCAGTGATGAGGACCTTGTGGGAGGACAACTATCGGGTCTACGGGGCACGCAAGCTGTGGAAGGCTGCCAAGCGTGCCGGCCACGACGTCGGCCGTGACCAGGTCGCCCGCCTGATGCGCGCCGAGGGCATCGAAGGTGTGGTGCGCACGAAACGGGTCCGGACCACCAGGCCGGACCCGACGGCGGCGCGGCACCCGGACCTGGTCAAGCGGGACTTCACCGCCACCGGCCCGAACCAACTGTGGGTCACCGACCTGACGTTCGTGCCGACCTTCGCCGGGATCGCCTACGTCTGCTTCATCATCGACGCGTTCTCCCGGATGATCGTGGGCTGGCGGGTCGCCTCGCACATGCGGACCGAGACTGTGCTCGACGCGATCGAGATGGCCCGCTGGTCCCGCGGCACTCAGCTCACTGGCCTGCGGTGTCACTCCGATGCCGGGTCGCAATTCACCAGCCTGCGGTACGGAGAGCGGCTCGCCGAGATCGGCGCCGTCCCATCGATCGGCACCGTCGGTGATTCGTATGACAATGCGCTCGCCGAGACGGTCAACGGTTACTACAAGGCCGAACTCATCCGCGGACCAGCACGGCCAGGTCCGTGGCGCACCGTCGAGGACGTCGAACTCGGCACGCTCGGGTGGGTCCACTGGCACAACCACCAGCGGCTCCACGGCTACCTCAACGATGTACCGCCAGCAGAGTTCGAAGGGAGGTTCTACGCTACCCAGCAGGGCGAGAGCGCCCTGGTTGAAATCAAATGACCAGCGCCTCTACAGAACCCAGTGCGGTTCAAATGACCCAGAACGTTTGGGTGGCCGCACTCCGGATCTCGCCGCTGGAGGGATGGGAACTCAACCCGGGCAGCAGCAAGGTCGATCAGCTCGCTCATGTTCCGCACCAGATTCGTGGAAACGTGCACATTCGCATGGACGCCCGCGGTCCACCGGGCGAATCCTTGTCTTACGATCTCTGATGTAGGCGTCCAACCGGCCAAGCTGACGAACTCGGCTCCATCGGGCTGGGGCGTTTCCTCGGCAATTGCCCACACCACTAGCCAGGCATTGCTCGCGATCTTTTCCCAGTCTGGGTCGCCGCGACGTCCCTTCCCAAGTTGATCCAGTCGCGAGTTGGCCACGTCTTAACCTCGACCATTAGCCATGGCGGTCCGGGGTGTCCCACACAGAGGTCTGTTCGGCGGGTCGAGGGGTGGGTTTGAATCGGTACCCCTGGGCGTCTAGCCACAGGGCCGTCGCCGCCTCACCTTTCAGCCCACGCTCGTTCCCGCGCAGCGCGCTGTGCCCGTACATCGTTGGACTTCCCGAGTACTCGACTACGCGGTCCTCCGCGAGTCGTTGGAGGTGCCCCTCAAGCCACTCAGGTGGCAAGCGCACGCGGACAGGTTCCATGCCCGCAGTCTCGCCGTGCGCCGGTGTCGCGCCACAGGCGGCGGAGTGACGCAACTCTGCCGAGTCAGTCACGGGCGCACGCGGATGATCGTCTTTCCCTTGAGGCGCTCGGTGGGGTTGAGTGCTTCGACGGCATGGTCGAGGGATGCGGTCGTTCCGATGTTCGTGCGCAGTCGTCCGTCCCGCACCCGCTGCACGATCTCACCCAGCTGGGCGCGATCGGCCTCGACGACGAAGTCCACTGCCAGGCCGTGTGGGGGGCGGACCTCGACCGAACCGACGACTGATACCAGCGTTCCTCCAGCCTTGATCGGCCTGTGGACCGCTTCTGGACGTCGCCGCCGATGACATCGAAGACGAGGTCGACTTCGCCGATGTCTTCCATCGCGTCGTTCGCGAGGTCGAGGAACTCGTGTGCGCCGTATTCGAGTGCCTTCTCACGGTCGGCGGCGCGCCCGGTGCCGATGACGTGGGCGCCGGCCTCGCGGGCGAGCTGCGGTGTCACCATTCTTCCGACGGCGCCGGCCGCGCCGTGCGCGAGGAGGCTCTGCCCTGGCTGAAGGCGGCCGTGCTGGAATAGTCCCTGCCACGCGGTCAGACCTGAGATGGGCAGGGATGCGCCTGCCGTGAAGTCGACGTCGCCGGGCAAGGGCGCGAGTGCGGGCCTCGATCGCCGGAGGATCGGTGCATCGCGACCGGAGGCGCCAGCAGAGGCCTGCAACGACCCACTCAGCTCCAGAGCCCTCGATCGGCCAGGACCTCCGCCAGGCGGCGACATCCTCGTCGGACCTCGCCGTCAACATGCCGTCACCCGCGGAGCAGGTTGAGCGTCTCCTGCACGACTTCCTCTGGGTTCTCGAGATGAAGGTCGTCCCCACCTTCGACCACGACTTGGCGTGATCCGAGCAACAAGCCCAGCCGATTACTCCTGGTTCTCCACGTTTCCCGGTCTCGTCGCTGGCACTGAGATCAGCACGGGAATGAACCGACCGGCATGTCCAGCACGTCGAAGTCGTCGCTGATGTCGACGCCGTCCACGTGTTCAGGGTTGCCCTGCCACGTCCATCCCTCTTCCCTTGCCCACTTGCGCATCTGCTGAGGGTCGTCGTGGTAACCCTCGACAACCTCCAGGCCAGCAACACGATCGGGGTGCCGTTCCGCGCAGCCGATCACGATGTTGCCGCCGAACGACTGGCCGAGGAGGACATAGGGCCCTGCAATCGCCAATGCCTCGATGACCTCGTCCTGGACCTGACAGAGGTCATCCAACGTCCGCCGATGATCCGGTACGTCGGGACTCATCCCGGTGCCGGGACGGTCATAGGTGCAGACTCGGTTCTCCTCGGCCAGCGGATCAAGCAGTGCAGCGAACTCGTCGGTGCCGGCGCCCCCGCCGGCTTCCATGAGGATCGTCGGATCCCCTTCTCCGGCACACCTGTAATGAACTGATCCGCCTGAGTTGGTCTGGACGTCCTGACTGCCTCGCTTCTCGAGGCTGTGGGAGAAGGGTCAACGGACTGCTTCCCCTGCGGATCGTTCTCTCCGCCACAGGCCGCTGCCAGCGGGACCAACAGCCCAAGGACGGCCCAGTTCCGCGATGCTCGACGGCGTCCGGACCAAGCGGCGCCACCGACAGCGCTGGCCTCAGTCATCCGCTGGGGCGCTTGCGTGTGCGGCCTCATGACTGGCTCCGCTCGGTCAACTCTGCAGTGGAGAGTGGTGACTGTTTGACGATCCAGGCGAAGGCGAGCGCGCCGAGCAGGCGCCAGGAGGGTAGGCCCACCACAGGGACGCAATGCCGGCCAGGATCAGCAGTGCAGCGGCTCCTCGCGGTAGGGCGCGTCGGCGCCAGCCGGACACGCCCAGAGCGGTGAACCCAACGAGGCCGAGGATCATCTTCGGCAGCGGGAAGAGGATCAGGTAGGCGGTGAACTGGTCGAACTCGCTGTCACTGACGAATTTCGCCATGTCCGGGGCCAGTGTGGCCAGCGACCATGACATGGCGGCCACCGCCGCAAAGGCCGCCGAACTCAGGTACAAGGCCCAGCGCGGAACATCGAGCACTCGGCGGAGCGTCGGCACAGCCATGGCAAGGCACCCAAAGGCCACCGTGGTCACCACGTTGTTCACGATCGAGTAGGGGGTCAGCACTCCCTCGCGAAAGCTCTGGGAAGGAAAGAACACGAACCCGGCGACGAAGGTCACCCACGACAACACTCCTGCAAGTGCCGCCGCAGCGACAGCGCCTGATGCGGGGACCGCATCGGCTTCGAGATCCTGGTGGTTGGGTAGTACTGCGGACATGAGGTCCTCCTGAGCGCTTCGAGCTGGTTGGCGAGTCGGCCGTTGGACCTTCAGGCTTCTCGGGATCGGAGTGTCGTCCAACCACCCGGAGTCTCGGACACAGACCCGCCATGAGGTGGAGCCGTCCTGTCCGAAGTCCTCCTCAAGACGGAACTCCGGCGTCTCCGCGGTGAGGAGTTCCCGGCAGCCGTGTCGGCGTACCCTCTCGTCCATGAGGGCACTTTTGTCCACCCGCTGGTTCCAGCTGGACTGTGTCTTCGCTCTCGTGCTGACCGCGATCGGTGTGAGCAACGTGTTCACCGACCGATCCGACCGTCGCGGTCTACTACCCTCCCGCCAACGTGCGCCTGGTGCTCCTGGCGATCGGCGCGACCGCGCCCCTAGCCTTCCGAAGGATCTATCCCTACACCGCTCTGGCGGTCTCCGCCGTCTCCATCTCGACGATCATGGCCGTGCCGTGGAACGAAGGTGTGACCCCCCTGGCACCTTGGCCCTGCTCTACTCCGTCGCGGTCTACCGTCCAACGCGAGTAGCCGTGGCCGGCCTGGTCACGGTGCTCGGGATGTTCGCCTTCTTTGCGCTGATTCATGCGGCTGCCTTCGACGATCCCGCCGGCATCCTGAGCACCGCGGTCTTCTGCGTGCCCTGGCGATCGGTATGGCGGTACGACGACAACTGGACGCTGCGCGAACAGGCGATGCAGCGCGCGCTCGCCGCCGAACACGAGGTCGCCGCTGCCGAACAGCAGCCAGGCCGTTCAACGAACGTCCGCATCGCCGGAGTCTACGACGTCGTCGTCACCGTCGTCGGTCGCGGCGCCCAGGCTGGGTCGCCCGCCACTTGATGCACGAACAGCCTCAACGCGTCGGTCCGGCGCTGACCGCCATCGAGGAGGCCAGCCGGATGGCACTCGACGACCTGCGTCGAATGCTCGGCGTACTCCGGGAAGGCCCGACGAAGCCACCCTCGCGAAGTTCTCGCCCACCCCAGGCTGGCGACCTCGAGCCATTGATCGCGATGCACCGTGAGTCGTACGGCCCCGCCCAGCTGAGCATAGAGCCGGGAGTCGAGAACCTTCCCGACAGCGTGCGCATCACGGTGTACCGGATCGTGCAGGAGGCTTCGACCAACGCGCGCAAGCACGCACCCAGGGCCGCTGTCACCGTCAGCATCGCCGCCTCCGACGGTGAAGTGACCGTGGTGGTCCACAACCCCGAGTCCGATCAGCCGACCACGCAAACCCCGTCGCCGGGCTTCGGGCTGGTGGGAATGCGTGAGCGGGTGGGCCTCTTCGGCGGTGTCTTGGAGGCCGGGCCGACGGAGGCCGAGCAGCTTCCAGGTCCGGGCCGTCCTACCTGGGGTTGCCCGGGTAGGTGTCCCCACATGACCACGACGGTGGTGGTCGTCGACGACCAGGAACTGGTTCGCGCCGGTTTCGTGGCGCTCCTGGCATCCAGCCCTCGATCCCCAGGTCGTGGGAGAGGCCCGACGGGCGAGGAGGCGGTGCAACTTGTTGTCGAACAGCTGCCCGATGTCGTCCTGATGGATGTGCGGATGCCCGTGCTGGACGGGATCGAGGCGACCAGGCGCATCCTGGCCGATCCGCGCTCTGCCCACGTGCGCGTGATCGTCCTGACGACGTTCGCCATGGACGAGTACGTCTTCGGCGCCTTGAGGGCCGGCGCCGTCGGTTTCCTTGTGAAGGACACGCCACCGGCAGAACTGCTGCGAGCAGTGCACGTCGCCGCCGGCGGAGACGCCCTCTTGTCACCCAACATCACAAAACGTCTCATCGAGGCGTTCGCATCGACGCCCGACTCGCGGCCCCCGCCAACCATCCCCGACCTCACGGCACGGGAAGGCGACATCCTCATGCTCGTCGCCCGGGGCCTCTCCAACGCAGAGATCGCGGACCAACTGCATCTGGGTCTGGCGACGGTCAAGACCTACGTCAGCAAACTCCTCGAGAAACTCAACTTGAACACCCGGACACACCTGGTCATCCACGCGTACGAATCAGGACTCATTGCGCAAGGCCGATCACGCTGACCGATGCTCGGCCAACCAAACGCGCTCACCGGAGGATGAAGCGGGAGTCATGGTGCGTCTTTGTGGGCGGAAAGACTCAGCCGCGGGCGAACCGCCGACGCTGCAGTTCCTTGACCTCGGCCGCCAGCTCGGGCACCGGGCCGTCCGTCTCGACGCGGGGCGCGACGGCGTTGATCGGCAACGGCGTCACCGGGCCTGGTGGGATGCCCCACTCCGCGAGCCACTCCCCCAGCAGCTCGGTCGACGTCACGTAGACGATGCGACCGAGGCCCATCCAGGCGTGGGCGGCCGAGCACATCGGACAGTGCTCTCCGGACGTGTAGACCGTCGCGGCTGCCCGCTCCTCTGCCGTCAGGTGCGTTGCGGACCAGCGGGCGATCTCGAACTCGGGGTGGCGGGTCTCGTCACCCTCCTTGACCCGGTTGCGGTCCTCGAACCGCACGTTCCCGTCGGCGTCGACGAGCACGCTCCCGTAGGGCTCGTCGCCGTCGTCGAGCGCTTCGCGCGCGAGTTCGACACACCGTCGCAGGTGCCCAAGGTCGGTCTCGGTGACTGCCATGGACCAGAGTCTGCCTGAGCCGGCGCTACTGCTCCCGCCGCGCCGCGCCGCCTCTAGACGAGCTCGCCCCACACCCGCAACCGCGCGAGTCCCCCGTCGGGGAAGACGTCGAGCCGGACCTCGGACACCGGCGGCTGGTCCTCGACCAGGAAGAAGTGCCGGGTGTCGGGTTGCAGGCGGGTCTTCGGCACCAGCACGACCCCGTCGTCACCGGTCAGGCTGGCCCAGCCGGGCGCGTTGCCGACGAAGTACGACGTGTCGATCTCGACCCGGCGCACGCTCCCCTTGCCGGCCAGCTGCACCGTGACGTGGTCGTTGCCGTCGTCGCGGCGACGGGCGTTCTCCCAGCCGTCGCCCATGATGGCCGCGCGACCGGGCATGATCAGGTTGCGTCGGCGAGGAGTAGAACATGTCGGAGCAGTCGACGACCCGCCCGCCGTGCTCGGCGGCGGCCAGGTCGATGGTGCCGGTCAGCAGTGCCGGGTCGGGCCGGGGCTCGCCGTGCACGCGGAGCCGCGCCACGCCTCCGTCGGGATAGATCGACAGGCGGACGTGGGTGACCGCGCAGGTCGGACTCCACCTCGAACAGGTTGTCGGTGTCGCCGGCCAGCGCGGCCTTCGGCACGAGCGGCGTCCACTCGGCGTGCCAGCAGCTCCTCCGGAGACGGATAGCCCTCGACCGACGCGCCTTCGACCGAGGCGAAGGGCGGGTAGTTGCCCTTGAACCAGGACGTGTCGATCACGACACCGCGCACGACACCGGGGACCCCCAGCCGCACGATCGCGAAGTCGTGGCCGGCCTCGCGGCGGCGGCGGGTCTCCCAGCCGTCGTAGACCTTGCCCTTGTGGCCGAAGTCCTCGGTGGAGAAGACGGCCCGCCCGGGCTTGATCAGGTTCTCGCGCTCGGCGAACAGCTCGTCGTTGGCGTGGACGACGCTCCCGGACAGGGCTCGTGACGCCAGGTCGGGCAGCTGGGTGAAGTCGTTCATCTGTCTCCTCTGCTCAGGAGCCGACCCTGCGGCTCCGCGTTGATGTCGATCCGCTCGCCGCGCAGCCAGGTGCTGCGGACGACGCCCGCGAGCGGGCGGCCGGCGTACGGCGTGACAGGGTTCTTGTGGTGCAGGGCATCTGGATCCACGACGAACGCGTCGTCGGGGGCGAACACGCAGAAGTCGGCGTCGTACCCCACCTCGATCCGGCCCTTGCCGACGAGCCGGGTCTGGCGAGCCGGTCCCTCGCACATCCACCTCACGACGTCGGCCAGCCGGAAGCCGCGCCGACGCGCCTGCGGTCCAGACCGCGGACAGACCCACCTGGAGCGACGCGATGCCGCCCCACGCAGTGCCGAAGTCGCCGGTCGTCTTGATGTCCGCGGTCGCGGGCGAGTGGTCCGAGACGACCAGGTCGATGGTGCCGTCGCGCAGACCTTCCCAGAGCAGCTCGCGGTTGGCCGCCTCACGAATCGGCGGACAGCACTTGAACTCGGTCGCGCCGTCGGCGATCTCCTCGGCGGTGAACGTCAGGTAGTGCGGGCAGGTCTCGGCCGTCACCTGGCCGAGCCGGCGATGGTGCTCAGGACCCTCGGCGCTGGAGACGTGCAGGATGTGCGCCCGGCAGCCGGTACGACGAGCCAGGTCGGCCACCTTCGCGACCGCACGGTTCTCCGCGACCGCGCGGCCGCGAACCGAGGAACTCGGCGTACTCTGCCGGCCATCGGGCGCCTCGACACGCGTGGGCGTCCTCGGCATGCACGATGAGCAACCCGTCGAAGCGTGCTGATCTCGCGCATCGCCGCCTCGACCTGCCGGTCGTCCAGCGGCGGGAACTCGTCCACCCCCGAGTGCAGCGGAAGCACTTGAAGCCGAACACGCCGGCGTCGTGCAAGGCACGTAGGTCGGGCACGTTGCCGGGCACGGCGCCACCCCAGAAGCCGACGTCGACGATGCACTGTCCGTCGGCCGCCTTCCGCTTGACCTCGAGTGCGTCGACATCGACGGTCGGCGGGATGCTGTTGAGGGGCATGTCCACGATGGTGGTGACGCCCCCCGGCAGCGGCGGCTCGGGTGACGCTCGCGAAGCCTTCCCACTCGGTGCGTCCGGGCTCGTTGACGTGCACGTGGGTGTCGACCAGTCCGGGCAGCAGCACCTCGTCGTCCGCGAGGTCCACCGACCTCTGCCCGCGAAGGTCGGCGCGCCGAGCGCGACAACATCACCCCGTCCTTGACGCCGACGTCGCGCGCCACCTCGCCGAGCGGCGTCACGACCCGGTCGGCGCGGATCACCAGGTCCAGTCGTCGCTCATCGGCCTCCATCCTGCACCCGCACCCTCAGGCCCGCACGCGGTGCGCTGGCGGCCGAGGCCGGACGACCTCGAGCTCGACGACGTCACCGTCGCGGAGGTAGGGCTTCGGTTCCGGCTGATCGCGGCGACGCCCGCGGGAGTGCCGGTCAGCACCAGGTCGCCGGGCTCGAGGGTCATCAGGCGGCTGAGGTAGCACAGGATCTCGGCGACCTGGAAGCCATGACGCGGTGCGGTCCTGCTGCCGGATCTCCGCCGTTGACCGGCAGCCGCAGCGTCAGCGCCTGCGGGTCGACGACCTCGTCCGGAGTGACCAGCCAGGGGCCCACCGGCGTGAAGGTGTCGGCAGCACTTGCCCTTGGCCCAGGTCGGTCCGTCTGCGGCCAGCCCCCGCTCGGTGACGTCGTTGACGGCGAGGTACCCACCGACCGCGCGCATCGCCTGGCACGGCCCTGCACCGTCGCAGCGTCGGCCGCCCATCGACGACGCCGAGCTCGACCTCGTAGTCGGTCGCGGCGCTGCCGCCGGGCACCTCGATCGCGTCGTACGGACCGGACATGCGTGCTGCTCGGCCTTGAGGAAGACGACCGGCCGGCCTCGGCTCCGCGGACCCTCGCCGTAGTTCTGCCCGATGCCGACGATCTTCCCGGGGCGCGCCAGCGGAGGCGCGATCCTCGTCCCCGCCGGTACGGCGACAGGCCGTCGCCCCGACAGCGCCCGCCGCACTCGATCGAGCGCGGCGGTGTCGGCCAGGAGCGCACCGTCGATGTCGGCCGTCACGGACGACAGGTCACGCAGTACGCCGCGTTCGTCCAAGCCGGCCGGGATCTCGCCGGCCGCGGGTCCGACCCGCATCAGCCTCATGCCGGGACCTCCAGGTCCAGGGTCGTCCCGATCCGCGCACCCAGCTCCTCGAGCAGTGACGCGGCCTCCCGCATGCAGCGATCGAGGTCCGGCTCCAGGTCGGTGAGGGCGTACGCCGCGCTGATGCCGGCGCCGCGGAGCTGGTCGTCGGTCAACGTGTTCCGTCCGCACACGGCGACGACCGGGATGCCACCGGCGCCGGGCGGCGACGCCGGCCACCGCCTTGCCGTGCAGGGTCTGCTCGTCGAGCGACCCCTCCCCCGTCACCACGAGGTCGACGCCGTCGAGGCGCGTCTCGAACCCGGCGAGGTCGAAGCACCAGCTCGATGCCCGACCAGAGCTCGGCGCTCCAGCAGCGACACCAGGGCGAAGCCGATGCCGCCGGCGGCGCCGGCACCAGGAGCGTCGCGATGGTCCGCGCCGGCCGTGGCGGCGACCACGTCGGCGTACCTGCCCAGCAGCTGGTCCAGCAGCTCGACCTGGCCGGGCGTGGCCCCCTTCTGGGGGCCGTAGACGGCGGCCGCGCCCCGCGCGCCGCACAGCGGGTTGTCGACGTCGCAGGCCACCCGGACCCGGACGCCGGACATCCGCCGGCGCAGCGGTGCGAGGTCGATCGCCGCGAGGGTGCCGAGCCCGATGCCTCCGCGCCCGATCTCGTTGCCCTTCCCGTCGGCGAGCCGGGCGCCCAGTGCCTGCAGCATGCCCGCGCCACCGTCGGTGGTCGCACTGCCGCCGATGCCCAGACGATGCGCCGGCAGCCGGCGTCGACGGCGGCGGCGATCACTTCTCCCGTGCCGTACGACGTGGCCGTGAGCGGTGCGGTCCGCCCGCCGGGAAGCCGCAGCAGCCCTGAGATGTCCGCGACCTCGACCACCGCCGTGTCGTCCGCGCCGGGCATAGCCGGTCCGCACGAGCTCGCCGGTCGGCCCCGTGGCCGTCACGTCGACCCGGGCGAACCCGGCGGCGAGCGCGGCGGCGACGGTGCCGTCACCACCATCGGCCACCGGCAGCGTGTCGACGTCGGCCCGCGGCAGCGTCCGCCGGATGCCGCGGGCGACGGCGGCCGCCACCTCGGCCGCGGACAGGGAACCCTTGAACTTGTCGGGGGCGATGAGCACGCGTGCCATGGCTGACCCGCTCAGTCGAGCAGCGCGAGGGCGGTCGGAGCGTCCGCGCCGCACTCGGCGAGGTCCTCGAACTCCACGATGCTGTCGATCTCGGCACCCATGGACACGTTGGTGACCCGCTCGAGGATCACCTCGACGACCACCGGGACCTCGAACTCGACCATCAGCTTCTTGGCCTGCTCCAGCGCCGGCAGGATGTCGTCGGGCTCGAACACCCGGATCGCCTTGCAGCCCAGGCCCTCGGCGACCTTGAGGTGGTCGACGCCGTAGCCGCCGAGCTCGGGTGCGTTGACGTTGTCGAAGGACAGCTGCACGCAGTAGTCCATCTCCAGGCCGCGTTGCGCCTGACGGATCAGGCCGAGGTAGGCGTTGTTCACGACCACGTGGATGTAGGGGATGCGGAACTGCGCTCCGACGGCGAGCTCCTCGATGAGGAACTGGAAGTCGTAGTCGCCGGACAGAGCGACGACGGTCGCCTCGGGATCGGCGGTCGCGACCCCGAGCGCAGCGGGCAGCGTCCATCCCAGCGGGCCGGCCTGTCCGGCGTTGATCCAGTGCCGCGGCCGGTAGACGTGCAGCAGCTGCGCCGCCTGGATCTGGGACAGCCCGATGGTGCTGACGTAGCGGGTGTCCGGGCCGAACGCCTTGTTCATCTCCTGGTAGACCCGCTGCGGCTTGATCGGCACCGCGTCGAAGCTGGTCCTGCGTTGCAGGGTGGCCTTGCGGTCCTGGCACGACTGCGCCCACTCCGAGCGGTCCGTCAGGGTCCCGGCCGCCCGCCACTCGCGCGCCACGTCGACGAACATCTCGAGTGCCGCGCGGGCGTCGCGTGACGATGCCGTAGTCCGGGGAGAAGACCCGGCCGATCTGGGTCGGCTCGATGTCGACGTGCACGAACGTGCGGTCCTTGGTGTAGGTGTCGACGCCGCCGGTGTGGCGGTTGGCCCACCGGTTGCCGATGCCCAGCACGAAGTCCGAGGCCAGCATGGTCGCGTTGCCGTAGCGGTGCGACGTCTGCAGGCCGACCATGCCGGCGTTGAGCGCGTGGTCGTCCGGGATCGTGCCCCAGCCCATCAGGGTGGGCACGACCGGGACGCCGGTCAGCTCGGCCAGCTCGACCAGCAGGTCGGCCGCGTCGGCGTTGACGATGCCACCGCCGGCGACGATGAGCGGACGCGCGGCGTCGTTCAGCATCTGCAGCGCCTTCTCCGCCTGCTTGCGCGAGGCGGCCGGCCTGGTCACCGGGAGCGGCTCGTAGGTCTCGATGTCGAACTCGATCTCGGCGAGCTGGACGTCGATGGGCAGGTCGATCAGGACGGGTCCGGGTCGCCCCTCGCGCATGACCTGGAACGCGCGCTGGAAGGTGCCGGGCACCTGAGCCGGGCTCCATCACCGTGACCGCCCACTTCGTGACCGGCTTGGCGATGGAGGCGATGTCGACGGCCTGGAAGTCCTCCTTGTGCAGCTTGGCGACGGGAGCCTGGCCGGTGATGCACAGGATCGGGATCGAGTCGGCCGAGGCGGAGTAGAGCCCGGTGATCATGTCGGTGCCCGCAGGACCCGACGTACCGATGCAGACGCCGATGTTGCCGGCCGCGGCGCGGGTGTAGCCCTCGGCCATGTGCGAGGCACCCTCGACGTGACGGGCCAGCACGTGCTTGATGCCGCCGTGCTTGCGCATCGCGCTGTAGAAGGGGTTGATCGCCGCTCCGGGCAGGCCGAACGTCTGGGTCGCCCCCTCCTTCTCCAGGATCAGGACGGCGGCGTCGACCGCACGCATCCGCGTCATGACGGCGTCCTTCCGGACAGCCGCTCGACGCCGCGCAGCAGGGCCGAGTGGTCGAGGTCGCCGTCACCGGCGGCCCGCGCCGCGGCGACGAGCTGCGCGACCAGCGAGCCGAGCGGCGCGACGACGCCCGCCTCCCGGGCGGCGGCGGTCACGATGCCCATGTCCTTGTGGTGCAGGTCGATGCGGAACCCCGGCTCGAACGAGCGGGACAGCATGTTCTCGCGCTTCTGGTCGAGCACCTTGGAGCCGGCCAGGCCGCCGCCGAGCACCTCGAGAGCGGCCTTGGTGTCGACGGCGTACGCCTCGAGGAAGACGACCGCCTCGGCGAGCGCCTGGATGTTGGCGGCGACGATGAGCTGGTTGGCCGCCTTGACGGTCTGGCCGGCGCCGTTCGCCCCGACGTGCACGACGGTCTTGCCGACGACGTCGAGGAACGGCTTGGCGGACTGGAAGTCGTCGCCGCTGCCGCCGCACATGATCGACAGGGTCGCGTCGACCGCGCCCCTCTGCCCGCCGGACACGGGGGCGTCGATGATCCGGAAGCCGCGCTCCTTGGCCTGGCCGGCCAGGTCCGCCGTCACGTCGGGCCGGATGCTCGAGAAGTCGATGACCAGTGCCCCGCGCTGCGCGCTGTCGAAGACACCGCCCTCGCGGGTGAGCACGTCGGTGACGTGGGGCGAGTCCGGGACCATGACGGCGACGACGTCGGCGTCGGCGACGGCCTCGGCGACGGACGCTGCGGCGCGCCCGCCCGCGTCGACGAGGGGCTTGATCTTGTCGGCACCGGGATCGAAGCCGGTCACCTGGTGGCCGGCGCGCTGCAGGTGGACGGCCATCGGGCTGCCCATGATGCCGAGGCCGATGAAGGCGATGTTCGTCATGCGTGGATCTCCTGGTTCTTCATCCAGCCGAAGCTGTCGGCGGTGGTGGTGGAGGGCTTGTACTCGAGTCCGACCCAGCCGGAGTAGCCGGCGGCCTGGAGGTCTGCGAGCTGGGTCATCAGCGGCAGGTCGCCGGTGCCCGGCTCGTTGCGGCCGGGTGCGTCGGCGATCTGGACGTGGGCGATGGCCGGCGTGTGCCCGACGATGACCTTGTCGACGTCGTCGCCGTTGACCGCGAGGTGGTAGAGGTCGGCCAGCAGCCCGATGCTGTCCACGCCGGCCTCGGCCCGGACCCGCTGCACGACCGCGAGCGCCTCGGCCGCGGTGAGCAGCGGGTAGTGCGCCGCGCCGCTGACCGGCTCGACCAGGACCGTGCCGCCGATGCTGGCGGCCGCGCGTGCGGCGATGCCGAGGTTCTCGGCTGCCAGGTCGTCCTGGACGGCGGGGGCGACGTCGTCGATGCGGTTGCCGTAGAGGGCGTTGAACGCCCGGCACCCGAGCCGCTCGCCGATGTTGATCGTCATCGCGACGTTGGCGAGGAACTCCGAGCGGCGGCCCGGCCACGAGACGACGCCGCGGTCGCCGGCCGGCATGTCGCCGGCGAAGAAGTTCAGGCCGGCGAGCTGGACACCGGCGTCCTCGACCGCGCTGACGAACGCGTCGACCTCGGCATCGCGTGGGACGGCGTCCGCGAACGGCCACCAGAACTCCACGGCGTCGAACCCGGCCGCCTTGGCGGCGGCCGGTCGCTCCAGCAGCGGCAGCTCGGTGAACATGATCGAGCAGTTCACGGCGTACTTCAGGGTGTGGGTCTTGGTGAGAGTCATGGTCGCTCCTCAGCAGAATCCGGGAATGGCGAGCCAGGCGGAGCCTGGGTCGGCGGCGTCGTCGCGGACGACGGTCGCCTCGATCAGTCCGTAGGGGCGGTCGGCGGCGTGGAAGACCTCGCCCGGGTTCTCGACGCCGAACGGCGAGAGGTCGACGAGGAAGTGGTGCTTGTTGGGGGCCGAGAACCGGATCTCGGCGACCTCGGGGTGCTGCTCGAGGACGGTCTCGCCCATGCCGTAGAGCGTCTGCTGGAGGGCGAGGCTGTGGATCTCGGCGAAGCGTTGCAGCAGCAGGAGCTTGATCGACTCGAACGACTTGTCCCAGTCGACGTCGGTGTGGTCGTAGCGCCACCGGGCGACCAGTGACGTCGCCAGGACCCGGTCGTGGGTCTCCGGCAGCGTCGTGTACCCGTCCTTGAGGTAGCCGTGGAACTCCGACCCGGTCGACTTCAGGACGACCAGGTCCTTGATCCCCGAGACGACGTACGCCGCACGGTCGTCACCGCGGCCGTCGATGTTGACGACCGTCGTGCGGATGCCGCTGCCCGAGCGGACGAACGAGTGGTCGTGACCGGCGCCGTCGACCTGGATCCGCTCCCACGGGAACTCGTCGATCTCGATGCGCGCACCGTCGGCGGCTGGCGTCGCGGCGAGGTAGTGGTCACCGAGGGTGAGCGCGAACTCCTCGATCGACTCGACGCCCTTCTCCTTCGCGAACGCGAAGACGGTGTTCTTCTGGGTGTCGGTCGGCAGGATCTCCCCCTGGTCACCGGTGACGTGCGCGTCCTCGAAGCGTCCGCGCAGCGACGTCGACACGTTCAGGTCGCGGATCTGGTGCCGGGCGATGTCGCGGTAGACCCGGACGACGCGGTTCTCGGCTTTCCCGTACTGGTTGGGTCCCAGGCGGATGGCCATGGTCAGCTCCCTCGGTAGGTGGAATAGGCAAACGGGCTGATGAGCAGGGGCACGTGGTGGTGCCGGTCGTCGGTCACCGAGAACGCGAGGGTGACCTCGGGGAAGAACGCGTCCGCGTCGTACGCAGCGATGTCGAAGACCAGCCGGTAGCGACCCGGGGTGACCGTGGCCGGCCCGAGGTCGGCCACCCGGCCGTCGGCGTCGGTGATGCCCTCGGCGAGGACCTGCTCGCCGGCGACGAACCGGACAGGTACGCCGGCAGCCGGCCGGCCGCGGCCGGTGTCGAGGACGTGGGTGGTGACCGCGCTCATGACTCCAGCACCTTCGTGAGCCGCAGCAGCGCGATCCTGCGCAGCTCGTCGGCGACGACGGCGTCCTCGGTGGCGTCGTCGTTGCCGAGCCGGCCCCGCAGCGCGGCGAGGATCTCGCTGCCGCTGAGCCCGGTCGCGCAGATCAGGAAGACCCGGTCGAACCGCGCTTCGTAGGCCCGGTTCGCCTCGGCGAGCGCGCTCGCGGTCGCCGGGTCGGTGGCCACGCCGGACTGCTCCTGGCGCGACCAGGCGGCCTCCGGGTGGGTGCCCTCCGCGCGCTCGCCGATCCGCGGGTGCGCGGCGAGTGCCCGGTCGACGTCCGCGCGGGTGAAGGCGCGCGCGGCCTTGTCGGCGACATCCAGGGCGTCCCGCGCCGCGGCGTAGGGACGGCCGTCGCGGACCGCGCCGACCCAGGCCGGCACGTCGCAGCAGGCGGTCAGCGTCGCGGTCGCACTCTCGACCGTTGCGGCGTTGAGCTCGGCGAGCGTCACCGTCGTACCTACTTTCGCATTGCGGAATCTTGTTTCCGTTCAGCGAAACTATGGCACGGGTCACACGCGGACGTCAACAGTTTGTTGAAAGTCCGTGCGGCGGGCTGCAGGAATCACCGGTCGACCGGGGATCCTGCGCTTGTCGGCCGTTGCAACACCCGACAAGCGCCAGGACTGCCCGTCCGATGTGAGCCCTGAGGCTCACGTGATTACTGCGACTGCACCAGCCGGCAACCCTCAGCGGGTGCGGTTCAGGTAGTTGTAGACCGTGAACCTCGTGACGCCGAGCGCCTCCGCGACCGTCTCGGCCGACTTCCGGAAGGCGAACGCACCGCGCTCCTCGAGCATTCGCACCGCTCGCTGCTTGTCCTCGCGGGACAGCTCGCTCAGGGGACCGCCGAGCGCGTCGGCGACGTCGGCCAGGATCCGCTCGAGGCTGCCCGGCGCGGGCTTCGATGTCGGCCGGGCGGTCGCGTCCGCGCGCCGTACCTGAAGGGTCACGGTGTCGGCGCCGTTGGCGAGCGCCGCCGTCACGGCTGCCTTCAACGCGTCCAGCAGGGTCTCGGCCTCGGCGTCGGCGGACGTCCCGAGGGGACCGAACTCGCAGTCCACACCGGCGGCCCGGAGCGCCTCCAGTGCCTTCGTCGCATGGAGCGGCGGCTCACCCTCGCCGTGGAACGGCTCCGTCGTGAACTCGGCAACCAGGCGCATGCACGGGACGCTACTCGGGCCGGCGGGCGAGGGTGGCGAGCGTACGGCGGTCGACGTCCAGCTCGGCGTGGTCGACCGCGCCACACTCGACGCCACGCAGCACGAAGCCGGCGAGCGCGGCGGCGGTGGCGGGCTCGTCCAGGTAGCCCGAGTCGCCTCCGTGCACGTAGGCGCTCAGCCGGGCCGCAGCCGTCGGCAGTCCCTCGCGGTAGAACGCATAGGTCGCGAAGTAGCGACTCGGCAGCTGCGCCGGATGCAGGTCCCACCCCTGGTAGAACCCGCGCTCCAGGGACCGGCGCACCAGGCGGGCATGCAGTTGCCAGGCCTCGGCCGCGTTGTCCCCGACCGGCAGCACGTTCGTCGAGCCGTCCGACAGGAACACGCCCGTGCCCGCGGCCGCGACCTGCATCACGGCCTTGGCATGGTCGGCGGCCGGGTGCTCCATGCTCTGGTACGCCGCCGCGATCCCGCACGACGCCGAGTAGTCGTAGGTGCCGTAGTGCAGCCCCGTGCACCGCCCCTGCGCGGCGTGGATCATCCGCGCGACCAGGGCGGTCCCGTCGGCACCGAGGATCGACTGCGGCGTCTCCACCTGGATCTCGAACCGCACCCGCTCGACCCCGAGCCGCTCCTCGAGCCGCTCGCACGCCAGCACCATCGCCTCGACCTGGTCCACCGAGGTCACCTTCGGCAGCGTCACCAGCGGCGGCGTACCGGCCTCCTCGAGGTACAGCGCCAGCGTGCGTACGCCGCGCGCCCGGGTGGGCGCCTCGAAGCTCTTGAACCGGATGCCGAAGAACGGCGTCGTCGGCAGCCCAGCAGCGACGCGTCGTACGGCGTCGTCCTCCTCGCGGTCGGGGCGGTTGCCGTAGCCGTCCTCGAAGTCGATCCGCAGGTCCTCGATGGGTTCCGATGCGAGCTTCGCCCGCACCCGGGTGCGGACGTCGTCATCGGCCCCGAGCCGGTCAGCGCACTCGTCCAGCACGTCGAGCGCCCGCTGCCCCCAGTCCGTCACCAGGCCCTCGTCGTAGCGGTCGGCGGGGACGTAGACGGTGTGCACCGGCTGGCGGACGCCCCGTTCCCCCGGGTAGCCCGACGCCAGGCTCTGGTCAGCGGCGGCGAGCCGGACATCGAGCTCACGCTGCAGCGCCGTCACGTGATCCGGGACCTGCTGCTCTGCGACACTGGGGACCATGCGCCCAACCTCTCCTTGTTTCCGCATTGCGGATGCTAGCATCTGCAATATGGAAACAGGGGTCGACCCGGAACGCGCCCGATGACCGAGACGGTGCCGAAGCCTCGCTCGGGCAGCGTGCAGTCGATCGAGCGGGCGTTCGCGCTGCTCGAGATCATGGCCGACCAGGGCGGGACGGCGTCGCTCTCGCATCTCGCGGCGACGACCGGCCTGCCGCTCCCCACGATCCACCGGCTCGTCCGCACGCTCGTCGACGTCGGCTACGTCCGCCAGGACTCCTCACGCCAGTACGTCCTGGCACCCCGGCTGATCCGCCTCGGCGAGATCTCGGCCAGCATGATCAACGTCTGGGCCCGCCCGCATCTCTCCCAGCTCGTCGACGAGCTGGGTGAGTCGGCCAACCTGGCGATGCTCGACGGCGACCAGATCGTCTACGTCGCCCAGGTCCCTTCCCGGCACTCGATGCGGATGTTCACCGAGGTCGGCCGGAGGGTGCTGCCGCACTGCACGGCCGTCGGCAAGGCGCTGATGGCGAGCATGCCGGCGAACCAGGTGGCGGACCTCCTGCAGCGCACCGGGATGCCGAGATTCACCGACAGCACCATCACCGACCCGCGCGACCTGGCCGGTGCGCTGGAGTCGATCGCCGCGCAGGGCTACGCGGTCGACGAGGGCGAGCAGGAGGTCGGCGTCCGCTGTGTCGCGGTCGCCGTCAAGGACAGCCCGACCCGGCTGGCGCTGTCGATCTCAGGCCCGGCGACGCGGATGACCGACGCGCTCATCGAGCGCGCCGTACCCCTGCTCAGCAGGACGCAGGCCGCGCTCGCCACCGAGCTCGGCTGACGGCGCCGCTGTGACCGGCTAGGCAGCCGGCTGCTGCGCCTCGGCGACGAGCTCGGCGTACGCCGCGGGCTCGTTCTCCGCGAGGAACCGGCGGAAGTCCGCCTCGATCTGCATCCGCTGCTCGGCGGAGTCCTGCCCGTAGCGTGCGCCGTTGTCCCTCACGAAGGTGACGAAGCGACCGAACATCGTCTTGAGGGCCGGGCTGATGCGGGCCTCACGAGCCAGGTCGTCGTCGATGTCGGTGAACGGGCCGCGGTCGGACAGCACCGAGCCGGCCACGAAGGGGATGAGCGCGTCGTGCTCACCGTCGAAGTCGAGCGCACTGGCGTGCGGGACGAACGCCTCGATGGCGTCGCACAGTGTCTTGTCATCGGTCGGGTCGCACTTGACCCACTGTCCGTCGATGAGCAACGTGGCATAAACGTGGATCGTCCGGTCGCGGGCTGCCTGCTGCATCATCGGGATCAGAGCTCCGTCGAAGAACCCTTCGGTCGTCACGTACTGGATGTGGAAGCCGGCGGGGATGCCGAGCGAGCGGGCCATCGCCACCAGCAGGTTGGCCTTGTTGGAGCAGGTGCCCTTGCGCAGCCGGAGCGTCTCCGAGGCCTTCCAGTTCCAGTCACCCATCGTGTACTCGATGCGGTCCCGGATCCAGTAGAAGAGCGCCACGGCAGCTTCGCGGGTGTCGCCGGCGTCCCTGGTCACCACCTCCGCCAGCGTGCGGACGGTCGAGGTGCCGGAGTCGCACATCGGCGTCGCGGCGAGGAACGGGCTGAGCTCGTCGGCCTCGATGCGCACGGCCGGGGCGGTCGCGGTGGTCGTGCGGACGGCGGTGCTGGTGGTCATCGTTTCCTCCGAGAACGGGGTGGGTGTTGATCGATGACACGAGCCTGATCGCAACGGGGCGTCCCGTCGTTCGCGGACGTGACGGACGAACTGTCAACCTCGCGACACTTCGTCGGGGCGGCGGGGCGTGGGTCAGCGTGCGGCCCGGGCGACGACGGCCCGGTCGCGGACGGCGATCCGCCCGCGCGCCAGCGTCAGCGCGCCGGCCGCTTCGAGCTCGCCGAGGACCCGGTTCACCGTGGCCCGCGAGGTCCCGGCGAGGGTGGCCACGTCGTCCTGCGTGACCGGGATGTCGCGGCCCTCGCCGTACGTCTCGGCGAGGTCGAGGAGCCGCGCCGCGACCCGTTGGTCGGCAGAGAGGTAGAGCGCCTGAACGAGCTGCTCGGAGAGCCGCCGGACGTACGCCGCCATGAGCTTCATCGCGAATCGGTCGATGGCCGGATAGTCCCGCCGCAACCGGTTCACCTGGTCCCGGTGGAGCAACCAGGTCTCGGTCGGTTCGAGTGCGATGCAGCTCGCCGAGTGTCGCGCGTCCGCGTCGAGCAGCGCCAGCTCGCCGCACGTCCGACCCGGGCCGAGGACCGCGAGGGTCGCGACGTCTCCGAGCGGCGTGTGGATCCGCACGGCGACATGCCCCGACTGGATCAGGTGGATGGTCCCGCCGGGGTCGCCCTCGTGGAACACGACCTCCTTGCGCGCGAAGCGCCTGCGCTGGGCCGAGGCCAGCAGCTGCCGGCGCTCCTCGGGCACGAGCAGGTCGATCAGGGGTCGCCAGTCGGTCGTCCTCTCGTCCCCCGGCTTGCCCGGCCCCGGTGCCACGGCTGGATCGTATCGCCGATGGGCCAGGACCCGGGCGACCTCACCCGCCGGCCGGCAGGTCCAGGAACGCCGTGCCGCGCTTGATCAGCTCGTTGGCGATGATCACCCGCTGGATCTCCGACGTCCCCTCCCAGATCCGGTCCACCCGCACCTCGCGGTACATCCGCTCGATCGGGTAGGCCCGGTCGTAGCCCCGGCCGCCGAAGATCTGCAGGCACCGGTCGACGACCCGGCCGGCGGCCTCGCTCGCGGACAGCTTGGCGACGGACGCCTTCGCGTGCAGGGTCTTCCGGTCGACGCCGCTGTCGGCCTCCCAGGCGACCTGGTGCGTGTAGGCGCGGTTGACCGCGATGTCGACCGCGCAGTCGGCGAGCATCGCCTGGATCATCTGGAAGTCGCTGATCGGCACGCCGAACTGCTTGCGCTGGATGGCCCAGTCCCGGGCCAGCTGCAGCGCGCGCTCGGCGACGCCGACGGTGCGCGCGGCGATCATCAACCGCTCGTCGGTGAACCACTCCTTGGTGAGGTCGAAGCCCTGCCCGACCTCACCGAGCACCGCGTCCTCGGGCACGAAGACGTCCTCGAACACGAACTCGGGGTGGCCGTTGACGGCGGAGTGCATGAAGTGCGGCGTCCGGCTGATCCGCACTCCCTCGGTGTCCTTCTCGACGAAGAACAGCGTCGAGGCGTTGTCGGGCAGCACGTTGGCCTGCACCAGCAGGAAGTCGGCGACGTCGCCGCACGTCACGAACCACTTCTCGCCGTTGATCACCCAGCCGCCCTCGACCGGGGTCGCCGTGGTCTGGATGGCGCCGGCGTCCGACCCCGACTCGGGCTCGGTCGTCGCGAACGCGTCGAAGCGCTCGCCGCGGAGGATGGGCAGCAGGTACTTCTCGCGCTGCTCGGGTGAGGCGAGGGCGAGCACGTTGGACGGCCGCCACGGGATGTCCCACAGGCAGTTGGTGACCTTGCCGAACTCCTCCTCGACGATCACCTGCTCGAGCAGGGTCAGCCCGGCACCGCCCCACTCGACCGGCATGTTGATGCCGTAGACGCCGGCGTCCATCGCGGCCTGGGTCAGCTTCGCGACGGTCTCCTTCGGCAGCGGACCACCGGCTTCCTCGGCCTCGTTCTCGTACTCCATCAGCACTTGGGCGTACGCCGCGGCGCGTGCCTTCAGCTCGAGCTGGGCCGGGGTGTAGCTGAAGTCCATCAGTTCTCCTCGTTGATCGAGCTGCCAGGGTGGTGCGTCACGATCCGGGCGTCCAGGGCGGTGGCGCCGGACGGCGTGACGAGCAGGGGGTTGATCTCGAGCTCGGCGATGTCGGGATGGGCGGCGGCGTAGCGGCTCAGCTGGGCCACGACGCGAGCGGCCGCGGCGACGTCGACGGCGGGCCGGCCGCGGTGCTCATCGAGCAGCGGCGCGGTGCGCAGCCGGTGCAGCATCCGCGTCGCCTCGGCCTCGTCGACCGGAGCGAGCGCGACCTGGACGTCGCGCAGCACCTCGGTCGCCGTGCCCCCCATGCCGACGAGCACGGTCGGCCCGAAGCGCGGGTCCCACCGCGCGCCGACGATCAGCTCCACGCCGTCGCGCAGGTCGGCCATCTCCTCGACCGAGAACGACGGCGGGTCCAGCCGCGTGACCAGCTCGGCGTGAGCGGTGAACAGGTCGTCCGCCGACGCGAGGCCGACGACGACCCCGCCCGCGTCGGACTTGTGCAGCAGGCCGAGCGCCTTCAGCACGTACGGCGCCCGCAGCTCGCCCGCCGCGGCACGGAGCTCCTCGGTGCTGCGGATCTCCCGGGCTGGGACGAACGGCACCCCGGCCGCGGCGAACTCCGCACGCGAGGCGGTGTAGTCGGTCGCGACCACCGGGTCCGCGGCCGGCGGCAGCGGCTCGACCGACGCCACCCGCGCCGGGACAGCGACGGCGGCCAGGGCGGCCGCGGCGTCCTCGATGGCGGCGAAGACCGGCACCCCGCCGTCGCGCAGGATCGTCGTGGCCGGGGCGGCCGGGAAGATCGATTGGACGGCGACCGGCTTGCGGCCCGTTGCGTCGGCAGCGATCTGCTTGGCCGCCGCGCACTCGGCGGGACCGAGCCCGGTCAAGCCGTCCTCGCCGCTGGAGTAGCCGCCGAAGTAGCCGGTCATCAGGATCGCGTCGACATCGTCGGCGGCCTGGAGCACCGCGAACGCCCGCGCGTAGCTGTCCGGATCCATCTCGCCAGCGCCGGCCAGGTCGACCGGGTTGGCGACGCTCGACTGCGCCCACAATGCCTCGGTCAGGGCCTGCTGGGTGGTCTCGCCGAGCGCGGGCACGTCGAGCCCGGCCGCCTCGGCCACGTCGCACGCGATCACTCCGTGCCCGCCGCCGTCGGTGAGGACGGCGACCCGCGGACCGCGCGGAACGGCGTGCTGCCGCAGGGCGAGCAGCACGTCGGCCAGCTCGCGCGGGGTCTGCACCTGGACCGCGCCGGCGACGTTGCAGGCGGCGCTGATGACCGCGGCGTCGCTGGTGAGCGAGCCGGTGTGGGACTGGGCGCCGCGGGCCGCGGCCTGGCTGGCACCGGCGGCGAGCACCACGACCGGCGTACCGGCGTCGACCGCGGCGGCCACCGCGGACACGAAGCCGCGGCCGTCGAGGAAGTCCTCGACGTAGACGGCGATCGCGGCGGTCGCCGGATCCGCGGCGCAGGCCGTGACGAGCTCGACGAGGGTGACGTCGGCCTGGTTGCCGAGCGAGACGAACCGCGAGATGCCCATCCCTCGCGCCGTGAGCAGCCGGTCGAGCTCGATGGCGAGGTTGCCGCTCTGGCTGAGCAGCGCGACGTCTCCGGGCGCGAAGGAGTTGGAGGACAGGTAGGTGGCGGTGGTGTTGTCGACCAGGCCGAGGCAGTTCGGCCCGACCAGGACCGCGCCGGCGGCGCGCACCCGGGCGATCAGCGCCTGCTCGCGGGCCCGCCCTTCCGGCCCCCGCCTCGCCCAGGCCGGCGGTGATCGCGACGATCGCGCGCGCACCCTTCGCGAGCGCGCCGTCGACGGCCTCCTCGAAGCCGGCCTCGGGTACGGCGACCACGGCGAGGTCGACCGGACCCTCGAGGTCGTCGACCGACGTCACGCACGGCTGGTCGAGCACGGTCCCGCCGCGGCGGTTGACGAGCTGCACCCGGTGCCGGTCCGCACCGCGGAGCGCCTGGAGCGCGACCGCGTTGCCCCACTTGGCCGGGTCGGCGCTGGCGCCGATGACCGCGATCGAGGCGGGGTCGAAGAGCGCGCCGAGGTCTCTGCTCGATCCGTGCCGTCACTTCTGCACCGCAGCGCCTGGGCCGGACACATCGCGGCGGCCTGATGGGCGAGGCCGTCCTGCCCACCGGGCACCGCGCCGTCGCCGAACAGCTCGGCGTACCCGTCGTCGTCGAGGTCGATCAGGTCGGGTGCGGCGTTCTGGCACAGGCCGTAGCCCTGGCAGGCGTCGGTGTCGAGGACCAGCTTCATGAGTTCTCCCGTTGGTGGTGAGTGACGGTCATTCGATGCGGGCCTCCAGCACGTCGATCGCCTCGGCGAGCCGGCGCCGACGCTCTGCGGTGCGGTCGTAGTGCGCGGCCGGGCAGGCCGATCAGCATCCGATCGTGCTCGAGCACGACCTGCGCGACGGCCAGCGCGAGCTCCGGGTCTCCGTCACGGGTGCCGTCGGCCACTGCGAGCGCGAGATCGGCGACCCGGTCGAGGTAGTGCCGCCACCGCCGGCCGGTGCCGCGAAGGACGAGTTCGGTGACCGCATCCTCCTCGGAACTGACTGACGAGTCAGACAGGAAGGCGAGCAGGTTCGGGGAGCGAGTGCTCGGGCTCGGGAGTGAGGCTGAGCCAGGCGGTGGCGGAACCGAATCGGCCGGGCACGTCGCTACTCCCCATTCTCCTCGGGTAACCGTCTCTTGACAGTCGGGTGGAAGTGCTGGCAGGTTAGCAAACTAACTAGTCAGTCAGCCAGTCCCAATCTTGACGAAAGAACGGACACCGCAGTGACGAACAGGACGACCTTGACGGGAGAGCCGAGCCAGCGCCGACGCGCGAAGCCCCGCGTGGAGCTCGAGCCGCTGTCCCCCGGTCTCCCGTCGCGCTACTACACCGACCCCGCGGTCGCCGACCTCGAGCAGCAGCGGATCTTCAACCGCACCTGGCAGCTCGTCGGCCACGTCACGGACCTGCCCACCGAGGGCTCCCGCATCATCGCGTCACTCGGCCGCACCGAGGTCGTCGTCGTTCGCTCCAAGTCCGACGAAATCCTCGCGCACGTCAACACCTGCCGGCACCGCGGCACCCGGCTGGTGTCCGAGCCTGGTGAGGGCAAGGCGCTGCGTTGCCCTTACCACGGCTGGACCTACCACCTCGACGGTGAGCTCGTCGGCGCACCCGAGGGACGCACCATCCCGTGCCTCGACAAGTCGAAGCTGTCGCTGTTCTCGGCGCGCGTCGAGGTGTTCTGCGGGCTGATCTTCGTCAACCTCGACAACGACGCAGCGCCGCTCGCGCCGCAGCTCGAGGGCCTGCGCCCGATGCTCGAGCGCTACCTCGGTGGCGAGATGGAGCCGTTCGGCAAGTACCGCATCCATGGCGACAAGGCCACCGACGCGCAGCCGTCGAACTGGAAGGTCGCCGTCGACAACTACCTCGAGGGCTACCACGTCCCCGTCGCACACCCCGGCCTGATGCGGCTGCTCGACTACAAGCGCTACAACGTCGAGACCGACGGCATCTACGCCGTCTACGACGCGCCGTTGCGCGACAAGCCCTCGGACAACTGGGCGGAGCGGCTCTACCAGCGCTACGTGCGACCGATGCCCGGCCTGGCGAAGGAGGACGAGCGCGTCTTCCGCTACATCGCGATCTACCCGAACACCGTGATCGACCTCTACCCCGACCACGTGCTGATCTGGAAGATGAACCCGCTGACCGTCGACAGCACCGGTGTCCCCGGCACCTACCTGCGCCGGAAGAACTGCGACCTCCGCACCCGGGTCGCGCAGAAGCTCAACCTCTACATCAGCCAGATCACCACCCACGAGGACGAGGAGCTGGTCGGGCGCATGCAGCTCGGCCTCGCGCAACACCGACTTCACGCCCGGCCCGCTGTCCCTGCGCGAGAAGGGCGTGGCCTGGTTCGCCGACCGCGTCCGCGGCCGACCTCGGCGACCTGCGATGCCGCGCTCGAGAAGGAGCTGGATCGATGACCGATGCGGCCTCGGGCACGAAGCGCACCCGCGCCGACATCGCAGCCGAGACCCGCGAGGCGATCCTCACCGCGGCCTGCGAGGTGATCGCCGAGATCGGGTTCGAGAAGATCCGGATGCGGATGGTGGCCGAGCGCGCCGGCGTCTCCACCGCGGCCCTGCACTACCACTTCGACACCCGCGAGAACCTGTTCGCCGAGGCGCTGCGCTACTCCTTCGACCACACCGGCGCCGACGTCTACGAGGTCGACGGCGCGCGCGCGACACCGCGACTCCGCGACGGCGCGGCTCGCCCGCATCATCTCGGCCTCGCTCCCGTCGACCCCGGGCCTGCGCCGCGAGTGGGCGATGTGGCAGGAGCTGTGGTGCCGGGCCGGCCGCGAGCCCGAGTCCCGCGCCCTCGCCATCGAGCTCTACCGCGCCCAGCAGGACTGGATCCAGGAGACGCTCGAGGACGGCATCTCCTCCGGCGAGTTCACTCCCTGCGACACCGCGGCGCACGCGCAGCTGTGTCAGCTCGCTGTGCGACGGCTACGGCGTCCAGCTGATGTTCCAGCACCCGAGCCTCACCATCGAGGCCGCCCGCGCGGCGATCTGGGAGCACGCCGTACGTCCGCTCGGCGTGACCTCTGCGTTCCCCGGGCAGGCGAGGTGAACCGCCGGGTCCCGGCGCACCTCTCCCGGCGGGGCTTCCTCTTCGCCGGCGCCTCCGCCGCGGCGCTCGCCACGACCGGGTGCGCCTACATGGGCTCGAACCGCCCCGAGGCGGTCGCCACCCCGGTGGTGCCGAAGATCGACGGCGACCTCGTCTACTTCAACTGGGCGGAGTACGTGCACCCCAAGGTCTTCAAGGGCTTCCAGGAGGAGTACGGCGTCAAGATCATCGAGTCCAACTACGACTCGATGGAGAGCATGCAGGCCAAGCTCGCCGCCGGGAACCGCTACGACATCATCTTCCCGTCGGCGGCCTGGGTGAAGAAGCTGGCCGACGCCAACCAGCTGCGCACGATCGACCCGTCGACGATGGACAACGCGGCGCCTGATCTTCGACCACTACGACTACTTCGCCGACCCCTGGTACGACGCGAAGTCGGCGCACTCGGTCCCGTTCACGATGTACAAGACCGGGATCGCGTGGCGCAAGGACAACCTCGGCGACGAGCTGACCAACAGCTGGAACGACCTCTGGAACGACGACGTCGAGCGGCAAGACCTTCCTCCTCGACGACCGCGACGAGGTGCTGGGCATGGCCGCGCTGCTCCTCGGCCTGCCCCTCAACACCGCGGACGAGGACGACCTCGAGGCGATCGTCGACAAGCTCGCCGACCCTGCGGCCCTACCTGCGCGGCTTCAGCAGCGACGACTACAACAACCTGCTCGCCGGCGACGCCTGGATGCACCAGATGTGGAGCGGTGACATGGCCGCGCTGCTCTGGCAGGCGGACGACCCGTCCATCTACGGCTTCCAGACGCCGAGCGAGGGCGCGGCGGTCAACTCCGACGCCTACGCGATCCCGGGCAACGCGGAGCACCCGGGCACGGCGCTGCTCTTCATCGACTACATGCTCCGGCCCGAGAACGTCGAGAAGAACCTCAACTGGATCGGCTACCCGATGCCGGTCCACGGCACCGAGGAGATCTACGACGGGATCATCGAGCAGTACCCCGACTGCCAGGTGACGATCGAGGACCTCGAGCGCGACCTCTACTTCGACGCCGGCAGCGTCGAGGACGTCCAGGCCCGCGATGCGGCGTACACCGAGATCAAGGTGGGCTGATGACCGCGACGCTTCCGCCCCGCACCGACGCCCCGCGGCGGGCGCGGCACGAGCGGCTGTGGACCTGGCTGCTGGTGCCCGGCACCATCTGGATGTCGGTCTTCTTCGTCTCGGCCCTGCTGCTGATGGTCGCGCTGAGCTTCGGCACGACCGACACGCTGGGCAACCCGCTCTTCGGGACGTCGCTCGACAACGTCGCAGGCGATCTTCCAGGACACCTACCTGCGGGTGATCCTGCGCTCCTTCGGCTACGCCGCCGCGGCGTCGGCGATCTGCCTGCTGCTCGCCTACCCGGTGGCCTACACCATCGCCCGGCACGGCGGCCGCTACAAGAACGCGCTGATCGCGATGCTCGTCGTACCGTTCTTCGCCAACTACCTGGTCCGGATGTACGGCTGGCAGACGATCCTCTCCGACGAGGGCTTCCTGCTGACCTGGCTCCGCGACCTCGGCATCCCCGCGACGTTCCAGATCCTCGACACCGTCGGGCGCGGTGATCGGCGGCCTGGTCTACGGCTATGTCGTCTTCATGGTGCTGCCGCTCTACGCGTCGCTCGAGCGGATGGACGGCGCGCGTGATCGAGGCCGGCCGCGACCTCTACGGCACCTCGCTCCAGACCTTCCTCCACGTCACCGTGCCCGCGTCCCGGGCCGGCGCCTACGCCGGCCTCGCGCTGGTCTTCCTGCCCGCGATGGGCGACTTCATCAGCGCGCAGCTGCTCGGCGGCCCGGACAACCTGATGATCGGCAACCTGATCCAGGACAAGTTCTTCGCCGGCCAGAACTGGCCGCTCGGTGCCGCGCTGACGATGGTGCTGATGGTCCTGCTCCTGCTCTGCATGTCCGGCTACCTGCGGCAGACGGCGCGCGACGCGAAGGCGGCCCGGCGATGAGCGCGCAGGGGCTCGGGCATGGACCGCAAGCCGCGGGTCGCGATCGCGATCACGCGTCGCTGTTCTTCGCCCTGCTCTACCTGCCGATCGTCGCCGTGGTGCTGTTCTCGTTCAACTCGAAGAAGTCGCTGACGGTCTTCGACGGCTGGTCGCTGGAGTGGTACGACGCGTTCTGGCACGACGCCGCGATGATCAAGTCGCTCGAGACCAGCCTCCAGGTCGCGGCGGTCGCGATGGTCTTCTCGGTGGTCATCGGCGTGATGCTCGCGTTCGGCCTGGTGCGCGCACGGTCCCGGCTCGGGAGCGCGGCCAACGTGATCATGCTGATCCCGCTGATCACGCCGGAGATCGTGACCGGCGTCGCGTCGCTGATGCTCTTCAAGGGCGTCGGGCTGCAGCCGTCGCTGACGACGCTGATGATCGCGCAGACGACGTTCTCGATCTCCTACGTGACCGTGATCCTGCGGGCGCGGGTCGCCGAGCTCAACCCGGAGATCGAGGAGGCCGCCATGGACCTCGGCGCGACCCGGTTGCAGTCGCTCCGGCTGGTGACGCTGCCGCTGCTGTGGCCGGCGATCATGTCGGCGGCGATCCTGATCTTCACGATCGTCTTCGACGACTTCGTGCTCGCCTTCTTCACCAGCGGCGTCGACCCGCAGCCGCTGTCGGTGCGGATCTACTCCGCGATCCGCTTCGGCATCCAGCCCTCCATCAACGCCGTCGGCACGCTCATGCTGGTCGGCTCCATCGTTCTCATCGCCATCGCGCTGCTGATCCCGCGCCTCTTCGGCCGTCGCGGCGACGGCCTCGACCTGTTCGGAGGATGACCGACGTGACCACCTCGATCAACCATCGACACCGTCGATCGGACCGCGCACCTGCGCGGTCTCCCTCCGCGGCATCTCCAAGCTGTACGGCGACAAGCCGGTCGTCCGCGACCTCGACCTCGACATCGCGGCCGGCGAGTTCTTCTCGCTGCTCGGGCCCTCCGGGTGCGGCAAGACGACGACGCTGCGGATGATCGGCGGCTTCGTCGACCCGACGTACGGCGACGTCTGGCTCGACGGCAGCGACGTCACCGACCTGCCGCCCAACCGGCGCGACGTCAACACCGTCTTCCAGAGCTACGCGCTCTTCGACCACCTCTCGATCTGGGACAACGTCGCGTTCGGCCTCAAGCGCCGCAAGGTCGGCAAGGCCGAGATGACCCGCCGGGTCGGGGAGATGCTCGAGCTGGTGCAGCTGACCGGGCGCGACAAGGACAAGCCGAGCGCCCTCTCCGGCGGTCAGCGACAGCGGGTGGCTCTTGCGCGTGCGTTGGTCAACCGACCCGCGGTCCTGCTGCTCGACGAGCCGCTCGCCGCCCTCGACCTCAAGCTGCGCAAGGCGATGCAGGTCGAGCTCAAGCGCATCCAGCGCGAGGTCGGCATCACCTTCGTCTTCGTCACCCACGACCAGGACGAGGCGCTGACGATGTCCGACCGGATCGCGGTCATGAGTGACGGCACGGTCCACCAGATCGGCACCCCCGAGGACATCTACGAGCGCCCGGAGACCCGCTTCGTGGCCGGCTTCATCGGCACGGCCAACCTGATGTCCGGCGTCTACTCCCCCGACGGGCTGACCCTCCCGGGCGATGTCCTGCTGCCGACCGGCCCGCTCGACGGCACCCAGCCGGGCGAGTCGGTGAGCATCGCCGTACGCCCGGAGAAGATCTGGCTGTCCGACCTCAAGCCCGGGATGGTCCAGACCGACGGACTCCTCAAGGCGACGGTCTACGGCGGCGCCACCACGACGTACCTCTTCGAGATCGCCCCCGGCGTCGAGCTCTCCGTGCTCGAGCAGAACCTCGACCGGGCCCGCACCGAGGAGCGCTGGGCCGACGGCGAGCGGGTCCGCCTCGGCTGGCACCCCGACCACAGCCTGGTGCTCCACTGATGTCCCACGACGTCGTTGTTGTCGGGGCCGGCCTCGCCGGCCTCGCCGCCGCTCGCGACCTCGCCACCGGCCGGCGCCGACGTGCTGGTCCTCGAGGCCCGCACCCGCGTCGGTGGCCGCGTCGAGCAGGTCACCCTCGAGGACGGCCGACTGGTCCAGCTCGGTGGCGAGGTCATCGGCAACGCCCACACCTCCTACCAGGCGCTGGTCGCCGAGCTCGGCCTCAGCCTGGTGCCGAGCTATGTCGCCGAGCCCGGCGAGCTGACCTACGTGCTGCACGAGGGCAACTTCGTCGGCGACTCCCCGACCTGGTTCTCGAGCGAGGACCACGCCAGTCTCGAGAAGGTCACCGACCAGTTCGCCGCGCTCGCTGCCACCGTCGATCCCGACGACCCGTGGGCACACCCGGACGCAGTGGCACTGGACGCGCTGCCGGTGATGTCGTGGTTCGCGAGCGTCGGCGCCACGCCCAACGTGCGCCGGTCGTTCGAGGCGGGGCAGCTCGGCCTGAGCTCCGGCTCGTTCGAGCGCACCTCGCTGCTGTCGCTGCTGCGCAAGAGCGCGAGCACGCCGAGCAAGGGCTTCTACACCTACGACGAGTGGGAGAACATGCGGGTCGCCGAGGGCTCGGCCACCGTCGCGCTCCGGATGGCCGACGAGCTCGGCGACCGGATCCGGCTGGGGTCGCCGGTGCGATCGATGAAGGTCGGCGCCGGCGGGTGCTCGGTCACCCTCGAGTCCGGCGAGGTCGTCCACGGGGCCGCCCTGGTCAGTGCCGTGCCGGCCGGACCGCTCCGCGACATCGCGGTCGACGGCGTCTCCGATGCCCGGCTCGACTCGCTGCACCGGCAGCGGCATGCCCTCGCGGCCAAGTTCGTGGCGGCCTACGACCGCCCCTTCTGGCGCGACAACGGCCAGAACGGGCTCACCGAGTCCGAGGGCATCCTCGGGTCGTCCTGGCCGCAGAGCGAGGGGATCCTCTCCTGCCTGGTGCCGCCGGAGCGGATCGCGGCGTACCTCTCGACGGCGCCCTCCTTCCGCCAGGAGGAGGCGCTCGCCGAGCTCGCCGACTGGTTCGGGCCGTCGGCGCTGACGCCGCTTGCGACGTTCGAGCGACTCTGGGGCACCGACCCGTGGACGCAGGGCTACGTCACTCACTGGCGTCCCGGCGACGTGCACCGGGTCGGTCCGCTGCACGGCACCCACGAGCCGCCGTTCTACGTCTGCGGCTCCGACCAGTGGGTCGCGGGCTACATGGAGGGTGCGGTGCGCACCGGCCGCGGCGCGGCTCGGGAAGCGCTGGCGCGCGGATGACGGAGATCGCCCAGATCGCAGTCCTCGATCCCGCGACCGCACTGCAGATCGGCGCCATCGAGGACATGGACGAGAGCGGCCGTCGACCGCGCCGTCGCGGTCGCGCGCGGGTCGTTCGACGGGGGCGGCTGGTGGCCGCCAGACGCCGGACGACGAGCGCGGTCGGGTGCTCGCCCGCGCCGCCGAGCTGGTCCGCGCGAACGCCGACGAGCTCGCCCGGCTGGAGACGCTCGACGTCGGCAAGCCGCTGGCCGAGGCGGAGTGGGACGTCGCCGAGGCCGCCCGGATCCTCGACTACTACGCCGGCTGGCCGACCAAGGCGGCGGGCGAGAGCTACCCGGTCTCGGCGTCCGCGCTGAGCATCGTGGTGCACGAGCCGGTCGGCGTCGTCGCTGCGATCACGCCGTGGAACTACCCGCTGCTCCTGGCCGTGCAGAAGGTCGCACCCGCGCTCGCCGCCGGCTGCACTGTCATCCTGAAGCCTGCCGAGCAGACGCCGCTCACGGCGCTCCGACTCCCCGCGCTGCTCGCCGAGGCCGGCCTCCCGGGCGGGGTCTTCCAGGTCGTCACGGGCGGAGCGCGGGCGGGTGCGGCGCTGGTCGCCCATGCCGGCGTCGACAAGGTGTCCTTCACCGGGTCGTCGACGGTCGGCCGGCTGGTGCTGCGCAGCGCCGCGGACACGATCAAGCGGGTCAGCGTCGAGCTCGGCGGGAAGTCGCCGAACATCGTCTTCCCCGACGCCGATCTCGCCAGCCGCCATCGCCGGCACCGCGGCGGGCGTGTTCGCCAACCAGGGCCAGATCTGCTCGTCCGGCTCACGGGTCTACGTCCATGCGGCCGTCTACGACGAGGTGCTCGACGGACTCTGCGACATCGCGTCCTCCTTGCGGCTGGGCGCGGGCCTCGACGCCGACACGACGATGGGCCCGGTCGTGAGCCGCGCCCAGCAGCAGCGGGTGTCGGACTACATCCGGCTCGGTGCGAAGGAGGGCAGCGTCGCCGTCTCCGGCCGGCTGCCGAGCGACCCGGCCCTGGAGAACGGCTTCTTCGTCGCACCGACGATCCTCGAGGTCCCCCACGACGCCGTCGTCGCGCGGGAGGAGATCTTCGGACCGGTCATGTCCGTCGTCCCGTTCACCGAGACCGACGAGGTGATCCGCCTGGCCAACGACAGCCCCTACGGCCTGGCCGCCGCGGTGTGGACCTCCGACGTCTCGCGCGCCCTCTCCACTGCCCGCGCGATCCGCGCCGGCGTCGTCTGGGTCAACGACTCCCAGGTCGCGCCGGTCCAGGCGCCCTGGGGCGGGTTCAAGGAGTCGGGCATCGGCCGCGAGCTCGGCCCGCACGGGCTGCACGACTACGTCGAGGCGAAGCACATCTACCTCAACCACGCCTAGCGACGAAGTCTCTGGCGACCTTCGGGTGGGCGGCACGATCCACGCGGTCTTCTCCAGCACCTGAACCGCAGAGCGGGAATGCCTGCGGCCGGTCTTCGTAGCCGAACGGACCGGTCGTGACTCGTGTGACTTGTGGTGCGCTAGAGGTGGCTCCTGGCTGGCCTCAGGCGATCTGGGTCCGTTCGACTACGGCCGAATCGGGAGCTCGGCGGGCTGCGGCTCGGGCTAATCGACGACCGGGGGTGCGTTGCTGAGCGCGGCGTAGGCGAGCTGCTCGAGCAGCAGCGCGGTGTCGCGGCCGGAGTCGGCGCAGCCGTCGATCAGCTGCTTGGCGAAGCCGACCGCCGTCGCCGGGAGCGCGGCGAGCTCGGAGGCGAGGGCAAGCGCGTCGGCGAGGTGGTCCCCGGGCGCGGCGACCGAGGTGAGCAGTCCCCAGGAGAGCGCCTCGTCCGGGCCCATCCGGCGACCACGAAGGATCAGGTCGCGGGCGCGGGCCGGCCCGACCGCCTTGGTGAGCCGGTAGGTGCCGCCCGAGCTGGGCACGATCCCGATCTGCACCTCCGGTAGGGAGAAGATCGCGGACGGGTCGGCGACCCGGAAGTCGGTCGCGAGCGCGAGCTCGAAGCCGCCGCCGACGCAGTAGCCCGCGATCGCCGCGACCGTCGGCTGCGGCAGCGCGGCGATCGCCTCGTAGACCGAGCCGGACCCGCGGTAGTAGTCCGCGATCGACTCGACGGTCATCTCCGCGAGCTCGTCCACGTCGGCGCCGGCCGAGAACACCACGTCGCCACCGGTGATGACGACAGCCGCGGCCTCCCGCACCGCGTCGCCCCGGACCGCGGCGAGCAGCTCGCTCTCGATGTGCGAGGACAGCGCGTTGAGCTTGGCCGGCCGGTCGATCGTGACGACGGCGACCGGCCCCTCCCGGCGTACGACGACGCGACCGCCGGTCTCGCTCACACCCCCGCCGCCAACGCGTCGAATCGGGGAAGATCGCCCGTCGAGTCGGGCCGGTTCGACGGGCGAACTCCCCCGATTCGCGTAGTGCCGGGGAGTGCGAGCAGGTTGTCGAGGCCGCGCTTGTTCAGCTCGTTGGCGATGACCAGCCGCTGCACCTCGGAGGTGCCCTCCCAGATCCGGTCGACCCGGAGCTCGCGGTAGAGCCGCTCCACCGGGTAGTCGCGCATGTAGCCCCGGCCACCGAAGATCTGCACGGCGCGGTCGACCACCCGGCCGGCCGCCTCGGAGGCGGACAGCTTCACCATGGCCGCCTTCGCATGCAGGGTCTTGCGGTCGGCGCCCTGGGTGAACTCCCACGCCACCTGGTGCACGAGCGCGCGGTTGGCGGCGATGTCGACGGCGCTGTCGGCGAGCATCGCCTGGATCAGCTGGTACTCGATCAACGCGCTCTCTCCCTGCACCCGCGTCTGCGCCCAGTCGAGCGCGAGGCTCAGGGCCCGCTCGGCCGCGCCGATGGTGCGCGCACCGATCATCAGCCGCTCCTCGGTGAACCAGTCGCGGGTCAGGTCGTAGCCACCGCCGATCTCGCCGAGGACCTGGTCGGCGCCCACCTCGACGTCGCGGAACGCGAACTCCGGGTGCTCGTAGACGAATGTGTGCATGTAGCGGGGCGTCCGCAACAGCTCGACGCCCGGAGTGTCCTTGTCGACGATGAACATGGTCGGCGCGTGCTCGGGCTCGACCATCGCGAGCACCAGCAGGTGGTCGGCCACGTCGCCGACGGTGACGAACCACTTCTCGCCGTTGATGACGAAGCCGTCACCCGTGCGGGTCGCCGTCGTCCTGATCCGGGACGGGTCCGAACCAGCGCCCGACTCGGTGATCGCGACGGCGTCCCGGCGCTCGCCGCGGATGCCGGGTGCGAGCCAGCGCTCGCGCTGCTCGGGGGTGCAGGCGCGCAGGGCGTTCGCCGGCCGCCAGACCGTGTCCCACAGCGCGCCGGTCAGCTTGCCGAGCTCCTCCTGGACGACCGCCTGCTCGAGGATCGTCAACCCGGCACCGCCCCACTCCGTCGGGTGGTTGATGGCGTTGAGGCCGGCAGCGAGCACCGCTTCGCGGATGGTGGCGTGCGCCTGGTCCGACAGTCCGTTGTGCTCCTCGCACTCGTCCTCGAAGACCATGATCGTGCCGGCCAGGTCGGCGGCCCGCGCCTTCAGCTCGGCCATCCGGTCGGTGTAGGTGAAGTCCACGGGTTCAGCTCTTTTCGTTCGTGAGGGTTGCGGGGTGGGGAGCGGGCTCTCCTGAGCCCCAGGCGTCGACGCCCCCGTCGACGGTGATCGTGGTGCCGGTGACGTAGGAGCCGAGCGGCGACGCGAGCGCGCACACCAGCCCGGACACCTCGTCGGGCCGGCCGAGCCGGCCGAGGGGTACGCCGCGGGTCCAGCTCTCGACTGCCTCGGCGGGATAGCCCTCGCGGACGGCGTCCGTCGCGATCGTCCCCGGCGCGATGCAGAGAGAGCGGATGCCGTAGCGACTCCACTCCAGCGCCAGGCCGGCCGCGAGGTTCTCCACGGCGGCGCGCGCCGCTGATGCGTGCACCATCCCGCTGATCCCTCGCCGGGGCGAGAACGCGAGGAAGAAGATGACGCCACGGCGGTTGGGGATCATCGATCGCGTCGCGACCTCGCGCGTCATGCTCCACACGGCGTCGACCGAGATGCGGTGCACCGCCCGCCAGCCGCCCGGCGTGATGTCCTCGGCGGCCGCCATGAACTGCCCGCCGGCGTTGTTGACCAGGACGTCGACGGCGCCGTACGCCGCCAGCGCGCGGTCGACGACGCTGACGACCTGGTCGTCCTCACGCAGGTCGGCCGGGAGCGCGAGGCACCGTCCACCTGCGCCGACGATCAGGTCACGCACCTCGTCCAGCGGCTCGCTGCGGCGACCGGCGACGACCACGGCCGCGCCCGAGGCGGCCAGGTCGATCGCGGCCGCCCGGCCGATGCCGGTGCCGCCACCGGTGACCAGGGCGACCTGGCCGGCGAGGGCATCCGGCTGGAGCACATCGGCCGGGCGGACGGACATGGATCCCCTTTGACTGACGCGTCAGTTAGTGAACGCGTTCCCATCTACTCAGACTCAGGCAGCGGTGTCAACTCGCGACCAGGGACTGACTGAGCAGTCAAGACTGCTAGGGTCGACAGGTGAGCACGACAGGAGTCGGCGTCGAGGACGCCCGCAAGCTCGAGATCCTGCAGGCGACCTGGCAGCTGATCGCGGAGCGCGGCTACCACGAGGTCCGCGTCGCCGACATCGCGAAGGCGGTGGGCACCAGCACCGGCACCGTGCACTACCACTTTCCGGGCAAGCAGGACGTGCTCGTGGAGGCCCTGCGCTACTGCGTGCAGCAGGCGTTCGCCCGCCAGTCCGAGGAGCTCCGCAAGCTCACCGACGCGCGGGAGCGGCTGCTGCGGCTGATCGACATGCAGCTCCCCAGGCCCGGCCAGGTCCGCGACGAGTGGAGCGTCTGGGCCCAGTTCTGGGCCGAGGCCGCCCTCCGGCCGGAGCTGCGACCGACCCACAACGACTTCTACGACCGCTGGCGCACCGCCGTACGCCGCATCGTCGGCCAGGGGGTCGAGCAAGGAGTCTTCCGTGAGGTCGACCCGGACGCCTTCGCCCTGCACCTCTCGGCGCTGACCGACGGACTGGCGATCCAGGTCCTCACCGGGTCGCCGCACGTCTCGGTCACGCGGATGCGCGACGTGCTCACCGACTTCCTGCGCGACCAGCTGTTCGCCGCACGCTGATCCGTGAACTAGAACACGTTATCGTTCGACCGTGAGTCGTGATCGCTTCGAAGGCAAGGTCGTCCTCGTCACTGGCGCGTCCTCAGGACTGGGCGCCGCATCCGCGCACCTGTTCGCCGCTGAGGGTGCGCAGGTCTACGCCGTGGGGCGCGACGCCGATCGCCTCGAAGGCGTGGCAGCGGCTGCCTCCGGGACGGTCGCCACGCACATCGCCGACATCGCTGACCCTTCGGCGTGCGCGTCCGCGGTCGCCGCCTGCGTCGAGCGGTTCGGACGGCTCGACGTCCTGGTCAACAACGCGGGCCGGCACGACTTCCGGGCAACCCCGACGGTGACGCGTGAGCAGTGGCATCGCGACATCGCGGTCAACCTGGACAGCGTCTTCTTCCTGAGCCAGGCAGCGCTTCCGCATCTCCTCGAGAGCCACGGCAACATCGTCAACGTCGCGTCGGTGGCCGGCGTGATCGGCGAGGCGTACTCCGCCGCCTACACCGCGGCCAAGCACGGCGTCGTCGGGCTCACCAAGGCTCTCGCCGTCGAGCACACCCGCTCCCCCGTCCGCATCAACTGCGTGTGCCCCGGCGGGATGGACACGCCGCAGGCACAGACCATCGAATTCCCCGACGATGCCGACTTCGAGCTGATCATGAGGGTCGCCGCGCCCCGCGGGCTGATGGCGGCCGGCGACGTCGCCCGAGTGGTGGCCTTCCTCGCCAGCGACGACGCCGCCTCGATCCACGGCAGCATCCACGTCGTCGACGCCGGCATGACGGCGGGCTGACCGAGCGCTCGCCTCACAGGCGCGGGTCGACCGGCTCCGACTCCAACGCGAGCACGGCGAACACCGACTGGTGCACCTTCCAGAGCGGCTCCTGGTCGACGAACGCGGTGAGCGCCTCCAGGCCCAGCCCGTGCTCGCGCATCGCGAGCTGACGCTTCTTCCCGAGGTGCCGGCCACGCAGGACGTCGAGGGAGTCGGTGTAGTCGGGACCGTAGATGATCCGCAGGTACTCCCGGCCGCGGACCTTGATGCCAGGCTGGATCCGCCCCTCGGTGAGATGCGCCGGCTTGACGACCATCCCCTCGCCGCCACCGGCCGTCAGGTCGAGCCACCACTGGGTCGCCGCGTCCCGCTCCTCGCGGGACGAGAGGTCGACGAAGCGGTGGCGCGTCGGGGTGATCAGCTCGCCCTCGAGCTTGGCGAGCTCGGCGAGGTGCCACTCGTGCGACTCGGTGAGCGCGAGGGCGCGACCCTCCGCGGCGAGGACCTGGAACGGCGCCAGCGTGACCCCGTCGAGCCCATCGGTCGGACCGACGTACGCCGCGTAGGCGTCACGGAACGCCCCTGCGTTGGCCAGCCGGCGCTCCGCCCGCCCCGCACGGTCACCGACGTCGAGACCCCGGGCCGCGGCCTGCTCCAGCACGCTCAGCGCCTCGGGCAGCACCCGGCGCGCCGCGGCGCCGACGGATGCGTACTGCGCCTTGATCAGGTCGAGGGCCTTGGCCGACCAGGGCAGCAGCTCGCAGTCCAGGGCGAGCCAGTCGGAGTCGAGCGACTCGAACAGTGTCGCGGCCGCGGTGCGCAGCCGGTCGACGAGCTCGCGGGTGTCGGCGAAGAACGGGCGGCCTGTGCGGGTGTAGACGACCCCGGAGGTGCCGTCGGTGATGCCGAACCGCCGTACGGCGGCATCGCCGTCCTGGGCGATCACCGCGACGGCGCGCGAGCCCATGTGCTTCTCCTCGCACACCACCCGGGTGACGCCCCAGCCGGCGTACTCCTCGAAGGCCTGCTCGGGGTGCTCGAGGAACCCGTCGAGCTTCGAGGTGGCGACCGGCGACATGGTCGGCGGCAGGTAGATCAGCCATCGTGGGTCGACGGCGAACCGGCTCATGACCTCCAGCGCGGCGGCGGCGTTCTCCTCGGGGATCTTCACCTTGCCGGCGTGGGTGGTCTCCAGCCAGCGGGTGCCGGTGACGTCGCCGATCTTGAGCACGGCCGGCTCGCGGTCACCTGCTGCCGGGGCCAGCGGGCGGACCGGCGCGTACCACTCCTGCTCGGCCGGCACCGACACGAGCTCGCGCTCCGGGTAGCGCAGCGCCGTCAGGGTGCCACCGAAGACGACGCCGGTGTCGAGGCAGATGGTGTTGTTGATCCACTCGGCCTTCGGGACCGGGGTGTGGCCGTAGACCACCATCGCCTGGCCCCGGTAGTCCTGAGCCCAGGGGTAGCGGACCGGCAGGCCGTAGTCGTCGGTCTCGCCGGTCGTGTCGCCGTACAGGGCGAACGAGCGGACCCGACCCGACGAACGGCCGTGGTAGGCCTCCTTGAGACCGGCGTGCGCCACCACCAGCCTGCCGTCGTCGAGGACGTAGTGGCTGATCAACCCGTCCATGAAGTCGAGCGCCCGCTTGCGGAAGTCGTCGGGCTCCGCCTCGAGCTGGGCCAGGGACTCGGCAAGGCCGTGCGAGACGGTGACCTTCGATCCCTTGAGGGCGCGCACGAGCTTGGCCTCGTGGTTGCCGGACACGCAGAGGGCGTTGCCGGAGGCGACCATGCCCATCACCAGGCGGAGCACGCCGGGGGTGTCGGGACCACGGTCCACCAGGTCGCCGACGAACACGGCCTGCCGACCGGCCGGGTGCGAGGCACCGGTGGCCGCGTCGCCGTCGTACGTGATGTTCCAGCCGAGCTCGGTGAGAAGGGTTCGGAGCTCGGAGGCACAACCGTGGATGTCGCCGATGACGTCGAACGGGCCGCGGACCTCCCTGCGGTCGTTCCACGGACGCTCGCGCAGCACCTCGGCGGCGTCGACCTGGTCGGTGCCGCGCAGGACGTGGACCCGCCGGAAGCCCTCCTTGTTGAGCCGGCCGAGCGACCGCTTGAGGTCGCGGTGCTGCCGCGAGAGGACGTGGCTTCCGAAGTCCCTGTCGGGGCGCGTCTGGTTGCGCTCGGACGCGAGCGACTCCGGGACGTCGATCACGATGGCGTCGACCATGACGTCGTGGCTCCTGGCCAGCTTGACCAGCGATGCCCGTGCGGCCTGCTGCACGTTGGTGGCGTCGATGACCGTCAGCAGACCGCGCCGGAGCCGGGTGCCGACGATGTAGTGGAGGACGTCGAAGGCGTCGGGCGTGGCCGACTGGTCGTTCTCGTCGTCGGCGACCAGCCCGCGGCAGAAGTCGCTGGAGATGACCTCGGTGGGCTTGAAATGGGTGCGCGCGAACGTCGACTTGCCACTCCCGGACACCCCCACCAGGACCACCAGACCCATGGCAGGCACCGTGACCTGGAGCCTCTCGGACGCCTCAGGCATCGATGCCCTCCTTCCGGGTGAGGATCGCCAGCTGCGTCGGGGTGCCGAGTGCCTCGTCGAGGTCGCCGATGCCTCGGCGCTCGACCCGGTAGCCAAAGTCCGCGGCCACTCGGTCGGACCACTCGGCGAACTCCGTGCGGGTCCACTCGAAGCGGTGGTCCGGGTGCCGCATCCCCACGAGCCCTTCGTAGAGCACGTTGTACTCGCCGTTGGGTGTGGTCACGATGACCGCGGCCGGCCGGGCCGCGCCGAAGACCACGCGTTCGAGTGCGTCCAGGCGCGAAGGGTCGACGTGCTCGACGACCTCCATGAGCACGGCGGCGTCGAAGCCGGCGTACCGCTCGTCCTCGTAGGTGAGGGCACCCTGGAACAGCTCCACGCGCTCGGCCTGCCGCTCACTCATCCGATCGACATGCAGCCGCCGCGCGGCGTGCTGGAGCGACCGGGTCGACACGTCGGAGCCGGCGACCCGCGTGAACGCCGGGGTCTTGACCAGGCGGTCGAGGAACTGGCCCGGACCACAGCCCAGGTCGATCACCGACCTCGCACCCAGCTCGAGCAGCACCTGGTGGACCGCCTCGTGCCGCTGGGCGTTGAGCGGGACCCGCTTCTCCGCCGGCTGCATCACCTCCTCGTCCTCGGCAGGCTCGATCGCGTCCTCGACCTCGTCGCCGAGCTCGGCGAGCCGGGCGAGCGCGACGCGGGTCAGGCCGGTACGGCGGCCGAGGTAGCGCCGGGTGATCAGGTTCGCGTCCGGGTGGTTGGCGAGCCACGCCTCACCCGATCGCATCAGCTTGTCGACCTCGTCGGGGCCCTGCCAGTAGTGCTTGGACTCGTCGAGCACCGGCAGCAGGACGTGCAGCTGGTTGAGGGCGTCGGCGAGCCGCACCGTGCCGCTGAGCTCGAGCCGGACGTAGCGCGAGTCGCCCCACTCCGGGAACGCGTCGTCGAGCGGGATGGGCTCGGCCGCGACCGTCCAGCCCAGGGGCTCGAAGAGCCGATGCGCGATGTCCGGGCCGCCGCGACACGGCAGCACCGGGATGACGACCTCGAGCGGGATCGCCGAGGCGGCCAGCTCCTGCCGGGAGTCGCAGCGGCCGCTGCGGGCCGTGCTGAACACGTCCGCCATCGCGACACCCAGCAGCGAGGACGCGGCGTAGGACCGGTCGTTGACGTACTGAGCGAGGCTGAAGTCAGGGGCGTTCCTGCCCCGGGACCTGGCCAGGCGGACCGGATCGACGTCGAGCACGAGCGCGACCGTGCACCGCTCCTCGGAAGCCTCGGGGTAGAGGACCGTCGCCGTGCCGAAGGACTGCTGGAACTCCTGCACCCGGTCCGGGTGCTTGTGCAGGAGATAGCCGAGGTCGGTCGCCGGCCGATGGGTCGTCGATACGGTCAGGAGCACGTGACCGAGTGTGCGGACCGGTCACGCTGAACACCAACTGCATTTCAGTCCGGTGAAGCTGCAGCCCGGTCCCCCTCACGGGGCGTGGTGCCAGTCCTTCTCGATGTCGTCGTCGTCCGACGCGTGGGCCTCGGGTTGGCCGAGCACGGCGCGGCCGGCCTCGAGCCGCGCGACCGGGACCCGGAACGGCGAGCAGGAGACGTAGTCCAGGTCGCTGCGGTGGAAGAAGTGGATCGACTCCGGGTCGCCACCGTGCTCGCCGCAGACGCCGATCTTCAAGCCAGGGCGGGTCCTGCGACCTTCCCGCGTCGCGATCTCCACCAGCCGGCCGACCCCGTCGACGTCGAGGCTCTCGAACGGGGAGACCGTGAAGACGCCCTTGTCGAGGTAGGCGGCGAAGAACGCCGCCTCGACGTCATCGCGCGAGAAGCCCCACGTCGTCTGGGTGAGGTCGTTGGTGCCGAACGAGAAGAAGTCGGCGGCCTCGGCCACCCGGAAGGCCGTGAGCGCCGCGCGGGGCAGCTCGACCATGGTGCCGATCGGGATCTCGAGGTCGACACCCTCGCGGTCCCGGACCTCGGCCAGGATCGCGTCTGCCTCGTCGCGGATCAGGTGCAGCTCCATGACCGATCCGACCAACGGCACCATGATCTCTGGCCGGGGGTCACCGCCGGCCTTCACGCGCTGGGCCGCAGCCATGGCAACGGCACGCACCTGGAGGGCGAACAGTCCCGGGACGGTCAGCCCGAGCCGCACCCCGCGCAGACCCAGCATCGGGTTGGACTCGTGGAGGCGCTCGACCGCCGCGAGCAGCCGTACGTCGTTCTGGTCCACGTCGCCACGCTCCTCGGCCACCGCCACCTTGACCATCAGGTCGGCGCGGTCCGGGAGGAACTCGTGGAGCGGCGGATCGAGCAGGCGGATGGTGGTGGGCAGTCCGTCCATGGCGGTCAGCAGCCCGACGAAGTCCTGCGCCTGGGGCTCCACCAAGCCGGCAAGGGCAGCGTCGCGTTCCTTCACGTTGTCGGCGAGGATCACCCGTTCGATGAGAGGGCGACGGTCGCCGAGGAACATGTGCTCGGTGCGGCACAGCCCGACACCCTCGGCACCCATCCTGCGCGCGCGGTCGGCGTCCTCGGCGGTGTCGGCGTTGGCCCGCACCCGCAACCGGCGGATTCCGTCGGCATGGGTGAGCAGGAGGTCGACGGCCCGGACGACGTCCGCGGTGCCCTCGTCGACCTGGGCCACGGCGGCGTCGAGTCCCTCTTCCAGATAGCGCACCACGGGCGAGGGCGTGACGGCGAGCTCGCCGACGAAGACCTCCCCGGTCGACCCGTCGATGGAGAGTACGTCGCCCTCCCGCACCGTGACCCCGCCGGCCGTGGCGACCAGTCCGGCCGCGTCGACCTCCAAGGACTCGGCACCGCAGACCGCGGTCTTGCCCATGCCGCGCGCCACCACGGCGGCGTGTGAGGTCTTGCCGCCGCGGCTCGTCAGGATGCCGGTCGCCGCGATCATCCCCTCGAGGTCTTCGGGGTTGGTCTCCTTGCGCACCAGGAGCACCCGCTCGCCACGCGCCCGCCACGCCACGGCGGTGGCGGAGTCGAAGACCACCCTGCCGACGGCAGCGCCCGGCGAGGCAGCCATGCCCTTGGTCAGCAGGTTGCGCTCGGCCTCCGCGTCGAACTGCGGGAACATCAGCTGCGCCAGCTGGGCTCCGGTGACCCGCTCCAGCGCCTCATCCATGGTGATGAGCTGCTCGTCGACGAGCTGGGTGGCGATCCGGAACGCCGCGGCCGCGGTGCGTTTGCCGACCCGGGTCTGCAGCATCCACAGCTTGCCGCGCTCGACCGTGAACTCGATGTCGCAGAGGTCGCGGTAGTGCGTCTCCAGGCGCCGCATGATCCGGGTGAGCTGCTGGTAGGAGTCCGGGTCGAGGTTGGCGAAGTCGTCGAGGGACAGCGTGTTGCGAACACCCGAGACGACGTCCTCACCCTGCGCGTTGGCGAGGTAGTCGCCGTACACGCCGGGCTTCCCCGTCGCGGGGTCCCGGGTGAAGCACACCCCGGTGCCGGAGGAGGGGCCGAGGTTGCCGAACACCATCGTGCAGACGCTCACTGCGGTGCCGAGGTCGTGCGGGATGCGTTCGCGCCGGCGGTAGACCTTCGCCCGGTCGGTGTTCCACGACGCGAACACCGAGCGGGTGGCCAGGTCCAGCTGGCGGCGCGGCTCCTGGGGGAACTCCTCGCCGGTGTGGTCCACGATGATCTGCTTGAACGTCTCGACGAGCTCTTGCAGGTCCTTGGCCTCGAGCTCCACGTCGGTCGACACGCCCTTGCGCGCCTTCGCGGCGTCGAGGGCCGTCGCGAACCCCTCGCCGTCGACACCGAGGACGGTCTTGCCGAACATCTGGATCAGCCGGCGGTAGGAGTCCCACGCGAAGCGTTCGTCGCCGGACGCGTCAACCAGCCCGAGCACCGAGCGGTCGTTGAGCCCCACGTTGAGGACCGTCTCCATCATCCCCGGCATCGAGAACTTCGCACCCGAGCGCACGCTGACCAGCAGCGGGTCGATCGCGTCGCCCAACCGACGGCCGACCTCGTCCTCGAGCCTGCGGAGCGCTGCCGTGACCTGGACCCGGAGCTGGTCGGGTTGGCGACCCTGCTCGAGGTAGAACCGGCAGGCCTCCGTGGTGATGATGAATCCGGGCGGAACCGGGAGGCCGAGCCTCGTCATCTCGGCGAGGTTCGCGCCCTTGCCACCCAGCAGGTCCTTCTGGTCCTTGTCGCCCTCACTGAAGTGGTAGACCAGCTTCTTCTTCGGCGTCTTCATCTGGGTTCCATCATTCCGATCGGCGGAAGGTCAGTGGGCGTCCTCCGAAAGCATCGTAAGCACGAGCTTTCGTACGTCGTCAGCCCCGGCGAGGGTCAATGCCTCCTGGGCCATGGTCGCGCACCGCCCCACGTCGAGCGCCCGGACCGCCGCCTTGACCCTGGGCACGGCGAGCGGTGAGACGCTCAGCTCCCGCACGCCGAGTCCGACCAGCACCGGGATCGCCAGGTCGTCGGAGGCAGCCTCACCGCAGACGGCGACGTCGATCCTGCCGTGCGCGGCTCGGCACACGTGGTCGATCAGCTGGAGCACGCCGGGGTCGAGAGCATCGGAGAGCGCCGCGACAGCCCCGTTCCCGCGCTCGGCCGCCAGGGTGTACTGGGTCAGGTCGTTGGTGCCGATGCTGACGAAGTCGACGTACGGCAGGAACGACTCGATCTTCAGCGCCGCCGACGGAACCTCGATCATCGTGCCGACGTGGAGACCTTCCGGCAGCCCCGGCGGCCCGGCCGCCTCCACGAGCACCTGGCGCGCTTCGATCATCTCGCCGGGTGTCGACACCATCGGGATCATCATGCTCGTCGGGAACCGACGCGCCGTCCGGCAGATCGCCTCCATCTGGTCGCGCAGCAGGTCTCGGTGCTCGAGGCTCAGCCGGATGCCCCGCTGACCGAGGAACGGGTTTGCCTCCTTGGGCATCGGCAGGTACGACAAGGGCTTGTCTCCACCGACGTCGAGTGTGCGGAGGACAACCCGCCGGGCGCCCATGGCCTCGGCGATCGCGTCGTACTCGGACTGCTGCTCCTCCACGCTCGGCGCGGCGCCCCGGTCGAGGAAGAGGAACTCGGTGCGCACCAGCCCGGCGCCGTCCGCTCCGGCAGCGAGCGCGGCGCGGGCGTCGGCCACGGATCCGAGATTGGCGGCCACGGCGACAGAGGTTCCGTCGCGACTGACGGCCGGCTGCTCGGCGAGGTCGAGCTGCCGAGCGCGTTGCTCGGCCGCGTCGGCGGCCCGCCGCTGGTACTCCTCGAGGAGCTCCGGTCGGGGGTCGACGTGCAGGTCGCCGCTGCTGCCGTCGAGGAGAACGGTGGTGCCCTCGGGGATGCTCAGCACCTGGGTGCCCGCCGCCACGACGACGGGAATGTCACGGGCGCGTGCCAGGATCGCCGCGTGGGAGGTCGGGCTGCCCATCGCGAGGACGACCCCGGTCACCAGGCCGAGGTCCAGGGCGGCTGTCTCGGCAGGCGTCAGATCGCTGGCGACCAGGACACCCGGTGACGTCATCCGCCGGGCGGGCTCGCCGGTCAGTGCCCGCAGCACCTGGTCGGCGACGGCGTGGACGTCAGCGGCCCGCTCCCTCAGGTAGGGGTCGGGCAGGCTCGCCCACTCCCGCTCCACGTCGGCCAGGCAGCCGGCCCAGGCGGACGCCGCCCCGATCCCGGTGCCGGTTCGCGCCTTGACGTCGGCGAGCATCTCGCTGTCGGTGAGCAGGGAGAGGTGCGCGTCGAAGATGCTGGCCTGCTCCGCTCCCACCTCGCGGGCTGTGATCACCCGGACATGCTCGATGTCGCGGCGAACGGCGGCCACGGACTCGACGATGCGCCGCCATTCGGCGGCCGGCTCCCCCACCGGCTCCTGGTCGACGTCGACCGGCACGGCGGTCAGCCGACGCACCGGGCCGATCGCGATCCCTGGTGAGGCGGGCAGTGGGCCACTCACCGAAGCCGCGGGGCGCGGGGCCTGCGGCACGGCAGGCTCCTCCATGGTCTCGTCGAACCTTCGCGCGGCGAGGGTGAGCAGGTGCTCGACCGCCTCCTGGGCCTGTGGACCGGTTGCGCGGACCTCGACCTCGTGCCCGTGCAGGGCGGCCAGGGTCGCGACACGGCTCAGGCTTCCGGCAGGGACTGGAGAGCCGCCCGTGGTGAGGTTGCGCAGCCGGACCGATGCGTCGAGCGCACGGACCTCGCTCACCAAGCGTGCCGCCGGCCGGGCGTGCAGGCCGTGGGGGTTCTTCACCGAGAAGACGCCGACGACCTCCTCAGCGGCGACGTCTGCGGCGTGTGTCGTGGTGCCTTCCTGGGGGTTCGAGAGGTGTCCCGACTTGCCCATCAGTGCGTCGCGCGCCTCGGCTGCGACCTCGTCCCGGCTGGCTCCACCCGCCGCGGCGACGGCGGCGACGATGAGGCCCTCGACCAGGGGCGCCGGTGAGAGGGTCACGCGGTCGCGGATCGAATGGTCCTGAAGAAGGTCGAGCGCCAGCTCGGTGCTGAGCACCGCGCTGCCGAGGTCCATGAGCACGACGACGCCCGCGGCGCCGTCCGCGCGCTGGATGGCCTCCATGATCGCGACGGCGTCAGTGCCGAACGTGGTCTCGTCGAGACCAGCGGCCACCTCGATCCGTAGCGGACGACCGTGCAGCATCTCGGCGGCGAGAGCCACTGCGGAACGGGCGAGCGTCCGGCTGTGGGAGACGACCACCAGCCCGACGTTGTGCCCGGCGTCGGTCGCCGGCGAGTCTCCCGGAAGGCTCTCTGTCATGTCCACTGCACTCCACTCGCTCGTCACTTGAATCAGTCAGAAGGCCTAGAAGGCGGCTTCGGTCGCCGCTTCGAGGAGGAGGGCCACCGTCGTGGCACCGGGGTCCTGGTGACCCACGCTGCGTTCACCGAGATAGCTGGCGCGACCCTTGCGCGCCAGCATCGGCGTGGTGGCGTCCCGCCCGGCCGCGGCGGCGTCCCGGGCGTGCTTCAGGCCGCCCGCCAGGTGCGCTCCTTCGGCGAGGGCGACGTCCAAGGCGTCGACGGCGGGCGCCAGCGCGTCGTACATCGTCTTGTCACCGGGGCCCGCCTTGCCGCGGTCCACGACACCGCCGAGGCCCGCTCGCAGTGCAGCGGCAAGCTCTGCTGGCGCCGTGGTCTCGGCGTCTCCGAGGGTGCTGCCGATCCGCAGGAAGAGCGTCCCGAACAGCGGGCCGCTGGCGCCCCCGACCGTGGAGACCAGCGTCATGCCCACCTGGGAGAAAAGTGCCCCTGCCGTCGCCGGCGGGCTTTCGTCGAGCGCGGCCACGGCGGCCTTCATGCCCCGGTCCATGTTCGACCCGTGGTCGGCATCGCCGATCGCTGCGTCGAGCTCGGTCAGGTGGTCGCGGTTGTCAGCGACCAGGTGGGCGAACCTGCGCACCCACTCCTCGAGGACCGCCGTGGTCACGTTCTCGTCCATGTCTCAGATGCCCCATCTCAGCGCCGCGGTGTTCACTGGAGCGTCCCAGAGGGAGAGCAGCTCGTCATCGACCTTGAGCAGCGTGACCGACGCGCCGGCCATGTCGAGCGAGGTGATGTAGGAGCCGACCAGCGACCGCGCGACGGGGACGCCGTGCCCGCCGAGGATCTTGCTGACCTCGTTGAACATCACGTAGAGCTCGATCAGTGGGGTGCCGCCGAGCCCGTTGACGAACGCGATGACGGGGTCGCCCGGGGCGAACGGCAGGTCCGCGAGGATCGGCTCGACCAGCATCGCGGCGATCTCGCTCGCCGGCGCGATCGGCAGCCGCTCCCGGCCCGGCTCACCGTGGATGCCGACGCCGAGCTCCATCTCGCCCTCGCCGAGCTCGAAGGTGGGTTTCCCCGCGGCCGGCACCGTGCAGGACGTGAGCGCCACGCCCATGCTCCGGCCGTTGCCGTTGACCCTGCGCGCGATGTCGGCGACGCCATCCAGGTCGCGGCCCTGCTCGGCTGCCGCGCCGGCGATCTTCTCCAGGAGCACGGTCACGCCGACTCCGCGGCGACCTGCGGTCCAGGTGCTGTCCTGGACGGCCACGTCGTCGTCGGTGACCACGGAGACGACGCGGGCCCCGGTCTCCGCGGCCGCCAGCTCAGCGGCCATGTCGAAGTTCATGACGTCGCCGGTGTAGTTCTTCACGACGTGCAGGACACCTGCCCCGCCGTCGACCAGCTTGGTGGCCGCCAGCATCTGCTCGGGGACCGGCGAGGTGAACATCTCGCCGGCACAGGCGGCGTCGAGCATCCCCAGGCCGACGAACCCACCATGGAGCGGCTCGTGTCCCGAGCCACCGCCCGAGATGATCCCCACCTTCCCCTGCTTGGGGGCGTCACCGCGGTAGATGATCTTGTGCTGGTGGTCGACCTCCAGCTCGGGGTGAGCCGTGTCGATTCCACGCAATGCCTCGGCGACGACGTCGTCCGGGTCGTTGATCAGCTTCTTCATGAGCGTTCCTTCGGGATCTGTTGGGTGAGGTGGTCAGGCACTGCTGCTCTGGCGGGCGACGTTCGCCTCGGCGTCCGGAGCTCCGAGGTCCGGGCCGGCCGCGGGCAGCCGGTCGACCGAGGTCCGCGAGAGGAGCCCGAACAGCAGAGCCGCGGCAACGCCGGCAAGGAGCTCGGCAGCCAGGTACACGGGCAGCTGGTCCCACTTCACGTCGCCGCCGGCGAACTGCTGGACGAGCATCGGGCCGAAGGTGCGAGCCGGGTTGATGGAGGCGCCTGTCGTCGGGGCGACCGGGATGATCGCAGCGAAGACGACCAGGCCGATCGCGACACCGGCGAACCCGGCGGCGGCCTTGCGGTGGATGACGCCGAAGATCGTGAACACCAGGATGAACGTGCCGACGAACTCGGCGGTGAAAGCCTGCGCCACACCCACAGTGTCGGGGTTGTACGCCGCAACGCCCAGGCCGACGTCACTGGCCTGCTGGCCGAGCACCCCGATGATCGCGGTGGCGCCGACGATGGCGCCGACGACCTGGGCCCCGATGTACGCCGGCACCTGGCTCCACGGGAACTTCCCGGTGACCGCCAGTCCCAGGGTCACCGCCGGGTTGATGTGGTTGCCGCCGATGTGCCCGAGGGCATAGACGGTGGCGACGACGATCGTGCCGAACGCCAGGGAGATCATCCCCAGGTCGGCCATCGTGAACGGCGCGTCACCGTTCACGATCAGGGTCGCGGGGACCGAGCCCACCCCGATGAACACCAGAAACGCCGTTCCAACGGCCTCAGCACCCAAGCGCTGGAACAGATTGGTCTCGTCAAGCATGCCCGTTCCTCTTCTCCGTTTGTTCGAATGACATTCGATATTGTCGAATGTGATTTGGAAGGTACGCCTATGGTTCACTAGTGCGCAAGAGTTTTCGTGAATTCGGTCACACTGTGGAGAGAGGCGGGACCGGTGATCCAGTCGATTGACCGCGCAATCCGGGTCCTGACCGCGCTTCAGGGCACCCGGCGGATGAGCCTGTCGGAGCTGGCCGACCGCCTCGACCTCGCGCCCTCGACGACGCACGGCATCGTCCGCAGCCTGGTCGAGCACGGGATGGTCGTGCAGGAGCGCGGATCCAGCCGCTACCAGCTCGGGCCGGCCGTCCTGCGGCTCGGCAACGTCTACCTCGACACCCTCGAGCTGAGGTCGAGGGCGATTCCGTGGGCCGAGGAGCTCGCCCGCCGCACCGGACTGGCCGTGCGCACCGGCGTGCTCCTCATCGACGACGTCGTGATCATCCACCACGAGCCCCGCCCCGACGGCAGCCGGCAGATGCCCGAGGTCGGCATCGTCATTCCCGTCCATGCCAGCGCCCTCGGCAAGGCGATGCTCGCGTTCCTGCCCGAGGATGAGAAGCGGGTGCTCACGTCCGGAGACCTACGCAGCATGACCGGCGAGACCACCACCTCGCCCGAGACCCTGCGCGACCAGCTGGACCAGATCCGGGCAACAGGCGTCGCACTCGAGCAGGACGAGGCGGTGATCGGCGAGAGCTCCCTGGCCAGCCCGGTCTTCGACTCCTACGGCGAAGCAGTGGGCGCGATCGGCGTCGTCGTCCCGTCCGGGGGCCACCCCGATGGCCAGGACGTCAGCGACCTGGTGCGCGAGACGGCCCGAGCGGTCTCCCGCGAGCTCGGTGCGCCCTCGTGGCCGCCGCGCCGGGACGGGCAATAGGGCCGTCGCTGCACGAGATCGTGTAGGTCTGTCGCTGCAGCCCGGGCGTGACGAAGCGGTGGTAGATTCGGTGCCCGTCGTGCGGAGCCTCGGACCCTCCGACGTGAGCTGCGATTCTGAGGACCGGCCATGCGAGCCTTCACAGGAATCTCGAGAGCGGTGGCGGGCGCGACCTGCGTGGTGTTGTGCGCGGCAGTCGGCCCCACTTCGTCGTCGGAGGCATCGGCCGCCGACAGCAGTCGTGCTCCGACATCGCGACCGAGCGCGACCGACCGGCGTCCGGCGTACTTCGACACCCGCCGACTGACCGACTCGCGAGCAGCGCGGGCATCGGCGCGGCTGGCCGGTCAGCGGATCGCGGCGGAGCCGCGGTTCGCCGCTCACCTCGGTCGTCAAGCGGTGCTCGACTACGACCCGCTCACCGGCACGGTCCGCCTGCTGGCGCGCCTCGACGGCTACCTGTCACGACCCTCGCGCGGCCTCGCCACGGCCATCGCCCTCCGATTCGTGCGCAACCACCTGCCTCTCCTCGGCCTGTCCGACGCGGACCTCGCGACGTTCAGGTTCGCCCACGACTACGTCGACAACCTGGGCGTGCACAACCTCTCCTGGACCCAGGCCGACGGCGGGACACCGCTCTACGGCAACGGCCTCATCGTCCGCGTCGGCCGTCACGGCCGGGTGCTCCAGGTGGCCGGTTCGCCCGTGAGCGGGCTCGCAGATCGGGCCGCCGCCGCTCCCGGGTTCGCGATCACGGCGCCGACGGCCCGCTCGGCGGCAGCGACCGATGTGGCCCGGAAGCCTTTGGATGCGCACGTCGCCGCGACCACGCGCGGCACCGACGCGACGACCACCTGGACCAACGGGGACCGCGCGAGCAAGGTCTGGTTCCTCACCTCCGGTGGGCTTCGTCCGGCCTGGTCGACCTACCTCCACGCGATCGACGGCGGCTGGCGCCACGTGGTCGACGCGGTGTCGGGACGAACGCTGCTGCGCGCGTCCACGTCCCGCGATCTCGCCGACCGCGATCCGGTCGGAGTCGGCACCGCGCTCGTCTATCGAAACTCGCCGGGCCGGCCCCGCGGAGGCAGGCCGGTCAAGGTCAACCTGATCACCAGGGGGTGGCTCGACGAGGACGCGACCCATCTCTCGGGTCCCGCGGTCACCACGTGGGCCGACACCGACGCGTCGGAGCGGTTCGACACGGGCGAGCGCACGGCTGTCCCAGGCGCCAACGGACGCGCCGGGTTCCGCCTGCGGACGTTCGACTCAGCGCCGATCTGCGGCCGACGATTCCCGTGCACGTACGACGAGAACGACCCCTACTCGTGGCGGGTCAACCGCAATGCCGTCGCGACCAACGCGTTCTACCTCGCGAACGTCTACCACGACTACCTGCGCCGCAGCCCTTCGATCGCCTTCACCCGGGCAGCGGGGAGCTTCGAGCGGGCCGGCGGCGACCGGCTGCACCAGCTCGTCCTCTACGGTGCCGACGCGGACGGCTCTGGCCTGCCCGGGCCGACGAACAACGCCTGGATGGACACCCCGCCCAACGGCTCGTCGCCGACCATGGCCTTGTACCAGTGGAACTACGCCGCCTTCGCCGTCCCGGTGGGATATCCCCACTTCACCCCCACCAGCGCGGGCCTCGACGCGAGCATGGTGTTCCACGAGTACACCCACGGGCTCACCAGCCGCCTCGCCGTCGACGCTGCCGGCAACGAGCAGCTCGACGAGGGCCAGGCGGCCGCACTCGGCGAGGGGTGGTCCGACTACTACGCGCTCGACTACCTCGCGTCACGCGGACTGGTGCGCGACACGGACACGGACGGTGAGGTCGTGCTCGCGCCGTACCTCGTCAACGTCATGACGAACACCGCCGGCGACGAGGTCCGGACCCTCCGGAACCTTCCGATCGACTGCCCGGTGGACAGCGCCAGCAGCGACTGCGTGAACTGGATCGACAAGGCCCTCCCCGACTGGGAGCCGGGCGGCTACACCTACGGCCACATGACCGACATCTGGAAGCGCTGGGAGGTGCACAGCGCAAGTGAGGTCTGGTCGGAGACCCTCTGGGACGTGCGTTCGGCCCTCGGACCGAGACTGGCGGACACTCTGATCACCCGTGGCGTGTCCTACGCCCCGGCCCAGCCTTCCTATCTCGACGCCCGCAACGCGATCCTGCAGGCCGACGTCGCCGGGTACGGCGGACGGCACCTCGGTCGGCTGTGGCGCCTGTTCGCGAAGCGAGGCATGGGCTTCTATGCGGGCAGCGCCGGGACGTCGGACGTCCTTCCGGGCGAGGACTTCCACGTCCCTCGTCGAGCAGCCGCCGGGGTCGGGACGGTCAGCGGCGTCGTGACCGACAGCCAGAGCGGCGATCCGCTACCCGGCGCGACCGTGAGGATCACCGTGCCCGGCGACCAGTACGCCGCCGTGACGGACGCGACCGGCCACTACGCGATCGGCAGCGACATCGGCGTCCCCGTCGGGACCTACGCCAAGGTGCGGACCGAGGCTCCCGGCTACCTCCCGGTCGACTCGACGGTCTCGGTCGTTGCGGAGCTCGACTCTCCGCTCGACGTGCCGGTGGACCGCGACTGGGCAGCGGCGATCAACGGCGGCAGCATCGCCGCCTTCGATGGCCCGGACTGGTCGCCCGACTGCGGGCCGGACGACGTGATCGACCTGTCCCCCCTCGACGGATGGCTGACCAACACCGGCGAGGAGGACGACACCCCGTCCCCGGTGTTCACTCCCAAGGCCGTCGAGATCGAGCTGCCGCGGCCGATCGACGTCGCCGCGATCGAGGTCAACCCCGATCCGGGCTGTGGTCTCGAATGGGACTCGGCCCTCGGCGACTACCGGGTCGAGGTCTCGACCGACGGCACGACCTGGGTGACCGTCAACGAGGGCCACTTCGGCTTCGGAGACCGTGGGCACCTCAACCGACTGGTGCCGGAGGCGCCGGCGACCAGCACCAGCTTCGTCCGGCTCACCATGCTCGGCAACCAGATGTCGGACGCTCTCGCCGCCTTCGGCATGGGCAGCTGGACCTACGAGCAGGCATGCGATCCCGACGGCGCCCTGGGCGGCGGATACCTCGGCTGCATCTACGTCGGCATGAGCGAGGTGGCGGTGATCGGTACGCCGCATCACTGAACGGCTCCGCTCAGTCCAGGAGGCACTCGATCCGGAGGGCCCAGGCGGGGGTTGGTGGGAGGTCGCTGCGTCGCCGGCCGAGCAGGGCGGCGATGACGACGCTCCCGGGCGGCGCCTCGTGCGGCCACGGTGTCTCGCCGTCGGTGAAGACCACGATCAGGTCGGGCCGTGGCCGCTGCTGCACCGCGGTGGCGATGCCGACCCGGAGGTCGGTGCCGCCGCCTCCGCCGAGGCGGGCATCGCGGGCCCGGCGCAGCCGGTCGACGGTGTGGACCGCAGCGTCACACGACAGCACGGTGACCGATGAGGAGCCGATGCCGAGCGCCCGGATCGCGCCGTCGACCTCGCCCAGCGCGCGACCGAGGAGCTGGTCATCGACGCTGGCGGAGGTGTCGACGACCATGGCGATGTTCGGGATGGGCCGGCGCATCCCGGGGACGACGATGCGCGGCATGCTCGACTGCCGGCGGCTCGGTCGGGTGTGGGTGTAGTCGGTGCGACCGCTGGTCCAGCCGACGGCGCGGCGTACGGCGGCGGCCAGGAGCGGCTCCCAGGCGATGCGGGGCTCGAGGATCTGCCTCGCCCAGCGCATCGCGTCACCGGGGCGGTCACCGCGACCGCGGCGGTGGCCGGTGTAGTCGATCGCGACCCGGCGCCGGATCTCGCGGGCGTCCTCGGGGCGGATCTCGCCGACGTCGGAGTCGGGGGCAGCTCGTGCCCGCGGCGGATGCCGTCGCAGCCGCTGCCGCAGCCGTGGTCGTCGGGAAGGGGCGGCCCGGGCTGATGATCGGGGTCCTCAGCCGATGGTCCGACGGGGAGCGCGGACAGGGAGGCGAAGTGCTCCTCGGCAGATCGCCCATGGGCGAGGCCGAGCTCGGCCGACGACCTCGCCGGGGCGCACGGCACGCCGTCGGGGAAGAGGGTGTCGACGACGGTGGCGTCAGCGGCCTTGCCCCACGCGTCAGCGGAGGCGTGATCGACGTCGAGGTCGCGCGCCCGGTTCGCGTGATCGAGCAGGAGGTGCCACACCAGGTGCGCCAAGAGGCCCGCCACCTCCGGCGTGGCGGCGGCGACCAGCCAGTCGGGATTCACGTAGACGCGCCAGTGCTCGTCGCAGGTCATCGTGTCCACCTCGGGGGCGGCGACCGGCACGAGTGCGTAGAGCGCGTGCGCGAGGTAGGGCATCCCCCGCGGGTCCCCCGGCCTCTGGCGCAGCCTGGTCGGCGGGTCGCTGACCAGCCACAGCTTGGCCGCGGCGAGCTTGTCGAGGTCCAACGGTGTCATGCGGCGCCCGGCAGCAGCCCGGCCAGCGCGAGCGCAGGCGCGAAGACGCTGATCTCGCTCGGCACCATGGCGCCGGGTGGCCGCATGCCTTCGCGGACCAGGGCTCGGACGACCGGGACCGCGGGGTCGATGCCGACAGCGCGCCCCGCAGCCGCACACGCGCAGATGGCCGCCGTCCACCGGTCCGGGTCGTTGTGGCGCGCGATCGCCCCGAGCACGCCCTGGAGCACGACGTAGACGCGGTCGGCGCGCAGGCTGCTGAAGTCGAACGCCGACCCCGCGGCCAGCACGACCTCGGGATCCGGCAGCTCCTGGGTCGCCTCCCAGGCCAGGAACTCGTGCGCCACCGACTCCCCCACACACCCCGCGACCAGGAGTCGCCGGACCGCCGTGCTGGCGCCCACCGCGGTGGCGAAGGCCGACAACCGCGCTGCGTAGTCCCAGGTGCGTGGCGTCGGGAACGCGCGACCACGCGCGGCGGCTTCGTGCGGGATCACGCTGAGCTGCGACTGCCGGGCCCGGAGGAATCCCGACACGAGCACGAGCTGCTCGGTGGTGCGGGCCGCGAGATCGGGCACGTCGTCGTAGACCGGCAGGGCCGGCCAACCGCCGGTGACCAGACATTCCGCGTAGACCTCGAGGGGAAGCGACCAGTCGAGGTGGACGAACCGACTCGCCGTCGGCGCGGCGAGCTCCCACCCGGCAGCAGCCACGTCGGTCGGGTTCGCCGCGGCGACGAACGACACCGTGTCCGGCAGCTTCAGGGACCCGACCTCGTAGTGCGTGAGGGGCCGCAGGGCGGCTGCCTGCAATGCCGGGCTCGCCGTGCTGAACTCGTCGAAGAACGCGATCGAAGGGCCGTCGACCAGGCTCAAGCGGGTCGCCCAGCCCGGCGGTGCCAGGTTGACCGACCCGTCGGGGCTCACCACCGGGAGGCCGGCGAAGTCGCTGGGCTCGTAGTGGCTGACGATGAGGGTCTCGACATGCCAGCCCGACCGGGAAGCGGACTCGACGACAGCGGTCTTGCCCTCACCTGGGTTGCCCCACAGCAGCACCGGGATCCGGGCGCTGATGCAGATCCCCGTCGCCTGCAGCGCGTCCTCGTAGTCGGTCCGGTTGCGGATGGTCACGCGCTCACTCCTGGATTGATGCGGGGCGACGGGAGCTCGCCCCGGCCGGCTGCCAGGGCGAGAGGGGTGAATCGGCCGTCGAACACGGCCTCCGCGACGGCGGCACAGGTGCCCGCGAGCGCGAGCATCACGCCCAGCTCGGTGCGGCTCGGCGGGTCGTCCAGCACACTCACGGTGGCCTGCACCTGGTCGATCGCAGCACCGCTGGGTCGGTAGGTCTCCGCGATGCCCAGCTGGTCCAGCAGCTTCAGGTGCTCGCCGGTGGGGCGACAACCGACCCGGACCCACTGGGCGAGCACGGCGGCGGCGACCCGCACCGGACGGTCCAGCCCGTAGGCCGCATCGGCGACGTGCCGCCAGGTCGAGCCCGACTGCGCCAGCACCTCGACGTCCTCGCGGGACACCCCGGTGGCCAGCCAGCGCCCGAGCAGCTCCGGATCCCGCGGTTCGCGGCCCGCCTTCGTCCACGCCAGCCATGCCGCTGCGTCAGGGTCGGGCACCCGCTGCAGCACCTCGGCCAGCCAGGGACGGTCGACCTCGCGGAAAGCCAGGCCGAGGTAGAAGCGCACCGGATAGGGCTCCCGGACCGGGAACTGTGCCGCCGCCTCGGTCACGAAGCTCACCGGAAGCCCGCTCGCCCAGAGCTCGTCGAGGCCCCTGTCCTCCCGCACCCACCTCTCGGCCGCCAGCCACTCCCGACGCGGTGGCCGGAACTCGAGATGGGCCTTGCGGAGAGCGCGCAACATCGCCTCGACCTGGAAGATCGGTGCGGTGGTGGTCGCGGCGACGTGCTCGGGGCTCCGCAGGTGCGTCGCGGCGTGCCGCGCCTCGGGAAAGGACCTGCCTCCGCAGCCGCACATCGGAGATCGGCGCGTGATGTGCCACCCGCGGCCCGCCTGGTAGGCGATCTCGGGACCGCGCCGGCGCGCCAGGAGGGGCATCACCCACCGGCAGGCGCGAACCGTGAGCTCGGGCAGGTCCAGGCACGAGGTGTAGCCGCCGAGCGCCGCCGCGACCCGCTCCGCAGCCAGGTCGTGCGGTGTCACGACCGACCAGTCGGCCCGCACCCGCACCTCGTGCCGCGACCCCGTCAGCGCCGTCCGCGAGGACCGACACTCGACGTCGAAGACCAGGTCGGAGCCGTCCCGCGTCGGCCCGACCGACTCGTCGTGCTCCCCCACCTACCCACGTCCCCTTCGCACATCCGTTCGGACCATCTCAATCCGATCGGACCGCGACACGCCAGACCCGACACGCCAGTGACGAAGCCAGATCTGGTGCCGACGGCTGCCAAGCGCCTGGGAGTCGGCGTGGCGAGAGTCGATGACGCCGGATCTGGTAGCAGCGCCGGTGGCGTGGCCCTGCATGCCCGCGAGGCATGGCACAGATCACCGCCCGCGGATAACGTGCTGAGATCGCCTGCGGTGACGGGACATCGCACCGCACAACAAAGGGGTGGGTCATGGCTCGTCGTCGCCTTCTCGTCTTCCTCGCCGGCGGAGCCCTGGCCTTGGCCGGCGTCGCGGGCACCCAGACCGGGGCCGCGACCGCGACCAAACCGAAACCACCGGCGAAGCCGGACAAGGTCGTCATCATCGTCGTCGACGCCCTCAGCAAGGAGATCGTCGAGAAGTACGACATGGCGAACGTCGAGGCCCTGATGGCCGACGGCGTCGACACCCCGCGCGGCTACCTCGGCCACACCGGGTCGGTGACGGTCGTGACCCACAACGTGATCACGTCCGGCATGCTCCCCCAGCACATGGGGTGGACCAGCGAGGGCTACCGCGACGTGGACGGGGTCCTCGGACCCGAGGGCGGTCTCTACATCACCAGCGATTTCGGCTACCCCGAGATGTCCGCGCTGCAGGCGCACGCGGGCTACCCGCACCTGTCGGACTACCTCGACGACTCCGGCAGGGTCTTCACGGTCAGCCCGAAGGGGTACGCCGCCTACGGCCTCGCCGGTCCCGGGTCCCCCAACACCTCGGTCGTCACCTTCGCGAGCGGCCCGACCTGTGACGGCGTGCGTTACCGGATGCCGACCGGCGTGCCGGCGCCTCCGCCGTACATCAGCGCGGCGTGTGGCTCGCGCTACCTGGTCGAGCGCGACAAGAGCTACGACACGCTGCAGTTCCCTGCCCAGCTCTACCCGGCGACCGACGACCGCTACGTGGTGGGCGACGAGCCCGGGCACAAGGGCGGCGACGTCTGGGCCACCGACGCCGTGCTCGACATCATGGACCACGAGGCGGACGCGTGGAGCGGCATCTTCGTCAGCCTCCCCGGGGTGGACAAGGCCGCCCACATGTGGGGCGGCGTCAACGACCCCGAGGGCGCCACACCGGGTTACAACCCGATGACCCACCTGGAGTTCGCTGCGGCGACCGCCGACGCGCAGGTCGGCCGGATCATCGACGCGCTCGAGGACAGCGGCGAGCTCGACAGCACCTTGGTCGTCCTGACGGCCGACCACGGCTCCGTCGCCGCGGCACCCGGGCACTGGCACGGCGACTTCGAGCCGGTCACCGACTACGGGTACTACAACTGGTACTACGGCGACCCGCTGAACGACGTCTTCTACAACCAGCCGCAGGACGCCCTGGCTCCGCTGATCGCCACGGACGACGTGGGGCTCTCCTACAGCGACTCGATGCTGAGCGTATGGCTGGGCGACCAGTCTCCGGCATCGGTCGCCGAGGCGGCAGCGATCATGAGGAACCTCCCCGACGTGACGGCCGTCTGGCGCCGCAACGGCGACCATTTCGACCGCGTGTCGCCGATCCGCTGGGACCGGATGCACTCCGGCGGCGAGAAGTCATGGTTCAAGCGCAAGGCCCAACAGCTCGTCGACACCCAGGGCGCCGACTACGGGCCCGACCTCGTCGCGACGCTGCCCGACGACACCACCTACTCGGTGCTGGGCGACCACGGCGGCATCCAGCGAGCGTCCCAGCAGATCCCGATCGTGTTCGCCGGCGCGGACCTCTCGTCGAAGGACCTGAAGGCCGAGGTGAAGTCGATCGACATCATGCCGACGATCCTCAAGGCGATGGGCATCACGCCGACGTACGCCATGGACGGGACGGCCTACACCCTGCCGAGGACGAAGCACTGAGAACACCCGACGCACCTGTTCACCGGTCGAACGCCGTGTCGACGGCGTCGGCGAAGGCCGCCATGCTCGGAAGCTCCAGGTCGTAGGACCACTCCTCCGAGGGCTCGGGGGTGGCACCCCAGCCCGGCTGGGCGTGCCGGCGGTTGATCCAGACCGAGGGCAGTCCCTCGCGCTTGGCCGGCACGTGGTCGTGGAACAGGCTCTGGGCAACGTGGAGCAGCTCCGCCCGGTCCACGCCGAGCTCGGGCAATGTCGCGTCGAGGCGACGGAAGTGGTTGTCGGCCGGCTTGTAGGCGCCGACGTCCTCGGCCGTGATGACGGCAGCGAAGTCGCCGTGCAGGTGCTGGTTGCTGCCGGCGAACCCGTCGCGATGCACGTTGGAGAGGATGACCAGCTGGTAGTGCTCGGCCAGTCGGGCCAGGGCGTCGGCGGAGTCCGGGAAGGCCGGCCAGTCCGGGACCGAGCTGCCCAGCCGCTCCGCCCACGCGTCGCTGACGGAGCTGCCGAGGGTGTCGCCGGTGCGGCGGAACGCGGTGGCGAGGACCTCGGGATAGAGCGCGGTCGGGGACTCCGCCTCCACCGCCGCCTCATTGTCGGCGTAGGCGAGCAGCAGGTCCTCGTCGGTGAGGTCGAGGCCGTGCTCGCGGGCCCACGGCGCGAGCACGGCGGCGATGCCGGCCTCCCAGTCGATGAGGGTGCCGTAGCAGTCGAAGCTGAGCGCCTTGTAGGTGGTCAGGTCCAGATGGGTCATGGCTGGCTCCTTGGTGCGGCGGTCGGACGGGGGGAGGTCGTCGCCAGTCGCTCCAGCACCGCGCGGAGCGGCGGCCAGCGGTCTCTGCCCTGCCTGGTGACGGCGAAGCTGCGCAGCTTGACCTGAGGATCGCGAAGCGGGCGGACGGCGACGCCGCGGCGGGAGGCCCGGCCGCGGGGCAGCAGCGCGACGCCGAGCCCGGCGACGATGAGGTCGTCGACGAGCTCCAGTGCGTCGATGCGGTGCGCGACCCGGGGAGTGAACCCGGCCATCGAGGCGAGCGTGCGGAGCACCTCCTCGTCGGCGGTGTGGCGGGAGTTCACGATCCAGTCGTGGTCGGCGTACGCCGTCAGCGGCAGCCGCTGCCGCGACGCCGGCACCCCGAGTCCCCACTCCATCTCCCACATCGGCATGACGTCGTACTCGCGACGCCACGAGGCGGGCGCGAGGTTGTAGTCGTAGGTGATCGCGAGGTCGATGTCGTCTCGCGCGAGCAGGTCCAGCGCCTCGAGGGGTTCGTACTCATGGACGTGCACCACGAGGTTGGGGTGCGTGGGGACCAGGTCGTCGATGACCGGCAGCAGCGATCGCCGGATCCCCGTTGCGAAGCCGGCGACGCGAAGCGTGCCCGCGGGTTCGGCCGTCGGGTCCAGGTCGAGGCGGGCGGCATCGACCGCCGCGAGGATGGTCACCGCATGCTCGGCGAGCCGGTGGCCCGCCGGTGTGAGCCGCACCCGTCGGCCGTCGGGCTCGAGGAGCGGCGTACCCGCCTCACGCGCGAGCGCGGCGATGCCCTGCGAGACGCTCGACGTGGTGGTGCCCAGCTCGGCGGCGACCTCGTGCATCGAGCCGAGCCGGGAGAGCTCGAGCAACAGCCGCAGCCGGCGTACGTCCACTCGATGATTGTGTCGCTTATGTGAACGATATGTCCAGCAAAGTCACGTGGACGCGAACGGTTTCCTCGCGTTCACTGGTCGGCATGTCGCACTCCCCCGCTCGCACCGGCGCCTCGATGGCGGTGGTCTCCATGCTCCTCGTCCAGCTCGGCCTCGCGGCCTCGATCGGTCTGATCGACCAGGTCGGAGCCGGCGGCGCAGCGTGGTTGCGACTGTTCTGGGCAGGCGTGCTGCTCCTCGTCATCGTCCGGCCGCGGCTCTCGTCGTTCAGCCGCGAGACGCTCCTGGCGGGCGCCGCCCTCGGGGTCGTCACCGCCGGCGTGACCCTGCTGTTCATGGCCTCCGTGGCGCGCCTCCCGCTCGGCATGGCGAGCGCTCTCGAGTTCCTCGGGCCGCTCGGGGTCGCCGTGGTCCGCACGCAGGGCGTCGCCCGCGCCTGGGCGCTGGTGGCCGCGGGCGGCGTGCTCTTCCTGACCGAGCCGTGGGCCGGGACCGCGGACCCGGTCGGCGTCGCCCTCGCCCTTGCCGCAGCCGCGTGCTGGGCGGCCTACATCCTGCTCACGCAGAAGGTCGGCGACACCGTGAGCGGCATCGGCGGACTCGCGATCTCGATGCCCGTCGCGGCCGTGGTCGCCACGGTCGTGGCCGGTCCCGGCGTGATCGGCCACCTCACTCCGGAGCTGCTGCTCGCCGGCCTCGGTCTCGCCATCCTGCTGCCGGTCGTGCCCTTCATCCTCGAGCTCCTGGCGCTACGGCGTCTCGCCACCGGCGCCTTCGGCACGCTGATGGCGCTGGAACCGGCGTTCGCGCTCCTCATCGGGCTGGTCGCCCTGCACCAGGTCCCCCATCCCCTGGCAGTGCTGGGTATCGGGCTCGTCGTCGCCGCGGGAATCGGCGCCGAACGCAGCGGCGCGCGCGCTCACCCCCACCAGGGGGACGGCGCAGATGACACACGGCCGGTCCTGATCGCCACCTGACGGCATCTGTCACCATCGCGGCATGCCGGAGACAGCGCCGAGCGCGGCAAGAAGTGGGCGCCTGCCCCTGATCTTGCTGGTGCTCGTTGCGTGTGTGGCGGCGGGCTGCAGTGGCCGGCCGGCGGCGCCCGAGTCGCAGTCGTCCACGACGCCGTACCAGCCGCACGTCGTCGGCCGGCCGCACATCCTGTTCCTGGGCAACAGCCACACTCGACGGCATGACGTGGCCGGAACGGTCGCGGCGATGCTGCGGGCCAGCCGTCCCCGTGTCCACGCCACGGTGGCGGTGGCGCCGGGACTGCTCCATCTCGACGAGCGGGCGACCGACGAAGCCACGCAGCGCCTCCTGCGGTCCCGTCACTGGGACGTCGTGGTGCTGCAGGCACAGAACTACAGCCTCAGCGGGACCACCGCCTATCCGAACGACGGGTCCGTCTCGCTGGTTCGAAGCGTCCGCGCGCGCGGCGCCCTTCCCATCCTGTTCGCCGAGTGGCCCCGCCGCGGCATCGACGAGACACCGATCATCCTCGACACGTATCGGGCGATCGCCCGTCAGGAGCCGGCGTGTCTTCCGCCGATCCCTGAGACGTTCGACCACGCCCTCGCCCAGGACCCCCGATTGAGGCTCCGCGCCAGCGACGGCAACCACTCGTCGGCGGCAGGAGCCTTCCTGGCCTCGCTGATCCTCTACGCCACCATCAGCGGCGAGGACGTGGCGTCTCTGCCCGATCTCTCCGAACCTCGCGTGTCACCAGGGCTCCAGCGCCATCTGCGAGAGCTCGCTGCGGCAGAGCTGGAGCGGATCCCCGCAGCGCGCGGGTGCCCCACGGCACCGTGAGGTTGCCCAAGACGCACGTTCTGGTGGACGGCCCTTCGGCGACTACAGGGCAGCGCCGATCCCGATGAACGCGGCACAGAGGACCAGCAGGATCCCGACCAGTGGCAGCGCGAACTTCAGGTACTGGTCGTAGCGGACCTTGGCCAGGGCCAGGCCGCCCATCACCACCGCCGAGGTCGGGGTGACCAGGTTGACGATCCCGGAGGCCGACTGGAACGCGGTGACCACCATGGCCCGTGACACACCGGCGAAGTCGGCCAGCGGCGCGAGGATCGGCATTGCCAGTGCGCCGTGCCCGGAGGTCGAGGGCACGAGGAACGCCAACGGGATGTTGATCAGGAAGATCAGCACTCCGAAGATGCCGGAGCTCGTGTCGCTCACGATGTTCTCCATCGAGTGGAGGATCGTGCCGGTGATCTCGGAGTTGTTCATGATCACGGTGACCCCACGCGCCAGCACGATGATCAGGCCGACACCGATGAAGTCTCCGGCACCCTTGACGATCGAGTCCGTGAGCCCCTTCTCCCCCAGGCCGCCGACCAGGCCGACCACGACCGCCATCAGGATGAACAGGGCGGCGAGCTCGGGGAAGTACCAGTCGAGCTGCCAGCCGTAGCTCGCGGCGTCGGGACCGCTGATGACCTGGGCCCACGGCACGATCGCGTAGATCATGAACGCGAAGGTCAGGCCGACGATGCTCAGCACGCTCTTCTCGCGGAGGGTGAGGCGGGGCACGTCGCGCAGGCCCTGAGCGCGCAGCTCGTCGTCACCGTCGATCTCGCCGACCATCGACTTGCTGGGGTCGGCCTTGATCTTGCGGGCATAGCGCAGGACCCACCAGACGCCGACCGGAACCAGGGTGACGTACATGAGCAGGCGGAAGCCGATGCCATCGCCGATCGAGATGTCAGCCGCGCCCGAGGCGACGCCGGTGGCGAAGGGGTTGACCGTCGAAGCCAGGACGCCGATGCCGGCGCCGATCAGGATCGTCGCGGCGGCGACCATCCGGTCGTAGCCGAGCGCAAGCATCAAGGGGATCAGCAGTGCGTAGAAGCCCAGCGTCTCCTCGGCCATGCCCTCGGTCGTGCCGCCGATCGAGAACAGCACCATCAGTACGGCGATCAGGACCGCGCCGCGCGTGCTCATCCGCTGCGCGATGCGGGCAACGCCGTTGTCGATCGCGCCGGTCTTCATCGCCATCGTGATGAACACGCCGATGGCCAGGACGAACAGGAAGACCCCGGCGGCGCCGTACAGCTCACCGGACTCGTAGGGACCGATGTAGCCATCCGGGTTGATCACGCCGTAGAGGCCGTTGATCGGCGCCATGAAGAGCTCCATCAACCGGTCGCCGAACGAGAGGCCGCTGTCGGTGCCTTCGTAGCTGCCCGGAATCGGGGCGACCGTCGGCATCGGTCTGGTAGCCACCGGTCGGGACGACGAACGCCAGCAGCCACACGGCGACCGTCACTCCGAACAGGACGGTGAACGCACTCGGGAAGCGGAACTTCTTCGCAGTGGACGGTGCTTCGTCGTTAGGAGCCGCGCACCTTCGACGCGGCTCGGTGCGTGCTGGCCATGGTTGTGCCTCTCGTGCAACGGGACTTCTCTGACGTCCCCACCGAACCACCGGTCGCGGGGCCGCTGGAGGAGCCGATGTCCCCGTCGTCACGGGACCTTCGGCCCTCATCTCCCGGACGTCCGACGGCAAGGCTGCAGTCACCGCACACGGAGAGGGAACCCATGAACCTGCACGTCGACTCGGAGGTGGGCCGCCTGCGTCAGGCGATCCTGCACCGGCCGGACCTGGAGCTGAAGAGACTCACCCCGACCAACCACGACGAGTACCTGTTCGACGACGTGCTCTGGGTCAAGCACGCCAAGCAGGAGCACGACGCCTTCGCCGACGTGTTGCGCGACAGCGGCGTCGAGGTGCACCTTCTCGACCAGCTGCTCACCGAGACCCTCGCGATCCCCGAGGCACGCAAGCACGTCATCGAGGCGACCTTCGACGAACGCGTCTACGGGCCGATGGCGCTCGACACGCCTGCACAGCCTGTTCACCGCCATGGACGCCGCCGAGCTGACGACCTACCTCATCGGCGGCATGACCAAGCGCGAGCTGCTGGACCGGGTCGACGAGCCGGCATCAGTCGTCGTCCAGGCGCTGGAGCCGGACGACTTTCTGCTCCCGCCGCTGCCCAACCACCTCTTCACGCGAGACACCTCCGCGTGGGTCTTCGACGGCGTCTCCATCAACGCGATGCGCAAGCGCGCCAGGATGCGCGAGACCGTCCACTACGAGGCGATCTACCGCTGGCACCCGGTCGTTCGCCGACGCGGACTTCAAGGTATGGGCCGACGGTACGGCGAGCGGCACTGCCACGACCGAGGGTGGCGACATCCTCGTGCTCGGCCGCGGCGCCGTCCTGGTCGGCATGAGCGAGCGGACGACTCCCCAGGGCGTCGAGCGGCTCGCTCGGCGACTCTTCGACGCCGGCAGCGCCACCAAGATCGTGGCCCTCGCGATGCCGCAGAAGCGTGCCTTCATGCACCTGGACACGGTGATGACGATGGTCGACGACCACACCTTCACCAAGTACGTCGGGCTCGGGATGCTGCCGTCGTACACGATCGAGCCGGGCGAAACCGAGAAAGAGCTCAAGGTGACTCCTCAGGCAGCCCGAGCAGATGCATGACGCGATCGCCGCCGCCCTCGGCATCGACTCGCTCAGGATCCTGACGGCCACCCAGGACGTGCACGCCGCCGAGCGCGAGCAGTGGGACGACGGCTGCAACGTGCTGGCCGTCGAGCCTGGCGTTGTCGTCGCCTACGAGCGCAACGTCACCACCAACACCTATCTTCGCAAGAACGGCATCGAGGTCGTCACCATCCAGGGCAACGAGCTCGGCCGCGGCCGAGGTGGCCCCCGCTGCATGACCTGCCCCATCGAACGAGAAGGGATCTGAGCCATGGCGTTCAACCTCCGCAACCGCAGCTTCGTCAAGGAGCTGGACTTCAGTCCCAAGGAGTGGAAGTTCCTCATCGACCTCGCCGCCGAGCTCAAGGTGTCCAAGTACGCCGGGTCGGAACGACCCCGACTGACGGGCAAGAACCTCGCCCTGATCTTCGAGAAGACCTCCACCCGCACCCGGTGTGCGTTCGAGGTCGCGGCGTTCGACCAGGGTGCCCGGGTCACCTACCTGGACCCGAGCGGCTCGCAGATCGGTCACAAGGAGTCGATGGCGGACACGGCCCGGGTGCTCGGCCGGATGTACGACGGCATCGAGTACCGCGGCTCCGCACAGACGAACGTCGAGACCCTGGCGGAGCATGCAGGAGTCCCGGTCTGGAACGGGCTGACCGACGAGTGGCACCCGACCCAGACGCTCTGCGACATGCTGACCATGCGCGAGCACAGCGGCAAGCACGACGGCGAGATCGCGTTCGCCTACCTGGGCGACGCCCGCAACAACGTCGGCAACTCGCTGCTGATCGCCGGCGCGATGATGGGCATGGACGTGCGGATCGTGGCGCCGAAGGTGCTGTGGAACCACCCCGACGTCATCGCCCAGGCGTCCAAGATCGCCGAGGAGACGGGCGCCCGGATCCTGCACACCGAGTCCGTCCAGGACGGTGTCGCGGGCGTGGACTTCCTCTACACCGATGTCTGGGTTTCGATGGGTGAGCCCAAGGAGGTGTGGGCGGAGCGGATCGCTCTGCTCAGGCCCTACCAGGTGGACATGGACATGGTGAAGGCGACCGGCAACCCACAGGTCAAGTTCATGCACTGCCTGCCGGCGTTCCACGACCGGCACACCAAGGTGGGCGAGGAGCTCTTCCAGAGCACAGGGATGGACGCGCTCGAGGTGACCGACGAGGTCTTCGAGTCGCAGCACTCGATCGTGTTCGACCAGGCCGAGAACCGGATGCACACCATCAAGGCCGTGCTCGTCGCCACCCTGGGTGGTTGAGATGCGCATCGTCGCAGCACTGGGTGGCAATGCGTTGCTGCAGCGAGGGCAGAAGCCCGACGCCGACGTCCAGGAGGAGAACGTCCGTCGGTCGGTGGCGGCCCTGGCGCCGCTCGCGGAGGAGCACGAGCTCGTCGCTCACCCACGGCAACGGTCCCCAGGTGGGGGTGCTGGCGCTGCAGAGCGCGTCGGACCCGAACCTCACCACGCCGTACCCCTTCGACGTGCTGGGCGCCCAGACCCAGGGGATGATCGGCTACTGGCTGCTCCAGGCGATGCAGAACCACCTGCCCGGCCGCCAGGTGGCCGCGATCATCAACCAGACCCTGGTCGAGGCCGCTGATCCGGCCTTCGCCGACCCCACCAAGTTCGTCGGCGAGATGTACACCCACGACCAGGCCCGGCGGCTTGCCGCAGAGCGCGGCTGGGTGGTCAAGCCGGACGGCGACGGCTGGCGTCGCGTGGTCGGCTCACCACGGCCGCAACGCGTGGTCGAGACCCGGCTGATCCGGCTGCTGCTCGAGAGCGGCGCCGTCGTGGTGTGCGCCGGCGGCGGCGGTGTGCCGGTGATCCGCGACGACGCCGGACACCTGCAGGGTGTCGAGGCGGTCGTCGACAAGGACCTCACCAGCGCCGTGCTCGCCGAGGCCCTCGACGCCGACGTCCTGATGGTCCTGACCGACGTAGCCGCCGTGATGCGCGACTTCGGCACCGCCGGCCAGGCGCCTATCCGCCGAGCCACGCCCGAGTGCCCTCCGCGCGATCGACTTCCCGGCCGGATCGATGGGCCCCAAGGTCGACGCCGCCTGCCGCTTCGTCGAGCTCACCGGCGGCACCGCCGCCATCGGCACCCTCGAGGACGCAGCCGCCATCCTTCGCGGAGAAGCCGGCACGATCGTCACGCCGAGCGGCGAGTACGAAGGCATCACCGTTTCGCGACTCACCCGACAGCATCCGCTGCGGCGCTCGGCCTCTTAGCCTGAATCCACGCCTGGCCCGTCGGGTCAGGCGAAGGTCTCAGCGAGAGCTCGTCCCCACGCCGTGGCGCGCTCGAGCTCGCCGGTGCACAGCTGAGCCGCCGACCTCCTCGACCAGAAACGCCTCGTCGGTCGCTGGAGGCAGGGTCGCCATCCACTCGCGGAGGCCGAGCTCGGCGCGGCCTGGTGCCGCCCCTTGCCGAACCGCGTCGGCCCTGGTGCTCGGCCGGCTGAGGGAGAAGGCATGCGTCGGTGCGCCGAGGACGACCAGGTCGAGCACCTCGGGCATCTGCCTCGCCCACCTCACGTCGACGCCGGTCGCGTCGCATCCGGCTTGCTCGAGCCCGCTCACGATGGCGTCTGCGACCTTCTCGGTGTTGAGGAACATCGACTCGTAGACGACGAGTGCCCGGGGTGCCTCAGGTGTGCTGCTCATGACCTCTCCTCTCATGGTCCTGACTCCACACTCGTCGTGCGCCGACGCCAGCCGAAGGGCCGAAGGTCCCGCCACTCGACGACCAACGGCCGGTCCCTCCAACGTCCGGACCATGCAGGATCGAGGTACCGGACAGACCGGCCTTCCAAGGAGAAGTGATGTCATGACGTCTCAGCCCTGGTACAGCGCCAAGCTGCGCGAGCTCGGACGCGACGAGTGCCTTCAGCTGCTGCTCACCCAGCGGGTCGGCCGGATCGTGTTCGCCGACGACTCGGGACCGGACGTGCTGCCGGTGAACTACGTGATGGACGGCGAGGACATCCTCCTGACCACCACCGGGTACGGAGCCATCGCCCGGTCCGCGACCGGTGCGCGGGTCGCGTTCGAGATCGACGAGCTCGACGAGTTCCACGAGGCGGGCTGGTCGGTCGTGGTTCGCGGCCGAGCGACGCGCGAGTCACCCTTCGACGTTCCCGCGGACCGTCCTCGGTCTTGGGCCGACGGCACCCGCACCTATGTCCTGCGCATCAAGAGCGACGTCATCACCGGCCGGCGCTTGATCCCGGCCTGAGCCTCAGCGCCGAGGCACGGCCCACCGCAGACTTGTCCCTTCGCCCGCCGACGACACGACGGTGAAGGTCCCGTCTCGTTGCTCTGCCCGCCGACGGATGTTCGCGAGCCCGCTCTCGATCACGTCGGCGCCGATGCCTCGGCCGTTGTCCGTCACGGTCAGCACGATCTCGTCGCCCGCCGCCAACCGCACCGAACCCGACGAGGCGGAGGCGTGGCGTACGGCGTTCGAGAGCGCCTCGCCGAGAACGGCCAGCAGATCCGGGACCAGGTCGCTGTCGATCAGGGCCCGCACCGGGCCCTCGAAGGTGAGCTCCGGCCGGAACTTCAGGGTCGCTGCGGCTCGCTCGACCAGGCGGGTCACCTCGCCTTGCACGTCCGCGGAAGCCTCGGGCGCGCCGAGGGCGAAGATCGTCCGTCGGATGTCCTTGATCGTCGCGTCGATGTCGTCCACTGCCTGGTCGAGGCGGTGCGCGATCTCGGGACGGTCCGAGAAGCGCGCGGTGCCCTGGAGCCCGAGGCCGACGGCGAAGAGGCGCTGGATGACGAGGTCGTGGAGATCCCGGCCGATCCGGTCCCGGTCCTCCAGCATCGCCAGCCGCTGCTCGTCCTGACGAGCCTGTGCGACCCGCCACGCGAGCGCAGCCTGCCGCGCGTAGCTTGCCGGCAGGTCCGCCGACATCGTGCGATGGATGTCGGCGTGCTCCGGGGACCACCCGAGCGCGAGCGCGCCGCGGACGCCCGAGGACGGCGAGCCCAGCGGCACCACCACCACCGGGCCGACCCGTGGCCAGCCGGGCAACGACGAGGGGGCGACTGCCCGTCCATCCTCGGCGATGTCGCGGACCGAGACCGGCTCACCACTCTCGGCGACGGACAGCGCGACCGAGTGCTCCAGCGGCAGCGCCGCAAGCTCGTCCGGTCCGACATTGACGCCGGCGACCGCTCGGACTGCGAGATCGTCCGTCGTCGTGCCCGCGACGATCCACGCGACGTCGGCATCGGCGACCTTGAGTGCGCTGTCGGCGATCGCCTGCAGGGCCTCGTCGCTGGTGGTCGCCTCGAGCAACACGGCAGTGATCTCCGCGGTCGCCTGGAGCCAGGCCTCGCGTCTGGTGGCCTCCTCGTAGAGGCGCGCGTTCTCGATCGCCACGCCGGCGGCCGCGGCCAGCGCGATCACGATCGCCTCGTCGTCGGCGGTGAAGTCGGTGCCGTCCGCCTTCTCGGTCAGGTAGAGGTTCCCGAAGATCCGGTCACGGATCCGGACCGGGACTCCGAGGAACGAGTGCATGGGCGGGTGATTGGCCGGGAAGCCGTACGACGCCGGGTGCTCGGCGATGTCGTGCAGCCGGAGCGGTTCCGGGCGATCGATGATCAGACCCAGGAGTCCGTGGCCTCGGGGGAGCTCGCCGATCTGGACGGCGTCCTCGTCGGTGATCCCGTGGTAGATGAACGTCCGCAGTCGCTTGTCGGCTGTGTCTCCGAGCACGCCGAGCGCGGCGTAGTGGGCATCGCCCAGCCGGCTCGCGATCGCGACGATCCGGGACAGGACGCCATCCAGGCTGAGGTCCGCTGCCATCGTGACCACGGCATCGAGCAGCAGCTGCAGGCGCGCCTGCTGGTCGAGGGCTCCCTGCATGCGTGCCTGGACCTCGTGCACGAGGTCCTCGAACTCTGCTGCCCTGCAGTCGATGCTCTGGCGAGTCCTCTGACCGCCGTCCTCGCTCTCGACGCCGCTCCGCCATCTCAGTCTTGGCTCGGTCGGGTCTGCTTCACAGCAAAGATGGCCGCCTGCGTCCTGCTCGAGAAGCCGAGCTTGGCCAGCATCGAGGAGACGTAGTTCTTGACCGTCTTCTCGGCAAGGTAGAGCTCGCCGGCGATCTGCCGGTTCGTCATCCCCTGCCCGATCAGGTCGAGGATCCGCTGCTCCTGGTCGGTCAGCGCCGCCAGCTCCTTCGAGACGGGAGGTCCGTTGCGGACCCGCTCGAGCACTTGCGCAATCACCGACGGGTCGAGCGTGGACTGACCTGCCGCCACCCGGCGCACCATGTCGATCAGGTCGTTGCCGCGCACCTGTTTCAGCACGTAGCCGGCCGCACCGGCCATGATCGCGGAGAAGAGCGCGTCGTCGTCGTCGTACGACGTCAGGATCAGGGCCGCGATGCTCGGGTCCTGCGAACGTACGTCGCGGCACACGTCGATGCCGGAGCCGTCGGGCAGCCGCCCGTCGAGGATCGCGACGTCCGGCCGGAGCGCCGGGATCCGGCGCGTCGCCTCGGCCGCGGAGCCCGACTCACCGACCACCTCGAAGTCGGACTCGCTCTCGAGCAGCTCGCGCAGCCCGCGGCGTACGACCTCGTGGTCGTCCAGGAGGTAGATCCGGATCGTGCGCGGATCCTCGGAGGTGGACGGCGACTCGGTCATGCCTGCCACGCTAGCCCCGATGCCGCGACCGAGACAGGGGAACCACGACCCGGCGCCGGAGGGACCTTGGTCTCTGCCGCGGCCGACCTCGCCCGGCAAGGCTGTGGGGACCATGCACACAGCGAGGCGGCAGCAATGATCTCCAGGGCACTTCTCCGGCGGCTCGTCGAGCTTGCCTGCCAGGCGCCGAGCGTCCACAACACCCAACCGTGGATCTGGCGCGCGGCCGGCAGCGAGGTCGGCCTCTACCCGGACCACAGCCGCCAGCTGCCGGCAGAAGACCCCCTGGGCCGCAACCTCGTGATCAGCTGTGGCGCCGCGCTCGACCACTTCCGGTACGCCGCCCGCGCCCTCGGCTGGGACACCTCCGTGGTCCGGCTCCCCGGGGACCGCGACGATCGGGGCGCTCCGCTGGCTCTCATCCGGGTCGCCCGCGGCCGGCCGTCGAACACTCCTGCTGTCGACCTGGACGTGCTGCGCAACCGGTGCACGGATCGCCGCCGTTTCACGTCCTGGCCCGTGCCGACCTCGATCGTGGAGGCCCTCGTCGACAACGCTCGGTCGCGGGGCGCTCAGGCACTTGCCATTGTCGACGAAGGGGCCCGGGTTCGGCTCGAGCTCCTGGCTCACCAGGCGCATGGGTTGCAGCTGGCGGATGCAGCTGCCTCTCGTGAGCAGCGGCGCTGGGTGGGTGACGGTCCCTCTGACGGGGTCCCGCTGAGCGTGCTGCCGGCACGCGACGACACCGAGCCGGTCCCGCGTACGCGTTTCGGTGCCGGCCTGGTCGAGGAGACGCGCGCCCTCGTGGAGAGCGGTGATGGCGTCATCGTCCTCGGCGGCGACGAAGACGACCCGGCCTCCTGGCTTCTCACGGGCGAGGCGCTGAGTGCGCTGTGGCTCGACGCCACCCGAGCGGGGCTGTCCCTCGTCCCGCTGAGCCTGCCGGTCGAGATCGACAGCGTGCGCAAGGACTTGCACAGCTCTGTGCTGGACGGCGTTCTCCAACCGCACCTGCTGGTGCGTATCGGATGGCAGGCCATCGGTCGCAGCCAGCTTCCGCGGACGCCTCGTCGCTCCGTATCGGAAGTGCTGCGGCCCTGAGCCCTCAGCCTGAGCGCATCAGGCGGGCATGACCGCCGGACGGAGCTGGCTGGGGAGGTCGGTCGACGATGACTCCGCGTGCGCGAGCCGCACCTTGGCGTCGACGATCACGCAGCGCTCCGCGTCGACGATGACCGGGTTGAGGTCGATCTCCGCCACCTCCGGCACGTCGACGGCGAGCCGACCCAGGCGTGCGGCAAGCTGCGCGACACCAGCGCTTGCGGCCGGTGACGCCCCACGGAAGCCGGCGAGGAGCGGCCACAACCGGAGTGACTGCAAGACCCTCATCGCGTCGGACTCGTGGAACGGCGGCACCAGGAAGGCGCGGTCGTTCCACACGTCGGTGGCGACACCGCCGGCGCCGATCATCACCAGCGGACCGAACGACGGATCGCGGACCACGCCGAGCACCAGCTCGACCCCCGTGGCCATCGGCTGGACCAGAACCGTGCACGGCGAGCCGTGTTGGCTCTCGAACCAGGCGACGGCGGAGGTGACCTCGCCAGCGCTGCCGAGCCCGACCCGCACCAGCCCGCGGTCGGTGCGGTGCACGATGTCCGGCTCAGCGGCCTTCACCGCCACCGGGAACCCGACGTCGTCAGCGATCGCACAGGCCTCCACGGCACTGCGTGCGAAGCGGCCGACCAGGTTGATGTCGTAGGAGTCCAGCAGGTCATGGGCGGCCTCCGGATGCACCCAGCCGTCGGCCGACGCGGCCCCGAGCAGGGTTCGCGCCGTCGTCCGCGCGCGGCGTACGACGCCCGGGTCGGTCTGGCCAGGGTCAGCCGCCGTGAATCCGCGCCACGCGACGTACTTCGCGGCCCGGCCGAGAGCACCGAGGGCAGCGGCGGACGTCCGGAACACGGTGACGTCGGCGTGGTCGTCGGGCAGCTCCGCGAGCGGGACGACGACGAGCGGACGTTCCGGGTGCTGGCTCCGGACCTCCGCGAGCGCGGTCACCGAGGCGGCGGGGTCGTTGGCGCCCGTGGCGACCAGTGCTACCAGCACGACGTCGACCTCGCCGGAAGCGAGGACGACCGAGGTGATCGCCGCTATCTCGGAAGGTCCGGCTCCGGCGCCGGCGTCGACCGGGTTGGCAGTGCCGGACGTGTGGTCCACCAGCCGGGCGATTTCCTCGCTCAGGCCCGGCGAGAACTCGACCACCCGGAGCTGCTCGTCCGCGGCGAGGTCGGCTGCCAGCACCCCGAGGCCACCGGCGTTGCTGATGATGGCCACCCGCGCGCCCGCCGGCAGCGGCTCTCGGGTCAGCAGCAGCGCGGTCTCGGCGAGCTGCTCGGCGTCATGACACTCGATGACGCCCGCCTGGGCGAACAGTGCCCGCACCCCGGCAGCGGGCGATGCGGCCGCCGCGGTGTGCGATGCGCCCGCGCGCTGGCCGGCCGCCGACCGGCCGCCGACGACTGCCAGCAAGGGCTTGCGCTCACTGAAGGCGCGCGCGAACCGCGCGAACTTCCGCGGATTGCCGAACGACTCGAGATACAGCGCGGCACAGGTGACGTGCTCGTCGTCGTACCACGCGCCGAGCAGGTCGTTGCCCGAGACGTCTGCCTTGTTGCCGAGCGAGACGAACGAGCGGACGCCGACGCCAGCTCGGGCCACCAGATCCATGAGGGCGATGCCGACGCCGCCGGACTGACTGGCGACCGCAAGCCCGCCGATCGGCGGGAGGGCGCCGGCGAAGGTCGCATTCAGCCGCAGTTCCGGGTCGTTGCTGATCAGGCCGAGACCGTTCGGACCGACCACCCGGATGCCGTGCCGCCGGGCGCAGAGCACCAGCTGCTGCTGCAGCTCGGCACCTCGCTCACCCATCTCACGAAATCCGGAGGAGATCACGACGGCGCCGCGGACGCCCGCACTCGCAGCGTCCTCCAGCGCGGCGAGGACACCCTCGGCCGGGACCGCGATCACCGCCAGGTCGATCGGCTGCGATGCCTCGCGGGCGGTCGCGTACGCCGGGACGCCCAGCACCTCGTCGGAGCTCGGGTGGACGACCGTCAAGCCGCCGGCGTACCCGCCGTCCTTGATCGCCGTCAGCAGCGCACCACCGACACCCGTCCCGTCCCGCGCACGCCGTAGACCACGACACCCGTCGGCGTGAGCAGCGGGCGCCAGCGAGCGCCGCTCGGCGGCGAACTCCCGACGATCCGCGGCGGCCTGGATCCCGGGGGTGACCACGATGTTCATCCGCAGCACCACCTCGTCGCCCTCACAGAACCGCTCGCCCCGGAAGCCGGCATCCGTGAACACCTCCAGCATGCGGTGGTTCGACCGGAAGACCCGCGCCTCGAACTGCCGGATCCCGCGATCGCGGCCTTCCGCCGCGAGGTGCTCGAGCAGCAAGGTGCCCAGCCCGCGGCCGCGCTGCTCGTCGGACACCAGGAACGCCACCTCGCACAGCTCGGGTCCGGTCGGCTCCGCGGTACCCAGCGCCGCGATCCGACCGTCGATCTCGGCGACGAGCGCGATCGTCCCGGGTGAGGTGAGGACGTGGTCGACGTACTGGTGCGCGGCCGCACGCGCGACCGAGAAGAAGCGCAGCCACAGCGCTTCGGCGGACGCCCGCTCGTGCAGGTCGTGGAGGGCCGGGCCGTCCCCCGGCCCGAGGGTGCGTACGACGGCCACCGCGCCGTCACTCAGGAGTACGTCGGCGGTGCTGCTCAGGCTCATCCCTCGATGCTCGCCCGACCGTCGTCGACCGGCGAGGGTCCAAGGTCCCGTCGGAGCGGGAATTGCGGCCGTACCTCTCGGCGTTGACCGGGGACAGGGTGGGAGACATGAACAGCATCCCGTCCGGAAGCATCGTGGTTGCCGCTGACGGATCGGCCGATGCCGACCGGGCGGTCCAGTGGGCCGCAGAGCAGGCGTTCCTGGAGCGCCGCAGGCTCGTCGTCCTCGCCGCCGCTCTTCCGATCAGCTCGCTCGCGGTTGCCGGCGTGGGTGCTGGGTACGCCTATCCCGCGGACGACATCCTCGAGGCCGCCCGCGACTCCGCCCGCTCGGCGGCTGAGCTTGCGGTTCGGCATCGTCCCGGCCTCGATGTCGAGAGCCTCGCCGTCGTCGGCGACCCGAGATCGGTCATCGTCGACCACACGTCGGACGCCCACCTGGTCGTCCTCGGGTCCCGTGGTCGAGGATGGGTGAGCAGCAAGACGCTCGGGTCGGTCAGCGCATCCGTCACCAGGCACGCCACCTGCCCCGTGGTGGTGTGCCGGCCCGGCTCGGACCTGAAGGTCAAGAACGGGGTCGTCGTCGGCGTCGACGGAACGCGCGAATCACTTCCGGTGATCGACTTCGCGTTCCGCCAGGCGGCCCTGCGCGCTCTGCCGCTGGCAGTCCTGCACTGTCATGGCGACAAGGCCAGGGAAGAGCTCGACCTCGAATCCAGCCGGCTCGCGCTCGCGGAGACGATCGCCGGCTTCCGCGAGGAGTACCCGGAGGTCTACACGACGACCCGGGTCGCCCGCGGGATCGCCGCCGACAGCCTTGCGGCGGTCGCGGACCGCTACAACCTCGTCGTCATCGGCCGCCATCCGGTCGAGTCACTCGCGCGGCGCGTGGCCAGTGCCACGGCCACCTCCGTGCTCGAGCGTTGCCACACCATCGTCGCGGTCGTGCCCGAGGCGGCGTCCGATGGCTGAGTGGCGCGAGATGGACCCTGCACGATGCACCGACCTGTTGAGGAGCGGCGTCGTCGGCCGGGCGGCCCTGTCGACTCCGGCCGGGCCGCACATCGTGCCGGTGAACTATTCGGTGGTAGGCGACGCGATCATCATCCGCACTGCGCCGTACAGCGTGCTCGGGACCTACGCGCCGGGCTCGCTCGTCGCCTTCGAGGTGGACTGGCTCGACTACGAACGTCACCTGGGTTGGAGTGTGCTCGCACGTGGCCTCGCGCACGCGATCACCGATCCCGCGGAGGTCAAGAGCATCTACGACACCTGGCCGCCGCGTCCGTGGGCCGACGGGCCACGGAGCCTCTTCCTCAGGCTCCCGTGGGACGAGCTGTCCGGCGTGCGTCTCGGTGGTGGGTGGACGGCCCGGAACGAGACCCCCGTACGTCGGACCGTCTGACCTCCAGGCCTGGAGCAACGGGACCAATGGCCCAAGGAGTTGCGGCACATGGACTCTCCTGGACGGCCTCGCCCGCGACGAGTCTTGAGACAAGGAAACAAAGGGCCGCATCGGCCCACGACCAAGTGAGGCAACGATGACCGCCATCCATCCCACCACCACCCCCGACGTCCTCGTCGAGCAGGACGTCGTCACCCACCAGAACGCACGTCGCGGTCTGGCCGCACTGCGGATCGGCTTCGGGCTGACCTTCGTGTGGGCCTTCTTCGACAAGCTGCTCGCCCTCGGCTACGCCACCGGCAAGAACCCCGAGACCGGCGTCGTCGACCGCTTCGGGCCCGACGCGTGGCTCAACGACGGCAACCCGACCTTCGGGTTCCTGACCTTCGGCGTTCCCGAGGACAACCCGTTCCGCGAGACCTTCAACAGCATCGCCGGCGACGCGTGGGCCAACTGGCTCTTCATGGCCGGCCTCCTGGGCATCGGCCTCGCGCTCACCTTCGGCGTCGGGATCCGGCTGGCCGCGATCGGCGGCGCCGCCCTGTACATGATGATGTGGATCGCCTCGCTCCCGCTGGAGAACAACCCGGTCATCGACGACCACCTCCTCGGCGCAGCCGCCGTGATCGTCTTCGGCCTGACCTTGGCCGGCGACACCTGGGGCCTGGGCAAGACCTGGGCGAAGACGCACCTGGTGCGCAGGTTCCCCGTCCTGCGGTGATCGAGTGCACAGCGGATGGCGACCGGTCGGAAGTCCGACCGGTCGCTGTCGGCATTCCAGGTGCACGGGCAGACGAGGTCGAAGAACGCCCGGAGCTGGTGCTGTAGGCCGTAAGTCCCGTCGATCGAGGCCTAGAGGCCGTGGTCGGTCTTCGCGTCCGAGAGCAGCCTGGAGACATGAGGAACGAACCAGTCACGCCAGGAACGATCGTCGTCGGAGTCGACGGATCCGATCACGCGAAGAGAGCCCTCGTCTGGGCCGCCGAGCAGGCCGCGCTCGAGGGCCGGCCGCTCACCGTCGTCCATGTTGTCGACGGCAACGACCTGCCCCCGCCGGCACGAGCCGGCTCTCCGGGTGAGCAGCCTCAGCCGGTGCCCGAACCCCTGTCGACGGCACGCGCGATCGTCCAAGACGCGGTCGCCTCGGCCGAGGCCTCGCGGCCAGGTCTCGACGTCGTCGGCGCACCTCGGCTCGGCGATCCGCGGCAGCAGCTGGTGGAGCTGTCCGAAACCGCGCACATGATCGTCGTCGGTTCCCGTGGGCGCGGGCCGTTCGCCGGCATCCTGCTGGGCTCGGTCTCGGTGAGCGTCGCCAAGCACGCGAAGTGCCCCGTCGTCGTTGTCCGGCCCGGGCCGCACGGTGTCGTCAAGCCTGGCGTGCTCGTAGGGGCCGACAGCTTCGTGGCCGTGGTGCCCGAGACCGATTCGTCTACGCCGACGGTCCAGGATCGCGAGCGATGAGCGCATCAGCCGTCGACCTGCTCTGGCTGCCGCTGGGCGCCGGCGACAATTCCGGCATCGTGCGATGGAGCGGCCGCGCCTTCGAGTCGCTCAGCGCGCGACGTGAGTCGCCGTGGTCGTACAGACCTCTACCACTCGGCTCTCGAGGTTCACCTCGACGGTGAGCGCTACGCCGTCGAGATGACACCCGCTTGGGGCCTTCCGGGCAACGTCGACAGAGGAGTCGTCGCCACCGGGCCCGTTGGCCTCGCTGGGCTCGCCGGTTCACGACTGTTCCGCTACGAGATCCACGCGTGGAGGAACGGCTCGATCCCCGATGCTGCCGAGGCGGTTGGTTCGCCGCAACGGCTCAGCACCGACCACGCGCACGCCCAGTCCGTCCTTGACCTGCTGCCCCAATTCCCCGTGCGCACCTGGGGTCGGGACGAGCAAGCGACCGGCGACATGTGGAACTCGAACTCGCTGATCTCGTGGCTCCTCGCCCGTAGCGGCCACGACGTCGCAGAGGTCCGTGTGCCCGAGAACGGGCGCGCTCCGGGATGGGCCGCCGGGCTGACGGTCGCCGGCCGCCAGCTCAGGGCTGCTCTGTACTGACCCGGTGAAGGACCCGCCCTGGGGTGGCGACCTTGTGGGTGGCGTCGCACCAGGGTCGGCGCTGGCTCAGGCCGCACAGGCAGACCGCCACGACCGGCCGGTCGACCTCGTGGGCAACTCCGTCGTCGTCGCGGATGACGTCCGCCCCACGAACCAGGGCGGGCCCGCCGGGGATCACGGTCACCTGGCACTCGCTCATGCGACCTCCCTGTCGCGCGCCGGGAGCAGCGTGGTGCGGCCGTCGGTCCACGCCTTGATCATCCGCTCGGCCGCGACCGCCTCGAGGTGGACGCATGCCGCCGCACCGAGCAGGACGTCGGCACGAAGGTGCGGCTCGGCTTCGACGAGAGCACCGCAGATCGAACGCGCCGCGAGGTGCTCGTGCACGGCGTCGGCTTCGATGTGCTCGTCGAAGTAACGCCCGACAGGCGCGGCGAGCTCGAGCCGCTCGGCACCCTGCAGGTATCGACGACAGGGAAGGGAGCTGGTCATCTCGAACGCTGCGAGGTGCCCCATGGCGGCTCCCCGCAGCCGGCGGTGCAGACCGAACAAGGACATCGCATTGTTGACGGCCAGGGTGTAGCCCGGCACCCGGTCCACGTAGACGCCGTACGACGGGTCCAAGCCGGACGCGTGCAGCGCCTCGGCGAAGAGCCGGCTGTGCAGCCGCTCGGGGCGGCCTCCGCCGAACTCGTCGTACTGCAGCTCCGCGAGGGCGACCTTTGCCTCTCCGTCGAGCCGCGGGATCACCCACGCGTGCGGGTCGCTCTCCTTCAGGTGGTACAGGCTGCGCTGGATCAGGAACTCGAGGTACTGATCGGCGTCGGCCTCGCGTTGCAGGAACTGCGGGAGGGACACCTCGGTGTCATAGGCGGTGATGGCGACCAGCTGCTCAGGCACGGTCTCCTGGTCGGCGGCCAGCTCGACGATCTCACTGCACGACGCGCGCAGGTCGCCTTCGAACTGTGCCTCGAGCCGCGCACGTAGCGCGAGCAGGTCCGGATCCCACTCCTTGGCGTCGTCGACCTCCTCGAAGCCTCGGTAGTGCAGCTCGTAGAGCGTCCACAGACTGAGGTGCAGGTCCTCGTCGTCGTCGGGCTCGGGCGGGGACAACGGCATGTCCCCCTCTCGCAACGCACCGATCAAGTCGTCACTGAGAGCTCCGCGGGGTTCCGGCAGCTTCATGTCACCTCCTCTGGCGTGGGCGGGTGATACCCACTGCCGTATGACGCCAGACGTGGTCGGGTAGTTCGCATTCATGACCCACTCCCCACCCTTGATCGGGTACTTCCTCTCGTGTGAGGAGTACGGCGTCGACGAGCTGCTCGACCAAGCCGTCCTGGCCCAGGAGGCCGGGTTCGACGCCCTCTGGATCAGCGACCACTACCACCCCTGGAACGACGAACAGGGCGAGAGCGCCTTCGTGTGGTCGATGATCGGCGCGCTCTCGCGTGAGGTTCGGCTCCCGGTCACGACAGCCGTGACCTGCCCGACCGTGCGCATCCACCCTGCGGTGATCGCGCAGGCAGCCGCGACCTCCCACGTCCTGCTCGACGGCCGGTTCCGGTTCGGGATCGGCACCGGCGAGGCACTCAACGAGCACGTCCTCGGCGACGCCTGGCCGCCGGAGAAGGTCCGGCTGGAGATGCTCGAAGAGGCGGTGGAGGTCATCCGGGAGCTGTGGAAGGGCGAGGCCGTGCAGCACCACGGACGGCACTACACGGTCGAGAACGCCCGCATCTACACCCGTCGCGACGACCCGCCGCCGATCTTCGTCTCGGCCTTCGGGCCGCGGGCGGCGGAGGTCGCATGCCGGATCGGCGACGGCCTGATCACCATGACTCCCGAGGGCGAGGTCGTCGACATCTTCCACGACGCCGGCGCGGGCAAGCCGATCGCCGGCGGCTACAAGGTGGCGTGGGCCGAGACCGAGGACGAGGGCGTGGAGCATGCCCACCGCCTGTGGGCCAACGCCGGCCTCCCGGGCGAGCTCGCCCAGGTGCTGCCCTCACCCCAGCACTTCGCCCAGGCCAGCAGCCTGGTCACGAAGGAGTCGACCCGCGACAGTGCCGTGTGCGGGTCCGACGTCGATCGCCACGTCGATGCGTTCCGGCCGTACCTCGACGCCGGGTTCGACGAGATCTACGTCGCGAACATGGGTCCCCACTACGCAGCAATGATCAAGGCGTACGGCGACCAGGTGCTGCCCGCCGTCCGCAAGCAGACGTAGCGGGTCATGGAGCCAACAATGGAGTCTGTCCTGGGTGCGGCGGGGTACCGGGTCGTCCTACCCACGAGGATGCGTGGCCGAAGACGAAGCAAGGATTGACTTGGAGACCTGGCCCGGATCCGCCTACCCGCTCGGCGCGACCTTCGACGGCAGCGGCACCAACTTCGCGCTGTTCAGCGAGGTCGCGGAGCGGGTCGAGCTGTGCCTCATCGACATCGATGACTCCGGTCGACGCACCGAGACCAGGGTCGACCTCGTCGAGGTCGATGCCTTCGTCTGGCACGCCTACCTTCCGGAGGTGCAGCCCGGCCAGTGCTACGGCTACCGCGTGCACGGACCGTGGGACCCCGCGCAGGGCCTGCGATGCAATCCGGCAAAGCTGCTGCTCGACCCCTACGCCAAGGCGACCCGGGGCGAGATCGACTGGGACCAGTCCCTGTTCGGCTACAACTTCGACGACCCCGACAGCCGCAACGACGAGGACTCGCTCGACCGCACCATGCTCGGTGTGGTCATCAACCCCTACTTCGACTGGGAGGGTGACCGGACGCTGCGCACGCCGTACGCCGAGTCGGTCATCTACGAGGCCCACGTCAAGGGGATGACGGCCACTCACCCCGATGTGCCCGAGGACCTGCGAGGGACCTACGCCGGACTGGTCCAGCCACCGGTCATCGACCACCTCCACAAGCTGGGCATCACCGCGATCGAGCTGATGCCTGTGCACCAGTTCGTGCATGACGACGCTCTCCTCCAGCGCGGGCTGCGCAACTACTGGGGCTACAACACCATCGGCTTCTTCGCGCCGCACGCCGGCTACGCCGGTGCGGGCGCCGTTCCCGGCCTTCAGGTCCAGGAGTTCAAGTCGATGGTGAAGGCGTTCCACCAGGCCGGCATCGAAGTCATCCTCGACGTCGTCTACAACCACACCGCCGAGGGCAACCACCTCGGACCGACGCTGAGCTTCAAGGGCATCGACAACCCGGCGTACTACCGCCTCGTCGACGACGACCGGCAGTACTACATGGACTACACCGGCACCGGGAACTCCCTCAACGCCGGAAGCCCTCACTCGCTCCAGCTGATCATGGACTCGCTGCGCTACTGGGTCACCGAGATGCACGTCGACGGCTTCCGGTTCGACCTCGCCGCGGCCCTGGCCCGGGAGTTCTACGACGTCGACCGTCTCTCGACGTTCTTCGAGCTCGTCCAGCAGGATCCGGTCGTCAGCCAGGTCAAGCTGATCGCCGAACCGTGGGACGTCGGTCCGGGCGGCTACCAGGTGGGCAATTTCCCGCCCCAGTGGACGGAGTGGAACGGCGCCTACCGGGACACGGTCCGCGACTTCTGGCGGGGCGAGCCGAACCTGGGCGAGCTCGCCGGCCGGCTGGCCGGATCGGCCGACCTCTACGAGCACTCCGGTCGCCGGCCCGTTGCGAGCATCAACTTCGTCACCGCCCACGACGGTTTCACGCTGCGGGACCTGGTGTCCTACGAGCACAAGCACAACGACGCCAACGGTGAGGGCGGCCGTGACGGCGCCGACGACAACCGCTCGTGGAACCACGGCGTCGAGGGCCCCACGGACAAGGAGGACGTCCATCGCGCCCGAGCCCGCGACCAACGCAACCTGCTCGCCACCCTGCTGCTCAGCCAGGGCGTGCCGATGGTGCTGCACGGCGACGAGCTCGGCCGCACCCAGGAGGGCAACAACAACACCTACGCGCAGGACTCCCCGCTGAGCTGGATCGACTGGGCACGTGTCGACGCACCCCTCACCGAGTTCGTCGCCGAGCTCGCTCGGCTGCGGCACGATCACCCTTCCCTGCGACGCCAGCGCTTCTTCACCGGCAAGACGGTCCGCACGGCCGAGGGCGGGCGCCTCAACGACATCGTCTGGCTGCACCCCGACGGCCGGCCCATGGAAGGCGGGGACTGGGGCAGCGGCCAACGGGCGCTCGGCATGTACCTGAACGGCGACGGGATCGAGGGTCGCGACCGGCGCGGCCAGCCGGTCAAGGACGACCACTTCCTGATCCTCCTCAACGGTGGCGACGCCGTGTCGCTCACGTTGCCCGACGCCGAGTACGCCGCCAGCTGGCAGGTCGTGCTCGACACCACCGGCGAGTGCGATGCCGCTGCGGCGATCGAGGCCGGCAGCACCTTCGAGCTGCCCTACCGCAGCGTCGTGGTGCTCCGTCAGTGGCAGGAGCAACCGGTCGAGGTCGACGTCAGCCCGGCAGCCTCGGTGGCGTCGATGGCGACCGACGCATGACTGCGGTGCCCAGCAGCACCTACCGGCTGCAGATCACCGCGGACTTCGACCTCGATGCCGCGCGCGACCTGCTGCCCTACCTCGACGACCTCGGCGTGGGTTGGCTCTACCTGTCGCCGCTGCTCGAGGCGCACCCCGGCAGCGCCCACGGCTACGACGTCGTCGATCCGACCCGCCTCGACCCCGCCCGAGGTGGGCAGGACGCGCTCGCCCGGCTGTCCGCCGAGGTGCACCGCCGCGGAATGGGCATCCTCGTCGACATCGTCCCCAACCACGTCGGGGTCGAGAGCCCGGCCACCAACGGCTGGTGGTGGGACGTCCTGCGGCAGGGCAGGGAGTCGCGCTACGCGCACTTCTTCGACGTCGACTGGGCGGCGGGTCGCGGTCGCCTGTTGATCCCCGTCGTCGGCGACGACGACCTGGCCGGCCCTTCCGAGGAGGACGGCCCGGTCGGCAACCTGCGCATCGTCGACGGCATGCTCGGCTACCACGAGCACCGCTTCCCGCTCGCTCCCGGCAGCGACGAGGGCATCGAGGACCCGCAGGTCGTCCACGACCGGCAGCACTACCGGCTGGTGAGCTGGCGGGCGGCCGACCAGCGCCTCAACTACCGTCGCTTCTTCGCGGTCAACACCCTCGCCGGTGTCCGGGTCGAGGACCGCGACGTCTTCGAGGCAACGCACGTCGAGATCGGCCGCTGGTTCCGCGAGGGCCTGGTCGACGGTCTCAGGGTCGACCACCCGGACGGGCTCCGCCATCCCGCGGCGTACCTCGACGACCTGGCCGACCTCACCGACACCGCCTGGGTGGTGGTCGAGAAGATCCTGGAGCCGGGCGAAGAGCTTCCCGAACGGTGGCGGACCGCCGGCACCACCGGCTACGACGTGCTCGCCCTCATCGACCGGGTGCTCGTGGACCCCGCCGGCGAGGCAGCGCTGGGCGAGCTGGACGACCGGCTGCGGGGCGGGGTGCCTGCGTGGTCCGAGCTCGTCCGCGACAACAAGCGGCACGTCGCACGGACGATCCTCAACGCGGAGGCGCGGCGCATCGCCCGCGAGCTGGCCCGCGAGCTCGACGTCGACGCGGACGAGAGCTGGCGGGCCGAGACCGAGGAGGCCCTGATCGAGCTCCTGGCCGCGTTCCCGGTCTACCGGAGCTACCTCCCCGACGGGCAGGACGACCTGACGGCCGCGGCCGACGCCGTACGCCGGGATCGGTCCGATCTCGGAACGGTCGTCGACCGGGTCCTCCCTCTTCTCGTCGATCGGATGCGTGCGCCGGCACTGCGGTTCCAGCAGACGAGCGGGATGGTGATGGCCAAGGGCGTCGAGGACAGGGCGTTCTACCGGTGGAGCCGATTGACGTCCCTCAACGAGGTCGGGGCGGATCCGGACGACTTCGCCGTGGCTCCGGACGACTTCCACGCTGCGATGGCGCACCGGCAGGAGCACTGGCCGACGGCGATGACCACCCTCAGCACGCACGACACCAAGCGCGGCGAGGACACGCGGGCCAGGATCTCGGTGCTCGCGGAGGACCCCGGCTGGTGGGCGGCGACAGTCGACGCGCTGCTCGCCGCGGCTCCCGCCCCGGACGCCGGTTTCGCGAACCTGCTCTGGCAGGCCGCCGTCGGCGCCTGGCCGATCTCGCGCGAACGTCTGCGCGCCTACGCTGAGAAGGCGATGCGGGAGGCGGGCGACCGGACGTCGTGGACCGATCCCGACCCGACCTACGAGAAGGCCGTGCACGCGATGGTCGATGCGGCCTACGACGACCAGGGCGTGAGGTCGATCGTCGAGGCCGCTGCTGAGCGGTTGGCGGCACCGGGCTGGAGCAACGCGCTCTCAGCGAAGCTGTTGAGCCTGACCGTCCCGGGCGTGCCCGACGTCTACCAGGGCAGCGAGCTCTGGGAGCAGAGCCTGGTGGACCCCGACAACCGGCGATCCGTGGACTTCGGGCTCCGACGCACGCTGCTCTCCGAGGGCGGCCTGCCGGGGCGGCCGTCGCACGTCGACGACCAGGGTGCGGTCAAGCTCCACCTGGTGCGGACGGCGCTTCGCCTGCGGCGCGACCGCCCCGAGCTGTTCACGTCGTACGCGCCGGTGCCCGCCACCGGCAGTGCGGCCCAGCACGTGCTCGCCTTCGACCGCGGTGGCGCCGTCGCGGTCGTCACGCGCCTGCCGCTCGGGCTCGACGCGACGCGGTGGGGTGACACGCGGCTGCACCTGCCGGACGGTCGTTGGCGGGACCTGCTCACCGACCGGCCGGCCGACGACGACGTCTCCGGGTTGCTCGACGCACTGCCGGTCGCTCTCCTGGTCAAGGAGGACGCATGACGTTCGAGGTGTGGGCGCCGCGTGCATCGCGGGTGCGGCTCAGCCTGGGCGACGAGGTCCTGCCGATGGACCCGGCGGACGGTGGATGGTGGTTGCCGACGGCACAGCTCGGAGACCTTCCGGACGGGACCGCCTACGGCTTTCTCCTCGACGACGACGTCACTCCCCTGCCCGACCCGCGCTCGCGTCGCCAACCGGAGGGGGTGCACCAGCGGTCGGCGACCTTCTACCCCGGCGACTTCCGCTGGACCGATCAAGCGTGGACCGGCCGGCAGCTCGCCGGCGCGACCATCTACGAGCTGCACGTCGGGACGTTCACGCCGTCGGGGACCCTGGACGGGGTGGCGGAACGGCTCGACCACCTGGCATCGCTCGGCGTCGGCTTCGTCGAGCTGATGCCGGTCAACGCGTTCAACGGCGTCCACAACTGGGGCTACGACGGGGTGCTGTGGTCGGCCGTCCACGAGCCCTACGGTGGGCCGGCGGCCTACCAGCGGCTCGTCGACGCCTGCCACGCCGCGGGGATCGGCGTGATCCAGGACGTCGTCTACAACCACTTCGGCCCGTCCGGGAACTACCTGCCTCGCTTCGCGCCCTACCTCAAGGAGGGCCGCAACACCTGGGGCGACCTGGTCAACCTCGACGGTGAAGGCTCCGCAGAGGTCCGCCGTTACATCATCGACAACGCACTGATGTGGCTCCGGGACTACCACGTCGACGGCCTCCGGCTCGACGCGGTGCACGCGCTGGCAGATGAGTCGGAGACCCATCTGCTGGAGCAGCTGGCCACCGAGGTCGAGTCGCTGTCCGCGCACCTGAACCGGCCGCTCACGCTGATCGCGGAGTCGGACCTCAACGACACCCGTCTGGTGACGCCTCGTGAGGGCGGCGGCTACGGTCTCGACGCCCAGTGGAGTGACGACTTCCACCACGCCGTGCACGTGGCGACCACCGGAGAGACCGCCGGCTACTACGCGGACTTCGCCCCGCTCGGCGCGCTCGCGAAGGTGTTCAACGACGGGTTCTTCCACGACGGCAGCTATTCCAGCTTCCGCGGTCGCGAGCACGGCCGGCCGGTCGACACCGATCCCATGCCGACGTGGCGACTCGTGGTGTGCGCGCAGAACCACGACCAGATCGGCAACCGCGCCAGGGGCGACCGGACGGCCGAGCACCTGGACCCGAGCCGGCTGCTGTGTGCAGCGCTGCTGACCCTCGGATCACCGTTCACGCCCATGCTCTTCCAGGGTGAGGAGTGGGCGGCGAGCACGCCGTTCGCGTTCTTCACGTCGCATCCGGAACCCGAGCTCGCGAGGGCCACCGCCGACGGACGGCTCACCGAGTTCGAGCGCATGGGCTGGGACCCGGACGAGGTGCTCGACCCGCAGGACCCGACGACGTACCAACGCAGCGTCCTGCAGTGGGCGGAGGCATCCGCGGGCCCTCATGCGGAGGTCCTTGCCGGCTACCAGGCCCTCGCCTCCCTCCGTCGTCAGCACCCCGAGCTGACCGATCCGACCTTCGGCAGGGCGACGGCGGACGAAGCGGCGGGCCGGCTGACGATCGAACGAGGCCGCCTCACGATCCATCTCAACCTCGGTGAGGACATCTGGCACGTCACCGCAGCCGAGGTCCTCTTCAGCACCACCGATGAGGTGACCGTCGGGCCGCAGCCTGCCGCGGTCGCGGTGCGACCGGGGTCAGCGATCCTGGCCGTCGGCTGAATCACGCGCCCGACGGACTGGTTGCTGCCGGGACGGGGTACCGGGGTGACAGTCGGCGTCAGGCCAGGCGCCGCGGCACACGATGAAAGGCACGATCATGGGGCGACAGGCTGCCACCGAAGCGACGACGTACGCCGAACGCGGAGACCTCGACCCGAGCGACGTCCCGGGCTCACCACCAGTGTCGCCCCCCACCGACCGCGAGAACGTCGTGGACCGGCCCGCCCCCAAGCCCATCGCGGACCACCCGTTCCTGCCGGGCTACTACCTCGGCTGACCTGATCTACGGCGTCGGGTCCGGCGCCGGCCCGACGTCGATCAGCATCCCGCCGGGCAGGTAGTCGCGCACCTCGAGCACGGCCCTGGGCGACCTACCCATGCTCAGGCCCACGAGGAGGACGCGCGCGATCTCCACCTGATCGGGGTTCCCGACTTGGACCACGAGGTGTCCCGCCGGATGCAGGTGACGGAGGGCGACGCCCATCCCGAGCACGAGCTGCTCGGTGCCGTCCGGGCCGCCGTCGATCGCGCCGGTCGGGTCGTCGACGAAGTTCTTCACCTGTGCCGAGGGCACCCAGGGAGGATCGAGGATGATCAGACCGAACTCCTCGTCCGGCGCCAGCGCATCACCGAGGTTGGCCGTGCGGACATCGCTCTCGATGCCCGCCGCGGCGGCGTTGCGGCGTGCGAACGCGGTGGCGACAGGGTCCCGGTCGACCTGGACCAGTGACCTCCCGGCGTCGTGGGCGGCCAGCAGGCCGATCTGGCCCGCGCCGCAGCACAGCTCCAGGATCGGGCCGTCGGGACAGCGCGGCGCGAGCGCAGCCGCCCAGTGGCTCTGCGCGGTGGTCCAGGCCCGGGGACGCAGCACCCGCGCGTCCCAATGGACCTCGAGATCGCCGAACGGGCCGAACTCGGTCGATGCGTCCAATGTCGTCACGGCCGTTGGGTACCCCGTGGGGGTGGTGGCAATACCGGTGTTCAGCCCCGGCTCGGGGTTGAGCGGTCAGTCGGCGAGGAACGCGACGACGGCGGAGGCGAACTGCTCGTGGTACTGGAAGACCCCGCCGTGACCGGAGTTGGGATAGATGATCAGCTCGCTGTCCTTGATGCGGTGGTGCAGGTTCTCGGAGAGGACAGAGGGCACCATGCGGTCGTGGTCGCCATTGGCGATCAGGGTCGGCTGGGTGAAGGTCGACAGGTCCGAGGGCGCGGAGCGGCCGTACTTCTGGATCGCCTTCAGCTGAGTCCGGAAGGCCTTGATGCCGATAGCCCGGTCACGGTCGGTCGTCCGCTCCTCGAGGCGCTTGACGAACGCCTTCCCAGCGGACTTGCCGGTCGCGTCGCGGTTGAAGAACAGGAACTCCTTCGGGTCCGACCGGGTCAGGGTCGCACGGAGGATGTCCCAGTACGTCACGCCGACGACCTTGTCGATGTCCTTGCCACCACGCGGCCCGGTCCCGGTCAGGACGAGCCTGCGGACCAGGTCGGGATGCTTGACGATCAGGTCCTGGGCGATCATGCCGCCCATCGAGAACGAGAAGACATCGACCCTGTCGAACCCGAGCGCCGTGATGAACTCGTAGGCGTGATCGGCCGCTTCCTCGATCGTGCCCGGAACCTTCCCGGTCGAGGCCCCGACTCCGCGCTGGTCGAACGCGACGACGTGTCGGTTCTTTGCGACCGCGTCGACGATGCGGGGATCCCAGTTGTCCAGCGTGGCCGCGAGGTGCACGAAGAACACGACGGGGATGCCGCCCTTCGGGCCCAGTTCCCGGTAGGCGTAGGTCACGCCCCCGGCCGCGACCGTGCGGGCCGGGGCGTGGGCGTACGACGTGATGACGGGTTCGTTGCTGGTGCTCATGGCAATCCTCTTGTTCGTCGGTGAAATCGAGCGGGGTCGTCGCGCCTCGCTCAGAGGCCGGCGCGATTGGCTTCGGGGAGCTGGGGGAACGGCGACTGGTCGATGCCGAGCTCGCCGGTGCACGCCAGCGGTCGCGCCTGCAGGAAGACGCCGACCCGATGCGTCTTCTCCTTCATGGCGTGCTTCATCCCGCTCGCATGCCCTCCGGGCTTGTAGGCGAAGTCCTGGGCGAGTGCGTAGGTCTTCCACAAGCTGATCGAGGTGTGCTCGAAAGGCGGCGTGGCGGAGATGTCGATGCTGCCGCGATGCCCCGGGTGGTGTGCAGCCCTGCTGGCCGCGTGCACGTTGTTGCGGACGAACTCGAGCAGGCGGCCGCGCCGGAGGATGCCGTGCACGATCGCCACCATCGGCTCGTCCTTCTCCAGCGGCTCCGCGCCATCCGCGCGCGGCGCCCATCCGTGCCAATGGTCGCTCTCGGACTCGGAGTCGATCCTCACGCGGACGACCTCGCTGTCGAGGCTGAACCGGCCCGGCCCGTCGATGGCGTGCGCGAGCGGGCCGGCGAAGGCGGCTTCGGCCGCCTCCGCCGATTCCCAGGCGGCGACCAGCGCACTCCCGCCGGGCACCACCCCGGGCACCAGGGCGTGGGTGCCGTTGTTGGCGAAGTTGACGGTCGCGCCCCGCAAGTCCCGCGAGCGCCGTTCCCGTCGATCAGGCGCTTGAGGTTCCGCCGCCACCGGAGCCGCCCACCCGGCGGGCGGCCGAAGGCGTCGACGGTGAGGAAGTCCGGGCTGCTCATCGGTCGGCCAGGAAGGCGAGGACCTCGGGCACGAACTCCCGGTGGTACTGGAAGACGCCGCCGTGACCCGAGTTGGGGTAGACGACCAGCTTGGCGTCGGGGAAGCGACGGGCCATGTCGGCGGAGTGATCGCTGTCGACCATCAGGTCGTGGTCACCGTTGGCGACCAGGACGGGCGCCTTGATGACCGACAGGTCGTCGGGGGCGTGCAGGCCACCGGCGGTGATGGCGCGCAGCTGGGCGAGGCCCGCCTGCCGGGAGATCGGCCGGCTGCGGTCCCCGTGCGCTCGGCGAGGCGAGCGAAGTACTCCTTGGCCGCCTTCTTCCCCTCGGCGTTGCGGGGAAGAACAGGAAGTGGCGCGGGTCCTTGCGGGTGGCGAAGGCCTTGGCGTACGCACCGCCCACGATGAACGGCATCTTCCAGATGCCACCGCCACCGCGGGGGCCGGTGCCGGCGAGCACCATCCGTCGGACCAGGTCGGGCGCCTGCAGTGCGACCATCTGCGCGACGGCCCCACCCAGCGAGAAGCCGAACAGGTCGACCTCGTCGTACCCCAGCGCCCGGATGAACGCGATCGCGTCGGCGCCCATCTGCTCGATGTCGTTGGGGACGCGCGAGCCGGTCGAACCCACGCCGCGGTTGTCGAACGCGATCACGTGGTGGCGCGCCGCGATGCCGTCGATGATCCGCGGGTCCCAGTCGTCGAGGACGGCCGTGAAGTGATGGAGGAAGACCACCGGTACGCCGGAGGTGTCTCCGAGCTGCCGGTAGGCGAAGGACGTTCCGTCGATCGTGACCGTCTTCGTCGGGGTGTCTCGCCAGGTCGTCATGTCAGCTTCTCTCGTTGATGGTGCGGAGGGTGGGGGTCGGGCGTGCGTCGAGGCGGGCGAGGACGTCGAGGATGCGGCGGTCGGTCGCGAAGCGGGCGTCCAAGGTCGGGCCGAGGAGTCCGCGCAACGCGGAGACCGGCCGCCACAGTCCGGGGTGGACGACGCGGACGGATCGGCGCTCGAGGCCATCGGCAAGCGCCACAGCCGCGGATGCCGGAGTGACCCGCTTGAGCATGGGCTTGGGCAGGGTCGAGAGCAGCTCGAGCACGACGTCGTCCTCGTCGACGCCGTGCTTGATCATCTCGGTGTCGACGAGTGAGAAGTAGGCGGTGAGCACGGAGACCTGGTGGTCGGCGAGCTCGATCCGGAGCCCGCGGCCGAGCTGCTCGACCGCGGCCTTGCTCATCGCATACGGGATCGTGCCCATGCCGTTGATGAAGGCGAACACCGAGCTGATCAGCACGACCTGGCCCTGGTTCCGGATCACCTCGGGCAGCCCGGCGGCGACCGTGTTCACGACCCCGGTGACGTTGACTGCCAGGGTGGCCTCGACGTCGGCGGTGGGAGTGTTGCGCAAGGTGGCCGCCTTGGCCAGCAGGCCGGCGTTGGCCATCACGACATCGACGCGGCCGAAGCGGTCCACCGCCTGTTCCACGACCTCATCCAGCGAGACCCGGTCCCGGACGTCGGCGACGCAGCCGAGGACCCGGTCGCTGCCGAGGGCGGCCGAACGCTGCGGAGTCGAGGCATCGATGTCGGCGATCACCAGCCGCGCGCCGCGGCGCAGCAGCTCGCGCCCGGTCGCTCCCCCGATGCCGCCGCTGCCGCCCGTGATCAGCACGACCTTGTCGGTCAGGTCGTACGACGCGCGGGTCATGCGGGTCATGCGACGCCCCGCTTCGGTCGGAACGACACCCGGCCGTTGCGGCGAACCATGGCCGCCACGGTTCGCAGCGCACCACGCTCCAGGTCCGGTTCCTGCCCGCGGGCGAGTCGGTGCAGCTGGTCGGTGTTCCAGCTGAGGTTGAGGACGCCGTCGAGGGCCTTCAGGTCCGTGACCCGGCCGATCAGGCCGCGCATGCCGACCCCGATCTCGTGGGTGGCGAGGGTGGCGGCACGTCCCTTGAGGATCGCGTCGGCCGCGTCCGTGGTGGTCACGGTCGGGCGCGCGATGCCGACCACCTCACAGTCTCCGGCGGTGAGCGCGTCCTGCATCCCGGAGCGGGTGCGGAACCCGCCGGTGACCGCGAGCGGCACGGCGCCTGCTGCGTCGCGAACCGAGCGCGCATAGTCGAGGAAGTAGGCCTCACGCGCTCGTGTGGAGGAGGCGGCCGACCCGGACATGGCCGGCGACTCGTAGTTGCCGCCGCTGACCTCGATCAGGTCCACGGCCTCCTGGGCCAGCGCGGCGACGACGGCACGCGAGTCGTCCTCGCTGAATCCACCGCGCTGGAAGTCGGCGGAGTTCAGCTTCACCGACACCGCGAAGCCCGGGCGCACGCGGGTCCGCACCCGTCGTACGACCTCGATGAGGAACCGCATCCGGCGCGTCGGGTCGCCGCCCCACTCGTCGTCACGCAGGTTCGTCAGCGGCGAGAGGAACTGGGTGACGAGGTAGCCGTGCGCGGCGTGGATCTGCACGCCGTCGAAGCCGGCGGCCTCGCACACCTCCGCGGCCGTCGCGAAGCGATCGATGATGTCCTCGATCTCGACGGACGTGAGCTCGCGGGGCACGGTCGCGCCCGGGAAGCGCCAACGCGACAGCGCTGGGTGCGACCGGGGTGTGCCCGATGTTCAGGAGGTTGGCCTGGCGGCCGGGGTGGTTCAGCTGGGCGAAGATGACCGCTCCACCGTCGTGCGCGGCCTTGGTCCACGACGTCAGCTCCGGAAGGGCCCGGTCGTCCTCGATCGCAATGTTGCCCGGCTCTCCGAGGTGGGCCCGGTCGATCATGATGTTGCCGGTGACCAACAGGCCGTAGCCACCCTCGGCCCACCGTCGGTACAACGTGACGATGCGCTCGTCGGGCGAGTTGTCGCCGTCGCCCAGAGCTTCGCTCATCGCCGCCTTCGCGATGCGGTTGGGAAGTCGTACGCCGGAGGGCAGGTCGAGCGGGTCGGCAAGCGAGGACATGAGATTGCTCCAGATCGTCATTGCAGTACGTTCATATTATTATGACCGTACTGCTACGATGGGAGAACCCGCAACCGAAGGAGACGTAGGTCATGGCGAGGTACGGCCCCGAGCACAAGGAAGCGACCCGACGGCGGATGGTCGAGACCGCCGGACGTCGGTTCAAGAGCGACGGCATCGACGGGTCCGGCATCGCAACCCTCGTCGCCGACGCCGGCCTGACGAACGGCGCCTTCTACGGCCACTTCCGGTCGAAGGACGACCTCGTCGCCTCCGTCGTCGCGCAGCAGCTCGAGGACCAGGTCGCGCGCGTCAACGCCCTGCCCGCCGGTGTCGAGTCCGTCGTCGCGTTCCTCGGCGAGTACCTCTCCCCCGCGCACCGCGACGACTCTGCCAGCGGCTGCCCCTCGGCGGCCCTCCTCGACGAGATCGGTCGCCGCGACGACGCCACCAGGCAGGCCTACACCGACGGCGCGCGATCGATGATCCAAGCGATCGCGCGGCACCTCGACGACGGCGACGCGCAGGTCACGAACGAACGTGCGATCGGTCTGTTCACGCTGCTCGTCGGCTCGCTCCAGCTTGCCCGCGCGGTCAGCGACCCCGACCTGTCGGCTCAGGTGCTGGCCGCGGCATACGCCAACGCCATGGCCCTCATCACGACTCAGGCGTCGTAGTCGACGGCGACCGACGGCGTGGTCGGATGCGACTGGCAGGTGAGCACGTACCCAGCGTCCACGTCAGCCGAGGACAGTGCGAAGTTCTGTTCCATGGCAACCGACCCCAGGAGGACCTTCGCCTTGCAGGTGCCGCAGGCTCCGCCGAGACAGGCATAGGGGGCGTCCAGCCCGGCCTTGAGCGCGGACTCGAGGACCGTGTCGCCGCTCTGGAGCGGGACCTCGTACTGACGGGCGCGCAGGGTGACCGCGACCTCCGCCGGGGTGAAGTCGTCGGCGACCTTGGGCTTCTGGTGGCCGTGGAAGAGTTCTACGTGCACGTGGTCTGGCTCGGTGCCGCGCTCGAGGAGCAGGTCGCGCAGGTCGGTCACCATCTCGACCGGTCCGCACAGGAACCACTCGTCCACCGAGGGCGGGGCCAGGTCGGTGACGAGCCACGGTTCGAGCTTTGAGCGGTCGATGCGGCCGCGGAGATGTGCCGGGTGCCGCTGGTCGCGGGAGCGCACGTGGATGATCCGGAGCCGGTCGGCGTACCGCGCCTCGAGGTCGTCGAGGTCGTCGCGGAACATCGTGCTGTCGGCGTCGCGGTTGCCGTAGACCAGGGTGAAGCGGCTCTCCGTCTCGACGGCCAGGGTTGTCTGCAGGATCGACAGTGCGGGAGTGATGCCGCTTCCGGCGACGATCGCCACGTAGTTCTTCGTGGCGAGCGGGTTGAGCGGTGTGCCGAACGAACCGGTCGGTGTCAGCAGGTCGAGGGTGTCGCCGGCCCGAAGTTGCTCCATTGCGAAGGTGGAGAATGCCCCGCCAGGGATGTGCTTGACAGCGATCGCGAGCCCACCGGAGGTGGCGGAGGTGCAGACGGAGTAGTTGCGCCGTACCCCCTCCCCTCCGAGGTCAGTGCGGACGGTGATGTGCTGACCGGCCTCGAAGGAGAACTGGTCACGCAGCTCGTCGGGCACGTGGAAGCGGATCAGCACGCTGTCATCGGTCAAGCGGTCGACGCTGGCGACCGGGACAGAGTGAAACTCGGCAGCGGGGGCGGAGGAGCGCATCGGCATCCGAGCCGGGAGGATCCGGGCCAGTTTTCCGTTCAGGCGCTTCCAGTCGCGGTACTCGTCGGGGTCGAGCTGCTGACCGAAGACCGTTCCGATCGCAGCATCACGCTCCAGGTAGGCCTCTTCGTTGCGCCGCCAGGTCGCGACGTAGCGGTGGAACGGGATCGAGGGGTGCAGGTGATGGACGAGGTGATAGTTCTGTGAGAGCAGCAGCGGTGTGAGGACCCACTCTGACCCGACCCGGTTGCGGGTGGCGCGGTAGCGGTTCTCCTGTTGGGTGTCCTCGAGGTCGTGGTGCGGCAACCAGTCGAACCACCAGGCAAGGACGAACATGGCGACCCGTTCGGGGATCAGGTACAGCACCGCCAGTGTCCACAGGTGTCCGGTGAGCGCACAGGTGACGATCACCGCGCCGGTGGTCACCGTCAGGAGCAAGGTCTCCAGCACCTCTGCCCGGGGACGGCGCCTGACGTTGCGGACCAGAAAGGCCAGGTACGGCACGTCCATCAGCGGGAACCGGACCGGAAGCTGCCACCACGGGGCACCGCTCACGAAATGGTCGGGGTCATTCTCGTCGTCATTGGTGTTGCGGTGGTGCTCGATGTGGATGAACGCGAACGACTTGAACGAGATCAGCGGCGAGACGAAGAGCATCGCGACCCGGCCGAAGGCCGCGTTGACCCAGCGGTGGGTACTCACCGAGTAGTGCGCGGCGTCGTGCAACACGGTGAACAGCACGAAGATCGCGGTCGCGCTCAGCAGGACCGTCGCCGGGACAGGAAGCCTGTCGGCCAGCGCCGCCCAGGTGGAGAACGCGAACGCCGCGACAGCACCGCAGAAGATGCCGACGATCGGCCACGAGATCGTCGGGACCTGCTCACCCGGGTCGGGAAGTGCGTGCCGGGCCGCTGCGGGGGCGCGTTGCTCGGTGGTTGCTGACATGCCTCACAACGTACGAACCGCGAGCAGCCCCCGCGAGGGGTGCCAAGCCCATGCCGGTGTGCGCGCAGCACATCCTGACTAGTCCGGGTCGGGCCCCGCCGCGAGCACCGCGGGACCCAGCACACCCGCGAGACGCAAGGCGGCATGGAGCTCGACGACCCGCTCGGTCGCCGGACACCCGCGTCGTTCCTCGGCCCGGCGAAGGCGCTGCAGCACGGTGTTCCGGTGTACGCCGAGTTCCTCGGCTGCGGCAGCCAGGCCCCCTTGTGCGTCGAGCACTGCCAGCAGCGTCCGTCGTTCTTCCTCCTCCCGGCGCCCAGTGACGGCAAGCCCGCCCAGCTCGGCTGCGACGAAGGCACAGGCAAGGTCAAGGTCGCCGCTCATCGTGTCCACGAGCGCTATCGCGGGATATGCCGTGACGGGGGATGCGCGTCCGGTGAGCTCGACGATGCGACGGCAGCGCTGCGCCTGGAGATGGGAGTCCCGGAAGCCGGCGGCACCCTGCGCGGGCGCGCCGAGAGTGACCCGGACGGTCTCTGGGACCTGGTCGGCGAGAGGCCGGAGGTCGCTGGGAGCCACGCCGGGAGCGCCCGTCGTGGAGACCCAGCCCCAGAGCGCCCGGGCGCCGTCCGGGACGAGCAGGGGGTGGGTCGATCCGAGGTGGGCGCCGACGGCTTCCCCCAGGCGCGTGAGGTCGACATCATCTCGATCGGTCCAGCAGACGAAAGCCGTCTGCCATCCGGTGAGTCGGTGGGACAAGGTGCGCTCGGCGTGCCGGAGGTCGACCCGCCCGCCGGCGATCAGCGAGCGGACCGCATCCGTGCGGGCCGCCCGTGCCCGAGTCTGGATGCGGTCGAGCTCGGCGACGTACTCGGCAGCGACCTCGCTGGAGACGCGGTCCGTGTATGCGAAGGCGTAGCGCTGCAGGTAGGCCACCACGTGGAGAGCGACGGCGGGGTCGGGGACGAGGTCGGTGATCCCGGCCAGAATGCGTTCACTGAAGTACGCGTGGCCGATCCGGTAGAAGCGCAGCATCACGTCGACGCTGTAGCCACGGGCCGCCATGGCGCGCGCATGTTCGAGTGCGGTGACCGGCGCTGACGCGGCACCCACGTCGATGCCGTGTCGCACCATCGACAGCGCCGCCTCGAGATTCGACGAGCACGACCCCAGCGTCAGGCCGCGAAGCTCGTCATCAGCGCTGGCCTCCGGGACCCGGTCGACGATGTAGTCGAGCATCTCGTCGGCGTAGGACGAGACGTGTCCCAACAGTTCGGCCGCTGTGCGGCGCAGTTCGGCCACCACAGCCTCGGGAAGGTCCGTCTGCTCCCCCTCACCCGCGGCCATGACCGGAGAGTATCGAGCGCTCTGGGCACCAGGGCGTTTATTGTCTTCCGCAATGCGTCCACTGAGTTGGCCGTGCGGCGGATGGTGGATTGCTCGGGAGGCACAGTCACGGTGGGGATCATGTCCAGTCGTGTGATCGTGGCGTGGCTGATGGCCATGTCGGTGGGTTTGTCGTTCGCCGCATTGATCGGTCCTGTCGCAGCGGGCACGGGAGACGCCAAGGTTCTGCTACCTGCGGACCGGGCTTCGGCGGCGGGGCTGAGCGCGGTGAGCAGGACGTACTCGGCGACCGGGGTGGATTACGACCGCGACGGAGACCAGGACGTCTGGATCGGCTACCACGCGGCCGGGGGGCAGCTGTGGAGCAACCGGGGTGACGGGACGTACCGGAGGGTTGCGAGATCGGCGTGGCCGAAGTTCAACGCCGACGGCAAGCAGATCGACCGACACGACTGCGCCTGGGCGGACGTCGACCGCAACGGTCGGCCGGACGCGTACTGCTCGACCGGCCGGTTCGTGACCAACCACGTCAAGCACGGCCGGGACAACGAGCTGTGGCTCGGGAGCAGGCGGGGATTCAGGGAGGTCGGCACGGCCTGGGGTGTGGGAGACGTGTGCGGACGGGGCCGCCAGGTCACGTTCCTGCACGCCAACGGCGATCGGTACCCGGATCTGTTTGTGGGCAACGACAGGCCGCGTGAGGATCCCTGGGACCCGTGCAACAGGCCCGAGAACGGGTTGCCCAACGAGCGGGGCAAGGTCTTCATCAACACCGGCGGCAGCGGTTTCCGTTACAGCCCGCGCTTCTGGGATTTCGGCGCGCGGGCGGGTGGTCGGTGCGCCGAGGTCATCGATGTCGATGGCGACGGGTGGGACGACCTGCTCACCTGCGGCGAGGAAGGGGAGCGCCCTCGGTTGTTTCGCAACCGGGATGGCCACGGATTTGCTGACGTCACCTCGGCGCACCAGCTCACGTCGGCGGTGAACGACGCCGTGGTGGCAGACCTGGACCGGGACGGTGACTCCGACGTGGTCACGGCCACCGTCGATGGGTTTGCCTACCACCTCAACACCCATGGGCACCTTGGCGGCGGCCAGCGGATCGGGTCCGCTCTTTCTGCCGGCCATGGACGATCCGTGGCGGTCGGTGATGTCGACCGTGACGGTGACCTTGACGTGTACGGGATGGTGGGGAACGCACAACGGAGCAATCCTGCCGACATCGTCTGGATCAACGACCAGTTGAGCTTCACACCCCTCGGGGTTCCGGGGGCAGGTGGGGCGGCAGACGAGGTGATCAACCTGAACCCGGTAGGACGCGGGCGCGCCGAGTTCCTTGTCTTGAACGGATTCGGCACCATCCCCGCTGGCCCCAACCAGTTGATCCGGATGACCGGCAACTGACCCGGGCAAGGGTTGCCGAAATGCTTTCCCTTGACGATTCTGGCCTCTGACCTGCGCAAACGCCTCACGTGCGACTCCCCAGGTTGACACTGGCTGACTCGGCTTGCGGCCAAATCCGCCACTTTCCGCCCACCTCGAGTTCTCCACCAACGGCGCCGGAACTGGTCACGACACGTATCTACAGCGGGTCAGTCAAATGCCGCTACCCGTCGAGTCCAATGATCGGTGCTCCGCCGAGCCTCCCGATCACGCGCCGATCTAGACCGAAGCTGCGGCCCGCGGGAGCTGGCCGAGGAGTGATCTCTTGTCGAGCTTGCCGACCGCGTTCTTGGGCAACGACTCCAGCACATGGATCGCGTTGGGTCGCTTGTAGCCGCTGAGGTGCTCCCTGCAGCGGAGCTTGAGTGTGTCGACGTCGACCGTCGCGCCGGGGCGCGCCTGGACGAACGCAACGACGATCTCGCCCCACTTCTCGTCGGGTACGCCGATGACAGCAGCCTCGAGGACAGCGGGATGACCGCTGAGGACGTCCTCGATCTCCTTGGGATAGATGTTCTCTCCACCCCGGATGATCATCTCCTTCGAACGGCCGACGAGGGTGAGGTAGCCGTCGTTGTCGAGGTGGCCGACGTCGCCGGTGCGCAGCCAGCCGTCGTTGATGGCGGCGGCGGTGTCGTCAGGCCGGCCGAGGTAACCGCGCATCACGTTGGCGCCTCGCACCTCCACCTCGCCGTTCTCGCCGGCGTCAACGGGGTGGCCGTCCGCGCCGAGGATCCGCAGCTCCTGTCCGGGGAACGGCAGGCCGACGGTTCCCGGCTTGCGGGGGCCTTCGATCGGGTTGATGGTGGACCCGCAGGTGGCCTCGGAGAGCCCATAGCCCTCGACTAGGGGGAAGCCGAAGCGGTCCTCGAACCGAGCGAGCAGCTCGGCAGATGCGGGGGCGGCGCCGCAGACGGCGAACCTGACCGAGCTCGTGTCGGGGCGTACGTCGTCGGGCAGTGCCGCGAGCATGTTGTAGATCGTGGGGACTGCGGAGAAGAACGTGGGCCGTTCTCTCTCGATGACCTCGAAGAACGTGCTCGGCTTGAACCGCTCCGCGATGACGACGCTGGCACCGACGAGCAGCGGGGTGAGGATGCTGACGACGATGCCGTTGACGTGGAAGAGCGGCAGGATCAGCAGGCAGCGGTCGTCCTCCCCGACCTTGAGAGCGTCTCGGCCCATGGCCGTCATGGCATCGAGGTTGGCGTGGTCGAGCATCACGCCCTTGGGAGTTCCGGTGGTGCCGGAGGTGTAGATGAGCAATGCCAGGGCGCGGGTGTCCTCGACTGGCGGGACCTCGATCGTGGTTTCGCGAGCCAGGTCGGCGACGGAGAGGATGGGTACGTCGCCGACGCCGGATGAGTCCTCTTCGACCACGAGGAGCTTGGCGGCGGAGTCGTCGAGCTGGCGCGCTACCTCGACGTCGGTGAGGGCGGGGTTGACCGGGGTGATGGTGGCGCCGAGACGCCAGGCCGCGAAGAGCAGGACGACGAACTCGATGCGGTTGGTCAGGCGTAGCGCAAGGACATCACCCGATGTGATGCCGAGATCGGCGAGCTGCGCAGCGACAGCCTCCACGCGGGTGAGCAGCTCGGCGTTGGTCAGCGATGTGGTGCTGTCGGCGACCGCGGGGCCGGCGGGGCTCTCTGCCGCGCGCTTGTCGAGGAGGGTGGAGAAGGTCACGGCTCAGACCTCCAGGTGGCGGGTCAGGAAGTCGGCCTGGTCGGCGACGACGGCCTCGAACGGTGCGCCCAGGTAGATGTCGAAGTGGCCGGCGTCGTACCGCCTGATCTCGCCCTTGGGGGCGGTTTCGGCGTAGGCGACGGTCTCCTCGGGCGGGGTGACCGAGTCGTGGTCGCAGATGCAGAACAGAATGGGCATCTTCACGTGCTTGGCCGACTTGCCCGGTCGGTGCCGGGTGATGGTGGGCGCCACCCGAGCGGCGACCTCGTTGATGAAGGTGCCGCCTTCGGGCACGAGCGCGAGGTAACCAGGCAGGGCGTCAGGCGCCGTCATCAGCGCCTTCTCCCCCGGCGCCCCGGCAAGCGTGAGCAGAACAGGGTCCTTGCCCGTGACCAGCGCGAGGACGTCTCGCCCGACGGTGGGCAGCAGCCGCATGGTGCCGACCGGTCCCAAAGCCCGCGCCGAGGCGACGCCGTCCGTGAACGGGCACTGTGAGACTGCCGCGCGCAGCTCGGGATGGCGGGCGGCGACGATGATGGCGTGGCCGCCGCCGAAGGAGCTCCCCCAGACCGCGATCCGGGTGCCGTCGACGTCAGGGCGTGTCTTCACGTGGTCGATGGCGGCGTCCCAGTCGGCGAGCTGACGCTTGATGGACAGCAGTTGGCGGGGTTGGCCGGTGGAGTCGCCGAAGTGGCGGTAGGTGAAGGCCAGCGCCGCGATCCCGGCTTGGGCGAATCGCTCAGCGAAGGCGTCCAGGCGCATCTCGCGAGTGGCGCCCAGTCCGTGGCCGAGGAGCACGACCGGCGGGTTGGTGACGCCGTCGGGCAGGAAGAGCCAGGCCGCGCAGGTCTCACCGTCGGAGTGGAAGCTGACGTCGCGCCGGGTCACGGTGTGGCCGCTCATCGCTGGGCCTCCTTCCGCGGAGCGCCGGCGCCACGGGTGGTGCCCGCCTGCAGCACCTCGTCGAAGACACCGGGCTGGTAGAGGGGCAGCTCGCCGGCGGCGTCGGTGTTGGCCATGTAGTCGAGCATCAGCTCCTGACCCACGCCGGAGAGCGCGGTGGCGAGGAACTCGGAGCGCTCGATGTGCAGGCCCTCCTCCAGGCCCGCCGAGCCGCCGAAGTAGACCGACCGCTTGATCGCCGCCCGCGACGCCTTAGGCCGCGAACCGAGGTGCTCGGCGAGCTCGATCGCCCGGTCGAGCACCTGGTCCGGCGCCACGACGTCATCGACGGCGCCGATCTCCAGTGCCCGGGCGGGCGTGAACGGTTCCCCCGACAAGATCGCCAGCAGTGCCTTGTGGTTGCCGACGAGGCGTGGAAGCCGCTGGCTGCCGCCACCGCCCGGCATGATCCCGAGCAGGACCTCGGGTTGACCGATGAAGTAGTCCCCGTCGGCCATGACGCGCAGGTCGTTGGCCCAGCAGAACTCGGCGCCGAGACCGAGCGCGGAGCCGTTGAGGGCGGCGATGAAGATGACTCCGCTGCGGTTCATCTTGAGGAAGGTCTGGTGCACCCGTTCCAGCTGCACCGCGGGCCACAGCGGCGTTCTCCCTAGCGCTGCCTTCATGCCGCCGGCCCGGTTGACACCGCGCGCCGTGTGGGCGAGAGCGGAGGCACCGCGGACACCCACGGATGGGACGGTCGCCCCGCCCTCCTGGAGCCAGCGCACCTCAGCGTGGGAGACGAAGCGGTCCGGATGGGTCCCGGTGAAGACCACGGCCTGGACCGCAACGTCGCGGTCCGCCCGGTCGACGAGCGCGTCGAGCTGCTCGGCGATGTCGTTGCCGAAGAGCCCCAGCGGGCCGCCGTCGATGCGGGCGACCAGCACCGCGCCACGGTCCTCGATAGCCAGTTGTCCTCGTACTTCTTCTGCCATGACCGGTCTCCGTTGCGGATGCTGAGGCGAGCGTCCGGGCGACGCTTGTCCATTCACGATAACGAAGTTATTCTGATGCGACAACCCCTGGAGGAGCCGTCGTGAGCAACACCACCCATCCCCCGCTGGACCATGACTGGGTCGTTGTCGGATCCGGCTTCGGCGGGAGCGTCGCCGCCCTGCGCCTGGCCGAGAAGGGCTATCGGGTCGCGGTCATCGAGCGCGGACGCGCGTACGCCGACGAAGAGCTACCCGCCTCGGCCTCGGACAGGCGCCGTTTCGTCTGGGCGCCGGCAGTGGGACTGCGCGGGATCATGCGCAACGTCCTGTTCCGGCATGTGTTCAGCTCCACCCAGACTGGAGTCGGCGGTGGAAGCCTGGTGTACGGCGGCGTCCTCTTCCGCCCGCACAAGGCATTCTTCGCTCATCCCCAGTGGACCGAGCTCGCTCCGTGGGAGGAGCGCCTCGAGCCTCATTACCGCACGGCGGAGCGTATGCTCGGAGCGAGCCGGACGCCGTGGGAGTCCGTGACGAGCGGTCTGACCCGCGAGGTCGCGGACCGGTTTGGCGGCACCTTCACTCCGGCGCCGGTGGCCGTCTTCTTCGGCGAGCCGGGCGTCACTGTGCCAGATCCGTACTTCGGTGGCGAGGGGCCGGACCGCACCGGGTGCATCCGGTGCGGGCAGTGCATGACCGGCTGCCGCACCGGTGCCGCCAACCGCCTCACCCAGAACTACCTCTGGTTCGCGGAGAAGCACGGCGCCCAGATCCTCGCCGAGCGCGAGGTGGTCGACGTGACTCCGCTCGGCGCCGCGGACGGAAGCGACGGCTACCGGATCACGACCCGCCGTCCCTGCGCCGGATGGCGAAGAGAACGCACCAGTGTCACCACCCGCGGGGTCGTGTTCGCAGGTGGCGCGGTGGGGACCAATTCCCTTCTCGCGGACTGCAAACACCGCGGGTCACTGCCCGCGGTGAGCGACCGCCTGGGCCACCTCGCTCGCACCAACAGCGAGGCCGTGCTGTCCGTCCTCCTCCCCGAGGACGTCGGCACCTGGCGCGACGTCACCGCGAGCAGTCGGGTGATCGTTGACGGCGACACGCAGATCGAGTTCCTCACCTATGGTCCTCGGGGCGACTTCATGAGGCTGATGTTCACGGTCCTGGTGGGCGAGGGACGTCCGGTGCAGCGCCTGCTGAGCTGGTTCCGGACCGTGCTGCGGCACCCCCGCCGCTGGTCATCGACGATGCGATCGGGTTGGAGCGCGCGGACCCTGATGATGCTGGTCATGCAGCCGCGCGACAACGCGATCCGGTTCAACCCGAAGAAGCGGCGCCTGGGAAGCGGATACCAGTTGACCACCGAGCGTGACGTCGCGAGGCCCGCCCCGACGTACATCGACGCAGGGCACCAGGTCGCGAACTGGTTGGCGGAGCGCACCGGAGGCATCGCCCAGGGCAGCGTCTTCGACGTGTTCGGCAACCGGCCGATGACCGCCCACGTGCTCGGCGGCGCGGTCATCGGCAACAGCTCTGCGACCGGAGTGGTCGATGACCAGCTAAAGGTGTTCGGCTACCAGAACATGGTCGTGTGCGACGCCGCAGCCCTACCTGCCAACCCCGGCGTCAATCCGGCACTGACGATCACCGCACTGGCCGAGCACGCCATGAGCCACATCCACGCCGCCGGTTTGGAACGATGACGGCCATGGCGCGAAATTCCGCACTGTCCGACGGCCCGTCCAACGGGATCCCTGAGCGACTCATCGACGCAGCCGTCGCCATGCTCGCCGAGGAGGGGCCTTCGGCCATCAAGGCCCGGACTGTGGCAGCGCGGGCCGGCATGTCGAGCATGGTCGTCTACAACTACTTCGGAGGCGTCCCCGAGCTGATCAGTGCCGTGGAGGACCACGGCTTCAACCAGATCGGTCAGGCGTTCGCGCAGGTCGAGGCGAGCGAGGATCCCGTGGCCGACCTGTTCACGATGGCCCTCACCACCCTGTCCTACGCGCGGGCGAACCCGCACCTGTACGACGCCATGTTCGGTCTCTCGACCCGGGCCACCTACCGGCCGACGCCCACCAAGGGCGAGCGGCGCGCCGGCCACTCTCCCGCGTTCCAGGCCGCGTACGCCCACGTGATCGAGGCAGCCGCGCGGCTGGGCACCATCGGTGGGCTCACGGTCGAGGATCCGACGGCGGCGGCCGGCGCGCTGTGGAGCTTCGTCCACGGCTACATCACTCTCGAGCTGTCCAACCACTTCGCCGAGTTCGCCGATCCGGTCCGGCAGGTGCTGGTCCCGATGGGCGTCACGTTCTGCATCGGCCTCGGGGCCAGCCGCGCCTCCGCTCTCGCCTCGCACGAGACCGCTCTCCAGCGCGTCTGGCACCCCGGTCCTTGATCAGCCCGGGCGCACCTGCCTCCGGCTAGATGCCCGCGCGCCGCGCATCCGGCAGCTGGTCGACATCGCCGCGGCCGGCGTCGGCATGGCCCGGGCCGCCTTCGACCACGCCGTCGCACACCTGTCCACCCGGGAAGCGTTCGGCCGCAAGGTGGCCGCCAACCAGCACTGGCAGTTCCTCATGGCCGAGCGAGCCACTGAGCTCGAGAACGCGCGCACGCTGTATCTGAAGGCCGCGCTGCGCCGCGACAGCGGAGCGATATTCCCCGCGCCCGAGGCCGCTATGACGAAGTACTACGGGAGCCGGCTCGCGGTCGACCTGGCCCGCGGTGCGTCCAGGCGTTCGGTGGCCTCGACTTCGCCCGCGAACTGAGCGCCGACGGCACGCCCGGACCGGTCGAGGCGATCTACCGCCACAGCAAGATCGGCGAGATCTACGAAGGAACCAACGAGATCCTCAAGTGGGTCGTCGCACGGCAGATCTTCGGCAAGGAGATCACTGGTTGAGCGACGCAAGCAGGTCGCGCACGCTCGATCGATGGGTGGACCAATGCGGCCCGCTGCCGTATTCGGAGTCTAATGGACCCGATCGGGGTGTTGGCCGACCATAAGTGGCAGGTTTCTGGCAGCCATCGAATCGGGCCCTTTCCCGCCTGACCTGACCGGGCGAGAAGTCAGAAGATACCGAGCTGGTCGATCAGCGCCTTCGCCGCGATGATGATCGCCCGCGCATTCTCGACGGCTTCGCCCGCCTCGTCGTGCGTGGCGTCGTCGCCGGGACGTTGGAGGTACTCCAGCTCATTGCGGCGTCGGCGCAGGGCACCGAACTGCCGGAATCCCGGCCCGAATTGCGCGCGCGCTGCCTGCTCGACGGCGTAGTGCCCACCTTTCGTCGTCGGCCGCAGTCCCTGATGACCCAGGAGGGCGGTCAACGCCTGACGGGCGGCGTCGTAGGCCAGGACGAACGCCGAGTCCGGGTCGCTTTCGACAGCCGAGCGGGCCGTGGACAGGGTGACGGAAGCCTTCTCCAAGAGCCGTTCACCGTTGGCGGCGTCGCCAGTCAGCTTCTGCAGCTCACCTGCGGCGAGCAACGCCAAGACCTCCGATTCGCCTCGTACCCAGCGCACCATCAAGAGTTCACCAGCTCACAGGTGTCGAGCACCGTGACATGCGGCGATGCCTGGATCTGCGCGACGAGCACATCAACCGGATCTGCCCACTGCTTCGGGTTGCGAACGACCGGGTTGACCTCAATGCCGAGCCGGGCGCTCGCACGATCGGCGGCCTCGTAAAGGTCGGCGCGGTCGATCTTGCCAATCACCAGCACGTCGATGTCGTGCGGCGGCGGACCCACCTGACCGTCGTACCGGGCAGCCCAGGAGCCGAAGATCACCACCTGCTCGGCGCCGTCAATCGCGAACTCCTCACCGATCACCGCCTTCGGCCCGAAGGTGATCTCGAGCAGCCGGGCCAGCGCCCCAGAGGCCGGATGGTCAGGGTTGGCACGGACCAGGCGGTTGCGCCCATGCGTGCGACTGACGATGAGGCCGGCGGCGTCGAGGCGCACGACCTCCCGGTGGAGCGTAGACAGAGGCACGCCGATTCGCATGGCAAGTTCGCTCACGCCGTACTCCTGCTCGGGGTGCAGCATGAGCCACATCAAGAGCTCCGCCTGGTGGCGTGATCGGAACACCGGCATCAGCGGCGGGCCTTCGCTACGCATAGCTAGAAGATATCTGCCATTTATGCGTAGAGTCAAGGCTGCGTTTCAAGTCCATTGCCAGGCAAGCGGCCGGCTCAGAAAGAGTCATACTCGACCTTCACCCGAAGATGGCGGCCGCCGCCCGAGTGTCGAGCGGCAAGTTGATCGACTGGATGATGAAGTTCCAGTTCCAGGGCGACGTCGACTACTTCGAACTGAACCTCTTGCCTTTGCCGAAGCGCTCGGCGAGAGCGGTCTGAAAGCTCACAGAGACGCCTGACCTCGCAAGCCAGGCTGCCCAAGTTCCAGTCCTCGCCGCCGGGGGTCTGCTGCACGGCTGGTGACAGCTCGGCTAGGGCCGCCTGGGTGGCGGCCGTCTACTCGCTCACCCGCGAACGCCAACATCGGGAGGGTGCGCTCCCGCGCTCAAAGCGCCCCTGTAGAGGTGGGACCATCCGCAGCCTTGAATCTGCTGCTGGGCCGGTGACGGCACGGACCTGCTGGTGCGCGATGCGGCCCTGGGCCGGGCCCTGGCCGGCGCACTGGGCGGTGCGCCGGTCGCGCTGATGCGGGGTCACGGCTCGGTCGCGGTCGCCGACTCGCTCGCGCTCGCGGTCTACCGCGCCGTCTACATCGAGAGGAACGCCGCGCTCCTGCGCGATGCCCGGCACCTCGACGACGTCGAGTACCTCACGGAGGCCGAGGGCCGGGCGGCGGCGGAGACCAATGCCGGCCAGGTGCGCCGCGCGTGGGACTACTGGTCGAGCCAGGACGGGGCCCTAGCTGCGATGTCGGGCGGTACAACCTCCCTGGACATCACACCTAGCCCTCGCGGATGGTCATCGACCCGACCTGCTGACCCACCGGCTCGAACTCGAACCTGCTCGGGCCGTTGGCATGGTTGCTGCGCCAGTCGCCCACGACCACCACGCTGCCGGACGGCGTCGTGGTGACCGACTCGACCGTCAGGGTGCCCTCGGCGCCGATCAGCTCCTTGCTGCTCCAGCCGTGGATCGCGTCCCTCCCGCGGAAGATGCGGCCCCAGTCGTCGACGAAACCCTCGTCGGTGAACGTGGCCAGGAAGCCTTCCTCGTCGTGGCCGTTGATGGCCGCGATCACCGACGCGACGGGTTCGGGAATCTCGTTGGTCATCTCTACATCCTCTCCTGAGGAGGGCAGGCCGGCGCTCGGAGCACGCCGACCTGCCCTTGGTCGTCGGTCGTCGGTCAGCGGGTGGTGTAGCCGCCGTTGGCGAAGATGGTCTGGCCGGTGATCCACCAGCCGTCAGTGACGAGGAACTGCACGATCGGCGCGATGTCCTCGATCTTCGTCAGCTGACCGCCGAGGGCCTGCGACTTGTGGTACTCCACGCGCTCCGGGGTCTCCTGCCCGTAGAAGAACGGCGTGTCCATCGGACCGGGAGCCACCGCGGTGACCGAAATCCCGCGCGCTGCGAACTCCTTCGCGGCCGCCCGGGTGAAATGCTCCACCGGGGCCTTGCCGCCGGCGTACGTCGAGTAGCCGTCGGTGAACGCGGCCAGCAGCGACGTCAGGATGGTGACCACCTTGCCACCCTCGTTGAGATTGCGCCCGGCCTCCTTGATGAAGAAGTAGGCCGACTTCGCGTTGACGTCGGCCATCGAGTCGTACTCCTCCTCGGTGGTCTCGGTGATGGGCTTGCGCAGCACCTTGCCGACCGTGTTGACCGCGACATCGATCGGCCCGAGCGCGGCGGCCGCGTCGGCGAACAGGCGCTCGACGTTGGCGGCGCTGGTGAGGTCGCCCGTGAGGACGACACCCTTGCCACCGGCGGCCTCGACGGCAGCGAGGGTCTCCTCGGCCGCCGACCGGGTCGACTCGGAGTTGTAGTGGATGGCGACGTTGGCGCCCGCCTCCGCGAGCTGTCGGCTGATCAGTCCGCCGAGGTTCTTGGCGCCGGCCGCGACGAGGACGTTCTTGCCCTCGAGAGTATGGGTGGACATGGGGTGTCCCTTTCCGTATTTCGAAGATACACACTTTGTGTATCGCTTGTCAGTAGGTACTATATCGATGTGACACAAATACGCAAGAGCGATACACGACAGCGGCTGTTGGAGGCCGCGGCGGCGCTGATCAGCGACACCCCCGGCCAGGACGTGCCGCTGCGCGCGATCTGCGAGCGCGTCGGCGTGAAGCTGCCGACGCTCTACCACTTCTTCGGGAGCAAGGACGGCCTGCTCGAGGCGGTGATCGAGCACGGCTTCGAGAGCTACCTGAGGCTCAAGCACGCCGCGGAGTCGACCGGCGACCCCGTCGAAGACATCCGCCAGGGGTGGGACGCCCACGTGCGGTTCGGCCTCGACAACGCCGGCTTCTACGCGCTGATGTACGGCCAGGTCACGCCGCACCGCCGGCCGGCCGCGGCGGAGGCACCGTACGACGTGCTGCTCGAGCTGTGCCGCGAGGCCGAGGCGCACGAGCGGCTCTCGGTGCCGGCCGAGCAGGCCGCCGACCACGTCCTCGCCGCCAATGTCGGCGTCACCCTGTTCCTCATCACCGCCGAGTCGCCGGACCTGTCACTGTCGGCGCAGGTGCGGGAGGCCACGCTCGCCGCGATCACCGGCCTGACCGGCCCGCAGCCGGCCGAGCCGGCCGGCCGCCGCGACGTCGCCCGCCAGCTGTTGCACAACCTGACCGGCGCCCAGGACGAGCTGGGTGAGCCCGAGCTGGCGCTCTTCCGCAAGTGGCTCGGGATGCTCGCCGCCCTGGATCGCTAGGACACGCTCAGCCGACGCGGAGGGCCTCGTGTTGCGCGGCGCGCCGCAGCCACATGTCCCACGCCCGGGCGATCTGGCCGGCATTGGTCTCAGCCGCGGCTCGACCCTCGCCGACCGTGAGCGCGTTCATGCCGTCCAGCGGGAGGCTCCGCAGCTGCAGGGCGGCGTTCTGCTCGGCGTAGACCGCGCGGTAGACGGCCAGCGGCAGCGACGGTCCGACTGCGACGGATCCGTGACCGCGCATCAGCGCGAACGGCGCGTCGCCCAACGACCGGGCCAGTGCCGCCCCAAGCGCGGAGTCGCGCACCAGCAGGTCCGTCGCGTCACCGGCGACGTCCCGGATCTCGAAAAGGGCGACGCCGTCGACGAGGAAGCCCGCCATGTGGAAGACCGCCTGCAGCGGCGTCGCGGACAGGCCGAACGGGATGACCGACGCCGAGTGGCTGTGGACCACGGCCTGCACGTCGGGGCGCGCCCGGTAGATCTCCGCGTGGATGAAGCGTTCGAGGTACGACGGCGCGGGCCCGTCGGTCTCCCCCTCGAAGTCGTACTCCTGCACGTCCTCCGGCGTCACCAGCACCGGCGCCATGTTGCGCGCCAGCAGGAACCGGTCGGGCCGCTCGTCGCTGCGCACGCTCACGTGCCCGAACGCGTCGAGGACGCCCTGGTCGTACAGGATGTGGTTGGCCTGCGCGAGCAGCGCGCGAAGGTCCTGGGCCCGCGTCATCGCTGGTTCTCCTCGAAGGTGCCGCCGGCCGCGCGGAGCAGCTGCACGAGGTCGTCGTCGGACGCCGACCGCAGGTTGTTGGTCCGGAAAGGATTGCGGGCGCTCGCCTCGACCATGCGTGCGCCCGTCGACCTGCCCGTGGCCGACCGCCGCGAAGGAGGCGACCAGCCCGAGCTCCTGGTAGAGGTCATCGACGAGCGGCAGCAGGGCGAGCACCTCGTCGCCGAGCAGAGGTGTGTTGAACCGCGCCACGTGGGGCAGCAGGACCGCGTTCTGCAGGCCGTGCGGGACGCGGACCGCCGGCGAGGAGGACAACGCGTGGACCAACGCGAGCCCGCTGTTGCCGCAGGCCATGTTGGCCGCGCAGCTGGCTTCGAGCAGGACCTGCAGCGCGTCGTCGTTGGCGCCCGCGGCGTTGCGGCCGTCGACCGCTCCGGTCGCGGCACCCGGGAGTTGGGCCATGATCGACCGGGCCGCCGGGATCGCCGCGGCGTCGGTGAAGTAGCTCGCTCCGCGCGCCCAGAGCGCCTCGAACGCGTGGGACAGCGCATCCAGCGCGGAGTGGACGAGCGCGTCGCGGGGAAGCGACCGCAACAAGGTGGCGTCGAGGACCGCCGCCCGCGGGGCGCACAGCTCACCGCGGACCACGATCTCGTTGTCGCGGCCGGCCTCGTGGAGCACGAGGGCGTTGGAGACCTCGCTGCCGCTGCCGGCAGTCGTCGGCACCGCGATCGTCGGAGCCGGCTGCTCGCCGACCTTGTCACGGCCCTCATAGGCGTCGATCCGCTGGTCGTTGGTGAGCCGGATCCCGACGGCCTTGCCCACGCCGAGCGCGCTCCCGCCTCCGATCGCCAGGACGCAGTGCGCGCCGGCCGCACGGGCGGCCGCGACGGCCTGCTCGACGACCTCGATGTCCGGATCGGGGTCGACCAGGGTCATGTTGACCACGATGGCCTCGGGCGCGTGGCCCAGCACCCGGTCGAGCACCCCGGCCCGTTCGAGCGCCGTGTCGGCGACCACTGCCACCTCGCGGTGACCGAAGCCGGCGATGAGCTCGTCCAGGCGGGCCAGGCTGCCGAGCCCGGTGACGACCTCGGTGCGGACCGCGTACCGCGGGAATGGGGTGGTCACATCAGCTCCGAGGTGGTCAGGTCGGCGGAGCCGATCCGGCTCACGTTGGACTCGAGCAGTCGCCCGCACGACGGGCAGACGTACTCGCGCAGCTCGAGCTCCTCGTGCAGCCGCAGCAGGGGGCCGTGGTCCTCCGGCCGCACCGTACGGCGCGTGGATGCGCCCTTCCAGTCCGGCCCCGCGCCGAAGTCGTGCCCGCAGGAGCAGCGCACGTGGCCGTCCTCGGCAACGGCGAGGTCCGGGGTGAGCTGCCGCCCGTCGGCATTGTCGGCCTCGCCTGTCGGCACGGCCGTCGCCGCTCGGCGACCCACCCAGCCGCGTCACCCGGATCTCGCTGCGACGGGCCTCGGTGGCGGCGGCGGCGACCGCGAGCGCGTCGTCGAGGACGACGCCGTAGATCGCCGCGGCCGAGTCGCGACTCACCTGGCGGGTGGCGACGTCGTGCGCGACCAGCTCGGGATCGCGGTCGACCGGGTCGCCGTACCCTCCCCCACCCTGGAAGCTGTAGGACACCGCGTCGCCACGGCGCAGCGTGAAGAAGCCGGGCTTGGCGTTCATGATCTCCCGCTCGCCGACCCACGACTCGTGGTCCGCGGCGGAGGTGACCAGGCCGACGGGCGAGACGCCCTCGACGCGGTGGAGCAGCTCGTTGCGGTTACAGGAGCCCTCCATGCCGCCGAAAATGCCGGCACTGTTGGGCACCTCGACACCGTGGCCGACGAGCATCGCCTGCAGCTGGTCGGTGCCGTGCGGGGTGAGGGCCAGACCGACGGTCGACCCGCCGCGTTGCCGGCCCGGACCGGCGGAGTCGGGCAGGATCCCGCGGTAGAGGAAGAGGATCTGGCCGTCGGCCTCGTGCGACTCGACGTTGGCGATAGCCGGGCGCGGCACGCAGAAGTCACCGGAGGCGGTGAGCCCATCGTGGTCGGCGTAGGCGCCGCCGCCGCCGGCGGTGGAGTCGAGGAGGAAGGTGCCGTAGGGGTCGCCGTCCGGGTACAGGCCGTTGAGCACCATGACGCTCATCGATCCCTTGGTGACACCCGCGCCGTGCCGCGAGACATCGGGCGACGTCGTCACCAGTCGGGAGAGCGCACTGAAGGAGACGTTGGTGACCACCCAGACCGCGGACACGGTGGCGCTGGAGACCGGAGCCGGCCAGTTGGCGTTGGCGATCGTGCCCTTCGGTGCGGTGATCGACACCGGCCGCAGCAGCCCCTCGTTCCACCGCAGGTTCGGCGCGAGCGTGGGCAGCAGGGCGGTGAAGACGCCCGCTACCAGACCCGACCACGTGCAGTTGATGAATCCCGGTGCCTGCTCGGAGGTGCCGGTGAAGTCGAAGTCCAGCTCGTCCCCACTGCTTGGTGAGGGTGAGCCGGAACTCGTAGAGCACGTTGTCGTGCCCGTCGTGCTCGATCCAGTCGACAGCGCGGAAGACGCCGTCGGGGAGGGTGCTCAGCACCTGCCGCAGCTCACGCTCGGAGTGGTCGAGCTCGTGCGTCATGACCTCGAGCACGGTCTCCAGACCGTAGCGCTCGAACAGCTCGGTGAGCCGGCCCGCCGCGACGTTGTTGGCCGCGATCATCGCCTTGAAGTCCAGGCCAACGGTCGTGGGCATCCGGGTCATCCCCATCAGCATCGACCAGAGGTCGGAGCGGATCTCGCCCCCCTCGACCAGCTTGATCCCGGGCAGCAGCATCGCCTCCTCCTGGATGCCCCGCGCGGCGAGGCTCCAGCTGCCGAAGTTCATGCCGCCGACGTCGATCTGGTGGGCACAGGCACCGACCCACGCGACCCGGCGGCCGTCGGCGAAGACGGGAGCGACGAAGGTGACGTCCATCTGGTGCAGGGCACCCTTGTAGGGGTCGTTGAGGACGAACATGTCGCCCTCGGCGATCCCCGGGTTGTCCTCGCAGTCGGTGATGATGTTGCGCACCACGCTCGCCATCGAGCCGGAGTGGAAGAGCACCTGCGGCCCCATCGTGACCACCGAGCCGTCGCCGAGGTAGATCCCGACGTTGAAGTCGGTCGCCTCGGTCACCACCGGTGAGCCGGAGACGTTCTTGAGCGTGGTCGCCTGCTCCTCGGTGATGGCGGACAGCTTGTTGCGGATCACCTCGAAGGTGATCGGGTCGAGTGCGGTGCCATGCTCTGTCCGGATTGTCATGCGTCTGCTCCTGCCGTGCTGGCGGTCTCTGGGGTGATCAGCAGGTTGCCGATCGTGTCGACGTGGACCTGCTGGCCGCTGGCCACGTAGACCGTGGTGGTCGGGTGCTCGACGACGACGGGACCGACGAGACGGCGGTCCGGCACCATCGCGTCCCAGTCGACGACGGCGGCGTCGAGCCAGTCGCGGGCCCGTACGTCGAAGACCGGCCGGCTCCGCGGCTCGGCGCCGGTCGCTGGGTCGAACGTTCGGAAGGTCGGCTTGACGGTGCGACCGATGCCCGCCACCCGGAAGGTGGTCAGCTCGATCCCCGCCTCGCGGTAGCCGGAGCCCTTGCCGTAGGTCTCCTCGTAGGTCCGCTCGAAGAGCAGCACCAACTCGTGAAGGCAGTCCGGGTCGGCGAGGTCACCGGTGACCGGGATGATCAGTTCGTGGGTCTGGCTGCGGTAGCGCATGTCGACCGAGCGGTCGATGACGGTGTCGGCCTCGGCGACGTCGTCCCCGACGAGCTTGGCCAGCACCTCCTCCTCGAGCTCCTTGAAGATCGCCTCGACGTGTGACTGGTCGAACTCCTCCCACGGTGCCGCGCTGGCCCGGGAGCTGCGCAGCGACTCCGAGCGCTCGGCGCCGTGGTGGATGTCGGCGCTCAGCGCGCCGTAGGCGCTGTGCGCCATCGACGTCGCCGGCACGACGATCGACTCCACGCCGAGCTCGGCGCCGAAGCCTGCGCAGTGCATCGGCCCGGCGCCGCCGTACGCGTAGAGGACGAAGTCCCGCGGGTCGTGCCCGCGACCGACCGTCAGCTCGCGCAGGGTGTCGGCCATCCGGGCGTCGACGATCTCGCGGATGCCGGCGGCCGCCTCGACCACGCTGATGCCGAGCGGCTCGGCGATCTGGGTGCGGATGGCGTCCTCGGCGGCCGGCTTGTCGATCTTCATCCGGCCGCCGAGGAAGTTGTCGGGGTCGATGACGCCGAGGGCGACGTCGGCATCGGTGACGGTGACCTGGGTGCCGCCGCGCAGGTAGCAGACGGGGCCCGGGTAGGAGCCGGCACTCGCCGGACCGACCCGGAGCTTGCCGTTGACCACCGTGGCGATCGAGCCCCCTCCGGCGCCGATCGCGGTGATGTCGACCATGGGGGTGGCGACGTGGTACTTCGCCACCTCGGTGACGGCCTTCACCACCGGCTTGCCGTCGACGACGAGGCCCACGTCGAAGCTGGTGCCGCCCATGTCGGAGGTGATGATGTTGCGGTGCCCGAGCTGGGCGGCGAGGTGGTGGGAGCCCAGGACGCCGCCGGTGGGCCCGCTGCCGAGCAGGAGGACGCCGCGCTGCGCCGCATCGCGGGCGTTCATGACACCGCCGATGCTGTTGAGCACGCTGAAGCGGCCGGTCAGGCCCTCGGTGCGCAGTCGCGTCTCCAGGCTCTCGAGGTATCGCTCGACGACCGGACCGAGGTAGCTGTTGAGGACGGTCGTCGCGGTCCGCTCGTACTCGCCGAGCACCGGGTTCACCTCGCTGGAGAGGCTGACGTACGCCGCTTCGCCGGCGATCTCGCGGATGATGGCGCCGATGCGCTGCTCGTGCGCCGGGTTGCGGAACGACCAGAGCAGACAGACCGCGAACGACGTGATGCCCGCGTCGACCAGTCGCTGGATCTCGAGGCGCACGGCCTCCTCGTCGAGCGGCACGACGACTCCGGCCCGCGTGGTCGACCCGCTCCGGGACCTCGGCGATCAGGTCGCGCGGCACGATCGGGTCGGGGTAGGAGCGCGCGCTGAAGTCGCCGAGCCGCTCCACCGGCACGCCCGCGGTGAAGCCCATCAGCCGCTGGATGATGAGGGTGTCGCCGAAGCCACGAGTCGTCACCAGGGCGGTGGGTCGCCCACGCCGCTCGATGAGCGCGTTGGTGGCCTGGGTGGTGCCGTGACCGAAGGTCACGACCTTCGAGAGCAGTTCCTGCACGGACTCGCCACGGTGCTCGGCGACCAGGGCAAGAGCATCGAAGACGCCGACGTCGAGGGAGTCCGGCGTGGTGGGCGCCTTCGTGGCGAACACGTCGCCGTCGGCGTCCATAACGACGATGTCGGTGAACGTCCCGCCGGTGTCGACGCCGATGTAGAGGCTGTGGCCGCTGTCGGCGCCGGTGTCACGGTGGCTTGTCGTGCTGGTCATGGTCATCCTCGAGTTCCTTCGGTTCCTAGTTCAGCGCATCTGCGCGGGTTCGGCGGGCGATCCGGCGCCCGAGCGGTAGGCAGCGGCGGTGAGCGACTCGGGTTCGAGCCGGTCACCGGTGAGCTCGTCGACCACCCGGCCGTCTCCGATGACGAGCACGCGGTCGCACAGATGGGCGAGGTCGTCGTACTCGACGCTGACGACGATGGCGGCCATGCCGTCGGCGGCGGCGTCGGCGAGGAGCCGGAAGATCTCGGCCTTGGCGCCGACGTCGACCGCCTGGGTCGGCTCGTGCACGACGAGCACCCGGGGGCGGGTCGACATCCACTTGCCGATGACGACCTTCTGCTGGTTGCCGCCGCTGAGGTTGCCGCTGGCGATGTCCGGGTCGCGGGGAGACACTGCGAAGTCGCGCACGACGCCGCCCGCGAACCGGTGCTCGGCGCGGGCGCTGAGCCCGGGGCCGGACCGGAACCTTCGCAAGTGGGGCAGGCCGATGTTGCCGGTCACCGAGACCGACGTCGCGAGGGCGCGCCGCTTCCGGTCGGCGGGGACGAGCGCCAGCCCGGCGCGCATCCGGGCTCCGACGGACGCTGACGACACGTCGAGCGACCGGCCGTCCACCGTGAGGGCTCCACGGGCTCCGGTCGCAGGGTCCATCAGCAGGTAGGGGACGTCGTCGAAGCCGGAGCCGGGCAGCCCCGTGATCCCGACGATCTCCCCCGCGGAGACAGAGAACGAGATCTCGTGGACCGCACGCCCGCGAAGGCGCGCCACCTGGAGCAACGGCGGCCCGGACGAGGCCTCGGAGGCACGGTCCGGGTAGTAGGACTCGATGGCTCGCCCGACGACCTGCTCGACCAGCCGATCGTGGTCCAGCTCGGAGGACGGCGTGCTGGCGACGATCCGGCCACCGCGCAGCACCGCCACGTGGTCAGAGGTCGCTAGGACCTCCTCCAGCCGGTGGCCGATCAGCAGGACGCCGACGGCCCGGGTACGGGCGAGGTCGCGGACCCACGCCAGCATCTCAGCGGCGTCCTCGCGTCCCAGCGCCGCCGTCGGCTCGTCGAGGATCAGCGCGCGGAGCGGGGAGTCGCCGTCCCGCCCTGCGGCCCGCGCGATCGCGATCTTGGCGGCATCCGCCAGCGAGAGCGCCCCGGCGTCGCCGCGCACGTCGACGTCGATCCCGTGCTCGTCGAGGAAGGCCTGCGCCCGGCGGCGCTCGGTCGGCCAGTCCAGGCGGACGAGCGAACCGGTGCCGAGCCGATCGACCAGCAGGTTCTCCAGCACGGTGAGGCCCGGCACCATCCGCGAGTCCTGGTGCACGAACCGGACGCCCGCGGCGCGGGCCTGCGCCGGGTGGACGTGGCCGTCCAGGTCCCGGTCGCCGAACTGGATCCGTGATCCCCTGTCGGGCTCGTGGTAGCCGCTGAGGATCTTCACCAGCGTGGATTTGCCGCTGCCGTTGGCGCCCACGAGGGCCGTGACCTCGCCGGCGTGGACCGCCAGGTCCACCCCTTGCAGCACCGGCACGCCCGGGACGTACGACTTCCGCACGTCCCGCAGCGTGATGACCGCTGCCCGCCCGTCGTGGGTCGCCATCGGGCTCACTGCTCCCAGAGCGAGGCGAAGAGGTCGGCGTAGGCGCCGGAACCGGCGTACCAGGAGCCGTCGTCGGCCGCGTCTTCGTCGAGATCGAGGTCGCCGACGTTGGCGTCGTCGAAGATCCGAACGGGCGCGACGACGTCCGGCAGTGCCTGCTCCCCCGCCATCGCCCGCAGCAGCAGGTCGGCCTCGAGGTAGGCGAGTGCATCGAGGTCGATGCCGACCATCGCCTTGATCGGGGAGCCGTTCTCCATCTCCTCCAGGAACGGCAGGTTGCCGTTGACCGTCACGACCTTCACGTCGCTGCGACCCGTCTGCAGGATCGCAGGGTTGGTGAACTGGGTCATCGGGTCGAAGGCAGGCACGACGTAGGTGATCTGAGGGTTCTTCACCAGCTCGGTGCTGGTCGTCGTACCGAGGTCATTGGCCCAGTTGGCCAGCGTGACGCCCTTGACGGTCAGCGAGCACTCGGGGCAGGTCTCCTCGATCCGCGACTCGAACGCCTCCTGCTCAGAAACCGACCCGACGACGTCGGGCGTGGTGAGGAAGAGGACGTCGGCGTTGCCGCCGGAGTCCTGGACGATCCAGTCCGCGGCGAGCTCACCGGTGAGGCCGAACGGCTGGCTGGTCTGGCCGGCCAGGCCGTCGACCAGCTCGGTGGTGGTCACGTCGACTGCCGCTCCCGAGAGGACGGGGATCCCGGCGTCGGCGGCCGCGCTCAGCGACTCGGCGTACGTCGCGGGCTCCGGCCCGTCGACCTGGATGGCGTCGACGCCCTGGGCGATGCCCTGCTGGATGCAGGCGTTGACGTCGACCGGGTTGCCCTTGCCGTCGCAGGTGGTGACCTCGACGCCCACCGAGTCGAGTGCCTCGGTGAGGTTGCGGCCGATGCTCGCCAGGAACGGGTTGCCGGCGTACTGGGTCACCCACCACACGGACTTCCCGCGCAGGCCGCTGACGTCGAAGGCGGGTCCGTCGTAGGTCGCCTCCACCGCGCCACTGTGGGCGGCGACGTTGTCGGTGACCTCGGCAGGGACGTCGCCGCCACCGCCACCGGTCGCGTCGCCGGGCGAGGTGCAGGCCGCGAGGGCGGTCGCGACGCCGAGTGCGGTCACTGCTGCGACGAGTCGTGACGGACGGACGCCGGGTCGTGCGGCGTGCCAGGGTGCGGACATTGGGTTCTCCTTGAGGTGGTGAGGTGAGGTGCGGCCCGAGCTCACGGGCGGCCCGCCGACGGAGCGGCGATCGCCGCGAAACGGGAGACGGTGACGGCGACGACGACGGCCGAGCCGTAGAAGACGTCGCGGATCCAGGGGTCCAGCCCCACGAGGACGAGGCCGCTGATGCCGGTCGCGAGGAAGAGGACGGCGATCATCGTGCCGATCGGGTTCGACGTGCCGGGCTCGACGATGGCGGAGCCGAGGAAGGCGGCGGCGAACGCCGGGAGCAGCAGTGTCTGCAGAGAGGTCGGCTGGAGACCACCCGCGATCCCGACCACGACGATGCCCGCGGCGCCGGCGAGGAAGGCGGTCGCAACGAAGCTCAAGGCCTTGATGCGGGCGACGGGAAGGCCGGACAGACGGGCGACCTCGGCGTTCTTGCCGAGAAAGACGGCGCCGCGGCCGAAAACGGTGTGGCGGTAGACGAACCACATCACCACGCCAACACCGATCGCGACGTAGAACGCGGTGTTGACCCGCAGCAGCTGGGTGTTGAGCAAGTTGCCGAGGTCGGGGGAAACGCCGCTGATGGTGAGCGAGTCGCTCGCCCAGACCGAGATGCCGACCAAGAGCGTCCCCATCCCGAGAGTGACGATGATGCTCTCGACGCCGACCTTGACCGCGAGGAAGGCGTTGACGAGACCGACCGCGACCGCCGTGCCCAGCCCCGCTGCGACCGAGAGCCACACGTTGACGCCCTCGACGGCGTTGAGCTGCGCGGTCACCGTCGCCGCGACGGTCATGGTGCCGGCGATGGACAGGTCGATCTCGGCGGTGACCAGGGTGGGAACGAGCGCGAGGGCGAGCAGCAGGAGGACTGCCTGCGAGCTGAGCAGCGAGGTGATGTTGGCGGTCGTCGCGAACGTGTCGGGAGCGAGACCGACGAACACCACGATCTCGACCGCCCAGACGGCGACGATGCCGTAGCGGTAGCCGAGCGACCGCCACGGGGCAGGTCGTCGGCGCTGGGGCCCGGCGATCGGCACGGGCCGCGCGGGCAGCGTGGCGGACCCCGCCAACGGAGTGCTGTTGTCCATCCTCAGACCTCGTTCCTGTGGGCGCGGGACAGCGATGCGTCCCGCGATTCGTGCGTCCCGAGAGCGAGCGGTCAGACCCGTGGTGGACGGACGGGTTTGAGGGCCGGTCCGGCGGGTGACGCCTGTCACGCTTGTGACTCCACTGTGTTGCCTTGCAGAAACCGAAGCCAGATACTTCTGGGATGCAGAAGCCCGAGAAGTCGCGGGAAGTACCCACCTACATGGTGTCCTCGGTCGACCGGGCGCTGCGTTTGATCCAGATGCTGCGCGACGAGGGCGAGCTCCGGCTGCGCACCGCGGCGCGCGATCTCGGCGTCGCGGAGTCGACGGTGCACCGGCTGATGTCGATGCTGGTGTTCCACGGCTTCGCCGTCCAGGACGAGTCCAAGGCCTACCGGCCGGGTCTCGCGCTGGGAGTCAGACCGGTGGGGCTCTCGTGGACGCGTCAGCTGCGCGACGCGGCCGTACCGCACCTCGAGCTGCTCTCGAACCGCACGGGCGAGACGGCCAACCTCGTGGTGCGGGTTGGGACGAAGATCCACTTCCTGTGGAGCCAGGAGGGCAACCGCACGCTACGCATCGTGTCGCGGATGGGCGCGGTGCTGCCGGCCAGCACATCTGCTGGCGGCAAGGCGCTGCTCGCCGACCTGCCGGACGAGGTGCTCTACCGGCTCTACCAGGGCAAGGGAGCCGACGCCATGGGAGACGCTCTCGGCGACCGCGACCTCGCCGCGCTCCTACGGGAGCTGAAGGCCTGCCGGCGCAACGGGTTCGCGACGACGAACCAGCAGACCGAAAAAGGCGTCAGTGCAGTCGCCGCACCCCTCCGGGACGCTTCGGGACGAGCGATCGCGGCGATGTCGCTCTCGGCACCGTCGGCGCGATTCGCCGAGCTGCTTGTGCCCGAGTCGATCCAGTTGATCATGGCCAGTCGGCACGACTTGCAGAACGACATCGACGCGCTCGGGCTCTGATCCCAGCGCGGGCCGCGGACGATCGCTCACACCATGATGTTGATGACCTTCTCCTCGGTGTAGGAGAGCAGCTCCTCGAGGCACTCCTCCTTGCCGCCGACGCCGGACGCCTTGATCCCTCCGTAGGGGACGTTGAGGAAGTGCTGGGTGGAGCCGTTGATCCAGACGAAGCCTGCCTCCAGCGCACGCGCGACGCGCACGGCCCGGTCGAGGTCGCGGGTCCACACACTCCCGGTGAGGCCGTAGTCGACGTCGTTGGCGATCGTGACGGCCTCGTCCTCGGTGTCGAACGGGATGACCGAGAGGAGCGGGCCGAAGACCTCCTCCTGCGCGATGCGCGAGTCCGGCGCAACGTCGACGAGCACTGTCGGCGCCACGAACAGCGAGTCCGAGAACCTCTCGCCCGACGGTCGCCCACCGCCGGTCCGGACCACGGCTCCGCCGTCGCGCGCGATATCGATGTAGGACATCGACTTGTCGAACTGGGCGCGGTTGATCATCGTGCCCTGCTCCGAGGTCTCCTCCAGCGGATCGCCGACGATGCGCGCCTCGACCAACTGCACGACGCGGTCGACGAGGTCGTCGTGCAGCGAGCGGTGCACGAGCAGGCGCGAGTTGGACCCGCAGGACTGGCCGGACCAGGTGAAGTTCATGCCTGCGACCGCTCCTGCCGCGGCCTTCTCGAGGTCGGCGTCGTCGAAGACGACCATCGCGTTCTTGCCGCCGAGCTCGAGGGTCACCTGCTTGACGCCGCTCTCGGCCGCGGCCCGCTGAATGGCGCGCCCGGTCGGTTCTGATCCGATGAACCCGATCCGGCGTACGGAGGGGTGGCGCACCAGCCGGTCCGGGACCGCGGGACCGTCGCCGACGACGACGTTGACCACACCGGGAGGGAAGACCAGGTTGGCGAGCTCGGCCAGCCGCAGCGTCGAGAGCGGCGCCGCCTCCGGGGGCTTGGCCACGACCGGGTTGCCTGCAACGAGCGGAGCTGCCATCCGGCAGGCGAACATCAGCGGGTGGTTGTAGGGGAAGATCTTCGCGACGACGCCGACCGGCTCCCGGACGGTCAGGTGCAGGTTCTCGCTGGCCGGGATCGTCGCGCCCTTCATCTCCAGCGCGAAGCCGGCGTACATGCGCATCTGCCCCAGGGCGATCTCGACGTCGAAGCGCGCGTTGGAGATCGGTGACCCCGCGTCGACGGTGTCGAGCAGTGCCAGCTCCTCGCCGTGCTGCTCGACCAGGTCAGCGAACTGTCGCACCAGCTCGGCGCGCCGGAGCGCTGGCGTGGCTCGCCAAGCCGGCAGAGCCGCGGCAGCGGCCTCGACGGCGCGGTCGACGTCAGCGAGCGAGGCGTCCGGTACGTCGGCGACTACCTCCTGGGTGAAGGGGTCGCTGACCTCGAACGTCGCGCCGCCTGAAGCCCGCACCAGCGCGCCTCCGATGAGCAGTCGCCAGTCGCGGTCGGCCAGCGCGGCGATCTCGGCCGCGCGAGCAGAGCGGGCTCCGCGGATGTCGGCGACGGACATTGCTCGGTTCATGACTTCCTCCACAGGCACGAACGCCGGGCCGGATACCCGGGCGTCAGGACAACCATCGCGCAGAACAGAATGTCGACGGCACAAGTTTCCCCACCGCAGAAGTCGCCCGGTCCGTGCTAGCGCGCTGCCGCCGGGTCGGCCGCGGCCGCCAGCGGGACGACCGGGTACATCGGTGGCTCGTCCGCCGGGACGAGGGCGGTGGGACCGTAGATCCAGTCGATGTAGGCATAGTCGTCGGTCGCCCGCGCCCTCAGCAGGGCGTTGCGCAGGTCGCGCGGCGTCCCGTCCAGGTGCCACAGGGCGCCCCAGGCGCGAGCAGTCGTGACCACCCGGCGGCAGTGCTCGGGGCGGACCGCTTCATAAGCGTCCAGCACGGCGGTCCAGTCGACTGCTGCGCCGGGTCCGGCGGCCTCCAGCTGTCGGCGCGCGTGCTCGGCGAGGACCCAGCCGTCCTCGATCGCCATGATCGCGCCCTGCGCCATGTACTGGAGCGGAGGGTGCGCGGCGTCGCCGAGAAGGGCGATCCTGCCCTTGACCCAGGTCGTGATCGGGTCGCGGTCGTACATCCGCCACCACTTGTCGCGCCACAGGTGCGGAATGCCGGCGCGGACGGCGTCGCATGTGTCGGCGAAGGCGGCATCGAGCTCGTCGGGTGTGCCCCAGTCCTCCTCGCCAGCCAGCGCCTTCGGCGACTCGAACACCGCGACCTGGTTGAGCAGCTCCCCGCCCCGCAGGCCGTAGTGCACGAAGTGGCAGCCCGGGCCGACGTAGACGACGACCTCGGAGAGGTCGACCGGCCGGTCGGCCGCCTGTCGTCGACTGTGCGACCGGCATCGTGCCGCGGTAGGCGACGTACGCCGAGGAGACCGGCTCGTCGTCGACGAGCAGCGAGCGCGCCACCGAGTGCAGCCCGTCGGCGGCGATGACGACGGGCGGCCTCGTGGACCTCGCCGCCAGCCAGCCTCACGCGGGCGCCGTCGCGCGGTGTTTTCGTACGACGCGACCTGCGCGTCGGTGACCAGCTCGACCCCGACCCGCTGGCAGGCCCGCAGCAGCAGGCCGTGCAGGTCGCTGCGGTGGATGACGAGGTAGGGGAAGCCGTAGCGCCGCTCGAGGTCGCGAGGTCGAGCCGCGTCAGCTCGTCGCGTCGACAGCGTCGCGCATGACCATGGACGCTCGGGACGACGCCGAGCTGCTTGGCCTCCTCGAGCAGGCCGTAGTCGTCGAGGATGCGGGTGCAGTTGGGCGCGAGCTGGATGCCGGCGCCGACCTCGCCGAAGGCCGGGCGCCTGCTCGAGCACGCGTACGTCGAGCCCCGCGCGGGTCAGCGCGTAGGCGGCGCTGAGTCCGCCGATCCCGCCGCCGACGACGATCACGTCCGGGGTGCGCGTGCTGCTCATCAGGACTCCTCCAGTCACAGCCACGGACCGAGATCCGGGGCGTCGGTCAGGGTGTGCGGCCGGCCGGCCAGCCAGGCGGCGACCTCGGGCAGCGGGCCCGTCGACGGCCGGAGACCCCGCCCCTCTTGACGACGATGTCGGCGCACGAGCGCCTCGAGGAAGTCGGTCGGCAGGTCGGCGAAGCCGATGCCGCGTGTCGAGGTCGACGGCGTGCACGCACACCTCGCGCGCTCGCAGCCAGGGGATCTCGGTGGCCGGCACGGTCCGGCCCTGGGCGGTCACGACCTGTCGGGACCACTGCGCCTCGGTGAGGCCGTCCATCGCCGAGCGGCGAGGCGCGTCGTCGGACGGCGCGCAGCCACGACGCGGAGCTCGTCGGCGCTCATCCGCGCGCCCTGCTCGATGCCGGCGGCCCGCTCCTCGGGGGTCGCGTACATCGGCGTGCGTCGCCCGGTGGCCGCCCAGCGCACGAGGTTGCCGAGCGCGTCGGCGTTCGCCGCCACGTGGGCCACCAGGTGCCGCCGGGTCCAGCCGGGAAGCGCGGTCGGCCGGACGAAGTCGTCGTCGTCCGAGGCCCGCGACGGCGTCGAGGAAGAGCTTGCTCCCCTGCTCGACCCACCGGCAGGGCGTCGCTCGAGCGTGCGCGCCATCACGCCTCCTTCACGATGCGGTTGGTGCAGGCGCCGAGGCCCTCGATCGCGGTCACGACGGTCTCGCCGCCGACGAGGTAGACCTTCGGGTCGCGCGCGTGGCCGACCCCGGCCGGCGTCCCGGTCGCGATCAGGTCGCCCGGGTTGAGCCGGATGATGGTGGAGACGTACTTGACGAGGGTCACCGGGTCGAAGAGCAGCGTCGCCGGTGTTGTCGCGCTGCATCACCTGGCCGTCGACGGTCGTGCGTGACCTCGAGCGCGGGGCGGACGCCGCCCTCGAGCTCGTCGGGAGTCACCAGGTAGGGCCCGACCGGCGTGGAGGAGTCCCAGATCTTGCCCTGGGTCCACTCGATCGTGCGGAACTGCCAGTCGCGCACGGAGACGTCGTTCATCACCGTGAAACCGGCGATCGCCGCCTCGGCCTCGGCGTCGTCCGCGCGGCGGACCTGCTTGCCGATGACGACGACGAGCTCCACCTCCCAGTCGAGCGCGTCGGTCTCGTCGGGCTTGACGATGTCGTCGTCGGCGCCGATGAGCGTGTCGGCGAACTTCGGGAACAGCGTCGGGTACGACGGCAGGTCGCGACCCATCTCCTGGATGTGGTTGGTGTAGTTGTGCCCGACGCAGATCACCTTGGACGGCTTCGGCACGACGGGAGCGAAGTCCACGCCCTCGACCGGGTAGGCGGCGCCGGTGCCGGCGGCGTCACGCCAGTCGGGGCGCTCCAGGAGCTCACCGAGGTCGGCGGCGCCGAGATCGACGTGGACGTCGTCCTCGAGCCGCACGGCGCGGGTGCCCTGGGGCGTACGGATGGTGGCGAGCCTCATCGGAGGACCTCCTGGCGGTCGAGTCGGAGCGCCTCGAAGACGGGCGCGTCGGAGAAGCGGAAGAGGTCGAGCGCGCCGGAGTCGGAGTCCGTCGCGCCCGCCTCGGAGCGGACTGAGAACGGCTGCCACGACGGGACGACGAACAGGTCGCCGCGGGTGACCGACCAGCGGTGGTCGCCGATGGTCACGGTGCCGGACCCGTCGAAGACCTGGTAGACGCTGGAGCCGGTCTCCCGGACCGGCTCGGTCTCGACGCCACGGACGACGCGGTGCATCTCGGCTCGGATGGTCGGGAGCACGTCGCCGCCGGTGGCCGGGTCGGTGTAGCGGACCGCGGCGTGGCCCGGCTCGACGGTGCCGCCGAACCCCTCGCTCTCGACCGCGAGCTGGTCGGCGAGCGCACGGTCGGTGTGCTCCCACTTGTAGGACAGCAGCGGCGAGCCGGCCGCGCTGTGCGCGACGCCGACCGGGCGCAGGCCCGGGTGTCCCCAGATCCGCTCGCGCCCGCGAGCGCTCGGGGGTGATCCGCTCGGCGTCGCCGATCTCGTCGCGACCGAACTCGAAGAACTGCGCGTCGATGGCGTACTGGAAGGGGATGTCGAGGCCGTCGACCCAGGCCATCGGCCGGTCGGTCGCGTTGTGGTGGGCGTGCCAGTTCCAGCCGGCCTGCGGCAGGAAGTCGCCGCGGTTCATCGGCACGGCGTCGCCGCCGACGACCGTCCAAACGCCGGAGCCCTCCACGACGAAGCGGAAGGCGTGCTGGGTGTGACGGTGCTCGGGAGCGTCCTCGCCCGGCATCAGGTACTGGATCGCGGCCCACAGCGTCGGGGTGGCGAACGGCCGCCCGCCGAGGGCGGGATTGGCGAGCGCGATCGCCCGGCGCTCGCCGCCGCGGCCGACCGGGACCAGGTCGCCGGCCTGCTCCGCGAGCTGCGACCAGGCTGTCCCAGCTCCACCGGTGCGGCACGGCGCGCGAGCGCGGGTGGGCGGGCATCAGGTCGCCGATCTCGGTCCACAGCGGCACGAGCAGCTCCTGCTCGAAGCCCCGGTAGAGCTCCTCGAGGGCGGGGGTGACGTCCGGCTGGTTCGGGGCCGAGACCGCCTGCAACCGGACGGGGGTATCGGTGGAAGTCATAGGAGCAACCGTGGCACCCTGCCTGCTGAGCAGAACACATGATTCTGTTGAGCAGAACGCGAGACATGCATGGACAAGCCGCTGAAAAACCCGCCGACGTACGCCGTCGCGAGCGTCGACCACGCCCTACGGCTGGCGACCGTCCTGCAGCTTGAGGGCCCCCTCACAGTCGCGGAGGCCGCGGCGCGGCTTGGTGTCGCGCGCTCG
>CAVXYP010000003.1:0-178578 GCA_963766035.1 uncultured Actinomycetota bacterium | reverse complement strand
GGGTGCCTCCGGTCGGTGCGGCGGCCTGGACGGAGCGCAGGAAGGCGAGGCCGTCACGGGCGAGGTCGTCGGGGGAGGCGGCCAGCGGCCGCCAGATCGACGCGGCGACGGCAATGGCGGCGTTGTCGGGCGTGAAGCTCTCGATGTTGAGGGGGCCGGCGTAGCCGACCTCGTCCAGGGCCGCGAGCAGCGCCGGCCAGTCGGTCTGGTCGCCGCCGGGTGCGCCGCGGTCGCTGCCGCAGACCTGGACGTGCACGAGGTGCTCGCCGGCCAGCCGGACGGCGTCGGCGCTCGAGCGCTCCTCGATGTTGAGGTGGTAGGTGTCGAGCGCCAGGCCGAGTCCCGGCCCGAGCAGCGGGCCGAGCGCCTCCAGCGCCTGGTCGACCGTGTTGACGAGCGAGGTCTCGTAGCGGTTGAGCGGCTCGATCCCGATCCGCACGCCGCGCGCAGCGGCGTGCTCGACAACGGGCGCGAGGTGCGCTCGCCACTCGTCGTACGCCGCGACGCGTGCGTCTCCCTCGAGCCGCCACGTCCGCCCCGTCTGCGCGTAGAACGGCCCGCACACCGACGCCGCCCCGATCGCCTCCGCCAGGTCCACGCAGGCACGCAGGTACTCCTGCGTGCCTGCGACGGTCCCGGCATCGGTGGCCACCAGGTCGCGTCCGGGAGCCATCGCCCCGACGACGTACGGCGTCAGGCCGGTCTCGGCGAGCACCGCCCGCGTCGTACCCGCGCTGATGTCGCCGACGTTCTCCAGCGGCAGTTCGACCGCGTCGAAACCGAGCGCGGCGATGTGCCGAAGGAGGTCGGGGAGGTTCGCGTCCGTGAGCGGGGAGGTCCACACCCACGTGTTGACGCCGACGGCTCTCACAACGAGGCCTTTCTTGCGAGTTTCCGCTGGTGGTTTCGAGGCTCGGCCGCGGGCGGCCTCGCACCTCAACCACCGGAGTTGCCGCTGGTTGAGGTGCGAGGTTTCGAGACGGCTCGTTCCTCGCCTCCTCAACCCACATCTCCGCGTGCCTCGAAACCAAGGCGCCTACGGGATCTGGCGTTCCTGCCACACGTCCGGGTAACCCGGCAGGTCCTCGCCGCCGAACTTGGCGTAGTGGCCCTCGGGCATTCCGTCGTTGGCCTCGAGGTACGCCGACCGCTCGTCCTCGGTGATCGGCTCCTGCGGAAGCACCCACTCGGCCGGGATCTCCTCGCCCTTGGCGATCTTCTCCACGGCCAGCAACGGGGTGCGCCACTGGAAGTTGGAGTAGACGGGAGCCAGGCCGGTCAGCCCGGTCTCCTCCCACGCACGGAGGAAGCTCATCTCGTCCTCACCGGTCATCACCGGGTAGTCGACGCCCTGGTCCTCGAACGCCTCGATCGCCGCGACGGCGCCGTCGCCGGCGTCCATCCACACTCCGTCGACGTCACCCTGGACGAGTGCGTCGGTGATGATCTTCTTGATCTCGGCGGGGTCGGCTCCGGTGAAGTGGTCCTCCGCCTCGATGCCGTTCTCCTCGAAGATCTTCTCCGCGGCGGCCCAGCGGGTCTCCAGCACGTCGACGCCCGGGAGGATGCGCAGCGCGATCACGCGATCGCCCTCGTCGAGGTTGTCCACGAGGAAGTTCGCGGTCGCGATGCCCCACGCGTAGCCACCGATCGGGTGGATGAACGTGGTCGCGCAGTCGGTCTCGACGCCGCGGTCGAAGACGATGACCGGCTTGCCGGTCTCGCAGGCCCGCTCGACCGCAGGGGTCAGCGCGGCCGTGGAGTTGGGCGAGATGATGAAGACGTCGCAGTTGCCCTCGCTGATGAAGTAGTCGATGTCGGCGATCTGGGTGTTGTCGTCGTCGCCGGCGTCGCGGGTCTCCATCTCGGAGATGACCTTGCTGTCCTGGAGCACCTCGAGCTGCTGGTTCATGGTGATCCAGCCGGTCTGGCGCCACGGGTTGGAGATCGAGGCGTTGGCGAAGCAGACCTTCAACGACTCCTGTGTGGCGTACGCCGACGTGTCGGTCATCGGACCGTCGATGTACTGCAGCCACGGCTCGTCGGGGTTGCCCTCGAACGTGGCAGACATCTGCTGTTCCTGCTCGTCGTAGTCCGCCTGGACGAACCACTCCTCGCTGGACGAGCCCTCCTCCGTCGTGTTGTCCTCGGTGCCGCCGGCCTCGTCGGTCGGCTCCTCGGTCGAGCACGCAGTGAGCACGGCCAGTACAGCCACCCCCGCGAGCACGCCCGTGATCTTCGATCTCCTCATCGGTCTTCTCCTGTGTTCGTGCCCGGGGTGGGCGTGGTGGGTTCGGACTTCGCCGGTCGAGGAAGTTGCTCTGCAACTGTCACGAGACCAGCGGGCGTGGCCGACGGCCGGCGGCCGAAGGTCCAGGCGCGGGCAGCGACGGCGACCGCGGCGATGATGATCAGGCCCTGCACGGTGTCGCGCCACGTGGACTCGACCTCGAGGACCGTCAGCAGCGTGAAGAGCAGCTCGAGCGCGAACGCACCGGCCGCGGCGGAGAGCACCCAGCCACGTCCGCCCCCGAGGACGACGCCACCGAGGACGACGGCGGTGATCGCGGCGAACTCGTAGCCCTGACCGACGCTGGGGTGGACGCCGGCGTAGCCGACGAGGAGCACCCCGGAGACGGTGGCGGCGACCGAGGAGAGCATGAAAGCCCGGGTCTTGACCCACCAGACTCGGGCGCCGGCGACGTGGGCGGCATCGGGGTTGTCCCCGACAGCGAGAAGGGTCCGCCCGAACGGGCGACGCATCAGCCAGGCGGCCGCGACGCACAGCACGGTGAGGACGATCAGCGGGTAGGGGATGACCTCGACGATCGGCACGTCCTCGACGACGCCACGGCCGAGCTGGCGGAAGTCGTCGTTGGGTGGCGCGTCCGCGGCACCACCCGACTGGTAGCGGACCAGCCCGGTCAGCGCGAGCATCATCGCGAGCGTCACGATGAAGCTCGGCACCCGGAGCAACGTGGTGACCAGCCCGTTGATCAGGCCGATGAACGCCCCGAACCCCAGCATGATCACGAGTCCGGTGATGTTGCGGCCGGTGTCGTCGCCGATGTAGTTGCCCGCGATCACGACCTGCGCGGCGATCACCGCGCCCATCGAGAGGTCGAACTCGCCGGAGACGATCACGTAGTACTGGCCGATGGCGGCGATGGCGATCGGTGCAGTGCGCCCGAAGAAGCGGATGATCACCCCGGGGTCGCCGAAGTTGGGGTTGGCGACGATGGTCGCGACGAGGAGAGCTATCGCGAGGAGGAAGACCGCGCCGCCCGGCGCGCTGACCGCGACCAGGACCCGGCCGGTGAGCCCGTGGGAGTGGCTGGGGAGCGCGGCGCGTGACGGCGTCGTCGTACCGGTGGTCACTTGGCCTCCTGGAGGGCTGCGTCGAGGACCCCTGGTCGCTCGAACCGGGCCGGCCGTCGGTCGATCTCGCGCCGGGCGTAGACCGCGACCGCGGCGACGATGACGACGCCGCGCACCACGTTGCGCAGGAACGAGTCGGTCTGCATGACCGCCATGACGTTGTCCATGACGGCGAAGATGGCGACGCCGGCGACGGTGCCGGTGATGTTGCCCTTGCCGCCGGCGAGCAGGGTGCCGCCGAGGACAACCGCCGCGATCGACATCAGGTCGTACTGCCCCTGGCTGCCGATCGTCGGGTTGCCGACCGAGAGCCGGGCGAGAAGAAGCAGGCCGGCGAGCGCGGCGAGGAGCGAGCAGAGCACGTGGGCGGTGATGACGGGCACCGACGTGCGGATGCCCGAGAGCCTCGCGACCTCGGCGTTGCCGCCGACGGCGTAGAGGTGGTGGCCCATCCGGGTACGCCGCAGCAGGACGATCGCCAGGCGGCGCAGCCCAGCATGATCAGGGTCGACACCGGCAGTGGGCCGATGAACGAGATGCCGATGTTGCGGAACGACAGTGGTGCGGAGCCGTGGTTGCCCTGGTACTTGGTGGCGATGTAGCCGCTGATGACGAGTCCCGTGCCGAGCGTCGCGATGAAGCCGTGGACGTGCAGCAGGCTGACGAGCACGCCGTTGACCAGCCCGATCGCGGCGGCGACGGCGAGCGCCACCAGCAGCGCGGGCAGCACGTTGCCGGGCTGGCCGGCCATGATGCCCGCCGCGATCACGCCGGTCAGGCTCGCGACGAAGGGCACCGAGAGGTCGAGGCTGCCGCAGAGGATGACCAGCGTCTGTCCGATGGCGATGAAGCCGAGGATGCTGGTGGCGGTCAGGATGTCGCGCAGGTTGCCGGTGCTGAAGAAGTTGCGGCCCTCGATCGCGGTGAGGACGGTGCCCAGGACGACGGCGGCGGCCAGCACCAGCAGCACGATCCCGGTCGAGGTGAGACGAGCGAAGCGGCTCATCGTGCGCCCCCCTCCGAGGTCGCGGCGCCGGTCGCCAGCGCCAGCACCTGCTCCTCCGTGGAACCGGCCGGCAGCTCGCCGGCCAGGCGGCCGTCGCGCATGACGAGGATCCGGTCCGCCATGCCGATCACCTCCGGCAGCTCGCTGGAGACCATGAGGATCGCGACGCCCTCCTTCGCCAGCACCCGCATCAGCTCGTAGATCGCGTGCTTCGCTCCCACGTCGATGCCGCGGGTCGGCTCGTCCATGAGTACGACGTCGGGCTGGGTCGCGAGCCACCGGGCGAGCACGACCTTCTGCTGGTTGCCGCCGGAGAGGAACTGCACCTCCTGGTCGAGCGCGCGGGCCGCGACCGCGAGGTTGCTCAGCAGGCCGGGCACCTCCCGCCGGGCGCTGGCCGGTGCGGCGCGGAAAGACCGCGCGCACCGGACCGAGGGCGTTGTCGAGGATCGACTGGTTGAGCGCGAGACCGGTGGCCTTGCGGTCCTCGGTGATCAGCGCGATGCCTGCCCGGACGGCGGTTCGCGGGGACCGCGGTCGTACGGCCCGGTCGTCGACCGTCATGGTGCCGCGGGTGAATGGCGTGACCCCGAAGACCGCCTCCATCAGCTCGGTGCGGCCGGAGCCCTGGAGGCCGGCGACACCGACGATCTCGCCGGCGCGGAGGGTGAGGTCGATGTCGTCGACGTACCCGTTGCCGGCGCCGCGGAGCTCGAGGCGGGGGTCACCGATCTCCGTGCCGGCGACCGGGTCGGGGAAGAACGCCGACATCTCGCGGCCGACCATCAGGCGCACGAGCTCGGAGTCGTCGACCTGGGAAGCCGGCCGGGTGGCGACGTGGCGGCCGTCCTTGAGCACGGTGATCGTCTCGCAGAGGTCGAAGATCTCCTTGAGCCGGTGGGAGACGTAGAGGATGGCGACACCGCGAGCCGTCAGGCCACGGATGATCGAGTAGAGGAGGCCGACCTCGTGGTCGGCCAGCGCTGCCGTCGGCTCGTCCATGGAGATGATCCGCGCGTCGAAGCTGACCGCCTTGGCGATCTCGACGATCTGCTGCTCGGCGACGGAGAGGCTGCGCACCCGCTGTTGGGGGCGGAGGCCGGTCACGCCGAGGTCGTCGAGGAGGGCCTGGGTGTCGCGGTGCATCCGGCCGACGTCGACAAGACCGCGTCGCCGCGGCTCCCGTCCCAGCCAGATGTTCTCGGCGACGGTGCGCTCGGGCAGCAGGTTGAACTCCTGGAACACCGTGGAGATGCCGGCTCCCTGGGCCTGGAGCGGGTGGTGGAAGGTCACCTGCGGCCGTCGAGCTCGACCGTGCCGTGGTCGGCGGTGTGCACGCCGGCGAGGATCTTCATCAGCGTCGACTTGCCGGCGCCGTTCTCGCCCACCAGCCCATGCACCTGGCCGGCGCGCAGGTCGAGGTCGACGTCGGCCAGTACCGTGTTGCCGACGAAGCTCTTCGTCAGTCCCCGGGCACGCAGCAGCACGGGCGACTGGTCACGCAGGTCGGACGCGGCGGGTGTCTCCACGGGGTGCGGCACGTCGCCACTGTGGCATGTGTCACGCACTTCTGTCGAGAGATCGACAAAAGTTGTTTGCTGGACGTACGGAAGTTGCCGTGGTTGACTCCTGGCGTGCGGGCCAGCGACGTCTTCGACCTCCTCAGGGACGGTCAGCCACGGACGCGGGCGCAACTGGTCGAGGCCACCGGACTGGCCAGGTCGACGATCGCCGCTCGGCTGGAAGCGCTGATGCGGCTCGGCCTCGTGGTGCCGTTCGGTGGAGTCTCGACAGGCGGTCGGCCGCCCTCGCTACTGGCCTTCAATCCCGCTGCTCGCGTGGTGGTCGGCGTCGATCTCGGCGCCACCCATGCCATCGCCGCGATCGCCGACCTCGACGGCCGAATCCTTGCCGAGCGGTCGGTGCAGCTCGACATCGCGCTCGGACCGAAGCGGGTGCTCGGCTGGGTGGAGGAGGTGGTCCGCGAGCTGCTCGCCGACCAGCGGCGCGAGGTCGCTGAGCTGGCCGCGATCGGGATCGGTCTGCCCGGGCCGGTCGAGCACTCCACCGGCCGGGCGATCAACCCGCCGATCATGCCGGGATGGGACCGGTACGACGTGCCCGGTCACGTGCAGCGGGCCTTCGCCGTACCTGTGCTGGTCGACAACGACGTGAACATCATGGCGCTCGGGGAGCAGCACGCCCACTTGCGCGACGTGACCGACCTGGTGTTCATCAAGGTCGGCACCGGCATCGGGTCGGGCATCATCTCCGGCGGCACGCTGCAGCGCGGCGCGCAGGGCACCGCCGGCGACCTCGGTCATGTCCACCTGCCCCGCGCCGCCGACGTGACCTGCCGATGCGGCAACCAGGGCTGCCTGGAGGCGATCGCGGCAGTGCCGGCTCTGGCCGCCGCGATCCGCGGTGCCGGTGTCGACGTACCCCACGACCACGACGTGGTCGGCCTGGTGCGGCACGGCGACCAGCAGGCGATCCAGGCCGTTCGCCAGGCCGGGCGGGATCTGGGCGAGGTCCTCGCGACGCTCGTCAACCTGGTGAACCCGTCAGTCATCGTGATCGGCGGGGGTCTCGCAGCCGCCGGTGAAGGGCTCCTCGCGGGCATCCGGGAAGTCGTCTACCAGCGGTCCCTCCCGCTGGCGACCGAGCACCTCCGGATCGTGACGTCGCGCGCCGGCGAGCGCGCCGGTGTGATCGGCGCCGCCGCGCTTGCCATCGGACATGTGCTGGCGCCGGAGTCCATCGACAGTGCCGTCGAGCGCGCGGCCGAAGCCGCCGCCGCCGGTTGAGGTGCGAGCGCAGCGAGCCTCGAAACCAAGGACTCCGGCCGCCTGTGGAGGCGGCGCGCTCCTTGTCTGGGGTACGGCCTAATGTTCCGGACATGTCCGGGGTCGACCACGACGCGATGCGCGCCACGCTGGCCGCGGCCGTGGAAGCGCTCGGTGGCAGCGAGCGGTCGGGCCAGATCGCTATGGCCGAGGCGGTCGCGGAGTCGATGGCCGGTGAGCCGAGCCCCCGGCACCTGCTGGTCCAGGCCGGGACCGGCACCGGCAAGTCGCTCGGCTACCTGGTGCCGGCGCTGCACCACAAGAAGCGGGTCGTCGTCGCCACGGCGACGCTCGCGCTGCAGCACCAGCTGGTCGAGCGCGACCTGCCGCGGCTGGCCAAGGCGGTCGAGGGCCGGGCGGGGGTCGACACGACGTACGCCGTGCTCAAGGGCCGCTCCAACTACGCCTGCCTGCACCGGATCCGGGAGGGCGTGCCCGACGACCAGGGCGTGCTGGTCGAGGTGCCGGAGGGGACGCTCGGCAAGAAGGTCCTCGAGCTGCGGAAGTGGGCCGAGGCGGAGGCCACGGACGGCGGCTCCGGTGAGAAGGACGCCGCGCCCCGCCACACCGATCGCGAGTGGCGCCAGGTCAGCGTCTCCGCGCGGGAGTGTCTCGGAGCCACCAAGTGCCCCTTCGGCGAGGAGTGCTTCGCCGAGCGGGCGCGGGAGAAGGCGCAGCGGTCCCACCTGATCATCACCAACCACAGCCTGCTCGCGATCGACGCGATCGAGGGCATCCCGATGATTCCTGACTACGACGCGGTGGTGATCGACGAGGGCCACGAGCTGGTGGCCAGGGTGACCCAGGCGGCCACCGACGAGCTGTGGGCCTCAGAGGTGGAGCGGGCCGCCCGCCGATCCGCCCGGCACGTCCGGTCCGACGGCGGGGACCCGTCCGGCGACCTGCTGGACGCCGCCGACGCGTTGCGGGCGGCGATGGGGAAGCGCAGCCGGGCCGGTTCGAGGCCCTCCCCGACGATCTCGCGGACGCGCTCGCGCTGGTGCGCGACGCGGCTCGGTCGCTGGCCAGTGCGTTTCCCAAGGCCGACGCGAGCGACGATGCCGACGCCGGCCTGACCCAGGCCAAGGGCAACGTCCAGGAGCTGTTCGCGACCGCCGACCGGATGGCCGCCAACTCGGACGCCGACGTGCTGTGGCTGACCGAGGGCACCGACCGGCTGCCGCCCCGGCTCTGCGTCGCGCCGCTCCAGGTGTGGGGGCCGATGCGCGAGAAGCTGTTCGCCGACAAGACCGTGGTGATGACCTCGGCGACCCTGATGCTCGGCGGAGACTTCACCGCTGTCGCCACCTCGGTCGGGCTCAAGCCCTCCGAGCGCATCGACCCGCCCGTTGGTCGAGGAGGTCGCCCTGGCGACCGTTACGAGACCATCGGTCCCGAAGCCGACCTCGCCGACGACGCCGAGCCGTGGGTCGGGCTCGACGTCGGGAGCCCGTTCGACTACGGCAAGCAGGCGATCCTCTACGTCGCCCGGCACCTTCCCCCGCCCGGCCGCGACGGTCTCGGGCCGGCCCAGCTCGCGGAGATCGCCGAGCTGGTCGATGCGGCCAACGGCCGCACCCTCGGGCTGTTCTCCAGCCGGCGGGCGGCGGAGACCGCGGCCGACTACGTGCGGGAGAAGCTGCCGCACCTGACCACGCTCGCCCAGGGCGACGCCCAGCTGCCAGAGCTCGCCCGACAGTTCGTCGACGACCCGCACACCTGCCTGTTCGGCACCCTCGGCCTGTGGCAGGGCCTCGACGTCCCCGGTGACACCTGCCAGCTGGTGATCATCGACCGGATCCCGTTCCCGCGCCCCGACGACCCGCTGATGAGCGCCCGCCAGCGCGCGGCCGACCAGGCCGGCGGCAACGGCTTCATGCAGGTCGCCGCGACGCACGCGGCGCTGCTGCTCGCCCAGGGGTCCGGCCGGCTGATCCGCACCCATGCCGACCGGGGCGTCGTCGCCGTGCTCGACCCGCGGCTGGTCACCGCCCGCTACGGCAGCTTCCTCAAGGCCAGCCTCCCGCCGATGTGGACGACGACCGATCCGGCGGTCGTCCGCAAGGCGCTGAGCCGGCTGTCCGCTGTCGCTGGTTGAGGTGCGAGCGAAGCGAGCCTCGAAACCTAGACCTTCCGCAGGACCGCCGTCACTTTGCCGAGGATCGTCGCGTGGGTGCCGTCGATGGGGTCGAACGCGTCGTTGTGGGGGATCAGCCAGACCTTGCCGTCCTTGCGCTGGAAGGTCTTGACGGTGGCCTCGCCGTCGATCATCGCGGCGACGATCTCGCCGTTCTCGGCGGTCGGCTGCTGCCGGATCACCACGTAGTCGCCATGACAGATCGCGGCGTCGATCATCGACTCACCACTGACCTCGAGCAGGAAGAGCTGGCCGTCGCCGACGAGCTGGCGGGGGAGCGGGAACACGTCCTCGATCCGCTCCTCGGCCAGGATCGGACCGCCGGCCGCGATCCGACCGACAACGGGCACGTTGGTGGGGATGGGGGCGGAGTCGCCGAAGCCGGTCTCGTCGTACGTCGTCTCCGAGGCCGATCCGACCGCCTTGCGCTCCATCGACTCGGGCAGCACCACCTGCAACGCGCGGGGGAGCGTCGCGTCCTTCTTCAGGAAGCCCTTCTCCTCCAGCATCCGCAGCTGGTGGGCGACGCTCGAGGTGCTGGTCAGGCCCACCGCCTTGCCGATCTCGCGCATGCTCGGCGGGTAGCCGCGCTGGTCGATGCTGTCCTTGATGTGCTGCAGCACCCGCTGTTGCCGCGGGGTGAGCCCGGTCGCGTCGGGTGGGCCGTCGGGCAATTCCGTGACCTTCTTGTCCGCCATGTCCTCGACGGTAACGCGGATCACACCCTGATTTCAAACATCTGTTCGAACCCGCGTGTCGCGACACGCCGTCGAACACTCTTTCGAACGGTCCTTGATCCGTTCGAACATCTGATCTAGTCTCGTACACGTGTTCGATCGAACTGTTGATCGAACGGTTCTGTCGGAGGTTCTCGATAGACATCGGTCGGACACGGATCCCTGGGCTTCGAGAGTCGGAGCCACTTCCCCCGGAGGTCACCGATGAGCACGATCACTTTCTCCCCGCAGGTCAGCTACCGACCGAGCGCCATCCGGCTCACCCGCCGTGGCCGGCTCGTGGTCTTCGGCATCGGCGTGCTGCTGGCCTTCGCGCTCGGCGTGTGGTTCGCCGCCGGCTCGGTCGCCACCCACGAGGCCGGCGTCGAGCAGGTCGAGGTCGTGACCGTCGCTCCCGGCGAGACCCTGTGGGACATCGCCTCCGACGCGGCCGCCTCGACCGGGTCCGGCAGCACCGGCGACATGGTCGCCCGCATCCAGGACATGAACAGCCTCGACTCGAGCATGCTCTACGCCGGCCAGCAGCTCAGGGTTCCGACGGAGTAGATCGACTTCGTCCGCGACCTCGACCCCCGCGGACGACAGGGCCCACTGCCCGGGCCCGAAGGGGAAGACGAAGGGCGGGCCCATGACCCCGGGTCCGCCCTTCGCGCCGTCGGTGGTCGAGGAGGTCGCGCTAGCGACCGTCTCGAGACCTAGCCCTCGTAGCCGACCAGAGTCGGCCGGGCCTCGATCGCCCGGAGGTTGTTGGGGCTGCCGGCGATCGTCACGCTGCCCGGCACCGTCCGCCAGGCGCCGCCGTTGACCCGGTAGTCCGCCACCCAGGTGGTGTCGAGCTCCGGCCCGTACCTCCCGGTCTGCAGGTAGTTGTGCGTGATCTGCAGCCGTGGGTACGGCGCCCCCGGCTTGCTGGTCGTGATCGACTGCCCGTCGTCGAAGTGCCACGTGTAGGAGTGCACGTCGATCCGCAGGTCCACCCGCTGCCCGAGGAGTCGGACGGTTCGGTAGAGCGTCTGCTTCTCGGTGAAGAAGTTGGTCTCGAAGTTCACCAGCGTCCGACCCCCTGGCGGCTGGATCGAGAACGTCGACGGTGGGAGCGGGATGCGTTGGAAGGCGGTCGCGATCAGGGCGTCGGTGACGGCTGGCGGCGGGCCGCCTTCGGAGGGGCACCAAAGGTGTCGTTCACGTGTCGGCCATTGGGAAGCTCGATCCACGAATGAATCTTGAATGTTCCGTCAGCGCATGTCAGTTCGCCGGCGCAGATCCCGCGCACGCCGGTTCGGAGTGGTAAACGCCGAGGCCCACCGGTCGATGTGGACGTCGTCGGTCTCCAGTGATCTTCGACCGCGGAGACGCCGAATGCCCCGTGCCTGGGTCGACATCGACCTCGTCCGTCAGCGAGACGCATGCGAGGGTCGCGACCATCAGCAGCGCTGCGATGGCGGCGATGCTCGCCCTCATCACTGCGCCTCCAGTGTGGTGACGCTCCACGCCCCACCGACTCGGGCGACGCCAATCAGCCACGTTCGCTCGGCCTGCCGGGTACGTCCGATTCAGCTTGCCGGCACCGACCGCACGCTGTGCGCCGACCCTCGTGTGGGCGACGACTGCCCACTGCGCCGCTCGGTGATCGGACGGGCTCGAGCCGAATGACGCTGTAAGTCCCGCCGACGATTTGACCACCGCGCCGTACACCCGCTCGATCCGGTGATCCCGCCCTCGCATGCGTCGCACGACGGCTGGTCCAATGCTCGCAGCAACTCGCACATCGCCGGTCTTGGTGGCGTAGTTGATGACGTCCCAGTAGTACGTCACGAACGCCTTGACACCCGCCTTCGACTCTTCTTCAGCGTCGGTTGGCAGCGTCGGCTCAACGGGCCCGGTCTCGGTCGGAGTCGCCGTCGTGGTGGGCTCGGTCGGCTCGCTCGACTCCGGCGCGCTCGGACTGTCGCTGGGCGGGATCGAGGTGGGCCCGTCGTCCTCGTCGCAGCCGGCGACGAAGGCGGTGAGCAGAGCGACGACGACCGTCGCTGCTCGCGCAGTGTGCGACAACCTCATGCAGGCCTCCCGAGATGCTGCTCCGCCCAGACCCGGTAGCGGAGTCTCGACGTTATCGCGGGTGCCCTCTCCTCGAAAACCCATACCCGGTCCCTGTGGACGAGCAGCCCGCGTCACGGCAGGACATCGACCTTCGTGACCTTTGGCGACCCCGCGAGGCGAGTCACCTCGAACACTCGCGTCAAGCGTTCCCGTGGGTGGCTACCGCCCGTCACGCTGATCTGGGCCTCCACCGTCGCCGAGTCAACGGTGTGCTGGGTAACGCGTGCCGATTCGAGGGTCCATCGCCCGTTTCGTGCCTCGTTTCGTGCGGCTACCCACGCACGAACCGTTGCGACCGCCATCAGCTCCCGGCCCTTGGCCGCCGGAGTGCCGGACGGCGAACGCGGTTGATGCGGTGTCCGCTCAGCAACCACCTCGACCGCGGTCCCCCGATCCGGCTGGTCGTTGCATCCGGACAGCAGTCCGGCGAGCAGCAGCACGGCGATTCCGATCGCCGACCGCGCAAGATGCGACGCGTTCATACATGCCTCCCGAGATAGGTGCCGCCGCGACCCACGGCGGCGCGGTGAAAGTAACCCGCCGCCGCCGGCCGCCGACACCCCCTCGATCCGGACCTGTGGAAAACCCAGGGTCGCCGGGACGTCATACGAACCTCGACCCCGGGCTTCACCAGCGCCTGACGTTCGCCGGGACGTCATACGAGAAGCGACCCCCGGCTCCACGAGCGTCTGACGTCCCGCCGGACGTCAGACGAGAAGCGATCCAGGACTCGATGCCCGTATGACGTCCGCGCCCAGGTGCCCTTGCATGCGCTCGAGCGCCATCGCGTGCCCTCGCGTGCCACACAAGCGCAACCAACAACCCTCACCGAGCGGCGCGCTTGCCACCCCTCGGCAGACTCGGGTCCCGCACCGTCTTGGGTTCGGGGGCACGGGTGATCCCGACCGCCCGGGAGAACCGGGCGACCAGCATGAACCCGAGGAACAGGCAGGCGACGGCGCCGCCGGCGGCGATGGCGAGGTAGCCCCACGCGGCGTCGTCGTCACCATGCCGCGCGGTCGAGCCGAAGTCGATGGCGGCGTAGACCAGATAGCCCCACGCGAGGACGCAGAGAGTGATCGCGACGGCGAGGACGAGCAGGACGGGGCGGAATCCCCGCTTCTGACGCGCACCTGCGCGCTTGCCGCTGCTCACGGCGGTCATTGTGTCCGATCCGCCAAGGCGCCGACGCCAGACATGCCGCCCCGATCCGAGGCCGCTCAGGCCCCCACGTCCCGAAGCCGCCCCGGATCGGGGGAGGTCTACACGCTACGCCTCGTCGGCGCCGTCGGCATCAGCCAATCGACTACTTCGGCGAGACGGTGTAGTTGACGACGATGCCGTTGGAGTCGGTCACCGCGAGGGTCACCGTCCACGACGCCGACGTGTACACGCCGCCGATCGACGTACCGTTGTCGGCCTTCGGTGTCGGGTTGTCCAGGCCCGCGCCGAGCAGGATCTCTTCGGCGGCGTCGTACGCCGCGGTCTTGTCGCCGCCGGCCGGGCCGACCTCGATGGTGGCGTTCCAGCTGGGCGGGTTCTTCGTGAAGGTGCCGCCGAGGATCTTTCCGTCGACGACCGGCACCTCGTCGGTGGGGAAGTCCTTGGGGAGCTTCCCCGTCGAGACGCCCCCGTCGGTGCCTTCGATGTCGATGTTGCCGTCCTCGAGGTCGTCGAGGTCCGCGGTGACACCTTCGCTCGCGAGGGCGTCCTCGACCTTGTCCTTGGCAGCGTCCTCGGCGAGGCCGCAGCCGGCGAGGGTGAGGGCGAGGAACATGGCGGGCACGGCGAGCAGGCTGGTGGTACGACGGAGCTGGGGCATGACGGCCTCCGGAAAGAGTGCAGGTGGGGTAGATCGGGTGGCCCCGAGGCCGGGTCAACGTTAGTGACGACAGCCTTCACTTCGAATCGGTCAACCGAACCATTTGACCGGTGTTGAGACGGTTGTGAGACCCGGGACGCGCAGACCGACACGCCGTACGCCCGATCGCCAAAGCGGCCCTGACCTGCGCAAACGTGACGCAAACAACATTCCTTGCCACAGTTTCCGGGGACTACTTGCACCCCTAGTGGTGGAGGCGTAAGGTCACCACAACATCTAGTATTACAACGGTGTAGTTCATCCACAGGTAGTCCACAGAAGTGGTGGGCGAACTGCACAGCGAGAGCCGGATTTTCCACAGCCGAGGCCCGGCCACGGGTCTGTTCGGCACGCCCTGAGGAAGGAGGACCGACGATGCACTGCCCCTACTGCAAGCACATCGACACCAAGGTCCTCGACTCCCGGGTGTCCGACGACGGCTGCTCGATCCGGCGCCGCCGGGTCTGCCAGCACTGCGAGAAGCGGTTCACGACCGTCGAGCTGATGCAGCTGACGGTGCTCAAGCGCTCCGGCGCGACCGAGCCGTTCAACCGCGAGAAGGCCGTCGCCGGCGTACGCAAGGCGTGCAACGGCCGTCCGGTCAGCGAGGACGACCTCGCCCACCTCGGCCAGGAGGTCGAGGACCAGCTCCGGCTCGCCGGCAGCGCCGAGATCGCCGCCCACGAGGTGGGCCTGGCGATCCTCGCGCCGCTGCGGCGGCTCGACGAGGTGGCCTACCTCAGGTTCGCGAGCGTCTACCGCGGCTTCGAGTCCGCGGCTGATTTCGAGAATGAAATCGCTCTGATGCGGATGGAGCGGGCCGACGCGGTTGTTGTACAGGAGACAGCCGCGCCGCCGAGAATCTCAGCCCCTTCGGGCTGACCACAAGCGCCCGGGCTGGTCGTGGGGAAGCGGCCCGCCCGGGCCCCAATCTCCGGCACCGAACTGTCGGTGTCTTGAGTAACACTGGAAACCGAACCGGACCCAGCCAGGGGGATCAGGAGAGTCATGACCGAGACGGCCAGCTCAGCGTCGAGCAGCACGAGCAAGTCGGATGCAGCCCGCAAGGGGCTCACCATCGAGCGCATCTTCAGCACCGCTGGTGTGCACCCCTACGACGAGCTCAACTGGGAGCGTCGCGACGTCGTCCAGCAGAACTGGAAGACCGGCGAGACCGTCTTCGAGCAGCGCGGCGTGGAGTTCCCCGACTTCTGGTCGGTCAACGCGAGCACGATCGTCACGACGAAGTACTTCCGTGGCGCCGTCGGCACCCCCGAGCGCGAGTCCAGCCTCAAGCAGCTCATCGACCGGGTCGTGAAGACCTACACCAAGGCCGGCGTCGACCACGGCTACTTCGCGACCCCGGCCGACGCGGAGACCTTCGAGCACGAGCTCACCTGGCTGCTCGTGCACCAGTACTTCTCGTTCAACTCCCCGGTCTGGTTCAACGTCGGCACCCAGTCGCCGCAGCAGGTGTCGGCCTGCTTCATCCTCTCCGTCGACGACTCGATGGACTCGATCCTGAACTGGTACAAGGAAGAGGGCTTCATCTTCAAGGGCGGCTCCGGCGCCGGCCTCAACCTCTCCCGGATCCGGTCGTCCAAGGAGCTGCTCTCCAGCGGCGGTACGGCGTCCGGCCCGGTCTCCTTCATGCGCGGCGCCGACGCCTCGGCCGGCACCATCAAGTCCGGTGGCGCCACCCGTCGCGCGGCGAAGATGGTCGTGCTCGACGTCGACCACCCCGACATCGAGGAGTTCGTGGAGACCAAGTGGCGCGAGGAGGACAAGATCCGCGCGCTGCGTGACGCCGGCTTCGACATGGACCTGGGCGGCCGGGACATCACGTCGGTGCAGTACCAGAACGCCAACAACTCGGTCCGGGTCACCGACGAGTTCATGAGCGCCGTCGAGGAGGGTCGCGAGTTCGGCCTGCGGGGCCGCAAGACCCACGAGGTGATCGAGACCGTCGACGCGCGGGCGCTGTTCCGCAAGATCAGCGAGGCGGCGTGGGCGTGTGCCGACCCGGGTCTGCAGTACGACGACACGATCAACGACTGGCACACCAACCCGGAGACGGGCCGGATCACGGCGTCCAACCCGTGCTCCGAGTACATGTCGCTCGACAACTCGTCCTGCAACCTGGCGTCGCTCAACCTGCTGAAGTTCCTCAAGGAGGACGACACCTTCGACGCGCCGTTGTTCGCGAAGGCCGTCGAGATCATCATCACCGCGATGGACATCTCGATCTGCTTCGCCGACTTCCCGACGGAGGCGATCGGCGAGACGACGCGTGACTACCGCCAGCTCGGCATCGGCTACGCCAACCTCGGCGCGCTGCTGATGGCGATGGGGCTGGGCTACGACTCCGACGGCGGTCGGGCGATGGCGGCCACGATCACGAGCCTGATGACCGGCACGTCGTACCGTCGATCGGCGGAGCTCGCCGCCATCGTCGGCCCCTACGCCGGCTACGCCCGCAACGCCGAGGCGCACAACCGGGTGATGCGCAAGCACCGCTCGGCCAACGATGAGGTGCGCACCCACCACATCGCCGACGCCCAGGTGCACAAGCTGGCCACCGAGGAGTGGGCGAAGGTCGTCGAGCTCGGCGAGACCAACGGCTTCCGCAACGCGCAGGCGTCGGTGCTCGCGCCGACCGGCACCATCGGCTTCATGATGGACTGCGACACGACCGGCATCGAGCCGGACTTCTCGCTGGTCAAGTTCAAGAAGCTGGTCGGTGGCGGCTCGATGCAGATCGTCAACCAGACGATCCCGCGGGCGCTGAAGAAGCTCGGCTATGACGAGGAGAAGATCGAGGCGATCGTCGCCTTCATCGCCGAGCACGGCCACGTGGTCGACGCTCCCGGCCTGAAGACCGAGCACTACGAGATCTTCGACACCGCGATGGGGGAGCGGTCCCTCAAGCCGATGGGCCACGTGAAGATGATGGCGGCCTGCCAGCCGTTCCTGTCCGGCGCGATCTCCAAGACGGTCAACCTGCCGGAGTCGGCGACGGTCGAGGAGATCGAGGACATCTACCTCCAGTCGTGGAAGCTCGGCCTCAAGGCCACCGCGATCTACCGCGACAACTGCAAGGTCGGCCAGCCGCTGTCCGATGGTGGCGGCAAGGCCAAGAAGGACGCCGCCGACGCTCTCGACGCCGCAGCAGCGGTCGTGGAGAAGGTGATCGAGAAGGTCGTCTACGCCCCGACCCGCAAGCGGCTGCCGAAGTCGCGCCAGTCGCGCACGACGTCGTTCACCGTGGGTGGCGCCGAGGGCTACATGATCTCCGGCGCCCACGACGACGGCCACCTCGGCGAGATCTTCCTCAAGCTCGGCAAGCAGGGCTCGACCCTGGCCGGCGTGATGGACGCCTTCTCGATCGCGGTGTCCATCGGCCTGCAGTACGGCGTGCCCCTGGAGACCTACGTCTCGAAGTTCACCAACCTGCGCTTCGAGCCCGCCGGCCTCACCGACGACCCCGACGTCCGGATGAGCCAGTCGATCATGGACTACATCTTCCGCCGCCTGGCCCTCGACTACCTGTCCTTCGAGTCCCGCTCCGCCCTCGGCATCTACTCCGCCGAAGAGCGCCAGCGCCACCTCGAGACCGGCAGCTACGAGCCCATGGAGGAGACCGGCATGCCGTCGGAACTCATCGAGTCAGACCTCGTCGCTCCCGCTGGTCGAGGAGAGGAGTCCGCTGGTCGAGGAGGTCGCGCTAGCGACCGTCACGAGACCAAGGACGAGGTCGAGGACGCGGAGATCGTGATCTCGGAGAAGCCATCCGAGGCCCCGCAGGCCCGCACCTCAGCCGAGCTCCTCGAGCAGATCACCGGCCACGCCGTCGACAGCCCGCTCTGCATGACCTGCGGCACCAAGATGCGCCCGGCTGGCTCCTGCTACGTCTGCGAAGGCTGCGGCAGTACTAGCGGCTGCAGCTGATCGAACGCGATGAGCCCCGGTTCTAATGAACCGGGGCTCATCTCATTTTGCTCAAAGTGTCGAGCTCGAAAGCTAACCTCGAGAGGCACACACTGGTCGGTCGACGGAGGACATAGATGGGTGACGACGCGCTAGCTCCGGGCTTGCGGGACGAGCTCATCACGGTCGAGTTGGCGCACACCCTCGAAGCCGTTGACGCAGGCCGCATCGACGCTGAAGACGTCTCGGCGATCGTCGCTCTCGAACGCCTCGGTCGACATCTGCTTCGGGTTGCGCGTCGGATGCGCGGGCCGAGCGACAACGACGATGTCCGAGAGGCCGCCGCCCTGGTCAATTCCGCAATCGAAGCTCTGGGTGAGTCTTTCGCCGGCGACAGAGTCGAGGATTCTCCGCGGGTTCTGAAGGGGCTGCGCCGGGAGTTCGGTGGACTGTCCGATGGCGCCTTGCCCGATCACCCCGTCATCCCACTGACGGCGAGTGAGCTGCTTGTCAACGGTTCCGGAGAACCGGCACTCGGGAACGTGTTGAAGCAGGAACTCCGATGCGCGAACGACGTCGACTTGGTCTGCGCGTTCGTCGGCTTCACCGGGTTCGAACCACTTCGCGACGAGCTTCGGAGTCTGGTGGAGCGCGGCGGTCGGATGCGGGTCATCACGTCCACCTACCTCGGTGCCACGAGCGGCAAGGCCCTCGATGAATTCGTAAAGCTGGGCGCCGAGGTCCGCGTCAACTACAACGGCAACGCAACGAAGTTGCACGCGAAGGCGTGGCTGTTTGGGCGATCGCGGGAGCTCGACACTGCCTTTGTTGGTTCGTCGAACCTGTCGGAGGCTGCTCTCTACTCAGGCCTTGAGTGGAACGTGCGGCTGGCACGAGCGGACGCTCCGGGGGTCTTCCAACGCATCAAGAACACGTTCGACACCTACTGGCAATCGCCTGCCTTCGAGACCTACACCCTCGACGACCGCGGCCGTCTCGACGGCGCATTGCTCAACGCGAGAGGCCAGGCCGCGGAGGGTATTAACAAGAAGGCAGCAAAGGCGATCGGTGAGTTGCAGGCGCAGCTCGAGGCGGCGTACGCCGACTTGAATTTGCAGCCCAAGGACTATCAAAAGCGAATGCTCGACAAACTCGAGGTTCGCCGTTCCGAGTTCAGCGAGCATCGCCACCTGATCGTTGCGGCGACTGGCACTGGTAAGACGGTGGTGGCCGCGCTCGACTATGCCCGGTTGTGCGCGCCAGGCCGGCCAAGGCCCACGTTGCTCTTCGTTGCTCATCGTGAGCAGATCCTCGAGCAGGCTCGTGCAACCTTCCGCAAGGCCCTCCGTGACCCCAACTTCGGGGAAGTCATGAGCGGCTCACTCGGTGCGGTCGCCAATGACCGTCACGTCTTCGCGATGGTGCAAACGCTGCACAACCGGTTAGCCCAGGTGGCTCCTGACGCGTACGACGTCATCTACATCGATGAAGCACACCACGGGGCTGCGGCGACGTGGCGTGAGGTCATTGAGCACTTCAATCCGAGCGAGATCGTCGGCTTGACCGCGACACCCGAGAGAACCGATGGGGTCAGCATCGCCGAGCTGTTCGGAGGCGACTACACCGCCGAGCTTCGGCTTTGGGAGGCCGTCGACGACCAGGTCTTGGCCCCATTTTACTATGTCGGCGTCGATGACGGCACCGATCTGCAGCAACTCTCGTGGCGCAGCGGCGACTACGCCATCGGTGACCTGGAGTCGCTCTATACCGGGGATCACCAGCGGGTGGCGAAGGTCGTCGACGCGATCCATCGGTGGGTCGAGATACCGGCGAGGATGCGCTCTCTCGGCTTTTGCGTCTCGGTTAAGCACGCACAGTTCATGACCGAGCAGTTCAAGAACCATGGCTTCCACGCGGAGTACCTGTCCGGCGACCACAGTCAGGATGAGCGCGAAGCCGCGCTAGCGCGTCTGAAGGCAGGAGCCACGCAGGTGGTCTTTAGCGTCGACGTGCTTGGAGAAGGGATCGACGCTCCTGACGTTGACACTCTGTTGCTCTTGAGGCCGACCCAAAGCCCAGTCCTTTTCGCTCAGCAGTTGGGTCGCGGACTCAGGACTGCACCGGGAAAGGCAGGATGCCTAGTGCTCGACTTCATCGGGCAACACCGCGTCGAGTACCGGCTTGAGGAACGGTTCCGCGCCATGCTCGACCCTGGGAACGGAAGCATCAGCTCCCAGGCCGAGCAAGACTTTCCGTACCTCCCAGCGGGGTGCGCGATCAACCTGGAGGCCGTCGCGCGCGAGCGCGTGCTGGACGCGCTGAGGGCGGTCGCCATCAAGCCTGGGATGACGGGTCTCGTTAAGGATCTTGCTGCGACCGGCGCGACCTCCCTTGATGATTTCCTGGAGCTGACTGGCCGGTCGGTCGAAGAGTTCTATGGAGTCGACAGCCGCAAGATGTCGTGGACTCGACTGGTCAGGTCGGTGGACTTTGTTCCGGCGCCCTCGGCGCCGAGCAACTCGGAACTGGCAGGCGTCGAGACCGGGCTCTTGCGTCGTGTCGGCCATCTTCAACACGCGTCCGATCGGCTCCGGGTGGAGAAGTGGTTTGACTGGATGACGAGCAGCGACGTTCCGGACCCGGCTGGCATGTCGGTGCTTGAGCAGCGATTGGCTATGCAGCTGATGCACCTACTCCTCCTAAGGCCCGAATCCCTTGCGGAGGGGTTCGCCGCTTTGGAGAGGCTGCCAGCTGTCCGCGAGGAGATTGCAGGTCTGCTTCTGCTGGATCGCCAGCAACTCGATGCCGTGCCCCAACCCCTCGAGAGGATGGCCGACGTTCCGCTCATGGCGCACGCTCGCTACACCCGAGCTGAAGTGTTCGCTGCGATCGGCATCAGCACGCCGGCGAAGCCGAAAGAGCATCGCGAGGGCGTCTACTTCGCGAGCGACCAGCGGACACAGTTGATGTTCGTCACGCTGAACAAGGACTCCAGGCAGTATGCGCCGAGCATCCAGTACCGAGACTTCGCACTTGCTCCAGACCTGTTTCACTGGGAGTCGCCGAACAGCTGGCGACAGGATGGCCCAGCGACGAAGCGATGCGTAGGCATCGGCGACGACGGCTCCCACCACCGGCTGCTGTTCGTCCGCGAAGGTCGCGCTGGAGCTACGAGTAGCACCTTCCGATGCTTCGGCCAGGTCGACCTCAGGGGCGACCTCGTCGGTGACCGGCCTGTCGCGATGACCTGGGGCCTCAGGCAACCGCTCCCGGAGCTCGCATTCGAGTCGGCCCGTCTGCTCGCTGCTGGTTGAAGTGGCTCGCTCATGCTGTTGTCGGGGTGCGGCCTTGCGCCGCGATAGGGCGCCGCGGACTGGCCTCTTGCCAACGAGAGTTCCGACCATGTCGTGCTGAGGGCTGCATCCCGACCGGACGTCGTCTAGCGGAGACTTAGTCGGCAGTTGCGGTGAACACCTCACCGGTGAGGCTGTCGATCAGCTGGGTGCCGTCCGCGGCCGATTGCAGGGCTCGTAGGGCAATGGCTCGACGGTCGAACGATTGCTGTTCCACGCCTAGGGCCGGGCCGGTGAGGATCCAGCGGCGCGCCGGCCGCCGCCCACGGGCTGGCCGCCCGGGTTCTGGCTCGCGGTCGACGGGTGCGACATATCCGCCGTGCAGCGCCTCCGCGAGCCGTGCGGCACGCACCCGACCGATGCCGGGATGGCGACGTAGACCCTCGGGTGCGGCTGCCGCGATCGCAGCGACACTGCCGTAGGCGGCGAGAAGGCTGCGGGCCATGTTGGTGCTGACGCCCGGAACGACGGAGAGCATCGCCTCAGCCTGCGCGGAGGGGTGGCGGGGTGCGCGGCGCGGGCCATCGGTGGGAGTGGTCGGTTCCGCGCGGCGGGCACGCTTGGCGAGCCGCACGATCCATGCCGCGCTGTCCTCGACGTCCAGGCTGTGCAGCACGGTGAACCCGTCCTCGACAAGTCGGCACACTGCCCCGCGCCAAGCGTCTTCGGCGATCCCGCGCGGCTCGCCCTCCAACATGAGCACCGCCTGGGCGAAGGCCGACTGCAATCGGACGGCCTGCTCGAAGATGCGCCCGTCGCGGATCGACGCACCCAAGTCATTGGGCCCTTTGCGCTCGACCGCCAGCCCAAGCCCGAGCACGTAGTCGCCGACCGGCAGATCGGTGAGCTGGACATCAAGACCGGCTGCGATGAGAGCATCCGGGATCGAACTACCGCGCTCGCGATAGTCGACCAACACCGGACCTGCGCCGACCACGCCGAAACGCTACCCGCACCCTGTTGGGTCACGCCCCGTTCGAGGCCTCGTGCCAGTCCCAGTGCGCCCTCGGGTACTCACCCGTCGAAGCAACCAGCGACCCGCAGACGCGACACACGAGCCCGACGTCGGTGCCGGTGTCATAGATACTCATGATGTCCGGCTGGGAGGCGTTCAGTTCTTCCTCGGTCATCGGGCCACGATAGATCCGAGAGGACGGCGCGGCCACGCTACTAACCTGTTGCGCGAAGCGCTGCGCGGGGGCGCGGAGATCGACACCGGAGGCTTCACCTTCGGTTTCCTCACCGACGTGCCGCTGACGATCAGCGTGCTGACCATGTGCGACGACCTCGATCTGCTCGACCGCTATCCAGAACGCGCCGCGCGATTGCGGGAGCGCGTGCGCCAGGCGTTCGCGGAACAGCCGACCGTCGACCCTGAGGTCGTCGACGTCTGGGCGTGCGTGGCGACCGAGATCCTCAACTGGAACGTCTTCCGCGCGCTCGTGCACCACACCGACCCGGCCGACGCCGAGCTCTTCAAGCAACTGGCCCAGAACGTTGCCGAGCCGGCGGCAACGTTCTGCCGGGACCTTGCCCGGAACGCCCGCGGCGCGGCCTGACGGAGGGTGTTGATTGCAATGAGCAGCCGACAGCTGCAAAATGCATGCATGGTCACGATCACGATTCGAGACGTCCCCGAGGCCACCAGGGCGGAGCTCGCGGCGCGGGCTGCTCGCAGCGGGCGGTCGATGCAGGAGTACCTCCGCAATCAGATGGTCCGCCTCGCCGAGACCCCGGAGCCCGAGGAGGTCCTCGCGCGAATCCGCCGAAGGAAGTCCGCCACCGGGGTGGTTCTGACGACGGCGGACATCCTCGACCAGAAGGGCGTCGACCAGCGATGACCCGGGTCGTCGACGCGTCGGTCGTGATCTCGGCGCTGGTCGCGACCGACGACCGGTCCACATGGGCGGAGGAACAGTGCATCGGTGATGCGCTGGTAGCGCCGCACCTCCTGCCCGCGGAGGTCGCCAGCCAGCTCCGGCGGAGTGTGGCGTCCGGTCTGCTCCCTCAGGAGATCGCAGCCTTGGCACTCGACGACCTGACCGACCTCGCGATCACCTACTACGGCGCCGAGCCCCACCTCACCCGGATCTGGGAGTTGCGCGACAACCTCACGGCGTACGACGCCTGGTACGTCGCGCTGGCAGAGTCGCTCCAAGCCCCGCTCGCCACCCTGGACCTCCGGTTGGCATCGGCACCAGGATCTCGGTGCACGTTCCTCACGCCGAGCGACGATGAGTCCGCTGTGTGATCGCTGACGGTGCGCCATGCGCCAACGGCTGCTGCCCTAAGTCACAGGTTGTCGACGGCCTTGGCGTTGTCGCGGAAGACCTTGCGCAGCAGCTCAGGACCGTACGGCGCCAACAGGTCGGCCAGTGCGCCGACGTACGGGTCCCATTGGTGGATGTGCGCGTCGATGATGCCTGGCACGATCCCGGACAGGGACTGGGTCATGGCGGCGACGCTAGCGCGAGGTCTCGTGACGGTGGCTAGCGCGACCTCCTCGACCCACGGGGGTGCGGTGGCGCGACCTCCTCGACCGACGAGCTAACCGACGTGCCGCGCCCATAGCCCCTTCAGCTTCTCGGTGACGTCGGGAGGAGTCAGCCGCCCGGAGCTGTAGACCTTGCGCCACGCGAACTCCGGGATGAACGCCTCGAGCTGGTCGACGTCCAGGGCTTCTCCCACCGGCACGGCCTCAACGAGCACGACGTCCACGATCTTCGTCGTCAAGCCGCGCCGCGCCCGGGTCTCGTCCCAGTGCGGGACCGGGGCGGCGTGGCTACGGATAGTTCCGCGAGCGACCATCCCGCGACCCCAGGCGCCCTGTCGGTAGAGGAATGCTTCGACACCGGGCTCGATGCCGTTGAAGTGATGCGCCACCCCCCAGGTGGTCGCCACGGCGCGGCCCTCGCGGCAGGAGCCGACGACCTCCTCCTCCCAACCCCGGGGCGTCCAGACGTAGTCGTTGTCGCGGCCCGGGTTCCACGTCAGGAGTACGGCGCACACGCGAGGCAGGTGCCCCACCGAGCGGCAGCTCAACCCTGCGACGTCGAGGCCAGCAGTAGCCGAGCATCTTCTCGAGGGTCCGCACCTCGCTGGCCCGGCCGGGTCGTCGTCACCCTTGCTCCGATTGGTCGGACCGTCGACGGCAAGCAGCTCCGACAGGTCGTCGGCGTACTCCCGACGACGATCATCGGACCAGGTGTTGGCGCCGGACGCCCTTGCCGAGGTGGACGTCGGGCATGAGCCGGAGGCCGTGCACCCACGCCAGCCGCGAGATGTTGCGCAGCTGGTCGAGCGCAGCCTGCTCGACGTCCTCGACGTGCGCCCACATCAGGGTGTCCGCCTGCGCGCCGGGCAGGTGCACGGCGTCGGTCTCCATCCTTCTTCAGGGTCTCGTGACGGTCGCTGCGCGACCTCCTCGACCAACGGTGCGACCCTCTCGACCAACGATGCGGCCTCCTCGACCAACGGTTGAGCAACCTGCGGCCTCCGCGTTCGTATCGCGGCGCTCTGTCGGCCGGCGGAGGCGGTACGGCGCAGGATCCGGCGCGGCCTAGCGACTCCAGACTCCGCGATATCAGTACCGAACCATTTCGGGGAACGCCTCCGCGCTGCGATCTCCGGGGTTAGCGTTGGGCGACCGTTTGGGAGGACGGGCGACCGGGAGGGTCGGCACCGCTACGCGGGCGTCTGCTTGGTCGCGACCTGGGGAGTGGAGCAATGAACAAGCCGTCGCATGAACGGCGCCATCGGCGTCCGATCGCGGTCGCGGTCGTCGTGCTGGCCGGAATGTTGGCGGGCGGCTGCGGGCTCGCCGACGCGATCGACGCTGCTGCTAAGCAGAAGACCGGCTCGGAGAAGCAGGAGAAGTCGCAGAAGACCCTCGTCGTCCACGTGGTCGACGGTGACACGGTCGAGCTCGCGAACGGCGAGCATGTCCGACTCATCGGCATCGATGCGCCCGAGGACGGGGCGTGCGGAGCCGTGGCTGCGACCAAGAAGCTCACCCGCTTGGTTGAGGGTCGGCGCGTGGCGCTGGTGCGCGGCGGCGACAACCGCGACAGATACGACCGCCTCCTGCGGTACGTCGACCGCGGCGCGGCCGACGCCGGTCTGGTGATGATCCAGAGCGGGCTTGCCATCGCGCGGTACGACAGCCGCGACGGCTACGGGGAACACCCGCGGGAGCGGGCGTACCTCACGGCGGACCGGAAGGCAGCGAATGTGGAGTGCACGGCGCCGCCGGCTCCGCCCAAGCCGAAGCCACCGGTTCCGCCCAAGCCGAAGCCCAAGCCGAAGCCGCCGAAAGCTTCGTCGACGCGCCGTCGAACTGTGCTCCCGGCTACTCGCCGTGCGTTCCCAACTATCCGCCGGACCTCGACTGCGCCGACACCGGGCCGGTCACCGTGACCGGGTCCGATCCGCACGGTCTCGACGGCGACGGCGACGGCGTCGCCTGCGGAGGGGACTGACATGCGAATCTCTCGAACTGTGGCCGCGATCGCAACGACTGGTGTTTAAGCAGCACTACTGACCGCGAACCAGCGGCGACCGGCGTCAACCTCGAGGGGTGGATCGGCGTCTAACGGTTGTTCCGAAGGAGGACACCATGAGGATTCCCCAGAGAGGCCAGCGCCTCGTCCGTCCGCTCGTACTCGGGCTCGCGTTGAGCATCGCGCCCGTCGCGACCGCTGTCACGACTGCTGCCACGACCTCGCCGGCATCGGCGACCGTGTGTGAGTCGTCGTGGGGGTCGCTCGCGAAGAAGCGAGCCCCGTCGACCGACAAGCAGATCACCGACGTCCGGTCCGGCCGGCACGCGTGTTTCGACCGGCTCGTGATCGTCCTCAACGGGAACGGCCACGGCAAGCCGGGCTATCAGGTCAAGTACGTCCGGCACGTGGTCAAGGACGGCTCCGGCGACCGGGTGCCGCTCCGCGGCCGAGCCAGCCTGCGCATCATCGTCAAGGCACCCGCCAGCGACGACGACGGCGAGCCGACGTACACGCCGGCGGACTGGCGCGAAGTGGCCGACGTCGACGGCTACCGGACGTTCCGCCAGGTCGCCTTCGCCGGCAGCTTCGAGGGTTGGACCACCATCGGGCTAGGGGTGCGCGCGCGGCTGCCGATGCGGGTCTTCGTCCTCAACGACGCCGACGGTAGTCGCCGGGTCGTCGTGGACGTCGCGCACCGCTGGCCGGCGCGCCGGGCATAGAAGGCTGAGCACGGCACAGGCCGCGGCCTACGCCGACACGTAAGCCGCCTCGCCGCGTGAACGGTCGACGAGCTCCTGTGGATGACCGGCGCCGATGTCGGAGGCACGCCCCACGATGGACTCATGTCCCCACGACTCGGAGTGAGGCACCATGAGTGTTGTGACCACCCTGCCGCGCCGACCGCTGACGGTCGACGATCTTGATGCGATGCCCGATGACGGACACCATTACGAGATCATCGACGGGACGCTGATCGTGTCGCCCGGGCCGGAGCTGCGCCACCAGACGGTCCAGTCGGAAATTCTGAGGTTGCTTTTCAGCTCCTGCCCCGACGACCTCTTCGTCCTTGCCACCCCGACCGATATCGTGCTCGCCGATGACACGGTCGTGCAACCCGACGCGCTGGTCGTGCGCCGAGCCGACCTGGTCGGCCGCAGGCTGACCGCCACCCCGCAGTTGGTCGTCGAGATCCTCTCACCGAGCACCCGGTTGATCGACCTCAACCTGAAGAAGGCGCGCTACGAACGAGCCGGGGTGCCGTCGTACTGGGTGGTCGACCCGGGACCGCCTCGCCTGATCGCGTGGGAGATGCGAGCCGGCTCGTACGTCGAGGTCGCCGCTGTCGGCCACGGCGACGAGTGGACAGCGACGCTGCCGTTCGCGATGACGGTGCGCCCGGGGTTGTTCGCCGACTGATCCGGCGAGCGGCTGTGCCGATCGGTCACAGCCGGTAGACCGCGAGCGCGTTGTCGCGGAACACCTTGCGCAGCAAGTCCGGTCCGTACGGCGCCAGCAGGTCGGCCAGGGCGCCGACGACGGTGCCGTAGCTGGCGATCGCCTTGTCCATCGGGTAGTTGGAGCCGAACAGGAGTCGGTCCTCGCCGAAGACCTCGGTGGTGTGCTGGACGAGCGGGGCGACCTTGTCGGCGAGATCCTGGCGGGTGATGCCCGGGTCGCGGTGGCCGAGCATGGGGAAGGCGAGGCCGGAGTGCTTCGCGACCACGTTGCGGCAGTCCTCCAGGCCGGCCAGCTCGTCCTTCCACCGGGCGAGGAGGTCGGCGCGGTCGCGCGCCGTACGGCCGGTGGTCTTGCCCATCGGGTCCGAGGACGCCGACCGGCGGGGCGTAGTGGTCGAGGACGATCGTGGTGTCGGGGTACTCCTTCGCGAGCGCGCGGACCTCCGGCAGCTGGTGGTGGTAGACGTAGGCGTCGAAGGTGAGGCCGCGCTCCGCGAGCGGCGCGAAGCCGCGGAGGAAGGCTGGGGAGGTCATCACGCCCTCCTCGTCGATCCAGTTCTTGACGCCCTTGTCGGGGTGCCAGGTGGTCATGAACCGGATGCCGCGGAACCGGTCGCTGGCGCGGGCGTGCGCGTCCAGGACGTCGGCGAAGCCGGGCTCGCGGGGGTCGGCGTTGCCGACGATCGCGGCGAGGCCGGGGAAGCCCTTGGAGCCGAACGGCAAGCCGTCGAGCCAGGCCGTCTCCTCGGACTGGTCCGGGCGGTGCCAGCCGCACTGCACGTGGACCGCGGCCTCGACCGGCACCCCGACCGACTCGACGGTGCCGGCCACGTCGGCGGCGTAGTCGGCGGGCAGGTAGGGCTGGGCGACGTACTCGACCGTGCGCACCAGCTCCCGGCTGCCGAGGTCGAGGAGTACGGGCGCCAGCCGGTCCAGCAACCGGGGGATCGCTTGTAGAGCGGGGCGAGGCGCGAGGCCTCCCGTGGCGTGGTGAACGGGTCCCACTGGTGGATGTGGGCGTCGATGATGCCGGGGACGATCCCGGACAGGAGCTTCGTCATTTGGCGGCCAACCTAGTCGGCGGGGCGGCGCCTTGGTTTCGAGGCTCGCTTCGCTCGCACCTCAACCAGCGGCGGCGGCGGGGCGGCGCCTTGGTTTCGAGGCTCGCTTCGCTCGCACCTCAACCAGCGGCGGCGGCGGGGCGGCGCCTTGGTTTCGAGGCTCGCTTCGCTCGCACCTCAACCAGCGGCGGCGGCGGGGCGGCGCCTTGGTTTCGAGGCTCGCTTCGCTCGCACCTCAACCGGCGGCGGCGGGGCGGCGCGGGTGGAGGGTCAGTCGCAGCTGTCGCACACGCCGGTGGGGAGGAGCGCCATGTTGCAGGTCGGGCACACCTTCGCGGGTGCGGGATTGGCCTTGGCCTTGCGGGCGGCTGAGGCCGCCAGCCTCGGGGTGAGGGAGGCCCGGCCGCCGTCTGCTGGAAGTCCGGCAGCGTTCGCCCAGCGGTAGCACTCGAGCCGTGACTGCGCGGCGTGGCGCTCCTTCTTCATCGCGTCGTCGATCGGGCCGGCTCCGGTGGCGGCGAGGACCGCGTCGTACCCGTCGCCGACCATGCCGGTGTCCTTGCGGACGACGAGCGACGTCAGTGGGGGGATGCCGTCGGTGACGCATCGGTTCGCCACGAGCTCGAGGACGCCGGGGATCCAGTTCCGGACGGCCTTGGTGGTGGCCACGCCGCTGCGTTCCTGGATCTCCTCGCCGACCTGGGTGTACTCGACGACCGCCTGATAGTCCCCAGCGACTCCGGCCAGGATCTCGTAAGCAGCTTCGGCCCAGGTCTCGCGATCGGTCATCACCAGACCATTGTGCGCCTAACGGCGCGTGCGCGCTGCATCGCGGAGGCAACTCGACCTATCGCGAGCCGGCGTCCCACGGGTCGATCGTGGTCACGCCGGACCTGGTGAAATCGCCGATGTTGCGGGTGACGAGATCGAGCTGGTGGACGAGAGCGGTGGCTGCGACGTACGCGTCCTCCGCCGGCATGGGGTCGGGCACGTGCAGTGCCGCAGCACGCAGCGCGACGGCAGCGTCGATCGGCAGGGTGCGTCCGCTGAACTCGGGGACCACCTGGCCGTCGAGCCAACGCCGGAGGGGCAGGGCCTGCCGGGGGTCCCGACGCTCGAGGCGGAGTACGCCGCGCTCGAGCTCCATCAGTGTCACCGCCGAAATGGTGAAGTCGTCGTCCCGGTGCCGCTGTGTCCACTCGACGACCGCCGGTTGCCTCCGCCGCAGGTCGCTGAGCACGTTGGTGTCGAGGAGGTACCTCACAGGGTCGTGGTCCGCTCGCTGATGGTTCGGTCCTCGAGCGGCAGGTCGGCGTCGGGCCCCGCCAGCCGATCGGCCATGCGGCCGGCGCGCTCCGTGAGCTGTTCATAAGCGGCTATGGACATCAGCACGTGCGCCGGCCGCCCGTTGTCAGTGATCACGACCGGGCCGTCCGCCGCCGCCCGCTTGGCCGCGCTGACGTCGCGGTTGAACTCCCGGCTGGTCACGGTCGTCATCGGAATCACTCCTGTAGGTACGGTACCTACATCGTACGTCGAAGCGGTCGCCCATCGTGCGCATCCGGTCATCCACAGGTGGTTTCGAGGCTCGCTCCGCTCGCACCTCAACCACCGGGTTGGCTCGCTCCGCTCGCACCTCAACCACCGGGTTGGCTCGCTCCGCTCGCACCTCAACCACCGGGTGGCTCGGTTCGCTCGCACCTCAACCACCGGGTGGCTCGCTTCGCTCGCACCTCAACCACCGACGAAGAATCTCTGGTTTTCCGGTCAGCGGGCGGGCTCGCCTGTTAGATGGCGGGACAGTCCTGGCTAGGGGAGCCCGCTATGTACCTACACCTCGGCCGCGCCTCGTTGGCCGCGGCGATCACTGCAGCTGCGCTCGGTCTCGCGATGCCCTCCGACGCCGAGCCGGTCCGGGCCGACCAGACCGACCGGTGCGCGCTGCCCAAGGCAGAACGCCTCCCACCACGGGTCGCGCAGCGGCTGGCCAAGGACCCGACGTTCCGGCTCGACAGGTGTGGGAAGGGCTACTACGTCGAGCCGCCGGTGCCCCGTCGTACGGCGAAGCCGGTCGCGGCCGGCACGAACCCGGTCGCGCTCGCCGACACGTTCAACCTCCAGTCCCGGCCGGGGTCGCTGCACACGATCTACCTCGACTTCACCGGCGCGACGGTCAGCGGCACGGGGTGGAACGAGTCGATCGGGGTGCCGTCGTTCGTCGCGTCGCCTTACTCGATCGATGCCACCGTCAACACCAGCTTCTCCGCGGCCGAGCTCGCCGAGATCCAGGCCACCTGGCAGATCGTCGCGGAGGACTTCGCGCCGTTCGACGTCAACGTCACCACCAAGGACCTCGGCGCCGACGCGATCAACCGCAGCTCCGAGGCCGACCTCACCTACGGCACGACCGCCCTGGTCACCGACGGCGGGCCGGTGTGGGACGACTGCGATCAGGCGTGCTCGGGCAGGGGCTACCTCGACGTGTTCGCGACGAGCTACCAGCATGCCTACTACCAACCGGCGCTGATCTTCACGAACTCGTCGACGCCGTACGCGATCGCGATGGGCCTGACGATCTCGCACGAGGTCGGCCACAACTTCGGGCTCGAGCACGACGGCCGGTCGGTGCCGGTGGACGAGTACTACGAGGGTTCCGACCCCTGGGGGCCGCTGATGGGCAACCCCTACGACCAGGCGGTGACGCAGTGGTCGATGGGGGAGTATCCCGGGGCCAACAACCACCAGGACGACTTCGACCTGATCGCCCGCTACGCGCCGCGGATCCCGGACGACCACGGCAACAACGTGGCGACCGCGACGCCGCTGTCCCGGGGCGTCTCGGTCGGCGGGATCATCGGCACCCGCCGCGACGTGGATGCGTTCTCCTTCACCGGGTCGGGAAGTACGACGGTCGCCCTCAGCGCGGACACGTACGCCAACCTCGACACGCAACTGACGGTCAAGGACTCGGGCGGCGCCACGGTGGCGACGGTCAACCCGGCGGTCGCCCGGATCAGCCCCGAACGCGCCTCCGGGATGAGTGCGACCTGGACGGCGAACCTGCCCGCCGGCGGCGCGACGTACCGCCTGTACGTCGACGGGATCGGCTCGGGCACACCGAGCACGGCGGGGAAGTACAGCGACTACGGATCGCTCGGCAAGTACAGGATCAAGGTGACGACCGGCGCCGTGCCGCTCGTCGCGAAGAACGCCGGTGCGCCGGAGGGCGTGGTCGGTCGCGCGTACTTCGCCACGCCGGTCACCGCCACCAACGGCACCCTGCCGTACACGTTCAGCGCCACCGGGCTGCCGGCCGGCCTGACCATCAACGCCGCGACCGGAAGGATCACCGGGACCCCGACCACGGTCGGCAACCCGACGGTCGTGGTCAGCGTCACCGAGGCCGGCGGTGCGTTCCTCGACAAGTCGCTGAAGCTCCCGATCAAGCCCGCGGGCAGCCTGACCGCCAACACCGGCGCGGCGCCGCGGGCCACCGTGGGCACGGCGTACTCCTACGCCCCGGTCAAGGGCGTCGGCGGCACCGCGCCGTACTCCTACTCCGCCACCAACCTGCCCGCCGGTCTCACCATCAACGCCGCGACCGGCAAGATCACCGGCATCCCGACGACGCCGAGTGGCTACACGTGGACGATCACCGTCGCCGACAACGCCGGAGCCTCCGTGCAGCGCACCGGCACGATCGGCGTCGCCACGGCCGTTCCGGTCACCGCGATCACGGTGGGGACGGCGCCGAACCCCGTGGTCGGCGAGGCGTACGACGCCCCCGCCCCGATCCTCGGTGTGGAGGGCTATCAGCCGTACGTCTACAGCGCGACGGGACTGCCGGCCGGGCTCAGCATCAACGGCGGCACCGGAGCCATCACCGGCACGCCGACCACCCGGGGCACCAAGACCGTGGTCATCAAGGTGACCGACGCGCACGGAGCCACGGCGAGCCGGAGCACCGTCCTGGTGGTCGACCCGCCACCGTTCTACGTGAACTACCGCAACTTCGTGACCGGCCACGTCGGGGTCGCCTACAGCGACCGTGCTGTCAACGGGACCGGCGGCACCCCGCCCTACACCTGGACCGCGACCGGGCTGCCGCCCGGCCTGGCGATCAACCCGAGCACGGGCTTCGTCACCGGGACACCCACCCAGACCGGGACCTCCTCGGTGAAGGTGAAGGTGACCGACAGCGACGGGATCGCCATCCCGGTCACGGTCTCGCTCCGCATCGATCCATAGTCGCGATCTACGCGACGCCTCGATGATGCGCGACATCGAAGCGAGATCTTCGACATGGTCGATCCGTTCGTCGGCTGACTCGATACGGTTTCTGGCGTGGCGAACAAGAAGCGTCGATCCAACCACTCACGGGACCCGCGTCGTCCACGCATTGTGCGGCGGGAGCACGCGAGCCGGCCGGCCGCCGATGCCGAGGCGCAACCGCTCCTGCAGAACATCCGGCGAGCGCTCTACGCGGACCACCCGATCGCCCTTCTGGCGACGGTCGCGGGCATCGTCCACCTGACGGAGCCGCGACCGCTCGAAGAGCCGACGTACGCACTCGACGAGCTCGTGGCGTCGTTCGAGGACATCGACGTTGCCGCCACCACGGCTGCGCTGCACGTCATCGCGGCGTTCACGACCGACGACGACCTCGCGACCCGCATCAGGACCACCCTCCTCGGGCGGAGCCAGCCCATCCCGACCTGGCTCCGCGGCCTCGGTGACGCCCGCGTCGAGCGCGTCGAGTCGATGACCGAGATCCTTCGCGACGGCGACAACTACCTGCTCGACATCCGGTTCGTGGACGGGCAACGGATGACCTACGTCGTGTTCGTCGACAACAACATGGGCGGCGTGGTCAAGGACGCCTTCCCCGTCGACGAACCGTTCGAGGTCGTCACCGGGAAGTACCGACAGCTCGAGGACGACGACGACATGGTGCACCAGCTGGTCGACCTCGCCGACGCCCGCGCCCTGCTCGACGAGGCCGTCGAGCTGGGCGCGATCACGTTGGGGATGCCGGAGAACGAGGCCTGGCCGATGGGCCGCCCGATCCTGCGCTGGCTGTTGCGGACCATGCCCAGCGGCGGCACGGTGCCGGAGGCGAAGCAGTGGACCGAGGACGAGTACGACGAGGTCGTCGACGCGTTCCTCGCGAGCAAGCGCGGTGAGCCCTGGCGGGGCGACGACGACGCGCGGTTCCTGATCAGCTCACTCGTCTGGTTCGCGACCTCCACCGGCACCGGCGACCCGCTCCGGTGGAGCCCGGTCTCGGTGGAGGTCCTCCTCGCCGACTGGTTCACCCGCAAGGTCCACGACAAGCCGGCCGTTCTGCTGCGGCTGCCGGACATCCTGCGCGCGTTCATCCGGTTCGCACACCACGAGTGCGGGGTGCCGCCGCATCGAACCGCGGAGACGATCGCCGCGGTCGGCATGTGGGAGTCGACGTACGTCGAGCTCGTGCGTGGACCCCGCCGCGACACTGCAACCGAGCTCGCGCGCCTGCTCGTCAACGGCGACTTCGGCCCGGACTTGTTCACGGCGGAGGAGGAGCTCGCGGTCGGTGGTCGGGAGCGGCTCGACGCGCTGACCGAGGAGCCGCTGCCGGACGAGGAGTTCGACTGGACGGGAGTGCCCGACGACCTCCGTTCCAAGGTTGAAGAAATGGTGAGGATGTGCGACGCGAGCGCCAACGACTTCTTCGGCGTCGAGCATCGCACGGCCAACCGTCGGCTCCTTCGTGACCTGGTCGCCATCGACCCCGCCTACTTCCGAGGACGAGCGCAGGCGCGCACCCACGCCGCCGCGGTCTGCTGGCTGGTCGCGGCGGCGAACGACTCGATCAGCGTGTACGGCCCGGTGACGTCCGGCGAGCTGCTCGAACCCTTCGGTGTTGCGTCCGTGAGTGACCGCGCGCGCCGCTTCGAACGCCTCCTGGGCGTGGGGCCCCGACGGATGCCGGGCGATCCGGTCCTGCTGGGCAACGCCGACTACCTCGTCGCTGACCGACGAGCCGCGCTGATCTGGTCGCGCGACCGAGGAGGCGCCGGGGCGTAGGGTCCGGGACATGGATCTCCTGGGGCTTGGCGTCATCGGCTCGTCTGCGAAGGAGAACGAGCACCGGCTGCCGCTCCATCCCGAGCACATCCCGCACCTGGACAAGGACCTGCGGGAGCGGATCACCCTCGAGCACGGGTACGGCGCGCGGTTCGGGGTCGCGGACGAGGCGCTGGCCGAGCACGTGGCCGGCTTCGCTTCGCGCGAAGAGATCCTGGCGGGCTCGGACGTCGTGCTCCTGCCCAAGCCGCAGCACGTCGACGTCGCCGCGTTGGGGCCGGGGCAGGTGCTGTGGGGCTGGCCGCACTGCGTCCAGGACGCCGAGCTCACCCAGCTGGCCATCGACCGGAAGCTGACGTTGATCGCCTTCGAGGCGATGAACCACTGGACCCGGGACGGTTCGGTCGGGCTGCACGTCTTCCACAAGAACAACGAGCTGGCCGGCTACTGCTCGGTGATCCACGCGCTCGAGCTGGCGGGGCTGACCGGCGACTACGGCCGCCCGCTGACCGCGGTGGTGATCGGGTTCGGGGCCACCGCGCGCGGGGCGGTCACCGCTCTCAACGCGCACGGCGTGCACAACGTGGCGGTGTTGACCAGCCGTGCGGTCGCAGCGGTCGGCTCACCGATCCACTCGGTGGTGATCCGTCAGTTCGAGCACGACCCCGACGGCGTCGAGCCCAGCCGGGTGATCACCGAGCGGGGCCACGAGCCGCTGCCGGCCTATCTGTCCCAGGCCGACGTCGTCGTCAACTGCACCCTGCAGGACCCGAACGACCCGCAGATCTACCTCCACACGGACGACCTGGACCTCTTCCGTGCGGGCAGTGTCATCGTCGACGTGTCCTGCGACCTCGGCATGGGGTTCAGCTGGGCCCGGCCGACGACCTTCGAGGAGCCGGCGTTCGTGGTGGGCGACAACGTCCTCTACTACGCGGTCGACCACAGCCCGTCCTACCTCTGGAACTCCGCGACCTGGGAGAACAGCAACGCGCTGATCCCGTTCCTGCGTCCGGTGCTCGAAGGTGCTGCCTCGTGGGACGCCGACGAGACCTTGGCTCGGGCGATCGAGATCCGGGAAGGCCGGATCGTGAACCCCGCGATCCTGGCGTTCCAGGGGCGGTCGGCGGAGCCGCCCCATCTCATCGAGTGACTACCGGACGCGGAGCTCGCGGCCCGCAGCCCGCTCCCGCAGGTCGCGCCGGGCCCGGCGGTACTCCACCTCGAGGATCCATGCCACCCGGGCAGCCCGCAGCGGCCGGACCGCGAAGCGGTCGGCGCGGGCGCGCTGGACGGTGGGCATGGCACGAGCGTAGGCAAGCCGTCCTCGCAGGACCACCGACTCAAGGATGATTCCGGGGCAGACCAGGGGAGACCCTGAGTCGTTCCTCGGGGCGGTCCTCGCGGTCCCGGTGGCGGTTGTCCACAGGTCGCGCGGATGGTCTGGCGTCCCGCCGCGGATGTGGTGACAGTGGAGGGCATGCCCAAGTCTCGGAAACGCAGCTCCCGGCGTACGCCCTCACGATCCGACAGCTCCCGGAAGCCCACCCGATCGTTGCCCGACCACCTCAGCGGCGACTGGTTGCCCTTCCTGGCACAGATGGCGTCGGTCGACGAAGCCGAACGGCGCGGCGATGCCCGCGGAGCACTCGACCTCATCCAGCAGCGGCTGCTCGACACGGAGGGCAAGCTGTTCTGGCGGAGTGGGCGGATCGTCCGGCTCAGCCAGCTTGCGTGCTTCGGGCCGTGGCTGCCGCGGTGGGCAACCTCGAGGTGGCTGCTCGAGCAGACGCTCCAGGAGCTGGGTCCGTCGGCGGGCCCCGTGCTCGAACAGGCTCTGCGCGCCGTCTCCGACCTGCACGGTGGGCTCGCGCACGTTCGGCGGCCGCCGGGAGAGGACCCCCGGGTCAAGGTCGCCGACCACGACTGGGTGTTCCGGCAGTGCGTGCTCTACGAGCTCGGCGGGCTCGCGTCGTACCTCCGACGTGTGCCGGCCGCCCTCGTCGACGGTGCCGACCGGATCCACGAGTGGGCGCGGACGCCGATGGGCGGCTACCGGCACGTCGAACGCCGGCCATCGGTGACGATCTGGGAAGACCTCGGGTCAGGTGAGCGGATCGAGACCGCCAACATCGGGAGCGCGGCGATGGTCATCGTCGGCGAGAGTGCGATCGGCCGGTTGGTGCCCGTCGAGGGTGGTCGGATGTTCGAGACGGTGCCGCTGGTGGTGCCCGACGCGGTCGCCAGCGCGGTGGCCGCCGCCCCGGCCGATTGGCTCCCCCAGCTGCGCGACGCGATCCGAGCCGGGGAGAAGATCGAGACGGGTGGGTGCCGGTTCGGGTTCCTGACCGATGTGCCGGCCGTGGCCAGCGCCTTCACGATGTACGGCGACCTCGAGCTGCTCGATCGCTATCCCCAACGGGCAGAGGCGTATCTCGCGACCATCCGACGGGCGTTGGCGGAGCAGCCGACCGAGGATCCGGAGGTCGTCGACGTCTGGGCCTGCGCCGCCGCCGAGCTGCTGAACCCCAACCTGCTGAACGCGCTGGCCGACGCGCTCCGGCCGGCCGACGCCGAGCTGTACGGGCGCCTGGCCCAGCACCTCGCCGAACCCGCCGCGACAATCGCTCGCCAGCTGGCCATCGAGGCGCGAGATGTCGCCTGACATTCCTACTTCAAGTAGGATTAGGGGCGTGGTTGGTGTCGAGAAGCATTCGATCTCGCTCCCGGCGGAGGCGTCGGAAGGCATCCGGGCACGTGCAGGCTCGCGCGGCTTCTCGGCCTACGTCGCGAACGCTGTGGCGCGTCAGCTCGAGCGCGACGCTCTCGACGACATCATTCGACGGACCGAGGAGAAGCACGGAGCGGTGGATGAAGCCGCGGTAGAGGCGATCCTGGCCCGGCTCGCCGAATGATCGCCGCGCCGCGCAGCTTCGTCCTCGACTCCGAGGCGTTGTCGGCACTCGCGTCGGACAGCCGCACGATGCACGCGTGGGAGGTCGTGGCTCGTCGTACTGACTCGACCTTCTACGCCTCGGCTCTCACGCTCGCCGAGGTCACGGCCGGATCGGCACGAGACGCCGACGTCAGTCGCGCCGTGAAGGCGGTTCGGGTGCTGCCGGTGACCGCAGAGCTCGGGTATGCCGCGGGCAGGCTCCGGGCAGCTGCTGCTCGATCGCGGAGGAAGCCGAGGTCGATCACCGTCGACGCGGTCGTGGCCGCAACCGCGCTTGTCGTGCCGCGGCCAGTCGTCGTCCTCACGTCGGGCAGCGCAGACCTGCGACAGCTGCTCGACGGGACCGACGTTCGCGTCGAACGAGTCTGATCAAGTCCGCCGGCTCATTGCCGACACGTTGGTCAAGAGTGACAATCGGGCCATGGGGGACCCGATCCCGACGTACTGCCCGCTGTGCGTGTCCCGGTGTGGCGCGCTCGCCACCGTCGAGGACGGGAAGCTCCTGGCATTGCGCCCGGACCCTTCGCATCCGACGGGCAAGGCGCTCTGCGTGAAGGGCAAGGCGGCGCCCCAGATCGTCGAGCACTCCGCGCGGTTGCTGCACCCGATGAAACGGACCAACCCCAAGGACGCCGCCGACCCGGGTTGGGAGCAGATCACCTGGGACGAGGCGCTCGACACCATCGCCGAGCGGCTGCTCGCCATCAAGGCCGGCGCCGGGCCGGATGCGGTCGCCTTCACCACCAGCTCGCCGTCCACGTCGTCGATCAGCGACGCCATCGACTGGGTGGTGCGCCTGATGCGGGCGTTCGGCAGCCCCAACCTGAGCGGCTACATGGAGCTGTGCGGATGGGGTCGGTATCTCGCACCGCTCTACACGTTCGGCGCACCCGTGCCCGGCACCTTCCTGCCCGACCTCGACCACGCGGGCTGCATCCTCTACTGGGGCTACAACCCGTCGGTAGCCCGCCTCGCGCACGCCACGAGCACGACGGCCGCGGTTGCCCGGGGCGCGAAGCTGATCTTCATCGACCCGCGCAAGACCGGCCTTGCCGCCAAGGCCGACCACTGGCTGCGGGTGCGGCCGGGCACGGACGGCGCGCTGGCGCTGTCGATGATCCACGTGATGATCGAGAACGGGTGGTACGACGCCGACTTCGTCGCGGAGTGGACCAACGCCGGCGACGAGGTCGACGGGGTGTTGGTGTGGGACCTGCTCGCCCGGAGCTGCGCCGCCTACCGGCCGGAGGTGGCCGAGGAGATCACGGGCGTGCCCGCTGCCGACATCGTCGGCGCTACGCGCACCCTCTGGGAGTCACGGCCGCTGGCCTTCTACACCTGGAGCGGGCTCGAGCAGCACAGCGGTACGACGCAGACCACGCGCGCGATCAACGTGCTCTACGCACTGACCGGGTGCCTCGACGTACCCGGCGGCAACGTCCTCTTCGACGCGGTTCCGGCCAACCGGATCGACGGTATGGAGCTGGTCGACCGCGGCGGGCCGACAACGCTGGGCGTGGAGGAGCGACCGCTCGGGACGGCGCGGTTCGGGTTCGTGACGGGCGAGGACCTCTACGCCGCCGCGCTCGACGGCCGGGTCAAGGCGGTGGTCGGCTTCGGCGGCAACCCGGTGATGGCCCACGGCGACAGCGCCCGCGGCCGCGACGCCCTCCGCAGCCTGGACTTCTTCGTGCAGGCCGACCTGTTCATGACGCCGACCGCCGAGCTCGCCGACATCGTGCTGCCGGTGACGACCCCGTTCGAGTCCGAGGCGCTCAAGATCGGGTTCGAGATCAGCCAGGAAGCGCAGTCGCTCGTCCAGCTCCGCCGACCCCTCGTCCCACCCCGCGGCGAGACCCGCTCCGACCTGCGGATCGTCTTCGACCTCGCCATCCGGCTGGGCCTCGGCGAGCACTTCTGGGACGGCGACATCGACGCCGCCTGGCGCCACCAGCTCGAGCCGAGCGGGATCACCCTCGAGGAGCTGCGCGCGCACCCCGAGGGGATACGGGTGCCGCTGACCACCCGTCACCGCAAGTACGCCGACGCCGGGTTCGCGACGCCGTCGGGCAAGGTCGAGCTCTACTCCTCCACGCTAGCGGAGCACGGCTACCCGCCGCTGCCGACCTTCGACGAGCCAGCCACCAGCCCGCGGTCACGGCCCGATCTCGCCGAGCGCTATCCGCTGGTCCTCAGCTGCGCCAAGTCGCTGTTCTTCTGCGAGACCCAGCACCGGCAGGTGGCCACGCTGCGCAAGAGCCAGAAGGATCCGCTGGTCGAGCTGCACCCCGACACCGCGGCCGCCCGCGGCATCGCCGCCGGCGACTGGGTCTCCATCGACACCCCGAAGGGCAGCGTCCGTGCCCGCGCCAAGCTCAACGCCCACCTCGACCCGCAGGTCGTGTTCGGCCAGCACGGCTGGTGGGAGGCCTGCGAGGAGCTGGACCTGCCGGGCTACCCGGCGTACGGCGACGGCAGCGCCAACCTCAACCTGGTGCTCAGCCAGACGCCGAGCGACCCGATGAGCGGCAGCTCGCCGCTGCGGGCGTCGATGTGCGAGCTCTCGCTGCTGGCGGAGTAGGGGTGTGCGGCGTCAGGCGTACTCTCGGAGCACGGAGCCACTCAGGCTTCCTCTATAGAGATGACCCCTCATGAGCGACAAGTCGCCGCGTCAGAACATGTCCAAGAAGTCCGGGAAGTCCATCAAGGAGAAACGCGCGGAGAAGCGCGGCAAGGGAGTCGAGGAGACCTTCTCCGACAAGATCCACCCGACGAAGAAGAAGTGACGCTGAGACCAGGGCCCTGAGCCCTACCTGGCAGGCTCGAACAGCTCGACCACGTTGCCTGACGGATCCTCGACCAGGATCTGCTGGCCGCCGGGGCCGACCACGATGTCGTTGCGGAACGGCACGCCCTTGCCGCGCAGGTCATCGACGAGCGTCGCGAGGTCCTCGACCTCGAGCACGAACCGGTTCCAGCCGCCGGGCTCGGGGCGCCTACCGTCGGGCATCGGACGCGCCGCGGAGGCCATCGGTCCCGCCACCCACAAGGTGAGGTCGCCGCGCGTGAGGATCGCCATCGCCGGGCCGTACTGCGCCTTGACCCTGAAGCCCAGGGCATCGGTGTAGAACTGCACGGACGCGTCGACGTCGTTCACGAGGTAGCGCACCGAGGTCATCGCCCCATCGTGCACGGGGGCGCTACGGGTGTCGAGGCATGGTGGAAATCGACGCGGGGTGCGGGCAAGACTGCCCCCATGCCACCTCCCACCCTCCGGCTGAACACGGTCCTCGTCACCGACGACGGGCCTCGCTACCTGGTCGAACGCAAGCTGGGCGCCGGTGGATTCGGTACGACGTACGTCGGTCACCGGATCACCAAGAGCGGACGCCTGATGGACCTGGCGAAGGTGTGCATCAAGGTGTGCACCAGCCGGCGGGACTGGCACGGCGAGGCGTTCTTCGGCGAGCTCCTGGCCGACGACCCGCGCGTCGTACGGCTGCGCGACGCGGTGGTGCGGACCACGGGCAGCGGGATGTCGCAACGGCGGAAGTACATCCTGATCTTCGACTTCATGGAGGGCGGCACGGTCTCCGACGTCGTCCAGCGAGGCGAGCTGCGGTGGACCGAGGCGCGCACCCGCCGGGAGATCAAGGCGCTGCTCGGCCTGCTGGCGCGACTGCACGACGCGGGCGTCACCCACCGCGACATCAAGCCGGACAACGTCTATCTCCGCGACGGCAGGCTGGTCGTCGGCGACTTCGGGATCACCCAGCTGGACCTCGACCCCCGACGCAGCGTCGCCTACGCGCTCTCCCCCAAGTTCGCACCGAAGGACGCCGTCGCGACCTGGCGGTGGGGACAGGCCGACGACGTCTTCCAGGTCGGGCTCCTCGCAGCGACGCTGGTGTCGGGCCGGATCTGGGGGACGGAGACGGTCTCGGCCCGGGCGATCTCCGGGCTGCCGGTGAGCGACGAGCTGAAGAGCTGGATCTGGCACGCCACCGGCGCGAAGTCGAAGCGCTACTGGGACGCCGGCGACGCCACCGAAGCGCTCGACGCCCTGCGGACGACCAGCATCGCGCCGGGCCGGCCACCGCGGTCCCTCGACGGCCAGGGCCTGGTCTTCACCGGGGCGATCGACGGCATACCGCGCCATCAGGCCAGCGAGCTCGCCCGTCGGTCCGGCGCGACCGTCCAGAGCGCGGTCGGCGACGCCACGACCGTCGTCGTCGTCGGGAAGCTGAAGAAGGACGCCGCGGGCGCCAACGAGGGCATCAAGCTGTTCGCCACCAGGGAGCGGCTGCGGCGCGGTCAGGGCATCCGGGTCATCGACAGCAGGCAGTTCCAGCGGCTGGTCCGCTCGGCGTAGGCGCACCTCGACCACCGGCGTCGTCCGATCGTGCAAACTGGGCGCCATGCCCGACGACTTCGTCATCGCGCGCAACCCCGACGACGACTCGACGCTGCCCTACATCGTGCGCATCCCCCTCGGCGACGGCATCCTGCTGAAGTCGCGCGAGACCTGGCCGCGCACCGCGAAGGTCTACTGCCACCGCGTCCAGGACTGGCCCGAGGACGCCGAGATCGTCGAGCGGGTCGCCGTGCGCTCGTGCGTGCGCCGCGGGGCCGCGATCGACCTCGTCCTCGACCGCGGGCGCGAGAACCGCTCACAGTTCGTCATCACCGTCGCCCGCGGCAGGCAGATGATCTTCTGGCAGACCTCCCGCACGGCGAAGCAGGCACGGCCGCGGGCCAAGGCTCCGAAGGCTCGAGCGCAGGGCCTGGCCCGACTCGAGATCGTGGTCGACAGCCATGAGCGCTATGCCTGGTCCTTCTCCGAGCAGCAGGCCGACACGCGCCGGCAGTCGCTGCCGGCCGGCGACTACGGCGTGATGGCCGCCGGTCGGTGCATCGCGGTGGTCGAGCGCAAGTCGCTGGGTGACCTGGTCACCTCCCTGACCACGGGCAAGCTGAAGTACCAGCTCACCGAGCTGGCCTCCGTGCCGCGAGCCGCCGTGGTCGTCGAGGAGCGCTACAGCCGGGCGTTCCAGCACGAGGTCGTGCGGGCGTCGGTCGTCGCCGATGCGCTGGCCGAGGCGCAGATCGCGTTCCCGACGGTGCCGATCATGTTCTGCGAGACGCGCAAGCTCGCCCAGGAGTGGACCTACCGGTTCCTCGCCGCGGCGCTGACCGCCGCCGAGCTCGACGAGTACGGGGCCGCGACCGTCGCCGGCCTGTCGGAGGCCCTGCCCCTGCCACCGCGCGATCCGACGCCGGCCGAGATCCGGGTGTGGGCGGCGGCACAAGGGATCCAGGTATCGCCCAACGGCAAGGTGCCGACCAAGGTGCGGGCCGCGTTCATCGCGGCCGTCACTGGGGCAACAGACGACTGAGCACCGGCAACGCCTGCAGGTCCGACGGCAGCCAGTCGACCGAGCCCAGCTCGTCGAGCGTGAGCCTGCGCAGCTCGTCATGGTCGGCGCTCTCGTGGAGGCGGCCGGCGGTCACCACGGCGAGGAACAACCGCAGCACGTGCTTCTCCGAGATCGGCCACCCGTCCGCCGGCCCCACCAGCTCGCGCCCGACCGAGATCTCGACGCCGAGCTCCTCACGGATCTCCCGCGCCAGTGCCACTTCCGGCGTCTCACCCGCCTCGACCTTGCCGCCGGGGAACTCCCATCTTCCCGCGAGCGGTGGTGGCTTGGTGCGTCGCGCCGCGACGACGTACGACGGCCGCTCGAGCTGGTCGACGATCACGGCGCCGACGACGACCTGGTGCACCCCTCGACCGTAGCGCCCGAGAATTTGACCCCGGCACCGCGAGAACCGCTGTATTCTGAATCTTTCCGAATATGAGATCACTGTGGTGGAGCTCAGGCTCCGGGGGACCATCAGGGGGTTGGCCGTCATGGCCTTGGACCGCGCACGCATGCTCCTGCGTGCCTCGATCAGCACAGCCGCGGCCGTGCTGGCGCTGACCGGCGCCCTCACCACCCCCGCGCACGCAGACGTCTCACCCACTCCGACGGCGACCGCCGGACTCGGAGGAGAGGCGGTCTACGACCTGGTCGCGCTCCCGAGCGGCCGGGTCATCCTGGGTGGCAAGTTCACCTCGGCCGGCGCCTATCCCCGCACCAACCTGGCCGCGATCCTGGCCAACGGCAACGCGGACCCGAGCTTCGCGCCGACCACCGACGGCCCCGTCCAGGCGGTCGCCGCTTCGACGGACGGCAGCGTCGTCTTCGTCGGTGGCACCTTCACCGAGGTCAACGGCGTACCCCGGCAGAACCTGGCCGCCCTCGACGCTGTCACGGGCGCGCTCATCAGCGGCTGGCAGGCCGACACCACCGGCGCCCTGCCGGCCGTCCAGTCGCTCGCCGTGTCCGGCAACCACCTCTACGTGGGCGGCCGGTTCGACGGCATCGACGGCACCAACAAGGCCAAGCTGGCCCAGCTCGATGCCACCAGCGGCAACGTCCTCTCGTGGAACACCTGGGTCAACGGCGCCGTCAACGAGGTCCGGGTGAACGCGAAGGGCGACACCGTGTGGATCGGTGGCGAGTTCACCAAGATCCGCGGCATCGCCCGGCCCTACTTCGGCGCGATCGACCCGGCCACCGGCAAGACCCGGAAGTTCACCGGGCTCGGCAACACCAGTCGGGTCATCACCTTGGCGATCAGCCCCAACGGCAGGTGGATCTACACGGCCAACAACTCCAACCTGGTCAACGCCTACAAGACGGCGGAGTCGGGGTCGCCGCGCTGGTCGCGGCACACCGACGGCAACATCCAGGCGATCGTCGGGTCCGGTCCGACGGTCTACTTCGGCGGTCACTTCACCCGCTTCCTGGACGACGGCACCGACCAGGTGTTCATGGCCGCGGTCGACGCCTACACCGGCGTCCTCCAGACCTGGAACCCGGTCGCAACCGGCTCCAACAAGGGCGTCTGGACGCTCGCGATCGATGCGAGCCACCTGTACGCCGGCGGCGGGTTCCTGCGCTTCAACGGTGTGCAGCAGCGCCTCTTCGCCCGCTTCGACGGGACGCCCTAGCTTCGCTAGTAGCCTTCCTCGGCCCGGATCTGCTTGATCGTGTGCGAGATGTCGAGCGGGTTGTCCGCCCGCCACTGGGCAACGCGGGCGCGCGCGGCCTCGGCGTCGCTCGGCGTCGCACCGGTCCGCAGCAGGTGCCACTCGAGCGCGTCCTCGGCGTAGGCGATCCCTGCGATCGGCCGTGCGGCGCGGATCGTCGCCAGGGCATCGACCGGGTCCCACCCGAGCTGGAGGAGCACGGCGAAGCCGGTGCTCGGCCCGCGGTTGACGCCCATGTGGCAGTGGGTGAGCACCTTCGCCTCCGGGTCGGAGTGCAGTGCCTCGACGCACCATCCCACCGCGCCGTCGAACCACTCCGGCGGCACCGTCTGCCCGGCGTCGTCGATCCCGTCCCGGTGGTAGGTCACGCCGTCCCACAAGCCGCTGTCGTCCCACAGGCCCGAGTCGTCCCACTCGGCGCGGACGTCGAGGACGTGGGTGATGCCGCGCTCGACGATCTCGTGCTGCTGGGCGAGCGCGCGGTCGCCGTCATCGGACAGGTCGCCGCCGATCGCCAGCCGGTCGGTCGCGAACCCGATGTTCGCGACCTGGAACGGCGGGAAGACCTTCAGCTCCACTCAGCCTCGATGCATCTCACGACTGCGTCGGCGAGTGCCACCGACCGGGGATCGGCCGGCGTGCTGGCGCCCATCTGGTTGACCGTGTAGCCGAACGAGAAACCCCGGTCGGGGTCGGCGAAGCCGACCGACCCGCCGATCCCGTAGTGCCCGAACGCGCCGGGCCCCGACATCGGGCGGAACGGGAAGGAGAGCTGGAAGCCGGTGCCGTAGCGGGTGTCGTAGCCGACGACCGCGTCGGGACCCTCGGCCTGCGGGCGGATCGCGTCGGCGAGCACCTCGGGGGAGACCAGCCGGATGCCGTCGAGCTCGCCGATCGTGGCGGCATACATCCGGGCGAGGGCGCGGGCGGTGCCGATGCCGTTGCCGGCCGGCAGCTGTGCCGACCACATCTCGGGGAGGTTGAGCCAGCCGAGCAGACCCTCGCCGATGCAGAACGAGCGGAACGCGACGGTGCCGGCCGTCAGCATGGCGGCGCTGAACTCGTCCGGCTCCGCCCGCGGCACCGGCAGCGCCATCGGCGCGACCCGCCCGTGCTCGGCGGCGGGGAGGCCGACGACCAGGTCCAGGCCCAGCGGCCCGCAGATCTCGTCGGCGAGGAAGTCTCCGGGCATCAGGCCGGTCACCCGCCGGATCAGCTCACCGGTCAGCCATCCGAAGGTGATCGCGTGATAGCCGTGGTCGGTGCCGGGCTCCCAGACCGGCGCCTGGGCGGCGATCTTCGCGGCAGCGGGCTCCCAGGCCACGATGTCCTCGAGCGTGATCCCGCCGTCGACGTACGGCAGTCCGGCACGGTGCGCCAGCGCCGTGCGCACGGTGACCTGGTCCTTGCCCGCGGCCCCGAACTCCGGCCAGTACGCCGCCATCGGCGCGTCGAGGTCGACCTTCCCCTGGTCGACCAGACGGAGCACGCAGAGCGCCATCGCGCCCTTCGTGGCCGAGGCCACCAGCTGCAAGGTCCGGTCCGTGTACGGCGCCCCGCCGCGGCTCGGTGACTCCGCCGTACAGGTCGACGACCAGCTCGTCGCCCGCCATCACCGCCAGGCCGGCGCCGATCTCGCCCCGTGACCTGAAGTTCTCCTCGAACGCGTCCGCGACGGCTTGGAACCCCTCGGCGACATGACCCGTGATGTCCATGGGCTGCATCGTGGCAGATCGACGCCCTACGCTTCCCGGATGGACGTCGTCCGCACCGCCGAGTCCCGGTTCGACGACCTGCCCGGCTACCCCTTCACGCCCCACTACGTCGACGTCGCCGCCTCGGACACCGACCCGGTGCGGATGCACTACCTCGACGAGGGCCCTCGCGACGGCGCCCCGATCGTGCTGCTGCACGGAGAGCCGACCTGGAGCTATCTCTACCGCACGATGATCCCGCCGCTCGTCGCCGCGGGGCACCGCGTGCTCGCGCCCGACCTGATCGGGTTCGGCAGGTCCGACAAGCCGACCGAGATGGCGGACTACACCTACCTGCGCCACGTCGAGTGGGTGACCGCCTGGATCGAGAGCCTCGGTCTCACCGACATCACGGCCTTCGTCCAGGACTGGGGCGCGTTCATCGGGCTGCGGATCGTGGCCGAGCAGGAGCAGCGGTTCAGCCGGGTCATGGTCGGCAACGGCTACCTGCCGACCGCCGAGGTCCGCCAGACCCTCGGCTTCCAGGGCTGGCGAGCGTTCGCCAGGTTCACGCCGGTCTTCAGGGCGGGCTTCATCGTCCGGGCAGCGACGGTGACCAAGGTCCCGCGCGCCGTACGAGCGGCGTACGACGCGCCGTTCCCCTCCTCGAAGCACCAAGCCGGCGCGCGTGCCTTCCCGCAGCTGGTGCCGACCGATCCCGACGATCCGGCGGTGCCCGCCAACCGGGCCGCGTGGGACAGGCTCGGGAAGTGGGAGAAGCCGTTCCTCTGCGTGTTCGGCGCCAACGACCCGATCCTCGGCAAGACCGACCGGCGCCTGATCGAGCACGTCCCGGGCGCGAAGGGGCAGCCGCACGACCGGATCCGGGCCGGGCACTTCCTCCAGGAGGATGCCGGACCCGAGCTGGCGGCCCGCCTGCTCGCCTGGAGCACCTGACCGGCGTGCGCGCCCCACTCCTTCAGGCTGTGGATGACCGGTTGCGTGCTGCTCGAGCCGCACGGACGCTTGGCCGTCAGGCCAGACCACATGCCATCATGAAGGAGCACGGATGTGGCCAGCAGCACGGGAGCGCAGATGTCGTCGTTGCACGACCTTCCTGACCGGTTGGAGTTCCGGCCGATGGGGCTCGAGGAGTATCTCGCCCTGCCTGAGGGGATCCACGCCGAGTACGTCGACGGGGTGGCGATCGTGAGCCCGCCGGCGACGAGCGGCCACAACAAGCTGCAGCGGCGGATCGCGAACGCCATCGAGGATGGCTTGTCCGACGAAGTCGACGTACGCACCGAGGCCGGCTGGCAGTCCGGCCGGCGCTTCCGGATTCCCGACATCGCGGTGTTCGCGACCAAGGATCCGGACATGGTCTACGACCAGTCCACGCCGATCCTGGTCGTTGAGGTGCTGTCGCCGTCGACCGCGAGTGAGGACACCGTCAGGAAGTCGACGGAGTACCTTGCCGCGGGCATCGGTCAGTACTGGATCGTCGATCGAGCGGGCCGCAGTCTCGTGGTGTATTTGAACAACGGCCACGAGTGGGAACAGATGGTCGTCCTCGACGCTGATCGCACGACCGCGACGGTCACCGTCGACCCTTGGGGCAATGTCGATGTCGACCTGGTCGCTCTGCTCCGAGAATGACCCCTACTTCCTGGGCGTGATCCCCCGAACGGGTTTAGCCTGAGGTGGTCTCGGCCCAACGAGACAGGGAGTTCCGGCATGCGCACCCTGCTCTGTGCACTGATGACCGCGCTCGCGCTCGTGGTTCCTGCGGCGCCCGCGGCGCACGCCGACGTGTCCGCGTTGCCGGCTCACACCGCCGGCCTCGGCGGCGACGTGGTCTACGACCTGGCCGTGCTGCCGAGCGGACGAGTCATCCTCGGCGGCCAGTTCAGCTCGGTCGGCAGCCTGCCGCGCCGCAACGTGGGGGCGCTCCTCGCCAACGGCAACGCGGACCCGGCTTTCGCGGCAACCGTCAACGGCACTGTCCGGGCCGTCGCCGCCTCAGCGGACGGCAGCAGGGTCTTCATCGGCGGCACCTTCACGTCGGTCAACGGGGTCGCGCGCCAGAACCTCGCTGCTCTCAACGCCTTCACCGGCGCGCTGATCGGGAGCTGGCGGTCCGACACGACCGGCGCCAAGCCGACGGTGATGTCGCTCGCGGTGCACGGCAACCGGCTCTGGGTGGGTGGCAAGTTCGACGGCATCGACGGCACGAACAAGCAGAGGCTTGCCGCGGTCGACGTCTCCTCCGGCAACCCGATCGACCTGCACACCTGGGTCAACGGAACCGTCAACGAGGTGAGGATCGCCCCCGACGGACGGACCGCGTGGATCGCCGGCGAGTTCACGAAGATCCATGGCACTGACCGGCCGTACCTCGGCGGCATCGACATCAACACCGGCAAGCCCACCGGCTTCGCGCCGACCGGCAACAACAGCCGTCTCATCACGCTGGCGATCAGCCCCGACGGTCAGTGGGTCTATGCGGCCGACAACTCCAACTACGTGATCGGCTATCAGCCTGCGGTGGCCAACGCCCCGCGCTGGAGCCGCCACAGTGACGGCAACACCCAGGCGCTCGCGGCATCCGCGACCACGCTCTACATCGGCGGCCACTTCAACGCCTTCACCGACGACGGCTCGCAGCGGAGGTACTTCGCGAGCGTCAACCGGACCAGCGGGGCGACCAGGCCGTGGAACCCGGAGGCGACCGGCGCCTTCAAGGGCGGCTGGGTGCTGGTCGTGAACGGGACCCACCTGCACGCCGGCGGCGGGTTCACCCAGCTGCACGGGGTGACGCAGCGGCTCTACGCGAGGTTCGACGGAACGCCGTAGGCCATCGACGGTCCCCGGAAGAACTGGGCCGCGTTGACCAGCAGCGCCTCTTCGTAGGTCAGCTCGAGGCCGGTGACGACCTCGGCCATCGCCAGGGCGACGGCGAACCCGTCGGGCGCGTCGTCCTCGCGGACCCGGTCGAAGAGCGGTCGCAGCTCGTCCGGCACGACGTCGGGCTCCTCGACGTGCTCGAACTCGTGCGCGTCGAAGAGGACCTCGGCGTCGCGGGCGCAGCCGAACCGCACGTGGGCCTCGATGTTGCTGCGGACGACGGCCGCCGCCGCGCCGCCCTTGGTCATCGTCGCCAGCGCGGCCACGCTGGGGTCGCCGAAGCCGGTGTACTCGACGCCCAGGACGCCGCCGTCGATCTCGACCAGCGCCCACGCCGCGTAGTCGGATCCGTGCTTGTTGTCCCACGGATGGCCGACCGGCTCGTGCAGGTCGACGTCGAGCGCGTGGGCGACCGCGTCCCGCGACGCGCCGGCGACGACGAGGACCGTCAGGGACTCTGGATCACCGAGCGAGTCCATGAGCTCGTCGTAGTACTCCACCGTCGCTGCCACAAAAGCGAGCGTATGGCGGTCTGGCTCTCCCCGCTAGGAATCCCACGGGTTGACGAGTTCGACGCCCATGTCCGCGAAGTCACTCGTGTTCCTCGTGGCAACCGACAGATCATTGGCAAGAGCGGTCGCCGCGATCATCGCGTCCTCTGGCTTGGTGACCCGGCGTCCTGCCGCTCGGCGGTCGGCGATGATGCGCGCGTAGGAGCGCGCTGCGTCTTCGTCGTACGCATAGCTGCGTCCCCGGCTGTTGGTGATCAGCCGTTCGACGCGTTCCCTGAGCTCGTCACGTCGGCGTCCCTCGGGCATGAGCGCCAGGCCGGTCAGTAGTTCGCCGACGGTGATCGTCGAGATCGCCAGCTCGTCGCGGTGGTCGAGCAACCACGCCAGCACCTGGGGTGCGGGATCGGGCTTCGTTGTCTCGGACCAGACATTCGTGTCGACCAGGATCACTCGAGCTCCACCGGCTCCCGGCCGGAGCTGCGCTCGGGAACAACGAGCTCTTCACCGGGCGGGAGCGTGGCGATGTCCTCGAGCCAGGTCACCACGAAGTCGTCGGCATAAACCATATCCATGAGGATCGCTCGCACCTCCGCCTCGACCGACCTGCCGTGCGCAGCCGCGCGCACGCGGAGACGCTGCTTGAGGCCCGCCGGAAGCTTCCGCACCACGATCGAGTCGCTCACGATATCGATGATATCACGGCTGTCGTCTTGCCGGAGTGGCTTGTCCACCACTCTGGCCGGTCGAGTGGTTTCAAGGCTCGCTTCGCTCGCACCTCAACCACCGGTGGCGTTCAGCTGAGGAGCTCGAGCAACCTCGCGACCTCGTCGGCGATCGCGGCGCGGCCGGCGCCGAGGTACGTCCGCGGGTCGACGACCGACGGGTCCGCCAGCACCGACTGCACCGCGCCGGTCATGGCGACGTTGAGGTGGGTGGCGATGTTGATCTTGGTCATGCCGGCGGCCACGGCGCTGACGAGTCCGGCGTCGGGCACGCCGGAGGAGCCGTGCAGGACCAGCGGCACCTCGAGCGCGTCGCGGATCTGCGAGATGAGCACGTCGTCGAGGACGGCGCTCCGCTCGGTCATCGCATGCGAGGAGCCGACGGCGACGGCCAGGGCGTCGACGCCGGTGGCGGCGACGAAGGCGGCGGCCTCGGCCGGGTCGGTGCGCACTCCGGGCGCGTGCACGCCGTCCTTGCCGCCCACCTCGCCGAGCTCGGCCTCCACGCTGACGCCTCGCTGATGGCACCACGCCACGACGTCGGCGGTCGTCGCGACGTTGGTCTCGTAGTCGAGCGCGGCGGCGTCGTACATCACCGACGGGATGCCGAGGTCGACGGCTTCCCTGATCAGCGCGACGTCGGTGGCATGGTCGAGGTGGACACAGACCTCGACGTACGCCGCCGACGCGACGGCCAGGCTCGCGCTCAGGATCGGGGCGAGGGCGCCGTGGTAGGCCGCGGTGTTCTGCGAGACCTGCAGGACGACCGGGCGGCCCGCGCGCTCCGCACCGGCGACGATCGCCTCGGCGTGCTCGAGCTGGATGACGTTCATCGCGAGCAGCGCCTTGCTGGCACCGCGGGCGTCGTCGAGGAGGGTCTGCATCTTGGCGACGGTCATGGGGTTCCGATCGGGTGGACGAACGAGTGGTAGGCCGCGAGGTCGACCTCGCCCGCGGTGGGGACGAGCACGGCGGCGGTGCCGAGCGCCGCTGCGTGCCGCAGGGTCTCCGGCCAGGACCAGCCATGGGCCAGCCCACGGGCGATGCCGGCCGCGGTGGCGTCACCGGCTCCGGTGGGGTTGCCGGACACGACAGCCGGGGGAGCGACGTGCCATCGCTCGCGGCCGTCTGCGCCCACCAGTCCGTCGGCACCGCAGGTGACGACGACCGGGGCGCCGGTACGACGCGCGAGGGATGCGGCCGCGTCGCCGGGGTCGGTCACGGGGCCGACCAGACGGGCCAGCTCCTCCAGGTTGGGAGTCAGGATCGCGCCGGCGTTGTCGACCGCGGAGCGCAGCGCGTTGTCGTCGACATCCAGCACGACCGGCACCCCGGCCTTGCGGGCCAGCTTCGCGATCTGCAGCGGCAGGTGGACCGTCAGACCCGGCGGCAGGCTCCCGGACACCACGACGACGGACGCGGAGGGCAGCCGGTTGACGAGACGCTCGAGCATCAGGTCAGCGGCCTCGGGCATCGCCCTCGAGCCCGGCTCCCAGAGCGAGGTGGTCTCGGTGGCATGGATGACCACGGTCCGGCGTACTTCCGCGAGGCCGCCGACGACCTCGGCCGGCACGCCGTGGTCCTCGAGCCGATCGGCGAACTCCACGTTGCCGAGCGTGAGCGCGATGACCGGCTCGTCGAGCTGGTGCAGCACCCGGGCGACGTTGATGCCCTTGCCGCCGGGCCGCGCGTCGACCTCGGTGACGCGATGCACCGCGCCGGGCTCGAAGCTGTCGACGCGATAGGTCAGGTCGACGGCCGGGTTGCAGGTGACCGTCAGGATCATCGGGCCCACGCTCCTCCGCGCATGACGCCGACGACGTGCAGGCCGGGATCGAGGACGACCAGGTCGGCCCGGTGCCCCGCGTCGAGGACGCCGACGTCGCCGAGCCCCATCGCCCGGGCGGGAACGACGGACGCCGCCGCGACCACGTCCACGAGGGGCAGCCCGGCCGCGACCTGCCGGCGCACCACGTCGATCAGCCGGGCGGTGCCGCCGGCGATCGAGTCGCCGCCGGCGAGGCGCGCGACGCCGTCGACGACGGTGACCTGCTGCGGGCCCAGCTGATAGGAGCCGTCGGCCATGCCGGCCGCCGCCATGGCATCGGTCACCAGCGCGACCCGGTCGGCGCCGACCAGCTCGAACACACCGGCCACGGTCTGGTCGTCCAGGTGCACGCCGTCGGCGACCAGCTCGACCACGGCGACGCCGGCGCCCGCCGCGCGGAGCGAGCCGAGGACCGGGCCGGGCGTCCGGTGGTGCAGCGGTGGCATCCCGTTGAAGAGGTGGGTGACGACCGACGGCTCGTGCCGGCGCAGGAACGCATCGACCACGTCGGCCGGCGCCTCGGTGTGGCCGACCGCGACCCGCGCGCCGTAGGCCCGCACCAGGTCGGCGACCTCGTCCGCCCCGGGCAGCTCCGGTGCGATCGTCATCATGCGGACATGGCCGCGCCCGGCCTCGAGGATCTCGCGGGCCAGGCCCAGGTCGGGTGCGGTCAGCCACTGCGGGTCCTGCGCACCGCAGCGTGCGGCCGAGAGGAACGGTCCCTCGATGTGGATCCCGGCCAGGGTTCCCTCGTCGACGGCGTCGGCAAGGGTGGCGGTCACCGCGACCATCCGGTCGGGGGCGTCGGTGACGACACCGGCGACGACGCTCGTGGTGCCGTTGCGCAGGTGGTGGATGGCGGCCGTCTCGGCCTGCTGCCGGTCGCCAGAGGTGAACGACGCGCCGCCACCGCCGTGGCAGTGCTGGTCGACGAGCCCGGGGACGATCAGCACGTCGGACGGGGGCAGGGAGTCCTCCGCAGACGCCTCCCGGACCGCAGAGATCCTGGTCCCGTCGATCTCGACGACGGCGTCCGGCAGGTCGGCGTACGGCGTGACGACCCGGCCCCGGACCGTGGTCATGCCGGGCTGCCGTCGACCAGGTCGAGCGCGATCTCGGCTGCTCCGACCACACCGGCGGACGCCCCGAGCTCGCTGACGACCACCGGCGGCAGGGCGGTCACCCGGGCCCGCTCCTTCAGGAGCACGGTGAGTGGCGCGGTCAGCGCGACACCCGCCTCGGCGAGCCCGCCGGCGAGCACGATGGCGCCCGGCGCCAACAGCGCGCACACCCCGGTGAGCGCGTCGGCGAGAGCGGCGACCGCCTCCGTCCAGATCGCGGCGGCGTCGTCATCGGTGTCGGTCAGCGCGACCAGCTGCCGGACGTCCTCGACCGGCCGGCCGGTGAGATCCTGGTAGCGACGCAACAGCGCCGCCGCGCCGGCCACGGCCTCGAGGCAGCCGCGGGCGCCGCACGCGCACAGCGGCCCGTCGGGACGTACGACGACGTGCCCGAGCTCGCCCGCCTGCCCGGAGACCCCGGCGACGGCAACCCCCCGGACGAACGCCACTCCGGCGATCCCGGTGCCGAGGACCACGACGAACGGGTCGGTCGCGTCGCACCGGCGCTGGACCGCGGCGGCCGCGGCACCGACGTCGTGCGCCAGCGCGACCGGGACGCCGAGTCGCGCCGACAGCGGACCGGCGATGTCGAGATCGTTGAGCCCGAGGTTGACCGAGTGCAGGCTGACCCCGTTGGCGGGGTCGACCAGTCCGGGCACGACCACGCCGGCCGCGGCCACCGACGATGCCGCCGGACCGAGGTCGGCCAGCAACGAGTCAGCCGCGTCACCGAGGACGTCGATGATCTCCGGACCACGCCGGCTGGGGAGCCGGATGTCGGCGAGCCGGTGCAGGTCGCCGTCGAAAGCCGCGGCCTTGACCGTCGTGCCGCCCACGTCGAAGGCGAGGACGACCCGCGGGGGCGCCGTAGGAGGCATGGACCGTAGCCTGCCAGTTCCGTCAGGCCGGGAGGATGATCGAGCGGGTGAGGTTGCGCGGCTGATCGGGGTCGAGCCCCTTCGCGCGCGCCCGGACCACGCACAGCCGGTGGACCCGCAGCAGGTCGGCCATCGCGTCGATGGGCGCGTGCAGGAAGTCGGCCCCGGTCACCGCGACGTCGTCGGCGAAGTTGTCGACGAGCTCGCCGAACGCCCACACCACCCGGCCGGGAGCGCTGATGCTGATCGGGCCGTGGCGGTACTCGGTCATCGGGTAGGCCTCGGTCCACAGCTGCGCCGACTCGCGCAGCTTGAGCCCCGCCTCCTGGGCGATGCCGTTGGTCCAGCCGCGTCCGACGAAGGTCAGCTGCTCGGCGGTGATCGCCGCGCCGAGCGAGTCCTCGGGAGCGTCGAGCACGTCCTGTGCCTGCTTCGCGACGACGGTGAGGTCCTCGCCGAGGTGCCAGCGCAGGATGGCCAGGGTCGTGGTCGCGTAGCGCGTCTGGACGACGGACTCCTCGTCGACCTCGTCGATCAGGATCGGCCTGGCGAGGCCGAGGACAGGGGTTCCGGGGGACGAGGTGATGACCGCGGACGGCACCCGGCCCTGGACCGCGCTGAGCAGCTCGAGCACCTCGGTCGTCGTGCCGGAGCGGGTGATCGCGAGCACCCGGTCGTAGCCGCGGTCGAGACGGGCCTCGGTCGGGGTCCAGGCATCGGTGACGCCCAGACCGCGGGCCTCGCGCAGCGCGGCATAGGCCTGAGCCATGTAGTACGACGTACCGCAGCCCACCACGGCCACCCGCTCGCCCGGTCGCGGCAGATCGGCCTCGTGGGCCGCCGCGGTCTGCTGTGCGTCGAGCCAGTTGCGCGGCTGGGTCGCGATCTCGACCTCGATGTGGGCCGGGTGGGACTGCTCGGTCATTCGGGTTCCTCCGGGTAGCAGGGGACTCGATCATCCGAACTCTGATCGAATCTGTCAAGAATTTGAGTTAATCGAGCAAAACCAGTCAAGAGAAATGTGGACGAACCCTTGACAGCGCAGGCGGCACGGCGTGACGATCACTCGAACAGTGACGGATTATGGCGGAACGGTGGGGCGTTCGCGCACAACCAATCATCCTCGGAGCATCAGCCTTCGAGCGAGAGGCGGAATCGTGATGCAGAACAAGAGGCGGGTGGCCGTGAGGTCCACCGTGCTGCTCGTCGGACTCGGCATGTCGGCCGTGAGCTGCGGGTTCGGAGACGACAGCAAGGACGACGACCCCAACACCATCCAGCTCCTGGTCCCGTCCTACAGCGACGGCACCCAGGCGCTGTGGGAGGGGATCATCAAGGACTTCGAGGCGGACCACGACGACATCGACGTCGAGCTGGAGGTCCAGTCGTGGGACAACATCAACGACGTGGTGCGGACCAAGGTGCAGTCGGACGAGGCACCCGACATCCTCAACATCGACGCCTTCGCCGGCTTCGCGGCCGACGACCTGCTCTACCCCGCCGACGAGGTCGTCTCGGACGAGGTCCTCGACGACATGCAGGACTCCTTCAAGGAGAACGCCTCCATCGACGGCACCCAGTACGGCCTCCCGCTGATCGCGTCCGCCCGTGCGATGTTCGTCAACACCGACCTGATGGAGCAGGCCGGCGTCACCGACATCCCGACCACCTGGGACGACCTGCTCGCTGCGAGCAAGGCGATCAGCGAGCTCGGCGGCGGCGTCAGCGGCTACGGCATGCCACTCGGCAACGAGGAGGCGCAGGCCGAGACGTCGATCTGGAACTTCGGCAACGGCGGCAGCTGGGGCGACTCGTCCGAGCTGACCATCGACACCCCGGAGGCCGTGGAGGCCGTCGGCTTCATGAAGCAGATGATCGACGACGGTGCCACCCAGGCCGACCCCGGCGCGACCGACCGGACCCCGCTCATCAACACCTTCGTGCAGGGCAAGCTCGGCTTCGTGATGGGCCTGCCGCCGACCGTGACCCAGATCGCGGACGAGAACCCCGACCTCAACTACGAGATCGCGCCGATCCCGACGGCCGACGGCTCGCCGGTGACCCTCGGCGTCGCCGACCACCTGATGGCCTTCAAGAACGACGACTCGAAGCAGGACGCCATCGAGGAGTTCCTCGACTACTTCTACTCGCCCGAGGTCTACAACACCTTCGTGACGACCGAGAAGTTCCTCCCGGTCACGGAGTCGGGCGCCGAGGCGTTCGAGAACCCCGACCTCCAGGTCTTCGTCGACGCACTGCCGAACGCTCGGTTCTACCCCAGCACCAACGCGGCATGGTCGTCGGCGCAGGGCGCCTTCCAGTCGCTGATCGGCCAGATCGGCCAGGGCGACGACCCCGCGGATGTGCTCGCGCAGATCCAGGAGAAGGCGGACCAGGCGGGCTGATCGCCCGACCTGGGACTGTCTGAGAACCAAGGGGAAGGAAGCGTCATGCCGGCTGGGAAGCTGCGACAGCTACTCGCTGCACTGCCCTGGACCGCACCGGTCCTTGCGCTGATCGGCGGAGTCGTCCTCTTCCCGGCCGGCTACATGGCGTGGACGTCGACCCGCGACCTCAGTGAGTACGGCGTCGACCGCGGGCCGGCCGGGTGGGACAACTACCGCCAGGTGCTCGAGCTCGACAGCCTCGACCGGATCCTCACCAACACGGTGGTCTGGGTCGGCGTCGTGGTCGCACTCACGATCGTGCTCTCGCTGGCGCTGGCGCAGCTCCTCCACCAGGCCTTCCCGGGCCGGCGGCTGGTCCGGCTCGCGGTGATCGTGCCGTGGGCGGCCAGCGTGGTGATGACCTCGGTGGTCGTCTACTACGGCCTCGACCCGAACTACGGGATCATCAACCACTTCCTGGTGGACATCCACGTGCTCGACGAGCCGTTCGGCTTCACCAAGCGCCCCTTGCCGGCGTTCCTGGTCTCCATGGCGACGGCGATCTTCGTGTCGCTGCCGTTCACGACGTACGTCTTCCTCGCCGGCCTCCAGGGGATCCCGGAGGAGATCCTCGAGGCCGCCGAGGTCGACGGCGCCGGCCCGTTCCGGCGCTACTTCTCGGTGATCCTGCCGGCTCTGCGCTCGGCGCTGGCCGTCGCCACGATCATCAACATCATCAACGTCTTCAACTCGCTGCCGATCCTGCGCACGCTGACCGGGAGCATCCCGGGCTACGACGCGGACACGACCACCACCCGGATCTTCAAGCTGATCCAGGCCGACCGGCAGGTCGACACCGCGAGCGCGCTGTCCGTCGTCAACTTCCTGCTGGTCTTCGTCGTGATCCTGGTCTACCTCCGCGTCGTTCGGCCGATGAGGGAGGACTGACATGGCCGCGACCCACACCCCAGGGCGGGTGCGCACGCCCCGGTGGGTCCTCACCGCCGCCGGCGCCGCGGTCGCGTGCGTGTTCCTGCTGCCCTACGTCATCTTGCTCATCGGGTCGTTCAAGACCCGCGCGGAGATCCTGAAGATCCCGCCGACGTACGTCCCGACGGAATGGCACCCCGAGAACTACTCGACCATGTGGGACACGCCGGAGACGCCGCTGCCCTACAACCTGGTCAGCACGATCGTCATCGCGACGGTCGCCACCCTCCTCGTGCTCCTGGTCGCGCTGCCGGCGGCCTACTACACCGCGCGGCACCGGTTTCCCGGACGCACCGTGTTCCTGCTGCTCGTCCTGGTCACGCAGATGCTGCAGCCGACGCTCCTGGCGACCGGCCTGTTCCGCGAGTTCGTCACGATCGGGCTCAACGACACCTGGCTGGCGATGATCCTGGTCAACGCGGCGTTCAACCTGTCGTTCGCGCTGTGGATGATGCACTCGTTCTTCGCCAGCGTGCCCAACGAGATCGAGGAGGCGGCCGCGCTCGACGGCGCCGGCAAGCTGCGCACCTTGTGGACGGTCACCCTGCCGCTGGTGTGGCCGGGCATCGTCACCGCGATCATCTTCACGTTCGTCGCGTGCTGGAACGAGTTCGCTGCGTCGCTGGTCATCCTGTCGACGCCGGAGAACCAGCCGCTCTCGGTCGCGCTCACGAAGTTCGTCGGGCAGTACGCGACTTCCTGGCAGTACGTCTTCGGAGTCTCGGTCGTCGGTATCGTCCCCGTCGTGATCCTGTTCGCCTTCATCGAACGGCGACTGGTCGCAGGTCTGACCGCGGGAGGTGTCAAGTGAGCGTGCCCGCTGTCGGCGACGACCACCCGACCGACAAGTCGTGGCGGATGCGCACGCTGCTCGGCCTGCTCGCGGAGCGGGGCCGGCTCACGGTCTCCGACGCGACCGCGGCGCTCGGCGTCTCGGAGGCGACCGTACGCCGCGACTTCGGCACCCTCGCCGACCAGCAGCTCGCCACGCGCACCCATGGCGGGCTGGTCGCGTCGTCGGTGGCCTACGACCTTCCGGTCCGCTATCGCAGCGGCGAGAGCGACGTGAAGGAGCGGATCGCGGCGCACGCGGCCGCGCTGATCGTGCCGGGACAGGTGATCGGCTTCAACGGTGGCACCACCACGTCGGCGACGGCCCGGCAGGTGGCGGCTCGCGCCGACCTGACTGCCGAGCGCCCGGCGCTGACCATCGTCACCAACGCGCTCAACATCGCGACCGAGCTGGTGCTGCGCCCGCACATCCGCACCGTGTCGCTCGGGGGCGTGGCCCGGCCGCAGTCCTACGAGGTCGTCGGCCCGCTGGCGCACCAGGTCCTCCGCGAGCTGTGGCTGGACCACCTGATCCTGGGCGTGGACGCGCTCGACGTCGAGGGAGGAGCCAGCTGCTTCCACGAGGACGAGGCCAGCATCAACGCGCTGATGGTGCAGCGGGCGAAAGAAGTCACCGTCGTCGCCGCATCACCCAAGATGGGCCGCCGGTCCTTCGCCCGCATCTGCGACACCCGAACGTTGAGCCGACTCGTCACCGATGACGGGATCCCGGCCGAGCTCGCCGACGACCTCCGCGCCCACGGCGTGGTCGTCGACATCGTCTGAAGGAGGACTGCCCCATGGCTGCAGTTGTTTACGACCACGCACAGCGGGTCTACCCGGGCACCGACCGGCCCGCCGTCGACGACCTCCAGCTGGAGATCGCGGACGGCGAGTTCATGGTGCTCGTCGGCCCCTCCGGCTGTGGCAAGTCGACCTCGCTGCGCATGCTGGCCGGGCTCGAGGAGGTCACGTCCGGATCGATCCGGATCGGCGAGCGCGACGTCACCCACCTGCCGGCCAAGGACCGCGACATCGCGATGGTCTTCCAGAACTACGCCCTCTACCCGCACATGAACGTGGCGGACAACATGGGGTTCGCGCTGAAGATCGCCGGGATCGGCAAGGAGGAGCGCCGCACCCGGGTGGTCGAGGCGGCCAAGCTGCTCGGTCTCGAGGACTACCTCGACCGCAAGCCCAAGGCGCTCTCCGGCGGCCAGCGGCAGCGGGTGGCGATGGGGCGCGCGATCGTCCGGCAGCCGCAGGTCTTCTGCATGGACGAGCCGCTGTCGAACCTCGACGCCAAGCTGCGCGTCTCGACCCGCACCCAGATCGCCGCGCTCCAGCAGCGGCTCGGGGTGACCACCGTCTACGTCACCCACGACCAGGTCGAGGCGATGACGATGGGTGACCGGGTCGCGGTGCTGAAGGACGGCGTCCTCCAGCAGGTCGACACCCCGCTCGGCCTCTACGACCGGCCGGCCAACCTCTTCGTCGCCGGGTTCATCGGCTCGCCGGCCATGAACCTGCTGGAGGCCGAGAGCATCAACGGCGCGGCCAACATCGGCGGGCACTCGGTGCCGATCGACCGGGAGGCCGCGGCGCGCGCCACCGGATCGGTCACCGTCGGCGTCCGGCCGGAGTCGTGGCGGCTGGTCGGTGAGGGCGAGGGCCTGCCGGTGCGGGTCGCGGTCGTCGAGGAGCTCGGCGCCGACGCGTATCTCTACGGCTCGTGCGACGTGAAGGGCACACCCGAGCAGGTGGTGGTCCGGATCGAGGCCCGCCGGGACATCCAGAAGGGCTCGACGGTGCACGTGACGACCGACCCGCGGCACCTACACCTGTTCGACTCCGCCACCGGCGCGCGACTTTGACAGCCGGCCCTTGAGCCAGGCGATCGGGAAGAAGCAGAGCGGCAGACCGAGCCCGAGCAGGATCAACGGCAGGGTGAGCGACCGGCTGTAGAGCTCGTCGCCGCGCAGGGTGGCGGTGACCGTCTCGCCGACCTCCTGGTCGCCGGAGCCCTGGATCGGGCCGATCTTCTCGACCCCGTCCTCGGTCCAGCGGGCCGTGCAGTACTGCGACGACGTCTTGTATTTGATGTCGAAGTCACAGGTGAGCACCTCGGCCTCGACCTTCTCGCCGGTCTGGCGCTGCCAGAGCAGCCACCCGCCCGCTCCGACGAGGACGAACGGCACGATCAGGATCACGGTCACCAGCACGCCGACGACGAGCCGCATCGTCATCGACTCCTTGGCGGGCACCTCTTCCGTCATGACCCTATGGTCGCGCGATCAGCCGCAGTTGTCGCAGATTCCGGTCGCGGGAATTGCCATGAAGCAGGTCGGGCACACGTTCGTCACCGGCTCCGGCTTGCGGACCGCAGCCGGCTTCGGCGCGGCCGCGCGGGTGCGGCGGGGCTTCGGCGCCGCCACGGGAGCGACCGGGATCGACGGCGGGGGAGGCGGCTCCCAGCCCGGGGGCTCCGGCTCCGTGATCCCGAGACCGGCCAGCACCTCGCGGGCCGCGTCGGTGGGCCGGTGCTTGGGCGTCGTGACGATGTCGTGCGGGGACGCCCCGCCCTCGAGGAAGGTCTGGGCGTCGGGGCGCATGGCCGGCGGGATCCGCCGGTGGCGCCACCGGGCCGGCGCCGTGCCGCGCTGGGTGATCGTCACCAGGTCGGGGCGGTGCCAGCCGACGAGGGTCCAGTCGTTCTCGCGGCTGATGGCCCAGACGCCGACGACGGCGTCGCCCGCCTCGCCCGCACCCTTCAGCGCGATCCGCTCGGGGTTGAGGAAGCGGCCCTCGACCAGCAGGACGCCGGGCTGGGGCCGGGTCACGGCGTACCCCTCCGCGCGGAGCGTGTAGGCAGCGTCGGCCAGCGGGTCGTCGGTCGGATCAGGAGTCGGATCAGGCGGAGTGTCCATTGCTCCTCGGACGGTATCGGCCTTTCGCAAACCTCGGGTAACCGGCCGGTGGATCGGGGCTTAGTCGGTGGTGAGCGAGCCCGGGTCGTCGGGGACGTCGACGGCGTTCTCCCGCAGCGCGTCGATCGGGATGACCGTGAGGGCGAGCTCGTTCGTCGAGGCGAGCACGACGGGCGCGGCCACGCCGTCGCCGTACGCCTGCAGCCAGCGGAGCGCGACCACGCACCACCGGTCGCCCGGCTTCAGGCCTGGGAAGCCCCACTCGGGGCGCGGCGTCGACAAGTCGTTGCCGACCGCCTGCTGGTGGGCGAGGAACTCCTCGGTCATCACCGCGCAGATCGCGTGCAGGCCGCGGTCCTCCGCGCCGCAGGTGCAGCTGCCGTCGCGGTAGAAGCCGGTCACCGGGTCGGTGCCGCACGGCTCGAGGTCGCCGCCGAGGACGTTGCGTTCGGTCACGGGCACGAGCCTGCCAGATCGCGCGGATGGAGGCGGGGTCCCTCGGGTACCTCTCGACGCATGAGCAACGCGATCAACCTCGGTCGTCCCGTCGAGGGCGACGTCATCGACCTGATCACCGACGACCACCGGCTCTTCGAGCGGCTGCTGGCGCAGCTGCGGGACAGCACCCAGGACCGGGATGCGGTGCGCAAGGCGTTCGCCGACGTGCTGATCGCGCACGGCGAGGCCGAGGAGGATCTGGTCTATCCCGTCCTGCGGCGCCGGTCGTCGGAGGTCGACGCGGACGACATCGAGCACGGCCACGAGGAGCACGCCGAGGGCAACGAGGCGCTGCTCGCCGTGCTCGAGCTCAAGGGCACCGACACCCAGGCGTTCGAGGATGCCGTCGAGGAGCTCAGCAACCTGGTGGCCCACCACATCGCCGAGGAGGAGATCACCATCCTCAGCCCGGCCCGCGAGGAGGTGGGCCCCCGGATCCGCGCCGAGCTCGGCGCGAAGTGGGCGGCCCGTCGCAACGAGCTGATCGACGAGAACTGCGGCCGGATCGCGAACGTGAAGCGGGTCGTGGCCGAGGCGGAGCGGGCAGGCCTCCTCAGCTGACCATCGTCGAGCCGCCCTCGACGACGTCGCGGCCAAGGCTGCGGACCATCGTGCGGTAGCGCCAGATCTGCGCCGCGCCGAGCGCCCAGAGCAGGTACTGCACGCTCATCGCGGCCCGGAACGCTCCCGGGGTGTAGTCGGTCGACGAGCCGGTGGTCATCAGGTCCAGCACGACGCCGACGCCGAAGACGACGATCACCGCGGCGATGAACCCGCCGACGTTGATGATCCCGCTGGTGCTGGCCATCCGGTCCGGCGGGTTCGACGTCCGGCCGACGTCGAAGCCGATCATCGACGCCGGGCCGCCGCACCCGCACGCGACGACCAGCAGCACGAGCAGCCACAGCGGGGCCTCGCCGGGCCACGCCAGGACGGCGGTCCACGTCGCCACCATCGCCGCGATCGTCCCCAGCGCGACCGTGGAGCGGTGCCACGGGTGGTTGCCGACCACCCAACCCAGGACCGGGCCCGAGGCGACGACGGCGACGATGATCAGGCTGAGCAACGTGCCGGCGACCGTCTCGGAGACGCCCTCGCTCAGCACCAGGAACGGGAAGCCCCACAGCATCACCAGCAAGTGGGCGCTGAACGGGGTCGTGAAGTGCACCCAGAACCCGAGCCGGGTGCCCGGCTGCGCCCACGACGCCCGGAGGGTCCCGATCAGCATCACCCGCGACATCGGGTGCCCGTGCACGTGCCGGGCCTCGGGCGAGTCGCGGACGAAGAGCAGCAGCGCGGCCAGCAGGAGTGGCCCGATGGCCGCCGAGATCAGGTAGGCGGGGGTCCAGCCGAGCTCCGAGAGCGCCCAGGTCATCGGTACCGCCGCGGCGATCGAGCCGATCTGGCCGGTGCTGCCCGTCAGCTGGGTGACCAGCGGGATCCGGCGGGGCGCGAACCAGGTGCTCACCAACCGCAGCACGCAGATGAACGTCATCGCGTCGCCCATCCCGACGAAGACCCGCGCCACGAGCGCCTCGGGGTAGGACGACGCCAGCGCGAACCCCGCCTGCGCCACGCTGATCATCACGACCCCTGCGGTGAGGACCGTGCGCGGCCCGAAGCGGTCGACCAGCAGGCCGACCGGCACCTGCATGCCGGCGTACACCAACAGCTGGAGGACCGTGAACGAGCCGAGCTGGCTCGCGGTCAGGTCGAACCGATCCGTGGCCGCGAGCCCGGCGACGGCAAGGCTGGTCCGGTGAAAGACCGCGACGACGTAGATCGCGAGCGCGACGCCCCACACCAGCCAGGCGCGCCGAGCGACCGGATCCGTCGACGAGGGCACCGGGACATGATTCACCCTGCGACGGGTACCTGATCCCGCGGGTCCGACTCGGAGGCACCATGACACAACCCGCATTGCTCGTCGTGATGGGCGTGTCCGGCTCGGGCAAGTCGACGGTCGGCGCCGCACTCGCGCAGCGCCTGGGCGTGCCGTACGCCGACGCCGACGATCTCCACCCCGAGGCCAACATCGCCAAGATGGCCGCCGGCCACGCGCTCGACGACGACGATCGCCACCCGTGGCTCGAGACCATCGGGGCCTGGCTCGCCGACCGCGACGCCGGCGGGGGAGTGATGAGCTGCTCCGCGCTCAAGGTCGCCTACCGCGACCAGCTGCGAAGGCACGCGCCGCGGGTGCGGTTCGTCCACCTCGGCGGGTCGCGCGAGGTGATCGCCCGTCGCCAGGCCAGCCGCCCGGGGCACTTCATGCCGGCCTCGTTGCTGGACTCGCAGTTCGACACGCTCGAACCGCTCGGGTCCGACGAGGACGGCCTCGTGATCGACGTCGACCAGTCCGTCGACGCCATCGTCCAGCAGTACGTCGACCAGGCTTCAGGAGATCCCGCATGACCGCCCACCTCACCGTCCTCGCCGACGGGACCGACCTCATCGAGCCCGTCGCCTCCGACGGCCGGCTGGTGCTCGCGGCCCTGCTCGGCATCTGCGTCATCGTCGCGCTGATCATCGCCGCCAAGCTGCACCCGTTCCTCGCCCTCACCGTGGGTGCGATCACCGTCGGCGTCGTCGCCGGGGTGCCGGTCGAGGACGCGCTGCTGAGCTACACCACCGGGTTCGGCGACACCGCGGCCGGCGTCGGCATCCTGATCGCACTCGGTGCGATGTTCGGCAAGCTGCTCGCCGACTCCGGCGGCGCCGACGAGATCGTCGACACGATCGTCGGTCTCGCGTCACCGCGAGCGCTGCCCTGGGCGATGGCCCTCGTCGGTGCGCTGATCGGTCTCCCGATGTTCTTCGAGATCGGCCTGGTCCTGCTGATGCCGGTGATCTACCTGGTCGCCAGGCGGTCCGGGCAGTCGCTGGTCACGATCGGCATCCCGGCGCTGGCCGGCCTCTCCGCCATGCACGGGCTGGTTCCGCCTCACCCCGGACCGCTGACGGCGATCGACTACCTCGGCGCCGACCTGGGCAAGACGCTCGCGCTCGGCGTCGTCGTCGCGATCCCGACGGTCATCATCGCCGGGCCGGTCTTCGGAATGGTCGGCCGCTACATCGACGTGCCGGTGCCCGACCGGTTCGAGGCCCGCGAGGCCGACGAGATGGAGCGGCGCCCGTCGTTCGCGATCACGCTCGCGTCGGTGTTGCTGCCCGTCGTGCTGATGATGGGGAAGGCGGCCGCGGACATCTTCATCGACGACGAGACCGACCGGCTTCGCCGTACGCTCGACATCCTGGGTACGCCACTCATCGCGCTGCTGATCGCGGTCATCGTCGGCATGTTCACCCTCGGCGGCGGCGCCGGCATGGGCCGCGACGGCGTAGGCAAGTCACTCGAGTCCTCGCTCCCCGCCATCGCGGGCATCCTGCTCATCGTCGCCGCCGGCGGCGGCTTCAAGCAGTCGCTGGTCGACACCGGCATCGGCACCCTCGTCGCCGAGTGGGTGGCTGACAGCGACATCTCGGTGCTCGCGCTCGCCTGGTTCGTCGCCGTGCTGATCCGGCTGGCCACCGGCTCGGCGACCGTCGCCACCGTCACCGCCTCCGGCCTGCTGGTGCCGCTCACCGAGGGCATGGCCAGCAGCGAGGTGTCGCTCATGGTGCTCGCGATCGGGGCCGGCTCGGTCTTCTTCTCCCACGTCAACGACGCCGGCTTCTGGCTGGTGAAGGAGTACTTCGGGATGTCGGTCGGCCAGACGATCAAGACCTGGTCGGCGATGGAGACCCTGTTGTCGGTGACCGGCCTGGTGTTCGTGCTCGGGCTCAACCTCGTGATCTGACGAGCAGCGATGCCGGTCCCCGCACCGTCGTCGCGGGACGCATGACCGGCTGCCCGACCACCCGCAGGTCGGGCAGCCGCTCGGCGAGGGCGCGCAGGGCGATCGTAGCCTCGAGGCGCGCCAGGGGAGCGCCGATGCAGTAGTGGGCACCGCCGGAGAAGGCGAGGTGCGCGGGAGTGTCGGGGTCGGCGTAGCGGTCGATCCGGAACTCGTCGGGCGCGTCGAACACCGCCGGGTCGCGGTTGGCGCCTCCGATCAGCCCGACCACCCAGGTGCTCCTCGGGATCGGGTGGTCGCCGAGCGTGGTGTCCTCGAACGCGGCCCGGATGGTGCGCTGGACGGGCGGGTCGAAGCGGAGGGTCTCCTCGACGGCGAGCGCGGCGAGGCCGGGATCGGCGACGAGCGCCTCCCAGGCGCCGGGCGTGCCATGGAGCGCGAGGACGGCGTTGCTGATCAGGTTCACCGTCGTCTCGAACCCGGCCACGAGCAGCAGCTGGCACATCGCCAGCAGCTCCCGGGGTGTGATCTGCCCGTCCGTCTCGGCCGCCACCAAGGAGCTCACCAGGTCGTCGCGAGGGTCGGACCGGCGCAGCTCGAACAGCCGGTCCAGGATCCGTTCGACGCGGAACGACGCGGTGGCGCCGCGGGCGGCGGTGCCGAGACTGGTGATCCCGTCGAGCATCGACGCCAGGGTCTGGCCGTACTTCTCGAACGCCGCCACATCCGTGTCCGGCAGGCCCAGCAGGTCGCTGATCACCGCGATCGGCAGCGGCGCGGCGTACGCGTGCACGAGGTCGAACGACGCCTCGCCAGCCACCGCGTCGAGCAGGACCTGCACGCGCTTCTCGATCGCGACGTCGTAGGACGCCAGCTGCTTCGGGCTGAAGCCGTGGGCGGCGAGCCGCCGCAGCCGCGTGTGGTCAGGCGGGTTGAGGCCGAGGAACGACCGGTCGATGCTGTTGCCCTCGTAGATCGCGCCGTGCACGACGTCCGTGTGGGGATCGCGGACCCCGAAGTCCCTGCGGCGGAGCAGGTCGTGGACCAGCTCGTAGTCGGCCGTGGCGGCGTAGCCCGGCATCCCCGGCACCACCCGCCCGAGCGCACGCACCTGCTCGTGGATCGGGTAGGGGTCGCGGCGTCCCTCGTCGGTCTCGAACTGCGCGAGCGGCGTTCCCGAGCGGTGCGCCTGCCAGTCCCACAGCTTCGAGCGGAAGATGCCGACGACGAACTGCGCGGCCTCCTTCGGGTTCTGCGGACCCTGCCTCATGCTGAAACCGTACGGCGCTCCGGCCGGTGCCGCATCCGACCACGGTCGGGTCACATCGTGTCCCCGTGATGGCCTGATCGGGCCATGGTCAGGCAACCCTGATCGGGCCATGGTCCGGCGGCGGCGCGAGTGTCACCATGCACGCATGGCGTTCTTCGATGTCGCCGCCGACTCCTATGTCCAGTTCATGGGCCGCTTCTCCGCGCTGCTTGCCGGGCCGTTCGCGGACATCGGGCTGGCCGGGGTCGACCCGTCCGAGCGGGTGCTCGACGTGGGCTGCGGTCCGGGCATGCTGACCTTCGAGCTGGTGAAGCGCCAGGGCGAGGCCTCGGTGAGCGCGGTCGACCCGGTCGAGTCGTTCGTCGCGGCGACCGCGGCGTCGTACCCGGCCGCCGACGTACGCCAGGCCACTGCCGAGGACCTGCCCTTCGCCGACGACACGTTCGGCGCGGCCTGCGCCCAGCTGGTCGTGCACTTCATGCGCGACCCCGCCGCCGGCATCGGGGAGATGGTGCGGGTCACCGCACCCGGCGGCCGGGTCTCGGCATGCGTGTGGGACCACGCCGGCGGGACCGGTGCGCTGTCCGGCTTCTGGTCGGTCGTGCGCCGATACGACTCGACCGCCGAGGGCGAGGGGGCGCTGCCGGGGTCGACCGCCGGCGACCTCACCCGCCTGTTCGTCGACGCCGGCCTCACCGAGGTCGACGAGACCCTGCTGACCGTCAGCAAGCAGTTCGCCACGTTCGCCGAGTGGTGGGAGCCGTTCACCATGGCGGTCGGCCCGGCCGGCGCCTATGTCCGCGGCCTCAACCAGATCGAGCGTGCCGGCCTCGAGGACGCGCTCCGCGAGGTGTACGGCGACGGACCGTTCGCGATCCAGGCCGGAGCCTGGACCGCGACCGGCCGCGTCTGAGCCTTCTCCTTGCGATCGTCAGGCCGCGGACCCGACCTTCGGCGGCCGCCCGAGCCGCGGCACAGCGGACTGCGGCTTGCCGCGCTCCAGCAGCACGCCGCCCCAGACGCCGTACTCCTCCCGGCGCAGGCCGAGATCGAGGCAGAGCTCCCGCACCGGGCAGCCGGCGCAGATCTCCTGCGCCGCGGCGAGGCTCTCCTCGTCGGTCGGGTGGAACAGGTCCGGGTCCGGGTGGTCCGCGCAGGCCCACTCGAGCTTCGGGTCGTGGGGGGTCGGCGCGGTGAAGGCGATCGTCACGCCCTTCGTCGCGAACCGGTCCTCGTGGACCGCGATCTTCCGTGCAGTCATCGCCTTCACCTCCTTCGTGGTCGTTGTCGGGGCGATGTGGGTCGGTGGAAAAATGCAGAAGGGCCGTGGCAGCTCCGCGCTGCAACGGCCCCGGGGTTCGGGTGCTCTATGGCACAGCACCTACCCGGGCGGCTCCAGCGAGTCGAGCAACCTCTGGCCGAGTTCCGGGCACCAGTGGGCAGCACCCAGCGCGCGGACCGCACTGCGGTTCGCGTCGATGAGGGTGCGATAAGTGCCCACGTCATGCTCCTTGCTGGTGACGCCCGGGTCCGTCCGGACGAGTGTCAAGCGTAGATGTCGGCCGCCCCTCGGGCCTAACGCTTTAACCGCGAATCGGGCATCTGAACACCGCGAATCGGGAAAGAGTGCCCGTCGAGGCGGGCCGCCTCGACGGGTCATCTTCCCCGATTCGCGGGGCGATCTTCCCCGATTCGCGGAGGAGTCAGATCTCCCGGCGGGCGCCGGGTGCGCCGGGGCCGGGCACCGAGCCGGGGGGTGGGGGGCCGAGCTGGCTGGTCCGGATCCAGTCGATGGCGAAGTCGGCCGGGTTCAGCGGGTCGACCATCGCGCCGAGCTTGGCGCCCGGCGTCAACCGGCCCATGTGCATCGCCGCGACCACGTGGTCGCAGGTGACGATGTAGGGCTCGGTGCCGTCGGCCCGCTCGACCCGCGCCTGGATGCGGACGACGGGCGTCGTGTCGGCGTACGTGCCCACCTGCGACGCCGCGCTGATGATCGCGACGGCCGGCATCCCTTCTCCATTGGTGAGCTGCAGGTGCCGCGACATCCGCAGCCCGAGGTCGGCGTTGTCGGCCGCTTCCTTCATCCGGTTGGGGATGTCGGCCAGCTGTCCGAGGTACGACGACGGCCGCCCCTGCTGCTCCAGGTGCCGTTGGTTGGCCTTGTACATCCGCGACCAGTCGCCGAAGAGTCCCATGTCGGGCGTCCGGCTCAGTAGCCGAGGAACTTGCGGAACTGCTGCCCTACGGCCATCGACTGACCCATCCGGGCGACCCAGCCGTCGAGCGCCGCCTTGGCGTCCGCCGCGGACACCCCCTTCTCGCCCGCGATGGTGATCAGGCCGGCCTCGTCGTTGACGCCCCGCGTCTGCGCCTCGCGGGCCCAGTCGGCGTAGTCCTGGAGTGAGACGCCGTTGATCGGCTCCCAGATCGGGTCGGTCTCGGCGACCGAGCGGGTCGACGGACCGCCCATGATCGCCGGGTCGATCGGGCCGGCGCCCTGGACGTGCACCATCCCGTCCTGCGGTTGTCCCTGCTGACCGGTCAGTGCGTCCTTGGCCTTCGAAAAGAATCCCATGTCGTCATCCCCTTCCGGCCGCGTCGCGACCTTGATCTGCTCCCACCCGCGAAGGTAGGTCGCGCGGGTGGGAGCCAACAGGGGAGCGACGTCTCAAGGTCGTCTCAAGTCGTCGGTCGACCGAGGGGCTCAGGCCGCCCAGATCGCTTGCGCCCACTCGGGGTGGTCGATGAACGGGTTCCGGTTGCCCTGCCAGTCGCTGTGGATGATGTCGTTGCGGCGCATCTCGAACGACGACACCGGGTCCTCGGCGTTCCACTGGAGGAGCACCGAGATCCGCCCGAGCTGCGGCACCGAGCCGTTGGTGAGGTCGTTGATCTCGAGGTTGGCGAAGCCGTCGTCGCCCTCGTAGCGGATCGCCATGGAGAAGACCATCCGCGCGACATCGCCCTTGACCGCGTCCCGCGGCTCGAAGGAGTTGCTGTCGGTCAGGCAGCCGGTGCACTGGGCGACGGCCGAACCACCGTCGTCGAAGTCCTTGTTGCCGCGGGTCGAGTTGACCGTCACGTCCTCGGGGCGCAGGTGGTGCAGGTCCGTGCCCGGGCCGGCGGTCGTGCCGAAGTTGCCGTGGCTCTGCGGCCACACGTGCTCGCGGTTCCAGTCGTCCGGGTCGCCACCGTTGGTGCTCTTCGGGATCGATCGCCCGCTGTAGAGCTCGATCACGTTGTTGCTGTTGGCCGGGTCCTGGTCGGTCTGCATCAGCGCGGTCCACACGGTGGCATAGGAGACGGTCGTGTTGGCTGCCTCGGCTCGTTTGCGTCCTGCGGTCGGGGCTGCATGGGGCCCTGACCGTCGGACGCAACCAGCACAACATCCGAACGGGTGGTGGCCCGCGGCGCCGCCGTGCCTTACCGTGCGCACCATGGCGAACGAGCCGGATCCCCCGAAGGGTGAGCCCGACCCCCCGAAGGAGTGGCGCGTCTACGAAGGCGACGACACGCCCGATCCCGAGCCGCCGCCGCCGGCCCAGCCGCCGATCGAGCCGTACGCCGCGCCGCCGCCGAACGTGCCGTACGGACAGCCGCAGCCGGCCTACAACCCGATCGTCGTGCGGTCATCGTCCGGTGGCGCCACGAAGCTGATCATGATCGTCATCGCGCTCGCCGTCCTCGGTGGCGGCGTCGCCGCCGCGATCGCGATCTTCTCCGCCGTGGGCGGGGTGGCCGGGATCGGCGGGATCGACTCGCACGACCCCGACGACTTCGCCAAGCTGGTCGACGAGGTCGAGGAGAAGACCGGCAACACCGACGTCTTCTGGGTCGGCCTCTACGACGGCTACGTCGTCGTCGACATCCCCTACACCGACGATCCCGCTGACGACCGCGAGGTCAGCTACCGCTGGGACGGCGGCGACCTGACCGAGTCGAGCAAGAGCACCTCGACCGACCTGCGGTTCGACCTCAGCGAGATCGACCCCAGCGTCATCGACGGGATGTGCGACCCGGTGCTCGAGGAGGCGCAGGGTTCCACTCCCAAGGACTGCTACATCTTCATCTCCAAGCCGTCCGAGGACTACGACAACAACGTCTGGTTCCGCTCCAGTGCCAGTGACGAGTTCGGAAAGTCCTACTGGGTCAACTACGACAAGCTTGGCAAAGAGGTCGACCGCGGCCACTCCTGAGCCTGGCCATCAGGCGTCGATGCCAGCGGCGCGCGCGACGTCGCCGTACGCCGTCGCCAGGCTCGCCACCGTCTCGTGCGCGTTGAGCCCGCTCGGGTTCGGCACCACCCAGAGCTCGGCACCTGCCAGTCGCTCGGGCTGGCGGCCCGGCACCGCCTTCGGCAGGCCGAACGCGGTCCGGTAGGCCGTGATGCCGGCGACCGCGACCACCCGAGGCCGGAGCCGCTCGACCAGGGCGGTGAGCGCGGCGCCGCCCTCCTTGAGCTCGGTGGCGGTGAGCTCGGACGCCTTCGCGGTCGCGCGGGCCACCAGGTTCGTGATCCCGATGCCCCGGTCCCGCAGCCGGTCCCGCTCGGCATCGGTCATCCCGGCGGCCGGATCGATCGGTTCGGTGATCACACCGCCGCGCAGCAGTGCCGGGTAGAAGCGGTTGCCCGGGTAGGCGAAGTGGGTCTGCGTCGCCGCTGTCCAGAGCCCGGGGTTGATGCCGACGAACAACAGCTTGAGCTCATGGTCCGGCCGGGTCGGCAACAGGTCGGGCACGACCGCGTCCCGGAACGACTCCAGCTCCGCTCGGGAGAACGTACGACGCACAGGGGTCAGTCTGCCCGTCGAGGTGCCGAGCGCGTCTCCGGTGCCGCCACCGAGACTTGACCGACCGTCGCTGGCAGGCGGGTAGGCGAGCGGCGGCGGCACCTCCCGCCGCGCTGCCGGCGACGGGTGAGGAACCATCGTCCCCGCGCTACCGTCCAACCCATCATGAAGCGCCTTCTCGGATCCCTGTTCCTGGTCGTCGCACTGGCCGCGCCCGTCGCCTGCGGTGGCCAGGGTGACGACGACCGTGCGGATGACCCCGCAAGCCAGCAGCCGACCGACCAGCCGACCGACCAGCCGACCGACCAGCCGACCGACCAGCCGACCGACCAGCCGACCGACGCTGCCGACCCACGCGTCGTCGACATCGTGTCCGCCTCGGCCGCCGACGGAGAGCTGTCGGCTGCGGCGACGGTGATCGAGGACCAGCGCGCCCTTCGGGCCTACCTGAAGCAGTTCGAGTCGTTCTTCGCCGCCGACCTGACCGAAGCGATCGAGGCGTTCGAGCCGGCCGCGGATCGGGTGCTCGGGCTCGCGGTCATCGAGATCTCCTGCGACGAGCCGCCGTCCGCCACGGTGACCGAGGACGGTGGCAGGTTCCTCGTCACGCCGGGCAAGGTCGTCAACCCCCACCCGGAGTGCTTCGCGCCGGTCACGAGCGTCGCGGTGCTGGACCTACCGGTCGCCGCTGGTTGAGGTGCGAGTGCAGCGAGCCTCGAAACCACCGGCGCTAGGGGTTGTAGGTGACCACGAGGCCGTTGGGGACCGAGCGGAGGAACCCGTCGGACGGCGTGTTGATCACCCGGAGCGCGCCCTTGCGCATCGCGGCGAACGTGGTCGAACCACCGCCGTCGAGGTTCAACGCGTCCTCGGCGCCGAGCCGCAGCATCATGTTGCCGAGCTCGACCATCGTGTAGCCGCGGCTGAACTCCTGGCGGCCGTCGACCACCAGGACGATCAGCTCCTTGGTGTCGCGGTCGACGCCGACCGCCGTGCGCGGGTGCAGCTCGGTGTCGTCGGCCGTCACCAGCTGGCGCTTCTTGACCAGCAGCGCGTTGCCGGTGAGCGCCATCTCGACCTCGCCGTCCAGCTGGTAGCCGACCTCGACCCGGCTGCCGACGGTGAGGGCCTGGAGCCGGTCCTCTGCCTGGTCGCCGCGCGCGATCAGGAAGGTGCCCTTGATGCGGGTGCGGTTGGGCAGCGTGGTGGTGTTCTTGACCACGGTGCCGTCGACGATCTGCACCAACCGCACCTGCCGGCGCTGGCCGTCGGTCCAGCCGTAGCCGGCTGCCAGGCCGAACCGCCAGTCGTAGATGCCGGTGCCGTTGATCTTGACCCGCGGTGAGTTGTAGTTGGTGACCTCGATCTCGGGGTGCCGTGCGACCGTGCCCACGGTCGGCAGCTCGCCCACGTGCCACTTGCCCGAGGTGTTGACGGAGAGCGCGTTGTTCCAGCCGTTGTCGATGGCGTTGAGGAGCAGGCCGGTGCGCTCGCGGCCGATGCCCAGCGGGGCTCCGGTGTCGCTGATGTCGTAGAAGTCGCCGTTGGTGCCGGCGACCACGCCCGGGATCGCGGAGATCATGTCGGTCACGGGCTGCACCCGGCGGACCCGGGGGCCGTGGGCAAGGTCGATCGAGATGCCCGGTGTGCGCCAGGCGACGCGCATCACGTAGTAGCGCACCGGGCCTCGTTGGGTCGTGGCATCCCATCCGGTGACGCTCACGCCCGGCGCCGGCTCGTAGGTGAACCGCTGCGTCCGCGAGTGGACGGCCCGCCGGCCGGGCACCAGCGGCGCGGCGATCTCGCCGGGCACCTGGTCCGAGGTCTGCCACGTGTGCGGGTCGTCGGGGTCCGCTGCGGGGCCGGTGCGCGGACCGGCGGCCGCCTGCTCGGCCGTGGGTGGCTTCGGGGGCCCCGATGGGTCGGAGTCGTTGACGAACACCAGCGCGCCGGCCGTCGCCAGCAGCGAGAGCACGAAAAGTTCGGGCAGCAGGCGGCGCATGGGTCCCAGGTTAAGAAAACTGGCGGCGCCGTCCGGGATGATGGTCGCGTGTCGACGGTTCCGTGCAACACCTTCGCCGAGGGCGACAACGTCGCCGTGCTCGCGGGGCTGCCGGCGGCGTCGTACGACCTGATCTACATCGACCCGCCCTACAACACCGGCAGCGCCTTCGCCTACCACGACCGCTTCGCCGGCCACCAGGCGTGGACGGCGATGATGCGGCCACGGCTCGCAGCGGGCCGGCGGGTGCTCGCCGACGCCGGTGCGATCTTCGTCAGCATCGACGACCACGAGGCGGCCCACCTGCGGCTGCTGATGGACGAGGTGTACGGCGAGCAGAACTTCCTCGCGCAGATCGTGGTCAACCTCAACCCCAAGGGACGCCAGCTGGGGAGCGGGTTCGCGACGTCGCACGAGTACCTGCTGGCCTACGCCAAGGACGTGCGGCACTGCGTGCTCGACGCCTCGAGCGCGGACCTGGTCATCGAGTCGGACTTCCCGCTCGTGGCCGACGACGGCCGCCGCTACCGGCGGCTGCCGCTGCGCAACACCAACAAGAAGTTCAACCCGTTGACCGCGCCCACCCTCCACTTCGCGATCTGGGGCGACCCTGACACCGGGGAGGTGCGGACGTCGCCGTTCGCCGGTGCGGTCGAGATCAAGCCGGTCTTCGGCGACGGGTCACCCGCGGTCTGGCGCTGGTCGCGCCCGCGGATCGACGAGCGGCCCGACGACCTGGTCTGCCGCGTGGTGCGCGGCACCGCCGGGGACCGGGTCGACGTCTTCCAGCGCGACTGGCGGCACCCGACTGGTGCCGCCCGCCGCAAGAAGATGCGCACGATCTGGCTCGCCGAGGAGGTGGGCTCGACCGACACCGCCGTCGCCGAGCTGAAGGAGATCCTCGGGCACGTCTTCGAGTCGCCGAAGCCGACCGGCCTGGTCCGGCGGATCCTCGACACCATGCCCGCCGACGTGCGGGTGCTCGACTACTTCGCGGGCAGCGGCACCACCGGGCACGCGGTCGCGCTCGCCAACGCGGCCGACGGCGGGCGCCGTACCTGCCTCTCGGTCAACCACCCCGAACCGGTCCGGCCCGGCTCCAACGCCGACCTCGCCGGCTACCGCACGGTCGCCGACATCACCCGCGCCCGACTCCGCGCGGTGGCGGAGCGCTTCGGCACGCCGCTGGTTGAGGTGCGAGCGTAGCGAGCCTCGAAACCAAGGCGCCTTGGTCTAGATGTCCGCCGCCTTCTCCAGCGCGGCGACCTCGTCGTCGAGGAAGCCCAGCAGCCGCTGCAGGTGGGGGACCGTGCGCCGGCAGCCGGTGAGCCCGAAGTCCATGTTGCCGTCGTAGGACGTGCAGGTGATGTTGAGCGCCATCCCGTGGATCGGGATCGAGAGCGGGTAGTTGCCGACCAGCTTGGCGCCGTTCCAGTACTGCGTGGTGCGGGCGCCGGGCACGTTGCTGATGATCAGGTTGTACGGCGACCGGATGATCCCCTGCAGCTTCAACGCGGGCCCGAGCACGGCGGGAGCCTGGCCGATCGCGCTCATCGCCAGGATCTGCACCGGGGTCAGCGACTTGAGCGCGTCCTTGCCGTCCTTCATCGACTTCTGGACCGCCTTGAGCCGGTCGCCGGGATCGGCCTGGTCGGTGCCGAGCCGGGCCATCACGGCGCCGACCGCGTTGCCGCCCTCGGCCGAGGGGAGGTGCGACTCCTTGGCCTTCAGCCCGATCGGGACCATCGCCACCAGCGGCGTGTCCGGGAGCCCGTCGTGCTCGATGAGGTAGGTGCGGATCGCACCGCCGCACATGGCCAGCACGACGTCGTTGATCGTCGCGCCGGTCGCCTTGCCGATCGCCCGGATCCGCTCGACCGGCCAGTCCTGGGCGGCGAACCGCCGGGCGCTGGTGATGTTGCGGTTGAACATGGTCTTCGGCGTGTGGAGCGACAGCGTCGACGTCTCGTTGCGGACGCCCTTCGACAGCGTCTTGATGAAGGCGCCCGGCATGCCGGCGGCCTCGGCGGTGACTCCGATCGCCGTACGAAGCGCGTCGCCCGGCAGCGAGGCGAGGGTGCGGGCCGCGTCGCTCGCAGCGTCGGTCGTCGGCGTCTCGGCGCCGCGCTTGCGGGTCCGCACCGCGCGCGCAGCCCACGGCGCGGCCATCTCGCGCTCGTCGGGGTCGCTCGACATGGTGCTGGCCATCAGCCGCATCGCCGAGATGCCGTCGACCAGGCCGTGGTGGATCTTGGTGTACATCGCGACCCTGCCGTCGGCCATGCCCTCGATCAGGTGGGCCTCCCACAGCGGGCGCTCCCAGTCGAGCCGGGTGCTGTGGAGACGGCCGCAGAGGTCGAGCAGCTCCCGGACCCGGCCCGGGCTCGGCAGCGCGTTGTGGCGCACGTGGTGCTCGATGTCGAACTGCTCGTCCTCCTTCCAGAACAGCTGGCCGGCCGTCTTGACGGACCGGTAGGGGTGCTTGCGGAAGAGCGGCATGATCTCGTCGTCGCTGGAGGTGGCAGCCTCGAACAGCTCGCGGACGAAGTCCGGCCCCGCGCCTTTGGGCTTCTCGTAGAGCTGTAGCCCGCCGACGTGCATCGGCTGGTTCTTGCTCTCCGCGAGCAGGAAGGCCGCCGACGGCGGATCGATCGGCCTGGGCTTGGGCAAAGAGACCACGGGAGCACCTTTCGTCGTTGCGGATCCTTCCTCCTGCTGACGGTAGCCACAAGGGGGAGGTCGCAGCCTCGGCCGACGATCGCCCGAGCGCCGCGAGGAGACGGGCCAGCAACTGTCCACAGGGCATGCCGCGACCCAGGCCGTCCACAGGCGCGATGCCGGACCGGTCGCGAAGTCGGGCCGCGCTCCTAATGTCCGGTCGCGACGCCGGAACTCGCCGGCGCGTGATCCTCGGGAGCACCCATGTCCGAAGCCATTTCCGACCGAGTCCTGCGACGCCTCGCCGCCCTCCTCATCGCGTTGTTCGTCGTCGGCGGTCTCGCCGTCTCAGCGACGGCCAACCCCTCCACCACGCTGACCGATCCCTACGTTCCCCCGGCCGACACGATCGTCTACGTCGAGGGGGATGCCGCCAACGGGTTCGGCATCAAGCACTACGACGGTTCTTGGGACTACCCGCCGACCGACTCGGAGACGATGGCCGAGTGCGGGGAGTACGACCGCTGGATGCGTAGGTTCCGGTGCAAGGTGAGCAACCGCGCCTGGTTCCGCGCGCTGGCCGGCTTCAAGGAGACGACCACCTACTACCGATCGCTCCTCTAGCGACCAAGGATCTCTAGCCGGGTGGCACGATCGGCGCATGGGCTGGGTGCTGCATGTCGACCTCGACCAGTTCATCGCGGCGGTCGAGGTGCTGCGCCGGCCCGAGCTGGCCGGGCTCCCGGTGGTCGTCGGCGGCCGGGGTGATCCGACCGAGCGTGGTGTGGTCTCGACGGCGTCCTACGAAGCGCGCCGCTTCGGCGTCGGCTCGGGGATGCCGCTGAGGGTCGCTGCGCGCAAGCTGGGGAAGTCGAGCCCGGAGGCGATCTTCCTGCCGGTCGATGCGGCCGCCTACGACGCTGCCTCTGCGGAGGTGATGGCCGTCCTGCGCGGTCTGGAGTGGGGCGGGGTGTCGGTGCTGGTCGAGGTGCTCGGCTGGGACGAGGCGTTCGTCGGCCCCGGGCCCGGGCACGGCGACCTCGGCTCACCGGTGGAGTTCGGGGAGCGGATCCGGGCGGCCGTCCTGGACGCGACCCAGCTGAGGAGCGGAGTCGGGATCGGCAACAACAAGCTCCAGGCCAAGCTCGCCACCGGCTTCGCCAAGCAGCGGGTCGAGGGCGCGGTCGCCCGCGAGGCGGGAGCCGGCATCGGCGAGGAGTCGGGTCCGGGTGGCCGGGAGCGCGGCACCGGGACCTACGTCATCACCGACGAGACCTGGTACGACGAGATGGGCGCTCGCCCGACCAGCGCGCTGTGGGGGATCGGCAAGAAGACCGCGGACAAGCTGGCGGCCCTCGGGATCAACACCGTCGAGGACCTCGCCCGCGCCGATGCCGAGATGCTTGCCGGGCGGATCGGACCGACGACGGGCCCGTGGCTGCGCCGGCTCGGCCGCGGAGTCGCATCCGACGAGGTCGATGCAACGCCGTACGTCGCCCGCGGGCACGGCCGGGAGGAGACGTTCCAGGAGGACCTGACCGACTGGGCCGACGTCGAGCGCGAGACCGCCCGGATCGCGCGCCGGGTCGTCGCCGACCTCGAGTCGGAGGGCCGCCCGGCCGTTCGGGTGGAGCTGAAGCTGCGCTACCGCCCGTTCTTCACGCTCACCCGCAGCCACAAGCTGCCGGAGCCCACCACCGATCCCGACGTGCTCGCCGCCGAGGCGGTCGCGCTGCTGGACCGGGTCGAGAAGGACCGCCCGGTCCGACTGCTCGGCGTACGACTGGAGATGGCCGACCCCGACGACTGACCGGCCGGACGTCATACGTGAGTGGACCTCTGGGTCCGCGGCGGCATGATGTCCCGCGGGAGGTCATACCTCGATCGACTCATGGGTCAACCGGCGTATGACGTCCTGGCCATCGTCACCCGAAGCTCGGCGGCACCGACGACTGGCCGGCGTAGTTCGCACCCCAGCACACGACCACTCCTGTGACGCGCAACCCGCAGGTGTGATCATGGCCGGCTTCCACGGAGAGGAAGCGACCGGTGGGCGGTGAGGCCTTGCTGAAGCCGTTGCTTCCCCAGCAGTCGACGGCGCCGTCCGTCGCGACAGCGCAGGAATGGTTGACGCCGGCGCTCACCGAGATGTAGGTGCCAGCGGGTGGGGTGGCAGTGTCGTTGCCGTTGCTGCCCCAGCAGCGGAGGGTGCCGGTGGTCCGCAGCGCGCAGGTGAACAGGTCGCCGGCGCTGACGGCAGCGAATGAGCCAGTGGTGGGGACCGTGGTCTGGCCGCTGCCGTTGTCTCCCCAGCAGGCGACCTGGTGGTTGACCTTGAGGGCGCAGGTGTGGAGGCCCCCGGCGGTGACGGCGATGAACGCACCTCGTCGGCGGGGTGGACTGGCCATGGGTGTTGTCGCCCCAGCACTTCACCGCGCCGGAGGTCGCCAAGGCACAGGAGTGGCCGCTACCGGAGCTCACGGCGGTGAAGGTGCCGCCCGGCGCGTTGGTCTGTCCGATGGAGTTGCTGCCCCAGCAACGCAGCGCGCCGCTCGTGCGTACGGCGCAGGCGTGGTGTTCGCCGACTGACACGGAGGTCACTGCTCCGGTCGGAGGAAGGGCGACGATCGGGTCCGCTGCCGAGCCCCAGCACACGACGAGACTGTTCGGTTGGATCCCGCACGACGCCTGCCCGCCGGCGCTGATGCCCGGTCGGCCGAAGGTGTCGTCGGGAGCGTTTCTCTGTCCGTGGGTGTTCTCGCCCCAACAGGTGGCGGTGCCGCTGGTGCGGATCCCGCAGGTGAAATAGGCGCCGGCGGTGAGGGTGGTGAAGGTGGCGGCGGGTGGCGTGGTCTTACCGTTGGTGTTGTCGCCCCAGCAGGCTGCGGTGCCGTTGCTGCGGATCCCGCAGGTGTGGCGGTGGCCGGGTGTGAGGGTGGTGAAGGTGCCGGCGGGGGCGGTGGTCTGTCCGAAGCCGTTGTCGCCCCAGCAGGTTGCGGTGCCGTTGGTGCGGAGGCCGCAGGTGTCGTAGTCGCCGGCGGTGAGGGTGGTGAAGGTGCCGGTGGGCGCGGTGGCCTGGCCGAAGTTGTTGCTGCCCCAGCAGGTGGCGGTGCCGTCGGTGCGCAGGCCGCAGGTATGGAGGTCGCCGGCGGTGACGGTGGTGAAGGTGCCGGCGGGCGCGGCCGACTGGCCATTGGCATTGCTGCCCCAGCAGGTGACGGTGCCGTCGGTGCGCAGGCCGCAGGTGTGATGGCCACCGGCGGCGAGGGTGGTGAAGGTGCCGGCGGGGGCGGCGGTCTGACCGTTGCTGTTGTCGCCCCAGCAGGTGGCGGCGCCCTTGTTGCGCAGGCCGCACACGTGGCTGCTGCCGGCGGTGAGCGTCGTGAAAGTGCCGGTGGGCGCGGTGGCCTGGCCGTAGAAGTTGTCGCCCCAGCAGGTAGCAGTGCCGTCGACGCGCAGCCCGCACGTGAAGTAGAAGCCCGCAACGAGGGTCCCGGTCAGGGCCTCGGGACTGATGAAGGCGATCGACTGGTCTGCCGAGCCGTTCGCCCCTGCCGCCTGCGCCGACGGCACGACCCCGGTTGGGGCGACACTGAGAAGCACGGCGCAACCAAGGCTGCCGATCAGGGCGATAATTCGGCGTACGGCCATGGCGGGGCTCCTTGTCGGCTGACGCCCGACGCTGGGCGTCGTCTCGGACGTTAAGCCTCAGATTGCCGTGGCGCCTCTGAATGCGACGGAGGTTACAGCCGTCGGTGTGTGGGCTCGGTCACCCGAAGTCGGGCGGCACCGACGACTGGCCGGAGTAGTTCGCACCCCAGCACGCGAGCTTCCCGGTCACGCGGACGCCGCAGGTGTGGTCGTGACCCGCGGCGACGGAGACGAACCTGCCGGCGGGCGGCGAAGCCTTGCTGAAGCCGTTGTAGCCCCAGCAGTCGATGGTGCCGTCGGTCGCGACAGCGCAGGCGTGGTTGACGCCCGAGGTGACGGACACGTAGGTGCCGATCGGAGGCGTGGCGGTGCCGTTTCCGTTGCTGCCCCAACAGCGCAGGGTGCCGGTGGTCCGCAGCGCACACGTGAACAGGTCACCGGCGCTGACGGCGGCGAAGGAGCCGGTGGTGGGGACCGTGGTCTGGCCGCTGCCGTTGTCGCCCCAGCAGGCGACCTGGTGGTTGATCTTGAGGGCACAGGCGTGGAGGCCGCCCACGCTGACGGCGGTGAACGCCCCGGTGGGCGCGTTGGTCTCGCCGTGCGCGTTGGTGCCCCAGCACTTCACCACACCAGAGACCGCCAGGGCACAGGAGTGGCCGCTGACGGCGCTGACTGCGGTGAACGTGCCACCGGGCGGAGTTGCCTGGCCGTTGGTGTTGGTGCCCCAGCAGCGCAGTGCGCCGTTCGTCCGTACGCCGCAGGCGTGGGTGCCGCCGACCGACACGGAGGTGAATCCGCCGGTCGGAGGCGCGGCGACGATCGGATCACCGGCGTTGCCCCAGCACACGATGGTGCTGTTGGGCTGGAGGCCACAGGTGCTGCTGGAACCGGCACTGATGGCGGGCCAGCCGAAGGTGTCCTCCGGCACGTCGGTCTGCCCGAAGGTGTTGTTACCCCAGCAGGTGGCGGTGCCGTTGGTGCGGATCCCGCAGCTGAGGCTGAAGCCGGTGGAGACAGCGGTGAAGGTGCCGGACGGCGCGGTCGCTTGTCCAGAGCTGTTCTGACCCCAGCAGGCGGCGGTGCCGTTGATGAGGATTCCGCAGGTGTTGTTGCCGGCGGCCGTGATGGCGCTGAAGGAGCCGGCCGGCGGAGTGGACTGGCCGTAGCTGTTGTCGCCCCAGCAGGTGACGGTGCCGTTGGTGCGGAGTCCGCATCTGTGGGAACCGCCGACGACGAACGCGGTGAAGGTGCCGACCGGCGGCGTGGCGCCGCCCCAGCACGCGACGGTTCCGTTGGTGCGGATCCCACAGCTGTCGAACTCGTCGGCCACGATGGTGGTGAAGGAGCCGGCCGGAGGAGTGGACTGGCCGTAGCTGTCGTCGCCCCAGCAGGTAGCCGTCCCGTCGGTGCGGAGGCCGCAGGTGTTGGTCACTCCGGCGGCGAGCGCGATGAACGCTCCCTTCGGTGAGGTCGTCTGCCCGTACGCGTTCCAGCCCCAGCAGGCGGCTGTGCCGCTCGTACGCAGGCCGCAGGTGTGGGCATAGCCGGCGGTCAGGGTGGTGAAGGTGCCGGTCGGTGCGGTGGTCTGGCCCTGGCTGTTGTCTCCCCAGCAGCTGACCGTGCCGTCCGATCGGAGACCGCAGGCATGGTCGGAGCCGGCCGCGATGGAGCCTCGGAGCGCCTCGGGGCTCGCCGTGGCGATCGACTGGCCGTGCTCGCTGCTCGGCCCCACTGCTTGTGCCGCCGGCGCCGACCCTGGTGGCGTGAGGCCGATCAGGACCGCGCAGCAGGCGCTGACGGTGACAGCGAGGATTCGGCGTGCGGCCATGGCGAGCTCCTTGACGGCCCGGCGCAGGGAGAACGCGGGTGCCGGTTCGGACGTTAGCCGTCTGGGGAACAGGCCGCCGCTGAATGCGATGGACCTAACAGTCGCCGGGGCGGACGACGGTGTCACTCCAGGTCACTCCAGGTCACTCCAGGTCACTCCAGGTCCTCCAGGTCGTTGAAGGCGGGCGGGACCGAGGTCTGGCCCGCTTGGTTGCGGCCCCAGCAGGTCGCCGATCCGGAAGGCCGTACGCCGCAGGCGTGGTTGGCGCCGGCCTCGACCGAGAGGAACTTGCCGGGTGGAGGGGACGCCTTGCCCCACCCGCCGGCGCCCCAGCACTCGAGGGTGCCGTCGGTGGCGAGGGCGCAGGCGGAATTGCTGCCGGTCGTGACGGAGGTGAAGGTGCCGGCCGGCGGGGTCGACTGCCCCTTGTCGTCGGCGCCCCAGCAGCGCAGTGTTCCGGCGGAGCGCAGTCCGCAGCTGAACGATCCGCCGGCGACGACCGTTGCGAACGTCCCGGAGGGGACGGCGGTCTGGCCGGAAGCGTTGCTCCCCCAGCAGGCCACCATGCTGTTCGAACGGATCGCGCAGCTGTGCGTGCCGCCCGCGCTGACGCTCCGATAGCTGCCCGCCGGGACGGTGGTCTGGCCGAGGCTGTTGCTGCCCCAGCACTTGACGGCACCGTTGTAGCGGACGCCGCAGGTGTGATTGGCGCCGGCGCTGACCGATGAGAAGACATCGCCCGGCGCGGTGGACTGACCGCTGCTGTTGTCACCCCAACAGGCCACCGTGCCGGTGAGCCGGACGGCACAGGCGTGCGTGCCGCCATCACTGGCCGTGGTGAACCGGGCGGACGGGGAGCTGCTGACGATGCCGTCGCTGTCTGTGCCCCAGCACACGACGGTCGCGTTGGACTGGATCCCGCAGCTGCTGTTGGTCCCGACGCTGATCCCGGGGCGGCCGAAGACCTCGTCCGGCGGGTTGGCTTGTCCCTCGGTGTTGTCCCCCCAACAGCTGGCGGCGCCGTTGGTTCGGATCCCGCAGGTGTGGTCACCGCCGCCTGCGATGGCGATGAAGCTGCCGGAGGGGACGGTTGTCTGGCCGTCACTGTTGTTGCCCCAACAGGCAATGACTCCGTTGGTCCGCAGACCGCAGGTGTGGAACAAGCCGGCTGCGATCGCGGTGAAAGTGCCCGAGGGTGCCGTGGCCTGCCCGGCGCCGTTGTTGCCCCAGCAGGCGACGGTGCCGTCCGTGCGGATTCCGCAGGTGTGGGTGGCGCCGGCGGTCAGCGCGGTGAAGGTGCCGGCGGGCACGGAGGACTCGCCATAGCTGTTGTCGCCCCAGCAGGTGCCAGTACCGTCCGCCCGCAGGCCGCAGCTGTGCAGGCTGCCGACGGCCACCGTGGTGAAGACGGCGTTGGGGTAGAACACCGCTGTTTTTCCGAAGTCGCTGTTGCCCCAGCAGGTGGCGGTGCCGTCGGTGCGGATGCCGCAGGTGTGGGTGGCGCCGGCGGACAATGCGGTGAACGTGCCGGCGGGAGGGGTGGCCCGGCCATCGCCGTTGTCGCCCCAGCAGGCGACGCTGCCGTTGGAGCGGATGGCGCAGCCGTGAAAGCCGCCTGCGGTCAGGGTCGTGAAGCTCCCGCTGGGGACGGTGGTCTGGCCGTCGGTGTTGTCGCCCCAGCAGGTGAGCGTGCTGTCGGCTCGCAGACCGCACGTGTGGAGCGCACCTGCCGCGATGCCGTGGACGGTCGTCTCGGGTGCGACGGTGGTGGCCGTCTGGCTCGCCCCGCGCTCCGCCCGGGCAGCCTGCGCGGACGGGCTGGGCGCGGCCGGTGCCAGCGCCACCACGATGGTGGCTGCCATGCTGACGAGCACGCCGGATCGCAACATGGCGCCTCCAGATGTCGGGTGTCCCTCTCACCGACCATGCTCGTGACGAGCCGTCACGAGCCACAAGGTCATCACGACCCGACCGGCCCGGGAACTTTGTCCCGGGCACCCGGGAACGCGGCGCTCGCTGAGGTGGGGCTGCCTTTCACCCGAATTCATCCGAAGCTCGGGGGCACTGAGGTCTGGCCGGCCGTGTTGCGACCCCAACACGTCACCGCACCGGTGACGCGGAGACCGCACGTGTGGCTTCCTCCGGCCTCGACGGAGACGAACCTTCCGGACGGGGGAGAGGCCTTGCCCGAGGCGCCATCCCCCCAGCACTGGATCGTGCCGACGGTCGCCAGTGCGCAGGCGTGGGTGTTGCCGGCGGTGACATTGGTGAAGGTGCCCGCCGGGACGTCGATCTGGCCGTAGCTGTTGCTGCCCCAACAGCGCAGTGTCCCGGCGGTGCGGAGGGCGCAGCTGAAGAGCCCGCCGACCACGACGGTGGTGTAGGTGCCGCCCGGCGGGCTCGTGAACCCACCCCAACAGCGAAGGGAGCCGGTCGAGCGCACGCCGCAGGTCTGGCTGCCACCGGCGGAGACGGAAACGAAGGTCCCGGCCGGTGGAGTCGCCTCTCCGGCGCCGTTGTGTCCCCAGCAGCGGACAGCGCCGGAGGTTCTCAGGCCGCAGGTGTGGTTGTCTCCGGCGCTGACCATCACGAACGTCCCGGACGGCCCGGTGGCCTGCCCATAGTTGTTCTGGCCCCAGCACTTCACCGCGCCAGTGATCCGGACCGCGCACGCGTGGCTGCCACCGTCGCTGACCTGGGTGAAAAGGCCCGACGGTGAGCCGGCCACGATGGTGTCGCTCTCCGATCCCCAGCACACGATGGTGCTGCTGCGCTGGATGCCGCAGCTGCTGCTGAAGCCGGCGCTGATGCCTGGCCGGCCGAAGGCGTCGTCGGGGATGTTGGTCTCACCGTTGCCCCCGAAGCCCCAACAGGTGCCGGTGCCGTCCGTGTGGATCCCGCACGTGAAGTAGTAGCCGGCCGCCAGGGCGACGAACGCCCCGGCCGGAGGGGACGCCTGCCCGGACCCGTTGTCGCCCCAACAGGTGACGGTGCCGTTGGTCCGGATCCCGCACGTGTGCTTGCCTCCTGCCGAGATGCTGGTGAAGGTGCCGGCCGGCGCGCCTGCCTGTCCGGACGCGTTGTCTCCCCAACAGGTGACGGTGCCGTTGGTCCGGATCCCGCACGTGTGGTCCCCTCCGGCGTCGACGGAGGTGAACGTGCCGGAAGGGACGATGGTCTGGCCAAAGGCCGTGTCGCCCCAACAGGTCACGACCCCGCTGGTCCGGATTCCGCAGGTGTGGTGGTCACCTGCCGAGATGCTGGTCAAGGTGTAGCCGGGCGCCTGGCTCTGGTTGTCGTCGTTCAGCCCCCAGCAGACCGCGAAGCCGCTCGTGCGGATTCCGCAGGTGTGGAACAGACCGCCGGTGATGGCGGTGAAAGCTCCGGACGGCGCCGTGCCCTGGCCGTAGTTGTCTGCGCCCGAGCACCCGATGGTGCCGTTGGTGCGAATGCCACAGAGGTGCGAGTCTCCGGCCGCGATGGTCGCGAAGGTCCCGGTCGGCGCGCGGTTCCCCCAGCCCAGGCCCCAGCAGACGACCGTGCCGTCGGGGTGAATCCCGCACCCGTGGTAGAAGCCCGCCGCGATGATTCCGGTGACAGCGTCGGGACTCGTCATGGTGATCGACTGTCCGGGCGCACCGCTCGCGAGGGCCGGCGGCGCGGTGGGCGCGAGGAAGATCAACGCGCTGCAGAGGAAACTGGCGATCAGCGCGATGGTGCGTCGTACGGCCATGGCGAGGCTCCTTGTCGGCCCGACGTCCGGCGCTGGACGTCGTTTCGGACGCTAGGCCCGGGGTTCTCGCGCCGCCTCTGAATGCGATGGAGGTAACACCGCGGCGGAGGGTGAGGTCAGTCACCCGCACATTGCGCAGCCGGACCGCTCGCAGGATGATCGGAGGACGATGAGGGGTTCGAAGGCCCTGGCCTGGTGCAGCGTGACGGCGATCGTCCTCGCCCTCCCCGGCATCGTCCTCCTCGAGTCGCGAGCGGGGGACCACGGCTTTGGCACCGTGGAGATCCTCTGGAACTTCGCGGCTCTGCTCATGTTCGCGGCCGTGGGGCTCACCCTCGCGCTGAAGGTCCCGCGGAGCCCGATCGGCTGGCTCCTGCTGGGCCTGGCCGCTGCGATGGTGCTCGACGGCCTTACCAGCGCCTATGGCGGGTACTCGGTGGACCACGACGCCGATCTGCCCGGTGTTCGCCTTGCCGCGGCGTGGGCCCGCTCGTGGTGGCCGCTGTCGTTCGCCATCCTGGGCGCGATCATCTTCCTGTTGCCGGATGGCAGGCTCCCATCGCCGCGTTGGCGGCCGGTGGCCGTCGCAGGAGCTGCGGCGGTCGCGCTCGCCATGGTCGGCGGCCTCCTCGGCAACGAGGAGCGGCTCAGGGACCTGAAGGGGATCGAGCCGCTCGGCGTCCTCCCGCCGAGCATCGCGGAGGTGATGGTCGCCGTCGGCGTCGTCGGCATGACCGTGGTCCTGGTCCTCATCGTCCTCGCCCTGGTGATCCGGTACCGCCACGCGACCAGGGAGGTGCGTGCCCAGCTCAAATGGATCGCCTCCGCGGCCGCGCTGTTCCCGGTCGCGCTCGCAGCCTGGGTGATCGAGAGTGCCGTCGGTCCTACCGGCTCGCCGGCGGTCGTCACCCAGGTCTCGCTCGGCCTGGCAATCGTCGCCTTCTGCTGCTCGATTGCGATCGCGGTGCTGCGCTACCGCCTCTACGACATCGACGTGGTGATCAACCGCGCACTGGTCTACGGAACGCTGACGCTGGTGGTGGTCGCGGGGTACGTCGGCCTGGTGGCCGGGCTCGACCTGCTCCTCGGATCGCGGGGTTGGGCAGGGGTCATCGCCGCGGGGACGGTCGCGGTCGCCGTCCAGCCGTTGCGCGAGCGTCTTCAACGCGGCGTCGACCGGTGGCTCTACGGCTACCGTTCCGACCCCTACCAGGCGATGCGCCTGCTGGGCGACCGGTTGCACGCGACGCTGGCTCCGGCGCAGGTCCTGCAGACGATCGTGGGCTCGGTCGCCGAGGCGCTGAGGGTCCCTTACGTGGCCGTCACCTTCACCCGTGACGGCGAACCGCAGAGCGCCGCTACGCACGGCACGCTCGGCCGCGCTACGCCCGAGCACCGTCCGCTGCTCTACCGGGGAGAGGTGGTGGCGGAGCTGGTGATCGGCGTACCGCCCGGGCGCGAGCTCACTCCCGCCGATCGACGCCTCCTCGACGACTTGGCGGTGCAGGCCGGCGTGGCGGTGTACGCCGTACGTCTGACCGCCGACCTCCAGCACTCTCGGGAGCGACTGGTCACCGCTCGCGAGGAGGAACGCCTCAGGGTCCGGCGTGACCTCCACGACGGGCTCGGTCCGACCCTTGCCGCCGCCGTCCTGGGCCTCGACGCTTCCCGCCGAGCGGTCTCCGACGATCCCGAACAGGCCGAACAGCTGCTCGTCGAGCTGCGCACCCAGATGCAGGACGCGATCGCCGACGTACGTCGCCTCGTCTATGACCTGCGGCCTCCGGCCCTCGACCAGTTCGGTCTGGTGGGCGCGCTTCGCGAGCATGCGGCCCGGATCTCTGACGCCCACGGCGGGCTCACCGTCGTCGTGGAGGAATCGAATCCCCTGCCTGGCCTGCCGGCAGCGGTCGAGGTCGCGGCATACCGCATTGCCATGGAGGCGATGAACAACGTGCAGTGCCATGCCGAGGCCACGCGCTGCGTCGTGCAGCTCGAGCTCGACCGCGCGCTCGCGTTGGAGATCGTCGACGACGGGAAGGGCGTGTCACCCGAGGCCGCGTCGGGTGTCGGCATGCAGTCGATGCGGGAACGCGCACGCGAGCTCGGTGGCACCTTGACCATCGGTGACCGCGAAGGTGGAGGCACGCGAGTGATGGCTCGGCTGCCGGTGGGCGAGGTCGGACCGGGCGGCACCTGACCTGCCGCCCTCGTTCACCCGAAGCTGCGCGGCACCGCCGTCTGGCCGGCCTGGTTGCGTCCCCAGCACTCGAGCACGCCGGTGACGCGTACGCCGCAGCTGTGGTTGGCGCCGGCCTCGACCGAGAGGAACCGGCCGGACGGGGGCGTTGCCTTGCCCCAGCCGCCGGCGCCCCAGCAGTCGATGGTGCCGTCGGTGGCGAGGGCACACGCGTGGTTGCCGCCGGCCGTGACGGAGGTGAAGGTGCCGGTGGGCGGGGTGGACTGCCCCTTGTCGTCGAGGCCCCAGCAGCGCAGCGTGCCGGCCGTGCGGAGGGCACAGCTGAAGAAGCCGCCGGCGGCGACCATGGTGAACGTCCCGGAGGGCGTGGTCGTCTGCCCGGAGCCGTTGCTGCCCCAACACGCCACCGCGCCGTTCAGGCCGAGGCCGCAGCTGTGGGTGACGCCGGCGGACACCGCGGTGAAGGTGCCGGCGGGCGCGGCGGTCTGGCCGTTGCTGTTGCTGCCCCAGCACCGGAGGGTGCCGGCTGTCCGCAGGCCGCACGTGTGGTTGCCGCCGGCCGAGATCATGATGAAGGTGCCGGTGGGTGCAGAGGCCTGACCCGAGCCGTTGTCACCCCAGCAGGTCACGGTGCCGGTGACCCTGATGGCGCACGCGTGCGACTCGCCGTCGCTGGCCATCATGAACCGGCCGGAGGGTGAGTCACTGACGATGCCGTCTCCGTCGGTGCCCCAGCACACGACACCGCTGTTGCGCTGGAGCCCGCAGCTGCTGCTGGTGCCGGCGCTTGCGCCTGGGCGGCCGAAGACGTCCTCGGGAGGTGCGCCCTGACCGAAGGTGTCGTCTCCCCAGCAGCTGACCGTGCCGTTCGAGCGGATCCCGCAGGTGTGGTTGAAGCCGGCGCTGAGGGTGGCGAAGGTGCCGGTGGGGGCGTTGGTCTGGCTCAGGCTGTTGTCGCCCCAGCAGACGGCGTTGCCGTTGGTGCGGATGCCGCAGGTGAAGGCGCCACCGGCACTGAGAGTGGTGAAGGTGCCGGTGGGAGCGGCGGTCTGGCTGTTGCTGTCGTTGCCCCAGCAGGTGAGCGTGCCATCCGAGCGGATCCCGCAGGTGTGCGCGTAGCCGGCGGCGAGGGTTGCGAAGGTGCCGGTCGGAGCGGTCGCCTGACCGTCGGCGTTGTCGCCCCAGCACGTGGCGGTGCCGTTGGCGCGGAGGCCGCAGGCGTGGTTGCCGCCGGCAGTGAGGGAGGTGAAGGTGCCCGCTGGAGCCGTCGCCTGGCCGAACGCGTTGTAGCCCCAGCAGGTGGCGGTGCCGTCGGTCCGCAGGCCACAGGCGTGGAGGCCGCCGGCGGTCACCGCGGTGAAGGTGCCCGACGGGGCGGTCGCCTGGCCGTCATCGTTGTAGCCCCAGCAGGCGGCGATGCCGGTGATCCTGATGCCGCAGGTGAAGCTCCCGCCGGCGGTCACGCTGGTGAAGCTGCCGGTGGGAGCGGTGGTCTGGCCGAGTGCGTTGTACCCCCAGCAGGCGACGACGCTGTCGACGCGGATGCCGCAGGTGTGGTCGCCGCCGCCCGCGATGGCGCCGGTGAGCGCCTCCGGACTGATGGTGGCACTCGACTGCCCCGCCGCACCGGTCGGCTGGGCCGCCTGGGCGGAGGGGCCGACTCCGATCGGCGCGAGGGTGAGGAGGACAGCGCTGAAGAGACACGCGGTCGGTGGGAGCGCTCGACGTAGGGACATGGTGACGCTCCTGAGCCGCCAGCGCCGGGAGCCGGCGAATTCGCGTCCCGCCACGCTAGATCCCGACGAGCCCAGACACCACCGGAACGCCCGAAGTTTGACGATCAGCCGAAGTCGTGGGGCACCGAGGTCTGCCCGGCGTGGTTGCGTCCCCAGCAAGCGAGCACGCCATTGGCGCGTACGCCGCAGGTGTGATTGGCGCCGGCCTCCACGGATCGGAACCGGCCCGACGGAGCCGACGCCTTGCCCCAGCCGCCGGCACCCCAGCACTCGATGGTGCCGTCGGTGGCGAGGGCGCAGGCGTGGTTGCCACCAGCGGTGACGCTGGTGAAGGTGCCGGGCGGCGGCGTCGACTGGCCCTTGTCGTCGAGGCCCCAGCAGCGCAGGGTTCCGGCGGTGCGCAATCCGCAGCTGAACGCGCTTCCGGCGGCGACCATCGCGAAGGTGCCGGCCGGCACAGCAGTCTGACCCGAGGCGTTGTTGCCCCAACAGGCCACGGTGCTGTTGGTGCGAAGGCCGCAGCTGTGTGTGCCGCCGGCGCTCACCGTCCGGAAGCTGCCGGCTGGGGGAGTCCGCTGACCGTTCGAGTTGCTGCCCCAGCACTTGAGGGCGGTGTTGTAGCGGACGCCGCAGGTGTGGCTGGTGCCGGCGCTGACCGTGGTGAAGACGTCGTTGGGCGCGGTGGCCTGGCCGCTGGTGTTGTCGCCCCAACAAGCCACCGTGCCGGAGGCCCGGAGGGCGCAAGCGTGCGAACCGCCGTTGCTGGCGATCATGAACCGGCCGGAGGGCGAGTTGCTGACGATGCCGTCGCCGTCGGTGCCCCAGCACACGATGGTGCTGTTGGGCTGGATGCCGCAGGTGCTGTTGGTGCCCGCGCTGACCGCCGGCCGGCCGAAGACGTCGTCGGGCGGGGTGCTCTGGCCGTAGCCGTTGTCGCCCCAGCAGGCGGCGGTGCCGTTGCTACGGATACCGCAGGTGTGGAGGTCGGCGGCGTCAAGGATGGTGAAGGTCCCGGTGGGGATGTTGTCGGTCTGGCCGACCTGGTTGTTGCCCCAGCAGGTGGCGGTGCCGTTGGTGCGGATGCCGCAGGTGTGGTGGCCGCCGGCGGTGAGCGAGGTGAAGGTGCCGGCGGGTGGGGTGCCCTCACCGTAGTCGTTGTTGCCCCAGCAGATGGCCGTGCCGTTGGTGCGGATGCCGCAGGTGTGGTTGCCGCCGGCGGCGATAGAGACGAACGTGCCAGTGGGTGGCGCAACGGGTGGGGCGCCGCCCCAGCAGGTGATGGTGCCGTTGGTGCGGAGCCCGCAGGTGTGGGAGATGCCGGCGGTGAGGGTCGTGAAGGTGCCGGCCGGTGGGGTGGCCTGGCCAAAGCCGTTGTCGCCCCAGCAGGTGGCGGTGCCGTCGGTCCGCAGGCCGCAGCTGTGGTAGTAGCCGGCGGCGATGGTGGTGAAGGTCCCGGCCGGTGGCGTGGACTGGTTGTCGTTGTTGTCGCCCCAGCAGGCGGCGGTGCCGTTGGTCCGCAATCCGCAGGTGTAATAGCTGCCGGCGGTCAGGGAGGTGAAGGTGCCGGGCGGTGGCGTGGCCTCCCCGGCGACGTTGTCGCCCCAGCAGGTGGCGGTGCCGTCGGTTCTCAGCCCGCACGTGTGGGCATCGCCGGACGCGATGCTGCCCGTCACCACCTCGGGACCGATGGCGGTGACGGACTGACCCCCGTCGCCACCGGTCCAAGCAGCTTGGGCGGAAGGGCTGCTCGTGCTTGGCGCGAGGACCACGACTACGAAGCAGACGCCGGCGACCAGGGCGAGAATACGACGTACGGCCATGACGAGGCTCCTTAGCGGCCCGGCGTCGGGAGCACGCGCGTGCCGATTCGCACGCTACCCCCGCGAGCGGCTCGCCGCCGGTGAATGCGACCGACGTGACACCGTGAAGGTCAGCCGAACTGGTTGAAGACCGGTGGGACCGCGGTCTGGCCGGCCTGGTTGCGTCCCCAACAGATGGTGGTGCCGTTGGGCCGGACACCGCAGGTGTGGTTGGCACCGGCCTCGACCGACCTGAATCTCCCCACTGGTGGCGATGCTTTGCCCCAGCCGCCGGCGCCCCAGCAGTCGACCGTGCCGTCGGTGGCGAGCGCGCAGGCGTGGTTGCCGCCGGCGGTGACGGAGGTGAAGGTACCGGTGGGTGGGGTGGACTGTCCCTTGTCGTCGAGGCCCCAGCAGCGCAGGGTGCCGGCGGTGCGCAGGGCGCAGCTGAAGGCGCCACCGGCGGTGATGTTGGTGAAGGTCCCGGAGGGTTCGACGGTCTGGCCGGAGGCGTTGTTGCCCCAACAGACCACGGCGCCGTTGGTCTGCAACCCGCAGGTGTGGGTGCCGCCGGCGGAGACCGCGGTGAAGGTGCCGCTGGGCGCGGTGGCCCGACCGTTGCTGTTGCTGCCCCAGCAGGTGAGGGTGCCCGTGAGCCGGACGCCGCAGGTGTGGCTGGCGCCGGAGCTGATCGTGGCGAGTGAAACCGCAGGAGGCGTCGCCTGGCCGGAGGTGTTGTCCCCCCAGCAGGTCACCGTGGTCGTGATCCTGACGGCGCAGGCGTGGGCGCCCCCGTTGCTGATGATCGTGAAACGGCCCGACGGTGAGTCGCTCACGATGCCGTCGCCGTCGGTGCCCCAGCACACGACGACGGCGTTGGCCTGGATCCCGCACGTGCTGTTCGTGCCGGTGCTGATGCCCGACCGGCCGAAGGCGTCCTCGGGCACATCGGCCTGCCCGTAGAAGTCGTCCCCCCAGCAGACGATCGTCCCGTTGGTGCTGCTCCCGCAGGTGTCTCCGTAGCCGCCAGCCAGTGCGGTGAACGTGCCGGCCGGTGCGGTGGCCTGGCCGTAGATGTCTTGGCCCCAGCAGGTCGCGGTGCCGTTCGTTCTCAATCCGCAGGTGTGCGAGTAGCCAGCGGCGACGCTGGTGAAGGTTCCGGACGGGACGGTGGTCTGCCCGTCGAAGTTGGTGCCCCAGCACGCCACGGCACCGGAGGTGCGCAGGCCACAGGTGTGACTGAGCCCTGCCGTCAAGGAGCTGAAGGTGCCGGCTGGAGCGGTCGCCTCGCCGGAGTCGTTGAAGCCCCAGCAGGTAGCAGTGCCGTTGGTCCGCAGACCACAGGTGTGGGCGTACCCGGCGGCGAGAGCGGTGAAGCCCCCGCTGGGCGGGCTGGACTCGCCGTCCCCGTCGGTGCCCCAGCACACGGCGGTGCCGTCGGTGCGGAGGGCGCAGCTGTGGTTGCCGCCTGCCGTCACGCTGGTGAAGCTCCCGCCGGGCGCAGTGGCCTGGCCGTGGGCGTCACTGCCCCAACAGATGACGGTGCCACTGACCCGGAGCCCGCAGGTGTGGGCGTAACCGGCGGCGAGAGCGGTGAAGGTGCCGAGCGGCGCGGTGGCCTGGCCGTCGGAGTTCGAGCCCCAGCAAGCGGCGGTGCCATCGACGCGGAGCGCGCAGATGTGAGCGAGGCCTGCGACGACGCTGCTCGTGACGGCTTCGGGACTGACCGTGGCAGCCGACTGGCCAGCTGAGCCGTTCGCCCACGAGGCGCCCGCGGGTGGTGCGGTCGCCAATGGCGTGATGCCGAGAAGGACCGCGCAGGTCAGGCTGGCGATCAGCGCGAGCCCTCGGCGCACCATGACGATGCTCATCCGAGGTGGTTGAACGACGGAGGGACCGCGGTCTGGCCGGCGTGGTTGCGGCCCCAGCAGATCGTGGTGCCGCTGACGGTGACCCCGCAGGTGTGGTTCGCGCCGGCCTCGACGGACAGGAACCTGCCGGGCGGGGGCGATGCCTTGCCGTAGCCGCCGGCGCCCCAGCACTCGACGGTGCCGTCGGTGGCCAGCCCGCAGGCGTGGTTGCCGCCGGCGGTGACCGAGCTGAACGTGCCCGTGGGTGGCGTGGACTGTTCCCTGTCGTCGAGGCCCCAGCAGCGGAGGGTGCCAGCGGAGCGGACGGCGCAGCTGAAGGCGCCGCCGGCGGCGATGTTGGTGAAGGTCCCGGAGGGCACGGTGGTCTGGCTGGAGGCGTTGTTGCCCCAGCAGGCAACGGCGCCGTTGGTTTGTAGGCCGCAGGTGTGGGTGCCGCCCGCAGAGACGGTGGTGAAGGTGCCGGCGGGAGGATTGGTCTGTCCGTTGCCGTTGCTGCCCCAACACGTGATGGTGCCGGTGACGCGTACGGCGCAGGTGTGGTTGCCGCCGGCGCTGACCGTGGCGAGCGAGACCGCTGGGGGGCTCGCCTGACCAGAGGTGTTGTCACCCCAACAGGTCACCATGGTGGTGATCCGGACCGCGCAGGCATGGGCGCCGCCATCGCTGATCATGGTGAACCGGCCGGAGGGTGAGTCGCTGATGATGCCGTCGCCGTCGGTGCCCCAGCACACGATCGTGCCGTTGGACTGGATGCCGCAGCTGCTGTTGGTCCCCGCGCTGGTGCCAGGTCGGCCGAAGACGTCGTCGGGGGCGTCCGCCTGGCCATCGATGTTGCTGCCCCAACAGGATGCGGTGCCGTTGGATCGGATGCCACAGGTGTGGTTGTAGCCGGCAGCGAGCGCGATGAAGGTCCCGGCCGGGGCTGTCGCCTGGTCCTGGTCGTCCTCGCCCCAGCAGGTAGCGGTCCCGTTGGTCCTGATGCCGCAGGTGTGTGCAGCGCCGGCAGCCAGGGAGGTGAACGTCCCGGGCGGGGGAGTCGCCTGCCCGAAGTCGTTCCGGCCCCAACAGACAACAGCACCGTTGGTGCGGATGCCGCAGGTGTGAGCGTAGCCAGCAGCCAGGGTACTGAAGCTTCCCGAGGGGGCGGTGGTCTGCCCGTAGTCGTTGTTGCCCCAGCAAGTGGCCGCGCCGTTCGTGCGCAGGCCGCAGGTGTGGAGCCCGCCGGCGGTGAGGACGGTGAAGGTGCCGAGGGGAGCGGAGGTCTGGCCGAAGCTGTTGTCTCCCCAGCACAGGGCGGTGCTTCCGGTGGTGAGGCCGCAGGTGTGGCTGTGCCCGCCCGCAAGGCTGACGAAGGTTCCGTTCGGCGGTGTGGACTCGCCATACGTGTTCGAGCCCCAGCATCTCACCGAAGCGTTCGCGCGGATGCCGCAGTTGTGACTGTGCCCGGCAGCCAGGCTGGTGAAGGTCCCCGTGGGCGAGGTGGTCTGGCCGGCGTCGCTGTTGCCCCAGCAGCTAGCGGTGCCGTCGTTGAGCAGTCCACAGCTGTGAAAGGCACCAGCCACGATGTTGCCGGTGAGCGCTTCGGGGCTAACCGTGGCAGCCGACTGACCCGCGCCGCCGCTCGTCCACGAGGCCTGGACCGGTGGACTGGCTCCAACCAGCGCGAGAGCGAGCAGGGCACTGCAACTCAGGCTGACGAGCAGCCCCACAATCCGACGTCGGCTCATGATGAATGCTTCCTTGTGGGTGTCGCTGCTGATCACCATCGGGATCAGCCGAACTGGTTGAACGTGGGCGGCACCGAGGTCTGACCGGCGTGGTTGCGGCCCCAGCAGGTCGTGATGCCGGTGGGGCGGACGCCGCAGGCGTGGTTGGCACCGGCCTCGACCGACCGGAATCTCCCCGCGGGCGGCGTTGCCTTGCCCCATCCGCCGGCACCCCAGCACTCGACGGTGCCGTCCGTCGCGAGCGCGCAGGCGTGGTTGCCGCCGGCGGAGACGCCGGCGAAGGTGCCGGCGGGTGGAGTCGACTGTCCCTTGTCGTCGAGGCCCCAGCAGCGCAGGGTGCCAGCGGTGCGGAGGGCGCAGGTGAACGCACCGCCGGCGGCGACGCTGGTGAAGGTCCCCGAGGGTTCGACGGTCTGGCCTGACGCGTTGCTGCCCCAGCACGCCACTGCGCCGTTGGTCTGCAAGCCGCAGGTGTGGGTGCCGCCGGCGGACACGGCCGTGAAGGTGCCGCCGGGCGCGCTGGTCTGCCCGTTGCTGTTGCTGCCCCAGCAGACGAGGGTGCCGGCAAGCCGGACTGCACAGGTGTGGTTGCCGCCGGCGCTGATCGTCGCGAGCGAGACCGCTGGTGGGCTCGCCTGCCCGGAGGAGTCGTCACCCCAGCAGGTCGCCGTGCTGGCGGTCCGGACCGCGCAGGCGTGGGAGCCGCCGTCACTGACCATGGTGAACCCGCCGGAAGGTGAGTCGCTGACGATGCCGTCGCCGTCGGTGCCCCAGCACACGATGCCGCTGTTGGTCTGGACTCCGCAGCTGCTGTTGGTGCCCGCACTGATGCCAGGTCGGGCGAAGATGTCGTCGGGTGCGTCGGCCTGGCCGCTCCCGTTGTATCCCCAGCAGATGGCGGTGCCGTTGCTGCGGGTGCCGCAGGTGTGGTTGTAGCCGGCGCTGAGGGTCGTGAAGGTGCCGGCGGGTGGGGTGGCCTGGCCGCTCACGTTGTATCCCCAGCAGGTGGCGGTGCCGTTGCTGCGGATGCCGCAGGAGTGGGAATTGCGAGCGGTGAGGGCAGTGAAGGTGCCGGCGGGAGGGGTGGACTGGCCGTAGGTGTTGTCGCCCCAGCAGGTGATGGTGCCGTTGGTGCGGAGGCCGCAGGTGTGGATGTGGCCGGCGGCGAGGGTGGTGAACGTGCCGGTGGGAGCAACGGTCTGGCCGTAGCCGTTGTCGCCCCAGCAGGTGGTGGTGCCGTTGGTTCGGAGGCCGCAGGTGTGGTTGCCGCCGGCGGTGAGGGTGGTGAAGCTTCCGGCGGGAGGTGCGGCCTGGCCGTAGACGTTGGAGCCCCAACACATGACGGAGCCGTCGGTGCGGAGACCGCAGGTGTAGGCGCCGCCGGCGGTGAGGGTGGTGAAGGTGCCGGCGGGCGCAGTGGCCTGGCCGCTCCCGTTGTAGCCCCAACAGGCGGCGGTGCCGTTGGTGCGGAGGCCACAGGTGTGGTCGAGGCCAACGGTGAGAGTGGTGAACGTGCCGGCGGCAGGCGTGGCCCGACCGGAGGTGTTGTCTCCCCAGCAGGTGGCGGTGCCGTCGACACGGAGCCCGCAGGTGTGGTTGGCGCTGGCCACGAGACTGCCGGTGACGGCCTCTGGGCTGACGGTGGCGCCCGACTGCCCCGCGCCGCCGTTCGCCCAAGCCGCCACCGCCGGCGGCCCGGCCGCGATGGACGCGAAACCGAGCAGAGCGCCGCATCCGAGACCGACGAGCAGCACGAACCATCGGCGTGCGGCCATGGCGACGCTCCCTAGACGGCCGGCGCCGGAGCAGGCGCGTCGCGTCTTGCCACGTTACGCCTGATCAGAGAAAGCACCGCCGGAACGCGAGAACCTTCACTCTGCAGGCCGGGCGGTCGCTACCGCAGGTCGCTGCGCAGCTCCTGGACGACCGAGTCGACGACGGCGACCAGGTCGCCGTCGGTGCGTTCGGACACCGCACGCTGGCGCTGGTACGACGCCCCGCGCGTGGGGATCTCGAGCACGGCGGCCAGCTCGGCCGAGCAGCCGAGCCGCTCCGCGATCGGCTCCAGCGACACGACCAGGTCGGCGAGGTCGTCGGTGACCAGCCGCTCGTTGGAGGCGGCGTCGAGGATGACGATCGCGTCGACGCCGTAGCGCGCGGCCCGCCACTTGTTCTCCTGGACGTGCCAGGGCGGCATGGTGGGGAGCTGCTCGCCGGCGGCGCAGCGCTCGTCGAGCCACACCACCAGGCAGTGCATCAGCGCGACGAGGGCGCCCATCTCGGTGAGGGTGGAGACGCCGTCGCAGACCCGGTTCTCCAGCGTGCCGTGGGTGACCGCCGGCCGGACGTCCCAGCGGATCTCGGTCAGCTCCTCGATGACCCCGGTGACCACCTGGTCGTGCACGAACGCCTCGAACTCCTCCCACCGCTCGAACTGGAACGGCAGCCCGGCGGTCGGCAGCTGCTGGAACATCAGGGCCCGGTTGGAGGCGTAGCCGGTGTCGACGCCGGCCCAGATGGGGGAGGAGGCGGACAGCGCCTGGAGGTGCGGATAGTAGTTCAGGAGCGCCGACAGGACCGGCAGCACCCGCTCCTGCTCGGGCATCCCGACGTGCACGTGGACGCCCCAGATCAGCATCTGCCGCCCCCACCACTGGGTGCGGTTGATCAGCTCCTCGTAGCGGTGTCCCTCGGTCAGCTGCTGGCCGGTCCAGGACGCGAACGGGTGGGTGCCGGCGCCGTACAGGTCGAGGTCGAGCTCGTCGCAGGCAGGTACGACGTACTCCAGCGTGCGGCGCAGGTCGGCCATCGCCTCCGGGACGGTGTCGCAGACGCCCGTCACCACCTCGACGGTGTTGCGCAACAGCTCCTTGTGGAGGCGCCCGGGATCGGGCATCCGGGCCTTGGCGCGCGCGAACAGGTGCGCGGCCTCGTTGCGCAGGTCGCGGGTGCGGCGGTCGACGAGCGCGAACTCCCACTCCACGCCGAGCGTCGGCTTCGGGGAACCATGGAAGTCGATCCGCACGTGCCCAGGGTTCCACACATCTTGAGGTTGCAGGTTCACCACGGTATGTCGCCGACCCGACGGTTCCCACGGCGTACGACCCGTGGGGAGTGCTGGTTCGTCTGCATACCGTGATGAACCTGCAGCCGCCGACCACCGCCGGACCGTGACACGATCGGCGCGTGGACGTGCCCCTGGATCGGATGTGGGAGCGCAGCCAGCTCTCGCTCCAAGGGCGGTTGCAACGGTGGCGGAGCAAGCTGTTCGCCGTCGTCCAGTGCTCGATCGCGGCGGGGGTGGCGTGGTGGCTCGCCGCCGACGTGCTCGGGCACGACCGGCCGTTCTTCGCCCCGATCGCAGCCGTGGTGTCGCTGGGGACGTCGTACGGCCAGCGGCTGCGCCGGGTCGTCGAGGTCGCCCTCGGTGTGGCGATCGGAGTCTTCGTCGCCGACCTGCTGGTGTCCTGGCTCGGCTCCGGTGGCTGGCAGCTCGCGCTCATCGTCGGGCTGGCGATGTCGACCGCGCTGCTGCTCGACGCCGGGATCCTCTTCGTCACCCAGGCTGCCGTGCAGTCGATCGTCGTGGTGACGCTCCTGCCGGACCCCGACGCCGCGCTCACCCGATGGACCGACGCGCTCATCGGGGGAGCGGTCGCGCTGGTCGCCGCCACCGTCGTGCCTGCCGCACCCCTGCGCAAGCCACGGGAGCAGGCCGCGGCGGTGGCCCGCAAGGTGGCCGAGCTGCTCCGTGCCGCCGGCGACGTGATGCTCGACGGCGAGCCGGACCCCGCCCTCGAGCTGCTCGCCGACGCCAGGGCCACCGATCGGATGATCCGCGAGCTCCAGGACGCGGCCGACGAAGGAGTCTCGATCCTCGCGTCGTCGCCGTTCCGGATCCGCCACCGCGAAGGACTGCGCCGGATGGTCGAGCTGGTCGACCCGCTCGACCGGGTGCTGCGCAGCACGAGGGTCCTGGTCCGGCAGACCGCGGTCGCTGCCTACCGGCGCCGACCGGTGCCGGCGTCGTACGCCGTCCTGGCGGCCGACCTCGCCCGCGCCGTCGACGCGGTCGCCGCCGAGCTGGCGGCCAACCAGATGGCCGTCGCCGCACGGGAGAAAGTGCTCGAGGTCGGCCAGGCCACCGGCCAGGTCGAGTGGAGCGCCTCACTCTCGGGGGACGCGATCCTCGCCCAGCTGCGCTCCATCGTCGTCGACCTCCTCCTGGTCACCGGCATGGGCCAGCTCGAGGCGACCGACGCGCTGCCGCCGCCGCGCAGGTGACCTGCAGCGTTACCCATCCACCTGGCGAACATCCCTCTTGACGTTTTCGGTGAACACTTGTTCTCTGGATGCATGGCGAGCACCATTCCGTGGGAGCGCGTGCGCCGGACCGCTTCGAAGCTGACGACGCCGCTCCACCCCGACGACTACCTGCGACTAGTGAATCCGCTCTGGAGCTCGCGCGAGCTCCGTGGCCGGATCGAGAAGGTCATCCCGGAGACCGAGGATGCCGCGACGCTGGTGATCAAACCCGGCTGGGGTTGGCGCTACAACCACAAGCCAGGCCAGTACGTCGGCATCGGCATCCAGGTCAAGGGAAAGTTCCAGTGGCGCTCGTACTCCGTCAGCTCGCCGCCCGAGCGGAGCCGCGGCACCATCACGATCACGGTGCGCGCGATGCCGGAGGGGAAGCTCTCCAGCCACCTGGTCAAGGGCCTCGAGCCGGGCACCATCGTCCGACTCGCACTCCCGGAGGGCGACTTCGTCCTCCCCGACCCGCCACCCGACAAGATGCTCTTCCTCGTCGGCGGCAGTGGGGTGACGCCGGTGATGGCGATGCTGCGCACGCTCGACCGGCGCTCCCAGGAAAACGGCAGAGCGATGCCAGACGTCGTGATGCACTACTCCTCGCCCACCGAGGACCGGATGATCTTCCGCGAGGAGCTCGACCAGCTCGAGCAGAAGCACGGCGGGCTGACCATCCACCGGCTCCAGACGGACGTCGACGGCATGCTCGACCTCGCTGACCTGGACGAGATCTGCTCCGACTGGCGCGAGCGCGAGACCTACGCCTGCGGTCCGGGCCCGATGCTGGACGCCATCACCGAGTACTACGAGGAGAACGACCTCGAGGAGCAGCTGCACCTCGAGCGCTTCTCGCTCGAGCTCGGCGGCGAGGGGGGCGAGGGCGGCACGATCACCTTCCAGAACTCGGGCAAGTCCGTCGACGCGGATGGCGCGACCACCGTCCTGGAGGCAGGCGAAGAGGCAGGCGTCGGGATGCCCTACGGCTGCCGGATGGGCATCTGCCACACCTGCACGCTGACCCTCATCTCGGGCAAGGTCCGCGACCTGCGCAACGGCGACGAGTACGACAGCCCCAACGAGCCCGTGCAGACCTGCATCACCGCCGCGGTCGGCGACTGCACGCTCGACATCTGAACCTGAACCACGCCGAAGGAGGAGACGCTCATGGCGATCTCGGACGTGAAGGAATACACGCACCTCACCGAGGACGAGGTGGAGCAGATCGGGCGCGAGCTCGACCAGATCCGCGCGGACATCGAGGAGTCGCGCGGCGACTCCGATGCTGCGTACATCAACCGGATGATCCGGATCCAGCGTGCCCTCGCCATCGCGGGCCGGATCACCCTGCTCGCCGGCACCCAGTTCAAGGAGACCCGCAAACCGGCCTGGGTGCTGGGCGCCAGCCTGCTGGGGCTGCACAAGATCCTCGAGAACATGGAGATCGGCCACAACGTCATGCACGGCCAGTGGGACTGGATGAACGATCCGGAGATCCACTCGTCCAACTGGGAGTGGGACACCGCGCAACCTGCCGAGCAGTGGAAGCACTCGCACAACTACATCCACCACCAGTTCACCAACGTCCTGGGCTACGACAACGACATCGGCTACGGCATCCTCCGGATGGCGCGCGAGCAGAAGTGGTCGCCCTACAACTTGGGCCAGCCGATCTACAACAGCCTGCTCGCCTCGCTGTTCGAGTGGGGTGTCGCCCTGCACGACCTCGACATCGAACGGATCCGCAAGGGCGAGAAGGATCCGAAGGAGATGAAGCGGCAGCTCAAGCAGATCTTCCGCAAGGGCCGCAACCAGGTCCTCAAGGACTACGTGGTCTATCCGGCGCTGGCGGGCAAGCAGTGGAAGTCGGTCCTGACGGCCAACGTCACGGCCAACATCATGCGCAACCTGTGGTCCTACATGATCATCTTCTGCGGACACTTCCCGGACGGTGCCCTCCACTTCACGGAGGAAGAGATCGAGGACGAGTCGCGGTCGGAGTGGTACCTCCGGCAGATCCTCGGCTCGGCGAACTTCGAGGGCGGCAAGCTCCTGCACATCCTGTCGGGCAGCCTCGGCTTCCAGATCGAGCACCACATCTTCCCCGACCTGCCGAGCAACCGGTATCCCGAGATCTCCGAGAAGGTCCAGGCCCTGACCGCCAAGTACGACATCCCGTACACCACCGGCCCGCTCTACCGGCAGTACGGCCAGGCGCTGCGCACGATCATGAAGCTCTCGCTCCCCAACAAGATGACCAGCAGCGACCAGCCCGAGCCGCCGACGCCGTCGCACGACCGGAAGCGCCGCGGCGACGACGAGCGCCCCTCGCGCCGGTCCGAGCTTGGAGGGTGGTCCCGCTCGCACTCGGAGGCGCGGGGTTGATGGCGATGCAGACTCCGAACGGCATGGACGGCCCGTTCGCCTGGGACCCGTCGCCTGAGGGCGGTCTCGGAGAGCTGGTGAAGCGTCGGGTGACCCAGTGCGCGCTGAGCCGGATCTGCGGCGTGTGCGCGGAGTCGCTGGGCCGGCCCGTCGTCTTCGTCGGCACGCCGGACGAGATCGGTCGCAACGCCTTCCATTCGCCGCCGTTGCACCGCGCGTGCGCTGACGCGCTGCTCCGTGACCCCGGCGCCGATCCCGACTGGGAGGTCGTCGCGACCGCGGGCTTCGAGTTCGTCCGCCCCGTCGCAGGAGGACGGCGACCGCCGACCGACGTTCCAGCCGAACTCGATCTGTGCACTCGGTCGTCGAGTAGCCCGAGCGCCTGGCGCGAGGGCGTCCAGTTGTAAGTCGCGCTCGTTCCTCGCGCACCACCGTACTCGACCTCGCGACAGTCAGACCTCGTTCCTCATCGGTCTTCAAGCCGCGCCAGCCACGCGTCCGCCGTGCCGTCGTACGGCGCCGTGCCGGCGCGCACGGCGGTCAGGACGTCCGCCGCCGATCGCTCCGCCATCGCCACCACCTCCGGTGGATAGCCGAAGCTGACCTGGTGCTCGGCGAACTCGTCCTCGTCGTCGAGGTAGATCGCGCCGTCCTGGCGCTTCACCACGTCCAGGTCGAGGTCGACCGCCCGGAGCAGCTCGCCGTCGAACACCGGCGGGGTGGTGATGTCGACGTACGTCGCCGCCTGCGCGTGCCCGTCGTTGAACGCAGCCAGGTGCGGGGCGTCGCCGGCGGGGATCAGCACGACCCCGGCGAACGTCGCGACGAACTCCATCCCGGGCCGGGAGTAGAAGGTCCCCGTGGGGCAGCCGAGCCAGGTCCCGTGCTGGTCGACGCCGAGGTAGGTGGCGTCGTACTCCCAGTGCGGCCGGTCGCCCCACTTGGTCATCTCGACACGGATCGACTGTCGTGGAGGCACTCCCGCTGTCTACCAGAGGTCTGCCAGAGTCGGGCGCATGGCGGACTCCAAGCAGCTCGCGCAGACCCTCGACCTGTGCCTGCGCGTGGGCGAGCTGCTGCTGTCGTGCGGTGCCGGTGCTGCCGACGTCACCGCCACCATGCGCTCGGTGGCGCATGCCTACGGCGTCCGGACACCGCAGGTCGACGTCACCTTCACCTCGTTGGCGATGAGTGCCCAGCCCGGGCCGGACGAGGCCGCCGTCCTCCAGATCCGTCAGGTCATGCAGCGCGAGATCGACTACGAGGACCTCACCCGCACCGACCACCTCGTCCAGGAAGTGGTCGCCGGGCGGATCGAGCTCAAGGAACGCCCGCGCCGAGATCGCGCGGATCGCCAGCTCAGGCCATGCCCGGCCGCGGTGGGCCGCCATCCTCGGGTCCGGCGTGAGCTGTGCCGGCATCGCGCTGATGCTCGGCGGTGACGCGCTGGTGATCGCGGTCGCCTTCGTCGCCGCGGTGGCGATCGTCCGGTTGCAGCTCGCGATGTCGCGCCGGCGGATGCCGTACTTCTACCAACAGGTCGCCGGCGGTGCCCTCGCGACCGTGCTCGCCGCCGTCGTCACCTGGGCGTTCGAGCCGATCGTGCCGGTTGACGCGTCGCTGGTCGTGACGGCGAACATCGTCATGCTGCTGGCCGGCATCGGCTTCATGGGCGCCATCCAGGACGCGCTGTCCGGCTTCTACGTCACCGGCGGGGCGCGGATCCTCGAGGCGATCCTCGCGACCGCCGGGATCATCGCGGGGGTCAGCGGCGGGATCAGCCTCGCGTCGGCGATCCGCGTTCGAGCTGCCGTCGCTCGAGCCTGCCCGCTTCGACCTGTCGTCGGTGAGCGTCGCCGCGCTCGGCGCCGGTATCGCCGCTGCCGCGTTCGCCTACGCCTGCTACGCGCCGAAGCGGATCCTGGCTCCGCTCGGGCTGCTGGCCGCCCTCGCCATGGCGATCAGCCTGACGATCGACGGGCAGGACTTCGGGCGTCCGTGGGCGACGGGTGTCGCGGCGTTCGTCGTCGGCCTGGTGAGCTACACGATCTCCGGCCGGATGCGGGTGCCGCCGCTGGTGGTCGTGGTCCCCGCAGTGGTGCCCATGCTCCCGGGCCTCTCCATCTATCGGGGATTGTCGCTGCTCGGCGAGGCCGAGCGCGCCTTCGTCGCCGGCGGCCTGCTGTCCATGGTGACGGCGGCATCGGTCGCGATCGCGCTCGCGGCCGGCGTGATCCTGGGGGAGTACGTCGCGCAGCCGGTCAAGCGCGAGGCGCGTCGCGTGGAGAGCCGGCTGGCCGGACCCCGTCTGGTCGGTGTGACCCGGATCAGGTCCCGGCGAAGCCGGCGGTCTCGGAAGGACTGACTCAAGCGTCAGACGACCTTGACCTTCTTGGGCAGGACCCGCTTGGAACCCATCGCGATGGCGTCCTGGTAGCGCGAGCCGGCGAGCTTGCCGAAGGTGTGGATCAGGTGTGCGTCGATGCCGACCAGGACCCTGGCCTGGTTCCTCTGGATGCCCTTGACGATGATCGCCGCTGCCTTCTCGGGGGTCATCCGCGCCAGCTTCTCGTCGAACAGCTTCGCGGTCGCGGCCTTGTCCTCGTGGTCGGAGACCCGGGCGTTGCGGGCGATCGCGGTCTTGATGCCGCCGGGGTGGACGGCGGTCACGCCGACCTTGTGGCCCGATATGAGCATCTCCTCGCGGATCGCCTCGGTCATCCCGCGGACGGCGTACTTCGACGCGTTGTACATGCTCTGGCCCGGCATCGAGACCAGGCCGAAGAGCGAGGAGATGTTGACCAGGTGGCCGTCGCCGGACTCGATCAGGTGGGGCAGGAAGAACTTCGAGCCGTGCACGACGCCCCAGAAGTTGATGCCCATGATCCAGTCGATGTCCTTGATCTCGAGGTCGACGAAGTCGCCGGCCAGCGCGACGCCGGCGTTGTTGACGACCACGTTGACCCGGCCGAACTCCTGGACCACCAGGTCGGCGTACGCCGCGAAGGCCTCGCGGTCGGCGACGTCGAGCCGGTCGCTGCGGACCTGGGCGCCCGCCTTCTCCGCGAGCACGACCGTCTCGGCCAGGCCCTCCTCGTTGACGTCGGAGAGGGCGAGCAGAGCGCCCTTCTCGGCGAGGTTGAGCGCAAGTGCGCGGCCGATGCCGGAGCCGGCTCCGGTGATGACGACGACCTTGTCCTTCAGGGACTTCATGCGAGTGCCTCCTGGGCGGTGCTGACGGTGGTGGGCTCAGTCAGAGCCTGGGTGTCGTAGTTGGCGACGTCGAAGCGGGACAGGTGCCCGCGGAAGGTGAAGGTCTGGCCCGGCCACAGAGTGGTGTTGTTGCCGAACTTGTCGAGGTACCAGCTGGCGCAGCCGCCGGTGGTCCACACGGTCGGCTTCATCTTCTCGCGGATCGCGGAGGTCCACTCGTCCTGCGCCGCCGCGGTCGGCTCGACGGCACCGAGGCCCTCGCGCCGCATGGTGCGCGCCGCGTCCACGACGTAGCGCACCTGTGACTCGATCTGGAAGATCATCGACGAGTGGCCGAGCGCGGTGTTGGGGCCGACCAGCTGGAACAGGTTCGGGAACCCGTTGACGGTCGTGCCCTTGTAGGCCGCCATGCCGTGCTCGCTCCACACCTCGCCCAGCGTCCGCCCGTCACGACCGGTGACGTGCTGCGCGATCGGGGGCTCGGTGACGTAGAAGCCGGTCGCCACGACGAGTACGTCGATCGGCCGCTCCGTGGTCCCTGAGCCTGTCGAAGGGTCCGCGGTGACGATCGCGTCGCCGGTGATCTTGGTGATCGGGTCGGTGACCAGGTCGACGTTGTCGGCGGCGAGCGCGGGGTACCACGCGTTGGAGATCAGGATCCGCTTGCAGCCGGCGCGGTAGGTCGGGGTGACCTTCGCGCGCAGCTCGGGGTCGTCGATCGCGCCGGCGATGTTCTTCTTGCACTGCGACTCGACCACCTTGAGCAGCCCGGGGAACCGGTTGAACGCCGGCACCCGGCTCTCGAGCGTCGCGTAGACAGCGGCCCGGGCGGCGCGCTGCAGCGCCCGGCACGTGGCGGAACGCCGCCTTCTCGATGCCGGTGAACTCGCGCTCGTTGCGGGGGATGACCCAGTTCGGGGTGCGCTGGTAGACGTCGACGTGGCCCGCGTGGCCGACGATCTTCTGCAGCTCGGGAACCAGCTGGATCGCCGAGGCGCCGGTGCCGATCACGGCGACCCGCTTGCCGGTGAGGTCGACGTCGTGGTTCCACCGAGCGGAGTGGAAGACCTCGCCCTGGAACGTGTCGATGCCGTCGATCTCGGGCAGCCGCGGCTCGGAGAGGCCGCCGGAGCCGGCGATGACGGTGCGCGCGGCGTAGTCACCGTCGCTGGTGGTCACCTGCCAGCGCTGGGCGGTGTCGTCCCACTTCGCGTCGAGGACCGCTGGTGTTGAAGACGAACCGGTCGAGGACGCCGGAGTCCTGGGCGACCCGCTTCGTGTACTCCCAGATCTCCTGCTGAGGGGAGTAGACCTTCGACCAGTCGGGGTTGAGCGCGAAGGAGTAGGAGTAGAGCTGGCTCGGGACGTCGCACTCGGCGCCGGGGTAGGTGTTGATGTGCCAGGTGCCGCCGACGTCGCTGTCCTTCTCGATGACGACGAAGTCGCGCTCACCCGCCTCGTCGAGCTTGATGGCGGCGGCGAGGCCGGCGAAACCGGCGCCGACGATCAGGTGGTCGACGAGCTGGACGGTCGACCGGTCGTCGGTCGTTAGCCCGTGATCTGGAGTGGTCTTCTTGGCCATGTCCTCGAAGGTACTGGCGTTATTGAACTTTCGTCAATAGAGTGTCCATGTGACCACCACCACCCGCACCCGGCTCTCGCCCGAGCAGCGCCGCGAGCAGCTGCTCGAGCTCGGGCTGCAGCTGTTCGCGGGCCACACCATCGAGGACATCTCGATCGACCGGCTCAGCGAGGAGGCCGGGGTCTCACGCGGGCTGCTCTACCACTACTTCGGCAGCAAGCAGGGCTTCCACGAGGCGGTCATCCAGCGCGCGGCCGACGACCTGGTCGCGCAGACCGCGCCGCCCGAAGGGGACGACCCGATCGCGAGGCTGCTGGCCTCGCTGACGGCGTACGTCGACTACGTGATCGCCAACCACCAGGGCTATCGGTCCCTCGTGCGAGCCGCCGCGGGGGGCAACGAGGCTGTGCGGGCGATCTACGACGGGGCTCGCGCCGCGTTGATCGACCGGACGTTCGAGACGCCAGGCGTCGACCTGTTCCTGGCGGACACACCCGCGACCCGGCTCGTCGTCCACGGCTGGGTGGCGTTCGTCGAGGACAGCGTCCTCACCTGGTGCGACGAACCCAACGGGATCACCCGCGAAGAGCTGGCGAAGATCGTCACCGACGCGCTCCCGGCGCTGATCGGCACCCTCGGGTGAACGTCTCGGCGGGCGCTACTTCGACGGTTTCGGGGTCTTGCAGTCGACCTTCGGGTTGACCCCGACATAGTTGAGCGGCCCCGCCACGATCGTGAGCGCGGTGTCGGCGAAGTCGCGACAGCTGACGTCGTCGTCGGGGTCGAAGTAGCCGCGCTGGATTGCCGCGAGCACGCCGATGACGAGCCAGACGACCACGATCAGTCCGACGACTCCGCTGCCTCGGTTCATGGCAGGCCGGTACCCACGCCGGCGAGGTTCAGCCGTGGCGGGGCCGGTCGGTGGTCAGCCGAGGACGGCGGCCAGCTGGTCGATGCCCCAGTGCAGGTCCTCGTCGGTGACGACCAACGGGGGAGCGAACCGGACCGTGGAGCCGTGGGTGTCCTTGGCGAGGACACCGCGCTCCATCAGCCGCTCGCAGATCTCGCGTCCGGTGCCGAGGGCGGGGTCGATGTCGACGCCGGCCCACAGGCCGCGCGAGCGTACGGCGACGACGCCGTGCCCGACGAGCGCGTCGAGCCGCTCCCGCAGCACGAGGCCGAGGGCGGTCGCGCGCGTCTGGAGCTCGCCGGTCGCCAGCATGTCGACGACCTCGTGTCCGACGGCGCACGCCAGCGGGTTGCCGCCGAAGGTGGAGCCGTGCTGGCCGGGCTTGAGCACGCCGAGCACGTCGCGGTTGCCGACGACTGCCGACACCGGCACGATGCCGCCGCCGAGCGCCTTGCCGAGCACGTAGAGGTCCGGCACGACGCCCTCGTGGTCGCACGCGAAGGTGCGGCCGGTGCGGCCGAGGCCGGCCTGGATCTCGTCGGCGGCAAAGATGACGTTCTCGCGGGTGCAGACCTCGCGGACGCCGCGCAGGTAGCCGTCGGGCGGGATGATGACGCCACCCTCGCCCTGGATCGGCTCGATCAGGACGGCGACGGTGGTGGGCGTGATGGCAGCCTCGAGAGCGGCCAGGTCGCCGTACGGGACGACGTCGAAGCCGGGCGTGAACGGGCCGAAGCCGTCCCGGGCGTCGGGGTCGTCGGAGAAGCCGACGATGGTCGTGGTGCGGCCGTGGAAGTTGCCGCTGGCGACGATGATCCGGGCCTGGTCGGCCGGCACGCCCTTGACCTCGTAGCCCCACTTGCGGCTGACCTTGATCGCGGTCTCGACGGCCTCGGCGCCGGTGTTCATCGGGAGCACCAGCTCCTTGCCACACAGGTCGCCGAGCGCGGCGCAGAAGTCGGCGAACGCGTCGTGGATGAAGGCGCGGCTGGTGAGCGTGAGCTTGTCGAGCTGGGTGTGCGCCGCAGCTACCAGGCGCGGGTGGCTGTGCCCGAAGTTGAGGGCGGAGTAGCCGGCGAGCAGGTCGAGGAAGCGCTTGCCGTCGACGTCGGTCATCCAGGCGCCCTCGCCGTGGGCGAGGACGACGGGCAGCGGGTGGTAGTTGTGCGCCGTCCGGGCCTCGGCCCGCTCGACCTCCGCCGGCGTGTTCGTCGCGCTCGTCGTACCGGTGGTGATGCTCATGTCCCGCCTCCCTCGCTTCACAGTGTCTCGGACCTGTCTATCACGGATTGTCAGACAATCTGAAAAGGACGTCGACCCGGGTGTCGCCGGGTTCGCTGGCCAGCGTCACGGTGCCGCCGTGGGCGGCCACGATCGCCTGGACCAGCGCGAGACCGAGGCCGATGCCGCCCTCCCGGTGCCGCGAGGCATCGCCGCGGGAGAACCGCTCGAACGCGACCGGCACCAGGTCGGGCGGGAAGCCGGGCCCGTCGTCGCGCACCTCGAAGCCGTCGGGGTGGACGGCGACGGTGACCGTGGTGCCGGCGGCGGTGTGCTTGCGGGCGTTGGTCAGCAGGTTGCTGACGACCTGGTGGAGTCGAGCCTGGTCGCCGGTAACCTCGATGGGTGCGGCGTCCCCGTCTGTCGTGGGCAGCTCGAGCCGCCAGCGGTGGTCGGGCGCGAGCACCCGGGCGTCCTCGACCGCCTCGAGCAGCAGCCGGGTCAGGTCGACCGGCTCCTGCGCCAGCGGCCGGCCGCTGTCGAGGCGGGCGAGGAGCAGCAGGTCCTCGACCAGGGTGGTCATCCGCGCTGCCTCCTCCTCGACCTTGGCCAGTGCGGTAGCGGTGGCCGCCGGGTCCTGGCGGCGGCGGGCGAGCTCGGTGTAGCCCACGATCGTGGTGAGCGGAGTGCGCAGCTCGTGGCTCGCGTCGGCGACGAACTGGCGCACCTGCTGCTCGCTGCGCTGTCGCGCGTCGAGCGACGACTCGACGTGGGCGAGCAGGGTGTTGAGCGCCTGGCCCACTTGGCCGACCTCGGTGTCCGGGTCGGTGAGGTGGCCGGGGACCCGGGCCAGCTCGACGGTGCCGGTGTCGAGCGTCTGATCGGCCACGGCGTGCGCGGTCGCGGCGACATCGGAGAGGGGGTGGAGCTGGCGCTTGACGAGAAGGCTGCCGCCCATACCGGCGGTCGCCACCACCAGCAGCCCGAGCGCGAGCTCGAGCTGGATCAGCGACCCCACCGCGTCGTCGACCTCATCGGTGGGAAGTCCGGTGACCAGGCCGGCGCCGTCGTCCACCGCCACCCGGTAGGTCCCGCGTCCGGGCACCTCGACCTCGTGAACATCGCCGTCGGCGGGCACGTCCTCGAGCGCAGCGACTGCCTCGCCCGAGAGCTCCGCCTCCTCGCCGCGCTGGTCGGTGAGGACGAACCCGTCCTCGGCGTCGAGGAAGACCACGATCGTGCCCGGCTCCTGGTTGCCGAGATCGAGGACGACGTCGACGCCGCCCCCACGCGGAGGCGGACGATGGTGGTCCGCGCCATCAGGGCCGCGACCGGCACGGTCGATCGATCCGAGAACCTTGGCGTCGAGCTGGCCCGTGAGGTAGTCACGCATCGCGACGGTGGTGGCGACGGCCACGAGCACCGACGCGAGCGCGACCAGAGAGACGGTGGTGAGCACCAGCCTCGAGGTCAGCGAACGCGGCAGGCGCATCACGCCGGCTTCAGGACGTAGCCCGCACCGCGCATGGTGTGGATCATCGGGTCGCGGCCGGCGTCGAGCTTGCGGCGCAGGTAAGAGATGTAGAGCTCGACGATGTTGGCCTGGCCGCCGAAGTCGTAGTTCCAGACCCGGTCGAGGATCTGCGCCTTGCTCAACACCCGCTTGGGGTTGCGCATCAGGAACCGCAGCAGCTCGTACTCGGTCGCGGTCAGGCTGATCTCCTCACCCGCCCGGACCACTTCGTGCGAGTCCTCGTCGAGGGTGAGGTCGCCGACCGTGAGCACCGAGCTGCTCTGCGCGAGGGCAACCCCGGCGCGTCGTACCAGTGCCCGCAGGCGAGCGACCAGCTCCTCCAGCGAGAACGGCTTGGTCACATAGTCGTCGCCGCCGGCCGTCAGCCCGGCGACCCGGTCCTCGACGGCGTCGCGGGCGGTGAGGAAGAGGACGGGCACGGCGGGGTCGGCGGCCCGGATCCGGCGCAGCACCTCGAGACCGTCGAAGTCCGGCAGCATCCAGTCGAGTACGACGACGTCGGGCCGCTCCGCCTTCGCGGCCGTCACCGCCTTCGAGCCGGTGTGAGCGACGTCGACGGTCCAGCCCTCGTAACGCAGCGCCATCGCGATCAGCTCGGCGATGTTGACCTCGTCGTCGACGACGAGCACCCGCACGGGCGTGCCGTCGGGGCGGGTGAGCTCGTCGGCCTGCTGGCTCATGCTGACAGTCTCACCGGTTTGGCTGTGAGTCCGCTGTGAGGGGGATGTGGGCTTCCCGTTGGTCGAAGAGGTCGCGCTGCGACCGTCTCGAGACCGGTCATGGCCGGTCATGGCCGGTCATGGCCGGTCCGTGGCTGACACACAGCCGGGGCACAGGATTCGGGGTCAGCGTGGTCGGCATGAGCGAACACGACCAGAACCCCAACGACCCGGTCGACCAGTCCGCGCCACCCGCGCCGGCCGCCAAGGCCCGCTGGCGCGACCGTGTGTTCCGGATGCGGTCGGTGGCCGCAGTCGCGGTGGCGGGGTTGATCATCGGCGCCGCCGGTGGTGCGGTGACGACCGCCCTGGTGTCCGGTGACCACCGCGGCCACGACCACCACCAGCCAGGCCGGATGATGCAGCCGGGAATGATGCCCGGCGTGCCGCCGGACGGCCGGATGCGGTTCCCGGGCGACGGGTCCGACGACGACGGGTCCGACGAGCCGAGCAGCCTCAGTCGGAGCTGACGTCGCGGAGCGGGGCACCGACCTCGTGCAGGTGGCGCACCGCGATCGCGTACGACTCGAGGAGCGTTGCTTGGGAGTAGGCGATCCCTCGGGCTCGGCAGTGGCGCTCGATGATGGGCTGGGCTCGCCTCAGGTTCGGCCTCGGCATGCTCGGGAACAGGTGGTGCTCGATCTGCAGGTTGAGACCGCCGAGCGCGAAGTCGACGGCCGGCCCACCGCGGATGTTGCGTGACGTGAGCACCTGACGGAGCAGCGGATCCGTGGCCTGCTCAGTCGTCAGTGCCGGCATCCCCTTGTGGCCCGGCGCGAACGAGCAGCCGAGGTAGACGCCGAAGACAGCTTGGTGCACGAACAGGAAGACCAGCGCCTGCAACCAGGTCAGCGTGGTGATCAGCAACGCGAGGTAGAGGGCCAGATGGCCGATCAGCAACAGCGCCTCGGTCTTCCGGTAGCGAAGCCCGGGCCGGGCGACGGCCTGCACGCTCGAGATGCGCAGGTTGAAGGCCTCCAGCGTCAGCATCGGGAAGAACAAGCCCGCCTGGTGGCGGGTCAGCCAGGACGACGCGCCTGTCCTCGCCCTGGCCTGGTCGGTGTCCCACACGAACGCACCCACCGAGATGTCCGGGTCGGTCGCCAGGTCGTTGGGGTGGGCGTGGTGGGCGTTGTGCTTCCCCACCCACCACCCGTAGCTCAGACCGTTGAGCAGGTTGCCGTGCACCAGGGCGAGCAGGGCTGTGACCCGCCCGCCCTGGGCGATCTGGTGGTGCGCTGCGTCGTGGGAGAAGAACGCGATCTGTGTCGACACGACGGCGAACGCCGGCGCCAGCAGGATCGCCCACCACGAGTCGTGCAGCAGCACCAGGCCCATCACGACGAGAGCGAGACCGATCAGGTTGACGCTCGCGAGCAGCAGATAGTGCAGGGGACGACGGTTGAGGAGTGCTTGACCTCGGACTTCCCGAACCAGCTCGCTGTAGCTGCCGACGCTGCTGTCGCCGCCTTCGAGCGACGGACCGATTGACCTGATGGAGGACACAACGTTTCCCGGCTGCTCGCGGATTGCGCCGCCGGGGTCTGAGGAGGCCTTTCTTCGAGGCTACTCCTGCTTGTCCATGTTCCATTTCGAACCGAACTGGTGTACGATTGGAGCACTCGGGAGGTGAAGATCGTGGTCGCACAGCTGATGCCCCAGCCGCACCCGATCCTGGCCTGCGCCGCACAGCTGCTGACGACGCTCACCTCGGTGCGCGACGTGCAGCCGGTGTTCATGACCCCGGCCGACCAGCAGACCGCGGTCATCGAGCTGGGTCGGGCCGCGACGGCGCTGGCCGAGCTCCAGCTCCGGGTCCTGGCCGCCTCGGGGGAGGCCGCCGACCAGGCCGGCGCCCGCGATGTCGGTGCCTGGATCGCGCCACTGACCCATGCCGACTTCGCACCATCGCGGGCCGATGCCCGGCTCGCCTCCGCGTTGGACCGCATCTTGGCACAGGTGGCGGCCGGGATGGCCGAGGGCACCGTGTCGGTGGCCCACGCCCGGGCGGTGGTGCACGCCCTGGAGGCGTTGCCCGCCGACCTCGACCCGAGCCTGGTCGCCAAGGCCGAAGGGCACCTTGTCGAGCTGTGCCACCAGTTCACCCCCACCGAGGTCCGCCGCCTCGGCCGCCGGATCCTGGAAGTCGTGGCCCCCGACATCGCCGACGCCGAGGAAGCCCAGGCGTTGGAGAAGGAGGAACAACGCGCCCGCGAGACCTGCCGGCTCACCCTCAAACCGATCGGGGACGGGTCCACCCGGCTGTCCGGGGTCCTGCCCGACGCCGACGCGACCCGGTTGCGGACCTACCTGGAGGCCTACACCTCACCGCGTAAGGACGATCACACGGTGCTGGGAGAAGAGGACCGGATCCCCTACCGCCGCAAGCTCGGCCACGCATTCTGCGCGCTCCTCGAACACCTCAACCCGGCCAAGCTCCCCGCCCACGGCGGGGACACCACCACGGTCATGGTCACCATCGGCCTGGACGCCCTCCGCCACGACCTCGGCACCGGCGCCATCCTCGGCGGCGACCCGCTCTCGGCCACCGCCATCCGCCGGCTGGCGTGTGAGGCCAACATCATCCCCGTCGTCCTCGGCGGCAAGGGCGAGATCCTCGACCTGGGCCGCAGCCGCCGCCTCTTCTCACCCGCACAACGCAAAGCCATGCGGCTACGCGACCAGCACTGCCGCGCCGAGGGCTGCTCGGTCCCCGCCCGCTGGTGCGAGGCCCATCATCTGGATCCCCTGGTCCAAAGGCGGCAAGACCAACCTCGACGACGGCGTCCTGGGCTGCAGCTTCCACCACCACCTGCTCCACGACCCCCGCCACACCCACGAACTCCTCCCCAACGGCGACATCCGATTCCACCGACGCACCTAGGAGACCTACGGGAGAATGCACACGCCGTGGACATCACCTACCCGCCGGAGCTGCCGGTCAGCGCCCGACGCAACGACATCGCGGAGGCGATCCGTGACCACCAGGTCGTGATCGTCGCCGGCGAGACCGGGTCGGGAAAGACCACCCAGCTGCCGAAGATCTGCCTCGAGCTGGGCCGCGGCGCGCCCGGGCCGGATGGCCGGCCGCGGATGATCGGGCACACCCAGCCACGGCGGATCGCTGCCCGGTCCGTGTCCGAGCGGATCGCCGAGGAGCTCGGCACCGAGCTGGGCGACCTGGTCGGCTACCAGGTGCGGTTCACCGATCGCACCTCGAAGGCCAGTCGGCTCAAGGTGATGACCGACGGCATCCTGCTCGCGGAGCTGCAACGCGATCGGCTGCTCAAGCGCTACGACACGATCATCATCGACGAGGCGCACGAGCGGAGCCTCAACATCGACTTCCTGCTCGGCTACCTGCGGCAGCTGCTCCCGAGGCGGCGCGACCTCAAGCTGATCATCACCAGCGCCACCATCGACCCCGAGCGCTTCGCCGAGCACTTCTCCGACAGCAGCGGCAAGCCGGCGCCGATCGTCGAGGTCTCGGGCCGCACCTACCCGGTCGAGGTCCGCTACCGCCCGCTCGTCGAGCTGCCCGAGGAGGACGAGGAGGGCGAGCCGATCGTCCGCGACCAGACCGAGGCGATCGTCGAGGCGATCGAGGAGCTCGGTGCTGAATCCTTGGGGCACGACGGTCCGGGCGACGTACTCGTCTTCCTCCCCGGTGAGCGCGAGATCCGCGACACCGCCGAGGCGCTGCAACCGCTCGCCGACGGTCCACGCGGCATCGACGTACTGCCGCTCTACTCGCGGCTCTCCGCCACCGAGCAGCACCGGGTCTTCGCCCCGGCGCGCAATTCCCGGCGTCGCGTCGTCCTCGCGACCAACGTCGCGGAGACCTCACTGACCGTCCCTGGCATCCGGTACGTCGTCGACACCGGCGTCGCGCGCATCTCGCGCTACTCGTCGCGGACGAAGGTGCAGCGACTGCCGATCGAGGCGATCAGCCAGGCGTCGGCCAACCAGCGCTCGGGCCGCTGCGGCAGGGTGGCCGCCGGCGTCGCGATCCGCCTCTACAGCGAGGAGGACTTCGACGGTCGGCCGGAGTTCACCGAACCAGAGATCCTGCGCACCAACCTCGCCTCGGTGATCCTGCAGATGACGGCGCTCGGGCTGGGCGACGTCGCCCGGTTCCCCTTCCTGGAGCCGCCGGACCGGCGCAACGTGCAGGCCGGTCAGCAGCTGCTCGAGGAGCTCGGCGCGATCGCCACAGGCCACGATTCGACGGGCCACAAGTCCCGATTCGACCAACCACGAGACCCGACTCAACGGCTGACCAGGACCGGGCAGCGGCTGGCGCGGCTGCCGATCGACCCGCGGCTCGGCCGGATGCTGCTCGAGGCCGAGCGGCTGGGGTGCGTGCGCGACGTGCTCGTCATCGTGGCCGCGCTGTCGCTCCAGGACCCGCGCGAGCGGCCCGGCGCCGACCACCCCGCCGAGCAGGCGCGCGCCGACCAGGCGCACGCGCGGTTCAAGGCCGAGGGGTCGGACTTCCTGACCTGGCTCAACCTGTGGCGCTACCTGCGCGAGCAGCAGCGCGAGCTGTCGGGCAGCGCGTTCCGGCGGATGTGCAAGAGGGAGTTCCTCCACTACCTGCGGGTCCGGGAGTGGCAGGAGTTCCAGAGCCAGCTCCGGCAGGTGGCGAAGGAGATGAAGATCCGGATCGAGCCCGACGGCGGGTCTCGTGACGGTCGCCAGAGCGACCTCCTCGACCAGCGGGTTGACGCGGACGGGATCCACCAGGCGCTGCTGTCCGGGCTGCTGAGCCACGTCGGGGTGCTCGAGGAGCGGGAGAAGCCGCGACCGGGTCAGAAGCAGCAGCGCCGTCCTGGGCCCCGCGAGTACCTCGGCGCCCGCGGCGCCAAGTTCGCGATCTTCCCGGGCAGCGGACTGGCCCGGAAGAACCCGCCGTACGTCATGGCGTTCGAGCTGGTCGAGACCGGTCGGCTCTGGGCGCGGCAGACCGCAGTGATCGAGCCGGAGTGGGCCGAGCGGCTCGGCGGCCACCTGGTGAAACGCACCTACTCCGAGCCGCACTGGTCGCAGAAGCGGCAGGCGGTCATGGCGCGAGAGCGGGTGACCCTCTACGGCGTGCCGCTCGTCGTGGACCGGCTCATCTCCTTCGGGAAGGTCGACCGCCAGCTGGCCCGTGAGATCTTCATCCGGCACGCCCTCGTCTACGGCGAATGGTCGACCCGGCACCAGTTCTTCCAGCACAACCGCCGGCTCCTCGAGCAGGCCGAGGAGCTGGAGCACCGCGCCCGGCGCCGCGACCTGGTGGTCGACGAGCACACGCTCTTCGACTTCTACGACGCCCGGGTCGGCGCGGAGGTGGTGAGCGGCGCCCATTTCGACCAGTGGTGGAAGGGCGTACGCCGCGAGCGGCCGGACCTGCTGACCTTCGACCCGGTGATGCTCACCCACGACGCGGCGGCCGAGGTGACCGAACAGGACTATCCCGAGCAGTGGGTCGCCGACAGCGGGCTGACGTTCGACGTCGGCTACCACTTCGAGCCGGGTGCGGCCGACGACGGCATCACCATCGACGTCCCGGTCGCGGTGCTCAACCGGGTCGACGACGACGACTTCTCGTGGAACGTCCCTGGCGTCCGCGAGGAGCTGGTGACCGAGCTGCTCCGCAGCCTGCCGAAGCAGCTCCGGGTCAACTTCGTGCCCGCCCCCAACACGGCGCGTGCGTTCCTCGCGACGGTGCCGCCGGGGGACGAGCCGCTGCTCGACGCTCTCGAGCGCCACCTGCGGGCGACGACCGGCGTCCACGTGCCGCGCGAGGCGTGGGGCCTCGACGCGCTGCCGGCGCACCTGCGACCGAGCTATCGCGTCATCGACGAGTCGGGCCGCGAGCAGGCACGGGGCAAGGACCTGGCCGCGCTCAAGGCGCCGCTCCAGCCACGGTTCGAGCAGGCGATGGCGGAGGTGGCGGCCGACAGCGGCGTCGCGCGCACCGGTGAGACGTCCTGGGTGTTCGGCGACATCGCCGCGACGGCGACCTGGACCCGCGCGGGCCACGAGGTCGAGGCGTTCCCCGGCCTGGTCGACGAGGGCGAGACGGTGGGGCTGCAGGTGTTCGGCTCGGCTGCCGAGCGGGACGCCCGGCACCGGCTCGGGCTGATCCGGCTGCTGCTCGTTGCCGTCGGCGACGCGCCGGTCCGCGGCCTGGTGGCCGGCCTCTCCAACGAGGAGAAGCTGCGGCTGGCGGGCACGTCGTACCCCTCGGTGCAGTCGTTGCTCGTCGACTGCCTCCGCGCGGTCGTCACCGACGCCGTCGATGCGGCCCAGGACGCGGCGGTCGTCCGGACGAAGCCGCAGTACGACGCCCTGCTGGCCACGCTCCAGGCCGGTGCCGGCGGGGCCGCGGACGCCGTACGAGCGCTGCTGCCGGACCTGCTGCGGGTGCTCGACGCGCACCGCGAGGCCGATCGTCTCCTCAGCGGCCGCGCGGAGCTGGCGCTGTTGCCCGCCCTCTCCGACCTGCGCGCCCAGCTCGGCAGGCTGGTGTCCGAAGGCTTCGTCGGTGACGCCGGCGTGGCCCAGCTGCGGCGCTACCCGGTCTACCTCGCTGCGGCCCGCCGCCGACGCGAGCAGCTCGGCGAGGGCGGCATGGCCGTCGTCCGCGACCGGGAGCGGCTCGACCGGGTGCTTCCGCTGCAGGAGGCCTACCTGCACCGCATCGACGCCCTCCCCGAGGGTCGTCCGCCCGGTGCCGATCTCCGCCAGGTGCGCTGGCAGCTCGAGGAGTTCCGGGTGTCGCTGTGGGCCCCCCAGCTCGGCACCGCCGGCAAGGTCAGCGACGTTCGCATCCGCAAGCTGCTGGACGGCGACGGAACGAATCGTTCCGCGGCACGGAACGCATCGGAGGCATGACCGCAAGAACGCTGCTGACCTCGTTCGCCTGTGGGCTGGTGCTGGTGTCCCTCGCAGGATGCGGCAACGGCGACGAGCGGGCCGCGGGCGGCTCCTCCCCCTCCTCCACGACCGCCATGACGATCCCGGAAGTCACGCCGTCCACACCGCCGCCGATACCGTCACCGGACACCGGAAGGACGGTCGACGGGCTGACGATCGAGCGGACCGAGGACGCCAGGTTCGCCACGCAGTTCGTCACCCTCGCGGCCGGGGACGCGTGGCTCCCCAACCCCGACGACAACCAAGTGACGCGGGTGGACGGCAGGACCGGCCGCGTGGTCGCCGAGATCGCCGTCGGCGATCCCGATGCGCTCGGCTTCAGCCCCGACCCCCAGTCGGTCACCACGGATCCCGGCGGTCAGGTATGGGCCGGCGCCTTCTCCGACGACTCGGCCGTTCGCATCGACCCCGCGACGAACCGGGTCGTGGAGTCGGTGCCGGTCGGTGTGGACCCCTACGGGTTGGCGGTGACCGCGACCGACATCTGGGTGACCTCCTTCGAGGAGAGCCTCGTCGTCCGGGTCGACCGTGCCTCGGGCGACCGGGTCGCCCGCCTTCGCGTGCCGAGCCCGACGGCGATCCTGGAAGCGAACGGTGCCATCTGGGTGGCCGGCCACCGGGACGGTCGGGTGACGCGGATCGACCCGGCCACCAACAAGGTCACCGGTGCCGCCGAGGCATCCGCGACCCTGGAAGGAATGATCTTCCACCAGGGCGCGCTGTGGGTGGCATCGAACACCGGTCGATCCGTCGAGCGGATCGATCCGAGCAGTCTCAAGGTGTCCAGCATCCCGCTCCCGTCCAACGGCTACGGGCTCGCGGCCGGACCTGACGGGATCTGGGTGACCGCCGGTGCGCCCGTAGGCTGCGCCAACACCAATTCCTTCGTTGTTCTCATCGATCCCGTCCGGCGGGTCGAGCGGGCCCGTCGTCCCCTCGCCTGCGGATTCGCCGTTGCCGCGTTGCCCAACGGGCTGGTGATCGTGCAAGCCGACATGGGGACCGAAGCCCACAACCTTTCGATCCGGTGGCGCGGTTGAGCGCTGGCGGTAGGGATCCGGACGTACTCTGACGAGATGTCAGAGGGAGGGCGCCACCACCACCGACCGATCGCGCGGACCGCGGACTTCTTCGACGGCTTCGCGGCGGGCAGCGATCCGGAGCAGCTTCGGGAGGCGGCGGACCGGGCAGCCACCCTGCTGGTGCGCGGCGCGCGACAGAGCGACGACGGCGCTGTCGCCGACCGGCTCGTCCACCTGGCCGACACGGAAGGCATCGAGGCCATCGCCGAGGTGTGGTCGGGCTCGGCGCCAGACTCCCTCGCCGGCTGCCTGTGGCGGCTCTACCTGCTGCGGTCGTGGGTCTACGCCGACCCGGTCCTGGTCGCCAGCGAGTTCGAGGCAGGACGTGCCGCTGCCGAGGTGGCGCGCGTGGTCGCGGGAGTCGCCGACCCGCCGGGACCCGACGAGCTCCGCTCGATGATCGACTCGGTGCTGCGCGGCATCGCTGCCGGTGACTTCGCCGACGTCCTCTTCCGGGCAGCGGCGTTCGCCCGCGTGGTCGCCACCGGAAGGGCCGCCCTGCCCGGCACCAGCGACGACGGCGTAAGCCGGATGCTCGGCCTGGCCGAGCAGCTCGAGGCAGCCGGACACGTGGAGCTGGACCGCGGGCTCGGATGAATCCGCCAATGCCCGGCAGATCAGGCACCCTGCTCTAGACTCGACCCTCGAGTGCGCCGGGTCGTGGCAGCCCCGGGTCCCAAAATCAGCCGCTTCGAGCGGCCGCGCGCCGTGAGGCGCTCCCGGCCCGGCGCACTCGAGGGGCCTCCGTGCTCTGTCCCTACCGCTGGGTAGGGTGGCGCGGGGCCACGACAGGGGAGAGACGCAACTGATGTTCAGCTTGGCGCGCTTCGACTGGCGCACCTACGTCGCCGTCTTCGTGGTGGCCGTGAGCGTCGGCGTCGCGATGGTCCTCTACTCCGATGGCGAGGGTCCGGCCCGGCCCAACGGCGACGGCCCCACGCACCAGCCGTCCGGCATGGCCAGGTTGGTCTTCGCGGTGTGGGGCAACGATGCGGAGGTCGGCGCCTATCGCGAGATCGTCGATGCCTACAACACTGGTTCCGAGGTCGTCGACGTCCACGTCGAGTCGTGGCCCGACTCCTCGTCGATGCTGGCCGACATCCGCTCCGGCGAGGTCGCGCCCGACCTCTACCTGCTCCCTCGCGACGAGCTGGCCGAGACCCTCGAGGCCGAGCGCAACCGGCCGCTGCTCGACCTCCTCGACGAGCGCGGAGTGGCGTTCGGCGACGAGTTCCCCCGCGACGCCATCGCCGCGTTCTCGGCCAAGGACAACCTGCAGTGCATGCCCTACTCGAGCTCGCCGATGGTCATCTACTACAACACCGACCTGATCGACTTCGAGCGGATGGCGGCACGCGAGCTCCCGGTGCCACCGGAGGACCGGGAGTACTGGACGCTCGAGATGTTCCGCGCGGCCGCCGAGTTCGCGAGCCGGCCACGCCAGGACTCCAAGGGCGTCTACATCCAGCCGACGCTGCGGGGTCTGGCTCCGTTCGTCTACGCCGGCGGCGGCCGGATGTTCGACGAGGACGAGGACCCGAAGTCGCTCGCCCTCGCCGACGACGACTCCGCCGACGCGCTCCGCCAGACGCTCGAGGTGCTTCGCGACCCGACGATCACCCTCACCAACGGCCAGCTGCGCGAGCAGTCGGCGTTGGACTACTTCGAGGAGGGCAAGCTCGGCATGGTCGCCGGGTTCCGAGACCTGACACCCGTGCTTCGGGACGTGGACGGACTTCACTTCGACGTGATGCCGATGCCCGAGCTCGACGACGACGCGACCATCGGCGACCTCAACGGCGTGTGCGTCGCCGAAGGCCCGCAGGAGCGGGTCGAGCAGTCGGCCGACTTCCTGGTCAACCTGCTCACCGACGACGCCGTGACGACGATGGCCGCCACCGGTTACCTGATGCCGACCAAGATCGACGTCAACTTCTCCGAGGCCTTCCTGCAGCCCGACCTGCAGCCGGCCAACGCGCGAGCGTTCGTCAACTCCACGCGCTCGATCGTGCTGCCCCCGCTGATCGACGGCTGGCCCGAGCTCGAAGCGGCGGTCGACCCAGACCTCGAACGGTTGCTCACCCAGCCGCTCCTCGAGGACCTGGAAGCCGAGCTCGCGCTGATCGACGAGAAGTCGACGTTCGTGCTCGACCCGGAGGTCACCGAGGAACCGAGCGATTCCGCGAGCCCGACCAGCTGAGACGCCACTCGGCCGTTCGGGCAGGCTTAGCCCTCGGGGCTAGTCCGATCGGCTAGGTCGTCCGACTCGTCGGCGACTTCGGTCGCCTTCTTCTCCTTCTTCTTCGACTGCGCGTCGGCATCGAGCACGGCCTGGGCGAGCGTGGGCGCGGTCAGGCCGATCTGCCAGCCCCGCGACCCGAGCGCGCCCAGCTGGTCGATCAGTCGCTCCAGCAGCTCGACCGGATCGCGGGTGGCAGGTGGCTCCCACATCACCCGGCGCAGGTGATCGGGGGTGAGCAGGTTCTCGGCGGGAAGGTCGTGCTGCTCGGCCAGCGCGGCGACCGCGGCCCGGGCCAGCTCGAGCCGGCGGGCGGCCACGGGGCTCTTCTCGGCCCAGGCCCGTGGCGCCGGCGGCCCGTCGCCGCGGGGCGTCCGGCTGGGCAGGTCGGCGTCGTCCATCTCGGCGGCAGTCTTGAGCGCGTCCAGCCAGAGGGGTGCGAAGCGTGAGGCCCCCCGGCCGTGGAACCCCTGGGTGGACATCAACGCCGCCCGGTTGGTCGGCATCGCGGTGGCGGCGACGACGATCGCGGAGTCCGGGATCAGTCGCCCCGGCGTCACGTCGCGCTCACGGGCGAGCTCGTCACGGGCCTCCCACAACGCCCGGACGGCGGCGAGCGCCCGGCGGCCGCGCACCTTGTGCAGCCCCGACGTACGGCGCCACGCCTCGACGCGGACCGCAGGCTCGAACGAGCGGAGGTGGTCGAACTCCTGTCGGGCCCAGTCGTCCTTGCCGGCTTCGACGAGCTGGTCGGCCAGCAGCTGCCGGAGCTCGACCAGCACCTCGACGTCGAGCGCGGCGTACTCGAGCCACGGCTCGGGCAGCGGGCGGGTCGACCAGTCGACGGCGGAGTGCTCCTTCTTCATCCGGGCACCGAGGAGGGTCTCCACCAGAGTCGCGAGCCCGACCCGCGGGTAGTTCAGCAGCCGCCCGGCCAGCTCGGTGTCGAACAACGCGGCCGGCGTCAGGCCGACCTCGGCCAGGCACGGCAGGTCCTGGGTCGCGGCGTGGAGGATCCACTCGGCGTCGCCGATCGCCTCCTGCAACGGGGCGAGTGACGACAGTGGGATCGGGTCGACCAGGCCGGTGCCGGCGCCCTCCCGGCGGAGCTGGATCAGGTAGGCCCGGTTGGAGTAGCGGTAGCCGGACGCGCGCTCGGCGTCGATCGCCACCGGCCCGGTCCCAGCGTCCAGCCGGGCGACGTACTCGGCCAACGCCTCGTCGGTCTCGATCACCGCCGGCAGCCCGTCGGCGAGGGTCAGCAGGGCGACCTCGGGCTCCGGCGCGGTCGGCTCCTCCTCGGGCGCGTCGGTCGGGGGAGTGTCAGGCATCAGAGCGCGTGCCCCGCTGGCCGCGTCGCGAGGGGATCACCGCGACTCCGTCAGGCACCGGCTCGAGCCCGCCCGCGGCGCAGAGCAGCTCGGCCCATGCCTCGACGTGCGCGGCGAGCGCCGGCGCGTCGGCCGGGGTCCAGGACGCCCGCACCTCGACCTGCGCGGACCCGCCGTCGCCGGCCATCGTGCCGTAGCTCTCGGTCGCGACCCGGGTCACCGTCCCCGACAGCGCGGAGTAGGACGCCCCGCGCGACTCGAGCGCGTCGGTGAGCCAGGTCCAGCCCACGTCGGTCAGCATCGGGTCGGTCGCGAGCGAGTGCTCGATCTCGGCGCGGCAGTAGGCGACACAGCGGAAGGTGCCGTCCCACGCGTCGTTGCCCGCGGGGTCGTGCAGCAGCACGATCCGGCCGGTCGCGACCTCCTCGCCGTCGAGGGTGACGTCGGCCGACAGCGCGGTCGCGAACGGCGCGATCCGCTGCGGGGCGGGCATCTCCTCGCAGAAGACCTCGGGTCGGAGAGTGGCCCCGCGCATGGCCGCGACGGCGGCACTGAACTCCGGGGGCTCGCCGGCCGCGCCGGACCCCTGGTGCGACTCCTGGCGGGCGACCATGGAGCCACCATAGGAGACACCGGCAGGATCGGCCCTGCGCCCCGCCGATGTGCGTCCGGCACGGCTACCTGAGACGCTGGGCCCGATATGGGCGAACCTCACGACCTCAGCGACAGCGCGTTCCTCAAGGCGGTCCGCGGCGAACCGGTGCCGCACACCCCCGTCTGGTTCATGCGCCAAGCCGGACGCTCGCTGCCGGAGTACCTCGCGCTCCGCGAGGGCACCGGCATGCTCGAGTCCTGCATGAACGCCGAGCTGGTCACCGAGATCACCCTCCAGCCGGTGTGGCGGTACGGCGTCGACGCGGCCATCTTCTTCTCCGACATCGTGCTGCCGCTCAAGGCGGTGGGCGTCGATCTCGACATCAAGCCGGGTGTCGGCCCGGTGGTGGCCCAGCCGGTCCGCACCCTGGCTGACGTCGAGCGGATCCCGGACCTCACGCCCGACGACGTCCCGTTCATCACCGAGGCGGTCCAGGCGCTGGTCGGCGAGCTGGCCGGCATCAACGGCGGCACCCCGTTGATCGGGTTCGCCGGAGCGCCGTTCACCGTGGCGTCCTACCTCGTCGAGGGCGGGCCCTCCAAGGAGCACGCGAAGACCAAGGCCCTCATGTTCGGCGCGCCGGACGTCTGGGACGCCCTGATGCGCAAGATCGCCGGCATCTCGGGGGCGTTCCTCGAGGTGCAGGTCGCCGCGGGCGCCTCCGCCGTCCAGCTCTTCGACTCGTGGGCCGGTGCGCTGACGCCGGGCGACTACGAGCGCGCGGTGCTGCCGCACTCGGCCGGCGTGCTGGAGCGCATCGGTGCGCTCGGCGTCCCGCGCATCCACTTCGGCGTCGGTACGACGAACCTGCTCACCCTGATGGGCGACGCCGGTGCCGACGTGGTCGGTGTCGACTGGCGCACGCCGCTCGCGTCGGCGATCCCGTTGGTCGGTGATCGTGCGGTCCAGGGCAACCTCGACCCGACCCTGGTCTTCGCTCCCACCGACGTGATGACCGCGCGCGCGGGCGAGATCATCGAGGCCGGCCGCGCCGCGAAGGGCCATGTCTTCAACCTCGGGCACGGCGTGATCCCGTCCACCGACCCCGCCCAGCTCGCGCGGCTGACCGAGTTCGTCCAGTCCTACCCGCTGGCTTGATCCTTCTTCGGCTTTCGCGCAGCCCCCTTCGTGGCTGCCTTCTTCGCGGGAGCACGTGACTTGAGGCTGACCTGCATCCCGCTGCCACTGCCGGTGACGGTCAGGAACGGCTGCGCCTGCACGAGTGCGGACAGCTTGGAGAAGCCGTAGAGCCGCGGGTCGAAGGAGGTGCTCACCGAACGCAGGTAGTTGCCGAGGCCGCTGATGTTGACGGTGCCGTCGTCCTGCGACGCGCTGTTGATCGCCTTGGTCAGCAGGCTCTGCAGGTTCGGGACCGGCGCTTCCTCGCTGGTGGGGTCGTCGTCCACGTCGGGAGCCGGGTCGGTGCCCAGCACCTCGAGATAGATGAATCGATCGCACGCTGCCACCAGCGACGCCGGTGTCTTCCGCAGCCCGAGCCCGTAGACGGTCTTGCCGGACTCCCGCAGCCGGGTCGCCAAGCGGGTGAAGTCGCTGTCGCTCGACACCAGTGCGAACGCGTCGAGGTTGCCGGAGTAGAGCAGGTCCATCGCGTCGATGATGAGCGTCGAGTCCGTCGAGTTCTTGCCGGTCGTGTAGGCGAACTGCTGCACCGGCACGATCGCGTGCTGGTTGAGCACGCTCTTCCAGCCGTTGAGCTGCGGAGTCGTCCAGTCGCCGTACGCGCGCTTGACGGTGGCCACGCCGTAGGTCACCAGCTCGTCGAGCAGCGCGCTGATGTGCTTCGGCGACGTGTTGTCGGCGTCGATCAGGACAGCCAGGTGCGCGCTCGTGGTCGACATGCGGCCCATCATGCCCGCCGGCGCCTGTGACCCACGTCATCGCCCGGGGCTCAGGCTTAGGGTTTTCCCCCTTTCAGCAAGCGGGGGCCGGAAGGCACGCTCAGGGGACAACGCTCCCTCTGAATCGAGAAGACTCATGAACAAGCGCGTCCGTGCCGCTGTGCTGTCGGCAGTTGCCGCCCTCACCGCTGGCCTGCTCAACGTCACCACTGCCGCTCCCGCGAACGCTGCCGACGGCGATACCTGCATGGATCCGGTTGTCACGGGGACCATCAAGAAGGTCTCCATGACGGACCCGAACGGCTTCACGCTGAACGCCACCGAGTTCAACCAGACCGGGTTCACGTCGGCGAACTGTCCCACCACGTTCACCGAGTACCGCTACAAGATCATGTACACCTACGACGGGCGCACGGTCACCGCCTACAACACCGACCTCCAGCCGAGCTACACGCTCACCCCCTCGGGCCTGGTGCGCAACGGCACCCGGATCATCTTCCCGACGCTGCGGATGGCGTACGGGGGTCACAAGGACGTCTCGCTCCGAGTGACGTCCGGGTCGAAGTCGGTCTTCTCGAACGTGTGGTGCCGCAGCAACGAGGAGGCCTACGACTCGGTGATCAAGAAGGAGCAGTGGGCCGACTACGACACCGTCGTCGGCGTCCCCCGCTCCAGGATCAACGCCTGTCCCTGATCTCGGCGAGCAGGTCGGCGACCTCGTCCTCGAACTGACTGCCCTCCACGAGGGGCGCCGCTCTCAGTGCATCCGCCTCGGCGGCCGCAAGGTCGCCGAGGCGGAGGTGTGCGGTGCCGCGGGTGTGCAGGATCGCGCCGATGATGCCCGACAGGTTGCTCTCCTCGGCCAGCCCGAGGGCCCGGGTGGCGACCGCCACGGCCAGCTCGCTCTCGCCGGTCTCGACCAGCGCGGTCGCGAGGTTGTTGCGTGAGGCCACCCGGTGGAACGAGTGGCGCATCCGGTCGCTGTGGGTCACGGCTTCGCGGGTGTACCTCAGCTCGACCTCCGTCCTGCCCGCTTCGCCGGCGACGGCGCCGAGGTGGAGCAAGCAGGCGAGAACCTCCTCGGCGGCACCTTCGCTGCGGGCGACCCGCAGCGCGTCCTCCAGGATCGTGATGGCCTCGGCGTGCCGGCCCTGCTGCGACCGCACCCAGCCCAGGTTCCGCCGGCCGTGCACGAGGGAGGCGGTGTCGCCCACCTCTTCGAGGACGGCCAGGGCCGGTTGCAGGACCGCCTCCGCGCCGTCGGGGTCGGACCGTTGGATGAGGCAGTACGCGCGGATCAGGTCCTGCCGCGCCTCGGATGCGGCATCGACACCCGGCAGCAGCGCCTCGAGCGAAGCGTCGATCCTGCCCAGGGAGGCCAGCGCCGCCGCCTTCTCCCAGCTGATCCGGACCCGGGTCGGTGCGTCGAGGCCGTCGGCCGCGCTGACCTCGTCGGCGATCGCGACCACGTCGTCGTACCGGCCGAGGCGCCGCAGCGATCCGATCAGCCCGCGGTACGCCGTCGGAGCGGCGCCGCTCTCGATCGCCTCCCGGAAGTGGGGCTCGGCCTCGCCGTACCTCCCGAGCAGCTCGAGCAGCTCGCCGGTCGCCACCAGTCGCTCCGGCAGGACGGCGCGGCGTTCGGCCTCGACGTCGTCGGACCGGCGCACCTCGAGGTCCCGGTAGAAGTGCAGCAGGGCCTCGTCGTGCGCGCCGCGGGTGAGCGCGTCCTCGACCGCCGCTTCCAGGGCGGTCAGCGCCCGTGCTCCCGCCCCGGCGAGGTAGAGGTGACGGGCCAGGTAGCCCGGAAGCTCGTCGTCGGCCACGCACCGCGGACCGACGGTCGCTGCCGCCAGGTGCAGCCGTCTGCGGCGGGCGCGGGTGGTCCGTGAGTACGCCGTGCTCATCACGAGGGCGTGGACGAAGTCGTCACCCGCGACCATCCGGGCCGCGCGCAGGCCGGCGAGGGCGTCGGGCACCTCGCCGTACGGCTCGGCGAGCTCGGCGGTCACCTCGGCGACCAGTCGTTCGTCGACCGGAGATCCGAGCGCGGCGGCGATCGTCAAGACCCGCTCCTGGGCCGCGGGAAGGGCGTCGATACGGGCGCCGATCAGGCCCTCGACGGAGTCGGGCACCAGGTCCAGCGCCTGCGCCAGGCCGGCTGCGGTGGTGACCAGGACGTCGCCGTCGGCGAGCGAGACCAGGCCCCGGTCCCGGAGCGCGAGAGCGAGCTCGACGACGTAGAGCGGGTTGCCCCCCGAGCGCCGGACGACCTCGTCGACGAGGTCGCCGGGAGGGTCACCGCCCAGCAGGTCGGCCACCAGCGCGGCGACCGCCGGAGGATCGAGCGGCCCCAGCTCGAGCACGGTCAGCTCGGCAGCGGCCGGCACCTTCTCGCGCGACGTCGCGAGGACGAGAACGTCCGCCTCCCCGGCCTCGAACAGGACGTCGTCGAGGAGGTCCAGCGACGGCTGGTCCGACCAGTGCAGGTCCTCCAGCACGACCACGCAGGGTGCCGCGCCCCGCAGGAGCCGGGCGACGTCGCGCGCGACCAGGTCCCTCCGGAGTGCCGGCGGCAGCCGGTCGACGTCGTCGTCGAGGTCGCGGCCGAGCAGGATCCGCAGCCCGTCGTCGACGGCGCCCTCGGTGAGCGGCGCGAGCGCGCGTGCCCACGGCCGGTAGGAGCGGTCCTTCTCGTGCGGCGCGCAGCCGCCCTCGAACCAGACCCGGTCCGACCGCGCACGGGCCTCCTGCAGCAGCCTGCTCTTGCCGGTGCCGGCGTCGGCGACGACCGCCATGCCTCGAGCCGGCCCGGGTGTCAGGGCGTCGGCAATCGCGGCCAGGTCCTCCTCGCGACCGTGGACCCGCTCGCTGCGCGCCGTGCGCCGCAGCACCGTCCGGTCGCGCGGACCCACGAGGAGGTACGCCGGGAGGGGCTCGACCCGACCCTTGACCTGCAGCGGTCCGATGTCGGCGTACTCGTAGTCGTCGAGGGTGAGCCGGTACGTCGTCTCGCCGACGACGAGCCCGCCGGGAGGCGCGTTCGACTGCAGCCGTTGCGCCATGTTCACCGAGTTGCCGAGGATGTTGTAGTCGGTCTTGATGTCGCCGGCGACCAGACGAGCCATGACGGCTCCGGTGTCGACGCCGATCCGCAGCGTGAGCTCGGCCGCCTCCCGCGGAGCCACGGCGAGCAGGGCCGGGAACTCCTCGAGCATCTCGTGCGCACAGCGCACGGCGCGGGCGGCGTCGTCCTCATGCGCCACGGGAGCGCCGAAGTAGCAGAGCACGGCGTCGCCCGCGAACGCGCCGACATGGCCCTCGCCGCGCTTCACGATCCGCACCAGGCCGGCCAGGATCGGGTCGACCACCATCGCCAGCGTCTCGGGATCCAGCCGGCCCGCCAGCGACGTGAAGCCCGACAGGTCGGCGAAGAGAGCGCTGACCAGGCGGCGCTCCTCCGGCATCCGGCCGCCGTGCTCGATCAGCTCCGCACGCAGCTGCTCGCCGACGAGCGCGCGCAGCACGTCGTCGACCTCGCCCCCGCTGCGTGCGACCGACGATCGCTCCGTGCCGCAGAAGCCACAGAAGGAGAACGTGTCCGGGACCTGCGATCCGCAGGCCAGACATGTCCATTCCACGAGCGAAGGCTAGGCGACTCCCGTGCTGCGCGCACCGGGTCTGCCACGCTTGCGCCATGAGCCGGACGGTCGTGGTGGGTGGCGGGATCAGCGGGCTGACCGCGGCCCGGGACCTGGCTGCCGCCGGTCACGACGTGCTCCTGCTCGAGGGCAGCGACCGGGTCGGCGGGAAGCTCCGCCGCGGCGAGGTGGCCGGGATCGCGGTCGACGTCGGCGCGGAGGCGATGATCAATCGTCGGCCCGAGGGCGTCGACCTCGCGACCGCTCTCGGCCTGCCCGTCACTCACCCGACCGCAGCCACGTCACGGATCTGGACCCGCGGCGCCCTGCGGCCGCTCCCGCGGACCCTGATGGGGGCACCGCTCGACCTCGACCAGCTCGAGGCGTCGGGGATCCTCTCGGCCGACGGCATGGCGCGCGCCCGCCACCAGCTCGCCTCGCACACCTCCGGAGACGAATCCGTCGGCTACCTGGTCGCCCAACGGTTCGGGCAGGAGGTCGTCGACCGACTCGTCGAACCGCTGCTCGGCGGTGTCTACGCCGGCCGGGCGGGCGACATCTCGATCCGTTCCGCGGTGCCGCAGCTCGCCGACCTGCTCGCCGGGGCGGAGTTCACGCTCCCCGTGCCCCACGCCGGTGCGCCGCCGATGTTCGCCGGCGTCGCCGGCGGGATGTGGCGGTTGCCGGCGACGCTCGAGGCGGAGCTGCGGGCCCGGCCCGGCGTCGAGGTGAGGTGCGACGCGCAGGTGACCGCGGTCCGTCGTACCGGCTCCGGCTTCGCGGTCACGACCGTCGGCAGCGAGGAAACCGCGGAGGGCCTCGTGCTCGCCGTCCCAGCCGCACCCGCGGCGCGGCTGCTCGCCGAGGTCGCGCCGCTGGCTGCTGCCGAGCTCTCGGAGATCGGCTACGCGTCGTCCGCGCTCGTGACCTTCGCCTTCCGCGCCGACGCCGAGGTGCGCGCGGCCGTCGACATCGGCGCCTCAGGCTTCCTGGTGCCGCCGATCGACGGGCATGCGGTGAAGGCCGCGACCTTCTCCTTCGCCAAGTGGGACTGGGTGCGCGGGGCGGGTCTCGACAGGCTCGACCACCAAGACCTGCTGGTCCTCCGCACGTCGCTGGGGCGCTTCGGCGAGGAAGCGACCCTCCAGGTGTCCGACGACGAGCTGATCCGGCGGTCGCTGGCCGACCTCGCCGCCGCTACCGGACTCGCCGAGGCTCCGGTCGATGCCGTGGTCCAGCGCTGGGGTGGCGGCCTGCCGCAGTACTGGGTCGGTCACCTCGACCGCGTCGCCCGCGTCCGGGCATCCGTCGCCGCCGTGCCCGGTCTCGCGGTCTGCGGCGCGGCCTACGACGGGGTGGGCATCGCCGCCTGCGTCGCCACCGGCCACCGCGCGGCAGCGGAGGTCGCGTGACGGTCGCTGCGCGACCTCCTCGACCAACGATGGACAATGGACCCATGAGCGACCCGCAGGCGGACATCAAGTCCAACCCCAGATCCAGCGCCGCCAAGATCAACGAGCTCAACGACACCGTCCGGTTCACCATGTGGTCGGTGTTCAAGCTCGAGCGCCCGATCGGCGGCGACGACGTCGTCCGCAAGAGCGAGGCGGCCGAGGTCGAGGCACTGCTCGCCGAGCTGGCCGCAGAGGACGTCGTCGTCCGCGGCGTCTACGACGTCGCCGGCCTCCGGGCCGACGCCGACCTGATGGTCTGGTGGCACGCCGCGACCAGCGACCAGCTCCAGGTGGCCTACCACCGGCTGCGTCGTACGGCGTTCGGATCGCGGCTCGCGCCGGTGTGGTCGCAGATGGCGCTCCACCGCCCGGCGGAGTTCAACCGCAGCCACCTGCCGGCGTTCCTCGCCGAGGAGCGGGCCCACGACTATGTCGCGGTCTACCCGTTCGTCCGGTCCTACGAGTGGTACCTCCTCGAGGAGACCGAGCGCCGCCGCCTGCTCGCCGAGCACGGCCAGATGGGCCGCGACTACCCCGACGTGCGGGCCAACACGGTGCCGTCGTTCGCGCTCGGCGACTACGAGTGGATCCTCGCCTTCGAGGCCGACGACCTCACCCGGATCGTCGACCTGATGCGCCACCTGCGCGGGTCCGAGACCCGCCGCCACGTGCGCGAGGAGGTCCCGTTCTACACCGGCGCGCGGGTCGAGTTCGCGGACCTGATCGACCGGCTGCCCTAGGGAACGGGCGGAGCCGGCGGCGCGTCGTACAGGCATGAGAACGTCCTGCGTCGCCCTGCTCGCATCCGGCTGCTTGCTGGCTGCCTGCGGCACCGAGACCGCCGGTCCGGACGAGCCGCACCACTCCGGCCCGACCAACGTCTCGGGGGCGATGCCGTCCGAGATCCCGGTGGTGGACGGCAACGTGACGACCGGCGGCCCGGTGACCGTCCTCGACGACGGAAAGGGCGCCGAGGCCTGCCTCAGCGGCGTGCTGGACTCGTTGCCCCCGCAGTGCGGCGGGCCGAGGCTGGTCGGCTGGGACTGGTCGGAGCACGAGGGCGACTTCGAGGAGAGGTCGGGGACCCGTTGGGGTGACTTCGTGATCACCGGGGTCTTCGACGGGGACTCGATCCGGCCGTCGGCGATCGTGGCAGCCAAGGACTACGACGCCCCGGCGCCGGTGGACGACTCGGACTGGCACACACCCTGCCCCGAGCCCGACGGCGGGTGGGCGCCCGTTGACCCCGCAACGACCACGGAGAAGGGGATCCAGGCCGCCAGCCGGGTGGCGAGCGGCCTGCCCGACTACGCCGAGATGTGGGTCGACCTCTCCATGAACCCGGTTTCGGACGAGGAGCCGGGAGGGATCGAGTGGGAGTTCGCGAGCAGCGACCCGCGCTACACGATCGTCAACGTCTCCGTGACCGACGACCTGTCGCGAGCCGAGGTGGCCATCCGTGAGGTGTGGGGCGGTCCCCTCTGCGTCTCCCGGGCGCAGCACACCAACCGTGAGCTGGAAGGGATCCAGGCCGAGCTGAGCGAGCTGCCGGGCATGTTGAGCAGCGACTACGGCGAGGACCGGGTCAACGTCTACGTCACCTACGACGACGGCAGCATCCAGGCGTGGGCCGACCAGGCGTACGGCAACGGTGTGGTCGTGGTGAGCTCGGTGCTGGTGCCGGTCGACGACTGACCGACTCACCGAGCCTGATTGTTTGGAAAGTCTAGCGACTTACTGCACTATGGAGGCATGACCCAGCTCGCCGACCTTCCCCTGGGCGCCGCCTCAGCGCTCTCGCTGCACGCGTACTCGCCCCGCCTCACGACCATGACCCGTTTCCGCTTCCTCGGCGACCGGCTCGAGGCGCTCGGCGTCGAGCAGGCGGGGGAGGGATGGTGAGTACCGTCGTCACCATGCGGTACGACGGAGTGGACGCCCTCCTCGCCGACGCCCGCTCCCGCCTCGACCGGCTCACTCCCACCGTCGCCTTCGAGGAGCTCACCACCGGCAGCGCGGTGCTGGTCGACATCCGCCCCGCTGCTCAGCGGGCCGCGGAGGGCGAGGTCCATCCGTCGCTCCCGTTGCTGGTCGTCGAGCGCAACGTGCTGGAGTGGCGGTTCGACCCGCGCAGCGAGGCCCGGCTCCCCGAGGCGTCGTACGACCGCCGGGTGATCGTCATCTGCCAGGAGGGCTACACGTCCTCGCTGGCCGCCGACGCGCTGCAGAGCATCGGCATCCACCACGCCACGGATGTGATCGGCGGGTTCGAGGCCTGGGCCGCGGCCGGTTTGCCCGTCAAATCTTTACCTGACGGCGGCGTGCGGTGAACGCCGCGTGGGTAGCCTCGGGACCATGACCTACAACGTGGAGAAGACCGACGCGGAGTGGAAGGCAGAGCTCACTCCCGAGGAGTACGCCGTGCTCCGCAAGGCCGGCACCGAGCGCGCCTTCAAGGGCGAGTACACCGACACCGAGACCAAGGGTGTCTACCGCTGCAAGGCCTGCCAGGCCAAGCTGTTCGAGTCGGACACGAAGTTCCACTCCGGGTGCGGCTGGCCGAGCTTCTACCAGCCGATCAGCGACACGATCGAGTACATCGACGACAGCTCGATGGGCATGAAGCGCACCGAGGTCCGGTGCACCAACTGCGGCTCGCACCTCGGCCACGTCTTCCCCGACGGCTACGGCACTCCCACGGGCGACCGTTACTGCATCAACTCGGTCAGCCTGACCCTCGAACCCGCCGACGAGGCCTGATCAGCGCTCGCAGCTCGTCCTGACCTCGGCCCGGCACAGGTCGCGGCCGGGCCCACCGTCCGCGTCGTCCTCGCCGACACCGCCCCTGAGGTAGTCGTTGCCGTCGAGGCCGGTCAGGCTGTCGTTGCCCTGCTCGCCGTTCGCGACGCCGGTGATCCGCCCACAGCCGTCGCCCGCGAGGGCGCCGACGACGATCGCGTCGTCGCCGCCGAGACCGTTCCCGGTCGCCTGACACGCGATCACGGCCATCCGGTTCGGCCCCCGGGTGCCGAAGATCACCGCCGTCCGGATCGCCCTGCCCGCGTAACGGGCCAGGTCGACGTCCTCGAAACGATCCGCAGAGCCGGCCGGCGAGCCGTTGACCTTGATCACGCCGGTGCCGAGGCGGACCTCGAGAACACGGCACCCGCCGCACTTGGCGACGAGCTGGTCGCGCCCCTCCTCGCCGTTGACCCGGACGCCGGGGCGAGGGCGCTCGGTCCAGTAGTAGTCCGCGCCCACCCCGAGCTTCGCCGTCGCCGCGCCCCGGTAGTTGGAGTCGACGTACAGCTCGTCGTCGCCGCCGTCGAGGTGGATGTCCTTGTGGTCCGCCGGCACCCCCGCGGAGACGAAGACGATGTCGGTCTGACCGCCGCCCAGGTAGGTGTCGTCGCCGGAGCTGCCCGACGCCTGACGCTGGCCGAGGCTGGTCTCCATCGAGTCGCCGGGGTACGCCGTGGCGTCCACGAGGTCGTCACCCCCACCCGGCACGACGAAGACGTCATCACGACGGGTCACGCAGATGACGTCGTCGCCGTTGAGGGTCCGTACGGCGTGCGCGCCGTTCGTGATGACGACGTCCGCGCCGGGCGTCGTCGTCAGGTTCGCGCCGGGCGTGCCGACGTGCGTCACCTCCCGCCCGCGGCAGGTCGGGCCGCCCGCCGAGGCGGGTGACGACGCAGCGGGCACGACAACGAGGGCAGCGAGCACGGCTGTGGCCGAGAGGATCGTCTTCATGTCCCTATCGACGCACATGACAGGGCCGGGTTGCTCTCCCCGAGGAAAATCGAGAGAAACCTGTGACCCGAGCTCAGCGCTGCCGGCAGTGGTCTCGTGACGGTCGCCAGGGCGACCTCCTCGACCAACGCCGGTCGGTCGGCGCCGACGGCTAGGGTCGGCGGCATGGCGAAGACCGCTGCCGCCGAGGTGCAGGCCGGCGACCGTGCTGTCCGGATCTCGAGCCCCGACCGGGTGATCTACGAGGCCACCGACAAGACGCCCGAGGTCACCAAGCTGATGGTGGCCGAGTACGTCGTCAGCGTGGCCGACGGGCTGATGCGGGCCCTGCGGGACCGGCCGACCGCGCTCGAGCGCTGGCCGAGCGGCGTCCGCGAGGGCTTCAAGCTGGCCACCGGACCCTCGGACAAGGACGCCGAGGCGTTCTACCAGAAGCGGGTGCCGAAGGGCGCGCCCGACTACCTGGAGTCGGTGCAGATCACCTTCCCGTCCGGCCGGACCGCCGACGAGATCTGCCCCACCGAGATCGCGGTGCCGGTCTGGTGCGCCCAGATGGGCGCGCTGACCTTCCATCCCTGGCCCGTGCGCCGTGACGACGTCGACCACCCCGACGAGCTGCGGATCGACCTCGACCCCCAGCCGGGCACGACGTTCGCCGACGCCGTGCGCGTTGCCGGCGTCGCCCGCGAGACGCTCGAGGAGCTCGGGATCCGCGGCTACCCGAAGACCTCCGGCAACCGCGGCATCCACATCTACGTGCGCATCGATCCGCGTTGGACGTTCGAGGACGTCCGCCACGCGGCGATCGGGTTCGGGCGCGAGCTCGAGCGCCGCGACGACGGGGTGACCACCGCGTGGTGGAAGGAGGAGCGCGGCGAGCGCATCTTCGTCGACTACAACCAGAACAATCGCGACCGGACGATCGCGTCGGCCTACTCGCTGCGCCCGATCCCCGGCGCGCCGGTCTCCACGCCGATGACCTGGGAGGAGCTGGCCGGCGTGAGCGACCCGAAGGACTACAACCTGTTCACCGTGCCCGACCGGCTGACCGATGGTGCGGCCGATGGTGTGGCCGACGGCGACCCGTGGGCGACGATCGACGACGAGGCGTTCTCGCTCCAGCCGCTGCTGGAGCTGTGGGAGGAGCTGCCGGGCGGCGAGCTCAACTTCCCGCCCGACTATCCCAAGATGCCGGGCGAGCCGCCCCGCGTGCAGCCGAGCAAGAAGGTCGCCGAGCACTGGGACGACGAGGGCAACTACATCGGTCCGGAGCGCTAGAGCCCGCTGACCCCTTCGCCGCCGCCGGCCTGCTCGTCGAACTTCTCGTGCTCGAGCAGGTGCAGCACCGGGACGCCGAGCTTGCGGCGGGCGCGGGAGGTCCAGTCGACGTGGAAGAACTCGGCGACGACGTGCGGGCGGGTCAGCACGATCGCCTCGCGGCCGTCGACCTCGGTCACCTTCGCGGCAAGGGCGTCGATCGGCGGCGCGGTCACCACGGTCGCGCTCCCGATCTCGGCGCCGGCGGTGCGGAGCGCGTCGGTCGTGACGACGAGGTCATGGTCGGCCTGGTCGCTCTGCTCCTCGCGCAGCGCCGCCAGCTCGTCGGGACTGGGCGTCATCGGCGGCGCCAGCAGGTCGGCGCCGCCGACCGCCCCGAGCGATGCCTCGACCGCGGCCGCGGCGTCCACCAGCGGCAACAGCACGTGGTAGACGACGTGGGCGTCGAAGTCCTCGTGCAGGGAGCGCACCTGGACCGCATCGGCGGCGGTCAGGGGCTGCTCGATGAGCAGGACGACGTCGTACCTCTCGGGTGCGGACTCCATGGGTAAGTAGTACACGCCGCCCAGGTCGTTGGTCGAGGAGGTCGCGCAGCGACCGTCACGAGAGCGGAGCGACGTTGGTCGAGGAGGTCGCGCAGCGACCGTCACGAGAGCGGAGCGACGTTGGTCGAGGAGGTCGCGCTGCGACCGTCACGAGACCCCGAGCACGTCGGAGAGGTCGTAGGAGACCGGCTGCTCGAGCTGGTCGTAGCCGCATGACTCCGGGTCGCGGTCGTCGCGCCAACGCTTGAAGTGGGCGGTGTGCCGGAACCGGCGGCCCTCCATTGCGTCGTACTTCACCTCGACCACCCGCTCCGGCCGCAGCGGTGTGAAGGAAAGGTCCTTGCCCTCGCTCCAGCGGCTCTGCGTCCCGGGTTGGCGGCCGGGGTTGGCGATCAGGAACTCCGGCCACCTGCCCCACGGGTGCTCCTCGATCGGGACGACGAGCGCCTGCATCTCCTGCCACAGCTCGGCGCGGCGCGCCTCGGTGAAGCTGGCGCTGACGCCGACGTGCTGCAGCTCGCCGTCGTCGTACAGGCCGAGCAGCAGGCTGCCGAGGAGCGGTCGCTCGGGCGTGCTGGTCTTGTGCTCGCGCATCCCGGCGACCACCACGTCGGCCGTGCGCTCGTGCTTGATCTTCAGCATGGTGCGGGCATTGGGCTGGTACGGCGCACCCACCGGCTTCGCCACCACGCCGTCCAGGCCGGCCCCCTCGAACTGGGTGAACCACTCCTCCGCGACCGCCGGGTCGGTGCTGGTGCGGGTCAGGTGGCACGGACCCTCCGGCGGCAGGTCGGCGAGTGCCTCGACGAGTGCTGCCCGCCGCTCGGAGAACGGCCGGTCCATGAAGGACTCGTCGCCGAGGGCGAGCAGGTCGAACGCGACGAAGCTCGCCGGCGTCTGCTCGGCAAGCAGGTTGATCCGGCTGGCGGCCGGGTGGATCCGCTCCTGGAGGACCTCGAACTGCAGCCGGTCCCGCCCGTCGGTCGGCAGCGCGACGAAGATCTCGCCGTCGAGCACGCACCGGGCGGGCAGCTGGTCGCGGGCGGCGACGACCAGCTCGGGGAAGTAGCGGGTCAGCGGCTTGGTGTTGCGGCTGGCCAGCTCGACCTCGTCGCCGTCCTTGAAGAGCAGGCACCGGAAGCCGTCCCACTTCGGCTCGAAGCTCAGACCGCCGTACTTCTCGGGGTCGGGCACGCCGGGCGACCGCCTTGGCGAGCATGGGCTGGACGGGCGGCATCACGGGCAGCTCCACAGCATCTGACCCTAGTCGACAGGGCTGGTCGAGGAGCCGCGAGGAACGAGCGGCGTCACGAGACCCTCATCGGGGCGCTGCGGGAGGACGTTGGCGATGTAGTCGGCGGCCGAGTCGAAGATGTCGACCTCGTGCCCGGCCTGCTCCGACAGGAACCACCGGTGCACGAGCACCTCGTGGAAGAACTCCGCCGGCTCCAGCTTGCCGCGCTGGTCGGCCGGCATCATCGCGACCAGCGGCTCGTAGATCGTGGTCAGCCACTGGTTGGCGACGATCGCGCGATCCTCACGACCGAGGTCGTAGTGGGCGGTGTAGGCCGCGAGGTCGTTGAGCAGCCGGCGTGCCTGGGCGATCCTCGACGCCCAGCCCGGTCAGCGCCTGCAGCTCGCGGCAGTAGTGGCCGGCCTCGACGACCTTCGGCTGGATCCGCATCGTGTCGCCGCCGAGGTCGGTGACGATGTCGAGCTCGTCGACGTCGAACCCGAGCTCGTTGAGCCGTTCGATCCGCTGCTCGATCCGCCACATCTCGGCGGTGCCGAACTCCTCGGCGCGGGTCAGCTCGCTCCACAGCGCGTCGTAGCGCTCGGCCAGCAGGTCGACGATCTCGTGGGCCCGGACGTCCGGGTCGAGCTCCTCGCCGGCCTGCAGGTCGAGCAGCTCGGCGAAGACGTTCTCGCTCGGCGACCGTCAGGTCGTGCTCGCGCATCCGGTCCGACAGCGTCGGCTTGAGCTCGCCGGTCTCGGCGTCGACGAGGTAGGCCGCGAAACCGCCGGCCGCACGCCGGAACAGCACGTTCGAGAGCGACACGTCGCCCCAGTAGAAGTCGGCGAGGTGCAGCCGCACCAGGAGCACGACGAGCGCGTCGACCAGCTCCGGCAGGTTCTCGGCATCCGAGCCCGTGGCGGAACAGGCTGCGGTAGGGGAGCGAGAACTGGAGGTGCTCGGTCACCAGCGCGGCCGGCAGCCCCTCGCCCTCGGCATCGGTCCGCCCGGTCACCACGCCCTGCGCGGCACGACGGTCGGGAGGTCCATCCGGCGCAGGTCGCGCAGCAGCCGGTACTCCCGCAGCGCGATCTCGGGCTCGGTCTCCTTCACCGCCAGCGTCTGCCGCCCGGCGCGCACGATCCGCACCACGTGGCGGGAGAGCCCGCGCGGCAGGGGTACGACGTAGTCCTCCGACCAGTCCTCCAGCGGGAGTCGACCACGGCAGTGCCAGCAGGGCCGTCTTGAGTCCTTTCCGGCCGGGCCCGGCCCGGCTGGCGACGACGTGCAGCGCCATGGTCGGACCCTACGCTGTCGCCGCTGATCACGGCTCCAGCAGCACCGCGCCCTTGCCGCCGTGCTCGCCGACGCGTCGTCGGGGTTCTTCAGCCAGCAGCTCTTCAGGCTCAGGCAGCCGCAGCCGATGCAGCTGTCGAGCTGCGCGCGCAGCAGCTGGATCCGCCGGATCTGCTGCGTCGAGCCGCGGCCGCCAGTCGCGGCTGATCCGGTGCCAGTCCGCCTTCGTCGGCGTCCGGTTGTCGGGCAGCGTCGACAGCGCCTCGGCCACCTCCTCGAGGCGTCAGCCCGACCCGCTGGGCCGCGCGGACGAACGACACCCGGCGCAGCGTCGACTGCTGGTAGCGCCGCTGGTTGCCGGTCGTGCGCGTCGAGTGCACGAGCCCCTTCTCCTCGTAGAACCGGATCGCGCTCGTCGCCACGCCCGCCCGCTCGGCGAGCTGTCCGATGGTCAGCAGGGTCATGCGCGCGATCGTGGCGCGCGCAGACCTCGAGTTCAAGTGAGGTTGATGTTCTGTGCACCGAGTCAGCTCATCTTAAGATGAGCGACTCGGCGTTGGAGCCGCGTGTCGGAATCGAACCGACGACCTTCGCTTTACAAGGGCGACGCTCTGCCAACTGAGCTAACGCGGCGCGTGCCCCCTTGTGGAGGAGCACGCGCCGATTCTAGTCAGCGCTGCCGGGCCGACCTCGAATGCCCGTCAGCCGACCGTGAGGGACGTGTCGTCGACGACGAAGCTCGTCTGCAACGAGTAGTCCTCGGTCGCGCTGAACCGGACCGTGACCGTCTTGCCCTTGAACGCGCTCACGTCGAGCGTCTTCAGGACGTAGGCCGTGTTGGCGTTGGCGTTGGAGTACGTCGCCAGCGTCGTCGTGGTGGTCCCGGAGACGATCTGCGCCCGCAGTCGGTCGTAGATGGTGCTCCCGGACTCGGCGGTGTCGATCCGCACGTAGAAGGACAGCGTCGCCGTCCCGGCCGTGTTCGGGATCGCCACCTGCTGGTTGATCGTCTCCGTGCTGGTGGCTCCGTTGCCACCCAGCCACGCCTTCCACGACCCGGTCCGGGCCGGCCGCCCGGTGTTGTTGGTCACCGCGCCACTCGGTGCCGGTCCAGTCCACGGCGCCGGACTCGAAGCCGGCGTTCTTGAGCAGGTTGCCGCTCGCCGGGTTGACGGTCCAGGTGAACTGCGCCGAACCGGTCCGGCTCGCGGCGTCGGTCGCGGTCACCGTCACCGTGAAGGTGCCGGCCGCGGTCGGGGTGCCGGAGATCGTCGAGCCCGAGAGGGAGAGCCCCGTCGGAAGCCCGGACGCCGAGAAGCCGTACGGCGCGGTGCCTCCGCTGGCCGACAGCGTCACCGGCGCGACCGCCGTACCGACGGTCGCCGTCTTGTTGCCCGGGTTGGCCACGACGGGGGCGCCCGGCCCGGGGTCGCTGGTCACGCCGGCCTGCTGCCAGACCATGTGCCCGATCGCGTCGATGCCGATGTCGACCGACGCCTGCGAGATGTTGTTGATGGTGTCGCAGGCCGAGGTGGTAGCACGGCGTCGAACGTCCTGGCCGGCGGTGCCGCCCCACTTGCCGGCCTGTGCCGCGGTCTTCGTCTCCTCGCCGCCGGAGTAGAGGCCGGCGGTGGGGATGCCCTCCGCGCGGAACGACGCGTGGTCGGACCGACCATCGGGGTCGATGTACTCCCAGGGCGTGCCCTTGCCGGTGAAGTACGACGTCAGCTCGTCCCGCACCGCGTTGCCCGCCGGGTTGTCGTCGTAGACGAAGACGCCGTAGTTCGGCGAGCCGATCATGTCGAAGTTGAGGTAGACGTCGATGGCGCCGAGCTGGGCGGCGGTGAGGTGGCCGACGTAGTAGTCGGACCCGAGCAGCCCCTGCTCCTCGGCGCCCCAGAACGCGAACCGCACGTGCTTGGTCGGCGTGGCGTCGCTCTCGGCCAGGGTCACCGCGGTCTCCAGGAGCCCTGCCGAACCGCTGCCGTTGTCGTTGATGCCGGGACCGGTGCGCACGCTGTCGAGGTGGCCGCCGGCCATCACGATGTTCGACGTGTCGCCGCCGGGCAGGTCCGCGATCAGGTTGTAGGACGTGCCGTAGATCGTCGAGAACGACTGCACCGTCGTGGTGTAGCCGGCCGCGTCGAGCTCTGCCTTCGCGTAGTTGACCGACGCCAGGTATCCCGGCTTGCCGGTGCCACGGTTGCCGCTGTTGGCGGTCGCGATGTCCTGCAGCCGCTGCAACCGGGCCATCGTGTCGGTCACCGAGATGTCCGGAGACTGGGTGGCGAGGCGGGTCGGCTGACTGCTCGTGACGGGGGCTGCGGAGGCGCCGGCGCCTGTCAGTGACAAGACCAGCGCCGGCACAGCAAGAACGGCGGACGTCAGTCCGCCGCGGAGGTGTCGCGTCATCGGTTGTGCTCCCTCTGGACCCCTGGGTGGCGGGCCCGTCCCGGTGACACCCGGGTGTAGGTGTCAGGAGGAACCTCGCAACACCGCGGGCCGCCGCCAAGGAGCCAAAACCTGCAATGCACATTTGTGCAGGCACGCAGCCGGCTCCCGCCGTGGCGTGAGCGCGGCCTCAGCGCAGCCGCACCGCACCGAACCGGGCCGGCGGGTCGGCGATCGCGTCCTGGGCGGCGACGAGCTGAAGCTCGCGGGCGCCGGCGGACAACGTCGCCTCGAGTACGGCGAACACCGCGTTCGTGGTGCGCTCCAGCGCGACCGCCGGTGAGTCCGTGGCCAGCAGGTGCGCGAGGTAGAGCGCGGCCGTCAGGTCACCGCCGCCGTTGGGACTGATCGGCAGCAGGGGAGTGGTGATCGACCAGGCACCGCCGTCCGACGCGGCGATCACGTCGAGCGTGTCGTCGCCTCCCGGGTAGCGGACCGACGTCACCAGCACGTCCCGCGGCCCCCGGCCCCGCAGCTCGTCCGCGGCGGCCAACACCTCCTCGGGCGTGCTGGTCGTGCGACCGGTCAGGAAGTCCAGCTCGAAGTGGTTGGGGGTGACGATGTCCGCCCGCGGGATGACCTGGTCCCGGATGAACTCCGGGATCCCCGGCCGCACGAACACCCCGCGCCCGACGTCGCCGATCACCGGGTCGCAGCAATAGACGGCTTCGGGGTTGAGCGCCCTGACCTCCGCCACGGCGTCGAGGATCACCACCCCCATGGCCGGGTCGCCCTGGTAGCCCGACAGGACCGCGTCCGCCGTACCGAGCACGCCGCGGTCCGCGATGCCCGCGATCACCTCGCGCACGTCGTCGGGTGCGAGCAGCGGCCCGCGCCACGCGCCGTACCCCGTGTGGTTGGAGAAGTGCACGGTCAGCACCGGCCACACCTCGTGACCCATCCGCTGCAGTGGGAACACCGCCGCGGAGTTGCCGACGTGCCCGTAGGCGACCGAGGACTGGATGGACAAGATCCGCACCCCACCATCATGGCTCTTGGTCTCGTGACGATCGCTGCGCGAGCTCCTCGACCAGCGTGGGCGACGGCCAATATGAAACCCTTTCGTGAAGGAACTAGAACGCGTTACAGTTACCGTCGCCGGATGGGACTGAGCAGGGGAGATCACGCATGGCCAAGCGCGCAGCGCAGCGCAGCAACGAAGCCGACTACGTAGTGGTGGGATCGGGCAGCTCCGGCTCGATCGTCGCGGCGCGCCTGGCCCAGTCGGGGGCGAGCGTGATCATGCTCGAGGCCGGCAAGACCGACGAGCAGATGCTCACCAAGATCCCCGGCATGATCGGCCCGATGCACGCCGAGCCCAAGCTGAAGAAGATCAACGACTGGGGCTACTACTCGGTGCCGCAGGAGGGCCTCGACGGGCGGCGGATGCCGACCCCGCGGGGCAAGGTCCTCGGCGGATCGAGCTCGGTCAACGGCATGGTCTACGTGCGCGGCAACCGCGGCAACTACGACTCGTGGGCGGCCGAGGGCAACACCGGCTGGAGTGCCGACGAGGTCAACGCCGCGTTCAAGCGCTACGAGGACTTCGAGGACGGCGAGAACGACTACCGCGGCGGCGGCGGGCCGATCAAGATCACCCGCAACAAGCACCCACAGGAGGCCAGCCTCCAGTTCATCCAGGCCACCGCGGACACGCTCGGCGTCAAGGTCCTCGACGACTACAACGCCGCCGAGCAGGAGGGCATCTCCCGGATGCAGCAGAACGCTGCCGACGGGCTCCGCTACTCCTCGGCCCGCGGCTACGTTCACCACCTCGCGCCCCCCTCGCTCGAGGTGCAGACCCGCGTCCAGGCGACGCGGATCGTGATCGAGAACGGCCGGGCGACCGGCGTCGAGGTCGTCGAGCTCGACAAGACCGGCGCACTGCCGAAGGGCGGCGGCGTACGCCGGTTCATCCGAGCCGGCAAGGAAGTGATCCTCTCGGCCGGCTTCATCGGCAGCCCGCAGCTGCTCATGCTCTCCGGCATCGGTCACCCCGACCACCTCGCCACCGTCGGGATCGACTGCCTCGCCGAGCTGCCGGTCGGCGACAACCTGCACGACCACATGTTCCACGCGCTGACCTTCCACGTGCCGACCGTCGGGCACCGGGGCACGCCGTACTACTTCGGCAAGGGCCTGCTCAAGGAGAAGGCCCGGGGCGGCTCGTTCCTCGCCAACTCGGTGTTCGAGTCGGTCGGGTTCGTCCGGACCTCGCTCGCCACGGACATCCCCGACCTGCAGCTCCACATGCTGCCGTGGTCCTACCCGTCTCCCAACCAGGACGCGCCGATCCGCCACGAGGTCGACCCTCGGCCGAGCATCACGGTGCTGTCCACGCTGATCTACCCGCGCAGCCGCGGGACGCTGCGGCTGGCGTCGTCCGACCCGTTGGTGGCTCCGCTCATCGACTACGGCTACCTCCGCGAGCCGGACGACGTCACCGTGCTCGCCGAGGGCAGCGAGATGGTCCGGGAGATCATGGCCGGCGCCGCCTTCGGCGGTGCCGTCAAGGAGGAGATCCACCCCGGCCCGGGCGTCACGGGCCGCGAGCTGCGCGAGGCGCTGAAGAGCCGCGCGACGTCGGTCTACCACGGCGTCGGCACCTGCCGGATGGGCGTCGACGAGCGGGCGGTCGTCACCCCCGAGCTCAAGGTGCGGGGCATCGACGGGCTGCGGGTGGTCGACGCGTCGATCATGCCGTCCATCACGGGCGGCAACACCAACGCGCCGTGCTACATGATCGGCGAGAAGGCAGCCGAGATCATCCTGGGCGCGCAGCGGTGACCCCGATGTCTCAGCCGACCCGCCCGGCCGGGCTCACCGACGACTTCCTCGAGGGCCTCGTCGCCCGGGTGCCGGGCTCGTCCGGCGCGACCTGGAAGCTCACCGAGGTCTACACCGGCGAGGTGCTCGTCGAGCTCCCGCAGTCGACGCCCGCGGACATCGAGCGCGCCTTCCACGACGCCCGCTCCGCTCAGCGCCTCTGGGCGAAGTGGCCGCTGAAGAAGCGGCTCGAGGTCTTCGAGCGGGCGCACACCCTGCTCATCGACAACGCGCTCACCACGACCGACCTGCTCCAGGCCGAGAGCGGCAAGAACCGGCGGATGGCGGTCGAGGAGACCTGCGATCCGCCGATGGTCATCAGCCACTACCTCAAGCGCGCGCCGAAGGTGCTCGCGCCGAAGAAGCACGGCGGCCCGGTCCCCTTCCTGTCGTCGTCGACCGAGGTCCACGTCCCCAAGGGCGTCGTCGGGATCATCGCGCCGTGGAACTTCCCGTTCGCGACGGGGCTCTCCGACGCCATTCCGGCGCTGATGGCCGGCAACGCGGTGGTCGTGAAGCCCGACAACAAGACCGCGCTCAGCCCGCTCTACGGCATCAGCCTGCTCGAGCAGGCGGGCTTGCCGAAGGGACTGTTCCAGGTCGTCTGCGGTGAGGGTCCGGACATCGGCCCGACGCTGATCGACAACGCCGACTACATCATGTTCACCGGATCCACGGCGACCGGTCGGGTGATCGGGGAGCGGGCCGGCCGCAACCTGGTCGGCTGCTGCCTCGAGCTCGGCGGCAAGAACCCGATGATCGTGCTCGACGACGTCAACGTGGCCGAGTGGGTCGAGAGCGCCACGTTCGGCGCCTTCGGCAACACCGGTCAGATCTGCATGCACATCGAGCGGATCTACCTCCCCGAGAGCCGCTACGACGAGCTGCGCGATGCGTTCGTCGGCCGGGCGGCCGGCCTGAAGATCGGCGCGGCGTACGACTTCGGCCCGGACATCGGCAGCCTGGTCTCGACGGACCACCGCGACCGGGTCGCCTCGCACGTCGAGGATGCGGTCGCCAAGGGCGCGACCGTGCTGACCGGTGGCCGGGCGCGGCCCGACCTCGGTCCGGCGTTCTTCGAGCCGACGGTGCTCGAGGGCGTCACCAAGGACATGCTGGCCGGCCGGACGGAGACGTTCGGGCCGGTCGTCGGCCTCTACCGCTACCGGACCGTCGACGAGGCGATCAAGCTCGCCAACGACACCGACTACGGGCTCAACGCATCGGTGTGGGGCGGCGACATCGCCCGCGCGGAGGCCGTCGCCTCGCAGATCGAGTCCGGCAACGTGAACATCAACGACGCGCTGGCCACGGCGTACGCGTCGAAGGCCACGCCGTCCGGCGGCGTGAAGAACTCAGGCGTCGGCGCGCGGCACGGCGACCAGGGTCTGCTGAAGTACACCGACGTGAAGAACGTCGCCGTGCTGAAGAAGCAGGTCCTGGGCGCTCGGCCGGGCCAGGACTACGATGCCTACGTCAAGCAGATGCTTCACTCGCTGAAGCTGATGCGACGACTCCGCGTGCGTTGACGCCCCCCGAGCCGCACGCGGAGCATCCGCTCCGGGGCAGGGAGCAACCATCCCCGGGGCGGGTGCGAGGGATGGGCCGAGCCCGGCAGAGCGTGTCGGCCGAGCCCGGCCCTGGTCAGGCCTCGATGGCCTGGGTCTCGCCGGCCGGCGCGCCCCCCGCGATCTCGATCTTGCGCGGCTTGGCCTTCTCGGCGACGGGCACGACCAGCCTGAGCACGCCGTTGTCGTAGCCGGCCTCGATCCGGGTGAGGTCGAGGTTGTCACCCAGCACCAGCTGGCGGCTGAACTGGCCGTGGACGCGCTCGGACGCGAGCCGCTGCCAGTCGCCGTTGCCCGCCATGCGCTCGGCCCGCACCGTCAGCACGTTGCGCTCGACGTCGATGTCGATGCTGTCGCGGTTGATGCCGGGCAGGTCGAACTCGATGACGAACCGATCGCCCTCACGCCATGCGTCCATCGGCATCACGGCTGGACGGTTGGTGGTGCCCAGGCCGCTGGTGCCGAGCAGCTGGCCGGCCAGTCGGTCGAAGTCACGGAACGGGTCGGTGGTTCGCAGCAACATGGTTCCTCCTTCGTCGGGTCGGACCCTTGTCCGACGTTCTCTTAGATCTGTAATCGTTGTTATAGATTACCTGTTCCGTTACAGTCAAGTCCGAAGGAGGCGAAATCTTTCATGCCCGGTGAGCACGTACGCGGTGTCTACGCGATCTCGGTCGCGGCCGACCTGGTGTCGATGCAGATCCAGAACCTGCGCGTCTACGAGCGCCGTGGCCTGGTCGCTCCGGCCCGTTCGGCCGGGGGCTCGCGCCTCTACAGCCGCGCCGACATCGAGCGGCTGCACCGGATCCGCGACCTTCTCGCCGAGGGGCTCAACCTCGTCGGCATCGCCTACGTGCTCGAGCTCGAGGCCGAAGTGGGGCGGCTGCGGGCAGAGAACCGCCGGATCAAGCGTTCAGACTGATCGTCGGTCTCGACGCGCTCGCGCGACCTCGTGCCTCGGTCGCGGCTGCTCAGGCAACCTGGAGCGAGCGCTTGGAGAGGCCCATCCAGTAGCCGTCGATGACCTGGGTCCCGGGCGCGCCGGGGTCGGTCGCCGCTCCGAGGGTCACGAACAGCGGGCTGTAGTGCTCGACGGTGGGGTGGGCGTAGGGCATGCCCGGCGCCTTCGAGCGGTACGACGACAGCTCGTCCACGTCGCCGCGGGTCAGCGCCTCGGCAGCCCACTGGTCGAAGTCGGCGGACCACTGCGGCACTGCTGCGTCGATCCGCCACTCGGTGAGGAACGGCAAGCCGTGGGTGAGGAAGCCGGAGCCGATGATCAGCACGCCCTCGTCCCGCAGCGGCCGCAGCCGCTCACCGAGCTTGAGCAGTCGCTCGGGGTCGTGGGTCGGCAGCGACATCTGCAGCACCGGGATGTCGGCATCGGGATACATGATCGTCAGCGGCACCCAGGCGCCGTGGTCGAGGCCGCGGGACGTGTGCTGGTGCACCGGCTCGGTGTCCGGCATCAGCTTCGCGATCTGCTGGGCGAGCGCGGTGGCGTCGGGGGTGCGGTAGGTCATCCGGTAGTACTTCGGGTGGAAACCGCCGAAGTCGTAGACGAGCTCGGCGCCGCTGGCGGTCAACGACACGGGAGCCGACTCCCAGTGGGCGCTGACGATCAGGATCGCCTTCGGGCGCGGCAGATCGCCCGCCCACGCGGCCAGCTCTCCGGACCAGGTGGGGTCGTCGAGCAACGGCGGTGCGCCGTGCCCGATGTAGAGCGCCGGCATCCGGTCTGGGTCCATGCTCACCTCAATGGTTGAGGATTCAACTTTATTCCGTCGGCAGCGCCCAGTCCACGGGTGCGCCGCCGCGCTCGACCAGCAGGGCGTTGACCTTGCTGAACGGCCGCGATCCGAAGAACCCGCGGCTGGCCGACAGTGGTGACGGATGGGCGGACTCCACCCACGGGATCGGGCCCAGGTGCGGCTTGAGGGTCCCGGCGTCCCGACCCCACAGGATCGCGGCGATCGGCGCCCCGGCCTGCGCGCGTCGTACGACGGCGCCGATCGCGCACGCCGTGACGTGCTCCCACCCCTTGCCCCGGTGCGACGCCGGCTGGCCGGGCTGCACGGTGAGCACCCGGTTGAGCAGCATCACGCCCTGCTCGGCCCAGGCCGTGAGGTCACCGTGCGCCGGTGGCGCGACGCTGACGTCGTTCGCGAGCTCCTGGTAGATGTTCGCGAGGCTGCGCGGGATCGGGCGCACGTGGGCGTCGACCGCGAAGCAGAGGCCGATCGGGTGGCCGGGCGTGGGGTAGGGGTCCTGGCCGACGATCAGCACCCGGACGTCGGCCAGCGGCCGGCGGAACGCGCGGAACACGTGGTCACCCGCCGGCAGGTAGGACCGACCCTCCGCGAGCTCCTGCCGGAGGAACGCGCCCATCGCAGCGACCCGGTCGTCGACCGGTGCGAGCGCTTCGGCCCAGTCCGGCGCCATCAGTCCCTTGTCGACGAGTCCGGCCAGCGCGCTCTGCGAGTTCGGCATTGCGCCATTCTCACTAGGCTCGCCACATGAGCGACACCCAGGTGACCAACAACGCCGATCGCAGCCGGTTCGAGATCCGGGTCGAGGACGAACGGCTCGCCGGCTTCTCGCAGTACCGCGAGAGCGACGGTGCGCGCGACTTCGTCCACACCGTCGTCAAGGACGACTTCGAGGGCCAGGGCATCGGCGGCAAGCTCGCCCGCGCCGCTCTCGACCAGACCCGGGCCGACGGCCTCAAGGTCATCGCGACCTGCCCGTTCATCAACGGCTGGATCGCCAAGCACCCCGACTACCAGGACCTGTTGGCCTGAGCCGTTGGTGGTCGAGCTTGTCGAGACCCTCACCGGGTCTCGACACGGCGGACGCTCGCACTCGCAAGCTCGCGCGAGCGCGCCTGCTCGACCTCTCGTCCTGATCTCCGGCTTCGCAAGCTCAGCCGGAGGGACGTGACAACGGCGCCCGTCTCCCTCCTACGGGCGCCGCTGGTGATGTAGCTCCGACGCGGGCCACGAAGAAAATCGCTGGACCGCTGGCGGCGCATCGCGCCTGCCTGGCGGGCTCCCTCCAGGGTGCCCTCGCGACCCGCGTCGGTGAACCTGACTCTAGGAGCACGACCACCGGTCGCGGATCGGGCGGCCGGTCGGTTCATCTAGTCACAATTGACTAGACGACCTGGGCCCCCGGCCCAGGGCGGCGCTACTTCTTGAGTGCGCGGGACGCCGACGAGGTGTGCCGGCGAGTGCGGTTGGTGCCGATGGTCGCGGCCGCGGGCTCCGTCGCCGACTTCTTCGCGGCCGGCTCCTCGTCCTCGGTCGACCACTGGGAGATCCACTCGTCCATGACCACCCACGTCGTACGACGCGCGGCGCGTCCGGTGAGCATGCCGAGGTGACCGCCGGGGACGATCTCGAACCGCACCTCCGGCGAGCCGGAGAGGAGCGGGACGACCGCCTTGACCGCGGCGACGGGCGCGATCCCGTCGGCGGCACCGCCGAACACCAGGACCGGCACCTTGATGTCGCCCAGGTGGATGGTGCGGTCGTCGAGCTCGAACTCACCGCCGGCGAGCTGGTTGCCCTTCGCGAACCGGTGGTAGAGCTGGCCGAACGTCCGGCCGGGGTAGGCGATCATGTTGGCGGTGAACCGATCCACCGCCTCGATCTGCGCGAGGAACTCGGCGTCGTCGATGTGGCTGGCCACCGCGAGCGGCTTGGTCACCAGCTTCTGGAACGACGACAGCTGGAAGGCCCACTTCACGACCGGCTTCGGCGCCCCGCCGAGCAGCTGGTAGCCCTTGGTGATCGGACCCCGGCCGTTGAACCAGTTGAGCAGCGGCCGCAGCGGCGCGACCAGCGGCACCTGTGACACGTCGATGGGTGAGCCGACCGCGGTCAACGAGGCGATGGGGAGGTCGGGCGTGTCGGCGGCCGAGAGCAGCGAGAAGATCCCGCCCAGGCTCCAGCCGATCACGTGCACGGGCCGGCCGCCTGCGTGCGCCGAGACCTCCCGGATCGCCGTCGGCACCACCTCGTCGATCCAGTGCTCCATGCCGAGGTTGCGGTTGCGGAAGGAGACCTCGCCGTACTCGACGAGGTACGTCGGGCGGCCCATCGTCACGAAGTGCTCGACGAGCGAGCAGCCGCGCCGCAGGTCGTAGCAGATCGCCGGCGCCGCCAGCGGAGTCACGAGGAGCACGGGGTCGCCGGTCTCCTTGACGGCGCCGGACGGACGGTAGTGGTAGACCTCGCGGAGGGTCCCGTCGTCGATCAGGGTGCGCGGCATCGGCCGCAGGTCGGCGAGGCCCCCGTAGAGCATCTTGTGCGCCACGTTGCTGGCCGCGGACACGACCTGATCTGCCCGAGGAATCAAGGGGAGCGGGATCAGGTCCATGAGCGAAAGTTACCTCTCCCGTGCCCGGCGCGGGGCGGGTGTCCGAGCCCTGCTCAGGACCTGTTCATGATCTGGTGGCCGGGCGGAGGTTCTTGGTGTGGCCGCCGACGTCCTCGAGCTCGGTCATGAAGCTCGCGGCCCAGGCTTTCACGTCGTGCTGGCTGATCTGCTTGCGCATCGCGCGCATCCGTCGGGCCAGCTCCTTCGGCTCGGCCCGGTAGGCCTCGAGCAGCGCCGCCTTCATGCCGTTGATGTCGTAGGGATTCACCAGCCAGGCCTGCTTGAGCTCCTCCGCCGCGCCGGCGAACTCCGAGAGGACGAGCGCCCCGTCGTCGTCGACCCGGCAGGCGACGTACTCCTTGGCGACCAGGTTCATGCCGTCGCGGTAGGGCGTGACGACCATGATGTCGGCGGCGCGGTAGAGCGCGGCCATCTCGTCGCGCGGGTAGGACGTGTGGAGATAGCTGATCGCCGGTCTTCCGATGCGGCCGAGGTCGCCGTTGATCCGGCCGACCAGGCGCTCGATGTCGTCGCGCAGGATGCGGTAGTGCTCCACCTGCTCGCGCGACGGCACGGCGACCTGGACGAAGACGGCGTCCTCGACGTCGAAGTGGCCGTCGCGGATCAGCTCGCTGAACGCGCGCAGCCGGGCGTAGATGCCCTTCGTGTAGTCGAGCCGGTCGATCCCGAGGAAGATCCGGCGCGGGTTGCCGAGCGCCTCGCGGAGCGCAATCGCTCGCTCCACCACCTCGGGTGCGCGGGCGAGCTCTTCGAAGCCGGCGGAGTCGATCGAGATCGGGAAGGCGGCCGCGCGCACGGTGCGGCCGTCCGGCAGGTAGATCAGGTCGCGGTGGGTCTTGTGGCCCACGCGCTGCCGGACCAGCCGGACGAAGTTGCCCGCGGCCTCGGGCAGCTGGAAGCCGACCAGGTCGGCGCCGAGCAGGCCCTCGAGGATCTGCCGCCGCCAGGGGAGCTGCTGGAAGAGCTCGGGCGGCGGGAACGGGATGTGGAGGTAGAAGCCGATCCGGAGGTCGGGCCGCAGGTCGCGGAGCATCTGCGGGACCAGCTGGAGCTGGTAGTCGTGCACCCAGACCGTTGCGTTCTTGGCAGCGAGCTCGGCGGCCTTCTCGGCGAAGCGCCGGTTGACGGAGACGTACTCGTCCCACCACTCGCGGTGGAACTCCGGCTTCGCGACAACGTCGTGGTAGAGGGGCCAGAGGGTGGCGTTGGAGAAGCCCTCGTAGTGGCACTCGATCTCGTCAGCGCTCATCGACATCGGGACCAGGTCGAGGCCGTCGTCGCTGAACGGCTTCAGCTTCTGGCCGGTCCCGCCCGGCCAGCCGATCCACACGCCACCCCCGTGCGTGCGCATCACCGGCTCGATCGCGGTGACCAGGCCGCCGGGGGAGCGGCGCCACTTCGTGCGGCCCGACGGCAGGGTGACCCGGTCGACCGGCAGTCGATTGGCAACGATCACGAGGTCGTGGGCCACGGCCCTCACCCTATGTGCTTTCCGGGACTGTCGGGCTGGCTGGCTGGTGGCGCGCCGGGTGGCTTCCTAGCGTTGCAGCCATGACCGAGACGATGCTGATGCCCGTGGTCCCCCTGACCGACCAGACGCTGCCACGACGGACGTTCCCGCGACGCGTGCTGCTCGACAGCGCCTACGCGTTCACGGCGTTCCTGCTCGCGCTGCCCACCCTCGTCTTGGTGGTGGCCGGGTTCGCGGCCGGCATGAGCACCGTGGTCGTGGCCGGCCTCGGCCTGCTGATCCTGGTCGGGACGGCGTACGTCGCCCGCGGGCTCGCGCACGTCGAGCGGGTCCGGCTGCGGTCGATGGTCGGGGTCGAGGCGCCGGATCCGACCTACCTGCGGGCGAACCCGGACGACAGCTCGGTGCGCAGGCTGCTGACGCCGCTGCGGGACATGCAGTCGTGGCTCGACATCCTGTGGGGCCTCGTCGGGCTGGTGACCGCGACGTTCGCGTTCGCCGTCGCCGTCGCCTGGTGGGCGGCGACGCTCGGTGGGCTCAGCTACTGGTTCTGGGAGCGGTTCATCCCGCGCGGCCCCGACAACACCTCGCTGGCCCAGCTGATCGGGCTGGGCGAGACCCGGTCGGCCGACATCCTGCTCCAGACGGCGATCGGGATCTTCGCGCTAGTCACCCTGCCCGCCGCGATGCGGGTGGCCGCCGCCACCAACGCCGCCTTCTCCCGCATGCTGCTCTGCAGCCGGGTGGAGCTGATGGGCCGGGTCGCGCGGATGGAGGAGAGCCGGGACTCGGCGCACCGCGCGGAGGCGCAGTCGCTCCGCCGCCTCGAGCGCGACATCCACGACGGACCGCAGCAGCGGCTGATCCGGCTCGGCATGGACCTGGGCCGGGCGAAGCGGCAGCTCGCCGACGACCCCGAGCTCGCGGCGACCACGATCGAGGCGGCGCTCGCCCAGACCCGCGAGACCGTGGAGGAGCTCCGGGCCCTCTCCCGCGGGATCGCCCCGCCGCTCCTCGTCGACCGCGGGCTCGCGGTGGCGGTCCGCGAGATGGCATCGGGACAGGCGATCCCGGTCGAGGTCGAGGTCGCCCTTCCCGTCGACCGGGCTGAGCTGCCGCAGGCGGCCGAGACGGCGGCGTACTTCGTCGTCGCCGAGTCGCTGACCAACATCGCGAAGCACAGCCAGGCGACGCGCGCCCAGGTCGCCGTCGGCGTCGCGGACGGGCGCCTCCACGTGACCGTGGACGACGACGGCCGCGGAGGGGCGCAGGTGGCCGCCGGACGCGGTCTCGACGGCCTGCGGGAGCGGCTCGCCGGCGTGGACGGCACCCTGGTCGTCGCATCACCGAACGGCGGACCGACCCGGGTCCGGGCGGAGGTCCCGCTCGGGTGAGGTTGGTGGTCGCTGATGACTCGGTGCTGCTTCGCGAGGGCCTGCAGCTGCTCCTTGCGGAGGCCGGTCATGAGGTCGTCGCCGCCGTCGGCGACGGTCCGGGGCTGGTCGACGCGGTGCTCGGCCGGCGCCCGGACCTCGCCGTGGTCGATGTCCGGATGCCGCCGTCCCACACCGACGAGGGCCTGCGCGCCGCGGTCGCCGTACGACGCCAGTGGCCGGAGGCCCGGCTGCTGGTCCTGTCGCAGTACGTCGAGGTGTCGTACGCCGACGACCTGCTGGCCACCGGTGAGCGCGGGATCGGCTACCTGCTCAAGGACCGGGTGACCGACGTCGACGACTTCCTCGCCTCGGTCGACGCGGTGGCGGCCGGCGGCACGGTCCTGGACCCGATGGTGGTCCGGCAGCTGATGGCGCGCCAGGGCCATCCGGGCGACCCGATCGCCCGGTTGACGCCGCGCGAGCGGGAGGTGATGGCGCTGATGGCGGAGGGCCGCTCGAACGGCTCGATCGCCCAGGCGCTGACCGTCACCCTCGGTGCGGTGGAGAAGCACACCCAGCGGATCTTCGCCAAGCTCGACCTGGCGCCCGACGACGACGCGGCCCACCGCCGGGTGCTCGCCGTCGTCCGCTTCCTCCGTGCCGAGGCCTGACCCGCGACCCAACCCCACCGATTGGTCGCAACACCCCGCACGACCGAATGACATCGATGTGATTCGCCGCGTAGAGTGGGTCTCGACCAACGCCTTAGATCGGGGGAGAAGCGCATGGACCCGCAGCGGAGCACACCGGACGTCGAGTCGTCCGCGGCTACGGGGACGACCGGCGCTGCGGGGAGCGGGCTCAGCGACCGCGACCGCGAGATCCTGGAGTTCGAGCGCCAGTGGTGGAAGTACGCCGGCGCGAAGGAGACCGCGGTGCGCGACAACTTCGACATGAGCGCCACCCGCTACTACCAGGTCCTCAACGTCCTCATCGATCGTCCCGAGGCGCTTGCCGCCGACCCGTTGCTGGTTCGTCGGCTGCGCCGGCTCCGCTCGCAGCGGCAACGCCAGCGCTCGGCCCGCCGCCTCGGCTTCGAGGTCTGAAGCCTGACGTCCGAAAGGTCTGAACGCCCATGTTTGGTCGTCCTTCCCCCGACCAGCCCCAAGTCCGGCGCCGCCGCGACCAGCGCGGCGCCGTACTCCCTTCGCCCGTCGTCTGGCTGAGCATCGTCGCCGTCGTGGTGGCCGCGTTCGCGTTCGTCGCGACCCGCGACTCCGATCCGAAGGAGCGCGAGATCACGCCCGCGTCGGCCAGCGGTGACGAGACGACCGACGCGCCGTCGCCCTCGGACGACACGTCGTCCTCCGACACCAGCGAGACCCCGGCGGAGGAGCCGAAGAAGACCAAGCCGCCGGTCGAACGCAGCGAGGTCGGCGTCGTGGTGTTCAACAACACGAGCATCACCGGCCTGGCGAGCGAGACCCTCGCGCGAGTCCAGGAGATCGGCTGGAACGGGCTGGCCGCCGACAACTGGTACGGCACGATCCCCGCGACCACGGTCTACTTCCCACCCGGTCAGCGCGACGCGGCGCAGAAGCTCGCGCTCGACCTCGGGATCCAGCGGCTGATCCCCGCCGACCCGGCCATGAGCGACACGAACCTGACGGTGATCCTCACCGGCGCGCTGTCGTAGGACCCGCCACCGGGGCCTGTCGCCCGATCGGCATTTGTCCTCGCCACCTCCGGGTCGGCGGGTTTCGTGATTGGCTGGACGCGTGCAGTTCTCGTCCATGGAGGGTGAACATCGCTACGCGAACCTGGTCCGGGTAGCCGATCGCGCCATCATCGGGCTCGACTTCGACGGCACCCTGTCCCCGATCGTGGACGACCCGGCCCGCGCCCACATCCACCCCGAGGCGGCGGAGGTGCTGGTCGAGCTCGCGCCCCAGGTCGCCGCGATCGCGGTCATCACCGGTCGCCCGGCCCGGCAGGCGCTCGACCTCGGCGGGCTCGAGGAGGTCGGCGACGCGATCCAGGCCGTCGGCAGGGAGCTCTACATCTTCGGCCAGTACGGGAACGAGCGGTGGTCCTCGCGCCATCGGCGGATCATCGCGCCGCGCCCGCCGCGCGGCCTGGCCACCTTCGAGCGCGAGCTGCCCCGGACGCTGCGCCGGGCCGGGGCGTCGGACGCCTACGTCGAGGACAAGGGCCTCGCGGTCGCCGTCCACACCCGCCGGCTCCCGGATCCCGCGGCGGCGTTCGAGCGGCTGCTGCCGCCGCTGCGCGAGCTGGCGGAGCGCCACGGCATGGTGATCGAGCCTGGCCGGAGCGTGATCGAGGTGCGGTCGCCGGGAGCGCACAAGGGCATGGTGGTCGAGAAGCTCGCCGCCGAGCTCGACGCCCGCGGGTTCCTCTTCGCCGGTGACGACCTCGGCGACCTCGAGGCGTTCGAGGCGATCGCCGAGCTCGAGAAGCACGGGCTGGCCGCCCTCCGGGTCTGCTCGGCGTCCCAGGAGCAGAGCGCGTTGCTGCCGCTCGCGGACGTGGTGGTCAAGGGTCCGGCCGGCGTCGTCGCCCTGCTGCGGCAGCTGCGGCTCGACATCATGCAGGCCTCCGCGCGCGGCTGACCGGGCTTCAGGCCGGCGCCAGCACAGCCCGCCGCCTGATCAGGTGGGCGCGCTCGGCGTCGTTGGCGCAGACCGCGATCGCGGTGTCGTACGACGCCAGGGCACCCGCGTTGTCGCCGAGCCGGGCCAGCAGCTCGGCGCGGGCCGCGGGGAGCCGGTGTCCGGGGAGTGCGATGCCGGCCAGCGCGGCGAGACCGGCGTCCGGGCCCTCGAGCTCGGCGATCGCGACCGCGCGACCGAGCCGGACCACGGGGGTGTCGCCGAGCATCAGCAGCTCGTCGTAGCGGGCCACGACCCGGTCCCACGCCGTGTCGGCCGGCGTCGCCGCGATCGCGTGCTCGGCGGCGATCAGCGCCTGGACGAGGTAGGGCGCCGGCGGGGCGGTCGTGAGCGGCCGGAGGATGGCGATCGCCTCGGCGATCTCGTCGTGGTGCCAGCGGGACCGGTCCTGATCGGGCAGCAGGACCAGCGCGTCACCGGCCACGCGCGCGTCCCGGCGCGAGTGCTGGAGCAGCATCAGCGCCTGGAGCGCGGCCAGCTCGCTGTCGTCGTACGGCAGCAGGGTGCGGAGCACCCGCACCAGCCGGATCGCCTCACCCGCGAGCTCGGCCCGCACCACGTCGGGCCCGGAGCCGGGCGCGTAGCCGGCGGTGAACGCGAGGTAGGCGACGTCGGCGACCACGCCGACCCGATCGACGAGGTCCGCCCCGGTCGGTACGGCGAACCGCTCACCGGCCAGCTTCTTGCGGGCCCTCGTGAGCCGCGCCGCCATCGTCGGCGTGGTCTGGAGGAAGAGCCGCGCGATGTCGTCGGTGCTGATGCCGAGGACCAGCCGGAGGGTGAGCGCGGCCGCGGCCTCCCGCGACAATCGCGGATGGGCGCACAGCAGCACCAGCCGCAGCCGCTCGTCGAGCAGCTCGTCGAGCAGCTCGTCGCCCGGGTCCGCCATCACCCGCTGTGCCTCCTCGGTCAGCTCGACATCGATCGCGAGCAGCGGCATCGACCGCGCCAGCACCGCCTCCGACCGGAGCCGGTCCAGCGCCCGGCGGCGGGCCGCGGTCAGCAGCCAGCCCGCCGGGTTCGCCGGCACGCCGTCGACCGGCCAGGTGCGGGCCGCCGCCTCGAACGCGTCCGCGAGCCCGTCCTCGGCCAGGTCCAGCCGGCGGAAGCGGGCGACGAGCAGGGCCAGCAACCGTCCCCACTCGTCGCTCAGCGCCCGGTCGAGGGCCTCCTCGGCGCCGTCGGGACCGCTCAGCTCAGGCCTCGCTGTCCCCGCCGAGCATCTGCCGGACCTCGATCGCCGACTCGACGCCGGCGAGGATGCCGCAGGTCTCGAGCAGGTCGTCGAGGTCGTCGCTCTCGATCAGGTAGAAGCCGGTCAGCTGCTCCACCGTCTCGGCGTAGGGGCCGTCGGTGATCACGGCCGCGCCGGACGGGTCCTTGCGGACCTGCTTGGCCTCCTTGGAGTTCGCGAGCTCGGCGCCGCCGACGACCGTGTGACCGCGCTCGGCGAGCGCCTTGGCGAACTCCGCGTGCCTCTCGTAGACACCGGCGCGGTACTCCGGAGTCGCCGACTCCCATTGGGTCTCGTCACCGGGCAGCAGTACGACGTACTTGGTCATGGTGGGCAACCTTTCAGGTCCTGTGCGGTTCTGTCACCGGGATGACGGGCGAGCGGCGGCGAAATCGACGTTTGGTCCCCAACGACAGGGTCGATCTCACATCGTGGATGACTGTCTCGAATAACGGGATCTCGATTCGGCTGGAGGCCGCCCCTCCCGATACTTTGAGGACTGCTCATCCAGAGGGACTGAGGGAACGGCCCAGCGAAGTCCCGGCAACCGCCACGAGCCTCCGCCACGCGGACCACACCAAGTGGATCCGTGGAAACGGACGTGGAACACGGTGCCAAATCCGACCCGAGGCGAAGGACGCAACGGGGCAGATGAGAAGGAGGAACCGTGAGCGCTGTCGTCACCGTGACCGACCGTCCCCTCGACCCGAGTCCCGCGGCCGGGCCGCGTGAGGGCGCGTTCGGCAACGCCGTCGCCCTCGCCTGCCGCGAGTGCGGGCATCAGGTCGGGCTCGGCCCGTTCTACGCCTGTCCGGAGTGCTTCGGCCCTCTCGAGGTGTCCTACGAGTTCCCGGCGATCACGCGCGAGGAGATCGAGGCCGGGCCGCGCAACATCTGGCGCTACCAGGCCCTGTTGCCGGTCCCGACCGACATCGAGGACAGCCCCAACATGGAGCCGGGCTTCACCCGGCTGCTCAAGGCCCACAACCTCGGTCGCGAGCTCGGCATCGAGAACCTCTGGATCAAGGACGACTCGACCAACCCGACCAACTCCTTCAAGGACCGCGTCGTTGCCTGTGCGCTGAGCGCTGCCCGCGAGCTCGGCTCGAAGGTCTTCGCCTGCCCGTCCACCGGCAACCTCGCCAACGCGGTCGCCGCCGCCGGCGCTCGCGCCGGCATCAAGACCGTGGTCTTCATCCCGAGCAACCTCGAGCAGCCCAAGCAGGTCAACTCGGCGATCTTCACCGAGAACCTGGTGGCCGTCGACGGCAACTACGACGACGTCAACAAGCTCGCCTCGGAGATCGCGGGCGAGGAGGAAGGCTGGGCGTTCGTCAACGTCAACGTCCGGCCCTACTACGCCGAGGGCTCCAAGACGCTCGGCTACGAGATCGCCGAGCAGCTCGGGTGGCGGCTGCCCGACCAGATCGTGATCCCGGTCGCGTCCGGCTCGCAGCTGACGAAGGTCGACAAGGCGTTCCAGGAGCTGATCAAGCTCGGGCTGGTCGAGGACAAGCCCTACCGCGTGTTCGGCGCGCAGGCCGAGGGCTGCGGCCCGGTCGCCACCGCGTTCAAGGCCGGCGCCGACGCGATCCGCCCGGTGAAGCCGGACACGATCGCCAAGAGCCTCGCGATCGGCAACCCGGCCGACGGCATCTACGTCCTCGACATCGCGCGCCGCACCGGTGGCGCCGTCGAGGAGGTCACCGACGAAGAGATCCGCGCGGGCATCGTGCTCCTAGCCCGGAACGAGGGCATCTTCACCGAGACCGCCGGCGGCACCACCGTCGCAGTCACCAAGAAGCTGGTCGAGACTGGCCTCCTCGACCCGACCTTGGAGACTGTCGTCATCAACACCGGCCACGGGCTGAAGACCCTCGATGCGGTGTCCGGTCAGGTCAGCGCGGCGGCGACCATCGCGCCGTCGTACGCCGCTTTCAAGGCAACCGGCATCTAGGGTCTCGACAAGTTCGACCACCGAAAGCAAGCTCGACCATCGAGCACGAACGAAGAGAAAGAAGCAGCGAATGAGCGTCAGCGTCCGGATCCCGACGATCCTGCGCACCTACACCGGCGGCGACTCCGAGGTGAGCGCCGAGGGCGCCAACCTCGCGGAGGTCCTTGACGACCTGGAGTCGAAGTTCGCCGGCATCAAGGGCCGGATCGTCGACGAGGAGGGCAAGCTGCGCCGCTTCGTGAACGTCTACGTCGGCAACGACGACGTCCGCTTCCAGGACGACCTCGCCACCCCGACGCCCGACGGCACCGAGATCTCGGTGATCCCCGCGGTCGCCGGGGGTGGTTCCTGAGGGCTCGCGAGGGACGAGCGAGTGTCTCGGAGGGCTGATCCCGTGGCCGGCTCCCGCTCTGTCCCGGCGCTGGTTGCTGGCGGGTTGCTGGGCTGGGCCTCCCACGCGCTCTTCGACCTCGTCCAGGGGCCGAGCAACGACTCGCGGCTCCCGGCGTGGTACGCCCCGGTCTGCGCCGGCTACGACGTGGCCTATGCCGCGCGACTGGCAGCGTGAGGGCAGCAGTGACGGAGCACCACTACGCGCTCACGGTGGCGTGGCAGGGCAACCGCGGCACGGGAACCAGCGGCTACCGCGACTACAGCCGGGACTGCCGGCTGACCGCCGACGGCAAGCCCGACCTGCTCGGCTCCGCCGACCCGACATTTCGCGGCGACCGCGCCCGGTGGAATCCCGAGGAGCTGCTGGTCGCCGCGCTCTCCCAATGCCACCTGTTGTCCTACCTGCACTCGGCGGTGACCCACGGCGTCGTCGTCACCGCCTACACCGACGCGCCGGTCGGCACGATGAGCCAGGAGGGGCAGGGCGGGCAGTTCACGTCCGTCGTGCTGCGGCCCCGGGTCACGATCACCGACCCGGCCCAGGTCGCCCTGGCCCGGTCGATCCACCGCGAGGCCAGCGACAACTGCTTCATCGCGGCCTCGGTGAGCTTCCCGGTGACCCACGAGCCGGAGATCCTGGTCGCCCCCGCCTGACATCGCCGCGCCACCACCGCGCCACCACCGGTTCAGGTGGATCTGATTGACAGGCTCCATGATCCGCAAGCGCACGGCCGCCGGCATGGCGGTGGTTCTCGCCGGGCTGGGCGTGACCGCGGCCGGTGGGGGCCGGGAGCTGCTGCGCCGGCAGGCTGCGGTCGCCCGACGCCGGATCGGCAAGCCGCTCGGCGAGGACGCGCTCGACGCCGACAAGCTCTGGAAGAAGACGTACGGCGACCCGCTGCGACTGCTGCTCCTCGGTGACTCCGTCGCCGCCGGCCTCGGGGCGGAGCGGCGGAAGGACACGCTGGGGGCGCGGCTCGCGCGCGGCCTGGCCAAGGAGCTGCACCGCTCGGTCGATCTCCGCACGGCCGCGGTCGTGGGGTCGGAGTCCTCGGCACTGACCGGCCAGCTCGACGGGCTGCCGGCGTCGTACCGCCCCGACGTGGCGGTCGTCATCGTCGGTGGCAACGACGTCACCCACCGGGTGCCGGTGAGCGAGTCGGTCGCACAGCTGGAGGCAGCGATCGCCCGGCTGCGCTCCGGGGGTGCGGTCGTCATCGTGGGGACCTGTCCGGACCTGGGCGCGCTGCGCGAGGTGCCGCAACCGCTGCGGACGCTCGGCGCCCGGATGTCACGCCAACTGGCGACCGCCCAGCGCGACGCCGCGGTGCGCGGTGGTGCGCACGCGGTCGCACTGGCCGACGTGGTCGGGCCGTTCTTCATCACCAATCCCGACGAGATGTTCAGCCTCGACCGGTTCCACCCGAGCGCGTTGGGCTACAAACGCACGGCCAAGGCGCTGGTGCCGTCGGTGTTGACCGCGCTCGGGATGCGGGACGAGGTGCCGTTCGGTCACCATGCTCCGGCCGACGGCGAGTGACGATTCCCGGATTGACCCGCAACCTTTCCGGCGCCGCGTTCGTTGTCTTGGTATACCTCTCGAAAGGTCCGTGCCATGTGGTGGTTGATCATCGTCGGCTCGTTCGTCGCCTTGTTCGCCTTCTGCGCGTTCTACGCGGAGTTCCGGTCCGGCAAGGGCGGGAAGTACGACCGCACGGCCGACGGCTCGACCAACTACATGTTGCTGATCCAGCAGCAGAACAGCAATCGCAACCAGAACAGCGGCGGCCTCTGACCCGCTCCGCTCCGGGTCGCCCCGCGGCATAGGCTGCCGCGGTGCCCACGGTCCTGCTCGTCACGTTCAACCTGATGCCCGACCGGCGAGCCCGGCGGTGCCGTGCTGGTCCCAGCCCTGGTCGAGCGCGGCGTCGACGCCCGCTGGGTCTGCTGGGACGATCCCGACGTCGACTGGGCGGCCGCCGACCTGGTCGCCGTGCGCTCGACGTGGGACTACCACCGTCGGTTGCCGGCGTTCCTGGCATGGGCGCGTGCGGTCGAGGCGCAGACCCCGGTCCTCAACGGCGCCGAGGTGTTCGCCTGGAACGCCGACAAGGCCTACCTCGCCGAGCTGGCCGACGAGCTGCCGGTCGTGCCGACCGGGCTCGTCGACGACGAGAGCCTGGTGTCCGGGCTGACCGCCGCCCTGGAGCGATGGGGGACGGTCGTGATCAAGCCCCGGGTCGGCGCCGGCGGCCGCGGCGTCGTGGTCGTCGACGGCATCGACGACTGGCGGCTCTTCGACCTGGCACCCAGCCCGTGGGTGGTGCAGCCGCTGGTGGAGTCGGTCCGGACGTCGGGCGAGACGTCGGTCTACGTGCTTGCCGGGAACGCGGTCGCCCAGGTCGACAAGACCGCTGCAGGTGACGAGGTCCGCGTGCACGAGCTGTACGGCGGCAGCAGCCGGCCCGTCCCGCTCGACCCGGATCGCGCGCGGGTCGCCGAGCACGCCGTGCGCACGGTCGCGTCGCGGCTCGGCGCCGACCTCTCCTACGCCCGCGTCGACCTGATGGAGTGGGAAGGGGCGTGGGTCGTCAGCGAGCTCGAGCTCATCGAGCCCGGCCTGTACCTCGATGTGTCGCCCGAGATCGCCGACCTGTTCGCCGACCTGGTGACCGACCGGCTCGCGCGCTGATCTCGCGAGCCGCGCGCCCGCTGACCGCTACGCTCGCGGCTCACCGCGCGTCAGGTCGTCCTCCTGCGCAAGATCGGCCTCGACCCGCGGGTCGCCGGCGTCGGCGAAGTAGTCGCCCGGTGCCGTCCGGTCCCGGCCGTTCGACACCTTGAGCCCGTTGAGCACGAGGGTCAGCACCGCGGCAACGACGACGTTCAGCACGAACGCGGTCAACGCGATGTAGCCCATCTCGCCGAGCGAGGGGATCTCCGCCAGGCTGCCGCCGAAGTGCTTGCCGGTCACCGGGTTGACCACCCGGTAGGCCGCGACCGTGCCGTAGACCATGCCGACCGCCCAGCCCGCCAGCAGTCCCCATCGGTGGAACCACCGGGTGAACAGGCTGAACACGATCGCCGGGAAGGTCTGCAGGATCCAGACCCCGCCGAGCAGCTGGAAGTTGATCGCGTTCTGCTTGTCGAGGCTCAGCACGAACACCAGCGCGAACGCCTTCACCACCAGGGACATGATCTTGGAGACCTTGGCCTCCTCCTCGGGCGTGGCGTCCTTGCGGAGCCACTCCTTGTAGATGTTGCGGGTGAACGTGTTGGCTGCGGCGATCGACATGATCGCCGCCGGCACCAGCGCGCCGATCGCCACGGCCGCGAACGCGACGCCGGCGAACCACGCCGGGAACTGGTCCTCGAACAGCTGCGGGATCACCAGCTGCGGGTTGGGCTTGCCGTCGGCGCCGACCGGGCTGGTGCCGGCGGCGATGGCGACCCAGCCCAGCAGGGCGAGCAGCCCGAGCACGAAGGAGTACGCCGGCAGGATGGCCGCGTTCCGCCGGACCGTGTTGCGACTGTCGGACGACAGGCTCGCGGTGACCGAGTGGGGATACATGAACAGGGCCATCGCCGAGCCCAGCGCGAGCGTCGCGTAGGCCCAGAACTGGGGGTCGCCCGGGATGAACGCGCCCGTCGGTGCGTTCGTGGCCGGGTTGGTGGTGGCCATCTTCTCCTCGGCCGCGCCGAAGACCGCGTCCCAGCCGCCGACCTGCGACGGCAGGTAGATGACGGCGACGATGACGACCAGGTAGATCAGGAAGTCCTTGACGAACGCGATCACCGCCGGCGCGCGCAGCCCGGAGGAGTAGGTGAACGCGGCCAGCACGGCGAACGCGACCAGGAGCGGCAGGTCCCGGACGATCACGTTGTCGTTGCCGCCGAAGCCCACCACCTCGAGCACCGCCTGGATGCCGACCAGCTGCAGTGCGATGTAGGGCATCGTGGCGATGAAGCCGGTCAGCGCCACCGCGAGCGAGAGGCCGCGGGCGTCGTACCTCCCGCGGACGAAGTCCGCCGGCGTGACGTAGCCGTGCCGGTGGCTCACCGACCACAGCCGCGCCATGAAGAAGAAGATGATCGGGTAGAGAATGATCGTGTAGGGCACCGCGAAGAAGCCGGCCACGGCGCCGGTCGCGAACATCGCGGCGGGCACGGCGATGAAGGTGTACGCCGTGTAGAGGTCGCCGCCGAGCAGGAACCACGTGACCCAGGTGCCGAACTTCCGTCCACCCAGGCCCCACTCGTCGAGGTTGTCGAGGCTCTCGGCGCGGCGGAACCGGGATGCCATGAAGCCGAGCACGGTCACCAGCAGGAACAGCGCGACCAGGACCGACAGCGCGACCCAGTTGACGTCGCTGGTGGCCGCCATCGGCACACCCGCGCTCATCGCCCCGCTCATTTCCGGGCCGCCAGCGTGAGCTTGTAGGCCGCCCAGGTGACTGCCGAGGTCACGAAGACCCAGACGAACTGGTACCAGAAGAAGAACGGGAAGTCCCAGAGCTCGGGACCGTCCTTCGCGTAGCTCGGCACCCACATCAGCGCGAGGATCGGGATCACCAGCAGTACGCCGGCGAGAGCCATCTTCTTCTTGTCCGTCCGGGGGACCTCGGCGCCTTCGAAGCGCGCCGGACCCTGCCCTTCACTGCCCGAAATCATGCGCGAGAACTTACTCGCGAGAGTCCCGACGTCAAGGGGGCCAACCCTCGCGGGAATCGGCAGTCGCCGGCGACCGGCCAACGCTGTAACACGCTGTTCGCGCCTCTCGGCGCCGGTCGACGGCTGTAACACGTTGTTCGCGTCTCTCGGCGCCGGTCGGCGGCTGCAACACGCCGTACGCCGATCTGGGCGACCGTTGACGTCTCTGGGAGCCCGTTGCGTCGGCGCCGAAGCAACGCGGACGGCCTGCCAGATCGGCGAGCAGCGTGTTACAGCGCACGACGGCCTGCCAGATCGGCGAACAGCGTGTTACAGCGCACGACGGCCTGCCAGTACGGCGAACAGCGTGTTACAGCGCACGACGCCCCGCCGCCCGACCCCGCACGACCCCGCCACGACCCCGCCACGACCCCGCCACGACCCCCCGCTTCTTGCACTCGCAGGGGTCGAGTGCTAAACATGACGCTGGCACTCTCGCCATGAGAGTGACAACTCTGTACAACCATGATCCCCGGTCCGGGGAGTCGAGGTCAGCAGCGACGGCGGGAAGGGTCTGCCGGCTCGGACTGGCCGTCCGTCGCGGGCGACGAGCCGGATCATCACGACTCGAATGCGAAGGATCGCAGGAGTTATGTCGAAGCTGATTGCTTTCAACGAGGAGGCCCGGCGCGGTCTCGAGCGCGGGATGAACATCCTCGCCGATGCCGTCAAGGTCACTCTCGGCCCCAAGGGCCGCAACGTCGTGCTGGAGAAGAAGTGGGGTGCCCCCACGATCACCAACGACGGTGTCTCCATCGCCAAGGAGATCGAGCTCGAGGACCCCTTCGAGAAGATCGGCGCCGAGCTGGTCAAGGAGGTCGCGAAGAAGACCGACGACGTCGCCGGTGACGGCACGACGACGGCGACCGTCCTGGCCCAGGCGATGGTCCGCGAGGGCCTGCGCAACGTGGCCGCGGGTGCGAACCCGATGGGTCTGAAGCGCGGCATCGAGGCGGCCGTCGAGGCCGTGTCCGAGCAGCTGCTCGGCATGGCCAAGGAGATCGAGACCAAGGAGCAGATCGCCTCCACCGCGTCCATCTCCGCCGCTGACACCACCGTCGGCGAGATCATCGCCGAGGCGATGGACAAGGTCGGCAAGGAGGGCGTGATCACGGTCGAGGAGTCGAACACGTTCGGCCTCGACCTCGAGCTCACCGAGGGCATGCGGTTCGACAAGGGCTACATCTCGGCCTACTTCGTGACCGACCCGGAGCGCATGGAGACGGTGCTCGAGGACCCCTACGTCCTCATCGCCAACTCCAAGGTCAGCAGCGTCAAGGACCTGCTGCCCCTGCTCGAGAAGGTCATGCAGTCGGGCAAGCCGCTCGTCATCATCGCCGAGGACGTCGACGGTGAGGCGTTGTCGACCCTGGTCGTCAACAAGATCCGCGGCACCTTCAAGTCCGTCGCCGTCAAGGCGCCGGGCTTCGGTGACCGCCGCAAGGCCATGCTGCAGGACATCGCGATCCTGACCGGCGGCCAGGTCATCTCGGAGGAGGTCGGCCTCAAGCTCGAGTCGGCCGGCGTCGAGCTGCTCGGCCAGGCCCGCAAGGTCGTCATCACCAAGGACGAGACCACCATCGTCGAGGGTGCCGGCGACGCGGCCCAGATCGAGGGCCGGGTCAACCAGATCCGCGCCGAGATCGAGAAGTCGGACTCCGACTACGACCGCGAGAAGCTCCAGGAGCGCCTCGCCAAGCTGGCCGGCGGCGTGGCCGTCATCAAGGTCGGCGCGGCCACCGAGGTCGAGCTCAAGGAGCGCAAGCACCGCATCGAGGACGCCGTCCGCAACGCGAAGGCTGCGGTCGAGGAGGGCATCGTCGCCGGAGGTGGCGTGGCGCTGGTCCAGGCCGGCCTGGGCGCGTTCGCCAAGCTCGAGCTCGAGGGCGACGAGGCCACCGGTGCCAACATCGTCAAGGTCGCGATCGAGGCCCCGCTCAAGCAGATCGCGATCAACGCCGGTCTCGAGGGTGGCGTCGTCGCAGAGAAGGTGCGCGGTCTGGAGGCCGGCTTCGGCCTCAACGCCGCCAACGGCGAGTACGTCGACATGATCGCCACCGGCATCATCGACCCCGCCAAGGTGACGCGCTCCGCGCTGCAGAACGCCGCTTCCATCGCTGCGCTCTTCCTCACCACCGAGGCCGTCGTGGCCGACAAGCCGGAGAAGGCGCCCGCCATGGGCGGCGACCCCTCCGGTGGCATGGGTGGCATGGACTTCTGAGCCAGTCCCGCTTGACGACAGGGCCTCCGCTTCGGCGGGGGCCCTGTTGCTTGTTCTCCCGACAGGCGCGTGAAAGGAACGTGCCGGTGCCGGACAGGGTGGAATCGTGGAGACCGTGTCGGAGGCCGAGCTGGAGACCCGCTTCCGGCGGCTCGCGCACGAGGTCGGCGAGCCGCTGCGGCGCTACGTCGTACGCCGGGTGCCGGCGGCCACGGTCGACGACGTGCTCGCCGACGCGTTCCTCGTGCTGTGGCGCCGGCTCGACGACGTACCGACCGACGACCCGCTGCCCTGGGCGTACGCCGTCGCGCGCGGCTGCGTGGCCAACGCGCAGCGGAGCGCTCGTCGTCAGCGCAGCCTGGTCGAGCGGATCGGCCGGCTGGACCCGCCCCGTCCGCCGCCGGACCGCGACGAGCATCCCGAGCTGCTGGCCGCACTCGACACCTTGCCGGCACTCGACCGCGAGCTGGTGCAGCTCTGGGCGTGGGAGGAGCTGGCTCCCCGGGAGATCGCGGTCGTCACCGGGCTGACCGCGAACGCCGTGAGCATCCGGCTGCACCGGGCGAAGAAGCGACTGGCCGCGGAGCTCGACCGAAAGATCGCCGGCGATGCCGGACAGGAACCGGGTGACAGGAGGAGGCGGTGATGGACGAGCAGGAGCTGGGAGCCCGGATGCGGGCGGCAGACCCGGCGCGCGGTTCAGCGCCCGCCGACTCGTGGATCGACGACCTGGCGGAGGCCACGATGATGACGGAGACGACGGAGACGACGGAGACGACCAGGAAGCAGAGCAGCGGGCGGCGCACCTGGGTGTTGGTGGCAGCGGCCGCAGCGTTGGTCGCGGCGATCGGGGGAGCCGCGGTCGCACTGACCGCCGGCGATGACGACCAGGGCCAGAACACCGCCCAGGACAAGCCTGCCAAGGAGCTCGCGCTGACCCTGCCCGCCGCCGACCCGATGCAGATGTGCATCGCGTTCTCCCCAGAGGCGCTGGAGCCGATGGAGGTCGCGTTCTCGGGGGAGGTCTACGAAGTCGACGGCGACACCGTGCGGCTGACCCCGGACCACTGGTACCGCGGCGGCGACGGCGCCAACGAGATCGTCCTGACAGCAGGCAGCGCCGACGTGCTGCTCGAAGGCGGCATCGCCTTCGAGGAGGGCAAGCGCTACCTGGTCAGCGCGATCGACGGTCAGGTGGCGACCTGCGGCCTGAGTGCGCCGTACAGCGAGGAGATGGCCGCGGCGTACGACGAGGCGTTCGGCGACTGAGCAGACCCGCTCAGGAGCGGATCAGGTCCCACGGCTCGACGCCCAGCGCGTCGGCGATGCCGTAGAAGGTGCTCATCCGCAGGTTGATCGGTCGCGCGACGTCGAGCCGCCCGGCGGCTTCGATCACCTGGACGTGGTTCTTCGAGCAGCCGGCCTTGTGGGCAAGTGCCTCCTGGGACATCGACTTCTCCTCGCGGAGCTCACGCACCCGCTTCCCGAGCTCGCGTGAGGTGGCGGCGGTCCAGGGCATGTCCCCTGTATAACAGGCCCGTTGTAGCGAGACAAGACTGGTCGAGCGTCGACGAGCCGTCACCAGTGGTACTCGGAGTAGTCGCGCTCGCGTCGCGACTCCTCGTGGTCCTGCTGTTGCTCGATGGCGTCGTCGTTGCGCTTCTCGAGCTTCCGCTCCTTGCGCTGCTGCTCGCGCTGCTTCTGCTTGTCCTCCTGGTCCTGCTGCTGTTGCTGGTCCTGCTGTTGCTGGTCCTGCTGTTGCTGTTGCAGCTTCTCGCGCAGGCGCCGGTCGACAGCGGCGGCGTCCTCGGTCTGGTCCTCGCCGCGCCCGGAGTCGCTCGGGCAGCCCCCTTCGGCCAACGTGTCGATGCCTGCCTGCCAGTGGCCGGTCGCCTCGTCGGCGTCCCCGTCCGCGAGAGCGGCGTCCCCGAGGCTCTCGTGGGCGAGTGCCTCGTTGATCCGCACCGTGCACTCCTCCTCGGGCGGCACGTCCTCGAGGGCCGTCGCGTAGCGGTCGAGCGCGCCGTCGAGATCGCCGTCGGCGTGCCGGGCCGCACCCTCGTCGAAGGCGGCGACCCAGGGCTCGAACCAGTTCAGCGATCCGTTGGCCGAGAACTCGTCGGCCGCCGCCAAGAAGTTGCTGTCGTCGAACCCGGCCCGACCGTCGCGGTCGTGGGACAGCATCGTCACCACCTTGAGCGCGAACACCAGGGCGACCAGCGTCGGCAACAGGCCGGCCAGGACCAGCACCAGTCGCAGTCGCGCGCGGTTCACGACGTCACCCGCAACGTCCTGGAGCCCGTCGAGCGGCCCCGCGCCGGCTGGAGAGCGGTGTGGGACGTCCAGAGGGCCCGCCACCACGACCGCAGCTCGAGCAGCACCAGTGCGAGCAGGAGCAAGCCGAACACCCAGGTCAGGTCGTGCTTCGCGGGCGCGCCCGGACCCTCGTCGAGGGCGTAAGACGCCTCGAAGGCGTCCGCGATCGCAGCCATCCCCCCGGCCTCGGTGCGATGGGCGTAGTCGATGTCCAGGTCACCCGCGATCTGGCGCAGGTTGTCGCCGTCGATCCGGGAGATCGCGTCCTCCCTGGTGTGCTGGTCGTAGATGTAGCCGTCGTCGTCGGAGAGGTCGTCGGCCTCGGGCATCCGGGCACCCTCCTCGGTGCCGTAGCCGAGGACGACGCCGCCGTCGACCAGGTCCTCGAGCTCGTCGAACGACTCCTGGTCTCCGCCGGTGGTGTTCTCGCCGTCGCCGACGAACACCACCAGGCGCCTGCGGTCGGGGTGCTGCTCGTCCGCGCGCTCGAGGATCTCCCGCATCGCCTCGAGCGGCCGATCCGCGCGCGAGCCGCTGCCGTCGAAGGGACCCTCCAGCCGGAGCGTGTCCAGAGCCGTCCGGAACGTCGTCGCGTCACTGGTGAACGGCAGCTCGAGCTCGACCTCGGCGCCGAACGTGAGCAGCGCGAACCGTGCTCCCGGCAGTGCTTCCGAAAGGTCGGCCAGGTCCCGCTGCGCGCCATAGATCCTCGGCCCGCCCTGATAGTCCAGGGCCGCCATCGAACGGGTGCGGTCGACGACCACCAGGACCTCGAGGTCCGAGACCTGCGCGGGGACCGCTCGGGTGCCGAACCCCGGCTGCGACAAGATCAGCACCAGCGCGGTGACGATGCCGACCCGGCGGGCGAGGACGAGGACGGCGCTCGTCGCCGGGCTCATCGCGTCCACCTCCGTCCGGCGAGGCTGATCAGCGCTTCGACGGCCCACACCAGCACCAGCAACCCCACGCCCAGGCCGGCGAGGACCTGGCCGGTGCGCGGTTCGTCGACCTTCTGGACCAGCGGCGGCCGGTCGATCTTCGCTGCCTCCAGCTCGTTGATCTCCTCGACCACCTCCTCCGCGGAGCCACCGGTGCCCAGCTCGGCGAGGGTCCCGCCGGTCTTGTCGGCGACGGCCTGCAGCCCTTGGATGTCGCCGTTCCTGTCCGGTTCGCCGGGGTTGGCGACCACGTGGACGACGACTCCGTCGGCGGCGGCGTAGTCGCCCGCGTCGGCGAGGTTGTAGACCCCGCGCCCGCGCTGCTCGCCGTCGGTCGCCAGCACGAGAGCGCGGCCGCGATCCTCGTCGAGCCGGTCGAAGCGCTGGACGCACGACACCAGCCCGTCGGCGACCAGGGACGACTGGGTGTCACGGGCATCGCTGAAGGTGCCGGCCGTGTAGTCGTCGAACGCATCGCTCGGATAGAACTCGCTCCAGTCGGCGAACGCCTCCTCGGCCTCGTCGAGCCGGTCGAGCACGAAGTCGTAGTCGTCGGTGAGCGGGAACTTGGTGATCGCGGCGTTGTTCCAGATGGTCAGCCCGATCCGCTCGCCCTGAAGGCCCTCGACGATGTCGCGGAGCTCCTCGATCACGCTGACGTTCCACGGCGCTGTCGACCCGGACGCGTCGAGGCAGAGCATGATGTCGCGCGCCGCCTCGTCGCGGTCCATGACCTGCGTCTCCTGGACCCGGCCGCCGAGGACGATGCCGCCGAAGCACGCCACCAGCGCGGCGAGCGAGCCGAACCCGCCCAGCAGCCGACGGCGCTGGACCAGCGTCTGGTAGCGCGGGAGCGACGTCAGCCGCGCCGCGTGGGCGACGTACGACGCGCCGGGGGGATGCCGCCGCCACCAGACCCGGACCCACACCGCCAGGAGCACGACGACGAGCAGCACCAGCAGCGCGACCAGCCACGGCCACCGCAGCTCGGTGTCGCTGGTCGCCCAGCTCAGCTCCATGACGCCACCAGCCGCCGTGCCTGGTCGACCGCCTGGTCGAACCGCTCGTGGGCCTCGCCGACGTCGTCGGGCGCGAACTCCGGCGGATACATCAGCTCGATCGCGTCGGTCAGCGAACGTGGCGCCTGCCGGCGGAAGTCGGCCAGCGCCATCGTCGGGGCGGGGATCGCGCTCACCTCGCCGACATAGGAACGCACCGTCTCGCTGAGCCGCTGGTGGCCGTCCCGGGCGGAGGTCTCGCCCGCCCGCACCTCGGCCTCGATCCGGTCGATCCGGTCGAGGTGCAGCTGACGCACGAACATCACGTCGACGCGGCCCCACGGCGTCGACCCCGCCTCCGCGCGTTCGCGGGTGAGCCAGAGGACGGCCAGGAAGTAGATCGCCACCAGCACCAGTCCGAGCAGGGCGAACCACAGCCAGCGATCGGCGTACGCCACCGGACCGTTGAACTCGTCCTGGAGGTCCGCCGCCGCGTTGATCACGCTATCGGCGGCGAGCATGGCGCTGCCTCTCCAACACCCGGAAGACCGCGGCAATCGCCGACTCGGTGTCCTGGACCCGCTCGTGCACCACGCCCAGCTGGTCGAGCCGGCGCCGCAGCTGCGACTCCTCCCCGGCGACGAGGGCGGCGTACTCGTCCTGCAGCCGCCCGTCGCCGCGCAGCCAGGCCGGCACCTCCGCGCCCGCGTCGACGTCGACCAGCCGGCGCGGGGCGCCGGCGGTGATGGTGGGGTCGAGGTCGCCGATGGTCAGGAACAGCACCTCGTGCTGGGCGGTGAGCCGGCGCAGCGACTCGGCGAGCTCATCGGAGACCGACGTCTCGTCGGACACCACGACCAGGATCCCGCGCCGCCGGATCGCGCGCGCCACGTAGTCGAGCACCGCGACCAGGTCGGTCGGCGGCGCGTCGGGCGCGATCGAGTCGTGGACCAGGCCGAGCAGCCGCTCGAGGTAGAGCTCACCGTTGTCGGGGGGCCGCACGTGCTGGCGCCGCGCGTCGCCGTAGACGAGGGAGATGAGGTCGCCGTGGCGGACGGCGAGGTATCCCAGCACGCCCGTCACGAACACGGCGAGGTCGCGCTTGCCGACCTGGGAGTCGTTCATCGCGGCCATGCTGCGGCCGGTCGACACCGCGAAGATGATCGTGTGCTTGCGCTCGGCGACGTAGCGCCGGACCAGCAGCATCCGGGTGCGGGCCGACGCCTTCCAGTCGATGTCCTTGACGTCGTCGCCGCGGACGTACTCGCGGAGGTCGTTGAACTCGATGCCGCGACCGACCTGGAGCGCGGCGTACTCACCCTCGAGCAGTCCGCGCACCTTGCGGTGTGCGTGGATCGAGAGGCGGGTCTTGACCCGGGCCAGATGAGCCACCGTGCGCCGTCCCCTCTACATCCTGATCACGGCGTCGGAACAGCTCGGAACACCGCGTCGATGATGCTCTCGGGCCGCACCCGGTCGGCGAGCGCCTCGAAGGTGAGGTGGAGCCGGTGCCGGAGCACGGCGTGCCGGAGCTCCCGGACGTCCTCGGGGATGACGTAGTGGCGACCCTGCACCACGGCGATCGCCCGGGCGGCCTGGAAGAACGCGATGCTGCCACGCGGGCTGGCGCCGATCTCGACGTACGCCCCGAGCTCGGGGCCGAGCAGCTGGCCGACATGCCGGGTTGCCCGGACCAGGGTGACGACGTAGCGCCGGATCGCCGGGTCGACGTAGACCCGGCGCACCATCGTCTGCAGGTCGATGATGTCGCCGATCGTTGCCACCGGCTCGACCTTCTCGGCGTGCTGGCCGAGGGTGCCGTCCTCGATCCGGTCGAGCACCATCAGCTCGTCGATCTCCTCGGGGTAGTCGATGACCTCCTTGAGCAGGAACCGGTCCATCTGCGCGTGGGGGAGGACGTAGGTGCCCTCCTCCTCGATCGGGTTCTGGGTCGCGAGCACCATGAACGGGCTCGGCAGCGGGTGGATCGTCCCGGCGATCGACGTCTGCCGCTCCTGCATCGCCTCGAGCATCGCGGACTGGGTCTTGGCGCTGGCCCGGTTGATCTCGTCGAGCAGCACGAAGTTGGCGTGCACCGGACCGAGCTGGGTCTCGAACTCGTGGCGGCGCGGATCGTAGACCTGGGTGCCGATGATGTCGCTCGGCAGCAGGTCGGGCGTGCACTGGATGCGGGAGAAGTCCGCGCTCACGGCCTGCGCCAGCGTGGAGGCGGCGAGGGTCTTGGCAAGGCCGGGCACGCTCTCGAGCAGCACGTGCCCCTCGGCGAGGAGGGTGACCAGGAGCGCCGTGCGGATCCGTTCCTGGCCGACGACCCGGCTCGAGAACGCAGCAGAGACCCGGTCCAGCGCGTCGCTCGCGTGGGCGACGTCGGCGGCGGTGAGCGGGGTGCTCGGCTGGCCCGACTGCGAAGTCCTGGTGGTGGTCATCGGCGGCAAACCTACCCGTCAGTCCCGCGCCGCAAGCCTCGATCGGAACTGATCGTCACGCCACAGCCGGGCCAGGTCGCGCTCGCGGCGCTCGGCCACGACGGCGCCGAGCACCATCTCCGGCGGTGCGCTGCTCGGCGGTGCCGGAGCGACGTACTGGCGCACCTCGGCAAGGAGCTCGCTGCCCACCCGCTCCCGCGAGTGCGGATCGAGGTTCGGGAGCCGCGCGAGATATTGACGTACGGCGAGCGCCAGGCCGGTCGGGAGGGTGGCCAGGTCAGCGCTGCGGGCCCACTGCGCCAGCTGCGGCGGCATCGGCGGCGGTGGCGGGAGGCGGAGGGCGACCCGGTCGCGGATCACGTACGTGCCGGCCAGGAAGTCGCCCAGCCGCTTGCCGCGCTTGCTGACCAGCATCGAGAAGAACGCGAGCGCCCCCGAGGTCACGAAGACCTCCACCACCGCGGCCAGGGCCCGCACCAGCGCGTGGTGGAAGGTGATGGGGCCGGCGTCGTCGCGCACCGTGCGGAGACCGAGCGCGAGCTTGCCGAGGGACCTGCCCCGGGTGAGCGTCTCGAGCAGGGTCGGATAGACGGCGAGCGCGAGGATCACCCCCAGGACGCCTGCCGCGTCCATGAGCGCCGGCGAGGCGTTGAGCGTCGCGATGGCCAGCATGATGAGGATCGCGATCAAGAGCACGATCATGACGACCAGGTCGATCAGGCCGGACGCCAGCCGGAGCCCGAGGCTCGCCGGCGGCAGGTCGAGCGCGACGCCCTCGCCGGTGACCAGGTCGTCGGTCGTGGTCAGTGCGAACTCGTTCGGTGCCGACATCGGCCCCAATCTCTTTCCCGGTGGTGGAGGTGCGAGCGTAGCGAGCCCCGAAACCCGTCGTACGCTGCTCCTCGTGCCGCGCATCGACCTCGACGCCTATGTCGTGGCGCACTCGCACGAGTGGGCCCGGCTCGAGGAGCTGCTCCGCACCAGCCGACCGGACGGTCCACAGAGCGACGAGCTGGTGGACCGTTACCAGCAGGTCGCCACGCACCTGTCGGTGATCCGCACGTCGGCCCCGGACGCCGAGGTCGTCGCCTACCTGTCCTCCCTGCTCGGGCGCGCGCGGATCTCGATGGCCGGCGCCCGGGTGCTGAGCTGGCGGGCGGCCGGACGCTTCTTCACCGAGCAGTTCCCCGCCGCTCTCTACCGGCTGCGCTACTGGTGGCTGGGCTGCATGGCCGGCAGCATCGCGTTCACCGCCCTCATGATCTGGTGGCTGACCGACCACCCCGAGGTGCAGCAGTCGTTGCTGTCGCCGCGGGAGGCCGACAACTACGTCAACGGCGAGTTCGAGAACTACTACAGCGCCAACCCCGGACAGGACTTCGCGGCGCGGGTATGGCTGAACAACGTCTGGGTCGCCGCGACCTGCCTGGCGTTGGGCGTCACCGGGGTCGGCGTGATCTGGGCGCTCTTCCAGAACCTGGTCGCGGTCGCCTCCGCCGGTGCGCTGCTGACCCATCACGGCCGCGCCGACCTGTTCTGGGGCCTGATCCTGCCGCACGGTCTGCTGGAGCTGACCGCGGTCTTCGTGGCCAGCGGGGTGGGCCTCAAGGTGTTCTGGTCGTGGGTCGCGCCGGGAGGCACCAGCCGCAGCACCTCGCTGGCGGTCGCCGGTCGCACCATGGTCACCGTCGCGCTCGGTCTGATCGCCGTGCTCCTCGTCAGCGGCATCATCGAGGCGTTCGTGACCCCGTCGCCACTGCCCACCTGGGCGCGGATCGCGATCGGCATCGTGGCCGAGCTCGGCTTCTTCGCCTACGTCTTCGTCCTCGGCCGCCAAGCCTTCCACGCCGGACACAACGGCGACATCAGCGCGGATCTCCTCGAGGACCAGGTCGCGACCCAGGAGTAGGCCGCTGGTTGAGGTGCGAGCGAAGCGAGCCTCGAAACCGAGGCCTCACAACAGGCCTTGGGCCTTGAGCGAGAGGTAGTGGTCGGCGAGCGCCGGCGGCAGTCGCTCGGCGTCGGCATCGACCACCTGGACGCCCAGTCGCTGCAGCACCTCGGCCGTCCACTCGCGCCGGTGGAGCTCCTGCTCGGCGGCGGCGGCGTCGTAGACCTCGTCGACGTTGCCGCGCCCGTCGGCGAGCCGGTTGAGCTCGGGGTCGCGGACCGACGCGAGGACCACCCGATGGTGGCGGGTGAGCGCCGGCAGCACCGGCAGCAGGCCCTGCTGGACGGCGGCCGGCTCCACCGGGGTCAGGAGCACGACGAGGGCTCGCTGCTTGCCGAAGCCCTGGACAGCCCCGGCGAGGGTGTCCCAGTCGGCCTCGGCGATGACGGGGTCGAGGTCGGCCATCGACTCCTGGAGCCGCGCGGCGATGTCACGCGCACCGGCCGCCCTTAGCCGGGCCCGCACCCGGCGGTCGCCGGCGACGAAGTCGACCCGGTCGCCGGCCCGGGAGGCGAGGGCGGCGAGCAGCAACGCGGCGTCCATCGCTGCGTCGAGCCGCGGCACCCCGCCCTGATCTCCCGGGCCGCCGACCCTGCCGGCCGCGGTGCGCGACGTGTCGAGCACGAGCACCACGCGCCGGTCCCGCTCCGGCTGCCAGGTGCGCACCACCACGTGCGGAGTGCGGGCGGACGCCCGCCAGTCGATGGACCGCACGTCGTCGCCGCGGACGTACTCGCGCAGTGAGTCGAACTCCGTCCCCGCCCCGCGGATCCGCACCGCCGACCGGCCGTCGAGCTCGCGGAGCTGCGCCAGCCGCGACGGCAGGTGCTTGCGTGACTCGAACGGCGGGAGGGAGCGGACCGTCCCGGGCACGTCGTACGTCCGCTGCTTGCCGGCCAGGCGCAGCGGGCCCCACGAGCGGACGGTCACGCCGAAGGCGCGCAGGTCGCCGCGCCGCCACGGCTTCAACGGCGTGCGCAGCAGGCGTCGCTCGCCGGCGGAGAGAGCGAGCGGGTGCCTGTTGCCGGTCGCGCCGGCGGTCGGCTGCCATGCGTCGCGCACCTCGAGCCGCAGGGCTCGGTCGCCGTCGTTGGCCACGGTCAGCGCCGACTCGGCCGGGTCGCCGAGCCGCACGGTGCCCGGGGGTCGCCGGCTGATCCCGACCGCCCTGGTCGTCGGGGCGAGCAGCAGGTCGACCACGACGAACAGGGTGACCGCGAGCAGCCAGAGCACCACCGTGCCGCCCGACGGCCGCAGCACGACGGCCGCGACGCCGAGCAGCAGGAGGAGCGGGACCCGCCCGGAGATCACCATCTGTCCGCCGACCTATCGCCGACCCGGCTCGTCTTACCCCCGTCGGGGCGTCGAGTCGGCGCGTCTTCGGTCCGGATCCTCGCCGAGTCGGCTGGTCTTAAGTTGCGCCGACTCGGCGTCGTGCGGGTCCGAAGATGAGCCGACTCGGCGTCGTGAGGGTCCGAAGATGAGCCGACTCGACGTCGTGCGGGACCGAAGATGAGCCGACTCGCGGGCGTCATCGGGGCACCGGCACCGAGCCGAGGGCGGAGGCGAGGACGCTCGCGACGGCGACGCCCTCGAGCTCGGCCTCGGGGCGGAGGCCGAGCCGGTGCGCGAGGGACGCCTGCGCGAGCGCCTTGACGTCGTCCGGCGTCACGAAGTCGCGCCCCGACAACCAGGCCCAGGCGCGGGCGGCGCGGAGCAGGGCGGTGGCACCGCGCGGGCTCACGCCGAGGGACAGCGACGGCGACTCGCGGGTCGCGCGGGCGATGTCGACGATGTAGGCCCCCACCTCGGGCGAGACCTGCACTTCCTTGACCGCAAGCTGGGCCGCCTCGATGTCCGCACCCGAGGCGACGGCGGTGACGCCGGCGGCCGCGACGTCGCGGGGGTCGAAGCCCTCCGCGTGGCGGGCGAGGATCGCGATCTCGTCCGCGCGCGGCGGCACCGGCAGCTGCACCTTGAGCAGGAAGCGGTCCAGCTGGGCCTCCGGCAGCGGATAGGTGCCTTCGTACTCGATCGGGTTCTGGGTCGCGGCGACAAGGAACGGCCGGGGGAGCGGCCGGGTGACGCCGTCGGCCGAGACCTGGCCCTCCTCCATCGCCTCCAGCAGCGCTGACTGCGTCTTCGGCGGCGTCCGGTTGATCTCGTCGGCGAGCAGCAGGTTCGTGAAGACCGGGCCCTCGCGAAATGTCAGCTCCGGGCCGTCGCTGGCCGAGTTGTGGATCACCAAGGAGCCGGTGATGTCGCCGGGCATCAGGTCGGGCGTGAACTGCACCCGCCGGGTGTCGACCGCCAGGGACGCGGCGAGGGTGCGGACGAGGAGCGTCTTCGCCGTTCCGGGCACGCCCTCCATCAGCACGTGGCCGCCGCACAGGAGGGCCACGAGCAGTCCGGACACGGCAGCGTCCTGGCCGACGACGGCCTTGCCCACCTCGTGGCGTACGGCGAGCAGCCGCTCACGAAGGGCGTCGGGTGCGGGGATCGGGTCGGTCATCCGCGGCGTACCTCTCTGTCGAGATCGGTGAGTTCCTGGGCGAGCTGGACCAGCCCCTGGTCCGAACCGGGGACGGGGGCCTGGTGGGCGAGGAGGGCGGCGATCTCCGACGCGGGGCGGCCGAGGTGACGCGCCACGGCCTCGATGACGTCGGCCTCGGGCGCACCTCGCCCGAGCCGGAGGTGGTCGGTCAACCGGCGCCGGGCCGCGGCCCGCAGCGCGACGCCGGCGTAGGTGCGGTCGTTCGCCCGGCGATACATCCGCCCCCGGCTGCGCGTCGTCTCGACGGCGCGTACGACGACCGGCAGCGGCTCGGTCGCGAGCTTCCCCATCCGGCGGCCGCGCCACCAGATCATCGCGATCACGGAGAAGGCCGCGAGCCACAGCGACGGCGCGACCCACCCGGGCGCGAACGTCCACAGGCTGACGGCCTCGTCGTCGCCGGCGTCGGCGAACGTCGGGACGTACCAGACCAGCCGGTCGTCCCGGCCGAGCAGGCGCAGGGCGACGGCTGCATTGTCGCCGCGCAGCACCTGGTCGTTGCTGAGCGCCTGGCCCGCGCCGAAGAACACGATGGCTCCCGGCCCCTGTGCGAGCACGAACCCGCCGTTGCTGGGGAAGCAGCCGTCGCGGGTGTGGTAGCCGGCGGCCCGGTCGACGGTGAGGTCGAGCCTGTCGAAGCGGTCGTCGGTGCAGTCGCCGGTCGTCAGGTCCGCGGCGTACGCCGGCTCGACGCGCGCGTCGATCTCGGCGAGGACGTACGGCGGTGGGTCGACCAGGATCACGTCCGCACCTGTCGTGTCCCGACCGAGCCGGCCGATCGTGCTGGGCGCCAGCTGGTCGGTGTCGGTGACCACGACCGTCGTCCGCTCGTCGATGCGGGTCGCGTGGAGATCGTCGGCGGACCGGACGATGGTGACCTCGACGCCCTGGCCCTCCAGCACCTGTGCCAACGCCTGGGCGCCGTCGGGCTCCGGGTTCTGCGGATCGAGCGGCGCCGAGTACTCGAGGTCGCTGCCGGTGGCCCAGACGGAGACGACCAGCGCGAGCGCCAGCGCCGTGCCGACCAGGAACCACACCCGGTTGCGGCGCCAGAACCCGCTGTTGCCGGTCGAGCCGGTCGAGACCTCTGCTCCGACGGCGTCGACCGGCGGCGGTGCGGTGGACGTCGAGGTCATCGCACCCGCTCCCTGCGGCCGGCGAGCTGGTCGTCGAGTGCGAGCACCTCGACCGCCTGTTCCCGCGAAGCTGGGTGGTCGCCGTACCGGACCCGATCGAAGAGATCCGCGCAGCGCTCGACGAGAGGCCGCTGGACCGGGAACTCGATGCCCAGCTGGACGGAGATCTCATGGGCCGTCGCCTGCGGCCGGTCCTCGATCCGGCCCCGCTCGACCTGGCGGACGGCGACAGCCCGGAAGGCGTCGACGAGCGCGTCGTCGAAGCGGCCCTCGACGAGCGCGGCCTCGGCGCGGTCGCGGAGCGCGGACGCGTCGATGACCTCGCCGGACAGGACCGGTGTCCGTCGGGTCCGTGCCCGCGCCGTCCGACGGGCACGCGACAGGAGCAGCCCGAGGCCCAGCGCCAGGAGCAGGCCGATCACGATCGCCGCGAACGTCGGGAGCGCCGGGATGTCGCGGGCGGCGCCGACGCTGTCGTCGAAGAGGCGAGCGACCCAGTGCCGGATGCGCTCCACCACGTTGGTGTCGTTGTACTCCGGCCGCACCAGCTCCCGGCGCAACAGCGACCGGGCGTCGTCGCCGCTCGGGTCCAGCGGCGGGTCGGCGAGACGCGCGAGAGCCGAGAGCGGGGTGATCACCGCGGGATCAGCCCGGCCTCACGCATCAGGTCGATGTCGTAGGCCTCTTTGCGCATCCGCTGGTCGATGTACTGCAGCGACGTCACGGCGGCCGTGAACGGCGCCACGAACGCGTTCGTCAGCACCGCTCCGATGCCGGTGGCGATCGAGTAGATCAAGAAGTAGTACTCCGGCGCGACAGCGCCGCCGACACCGGCCACGATCCCGAACGGGAAGCCGAAGATCTGGCCGGCGAAGCTGGTGATCAGGAGCGTGAGCAGCCCGATGCCGAGGATGCGCCAGAACTGGC
>CAVXYP010000002.1:0-373613 GCA_963766035.1 uncultured Actinomycetota bacterium | reverse complement strand
CCACCGCACCGACCGGACCGTCAGCGCCGGCCGCGGCTGAGGGCCTGGTCCCGGGCGCCGGTGCGTCGCAGGCCGCCGGCACCCCCGGCGTCGCCGGCGGGGTCCTGGACGCCGGTGACAACCACACCTGTGGCCTCAGGCCCGACGGCACCATCCTCTGCTGGGGCGACAACAGCTACGGCCAGTCCAGCCCGCCCGCAGGGACCTTCACCAGTGTCGCCGTCAGACTCAACGGCACCTGTGCCATCAAGGGCACCGGCGCCGTCAAGTGCTGGGGCGACAGCACTGATGGTCAGGCCGACCCGCCGGGCGGAGTCTTCACCAGTCTCGCGGCCGGGACTTACCACACCTGCGGGATCCGCTCCTACGGCTCGGTGGCGTGCTGGGGCGCCAACACGCTTGGCGCGACCATGGCCCCGAGCGGGACATTCGTGAGCATCTCCGGCGGCAACGGACACACCTGCGCGATCGGCGCCAACGGCACAGTCACCTGCTGGGGAGACGACTCCTTCGGCCAGTCGACCGCGCCGCTCGGGACGTTCACGAGCGTCTCCGCAGGAGGCTTCCACACCTGCGGGCTCCGCATCAGCGGCAAGGTCGCGTGCTGGGGCGACGACACCTTGGACCAGGCCACCGCACCGACGGGGACCTTCCTCAGCGTCGCGGCGGGTACCCTGCACACGTGCGGGATCCGCACGAACGGCACCGCCGCCTGTTGGGGCGACAACTTCCTCGGCCAGTCCGCCGCACCGGCCGGCCGCTTCACCAGTGTCACGGCCGCCGCCGGACACACCTGCGCACGGGGAACGACCGGCGCCGTCACCTGCTGGGGCTCCGGCGCCGCGATCACGCCGCCCCCGGGTGCCGTGGTCGGCAGCCTGGCGGTGAGCGCGGGTCTCGACACCACCTGCGGACTGAAGACCGACGGTGTCGAGGTCTGTTGGGGCGACGCTGCGAGTCCTGTCATCACCGACGCCCCGGCCACTGCTGCCACCCGGGTGTCAGTCGGTGCCGGCTATGCCTGCGACATCCGCTCCACCAACAGCACGGTGCGTTGCTGGGGTACCGACATCTCCGGCCGAGCCACACCGCCGGCAGGCCAGTTCACCGTGGTCGCCACCCAGCTCGGCCACAGCTGTGGCATCCGCAACACCGGCATCCTGACCTGCTGGGGAACCAACGGCTCGGGACAACTCCCCACCACGACCAAGGGCTATCTCGCGGTCGGCGTCGGCGGGCTGCACACCTGCGGCCTGCGCGCCGACCACTACGTGGAGTGCTGGGGGGAGAACTCGTTCGGCCAGGCCACCCGACCGACCGGCACCTTCACGATGATCAGCGCCGCGGGCGCCGACTTCAATTGCGGGGTCCGCACCACGGGCGTCCTGACCTGTTGGGGTCACAACGACGTCGGGCAGACCGCCGCACCGGCCGGAAGGTACGTCACCGTGAGTGCGGGTGTCGAGCACGCGTGCGCCATCACCGAGGCCAACTTGGTGGCCTGCTGGGGCTCCAACACGTACGGACAGTCCACGCCGCCGCCGGACCGGTTCCGCTCCGTCGACGCCGGCGCTACCCACACCTGCGGCATTCGTCTCGACGGCAGCCCGGTCTGCTGGGGACGCAACGACCTCGGTCAGACCACCATCCCGTCCACGTTCCACTGAGCGGATCCGCTCCCTGCTAGAACGCGTTACAGTTTCCTCCGAACCTAGGGGGAACATGTCGCACTCCACACCGCGGGCCGGCCGCACACTGATGGCCGCCGCGGTCGCGCTGCTCGCCCTCGTCGCAGGCGTCGCCGCCGCGCCGGTCGCCCACGCCGACGGAGCAGATGGGGGCGACCTCCCGGTCAACTACAACTTCCTGCTCGGAGCGGTCGTCGCCGGTGCCAAGGTCGACGCCGACCCGCCGGGCGCCAACGACTGGACCTGCCGGCCGTCCGCCGCCCACCCGAGGCCGGTCGTGCTGGTGCATGGCACCCTGGGCAACAAGAACACCAACTGGCAGGCGTACTCCCCGCTGCTGGCCAACAACGGCTACTGCGTCTTCTCCCTGACGTACGGCGCGGTGCCCGGCTCGCCGCCCCCGGTCAGCCAGTTCGGCGGCATGGGCCGGATCCAGGACAGCGCCCGACAGCTGAAGACGTTCGTGGCGCGGGTGCTGCGGGCGACCGGCGCCAGCAAGGTGGATCTGGTCGGCCACTCGCAGGGCACCCTGATGCCGGAGTACTACGTGAAGTTCCTCGGCGGCGCGAAGCACGTGAGGAACTACGTCTCGCTCGCACCGCTCTGGCACGGCACCGGCCAGGTCACTCCGCTCGCCCAGCTGGCGACGGCGTTCGGCGTCGACGAGGACGACATCCCGGTCTGCCCGGCATGCGTGCAGATGGGACCCGACTCGGCGTTCATCACCAAGCTCCGCGCCGGCGGCCTGCTGGTCGGCAAGGTCCGCTACACCAACATCATGACCAAGTACGACGAGCTCGTGCAGCCCTACACGAGCGGCAGCGAGCCCGGGATGCGCAACCTCGTCGTCCAGGACTTCTGCGCGACCGACTACGCCGAGCACTTCGAGATCGCCGCCGATCCGATCGGTGCCCAGATCGTCCTCAACACCCTCGACCCGGGCAGCAAGAAGCCGGTGCCCTGCATGCTGGTCCTGCCGTTCATCGGACCCGTCGGCGGCTGAGCGACCTATCCTCGGCGGCATGTCCCTGCCGTTCCGCCAGGTCAACGTCTTCAGCCTCGACCCGCTGCTCGGCAACCCGGTCGCGGTCGTGCACGATGCGGACGGGCTGACCGAGGTGCAGATGGCCGCGTTCGCGCGGTGGACCAACCTGTCGGAGACGACGTTCCTGCTCCGCCCGACGGAGGGCGTCGCCGACTACCGGCTGCGGATCTTCACGCCGGGCGGCGAGCTGCCGTTCGCCGGGCACCCGACCCTCGGATCCGCGCACGCCTGGCTGGAGGCCGGTGGCGTGCCGCGGGAGGAGCAGGTCGTGCAGGAGTGCGCGGTCGGCCTGGTCCGGCTCCGCCGGGGCGAGCGGCTGGCGTTCGCGGCGCCGCCACTCATCCGCTCCGGTCCGGTCGCCGACGCCGACCTCGACCGGATCGTGGCCGCCCTGCGGATCGGCCGGGACGCGGTGGTCGACAGCCAGTGGGTCGACAACGGCGCCGGCTGGGTGGCGGTTCAGCTGCGGGAGGCCGCCGCGGTGCTGGCGCTCGAGCCGGACTACGCCGGGTTCGGCGACCTGGACATCGGAGTGGTCGGGCCGCACCCGCCGGGCGCCGATGCCCAGGTCGAGGTGCGGGCGTTCGCGCCGGCGGCCGGCATCCCCGAGGACCCGGTCACGGGGTCGCTCAACGCCGGGCTCGCCCAGTGGCTGACCGGCAACGGCACCCTGCCGCCGTCGTACGTCGCCGCGCAGGGCACGTCGCTGGGCCGGGCCGGCCGGGTGCACGTCGACACCGACGCCCACGGCACCCTCTGGGTCGGCGGCGCCACGGTCACGACGATCCGTGGCAGCGTCGGTTTCTAGGGTCAGCCTCTGACGACCCGCACCCGGGTGCCGACTCGCCCGAAGCTCCACAGCCGCGCGGAGAACGGCTTGGGCAGCCGGATGCAGCCGTGGGACTCGCGCAGGTCGGTGCCGACCATCCAGTCGGGGTGGATCTGATGGCCGCTGCGATAGGTCGGGATCCGGTGGAACCCGATGCCGCACGCCGCGAACCGCGTGAAGTTCTCCAGGATCAGGCTGCCGCTCGCGTCGTGGTTGCGGCGGATCTTCGCGGACCGGCCGCAGTAGGAGCCCACCCGCTTCCAGCCGGTGCCGAGATGGTGCGGGTTGTCGATCATGCCGCTCTGCGCGACCACCCGGCCACCGGCGGCGACGAGCCACACCCAGTTCTGGCGCTGGCTGATCACGATCCGGCGACCGGTGCCGCTGTGCCCCGGCACCGGACGTACGTCGCAGCGGTGGGCGCGGTCGTCGTACAGCGTGCGCGTGGTCCGGGTGGTGAGCCGTCCGTTCGGGGCGATCCGGTGGCGCGACTGGAAGCGGATGATCGCCGACCTGGTCCGCTCCCCCAGGTGGCCGTCAGCGGGGCCGGAGTCGCAGCCGAGCTGGTTGAGCCGGCGCTGGGCGCGCTCGACGCCGGGCGATGCCGCCGCGGAGGCAGGCGAGACCGTAGCCAGCACGAGGCCGGCCAGCAGCAGGGCGATCAGTATGCGGATCATCAGGGTGCCTTCCGAGAGGAGTGTTCACCCCCGGGACGCGCCTGTCATCGCTTTCGTCGCGTCGGCATCTCCTGACTCGATCGGGGTCTGTTCACTAACAGCCAGGGTCAGCGACAAGTGCCGTGAACGGTGTCGACGTGAGACCACTCACCGAGATGTCGTCGATGTCCCAGCCCTGCGCCGAGGCGTTCACGTCGCTGCCCGCCCGGAACCGGATCCGAACGGTCTGCCCGGCATAGGTGGTGCCCAGGTTGAGGCTGGCCGGCTGGTACGCCGGATAGCCGGGGCTGTTGTTGACGAACGCGGACCGTCCCCGCAATGGGTTGTCACCGGCCGGGTCGGGATCGATCGTCCCGTTGTATCCGGCGGCGGCGGCTCCGACGTCGTTCCACGTGGTGCCGTTGTCCGTGCTCACCTCGATGACACCGCCGTCGAAGTTCGGCTGCTCGAACGCGAACCGGCGCGAGTAGCTGATCACGAGCGGGTCGGCGCCGACGGACAGCGGGGGCGACACCAGCGAGGTGTCGGAGGTGCTGCCGAAGTCCGGGCCGTGCCAGAAGTGGTCGAACGTCGCCTGGTCGGCCTGCCGTGTCCAGGACGCGGCAGCGGGACCGAGGTCGACTTGCTGCGTCCACGCCGACTGCGGCGACTCGACGTCATCGCTCGCGGACGCGTTGGCCACGATGTCGGCGTTGCCGTACTCGAGGTAGCGCCCCGAGACCGCCCCGACCGCGTCCGGGTCGGAGACCGAGATCGTCAGGTCGAGGAGCTGCTTTCCGGTGACGCCGGCCAGCTTGACCTCGATGACGCCGGTCGCCGTCCTGGTCGGGTCGGAGTCCTGAAGATTGACCGTTGGCTTCGTCACCGTGAGCCCGGGCGTGTTGGACGTGACGGTGGCGGTGGTGTGGGTGAGCCGGCGCGCGCCCAGGTTCCGCACGGTGACCAACAGGTGCGCGGTCTCGCCGTTGTCGAGGAAGTCGTCGGGGACGCAACGCTTCGACACGTCCTTCTGGACGACCGAGGTGAACTGCAGCTGGCCGCCGGTGGCGTCGTAGGACTCGACGACCGGCGAGTTGTTCACGTTGTTGCGGTCGGGTGCGACGGCGCCGACTCCGGCGCCGCGCTTGGCGAACGCCTTCATGAACAGCAGGTGGTCCTTGTGGTCGGCGCCGTAGGCGGCCATCAGCAACGCGTCACGCGCCTCGAGCAGGGTCGGGTTCGCCGGCGTGAGCATGTAGCCCGCCACCAGGTCGTCGATCATCCGGGCGCGAGCCTCCTTGAAGTCGTAGCGCTTGTCGCGAAGCAGGGACGCGTAGGCCTCCCACAGCATCGTGGCCCAGATCTCGCCGGTGTTGTGCACCTCGGCGTTTTCGATGCCGTTGTCGTGGGTGGGAACGGGGGGAAGCGGGACGCCGTTCGAGATGTGCTTGAAGGTGAGGGCGTTCTTGGTCATGTCGGTCGAGTAGGGCACCCGGCGAATGCCGAAGTAGAAGTTGTCGGGGGTGAGCCCCGCGACGGAGTAGGCAGCCATCCCGTAGGTGCCGGCGTAGTTGGTGGCCGCGTCCTCCGGCCGGACGGTGAGCAGCATCGCGGTGAAGTCGCCCCACCCTTCGCCGAGGCCACGCGCCATCTTGGTGCCAAGACCGCCGCCGCCCGCGACCAAGCGGGTGGAGATGTAGTGCCCCCACTCGTGCGCGATGATCGTGTTGTCGACGTCGCCGTCACGGTTGACGCCGGTGAAGCGATGCATCGTCATGTTGACGGGGTCGGTGGTCAGTGCGTTCTTGATCCGGACGCCGTCGTCCTGCGAGATGCCGAAGGTCGGGGTGGTGACGGCCGGGTCGACGCCGCCGAGGCCCGGTGGCGGTCCGGGGACGTTGTTCGCGACGAGGACGCCGATCGCGCCGTTCGCCTGCGCGTTCGCGGCCTTGACGACGAACCCGCACGTGCCGCGGTCGACCAGGGCGATGTGCCCGGCCACGGCGGCCGCGTTGGCGAACGGCGACTGGCAACCGTCGGACGTGACGCCGCTGCCGTCGTCCACCAGCGTGACGTCGCCCGTGGTGTCGAAGTTGGTCGGCCCGAACTGGGCCAGCGCGGCCGGCATCGGGCCGGCGATGCTCGCCGGCGAGTTCGCGGTGAGCGAGAAGTTGGTCGGCCCGGTCCAGAGGTACATCTGCATGCGCGGGGAGAAGCCGTCGCTGGGCGTGAACATGTTCGCGTTGTTGGTGCCGCTGAAGTCCTGGGCCTCGGCGTGGAGCGGGTCGCCGCCGGCACCGCCGCGGCCGTAGTTGTCCTGCTGCGCGTTGCCGGACGCCTCGTCGAACCCGGCGTCGTAGAACATGTCGTGCAGATAGTTGGTCGTGTAGAACACCTGCGTGATCGCGGCCTGGGTCTGGTTCGCGTTCGCATTCGGTGGGAGCGTCGTGTCGTAGGTGCGGTCGAACGTGCCCGGTGACGTCGTGGTCGCGCGCACGTCGCCGCTCGCCGGTGTGAAGCCGTCAGGGGCGGAGACATCGGAGTAGGCGTCCACGTTGTTGCCGGTCGTCACCGTCGCGTTCGCAGGTAGCCACGGGTCGCGACTCTTGATCGGGCCGCTGACGAGGCTGACCAGCGACGGGGGGACGAACGGAGCCTGGTAGCCGTCCGGCACACCGGTGGGATGCGGTGTGCCACCGGTGCCTTGCGGCCCGTCCTGCGGTTGGTGGGGCGCCTTCTGGTCGGCCCACACCCGGTAGGTGAACGGTGCCGGCTTCTTCTCCTTCGACGACAGCGACCAACGGCGCAGCACGGTCCCGTCGTCGGCTGCGACGATGTAGCCCTCGTCGACGGTGCGGGCTCGTGCGCTCGGCGCGACGCTCACCTCGACCTGGTAGGCGGGTCGCAGCCCCTTCACCGTTCGGTAGAGCACCCGCTTGGCATGCACGGAGCCGTTCGGCAGCCGGAAGACGTCGAACCCGGCGACCGAGCGCGCCGGCCTGACGCGGGCGCTGCTCAGCTGCCGACCGAGGACGTCTTGGGTCACCACACCGGTGGCACCGCGCGCCGACAGCGCGACGGCGGGTCCTGGGAGCACCCGCGCCGGCGAGAGGTAGCCCGTGATCCCGATGAGCGTGAGGTCACGGTTCATGGCGATGTTCATGGCTTCGCCGAACACGTCGACCCCGTCGACGGTCTGACGCAGCCGAACGATGACGCCGCCGCGTCCGGTGTCGTGGACGAAGCTGACCTTCGCCGAGCCGATGTCGCGCCGACTGAGCCGGTAGAGACCGGCGAGGCGGCGGGCATGGGCGCGCGCGGCGCGGACGACCGCGGACCGCGGCAGGACGGTGGCCCCACGGACCAGGAACGGTGTGCCGGGATCTGCCGCCCACAGCACGGTCGGCACGCCGAGCCGCTTCTCCATCTGCACGCGCGTGCCTGGCAGCGCGGCGGCGGTCAAGGCAGCCTCTTGGCGCGGGCTCAGTCGGCGCCGCGCCGAGCTGTCGAGAAATGCGTCCACCGGCGTCAGCCGGTTGTCGGCGTGAATGCCGGCGGGTTGCGACGACGCCCGGTCCGCGGCGACGACGGGCGGTTGCATCACGCCTGCTGCGAGACTGAGCGCCACCGCGCTGACGAAAATGACCTTGTTCATGACGGCCCCCCGAGTGGACGCTGAAAACTGGCTAACCAGGGAACATACGCCGCTCGAGGCACGCCGGACCAGACCCAACCGGGCTATTCAGCCAGGCCCGAACGGGCTAGTGGGAGCGCGTAACCTTCCGACCATGCAGTCGACCGTTCACAAGACCGTCTCCGCCCCCATCGACACCGTGTGGAGGGTGCTCGCCGACCACGAGGGGATGCACAACTGGGCGCCCGGGATCAAGGCGAAGGTGACCAGCACCGGTGCCACCGACCGCAACGGGGTCGGTGCGGTCCGACGGATCACGACCCCGCTCCCGATGCCGGCGATCGTCGAGGAGGTCACCGTCTTCGAGCCCGGTCGCCGCCTGTCCTACAAGGCGCTCGCCGGGGTTCCGCTGCGCAACTACCACGCCGCCGTCGTGCTCGAGGCGGCCGGCAGCGGCACCGCGATCAGCTACACGGTCGAGGTCGACCAGCGGGTGCCGTTGGTCGAGAAGGCACTGACCCGCGTCATCGCCACCGGCCTGCTCGGCGGACTGGTGCGGGCCGTCAACAAGGCCGGCTGACCCTGCGCAACCAGCCGGTCAGGAATCAAGAAGCACCGGGCGGGGTGCTGCTCGTAGCGTCTCCTTCATGAACACCACCGACACCACGACCTCCCTCACCACCATCACCCTCGAGGTGCCCGACCCCGCCGCCGCGCGCGAGTTCTACGCCGCCGCGTTCGGCCCGGACCTCCCGATCGGCTTCCGTGCCGAGGACGCGCCGTCCGCCGGCTTCCGCGGCTGCACCCTCTCTCTCACCGCTTCCCAGCCCGGCAACGTCGACCTCCTCGTCGACGCCGCGCTGTCCGCCGGCGCCACCGTGCTCAAGCCGGTGGCCAAGTCCTTCTGGGGCTACGGCGGCAGCTTCCAGGCACCGGACGGCACGATCTGGAAGGTCGCGACGTCGGCCAAGAAGGACACCAGGCCGGCGACCCGGGACTACGACGACCTGGTGGTCCTGATCGGTGCTACCGACGTAGCCGCCACCAAGCGCTGCTACCTCGATCATGGTTTCACCGTGGCGCGCAGCTTCGGCAAGAAGTACGTCGAGTTCGAGTCCGGCCCGAGCTCGCTCAAGCTGGCGCTCTACGGCCGCCGGGCGCTGGCCAAGGACGCCGGGGTGCCGATGGACGGCAACGGATCCCACCGCATCGTGCTCGGCAGCGGCAGCGGCTCGTTCACCGACCCGGACGGGTTCGCCTGGGAGTAGGTCGCCGGCGCACCCCGATACCTTGGGCGCATGACGATGGTGCGCCGCAAGGCCGACGGCGCGGTCGATCGAGCCGTCGAGGTGATGGCCGACAAGATCGCCGAGGTCAAGCCCAAGCTGCGCGGCTGGCTGCACGCCGGCTCGGTGCCGTTCGTGACCGCGGCGTTCGCCGTACTGATCGTCCTGTCTCCGACGACGATCACGCGGGTGGGCTCGTCGGTGTTCGCGGCCAGCTCCGTGCTGCTGTTCACGGTGTCCGGGATCTACCACCGCGGCAGCTGGCAGCCCCGGGTGTGGGCGTTCTGGCGGCGGTTCGACCATGCCAACATCTACGCGCTGATCGCCGGCACCTACACACCGTTCGCCTTCCTCTACCTCGACGGCGCCGCGCGATGGTGGCTGTTCGGGATCGTCTGGGGCTGCGCCGCCGTCGGCATGACCTTCCGGATCGCGTGGACCGACGCACCTCGCTGGCTGCTGACACCGCTCTACATCGCCCTCGGGTGGGTGGTGGTCTTCTTCCTCCCCCAGCTCCACGCCGGCTCCGACCAGTTCCCGAGCTGGGTCAACCTCACCGCGGTCACGCTGGTCGCCGCGGGCGGCGTCCTCTACACGATCGGCGGCGTGGTCTACGCAGCGAAGAAGCCGAACCCGTCACCCACCTGGTTCGGCTTCCATGAGGTCTTCCACCTCTGCACCGTCCTGGCGTTCATCGCCCAGTACGTCGCGGTGTCGGTGGTGACCTACTCGCTGCGGTGAGCGGGGCCCTTCGTCACCCGGAGTGAACGGTGACCGGGGACGCGACGGGCTCGCGGGTGTTCCGTCCGGCCAGTGCGGTCGCGCTGAGCCCGGCCAGGAACAACAGGTCGACCACGACCATCAGGGGGCCGATGTCCCCTATCCGGGACACCGGGAACAGCAGGGCACCGACGGCGACCGTCGCTGCCGCAGCGACGGGCGCGCGTCGGGTCTTCAGCAGCGCCAGCCCGAGGCCGATGAACGTCAGCGGGAAGCAGAGTCCGGTGATCTTCAGGATGACCGCGGCGCCGGTCTCCAGGTCGAGGTCGTAGCCGTGGCTGATGGCGATCACGTTGAAGCCGTAGCCGATTCCGCCGGTGCACCCGAGGCAGCCGATCAGGAGGAGGACGGCGGCGGTTCGCGGGGCCGCCTCGGCGATCCGCGCGACCAGCGCGACGACGACTGCGATGAACAAGGCCATGGCGACGACTTGCAGCAGTCCAGCCGTGCCGTCGTCGGTGAGGCTCGAGCCGAGCAGGAGGAGGGGCGCCAACACCAGCGCGGCGCCGGTCAGCAGGTCAAGGGGACTTCCGGGGTGCATTCTCATGTCCACCGACGCTAGGGTCGCCCGTCGCCGTGCAGAACGCGGCGGACCACCGACTTCGGGGTGCGGACAACCCCCGTGACGTCTCCGGTCATCCGCGCTCCGGCCGTCGGTTCACCGTGCGACGATCGGCTCGTGCCCAGCCGTGGACAGCTTCGTCCGCTTGCCGTCGCCGGCTTCATCGCCGGCATCGGATGCATCGTCGGCGGCGTGCTGCTGGTCCACACCCTGTCCGCGGCCGTCGTGTGGTCGATCCCCTTCTTGTCGGCGTACGCCGCCGGGTTGGTCGCCTGCCGGGCGCAGCCCGACAACCTGGCGGCCCGCCGGCTGCTGTTGTTCGGAGTGGCAGCCGTCAGCTGGCTGGCGGTGTCCGACGCTCTCCTCCTGGCCGTGGACGCCTCCGGGGTGCGGCCGTGGTTCGCTCTCGCCAACGCGCTCACGCAGGTGGCCGGCCTGCTGATGGCGACGTCGATCGCGGCGATGCTCGTCGTCTACCCCGACGGCGACCGAGGTCGACTGCGCCGGTGGATCCCGCTCGCGCTGGTCGGCTTCAGCATCGTCTTGCCGCTGGCGCTGCTGCTCACGCGCGAACGTGTCGAGCCGGCCTGGATCCTGCAGTGGTGGTCCGAGGGCACCTCGCGGCTGGTGCCTCCGGCCAGCCCGCTGTCATGTCGACGCCCTCTCTGCACTCGGTCCGGCTGCGGCGGGTGCGATGGAGGCGGCGCTCGGGATGGTCCCCGTGGTCGGCGTCGTCGCCCTCGCCCTGCGTTACCGCACGCTCGACCGGGCCCAGCGCGAACGCGTCGCCTGGCCACTGCTCGCCGCCATCTTCCTCGTCCTGCTGTCCGTCGACGACGTCTTCTTCTCGATCAGCGGCCCGCTCGTCATCGTGCTGGACCTCGCCGAGGCGTCGTTCCTGGTGCTGCTTCCTGCGTCACTCGGCATCGGGCATCGTCAAGCCCGGGCCTGTTCGACGTCGTCGGCGCGTTGCGCCGCACGGTCGTCTACCTGACGTTGTCGGCCGTCGTCGTCGCGCTGTACGTCGCCGGAGCCTGGATGCTCGGGATCACGGTGGGCAAGGACAACCTGCGGGGCGCGGTCGTCGTGGCGGTGCTCGCGGCCCTGGCCCTCGATCCGGTACGGCGGACGCTGATGCGACGCGCCGCGAGAATCGCGTACGGCGAGGAGATCCCTCGCGACGAGCTGCTGCGGCGCCTCGGCGAGACGCTCGAGACACACCCTCGACCTCCGCCAGCTGGTCGGCGCGATCGCCGCGGCCGCTCGGGAGGGGCTGGGCGTGCGCTGGGTGCGCGTCGCGGTCGACGGCGTCGAGGTCGGTCTGGGACGGCGACGCGACGGACGACGCGCCCGCGATGGCCGCCACCGCTGCGGCAGGGCGATGTCGACCTCGGCCGCATCGAGTGCGGGCCGATGCTGCGCGGCCGCCCGACCGCTCAGAGCCGAGCGCTCCTCGACACGCTGGCCCGGCAGGCCGCCCTCGCGTTGATCAACGCGCGACTCGTCGGCGAGCTCGAGCGGCATCTCCAGGAGCTCGCGGCCTCGCGGGAACGTCTCGTCCATGCCGAGGAGAGCGCACGCCGGCGCCTCGAACGGGACCTGCACGACGGCTCGCAGCAGGAGCTTGCCGCGCTGCTGGCCCGGATCGCCCTGACCCGCAGCCAGCTCCGACGAGATGACGCGGTGGAGGTGGCCCGGAGCCTCGACCTGTTGCAGTCGGACGCCCAGCACGCTCTGGAGAACCTGCGCGAGCTCGCCTCCGGCATCCACGCGTCGGTGCTGGCCGACCGCGGTCTGGTCGAAGCGATCGAGGCTCGGGTCGCACGCCTGCCGCTCCGCGTGGACGTGGAGTGCGGGCCGGGGGTCCGCGACGGCGACCTCAGTGACTCGGTCGAGGGCGCGGTCTACTTCCTGGTGTGCGAGGCGCTGGCGAACACCCTCAAGCACGGCGACGCCCAACGCGCGACCGTCGGATTGCGCCTGGAGTCGGGCATGCTCCGCATCGACGTCAGTGACGACGGCTCCGGGTTCGATCCCGCCGAGGTGTCCCGCCAGGGTGGCCTGGCCGGCCTGGCCGATCGGCTCTCCGCGCTCGGCGGCAGCCTCCACGTCGCTTCACATCCGGGCTCCGGCACCCGGCTCGAGGCCGCCGTACCCTCACGGTCATGAGCGAGCGCCTGCGCGTCGTCATCGCCGACGACAACTACCTGTTGCGCGAGGGCGTGCGCGCGCTGCTGGAGGACTCGGGCGAGGTCGAGATCTGCGCGGCCGTCGGCGACGCCGCGCGAGCTGCTCGACGCGGTCACCAGGTTCGAGCCCGACGCGGTGCTCACCGACATCCGGATGCCGCCCGGCCACCAGACCGAGGGGATCGAGGCCGCCCACGAGATCCGCCGGCGGTTCCCCGCCGTCGGCGTGGTCGTCCTCTCGCAGCACGCCGACGAGGCGTACGTGCGCGCATTGCTCGAGCACGGCACCGACGGACTCGCCTATCTCCTGAAGGAGCGCGTCGGCGACCTCGACGAGCTGCTCCGTGCCCTTCGCGAGGTCTGCGCCGGCCGCACCGTCCTCGACTCCCGGGTCGTCGACGCCCTGGTCACGCGCAGCCTGCACCGGGAGCCGGCCGGGCTCGACTCCCTGACCGACCGCGAGCGCGACGTGCTCCACGAGATGGCCCGCGGCCTGTCCAACACCGGCATCGCCGAGGCCCTGGTGCTCTCCGAGTCCGCTGTCGAGAAGCACATCGGCTCGATCTTCGCCAAGCTCGGCCACCACGAGCAGCCCCGCACGAATCGTCGCGTCTCGGCAGTCCTGGCCTATCTCGGTGCGACGTAGACCGCGCCGTGATGATCCGGCCCGCGGAGCTCGAGGCGATCCGCGACGGCCAGATCGACCTCGCCTTCCGGCGCTGGGACCGGGCGCGGGTGAAGGTGGGCACCCGGTTGCGGACCGCCGTCGGGCTGCTCGAGGTGACCAGCGTCGAGCCCGTTCCGCTGACTGCCCTGCGCGCGGACGACGCCCGCCGGGCCGGCGCGGCGTCACTGGCCGCGCTCAAGCAGGCTCTCTCCGTGCGGACCAGCGGACGCGTCTTCCGGGTGGGGCTTCGGTACGCCGGGACCGACCCCCGCGAGTCGTTGCGCGAGGCCCTGCCCAGCGCCGACGAGATCGCCGACATCCTCGCCGGGCTCGATCGCCTCGACGCCGCGTCGCCGATCGGCCCCTGGACCCGCGCGACCCTGCGGATCATCGACGCGAACCCGGAGGTGCGGGCACCGGAGCTGGCCGAGCAGGTGGATCGGCCGACCGCCGAGTTCAAGCGCGACGTCCGCAAGCTGAAGGAGCGCGGGCTGACCGAGTCGCTCGCGATCGGCTACCGCCTCTCACCCCGCGGCGAGGCGGTCCTCGACCACGAGGACGGCCCTCGCGAGCGGGCGCCTCGTCGCGTGGGAACGCCGTTGCCGCGGTCGATCGGCGCCCCGGCGACCCGGGCGCTGCGCGCGGTCGACCTGCACACCGCTCGAGGCAGTGAGCGCCTGGAGACGCCGCGACCTGGCCGCCCTGCACGGCGTGGGCCCGATCGCCCTGGACCGGTTGGCCGCAGCACTGGCGGCCCTCGGCCTCGGCTACGCGCCGGACTGACCCGTCAGGCGCCCAGTCCCGCCCGCTCGGCGGCGATGGTGGTGTCCTCGCCGTGGCCGGTGTGGACGATCGTCTCGTCGGGCAGCGCGAACAGCTTGGCCCGGATCGACGCCTCCAACGTCGGCCGGTCGCTGAAGGATCGCCCGGTCGCGCCCGGCCCTCCCTGGAACAGGGTGTCGCCGGTGAACACGCAACCCAGGTCGGGCGCGTAGAAGCAGACCGCGCCCGGTGCGTGGCCCGGGGTGTGCAGCACGGTCAGCGTGGTGCCGGCGACCTCGATCTCCATGCCGTCGGCGAGGTCGACGTCCCACAGGTAGCCGTCGACGTCGTCGGGCCCACCGTGGGTGAGCTCCCACAACGGCCGGTCGTCGGGGTGCAGCAGGATCGGCGCCCCCGCGCCGCCGTTGACGGCTTCCCGCAGTCCCGGCGCAGCCCGGCAATGGTCGTCGTGGGCATGGGTGCAGCACGATCGCGCGCACCACCCGACCCGCCACGACGGCGAAGATGTCGGCCACCGAGTGCGGTGCGTCGATCACGACGCACTCCACGTCGTCGCCGACCACCCAGATGTTGTTGTCGACGTCGAACGTCTCGCCGTCGAGGGAGAAGGTGCCGCTGGTGACTGCGTGGTCGACCCGCAGGCTACCGTGGGTCACAGCACGACCACCGAGCGCAGCACGTCGCCGTGATGCATCCGGTCGAAGGCGGCCTCGATGTCGCCCAGGCCGATCTCCTCGCTGACGAACGCGTCGAGGTCGAGGCGGCCCTGCAGGTAGAGGTCGACCAGCATCGGGAAGTCGCGGCTGGGCAGGCAGTCGCCGTACCAGCTGGACTTCAGTGCGCCGCCGCGGCCGAACACGTCGATCAGCGGGATGTCGGGCACCTTCATGTCCGGCGTCGGCACGCCGACGAGGACGAGCGTGCCGGCGAGGTCGCGGGCGTAGAACGCCTGCTGCCAGGTCTCCGGGCGCCCGACCGCCTCGACGACCACGTCGGCGCCCTCGGCCCCGGCGTACGTCTCCGCGCAGATGCGCTTGATCTCCGCGACCGGGTCGAGCCCGGACAACGGCGAGGAGTCGATGGTGTGGGTGGCACCCATCTTCTTGGCCTGCTTCAGCTTCTTGGCGTCGATGTCGACCGCGATGATCGGGCTCGCCCCCGCCAGCGCCGCGCCCGCGATCGGCCGCGACGCCCACGCCACCGCAGCCGATGACCGCGATGCTGCGGCCGCGGGTGATGGCGCCGGTGTTGATCGCCGCGCCGATGCCGGCCATCACCCCGCACCCCAGCAGTCCCACGGCGGCCGGCCGAGCCGCCGGGTCCACCTTCGTGCACTGACCTGCCGCGACCAGCGTCTTCTCGGCGAAGGCGCCGATGCCCAGCGCCGGCGACAGCTCGGCGCCGGCGTCCGGTCCGTCGGCCAGCGTCATCTTCTGCGTCGCGTTGTGCGTCGCGAAGCAGTAGTGGGGCTGGCCGCGCTTGCAGGCACGGCACTCGCCGCACACCGCGCGCCAGTTGAGGACCACGAAGTCACCGGGTGCGACGCCGGTGACGTCGGGCCCCACTGACTCGACGATGCCCGACGCCTCGTGGCCCAGCAGGAACGGGAACTCGTCGTTGATGCCGCCCTCGCGGTAGTGCAGGTCGGTGTGGCAGACCCCGCAGGTCAGCACCTTCACCACTGCCTCACCCGGGCCCGGATCGGGCACGTTGATGGTGACGATCTCGACCGGGGCTCCCTGAGCGCGGGCGACGACTGCCCGGACCTGTTGCATGGCCCCAACCTAGCCCCAACCTAACGCGGAGTCAGGCCACGCTGATGAGGACGACGACCGCGGCGATCGCCCCGACCGCGGCCGTGCCGTAGCAGGCCACGGCGGTGATCCCCTTGTGCTTGATCTGGAGGCCGTCGTACAGCGTGTAGCGGAACCGGTGGGCGCTGTGGATCAGGAGCACGAGGAACAGTCCCAGCAGGAACAGCAGCGTCAGCGGGTGGCCGACGACCGCGCGCAGGTGGTCGTGGCTGGGCGGGTCGATCCAGCCGAGGGGGAACGCGAACGCGAACAGGAAGACGAGCACGGGCAGGAACACGGCGCCCATCACCCCACCGCCGCTGAACGCCAGCCACACGAAGGGGAGGATCCGCGGTTTCACCGGGTCACCAGCCAGATCACGAACGCGGACACGACCGCCAGGCCGACGTACTGCGAGGCGATGATCAGTGCTGGAGGCGCCTTCTGGCCACGGATCCGCACGTCCATCGCCTTGGGGGTGAGGCTGAACCAGGTGACGACGTGCAGGACGAGGAACACCGACGCGACCACGTTGAGCGCCACCACCCACGGCGTCGCCGCCCAGTCGAGGAAGTCGTCGTACGCCGCCTCGCTCCGCCCGACGGCATAGACCAGCGCGATCAGGAAGCCGACGAACCAGGCCACGAAGATGCTGCTCAGCTCACGCATCACGAACACGAAGTAGGACCGCTTCCGCAGCCACCACCAGGTCGAGATCGGGCGTTGGTAGACCCGCACCTCGGCCCGCTGCGGGGTGCTCATCGCGCTCCTCGAGGCAGCAGGAGCGCCTTCACGTTCTCCTTGGCCGCCTTCAGCTTGTAGCGCTGGATGGCGCCCGCCGGGTCGACGTGCTTGGGGCACACGGTGGTGCACTCCCCGACGAACGTGCAGCCCCAGACACCCTCGTGCTCGATGAGCACGTCGAGCCGCTCCCGCGCGCCATGGTCGCGGGAGTCGAGGTCGTAGCGCTCGGCCAGGGCGATGGCGGCCGGACCGATGAAGGTCGGGTCGAGACCGTAGACCGGGCAGGCGGCGTAGCAGAGCATGCAGTTGATGCACATGCTGAACTGCTTGTAGGCGTCCAGCTCCTCGGGCGTCTGGAGATACTCGCCGTCGATCTCAGTGACGTCGTCGTCGCGGATGATCCACGGGCTCACCCGCGGGAGCTTCTGCATGAAGTCGTCGATGTCGACGACGAGGTCGCGCACGATCGGGAAGTTGGCCAGCGGCTCCACCCGGATCGGGCCCGGCGCATAGTCGTCGAGGAACGTCGCGCAGGTCAGCTTGGGCTCGCCGTCGACGTTCATCCCGCAGCTGCCGCAGATGCCCATCCGGCAGGACCACCGGAACGCCAGCGTGGCGTCGACCTGGTCCTTGACGTGGTTGAGACCGTCGAGGACCGTCCACTCCTTGCGCAGGGGTACGTCGTAGCCCTGGATCTGGGGCTCGGGATCGCCCTCGGGGCTGTACCTGGTGACCTCGAGCCGGATGCTGTCTCCCTCGCTGGGCATGGCTACCTTCCGTAGACCCGCTCGCCCGGGGGCCAGCGGGTGATGGTCACGGGCAGGGACTCGATGCGGGGCGTGCCGTCGGCGTTGCGGTGGGCCAGCAGGTGCCGGAGGTACTCGTCGTCGTCGCGGTCCGGGAAGTCGGTGCGCTGGTGCGCCCCGCGCGACTCCTCGCGCTGCAGCCCCGAGGCGAGGATGGTCTCGCCGATGTCGAGCATGTTGGCCAGCTCCAGGGCCGCGAGCAGCTCGGTGTTGAACGATCGGCTGGTGTCCGCGATGCCGACCGCGCTCATCCGCTCCTGCAGCTCGCGCAGGGTGTCGAGGCCCTTGGCCATCTCGGGTCCGGTCCGGTAGATGCCGGCCGAGTCCTCCATCGTCACCTGCATCTCGTCCCGGATCGCCGAGGTGCTCTCGGCGCCCGAGTCCTTGCCCAGGAGGTCCCGCTCGAGGCGGCGTACCTCGTCGGCTGCCTGGGCCTCGATCGATGCGGGTGCCGGCCCGGCGCTGCGGGCGTGCTCCGCGGCCGCCCTGCCGGCGCGCGCACCGAACACCAGGCACTCCGGCAGCGAGTTGGACCCGAGCCGGTTGGCGCCGTTGATGCTCACGCACGCGGTCTCCCCGGCGGCGTAGAGCCCGGCCAGCGGCGTCGCCCCGTCGATGTCGGTGTGGACGCCGCCCATCATGTAGTGCACGACGGGCCGGACCGGGATCAGCTCGTGCACCGGGTCGATCCGCTCGTACTTCAGGCACAGCTCGCGGACGAACGGGAGCCTGGTGTCGATGAGGTCCGCGCCGAGATGGCGGAGGTCGAGGTGGACGATCGGACCCCACGGGGAGTCCGTCGTACGGCCCTTCGCGACCTCGTGGACGAACGCCTGCGACAGCCGGTCCCGCGGTCCGAGCTCCATGCTGCGCAGCTCCGGGGTCGGCGTGGGCTTCCCGAGGTCGTAGTCCTGCAGGTAGCGGTAGCCGTCCTTGTTGAGCAGCCACCCACCCTCGGCGCGGGTGGCCTCGGTGATCAGGATGCCGGTGAACGGCAGGCCGGTCGGGTGGTACTGGACGAACTCCATGTCCTTGAGCGGCGCGCCCGCGCGGTAGGCCAGGCTCATCCCGTCGCCGGTGTTGATGTTGGCGTTGGTGGTGAACCGGAAGACCTTGCCGCAGCCACCGGTGGCGAGGACGACCGCCTTCGCGGTGATGGCCTGGATCCTCCCGGTGAAGAGGTCGATGGCGACGACCCCGTGGACCCGGCCGTCGTCGACCAGGAGCCGGGTGACGAAGGATTCGTCGTAGCGGGCGACCTCGCGGTACTTCAAGGTCGTCTGGAAGAGCGTGTGCAGCATGTGGAAGCCGGTCTTGTCGGCGGCGTACCAGGTGCGCTTCTTCTTCATGCCGCCGAAGGGGCGTACGGCGACGTGCCCGTCGGACTGCCGGCTCCAGGGGCAGCCCCAGTGCTCGAGCTGGAGCAGCTCGCGCGGCGCCTCGTTGACGAAGGCCTCGATGGCGTCCTGGTCGCCGAGCCAGTCACTGCCGCTGACGGTGTCGTAGATGTGCTCCTCGATGCTGTCGTCGTCGGCGATGACGCCGGCCGCGCCACCTTCGGCGGAGACCGTGTGGCTCCGCATCGGGTAGACCTTCGAGATCACCGCCACGTCGAGCTGCGGGTCGGTCTCAGCGATCGCGATCGCTGCCCGCAGGCCGGCTGCTCCGCCGCCCACGATCAGGATGTCGTGGGCGGCCCTGACGTTCGGCTCACTCACCTCGCAGTTCCTCGTCCAGGAGGACCTTCCCGTGGTGGTTCACGATCATGAAGTGGACGCTGCCGTCGTGGTACTCCTCCTTGGTGGTCAGGCACCCGCAGGAGTAACGGCGATCCTCGGTGATCAGACCCTGGTGGTCCTCGGTCATCACGCTCTCGCCGTCGCGCTTCTTTCCGCACGGCGCGAGCCCGATCTCGAAGCGGCTGACGGTTGTCGTCACGCTCGGCCTCCCAGGCGATTGGGGCTGTTCCTGGTCAGACTGCTCTGTCGCGGGCCGATTGTGAAGGGGTTGAGTTCGCTACGATCCGGAGTCGCAGGATCGTCTCGGACAGGACGGAGCAGCCGCGTGGCCGCCAACCTCGATCGTCGCAACCTTCTGAAGTCAGCCGCCGCCGGCTCGAGCCTCGCCCTGCTGCCGCTGAGTGTGCAGCGCGCGCTCGCCCTCGAGGCACCCACGGGCGGCCTGTCGACCATCGAGCACGTGGTGATCCTGATGCAGGAGAACCGTTCGTTCGACCACTACCTCGGCACCTTGCCCGGCGTGCGTGGCTTCAACGACCCGACCGCCCTCAAGCTGCCGAACGGCCAGTCGGTCTTCCGGCAGCCGAACGGCTCGGCGACCAACCCGCCCACCAAGGCCGACGGCTACACCTTGCCCTACCGCATCGACGACCAGTTCATGACCGGGCTGGACCACAGCTGGTCCGGCGCCCACAACGCCTGGAACAACGGCCGCATGGACCAGTGGGTCCCGGTCAAGAGCTGGCGGACCATGGCCTACCACGACCGCAGCGCGCTGCCGTTCTACCACGCACTGGCCGACGCCTTCACCGTGTGCGACCACTACTTCTGCTCGGTAGCCGGGCCGACGAACCCGAACCGCTTCTACCTCTTCTCCGGCACGATCGGCTACGAGCCAGGCACCCAGAACCGCGCCATCGGGAACGACGCGTGGCAGAACCCGGGCCACACCGGCTACACGTGGACGTCGTACGCCGAGCGCCTGCAGGCCGCCGGCAAGACCTGGAAGGTCTACCAGGAGTGGGACAACTACGGCGACAATTCCCTGGACTACTTCGCGTCCTTCCTCGCCGTCGGCAAGTTGGCCCTCTCGAAGACGCGGGACCCGGGCAACAAGAACAAGCCCTATCCGAAGCTCGAGTACTTCTACTACGCGGTTCTCGCCGCCAACGCGGCGCGACGGACCGTGCTGTTCGACCAGCTGGCCCAGGGCGTCGCGACCCTGACCACTGCCGAGCGCAGCCTCTACGACCGCGGCCTCGCCCGGGTGGGTCCCGACAGTCTCGGCAGCACGATCCGGGCGGCGGTCCAGGCCGACGCCCTGCCGGCAGTGTCCTGGATCGTGCCGCCGGAGAAGTACACCGAGCACCCTTCCTGGGGACCGAACACCGGCGCCGGGCTCGTGAAGCAGGTGCTCGACGCGATCGCCTCGACGCCGGCGGTCTGGAACAAGACCCTCATCCTGATCAACTACGACGAGAACGACGGCTACTTCGACCACCTGCCACAGCCGGCCGCCCCGGTGAGCTCGAACGACGGGAAGTCGACGGCCGCGACGACCGACGAGATCTACCAGAGCAAGCCGATCGGCCTCGGCCAGCGGGTGCCGATGTTCGTCATCTCCCCGTGGAGCCGGGGCGGCAAGGTGAGCTCGGAGGTGTTCGACCACACCTCGGCCATCCAGTTCCTCGAGCAGTGGACAGGAGTCGCGGAGCCGAACATCTCGCCGTGGCGCCGAGCCGTCTGCGGTGACCTCACCTCAGCGATCGACACCACGACGAGCATGCCGGGCTACCCGCAGCTCCCGACACCGACCCCGACACCCGGCTCCAGCACCACCTATCCCGACCCGAGCCTGCCGCAGAGGATGCCCGTCCAGGAAGGCGGCACCCGGGCAGCCCGCCCGTTGCCCTACAGCCTCGGTGCCTCCGGCCGGGTCACGGCGAGCGAGTTCGACATCGACTTCGCCAACACCGGGACCCGCGGAGCGCACTTCTACGTCTACGCCAACGCCCACCGGACCGACGGCCCGTGGCGCTACACGGTCGAGGCCGGGAAGACGCTGAGCGACTACTGGATCGCCGGCACGCCGACCGGCGCCTACGACCTCTCCGTCCTCGGCCCCAACGGCTTCCTCCGCAGGTTCAAGGGCAACCGGGTCACCGCGACCGCCAGCGGCAGCGCCAACCCCGAGGTGACGCTGCGCTACGCACCGACGGAGGGCGTCGTCTACCTGACCATGACCAACCGCGGGACGGCCGCGTGCATCGTCACCGTCAGCGTGAACAACCGGAGCGGCGGCCCGTGGACCTACAACCTGGCGGCGAACGCGACGGTCGAGGACTGGTGGTCCACGACCGGCGGAATGAACGGCTGGTACGACCTGACCGCCACCGCCAACACCGCCGACGGCTTCCTCCGCCGCTTCGCCGGCCACGTGGAGACCGGCGCCGAGAGCACGACGGACCCGATGATCGGGACGGTGCCGCTGGCCGGCGGCTGAGCACCCTCAACCCTTGCGGCGGCGGATCTCCTCGGTGATCGCCGGCACGATCTCGTGCATGTCGCCGATCACGGCATAGTGCGCCTTGGTCACCATCGGCGCCTCCGCGTCGGTGTTGATCGCCAGGATCGTCTTCGCGCTCGCGCAGCCGGCCCAGTGCTGGATCGCCCCGGAGATGCCGCAGGCGACGTAGAGGTCGGGCGAGATCCGGCTCCCGGTCTGGCCGATCTGCTCGTGGTGCGGGCGCCAACCCGCGCCGGTGACGACCCGCGAGACACCGAGGGTGCCGCCGAGGAGGTCGGCGAGCTCGATCACGCCGTCGAAGCCCTTCGGGCCGCCGGCGCCGCGCCCGGCGCCGACCACGACCCGCGCAGACTTCAGCGCACCCGACAGGTCCGGTGGCGGGGCCTCGCGGGACACCACCCGGGCGACCAGGTCGGTCTCCGTCGCCTCGGGCTTGAGCTCGGTCACCGGGGGTGCGGTCGGCTGTCCGGCCGGAGCGGCCTCCACGGCGTGACCGGCGATGGTGAACACTGCCGGCCGCTGGTCGAGGCGCATCTCCTCCAGGACCGAGCCACCCATCACCTGGCGAGTGACCACGAACGGCGACAGGCCGCCGAACGAGATCGCGTTGGCCGCCATCGGTACGTCGAGCCGCGCGGCGACGTGCGCGAGCACCTCGTTGCCGCGAGGCGTCCCGGACGCCATGACGACGACCGCACCGGCCGCGGCCCGGGCCTCCTGCAACGCCGCAGCCCAGACGCCGCCGCCGTACGCGGAGACCGCGTCGCCCACGGCGTGGTAGACCGTGCGGACGCCGTACTGGCCGAGCTGGTCGGTCAGCCCGTCCGGCAGGTCACCGGCGACGAACGCGTCGATCGGCACGCCGCCGCCGGCGGCGGACAGGTCACGAGCGAAGGTGATCGCCTCGCGCGACATCTCGGACGCACCCGAGGGATCCGTCTCGACGTAGACGATGATCATTTCGAGACCACCCCGAGCCGCTCGAAGAGGTCGACGACGGCTGCGGCCGCGACGGCGCCCTCGCCGAGGATCTGGACGTCGCTGCTCACCGGCGGCGGCAGGGTGAACCGGACCCGGTTGGAGCCGACAGGCCCCACCGTCGGCGCGCGCTCGTCGATCACGACCTTCTTGGCCTTCATCCGTCCCGGCACGCTCGGGTAGCGCGGCTCGACGCCGCCCTCGAGGATCGTGACCACGGCCGGCAGCGGCACCCGGAACGTCTCGTGCCCGTCGGGGCCCTCGCCGCGCGCGACGGCCGCGCCGTCCTCGACCTCGACCGTCGAGACCCCGTTGACGACCGGTCGGCCGAGCTCGTGGGCGAGCCGGATGCCGACCTGGAAGTCGCCGCTGTCGGCGGCGTCGTTTCCGAGCAGCACCAGGTCGTGGTCGGCGGCCACCGCGGCCAGCTCACGGGCCACGTCCTTCGCGCCCAGCGCGGCGGGGTCGGCGACCACGTGGGTCGCCGCCGTGCAGCCGATGGCGAGCGCGTTGCGGAGCTGCTCGATCGCCTCGGCCGCTGCCCACGGTCGCGACCGTCGCGGTGCCGCCGGTCGCGGTCGCGATGCGTACGGCGAGCTCGACCGCGCAGGCCTCGTGGTCGCTGATCGTGAACCCGAGCTGGGCCGTTTCCAGCGCCTGGCCGTCGCCGGTCAGGCTCACCTCGCCGGAGATGTCGGGGACCCGCTTCACGCAAACCAGCACGGAAGTCATCGGATGCGCTCGTTCGCGGGATCGAGCAGGGGGGTGGCGTCGATCGAGCCGACCGTGACCGGGTAGAGCTCCTCCATGTAGGAGACGGCGAGCTCGTTGCCGATGGTCGCCTGGTCGGGTGGCAGGTAGGCGAGCAGCACGTGCTTGCCCAGCGAGGGCGCCGACCCCGCCGAGGTGACGTAGGGGTGGTGGCCGTGGCCGTCGGTCAGGGTGCCGCCGTCGCGGGTGAGGATCGGCTCGCCGCCGAGCATGTAGCGTTTGATTCCGGACGCCGACGTGTGGTCGTCGACGGTCAGCGTGCAGAGGATCGCCTTGGGCGTCCCTTCCTCGCGCTGCTTGAGGTAGGCCTCCTTGCCGACGAACTCGGCGGCCTTCACCTTGGGGCGCTGCATGCCGGCCTCGACGATGGTCCGCTCGGAGTCGAGCTCGTAGCCGTAGGCGCGGTAGCCCTTCTCGATCCGGCCGGTGGTGCCGTAGACGCCGATGCCGACCGGGCGGGCGCCGTGCGGCTCCCCCGCCGCGAGCACGGAGTCCCAGAGCGCCGCGGCGTCCTCGTAGGAGACGTAGAGCTCCCACCCGAGCTCGCCGACGTAGGAGATGCGCGACGCCAGGACCGAGATCCCGTCGACGTTGATCTCCCGGCAGGTGAGGAAGCCGAAGCCCTCGTCGGAGACGTCGTCCGACGTCAGCGAGGACAGGATGTCGCGGGCCCGCGGGCCCCACAGACCGATCGTGGACACCCCGTCGGTGACGTCGATCAGCGTCGTGGCTCCGCCATCCTCGGGGAGCTGGTCGGAGAACGTCTTCCGGTCCACCGGACCGTGTGCGCCGCCGGTGACCACGCGGAAGTGGTCCTCGCCCAGCCGCATCACGGTCAGGTCGGAGAGGAAGCCGCCGGCCGCGTTCAGCACCGGCGTGTAGACCACCTTGCCGACGGCAACGTCGCACTGCGCCACGCAGGTCCGCTGCACGGCGTCGAGCGCGCCGGGCCCGGTGATGTCGAGGATCTGGAACGCCGACAGGTCGATCACGCCGGCGGCCTCCCGCATCCGCAGGTGCTCGGCGTTGATGATCGGGCTCCACCAGCGCGAGTCCCACTCGTGCTCACGCGGCATCACCGCGTCGCCGTACGCCTCGAGCAGGTCGGCGTTGGACTCGTACCAGAACGGGCGCTCCCATCCGGCGGTCTCGAAGAAGACGGCGTCCAGCTTCTTCTGCGACTCGTGCATCGCGGCGAGCCGTTGACCACGGTCGGACTCGTACTGCTCGGCCGGGTGGATGATCCCGTAGGTCTTGATGAACGACTCGGTGGTGCGCAGCCGGGTGTGCTCGCGGCGCTTCTGGTGGTCGTGGAATCGGGCGATGTCGCTGTGCGCGATGTCGATCTCGGAGTGGCCGTGGGTCATCCACTCGGCCACCGCGCGGCCGACGCCGGGACCCTCCTTGATCCACACCGCGGCCGCGGTCCACAGCCCCTTCACCTCGCTCTCGCCGAGGATCGGCCAGCCGTCGCAGGTCAGCGACAGCAGCCCGTTGATGGCGTAGCGCATCTCCGCGCCCTCGGCGCCGAGCAGCTCGGGCATCAGCTCGTAGGCCTGCTCGAGCTGCGGGTCGAAGTCGTCGGAGGTGAACGGCATCTCGGTCGGCGACAGCTTGGCCTGCTCGAGCGTCGGGATGTCCTCGGGCTCGTGCAGGATCGCGCGGTGGGCGTAGGAACCCACCTCCATGTCGGCGCCGTGCTGGCGCTCGTAGCAGAACGTGTCCATGTCGCGCACGATGGGGTGGTTGATCTCACCCGTGATCTCGTCGTCTTTTCCGGCCAGCTGGGGGCACGGGCCGACGCTGATCATCTGGTGCACGGCAGGAGTCAGCGGGATGCTCACGCCGGCCATGTCGCCGATCTTCGGGCTCCACACGCCGCACGCGATCACGACGTACTCGGTCTCGATGTCGCCGCCGTCGGTCCGCACCCGGCGGATCCGACCATCCTCGACGTCCATGCCAACGACCTCGACATTGGGCACGACGGTCAGCGCGCCCGCCTCGATCGCGCCCTCGCGCATGATCGTTCCCGCGCGGAGCGAGTCGACGACACCGACATCGGGCTGCCAGAACGCGCCGATGAACTGGTCGGTCTCGATGAACGGGACCTTCTCCTTCACGAACTCCGGAGAGACCAGCTCAGCCTCGATGCCCCACGCCTTGGCGCTGGACATCCGCCGCCGCAGCTCCTCCATCCGCTCCTCGCTGCGCGCGATCTCGAAGCCGCCGGACTTGGTGAAGACACCCATCTCCTGGTACTGCTTCACCGAGTCGAGGGTCAGGTCCGTGATCTCCCGGGAGTGGTCGACCAGGAAGATGAAGTTCGACGCGTGCCCGGTCGAGCCGCCCGGGTTGGGCAGCGGCCCCTGGTCGATCTGGACGATGTCGCGCCAGCCGAGCTTCGCCAGGTGGTGCACGAGGCTGTTGCCGACGATGCCGGCGCCGATCACGACGACGCGGGCCGTGGCGGGGACGTTGGCCATGGGTCCTACTTCCAGTGTTGCGTATTACGAAACAGATAGCGCAATGCGAGACAGTCCTAGAATCACCCGCGCCCGACCGGGTGTCAATCCCCGGCCGGGCGCGCGTTGTTGTCAGTTCTCCCTATCGCTGGAGGTCACTCGAGCCAGGCGTCGACCTTGTCCTGGTTCTCCTCGATCCACTTGTCCGCGGCGTCGTCCGGCGACATGCCGTCCTGGGCGATATAGGTGGAGACCGTGTTCTGGTCCTCGTTCGTCCAGTTGAAGTTCTTGATCAGGTCCACGGCAGGCGAGTCGGACTCGGCGAATTCCGTGGAGATGAGCTTGTTCAGCGCATACGGCGGGTAGTCGCAGTCGACCTCCGCCGCGTCGGCGTCACAGCCCTCTTCGTAAGGCGGCAGCGAGACCCGCTGCAGGTCCATCTCGTTGAAGAACCACTGCGGCTCGTAGAAGTAAGCCAGCAACGGGGTCTTGTTGTCCTCGGCGCTCTTGAAGCTCTGGATCAACGCTGCCTCACTACCACCGACGACGACCTTGAAGTCCAGGTCGAGGTTCTTCACCAGTGCCTCGTCGTTGGTGACGTAGGACGGGTCACCGTCGAGCAGCTGGCCCTTCCCGTCGGACTCCGACGTCTCGAACATGTCGGCATAGTCGTTGAGGTTCTCCCAGTCCAGGATGTCCGGGTACTCCTCGGCCATCCACGGCGGGACGTACCAGCCGATGATGCCGTCGTTGCCCGTGAGGCCGGCGTCCTGCACCGAGCCCTGCTCGTCGATGTACTTCTTGATCAGGTCGGGGTGCCCCCAGTTCTCGACGATGGTGTCGATGGACCCGTCGGCCATGCCTTGCCAGCCGACCTCCTCCTTCACCTCGGGGTAGTCGACCTGGCAACCGAGCTGCTGCGCGGCGACCTGCCCGATCACGTGTGCGTTGGACACATAGCCGGTCCACGGGTTGATCGCGATGGTCAGCTCACCGCAATCCTTTCCGCTGGTGTCGGCTTCCTTGATGTCGCCCTCACCGCAAGCAGCCAGGCCGAGGCCTACGACGGCGCCGACAGTGACGATCGCAAGGGGTCGTCGTCCTCGTGCCATGCTCATTCCTTTCCTCGCTCCGCTTGTGTTGCGGAGAGTCCGGTTGTTCACCTGCGTCACCGCCCGTACCGAGCCGCGGCGTACCGCGCGATCCGGTCGAGCATCACCCCGAGCGCGGCAATGGCGATGCCTGCCGCGAGTCCCTTTCCGAAGAGCTGGTCCTGGGAGAACCCCGAGACCACGATGTAGCCGAGGCTCGCGCCCCCGACCATGCCGCCGATGACCACCATCGAAAGCACGTAGAGCAGACCCTGGTTGGTGGCGAGCACCAGCGACTCGCGGGCCATCGGCAGCTGCACCTTCGAGATCATCTGCCACGTCGTCGAGCCACTCGCCCGTGCTGCCTCGACCGTGGTCGGCGACACGCCACGGATCCCGTCAGCGACCAGCTTCGTCGCGATGGGTACGGCGTACGCGACGGCGGCGACGATCGCCGTGAACCGGCCGACCCCGAAGAGCGCCAGTGCCGGCACCAGGTAGACGAACGGCGGGATGGTCTGGAACGCGTCCAGGAACGGGCGGATCACCAGGTCCGCGCGCTTGTTCCGGCCCATCGCCACCCCGAGTACGACCGCGAGGAGCATCACCAGCGCGGTGGCGATCAGCGTCATCGCCAGCGTGATCATGGTCTCGTTCCAGAGCCCGGTCCAGTAGATGATCGCCTCACACACCACGGTGATCGCGGCCGGCCGCCAGCCGCCGAGCACGTAGGCGAAGGCCAGCAGGACGAGCGCCATCAGCCACCAGGGCGAGTCCCCAGTGAGGTCCTGCAGGGGGTTGATCGCCCACGAGGTGATGTGGTCCTTGATCCAGAGGGTGTAGGTGTCCGCCCACCCCACGAACCAGTCCTTGAAGTCGTTGATGTAGCCCGCCAGTTCGAACCCACTGATGTACTTCAGCCCCGGCGTCTCGCTGACGTCGGGAAACTCGGCGAAGGACTGCCGGTACCTCGAGAGGTAGATACTGATGCCGACCGGGACCAGGAGCGTTCCCAAGAGCAGCCAGCGGCCCGAGCTGGTCAGGCGCGGCAACTTCTGTCCCTTGCCCGCCTCCTCGGTGGCCCAGCGTGGCAGCCGCTCGAGGACCACCCCCATCATGAAGACCCCGCGCCCGCTGACCGAACCGACATCGGTGCGCCCGGCGGACCGCTCGCTGGCGGCGGTCGTGGTCCGGTCGAGCATGATCGCCATCGCGACGATCGCCAGTCCGGGGACCGCCGCACCGCCCACGTTGAGGTTCTGCAGCGCGGTCACGACGTCCTTGCCGAGACCGGGACCGTTGACCAGCGCGGCGATGGTCGCCATCGACAACGCGGCCATCATGCTCTGGTTGATGCCGACGACGATCGTCCGCCGGGCCATCGGCAGCTGCACCTGACGGAGCATCTGGCCGCGGGTCAGACCCATGGATCGAGCGGCTTCGACGGTGGTAGGTGACACGGACTTGATGCCGTGCTCGGTGATTCTTACCAACGGCGGCAGCGCATAGAGCAGGGTGAGCACGATGGCGGTCGCGGGTCCGATCCCGAAGAAGATCGTCATCGGGGCGAGGTAGCAGAACGGCGGGAAGGTCTGCAGCACGTCGAGAACCGGTGTCACCAGCGCCGACACCCGTTTGTTGCGAGCCATCCAGATGCCCAGGGGGATGCCGATCGCCATGCAGATGAGGACCGCGAAGATCGTGATGATCAACAGGTCCATGCTGTGCTCCCACACGTCGAAGACGCCGAAGAGCAGCAGGGTCAGCGCGACCAGGATCGTCGACCGGAGACCGGCGAAGACGTAGGTGATCCAGGCGGCGATCGCGAGCACGCCGATCCAGCCGATCTCCGGGACCAGCCGAGGGAACGCCCCAATGCTGACCAGGTGCTGCGTCTCCTCGGTCACCCAGGTGAGGAAGTCGCCGATGTTGCCGAGCACGCCACCGAAGAACCAGTGGTCCTGGCCGTCCAGCTGCACCCAGTCCCGGGCCTCGTTGAACTTGTCGTGCAGGTCGGTCCGGTCCTGGAAGCCGAGCTCCTTGGTCGCCTTGCCCTTGAAGATCTCGTAAAGGACCAGCCAGGCCGCCAGGATGCCCAGCACCTTGTAGCCCGTGTAGCGCTTCTTGCCGAGCTCGACGTACGGCTGCTCCTCCTTGCTCGCAGGAGTGCCTGCCGGCGGTTCGGACTTCGGCAGGGTCGCGGTGGTCACTTCGCGTCTTCTTCCGCGACCACGACCCGGAGGATGTCCTCGTCATCGACGACCCCGACGATCCGGTCGCCGTCCGCCACCCGGCAGGGCCCGTGGTTGTCGAGCACGGCGCGCGCGGCGTCGCGCACGATCTGTCCTTGCTGGAGCACCGGACCGTTCATCATGTCCGAGCCCTCCGGATCACGCATGACCCACTTGAGGGTGAGCACGTGCGACCGCGGCACGTCGCTGACGAAGTCGCGGACGTAGTCGTCCGCAGGCGCCGCCACCACCTCGTCCGGAGTGCCGACCTGGATGATCTCGCCGTCGCGCATGATCAGGATCCGGTCGCCGAGCTTGAGCGCCTCGGCCAGGTCGTGGGTGATGAAGATCATCGTCTTCCCGACCTCCTGGTGGAGCCGGATCACCTCGTTCTGCATGTCCCGCCGGATGAGGGGGTCCAGGGCCGAGAACGGCTCGTCGAACATCATGATGTCCGGGTCGGCGGCGAGCGCCCGGGCCAGGCCGACCCGCTGCTGCATGCCGCCGGAGAGCTGGTCGGGGAAGTTGTTCTCATAGCCGCTGAGGCCAACCAGGTCGACCATCTCCTGGGCGCGATCGCGTCGGGCGCCCTTGCCCTCGCCCCGCACCTCGAGGCCGAACGCGATGTTGTCGATCACCTTGCGGTGCGGCAGGAGACCGAAGTGCTGGAACACCATCGACACCTTGCGCCGCCGGGTGTCGAGCAGCGCCTTGTCGTTCATCTTCGTGATGTCCTCGCCGAACAGCTCCACCGTGCCGGCGGTCGGCTCGATCAGCCGGGTCAGCAGCCGGACCAGCGTCGACTTGCCCGACCCGGACAGACCCATGACGACGAAGACCTCGCCGGGCGCAACGTCGAACCCGACGTCGCGGACGCCGACCACGTGGCCGGTCTTCTCCTGCAGCTCCTTGCGCGTGAGCTTCGCGTCCTCGCTCTGCATGATCTTGTCGGCCCGGGAGCCGAAGATCTTCCAGAGGCCCTCGACGTGCACGGCAGCGTCGGTTCCGCGATCCGTGGTGACAGGCTCTTCGACGGTGGTCATCGCGTTTCCTTGCTGTTGCGGCTGTCGCCGGGTGGGTAGAGAGGATCGCCTTCGCGATAGCGGTAGAAAGGCACGTCGGTGGCCGGCAGGGGCGTGTTGCCGGCAATCAGGTCCGCCGCCTTCTCCGCCACCATCATCACCGGCGCGTAGATGTTGCCGTTGGTGACGAACGGGAAGACGGAGGCGTCGACGACGCGAAGGCCCTCGGTCCCGTGCACCTTCATCGTGTCCGGGTCGGTCACCGACATCTCGTCGATGCCCATCTTGGCGGTGCACGACGGGTGCAGCGCGGTCTCCGCGTCGGCCCGCACCCACTCCAGGATCTCCTCGTCGGTCTCGACCGAGGGTCCGGGCGAGATCTCACCGTCGTTGTACGGCGCGAACGCCGGCTGGTTGAGGATGTCGCGCGCCACCCGGATCGCCTCCACCCACTCCTTGCGGTCGGTCGGCGTCGACAGGTAGTTGAACAGCATCGACGGGTGCTCCCGCGGGTCCCGCGACTTGATGCGGACGTGGCCGCGGGTGTCGGCGTACATCGGGCCGATATGGACCTGGTAGCCGTGGCCCTCGACGGGCGACGTGCCGTCGTACCGGATCGCGATGGGGAGGAAGTGGAACATCAGGTTCGGGTAGTCGACGTCCTCGTTGCTGCGGGCGAAGCCGCCGCCCTCGAAGTGGTTGGTGGCGCCGAGCCCCTTGCGCTGGAAGAGCCACTGGTAGGCGATCTTGGGCCGCTGGTGCCAGACCAGGCCGGGCGCGATCGACACCGGCAGCTTGCTGGCGTACTGGATGTAGACCTCGAGGTGGTCCTGCAGGTTCTCCCCCACCCCGGGCAGGTGGTGGACCACCGGGATCCCGTGCTTCTTCAGCAGCGCCTCGTCGCCCACACCGGAGAGCTGGAGCAGCTGCGGGGTGTTGATCGCGCCGCCGCAGAGGATCACCTCGCCGGCCTCGACCGCGTGCTTGACGCCGGGCCCGCTCGTAGTCGACGCCGACCGCCCGCTTGCCCTCGAACCGGACCCGGGTCGCCAGCGCCCTCGTGCGGACGGTGAGGTTCTTCCGGCTGCGCACCGGGTGCAGGTAGGCGCGGGCGGCGGAGAGCCGGCGGCCGCGATAGACGTTGCGGTCGAACCGCGCGAACCCCTCCTGGCGGTAGCCGTTGACGTCGTCGGTGAGGTGGTAGCCGGCCTCGACCGTGGCCTTGAAGAACGCGTCGAAGAGCGGGTTGGTCGCCGGACCGCGCTCCAGCTTGAGCGGACCGTCGCCACCGCGCCAGTCGTCGGCGCCGGCCAGGCAGTTCTCCATCCGCTTGAAGTAGGGCAGGCAGTGGAGGTAGTCCCACTCCTTGAGGCCGGGCTCCTGCGCCCACCGCTCGTAGTCCAGCGGGTTGCCGCGCTGGAAGATCATCCCGTTGATGCTGCTCGAACCGCCGAGCACCTTGCCGCGGGCGTGGTAGACCTTCCGACCGCCCAGCTCCGGCTCCGGGTCGGTCTCGTACTTCCAGTCGTAGAAGCGGCTCCCGATCGGGAACGGCAGCGCGGCCGGCATGTGGATGAACGGGTCGATGCGGTAGTCGGACCGGCCGGCCTCGAGCACCAGCACCGACGTGGACGGATCGGCGGAGAGCCGGTTGGCGATGGCGCATCCGGCCGAGCCACCGCCCACGATCACGTAGTCGTATCTCGTCTCCGCGCCCATGGCCTTACCCCTTGAACCATCGTTGTTCGGACGGGCGGATGTTGTGCCAGACGTGCTTGGTCTCGCGGTACTCGTCCAGCCCGGCGGCGCCGAGCTCCCGCCCGATGCCCGACTGCTTGTAGCCGCCCCACTCGGCCTGCGGCACGTAGGGGTGGTAGTCGTTGATCCACACCGTGCCCATCCGCAGCCGGCCGGCCACCCGCTGCGCCTTGCCGGCGTCCTGGGTCCAGACGGCCCCGGCGAGCCCGTAGATGCTGTCGTTGGCGATCGCGACCGCCTCGTCCTCGGTGCCGAACGTCTCGACCGTGAGCACCGGGCCGAACGACTCGTCCTGGGTCACCGACATCGCGGAGGTGCAGCGGTCGAGGACCGTCGGCAGGTAGTAGAAGCCGTCTGCGAGCTCTGGATGATCAGCGTCGTCGGGCCGCCTGCCGCCGGTGCGGAGTACGGCGCCCTCGGCGACCCCGGCTGCGACGTACGCCTCGACCTTGTCGCGGTGGGCGGCGCTGGTCAGCGGCCCGGTCTCGGCCTTCTCGTCGAACGGCCCGCCGATCCGGATCCGCCCGGCGCGCTCGACCAGCGCGTCGACGAACGAGTCGTGGATCGACTCCTCGACGAGCAGCCGGGCCCCGGCCGAGCAGACCTGCCCGGAGTGCAGGAAGACCGCGGTCAGGGCGAAGTCGAGCGCGACCTCGAGGTCGGCGTCGGCGAAGACGACGTTGGGGTTCTTGCCGCCGAGCTCGAGCGCGACCTTCTTCACGGTCTCCGCGGCTGCGGCCATGATCCGCTTGCCGGTCTCCAGACCGCCGGTGAAGGAGACCAGGTCGACCCGCAGATCGGTCGAGAGCAGCGCGCCGACCTCGGCACCGGTGCCGAGCACCAGGTTGCCGACGCCGGCCGGTAGTCCGGCCTCCTGCAGCAGCCGCATCAGGTGGATGGCGGTGTGCGGGGTGAGCTCGCTGGGCTTGAGGACGAACGTGTTGCCGGCGGCCAGGCAGGGCGCGACCTTCCAGGAGACCTGGAGGAGCGGGTAGTTCCACGGGGTGATCAGACCGCACACGCCGACCGGCTCGTGCACGATCCGGCTGACCACGTCGGGATTGCCGGTGTCGACCACGCGACCCGCGTCCTCGGCGGCCACCCGGCCGAAGTGGCGGAAGACCGAGACGATGTCGGCCACGTCGTAGGCGCTCTCGACCGCGCGCTTGCCGGTGTCGAGCGACTCCATCCGGGCGATGTCCTCGGCGTCGCGCTCGAGCAGGTCCGCGACCCGGAGCAGCAGCGCTCCACGCTCGATGGCCGACGTGGCCGGCCAGTCGCTCTCGTGGAAGGCGCGATGGGCGGCGGTGATGGCCCGCTCGGTGTCCGCGGGCCCGCCCTCGTCGACCTCGCCGACCAGGGTCCCGTCGGCCGGACAGCGGATCTCCCGGCGTCCTCCACCCGCGGCGCTCTCCCACGCCCCGTTCAGGTAGAGGTCTGGCATTCTCGGATCCCGTCTTTGCCGCCGTGTTGCGTATGACGCAACCCGGTGCCCTCCGCGCAACCGGATTGCGCTCTTGAGAATGCTGGCGCGGACCGCCTACGTCAAGGTTCGCCCGATTCTGTTATCCAGCCGTAGCGGTCAGCGGACACCCCAGCCGAGCCGGTGCGAGATCTCCACACCGGCCTCGACGCACTGCGGGACCACCTCGTCCATCCGCTCGTCGGTGAGCCGGAACGTCGGTCCGGACACGCTGATGGACGCGACGATGTCCCCGTGGGCGTTGCGGATCGGCGCGGCCACCGCGGTCAGCCCGATCTCGAGCTCGTCGACGGCGACGGAGTAGCCCTGTCGTCGTACGACCTCCAGCTCCTCGCGCAGCTTGGCCTTGCGGGTGATCGTCTCCGGCGTGAACCGGGACAGCGACCCCAAGGACTGGTCGAGCTGGTCGGGCTCGAGCTCGCTGAGCAGCACCTTGCCGTTGCTGGTCGCGTGCAGGGGGATGTGCTGGCCCACCCAGTTGTGGGACTGCAGCGCCGACGAGCCGGCCACCTGGTCGAGGTAGAGGGCGGAGTGCTCCGCGAGCACGGTGATGTTGACCGTCTCGCCGGTGTCGGCCGCCAGCTGGCGGCACACCGGCCGCGCCTCCTGGACCAGGTCCAGCCGCGCCGTGGTCGCGCCCGCCAGGCGCAGGAGCCCGACTCCGAGCGCGTAGCGCCCACGGTCACCGGCCTGCTCCACCAGCCGGTGCGACTCCAGCGTCGACACCAGCCGGAACGCCGTCGACTTGTGCACGCCGAGCTCGGCCGCGATCTCGGTGACCCCCGCGGTGCCCACCCGGGCCAGCACCTCGAGGATGCTCAGCGCCCGATCCACCGACTGCACACTCGCCGCGCCGCCGTTGCTCATGGCGCAACAGTAGATCGTATGGCGCGCGTCAGCGGAAGACGACGGTGCGGTGGCCGTTCAGCAGCACCCGCGACTCGGCGTGCCAGCGCACCGCCCGGGAGAGCACCTGGGCTTCGACGTCCCGACCGGCGGTGACCAGCTGGTCCTGGTTGAAGCCGTGGTCGACGCGGACGACGTCCTGCTCGATGATCGGCCCCTCGTCGAGGTCGCCGGTCACGTAGTGGGCGGTGGCGCCGACCAGCTTCACGCCGCGGTCGAAGGCCTGGTGGTAGGGACGGGCGCCCTTGAAGCTGGGCAGGAACGAGTGGTGGATGTTGATCGCCCGACCGGACAGCTCGGTGCACAGCTGGTCGGAGAGCACCTGCATGTAGCGGGCCAGCACCACCAGGTGGATGCCGTGCTTGACGATGAGCTCGCGCAGCCGCTCCTCGGCGTCCTGCTTGGTCTCCGGCGTGACCGGGATGTGCACGAACTCGAGGCCGTGAGCGCGGGCCAGCGGCTCCGCGTCGAGGTGGTTGGACACGACCGCCGGGATCTCGATCTGCAACGAGCCGGTGCTGGAGCGGAACAGCAGGTCGTTGAGGCAGTGCAGGTGCTTGGAGACCATGATCAGGGTGCGGTACGGCGCCCGGGCGTCCCAGAGCTCGAAGGTCATGTCGAACTTCGCCGCCACGTCGGCGAAGTCGCGGCGCAGCCCCTCGGCGGTCACCTGCTCGGCACCCTCCACCAGGAAGTCGATGCGCATGAAGAACCGCCCGGTCAGCCGGTCGCCGAACTGCTGGCTCTCGATGATGTTGCCGCCGCACCCGACCAGGAAGCCGGAGACGGCGTGCACCAGCCCCGGCCGGTCGGGACAGGTCAGCACCAGCACGAAGTCGCCGGACGGGGCGGTCGCGCGAGACGTGCTCTCGGTCTTGGCGAAGCTCATCGCTTCAGTCCCCGAGCTCGGCGCGACGGCGCACGACGTACTCCTCGAGCTCCTGGCGCACGGCCTCGTCGATCGCCGGCGGCTCGTAGGCCTCCAGCTTCTCGCGGTAGATCTTCCCGGCGCGGGCGGCGGCGTCGGAGCCGCCGTTGCGCATCCAGCGCTCGTAGTTCTCCGACGACGACAGCATCGGCCGGTAGAAGCAGGTGCGGAACCGCTCCATCGTGTGCGCGGCGCCGAGGAAGTGGCCGCCGTGCCCGACCTCCTCGTGCGCGCCGAAGGCCATCGAGTCCTCGTCGATCTCCAGCGGGGTGAACTCCGCCTGCAGCATCTGCAGGATCTCGACGTCCACGATGAACTTCTCGTAGCCCGCCACCAGGCCGCCCTCGAGCCAGCCGGCCGAGTGCATCACCCAGTTGGCGCCGGCCAGGAACGTCGGCAGCATCGTCATCAGCGCCTCGTAGCCCGCCTGGGCGTCGGGGACCTGCGACGACGTCAGCCCGCCGCCGGTGCGGAACGGCAGCCCGAAGTGCCGGGCGATCTGGCCGGTGCAGAGCAGCCCGATGCCGGACTCCGGGGTCCCGAACGTCGGCGAGCCCGACTGCATGTCGATGTTGGAGAGGAAGGACCCGAAGATCACCGGGGAGCCCGGCCGGATCAGCTGCGAGAGCGCGATGCCGGACAGGGCCTCGGTGATCTGCTGGACCAACGCGGCCGGGATCGTCACCGGCGACATCGCTCCCATCAGGATGAATGGCGTCAGCACGACCGGCTGGGCGGCGGCGGCGTACTCGAACTGCGCCTCGAGCATCCGGTCGTCCCACTTCAGCGGCGAGTTGCAGTTGATCAGCGAGATCGAGGCCGGCGTCTCCTCGATCTTCTCCCGGCCGCCGAACAGGATCGAGCCCATCGCGATGGTGTCAGCGGCATTGACCCCGGAGACCACGTTGCCCATGTAGACCTTGTCGGTCAGCGTCTGCAGCGCGTAGGTCATGTCGAGGTGCCGGCTGTCGAGGGGCGTGTCGTTGGGCTCGCAGATCACTCCACCGGCGGAGTCGAGCACCGAGAACGACTGGGCCAGCTTGGTGAAGTTGCGGAAGTCCTCCATGGTCGCGTCCCGGCGCACCTCGCCCTGGCGCACGAACGGCGGGCCGTAGACCGCACCGAACGCCATCGAGTCGCCGCCGATGTGGATCGAGTGCTCCGGGTTGCGCGCCTGCACGTCGAACTCGGCGGGTGCCTTCGCGACCTGGGCGAGCACGAAGTCGGGGTCCAGGAAGACCGTGTTGTCGACGACCTTCTGCCCGGCCTCGGCGAACAGGTCGAGGGCGCGCTGGTCCATGAACTCCACGCCGATCTCGGTCATCAGCCGCCGCCAGCCGCGGTCGAGCGTCGCCATCGCGTCCTCGGAGAGGATCTCGTAGCGCGGCATCCGGTTCTGGAACATCAGACCTCCTTGACCTCACGTTGTCGGCATCCTAGCCTCATGGTGTGGGACAGTGGTTCCACATCATGGAACCGTTCGTGAAACAGGAGTCGGACAGCGTGAGCACCTCCACCGGGACGCAGGCGATCGACCGCGCAGCGCTGCTGGTCGCGACCGTGGTCCGCGCCGACGAGCCGCTCTCCTTCAGCGAGCTCCAGGACGAGAGCGGGCTGCCCAAGTCCACGACCTCGCGGCTGCTCACCGCCCTCGAGCGCACCGAGCTGGTGGAGCGCAACGACGCGGGGTCCTACGTCGCCGGCCCGCTGTTCTGGCTCTACGCCACCCGGCACGACCCGTGGGACGAGCTGGTGCGGCTGGCCCGGCCGACGATGGAGCGGGTCGGCGCCGACACCCGCGAGACCGTCAACCTCTCGGTGGCGCGCGGGGACCGGGTGGTCCAGGTCGCGCAGGTCGACTCGACGTACCTCCTCGGCACCCGTGACTGGACCCAGGTCGACGTGCCCGCGCACTGCTCCGCTCTCGGCAAGGTGCTGCTCGCGCACGGCGTGATCGACGTGCCGACCGGAGAGCTGGAGCGGCTCACGCCGGCCACGATCACCGAGCGCGCGGCCCTGCGGCGCCAGCTGGAGCACGACGCGGTGCGGGGCTACTCGAGCACGGTCGACGAGCTCGAGATCGGGCTCACCGGGATCGGCGCACCGGTGCGCGGCAGGGACGGCGAAGTGGTCGCGGCGCTGGGCATCTCGGGCCCGAGTCCGCGGTTGGTGGAGCGGCGCGACGAGGTCGGCCGACTGTTGATCGAACGGGCCGAGCAGCTGTCCACGCTGCTCCGCCTGAAAACCCGCAAGGAGGGCGTGGCATGAACTCACCCAGTCCCGAGGAGATCCTTCAGGGTCTCTACGACGAGACCCTGGTCGGCAACGCGCCGCGGGTGCTCGAGCTGACCCACGAGGCGCTGACGCTGGGCATGGAGCCGCAGTCGCTGCTCTTCGACGCGCTGATCCCGTCGCTGGAGGAGGTCGGCGCCCGGTTCGAGCGCGGCGACTTCTTCGTGCCGGAGATGCTGATCGCCGGCCGGGCGATGGCCGGTGCCATGGAGGTGCTGCGGCCGCTGCTCGCCGAGACCGGTGTCGAGACCGTCGGCAAGTTCCTGATGGGCACGGTGAAGGGCGACGTGCACGACATCGGCAAGAACCTCGTCAACATCATGCTCGAGGGGGCCGGGTTCGAGGTGATCGACCTCGGCGTCCAGGTGGCGCCGGAGAAGTTCGTCGAGGCGATCAACGAGCACCAGCCGGACATCGTCGGCTTCTCGGCGTTCCTCACCACCACGATGCCGATGTTCAAGGCCAACATGAACGCACTCCAGAAGGCCGGCCTCCGCGACTCGGTGATCGTGATGGTCGGCGGGGCCCCGGTCACCCAGGAGTACGCCGACGCGGTCGGCGCCGACGGCTACGCGGCCGACGCGTCCCAGTGCGTCAAGCGGGCCAAGTCCCTCCTCAACGAGCGCCGGGCCAAGGTGCCCGCATGAGGCACACCGTCATCCGGTCGGCCACCCGCGAGGTCACCCTCGGGCGGGACCAGCCGTTCTGCGTCATCGGCGAACGGATCAACCCCACCGGCCGGCGGGTCTTCCAGGACCAGCTCAAGGCCGGCGACCTGTCGGCGATCGAGCGCGACGTGCACGCCCAGGTCGCGGGCGGCGCCGACGTGCTCGACGTCAACATGGGTGTGCCGCTGGTCGACGAGGCCGAGCTGCTGGCCAAGGCCATCACCATGATCCAGGGGCTCACCGACCTGCCGATCTGCATCGACTCCTCGGTCGTCGAGGCCCTCGAGGCCGGGCTCGCGGTCTACCAGGGACGCGCGCTGGTCAACTCGATCACCGCCGAGGACGAGCGGATGGAGCAGATCCTGCCGCTGGTCAAGAAGTACGACGCCGCGGTGATCGCGCTGCCCAACGACGAGGACGAGATCCCGATGGAGCCGGAGAAGCGGCTCGAGCTGGTCAAGAAGATCGTGCACGTCGCGACGACGGAGTACGGCATCGCGATGGAGGACATCGTGATCGACCCGCTGGCGATGCCGATCGGCGCCGACACCACCAACTGCGTGGCCACCCTGGAGACCATGCGCCGGATCCGGGACGAGCACGACCTCAACATGACCTGCGGCGCGTCCAACGTCTCGTTCGGCATGCCGTCGCGTCACGGGCTGGGGGCGACGTTCCTGCCGATGGCGATGACCGCCGGCCTGACCAGCGCGATCATGGACGCGCGCACGCCTCAGATCGTCGAGTCGGTACGCGCCGCCGACCTGCTGCTCGGCAACGACGAGTGGGGGTCGGCATGGATCGCCGCCCACCGGGCCAAGCAGCAGGCGTGACGTCTGACCTTCCCGACCTCGCGCGCGAGGGTCTGCTCGCGCCGTCCGGCAGCGGGGCGCAGGCCCACGACGGGACCGGACGGGTCGACCTGAGCTTCACCGTCGAGGCGAAGGACGGGCCGCCGACCGCCCGCACGGTGCGGGTGCCGCCCGGGGTCACCGTCTTCGACTCGGCGTCCTGGAACGGCATCGCGATCGACTCCACCTGCGGCGGCCACGGCACCTGCCACAAGTGCAAGGTGCGGGTCTCGCCGGCGGGTCCGGTCAGCCGCCACGACGAGCGCACCTTCACGCCCGCGCAGCTCGAGGCGGGTTGGCGGCTGGCGTGCCTGGCCCAGGCGACCGTCGACCTCGCCGTCGACGTACCCCCGCTGAGCACGCGGCCGAAGGCCGCCACCGTGGGCGTCGGCCGGCAGGTGATCCTGCGGCCGGCCATCCAGAAGCGCTACGTCGAGCTCGAGGAGCCCACCCTCTCCGACCAGCGCACCGACCTCGAGCGGCTGCTCGACGCGATCGACGACCTCGAGCTCACCGCCGACCTCGCGGTGCTGCGCCGGCTGCCGGTGGTGCTGCGCCAGGCGGACTTCAAGGTGACGGCGGTCGTCGTCGACGAGGCGCTGATCGACGTGGAGCCGGGCGACACGTCGGCGGTCCGGTACGCCGTCGCCTACGACCTCGGCACCACGACCGTGGTGGCCACCCTCCTCGACGTAGAGACCGGCACCCCGGTCGCGGTCGCGTCGATGCTCAACAAGCAGCAGCCGTACGGCGGCGACGTGATCACCCGGATCAGCGCCACCATGCTCGACCCCGACACCCTCGGCCGGCTCCAGGCGGCGGCCGCGGCGACCCTCCACGAGCTCACCGAGCAGGTGTGCCGCGAGGCCGAGGTCGACCCGGCGCACGTCTACGAGGTGGCCGTGGCCGGCAACGCCACGATGGTCGCGCTGGTCCTGGGCATCGACCCGGAGCCGCTCGGGGTGGCGCCTTTCGTGATGGCGACGCGGACCCCGCCGACCGTCCTTGCTGCCGAGCTCGGGATCGCCGTGCATCCGCGCGCGACGGCCGCCATCTTCCCTGCCCTCGGGGCCTACGTCGGCGGCGACATCGTCGCCGGGATGCTGGCCACCGGCATGGACCGCGACAAGCGCACCCGGCTGTTCATCGACGTCGGCACCAACTGCGAGATCGTCCTCTCCGACGGCGACACCGTGCTCGCGACCGCCGCACCCGCCGGGCCGGCGTTCGAGGGCGGCGCGATCCGGTGCGGGATGCGGGCGGCCGACGGGGCGATCGAGGTCGTGCGCCTGGGCGATCGACTGGGCGAGGACGTGCAGCTCGGGGTGATCGGCGACGTCGAGCCGCGCGGGCTGTGTGGGTCGGGGCTGGTGGACGCGGTCGCCGAGCTGGTCCGCCTCGGCCTGCTCGACTCCTCGGGGCGGTTCGTGCCCGACCACGTGGCCGCGGAGCTGGTCCCGGCGCTCGCGGGCCGGCTGACCCGGATCGGCGAGGAGCGGGTGTTCGTGCTGCACGCGCCGCACCCGGACACCGACCCGTCGGAGACCGTGTACCTGTCGCAGCGCGACGTCCGCGAGCTCCAGTTCGCCAAGGCCGCGATCTCCACCGGCTGGTCGCTGCTGCTCGAGGAGCTCGGGTTGGGCCACGACGACGTGCAGCAGGTGTTGCTGGCGGGGTCGTTCGGCTCCTACCTCTCGCCCGCCGCCGCCGTCAGGATCGGCCTGGTGCCCCAGCTGCCGGTGTTGCGCATCGTGTCCGCTGGCAACGTCGCCGGTGAAGGCGCCAAGATGGCTCTGCTGTCGCTGCGCGAGCGCGCCGGCGCCACCGCACTGCTGGAGGAGGTGAGATATGTCGAGCTCTCTGACCGCACCGACTTCAACGACCGGTTCGTCGAGCAACTCGCGTTCTGAGCAGGTCGCGCTGATCGCCTGCGGCGCGCTGTCCCAGCCGGCTGCCGAGCTGGTCGCCCAGCACGGCTGGCCGGTGGTCGTGCATCCGCTGCCGCCGCTGCTGCACAACCAACCGCACCTGATCGCAGACGAGGTCCGGGCCCTGGCCACCAGCCTCCAGATCGCCGGCCACCGGGTCGTGGTCGGCTACGCCGACTGCGGCACCTACGGCGCCCTCGACGGGGTGTGCCGCGACCTCGGCCTGGACCGGCTGCCGGGCCTGCACTGCTACGACGTGTTCGCCGGCCCCGACCGGCTGGCCCGGTTCTTCGAGGAGCAGCCCGGCACCTACCTGCTCACCGACTTCCTGGTGCGGTCGTTCGCGCGGACGGTCGTGCGCGAGCTCGGCCTCGATCGCCACCCGGAGCTGCGCGACGACTACTTCGGCGCCTACACCCGCGTCGTCTGGCTGGCCCAGCAGCCCGATCCTGAGCTGCGCCGGCTGGCCGACGAGGCGGCCGCGTCGATCGGGCTGCCGCTCACCGTGGTCGAGACCGGCCACGAAGGTCTCGAGCGCGCCCTCGCCGAGCTCGTCGGCTGACCTCTCACTCGCTGCCGAGCCGGCGCAGCCAGTCCTGGCGCCAGGCCTCGGTCTCGGCGACCTGGTTGAACGTGTAGACGTGCAGCCCGTCCACCTTGGCCTCGGGCTCGCCGACGGTGGGTGCGCACCCGGTCAGGAAGCTCTCGCCGGTGAACCCACCCGGCGCGACCAGCCTGGTCATCAGCCCCTTCTGCTTGCTGAGGAACCGGGTCGAGTCGCCGACGCCGATCTTGGTGGCCATGCCCAGCAGCTTGGTGCGGTCGACGGGCCCGGGGAGCCCGAGCAGCAGCGGCAGCGTGATCCCCCGCAGCCGCATCCGGTGCACCCAGTCCTTGATGACCCGCGGGTCGAAGGTGAGGTTGCTGACGACGTACGTCGCATGCTTGCGCTTGTCCCACATCGACTGGATCGTGAGGTCGTCGTGGATGGTGGGGTGGCTCTCGGGGTAGCCGGGGACGCCCACGTCCTTGAACGGGCTCCCCATCGCGGTGAGGTCCTCGAGCAGGGCCAGCGCGTCGGCGTAGTCGCCGACGGTCTGCGCATCGCCGCCCGGGACGAACGCGTTGGTCACGCCGGCCGCCGTCAGCCGCGCCACCAGCTCGCTCAGCTCGGCCCGGCCGCTGACCATCCGCGCCGCCAGGTGCGGCACCACGTCGTAGCCCTCCGCGGTGAGCCGCTCGGCCAGCTCGACCGTGCGCTCCAGGCCCATCGACGGCGAGGCCGTGATGGTGACCGGCACCTCGGTGGGCACCGACGCGAGCACCTTGGTCTCGATCGTGGCCGTGGGGAGGACCTCGTAGCGCGCGTGGCTCAGCAGGCGGCGTACCGTCGCGACGTCTTTGTTGCGCATCGTGCACCCTGGTTTCGTGATACGCGTTCAGGGTTAGAGGGTACTCGCGCCTGGCGTGGATGGGAATGGGCAGTGGGCCTGGTCAGTTCACGCTGCCCACCGATCGCCTATGTTCGGTGCTCGTGAGCGAGAACGAACGGCGGCCCGCGGGCATCCCGACGGTTGGAATAGCTTCACCTGGCGCCATGGGATCGGCCCTGGGGCGGGCATGGCGGGCGGGCGGTGCCCGGGTGGTGACGACTGTGAGTGGTCGCTCCGACCGGTCTCGGCGACTTGCCCACGGGCTCGAGCTTCTCCCGGAGCTGGCCCTGGTCGTCGCTGAGAGCGACCTGGTCGTCAGTGTCTGTCCCCCGGGCGCCGCGGCCGACGTTCTCGACGCGGTCCTCGCGGTCGGAGGAGACAGCGGACTGTTCGTCGATCTCAACGCCATCTCACCGGACCGCTGCAACCAGCTGGCCAGCCGATGCAGCACGGCAGGCTGGGACTTCGTCGACGGTGCGATCAGCGGTGGCCCGCCTTCGTCGACCTCGTCGACACCCACCCGTGTCTATCTCTCAGGTGCTCGCGCAGCGGAGGTTGCCGACCTTTCCGCGCCCGGCCTGTCCACCCAGGTGGTGGGTTCGACACCCGGGACCGCGTCCGCGATCAAGATGTGCACGGCCGCTGTCTACAAGGGCACGACGGCCCTGTGGTTGCAGGCGCTCGGAACGGCCCAGTACCACCACGTGCTCGAGCCCGTGATCGAGGACCTTGCTGCGTCGTACCCGGACGTGGCGGAGGATCTGGCTCCGATGCTGGCTCTGGCCGTGAGCAAGTCCGCTCGTTACGTCGACGAGATGGAGAGCATCGCCGCCACCCAAGCGACGGCAGGCCTCGGACCGGAGCTCTTCGGCGCCATGGCGCACGTGTTCGAGCGGCTCTCCATGACACCGCTGGCCGCGATGAGCCCGGAGGACGCGCGCACCATGGTCGACGTGCGAGAGGTGCTCGGCATGCTGCACTAGCCGCCCGGCAACCGGCTCAGTGGGCCATGTCGACGAAGCGGGAGTAGTGGCCCTGGAAGGCGACCACGATGTCGCGGGTGGCGCCGTTGCGGTGCTTGGCGACGATCAGGTCGGCCTCGCCCGGACGGGTCGACTCCTTCTCGTAGACGTCGTCCCGGTGGAGCAGGATCACCATGTCGCTGTCCTGCTCAATACTATTGTGGAGAGGGATGCCCTCGGCGACGAAGTTGTGCACCCCGAGCACCGTCGCGTCGTAGACCGGCTGCTCACCCAGTGGCTCAACACTCGTGATCGCGTCCCAGAAGACGTCGTTGGTCGCCAAGACATCGAGCTCGGCGGCGTCGAGCACCTCCGCGACCTTCGCCATCCGCTGGCGGCTCGGGGCGCGCTTCCACATCGAAGAGCCGCAGAACTGAGTGCCCATGGCTTCAGCAAACTCGCGGTGCGTCATGCCGTTCTCCGCGAGCACGCCCTTGACCTGCTGCCAGACGTCGACCGGAATGGTGTCGAGATTCGTGTTGGGAACGACGTCGCGGAGCCGGTCACCCAAGAGGCGTGCCGTTTCGCCGCGGGTGCCATGGACGCCGATCTCGTCGATGAACCGGAGCTGGTTCTCGACGCCGTAGATGTGGAGGTGCCAGCTGTCCCGGTAGCCGGCCTTGCGAGCCCGCTTGATGCGGGTGAAGACGTTGTAACGCCCGAGAAGTCGGGCGATGTCATCGACCAGCCGCCGACTGGTCGACGCGTAGTAGATGCGACCGAGTCCTTGCAACTTGTCGATGTGAACGCAGCCGTCCGTCGCCCAGATGTGCCGGAGGAACAGTCCGACCTGCTCCTTCGGCAGTGAGAACACCCACGGAGGCACGAACTTCTCGTGGCTGCGCAGGCCGAACAGATCGTCCTCGTCGAGCCAGGCCGCGATCGGATTGCGCCGTCCGTGGTGAGGTGGAACGGCGCGGGGAGCCGAAGCGTGGTCACCCGCGCGACCGCGTAGTCGTCTCGCTTCGGGGTGATGCCGAACCGACGCCTGGCGGCGTCGCCCACGGCGGCGAGATTCGCCTCGTCGATGCTGGCGTAGCGGATCGGCTGGTTCTTTACGAATGAGCCGTCACCGAGCATGTGGGCGAGTAGCACGATCTCGTCCTCGTCGCGAGGCGTGATCTCGAGCGGCGGCGGCACGTGGCGCACGGCGCCGACCCGACTGCCGACTGACAGCTCACCGAGTGGCATCCATCCGTCGTAGGTCAGGAACGGATGGTTGGCGGTCGCCTTCACCCGTCGACCCGAGGCCAGGGTGACCTCGAACACCGGCTTCGTGCCGCTCGAGAAGGCGTTGGTCAGGGTGCGCGGCACCAGCTTGAGCCGGTCGTCCAACGCCCACACGGGGATGTCCTTGGCGTCCGACTCGATCAGCTCGCCGAGGGTGATCTCGGCGTTGGTGTCGGCCCGCATCACCCTGGTATCCGCGGTCAGGCAACCGGACTCGCGGAGGTCGCTCATCATCGGGCGCTTGTCGGCGCGCTGCTCGGGACCACGGTTGAGCTGCGAGAGCGCGATGATCGGGACCTCGAGCTCCTTGGCGAGCAGCTTGATCTGACGCGAGAACTCCGAGACCTCGAGCTGGCGGGACTCGACCTTCTTGCCGGACGTCATCAGCTGGAGGTAGTCGATGACGACGAGCTTGAGGTCGTGGCGCTGCTTGAGCCGGCGCGCCTTGGCCCGGATCTCCATCATCGTCATGTTGGGGCTGTCGTCGATGAACATCGGCGCCGACGACACCTTCGCCACGTGGCGGGCCAGCCGGTCCCACTCGTCCTTCGACATCTTGCCGTTGCGGATGTGGTTGAGCGGGATCCGCCCCTCGGCCGAGAGCAGCCGCATCGTGATCTCAGACTTCGTCATCTCCAGGCTGAAGAACGCGCTGGTGAGGTTGTTGCCGATCGACGCCGCCCGGCACAGGTCGAGAGCGAACGTCGAGTTGTGGGTCGGGATCATCGATCGACCGGCGAGGTAGAGGTGATCGTCGTTGTCGACCTGGATGCAGCGGACCGGCACTGACTGGACTGGCCGCACTGCCTCGATCTTCACATCGGAGCCGTCGGGCATCGCGATCGTGTGCGCGTCACCGAGCGTTGCCGCGAGCTGCTTGGTCGTGCGGATACCCGTAGAGAGCTCTGCGACCGGCGTCGTGAGCCATTGGTGCTCGGCGTCGGCGACGATCGTCGACCCGTCCGAGAAGACGACCTCGTAGCACGGGCGGTCGGTCATCACGTCGGTCGCGGCGACGACGGTCGTGGGGCGACCCTGAGCGTCGTAGAGCTGGTGGCCGACCCGGACCTCGCCCATCGTCGTCCAGCCCGTCGGGGTGGGGAGTGGGGTGTCGAGCGCGAGCGCCTTCCCCATCGCGGGCCTCGCCGCGACGACGATCATCTGGCCGGCGTGGAGGCCGTTGGTCAGGTCGTCGAGGTCGGCGAAGCCGGTGGGGACGCCGTAGATGCCGGCCTCGCGGTTCTCGATCGCCTCGATCTCGTCGAGGACGGCGTCCATGATGTCGCTGAGCGGCGCGTAGTCCTCGGCCTTGCGGCGCTCGGTGACGCCGTAGACCTCGGCCTGCGCGGCGTCGACGATGTGGTCGACCTCGCCCTCGCCGGCGTAGCCGATCTGGACGATCTTGGTGCCGGCCTCGACCAGGCGGCGCAGGATCGCCTTCTCGCGGACGATCTCGGCGTAGAAGCCGGCGTTGGCGGCGATCGGGACGTTGGCGGCCAGCGTGTGCAGGTAGGGCGCACCACCGATCCGTGCCAGCTCGCCCCGTCGCCCCAGCTCGTCGGCCACGGTCACCATGTCGGCGGGCTCGCCCCGGCCGTAGAGGTCGATGATCGCGTCGTGGATCGACTCGTGCGCCGGCCGGTAGTAGTCCTGCCCTCGGACCGCCTCGAGCACGTCGGCGATCGCGTCCTTGGAGATCAGCATCGCGCCGAGCACGGACTGCTCGGCCGCCATGTCCTGCGGCGGCGTGCGGCCGCCCCCAGGGTAGGAGGAGGGTGCGTCGCCCGGTGAGTACGCCGCGGGGCCGTCGCCCCACTCGTCGTCCGGCGGCGGCACCTCTGCGAGACTCACGCGGCTCCCCCTCATGTGTCGAACAAACCTTCGGTTGTGCCCTTGTTCGGACACGCTGGCGCCGACCCCCGACACAACTGCCGACACAACTGCCGACGCGACGTGCCGACCCGACCGCCGGTGTCACCCGTCGAGCCGTGCGAGAGACTCGACCCGCGAACCTACGCACTGGAGAGGCCCGTGGAAAGCCCGCTTCCCACAGGCCTGGCCGGAGCCTGGGGATAACCACCGCCGGGGGGTGGACGACACGCAACAACGGTGTGCAGGGGTTGGGGAGGAAACTGTGGAATTGGTGCCACTTGGCGCAACGACCCCCACCCTGACCTGCGACGATGCGATTCCCCGCCTGTGGATCAGGAAAATCCCACCGGAAATCCCGTTCACCTGGCGGACATCTGGCCGTAGCCGGACGGAAAGACGCCGGTTCGTTATCACCGGTCGATTTCCACAGTCAAGGGGCCGGCCGTGGGTCGGCTGAGACTGACGGCTGACGACAGGGAGATCGGGCGCCTCGCCGTACCCGCCTTCTTGGCGTTGGTGGCCGAACCGCTCTTCCTGCTCGGCGACGCCGCGGTGGTCGGCCACCTCGGCACCCGTGAGCTGGCCGGGCTCGGGATCGCGGGCACCGTGCTGCAGACGCTGGTCGGCCTGTGCATCTTCCTGGCCTACGGGACCACGGCCGGGGTCGCCCGGCAGCTCGGTGCCGGCCGGCGCGGCGCGGCGCTGGCCCAGGGGATCGACGGCCTCTGGCTGGCGGTCGTGATCGGGGTGCCGACGACGGTCGCAGGGATCCTGCTGACCGGCCCGATGGTGGCCGCGCTCGGGCCCGGAGCGGCCGTCGCCGACGAGGCCGAGACCTACCTCCGGGTCGCGCTGCTCGGCGTGACGCCCCTCCTCCTCATGCTCGCCGCGACCGGGGTGCTGCGCGGCCTCCAGGACACCCGGACCCCGCTGGTCGTCGCCGTCGTCGGCAACGCCGTCAACCTGATGCTCAACGTGCTGCTCGTCTACGGCGTCGGGCCGCTGCCCGCCCTCGGCATCGCCGGCTCCGCCCTCGGCTCGGTCCTCGCGCAGGTCGGCTGCGCCGCGGCCCTCGTGCTCGTGGTCGTCCGGGCCGCGCGACGGGAGGGCGCCTCGCTCCGCCCCGACGCCCCCGGGATCCGGACGGCGGCCCGCGCCGGCGTACCACTGTTGGTGCGGACGCTCACCCTCCGCGCCTCGCTGCTGGTCACGACGTACGCCGTCGTGCTGTCCGCGCAGGCCACGACCGACGAGGCGGTGCCGATCGCGACCCACCAGCTGGCGATGACGCTGTGGGGCTTCCTCGCCTTCGTGCTCGACGCGATCGCGATCGCGGCCCAGGCGATCACCGGGCGCCACCTCGGGTCCGGTGACGTCGTGGCCGCGCGCGCGATCACCCGGCGGATGGTCGGGTGGGGCGTCGTCAGCGGGGTCGTCACCGGCGTCGGGCTGGCAGCGGCGAGCCCGGTGCTGGGCGTGCTGTTCACGACCGACGACGCCGTACGGCGGGCGCTGGTGCCGGTGCTTGTCGTCGCCGCGGTGGCCCAGCCGGTGGCCGGGGTGGTGTTCGTGCTGGACGGGGTGTTGATCGGGGCCGGCGACGGGACCTACCTGGCCTGGGCCGGACTGGCGGTGCTCGGCGGCTACGCTCCGCTCGTGCTGGGTGCTGCGGTGGTCACCGACGACTGGGTGGGTGGTGGCCTGCCGTGGCTGTGGGGCGTCTTCGGCCTGGTGTTCATGGGCGGCCGGTTCCTGACCCTCACCCGCCGGGCTGCCGGCGACCGCTGGCTGGTGACCGGCGCCGCCCGATGAAGCCCCTGCACGCGGTCGCGCTCGGCCTGGTGATCGTCGCCATCTACGCGAAGGCCGGCGACTACGACCTGCTCGCCGATCCGGCCGGTTGGGCGCTCGTGCTGCTCGGCCTCAAGGTCCTCGTCGACCGGGTCGACCTCCCGCTCAGCGGGGTGCTGTGGGTGGCCGGCGTGCTCGCTTTCCTGGCGTCCGCCGCCCTGATGGTGCCCTCGGTCCACGAGTGGTTCGAGGACGCCGACCCGGCGCTCGGCTGGGCGGTCGACGTACCAGCCCTGGGGTTCTGCGGGATCCTCTGCCACGCCCTCGTCGCCGGCGCTCGCGCGGCCAAGGAGGTCGCCGCCTCCGCCTGGCTCCAGTGGACCGCCATCGGCTTCGGCGTGTCCGTCGCCGCCCCGGTCGTGGTGATCGGCGGCGGCGTCGAAGGCCTGCGAGGCCCGGCCGAGCTGGTCACCGGGCTGTCCCAGATCGGCCTGTTCGTGCTCTGCCTGGTCTACGCCGGGCGGGCGTGGGCAGGCGCGCCGGCGGAGGTCGCCGAGGACCCGGACGGTGTCGGGCCCGAGGACGGGGCCGGTCCCGAGGATGCAGGTTCACCACGGGATGCAGCCGAGTAGTCACTCCCCACGGCGTACGACGCACGGGAAGTGTCGGTTCGGCTGCATCCCGTGGTGAACCTGCAGAGGGGTCGCGCGACCAGGAACGACGAACGGCCGGCCCCGTAGGGGACCGGCCGCTCGCGGATGACTCGTGGAACGGTCAGGCGGGGATCACGTTGAGCGCGACCGCCGCGGAGACCTCGTCGTGCAGCTTGATCGAGACCTGGTGGGCACCGAGGGTCTTGATCGGGTTGCCGAGGATGATCGTGCGCTTGTCGATCGCCTCGCCGGTGACCTCGCCGAGGGCCGCGGCGACGTCGCCGACAGTGACGGCGCCGAACAGGCGACCGCCCTGGCCGGCCTTGACCTTCACGTCGACCGGGCCCTTCTCGAGCTTGGCCTTGATCTCGGCGGCGTGCGTCTCGTCGCGGACCGCGCGAGCGGACCGCGCCGTCTTGATCGCGTCGGCCTGGCTCTGGGCGCCACGGCTCCAGCGGATCGCGACGCCCTGCGGGAGCAGGTAGTTGCGGCCGTAGCCGTTCTTGACCTCCACCACGTCACCGGCGGAGCCGAGGCCCTCGACCTCCTGGGTCAGGATGATCTTCATGTCAGCGTCTCTCCTTCCGGCGGATCAGCGGCCGGCGGCGGTGTAGGGCAGCAGTGCAACCTCGCGGGCGTTCTTCACGGCGATCGCCACGTCCCGCTGGTGCTGGACGCAGTTGCCGGTCACACGCCGCGCGCGGATCTTGCCGCGGTCGGAGATGAACTTGCGGAGCAGCGTGGTGTCCTTGTAGTCGACACCGGTCGCCTTCTCCTTGCAGAACTGGCAAACCTTCTTCTTCGGCTTGCGGATGACTGGCTTAGCCATTGTGGAGCTCCTCCTCAGAGCCCGCCCCCGTCAGTCGAACGGGAGCGGAATGGTTGGTGTGATGTTGCTCGAACTGGATGTTCTGATCTCGATACGCGGGTCACGGCTTCGTGCCTCAGCCGTGCGGCTACTCGATCTGCCCGCCCGGTCCGGCCCCGAGCAAGCTCGGTGCCGGGGCGGTCAGAAAGGCGGTTCGTCGCTGCCGCCGACGCCCGGGGCACCCCACGGGTCGCCAGCCGGAGCGCCGCCACCCTGGCCGCCGCCCTGCGGGCTCTCGGCCGGGCCGGACGAGGCCCACGGGTCAGCGGCAGGTGCGCCGCCCTGGTTGCTGTAACCGCCGCCACCGCCCTGGTTGCTGTAACCGCCGCCGCCGGCGGACCGGGCGGCACGGGTGACCTTGGCCGTCGCGTACTTGAGGGACGGGCCGACTTCCTCGACCTCGATCTCGAACACGGTGCGCTTCTCACCCTCGCGCGTTTCGTACTGCCGCGACTTCAGTCGCCCCTGGACGACGACGCGCATCCCCTTCTGGAGGGACTCCGCGACGTTCTCAGCGGCCTGCCGCCAGACCGAGCAGGAGAGGAACAGCGCGTCGCCGTCCTTCCACTCGTTCGACTGCTTGTCGAAGGTGCGCGGCGTCGACGCGATCCGGAAGTTCGCCACGGCCGCACCCGACGGGGTGAAGCGCAGCTCCGGGTCGTCGACCAGGTTGCCGACGACGGTGATGACGGTCTCGCCTGCCATTTCAGGTCTCCCTCGATTGTTGGGGGCTAGCGTTCGTGATCTGTGAGTAACGACGTGCGTCGGCGCTCATCGTGTCGTGACCTGCCGACATCCGGTAGGCCTCATCCACAGCGCCGCGCCGGATCACAGGGTCGGACGCAGCACCTTCGTGCGCAGGATGGCCTCATTGAGACCGAGCTGGCGGTCGAACTCGGCGACCGTGGCAGGCGTGGCCGTCAGGTTGATGACGGCGTAGATGCCCTCGGCGTTCTTGTCGATCTCGTAGGCCAGCCGACGACGCCCCCAGATGTCGACCTTGTCGACAGAGCCGCCGTCCTTGCGGACGACGTTGAGGTACTTGTCGAGCGACGGCTCGACCGTGCGCTCGTCGAGACTGGGGTCGAGGATGACCATGACTTCGTATGCACGCAAAGCGGTCTCCACCTCCTCTGGACTAGGCGGCCACGGACTCTCCGTGGCAGGAGGGCTCTGCATTCGCACGTGCTCCCCCTATGGGAGCAGCGCGACGGGACAGGCTAACAACGACGTACGGCGTGCGCCGAATCGTCGTTCACCGGCTCACTGGAACATGACCGGGTCCGCAACCTCGACCCCGTCGACGGTGAGCACGGCGATCACGCCCTGGATCGACTCGGCGAGATCGACGGGGAACGGCGACGCAGGACTGGTCCGCCCCCCACTGCCAGGTGCCGGGCGTCGAGCCGAGCTGGGTCGACCCGTCGAGAGTGAGGATCGTCAGGTTGATCGCGCGTGCCGTCCGGGACACCCGTGGCAGCGAACTCGGCGAAGACCGTGCCGGGGAAGGTCGCGCCGGCCAGGATCTGCGGCTGGTCGATCGTCGACGGCGTGGTGCAACCGGCCTCTCCGTCGAGCGACCACCCGCCGGCGGCCACGGTCGCGTCGGCGCCCATCTCGGGGGGCGGCTCGGCGGCGCCGACCTCGTCCAGCCACTCCGAGGTGTACGGCGTGCCGGCCTCGGCCGCTTGGACCAGCGGCGCGGTCCACTTCGAGGGCCGCATCAGGGCGGAGCCGCTCGTGAAGACGCCACCCTGCCCGTCCTCGCCCTGCGTCTCGCGAGTGCGGACCTCGGTGTTGATCCCGATGATCTCGCCGTCGTCGTTGATGGTCGGACCGCCGGAGTTCCCCGAGCCCAGCCGGAGGTCGCTCTCGATCCAGGCGTCGTCGCCGAACGGCGGCACGGCCTTGATCGTCGACGCGACACCCTCGGTCACGGTGACCGGTCGGGCGAACGGGTCGGCCAGGTCGACCGACGCCAGGCCCGGGAACCCGAGCGCGACCAGCTCGTCACCGGTGCTCACCGACTCGCTCTCGCCGATCTGCAGCGGGTCGGGCAGGCCGAGGTCCCCGTCGACCGGGTTGCCGTCCTGGTCGCCGTCGATCTTGATGACCGAAAGGTCGAGCGGACCGTCGGTCGCCACCGGCGCCGCGCGGAACCGGAGCTCCACCGGTGCGTCGGGGTCGCCTGCCGGCGGCACGCCCACGATCAGGAAGTCGGGGCTCTGCCCACCGGCGGGCTCGAACCCGGGCGCGCCCGGGTCGGCCACGTGGGCGTTGGTGAGGATGTAGCCGTCCTTGCTGATCACCGAGCCCGAACCCGTCCACTGCGGCTCGCCGTCGATGACAGCGATCAGGAACACGGTGGCGGCCTTGGCGTGGTCGAGCTCGTCGTGGGTGAGTCCCTCGACGGTCGTCGGCCCGGCGCCCGCCACCCGGTTCGTCGTCGTCACCGAGGAGGGCGACCGCGGTGATGCCGCCTCCCACCAGCAGCAGGGCGGCAGCGATCCCGCCCACGAGCAGGGCAGTGCGCTTCCGCTTCTTCCCCGCGATCGCCTTCTGGGCCTGCTGGGCCGCGACGACCGGGACGACCTCGACCTCGATCCCGGCGGTCGGGTGGCCGAGCATCAGCGTGACCGGGCCGGTGACCTTTCGCGCCGACACCCGGTCCTCGCCGGCGAAGGTGCCGGCGGTCGACCGGTCGACGTACCACCAGCCGTCCGGCCGGCTCTCCACGATGGCGTGCAGGCGGGAGACCGACGCGTCGTCCACGACGACCTCGTTGGCCGGGTCGCGACCGATCCGGACCGTGGTGCCCGGCACGAACCGCAGGCTCTGGCCACCGGTCCGGACCAGGAGCGCCGGGCCGGGCACGAAGGACCCGGGGACGGCGCCGCCGGGGAGCACGGTCTGCGCGAGACCCGGCTCCGGCAGCACGACGTCGTCCGCGGACATGGCGGGTCGGGCCCCGACCACCGTGAACGTCAGCGCGTCGCCCTCGGCGCCGCCGATGTGCACGGTGCCGTGGCCGGAGAGGCGGAGCTCGGTGACCCGGGTGCCACCGCTGAAGGTGCCGGACGAGCTGCCGACGTCGACCAGGGTCCAGTTGCTGCCGTCCGGCCGGATCTCCGCGTGCTGGCGGGAGACGGTGCCGCCGGTCAGCGGAATGTCGGAGGAGGGGTCGCGCCCGATCGTGACGGGGCGCGAGCCGTCGAAGGTGAAGGTCTGGCCGGCGGCCTCGACCTGCAGCGGTGTCATGGACGGGAGGTTAGGGGTGGAGCCGCTCCCGTGGGCGCAAATCGCGAGAGCCGTTCCGGCGAACGAGGGGAATCCCGGCCGCGGCCCGACGATCGAGCAATCGGCCATCCCGCGGCGGTGACGTCGGTGGCGGCTCCTAGGGTGGAGTCATGACCGAGACCAGTGCCATCAGGATCGGTGCCCACGTCGAGCAGACCGACCCGATCAGCGAGGCCGAGGCACGCAACGCACCGCTCGTGCAGTTCTTCCTCGGCAACCCCCAGTCCTACAAGGGCCCGGTGCTCGCCTACGAGGGCGGTCCGGCCAAGCTGCGGGCCGACGCCGCGGCGGCCGGCGTCGACCTCTACGTCCACGCCCCCTACCTGATCAACGTCGCGACAACGAACAACCGGCAGCGGATCCCGAGCCGCAAGCTGCTCCAGCAGCACGTGGACGCCGCCGCCGAGATCGGCGCGAAGGGCCTGATCGTCCACGGCGGGCACGTGCAGGACGACGACGACCAGGCCTTGGGCTTCGACAACTGGCGCAAGGCGGTCGAGGTAACCGACCTCAAGATCCCGCTGCTCATCGAGAACACCGCGGGCGGCACCAACGCGATGACCCGCTACCTCGAGCGGATCGCGGGCGTCTGGGACGCGATCGCGGCCGCCGAGGGCGCCGACATGGTGGGCTTCTGCCTCGACACCTGCCACGCCCACGCCGGCGGCAACCCGCTCGAGACCGTCGTCGACGACGTCCGCAAGATCACCGGCCGGATCGACCTGGTCCACTGCAACGACAGCCGCGACGACTTCGACTCCGGCGCCGACCGGCACGCCAACTTCGGTGCCGGCCGGATCGACCCCGACCTGTTGGCCGCCGTCGTCCGCGACGCCGGCGCTCCCGTCGTCTGCGAGACCCCCGGCGGGGCCGAGGAGCACAAGGCCGACTTCGCCTGGTTGAGGCGAGCGCCTCTAGAGCCCGGTTACGCCGGCTGCCAGCCCAGGTTGGTCGCCACCTGCTCCAGGGTCGAGAGCAGGCGATCCTTCTCGTCCTCCGACACGCCTGCGAACGCCCGCCCGTGGATGTCGCCGAACGTCTTCTGCTCGATCTGGTCGACCCACTCCAGGCCGCGGTTGGTGAGCCGGTACTCGTTCGCACGGTGCTCGACCAATCCGTCCCCGACCACGCGGTCGACGACGGAGTCCACCGTGTCGTCCTCGGCGACGAACGGGGCCAGTCCCTCGCGGAGGACGTCGTCGGCAACCCCGCCCAGGCGGAGTCGGGTCAGGACTTGCCACTGACCCCGGTCGATGTCGGCGTCCTCGGCGGCGCGGGCGAACTCGTCCTGCAGCAGCGAGTCCATGGTGCTGATCCAGAAGCTGAGCGGTTGTGGTGCGGTCATGTCCTGTCAGTACCCACCCGTTGCTGACTATTCGATCAGCGCGGGCGCGGGCACGCGATGGGGACGCCGGTCGATCTCCCTCCAGCGCGGGTCGGCTGCGGGCAGCATCGTGACCAGGAAGTACGCCGCGCCGACCGCCAGCATCGCGACCGTCAGCCCGGTCGCCGACACCAACGTCCCGCCGAGCAGGCCGCCGAACGGCATCAGTGCCCAGCACATCGCCGTGGTCAGGGACGACACGCGGCCGACCAGGTGCTCGGGAATGCGCTCGAAGATCACCGCGCCGAGCACCGGGTTGAGGAACCCGGACGCGAATCCGGTCGCGACGACCATCAGGCCGACCAGCCAGACCGGCGAGTCGAAGGCGAGCACTGCGAACCGGGGTGCGCCGGTGATCAGGTACGCCACCAGGTAGATCTTGAACCGCGGCAGTCGCTCGGCCCAGGCGGCAGCACAGATCGAGCCCACCGCCGACGCACCGCCGAAGACCGCGAACAGGAGCCCGAGCCCGGCCGCCCCCGCGCCGTACTCCTGCGCCCAGACGGGCATCAGCACCGCCGACCAGGCCGCGTCGAGCAGGTTGGCCAGCGCCACCATGACGGCGATGCCGAGCAGCACCCGGTCGCTGCGCAGGAACTGCCAGCCGACGCGCAGCTGAGCGAGGTACGGCGCCTCGTCCCGATCGGTTTCCTTCGCGGGTCGGAGCGCCACCGTCGCCCACGTCAGCACGATCGCGGAGACGCCGAAGCTGGCGGCATCGACGACGAGCGCATCGGCCGCGCCCACGATCGAGATCAGTGCGCCTGCGGCAGCGGCACCGACCAGGGTGGCGCTGCGCTCGACGGTGCTGGCCAGCCCGGTGACTCGTTCCATCGGCACGTTGGCGGTCGCCGCCAGCTGCGGGAGCAGCGCGCCCTTCGCGGCGTCGCCGGGTCCCCGCAGGCCGCCCGCGACGGCGACGAGAACCAGCAGGACCGGAAAGCTGAGGAGCCCGCCGTGGTGGAGGAGCGGGATCGAGCCGACCGCGGCCACGCTGGCGACATCGCAGCTGATCGAGACCCGGCGGGCGCCGATCCGGTCGATGACGGGACCGCCGAGCACCTTGACCACGACCAGCGGCAGCATCTCCGCGAGTGCGACCAGCCCGGTGCGGGTGGGGCTGCCCGTGGTGGTGAGCACGAACCACGGGATGGCCAGCATCGAGACCCGGGTGCCGACCAGCGAGATCGCGTCTGCGAGCAGCCAGCCGTAGAGCGGCCTGCGGACACTCATTCGGCACCGCCGAGCTGCCCCGGCTGCGGGAAGGCGCGCCACGCCTGCGGCAACAGCGGCCGCTCCTCGATCGCGCGCTGGAGGCGCTCGGTGTAGACGGTCACCACTGCCTATCTCTTGGTGGTTGCAGGTTCACCACGGTATGCCGACGAACCGACGCTTCCCACAGGTCGTACGTCGTGGGAAGTGCAGGTCCACCTGCATACCGTGGTGAACCTGCACGGCCGATAGCCTGCCCCCATGCCGAGCATCCGCGTGATCTCAGCCGACGAGCACCGCGACTATCTCGCCACCCTCCCGACAGCCAGCTTCCTCCAGACGCCCGGCTGGGCGAAGGTGAAGCCGGAGTGGCGCAGCGAGCACCTGGCGTGGGTCGACGACGGTGGTACGACGGTCGGCGCGGCGCTGGTGCTCTACCGCAAGCTCCCGCGGCTCCGCCGGTTCCTGGCCTACCTGCCGGAGGGGCCGGTCCTCGACTGGTCGGCTGACCGGCTCGACGACTGGCTCGGCCCGCTGGTGCGGCACCTCAAGGGCGAGGGCGCGTTCGCCGTACGCATCGGCCCGCCGGTCGCCACCCGCCGCTGGTCCGCGGCCCAGATCAAGGAGGGCATCGCCGACCCCGCCGTACGCCGGCTCGGCGAGGTGCCGCCCCTCGACCGCTCCGCCGCCGGGGCCCGGGTCGTCGCGCAGCTGCACGAGCTCGGGTGGCGCCACCAGTCGGCCGAGGGCGGGTTCGCCGCCGGCCAGCCGCAGTTCGTCTACCAGATCCCCCTCGTCACCGAGTCAGGCGCCGCGCACACCGAGGAGTCCCTGCTCAAGGGGATGAACCAGCAGTGGCGCCGCAACATCAAGAAGGCCGACAAGGAGGGCGTCGAAGTATCAACGTCGGCACCCGGTGACATCGCGGGCGACCTCAAGGCGTTCCACGACCTCTACGTCCACACCGCCGAGCGCGACCACTTCACGCCGCGGCCGTTGCACTACTTCGAGGTCATGTACGACGCCCTCAACCCTGACGGGACCGCCGAGCCCGTCAGTGAGCTCAAGCTCTGGCTGGCCCGCCACCAGGGCGACCTGGTCGCGGCGACCCTCGCCGTCCGCGTCGGCCAGCACTCCTGGTACTCCTACGGCGCCTCCTCCACCGAGAAGCGTGACGTGCGCGGCTCCAACGCGATCCAGTGGGCGATGATCCGCGACGCCCTCGCGGCCGGCGCCACCGTCTACGACCTGCGCGGCATCACCGACACCCTCGACGCCGACGACCCGCACGTCGGACTGATCCAGTTCAAGGTCGGCACCGGCGGCGAGGCCGTCGAGTACGCAGGAGAGTGGGACCTGCCCATCAATCGGGTGCTCTACAAGGCGTTCCAGATCTACCTGGCCCGCAGGTAGGGCCCCGATGAGCCTCACCCTCACCGTCGACGGCCCGCGCTGGCGGGCCCATCTGGAGTCCGTCGCGGCCGCCCACCCGGGCATCGTCCCCGTCGCCAAGGGCAACGGCTACGGCTTCACGCTCGGCCGGCTGGCCCGGAAGGCGCAGTGGCTGCGCGACCACGGGCACGACGTGACCACCCTCGCGGTCGGGACGTACGACGAGATCCCCGACGTCGCCACCCGCTGGGACGGCGACATCCTCGTCCTCACCCCGTGGCGACCGTTCCCGGAATTGATCTCCTCGGCGATCGACCGTTCTCTTCGGAAGCGGGTGGTCCACACCGTCAGCCGGCTGGTCGACCTCGAGCAGCTGCTCACGCTCGCCCCGACCGCCCGCGTCGTGCTCGAGCGGACGACCAGCATGCAGCGCCACGGCATGTCCGGCCGCGAGCTGTGGGAGGCCGGCGAGGTGCTGCGCCGGCACCCCGACAGCCGGGTCGAGGGCGTCGCGCTCCACCTGCCGCTCGCGCAGGGCAACCACCTCGGCGAGGTCAACCGGCTGCTCACCGACGCGATCGCGGCCGACTGCGGCATCGACGCGGTCTGGGTCAGCCACCTCACCGACGGCGAGCTCGCGACCCTGCGCCAGCAGTACGGCGACTTCACCGTCCGCCCACGCATCGGCACCCAGCTCTGGCTCGGCGACCGCGGCGCCCTCCACGTCACGGCGACGGTGCTCGACGTGCATCCCGTCGAGCGGGGCGACATCTTCGGCTACCGCGCCCGCACCGCCCCGAAGAACGGCCATCTCCTCGTGGTCAGCGGCGGCACCGCCCACGGCATCGGCCTCGAGGCACCGACCGGTGAGTCCTCGATCAAGGCCCGTGCCGCCACCCTCGCCCGGGGCGGTCTGGACGCGGTCGGGTTCGTGCGGTCGCCGTACTCCATCGACGGCAAGCAGCGGCTCTTCGCCGAACCGCCGCACATGCAGGCGTCGATGCTGTTCCTACCGAGCGGCGCTCAGGTTCCGGCCGTCGGCGACCGGATCGACGTCCGGGTCCGCTACACCGCCACCACGTTCGACCGGGTGGTCATCGACGGTTGACGGTCGGTCCCCCGCAGGGTCGTGGTGGGGCAGGAACAGGTCGCGCACGATGAGCACGACCAGGTAGAGCTCGCCGGCGACCCGCACCGCGATGCCGACCCAGTAGAAGCCGACGTCACCGCCGCCGGCCGGCTGGAGGTAGCCGCCGAGGTACCACCACACCGAGCAGAAGTAGAAGACCTCGCAGGCCTGCCACACGATCTGGTCGCGCCACCGCGGGCGCGCCAGCACCGCGAGCGGCAGCAGCCACAGGACGTACTGCGGCGAGTACACCTTGTTGACCATCAGGAACCCGACGACGATCAGGAACCCGAGCTGGGCCAGCCGCGGGGTCTCGTGACGGGTCTCGTGACGGTCGCTAGCGCGACCTCCTCGACCTCCGAGATCGCTTCGCGACCTCCTCGACCACCGGTCGGTCTTCTGTCGCCCGGCCAGCAGCCCGATGACGAGCACGCCGACGCACCAGGCGCCGAAGAGGATCCACGACCAGTGGTTGATCGTGGAGACCTGGACCCCCGAGTCGCGGATCTGGTCGGCGATCAGCCAGACCGATCCGAGGTCGGCGCCGCGGTCGGCGTTGAAGGACCAGAACACCTGCCACTCGTCGGGTCCGCTGAGGTAGGCGGGGAGGTTGACCACCGCCCAGGTGACCGCCGCCCAGACGGTGGCGAGCGCGAACGCGCCGTACCTCCGCTGCCGGATGCAGATGATCAGCAGTCCGCCGAGGAGGAACAGCGGATAGAGCTTCGCCGCGGTGCCGAGCCCGATCAGCACGCCGGTCAGCACCGGTCTGTCCCGGGCCCAGGCCCAGAGCGCACCCGCGACCAGGGCGACCGCGATCAGGTCCCAGTTGATCAGCCCGGTCAGGACCAAGGTCGGCGAGAGGGCGAACGCCGCTGCGTCCCAGGGGCGTCCCGGATCGACCTTCGAGAGCAGCCAGACCGCGAGCAGAGCCATCGCGGCGAAGCCGACCGCGTTGACCAGGACGAAGATGGTCAGCTCGCGGTCGACGTCCTTGTCGGCGTAGAGGTCTCCGACCGGCTGGTCCGACCGGGCCCCGGTGTCGGGGCTGCCGTCGAGGACCTGGGTGAGCCACGCGGCGCCGTACGCCCAGTAGGAGATGCCGACCGGGTACTCCATCACTTCGTAGCGGTCCCGGGTCTCCTCGTCGTGGCTGTAGGGCCACGACAGCTCGGCCAGTCCGCGCGGCACGTAGAGCGGTCGCAGGTCCGTGTAGCACATGTGGGAGTAGACCCACGGCTGGTCCTTGCCCTCGGCCAGCGAGCACGGCGCCTTCTGCACCAGGCCGGCGACGAAGACGATCGCGGTCAGCAGCAGCAGCACCCTGGTCGGCGTCCACCACCGGTGGCGCCGCGCATGGTCGCCCACCGGGCCGCCGACGACCTCGCTGACGACGGCCACGACCCGGTCGTCCCGGGTCGGGTGGACGTGGTTCATCCCCGCGCGCGGCGGCCGGCGCGGCGCCGGCCGCTCGGCCGCTGGGTGCCGCGGGTGGTCGGCGCCGTGGTCGGCGTGGTCGGCACCGTGGTCGGCACCGACGTGGGCGGCGTAGTCGGCTCGGACGACGGCGGTGGGGTGGTCGGCTCGGACGACGGCGGCTCCGTGGTCGGCTCGGTCGTCGGCTCCTCGGTGGTGGGCTCGGTCGTCGGCTCCTCGGTCTTCTTGGTCTTGGTCGGCGGCGGCGGTGGCGGCGTGTACGGCGCGTGCCCGTCGGACGGCGCCTCGCCGTCGACGTACGCCGGCTCGGGGAACTCGATCGGCTCCTCGCCCTCCATCACCCGGTCCATGACGGCACGCCAGGTCTGGGCCGGGTACGCCCCGCCGTAGAAGTCCGGCAGCAGCCACCCGTCCAGCTGCTCGGTGCCGTCCCCGCGGACGTACATGACCGCGGTGGAGTACTGCTTGGTGAAGCCGGCGAACCAGGCCGAGGAGACCTCGTCCCGACCGTTGGTCGCCGTGCCGGTCTTGCCGGCGGCCGGCCACGCGAAGCCGCTCAGCGAACCCGAGGCGGTGCCGGTCGCGACCACCTGCTGCAAGGCATAGGACACGTCGGACGTGATGTCCTCGGGCAGCGCCCGGTGGTCCTGCACCTTGTGGTTGTAGCGCTCGTCGCCGTTCTGGTCGACGACCTTCTCGATGATGAAGGGCTCCGCTGCGACCCCGTCGTTGGCGATCGTCGCGTAGGCGTTCGCCATGTTGATCGGGCTCACCGTCTGGGAGCCCAGCGCGACCTGCTCGTTGGCCTCGAGGCCCGGTGTCGCCGTCGGGAATCCCCATCCCTTCTTGCCGCCGTCCTCGGGCGGAATCCCCATGTCCACGGCTGTGTCGACGATCTCCTCGGGCCCGTTGTCCATCGACGACGTGAGATCGACGAACGCGGTGTTGATCGAGTCCTCAGTCGCCTTGATCAGGTTGACCCGGCCGTAGGAGTGGTCGGACTCGTTGCCCAGCGTGTAGCCGTTGTCGGTGGTGAACGGCGAGTTGCCGTCGAAGGTGTCCTTGAGGGAGAAGCCCTCCTTGATGCCGGCCGCCAGCGCGAACGCCTTGAACGTCGAGCCGGCCTGGCCACCGGACACCGCCCAGTTGAGCTGTGACTCGATGAAGTCCTGGCCCGCGAAGATCCCGCGGACCGCACCGGTGCCGGGCTCGACGGTCGCCACGGCGACGTGGAGGTTCTTGTAGCTGTAGCCGTCGGGCCGGGCCGCCAGCATGCCGTCCTTGGCGGCGTCCATGGCCTTCTTGGTGAACGTGGTGGTCACCTCCAGGCCACCGCCGTTGATCTCCTCCTCGCTGTAACCCAGCCGCAGCAGCTCGGACTTGACCATGGTCAGCACGTGGCCCTTCTGGCCGCCGTACGAGTCCTCGGCCTCGACCGCCGGGAAGTCGGGGAGCTTCTTGGAGGCGCGGTCGTGCTCGGCGCTGTCGATCGCGTCCATGTCCTCCATGGCGTTGATGACGTGCTCGTAGCGCTCCTTGAGGTCCGCCTTCGACGCCTTGCCGTTGGCGGGGTCGAGCTGGTTGGGGTCGTTGAGCACCGACGCCAGGACGGCGCTCTGCCTGAGGTTGAGGTCCTTGGCGTCGACCTCGAAGTACGCCTGGGCGGCGGCCTGCGCGCCGTACGCGCCGCGGCCGAAGTAGATGGTGTTGAGGTAGCCCTCGAGCACCTCTTCCTTGGAGAGCTGGTTCTTGATCTTCAGCGACAGGATCGCTTCCTTGACCTTGCGCTTCCAGGAGCGTTCCTGGCTCAGGTAGAGGACCTTGACGTACTGCTGGGTGATCGTGGACGCGCCCTGGGTCACGCCGCCGGAGGCGTTGCTGAACGCCGCGCGCAGGATGCCCTTGGGGTCGATGCCCTGGTTGGTCCAGAAGCTCTGGTCCTCGGCCGCGACCACCGCGTCCTTGAGCGTCTCCGGCATCTCGTCGAGCGTGATCGGGTCGCGCTTCTGGATCGCGAAGGCACCGAGCTCCGTCTTGCCGTCGGAGTAGTAGACGTGGGTGGTCTGGGTCGTGAAGTCCGAGTTGGCGCTGGGGATGTCGATCGACCGGTAGGCGATCACGAACAGCCCGACGCAGATCAGCACCAGCACCAGGCCGCTGATCGCGCCCCACTTGGCGATCTTCAGCAGCCGGCGCTTCCAGGTCGTCGGCTCTGCCGACGCCGCCTTCCCCGACCTGAAGGGCCATCGGGAGGTCGTGCCTGACTTGCGCTTGCCGTCCGCCAACGTCCTGCCTCACTGGATGATTCGGGGGTGCACGGGGGGTGCATCGGGGTGCATGGGGGCACGTCGGGTCGACCCGGCATGCCGCAGATCAGGGTACGCACCACCCGTTGACGACACCGATTCGACGCTGCCGATCCATCGGATGTTCAGATTCCACGGATATATCGCTACGATAGGTCGTATGGCACGGCGTGGCGACACCATCGAGTTGGCAGTCCTCGGACTGCTGCACGAGGGACCCATGCACGGCTACGAGCTCCGCAAGCGCCTCAACCTGATGCTCGGGTGGGGTCGGCTGCTCTCCTACGGCTCGCTCTACCCGGCGCTGAAGAAGATGCTCCGCGGCAACCTGATCGAGGAGGTCGCGGCGAGCTCCTTGCTCGGGGCGCCGACCTCACGTCGGCCGCGGATCACCTACCAGGTGACCGAGCGGGGCACCGTCGAGTTCCACCGGCTGATGTCGGAGGTGGGTCCGACCGCGTGGGAGGACGACAACTTCGACATCCGCTTCCGGTTCTTCTCCTCGACCGACATGGAGATCCGGCTGCGGGTGCTGGAGGGACGCCGCTCGCGTCTCCAGGAGCGGCTCGACCGGGTGCAGCGGGAGCTCGCGATGACCCAGAAGGAAGTCGACCGCTATGCCACCGAGCTGCAACGGCACGGCGTCGAGTCCGTAGAACGCGAGGTCCGGTGGCTTTCGGACCTGATCAATGCAGAGCGCGGTGTTCCGGGGCCCACCCCCGCCGCGGCAACAGACAACGACTGATCGAAGAGACTGAGGAAGGGATCCCATGGGTTCGGTACGAGTAGCGATTGTCGGCGTTGGCAACTGCGCCACGTCGCTCATCCAGGGCGTGCACTACTACCGGGACGCCGACCCCAGCGGCACCGTCCCCGGTCTGATGCACGTCAAGTTCGGCGACTACCACGTCAGCGACATCACGTTCGTCGCCGCGTTCGACGTCGACGACAAGAAGGTCGGCAAGGACCTGTCCGAGGCGATCAACGCGTCGGAGAACAACACCATCAAGATCGCCGACGTGCCCACGCTCGGCATCGAGGTGCAGCGTGGCCCGACCCTCGACGGTCTCGGCAAGTACTACCGGATGACCATCGACGAGTCGACTGCTGACCCGGTCGACGTCGTCCAGGTGCTCAAGGACTCCGAGGCCGACGTCCTCGTCTCCTACCTGCCGGTGGGCTCCGAGGAGGCCGACAAGTTCTACGCCCAGTGCGCGATCGACGCCGGCGTGGCCTTCGTCAACGCGCTCCCCGTCTTCATCGCCTCCGACCCCGCGTGGGCCAAGAAGTTCGAGGACGCCGGCGTCCCGATCGTCGGCGACGACATCAAGTCCCAGGTCGGCGCGACGATCACCCACCGGGTGATGGCGAAGCTGTTCGAGGACCGTGGCGTGGTGCTCGACCGCACCTACCAGCTCAACGTCGGCGGCAACATGGACTTCAAGAACATGCTCGAGCGCGAGCGCCTGGAGTCCAAGAAGATCTCCAAGACCCAGGCCGTCACGTCCAACCTCGACGGCCCGCTGTCCGGCGTCGGCGCGGACGACCGCAACGTGCACATCGGCCCGTCCGACTACGTCGCCTGGCTCGACGACCGCAAGTGGGCCTACGTCCGCCTCGAGGGTCGCGCGTTCGGTGACGTGCCGCTCAACCTCGAGTACAAGCTCGAGGTCTGGGACTCCCCCAACTCCGCCGGCATCATCATCGACGCCGTGCGCGCCGCGAAGATCGCGAAGGACCGCGGCATCGGCGGCCCGATCATCCCCGCGTCGGCCTACCTCATGAAGTCGCCGCCGGTCCAGATCGAGGACACCGAGGGTCGCATCCTGCTGGAGAGGTTCATCCAGGGCGACTGACCCCGCTCCTCCTTTTCGCCGAGTCGGCGCGTCTTAGGTTTGGAAACAGACCGAAGACGCGCCGACTCGGTGCACTTTTGGGGGTAAGACGAGCCGGGTCGGCGCTAGACCAGGGCGTAGGCGCGTTGCGCGCCAAGGCCCTTGAGCTCGATGCCCGCAACGGGCTCCCCGGCCGCGACGCCGTCGAGCTCGGCGTACGTCGCGTGGTCCATCAGCACCTGGCCGGCGGTCGCCCTGCCGCACAACCGCGCGGCCAGGTTCACCACCCCGCCCAGCGGCGTGTAGTCGAACCGCCCGTCGAACCCGACCACGCCGAGGGTGGCGTAGCCGTACGCGAGACCGATCCCGTAGCTGAGGTCGTGGCCGCGGCGCTGCCACTCCTCCACGAGCTCGTCCAGGCCGCCGCGAAGCTCGGTCACCATCAGCACCGCGGCGCGGGCCGGCTCCTCGTGCGGGACGGGGTCGCCGATGTAGGCCATGATCCCGTCGCCGGCGTACCCACCGATCGTCGCGTCGTGCCGCTGTAGCACCTCGCCGACGGTCCGGTAGTACTGGTCGAGGTCGGCGACGACCTCCTCCGGCTCCGACTCCTTGGTGAAGGAGGTGAAGCCACGCAGGTCGCAGAAGAAGACCGCGATCCGAGCCCGGTGCGGGCGAGTGATCGCCTCCGCGTCCGCCGACAGGACCGCATCGGCCACCTGAGGCGTGAGGAACCGGCGCATCTGCCCGAGCCGCTCGATCTCCGTCACCTGCTCGGCGACCCGCTCCTCGAGAGTGTGGTTGAGGTCATCGAGCTGCAACCGGGCCTCGTGCTCGGAGTCAGCCAGCCGGTCGGCACGCTCCGCGATGACGCCGAGGATCCACGAGATCGCGACGACTGTCGTCGTGACGGCGAGCCACTGCAAGCCCGGCGCCGCCCACCCGTCCTGCCAGAACATCACGACCGCGCACCCGGTGACCGCATTGAGCGCGCTGAGCAGCGCCCACCTCAGCGCGAACAGGTAGAACGCAAAGGGCAGGGCCTCGACGTAGAAGATCGTGACGATGCCGAACCTCGGGCCGACGGCCCACGCCGCCGCTGACGAAGTGACTCCCATGGCGAGCACCGTCACGATGCCGGCCAGCGGCGAGTAGCGCCGGACCACGCGTGCCGACAGGGTGCTCATCCCCGCGACAACGACCACACCGGTGCCGAGAACCAGGATCGCCAGCACGAGAAGTCCGGTCGGATGAGCCAGCCCGGGATCGGCGAGCGCGATCAGCAGCGCGACTCCACCCGCCTGCGCCGACAACACGGTGGAGATGACCCACTGCTGCACCAGGACGCGCATCGGCACGGCGCGCATGATGCCCATCCACCGGCCGTCCCACGGCTCAGCATCCGCCGCGGCGACCTCGGGAGAGCTCAGGTCCCAGAACCGCATGGTCGAGGCTAGCGCCTTGGTGTCGAGACTCGCTGCGCTCGCACCTCAACCAGCGGTGTCGATCAGATCGCGCGGGTGACGGTGATCGTGGAGTTCGTGCAGGTGGCGGCGAGGCTCTGCATCGCGGTCTTCTCCCCGCTGTTGACCGACAGCCGCCAGCGGATCTTCACCGCGACGTACTCCCGCAGGTAGCGACACTTGTCGTACGTCGGCTGCCACTCGGCCAGGTCCTGGTCGCCCTTGGCGGAGTTCACCGAGTCGGTGACGCCGACCAACGTCCGGTAGTCGCCGAGGTCGTTGGCGTAGGACTCGCGCTGGGCGGCCGTCCAGTTGCGCGCACCGGAGTCCCAGGCCTCCGCGAGCGGCACCATGTGGTCGATGTCGATCCTGGTGGAGTCGGTCCAGGAGACCCGGTCGTAGTAGGAGAACCACCGGCCGCCGGCCAGGTTGCTGCACGTCACCGACGTCTCGGACTCGATGTCGAGCACCTCGAGCCGGGTGCTGCAGCCGTCGCCGTCGGCGTCGACCCAGTGCTTGAACTTGCTGCGCTCGTAGCCGGTGCGCACCTCGGTCGCCACGGTCAGATCGCTGATCGCGGTGTTCAGCGGCGCGGAGTAGGACTGTCCGGCCGCTTCCGCGGCCGGCGCGGGACCCGCTCCGACGATGAGGGTGGTGACCACCGCGGTGACGATGGCGACGGCGAACTTCTTCATGGCAGCCTCCGAGGACGACGTGTTGTCGTGATGCTGACACCCCGGGACCCGCCCGTGATACGGCCGAGCGGCTATTTCTTGCAGATCTACGCGCGCGCCGCCCACCACGCACGCAGCGCGGCGGTCGCGGCCTCCTCCGTCATCGGGCCGTTGTCGAGGCGCAGCTCGAGCAGGAACTTGTAGGCCTCGCCGACATCGCGGCCCGGCGGGATGCCGAGGATCGCCATGATCTGGTTGCCGTCGAGGTCCGGCCGGATCGACGCCAGCTCCTCCTCCTCGGACAGGCGGGCGATGCGGGCCTCGAGCTCGTCGTACGTACGACGGAGCCGGTCGGCCTTGCGGGTGTTGCGGGTCGTGCAGTCCGCACGGGTGAGCACGTGCAGCCGCGCCAGCTGGTCGCCCGCGTCGCGGACGTAGCGCCGTACGGCGGAGTCGGTCCACTCACCCGAGCCGTAGCCGTGGAACCGCAGGTGCAGCTCGACCAGGTGGCACACCGCGTCCGTCTCGTCGCCGGAGAACCGCAACGCCTGCATCCGCCTGCGGGTGATCTTCGCGCCCACGACGTCGTGGTGGTGGAAGGTCACCGTGCCGTCGTCGAGGAAGCGCCGCGTCTTCGGCTTGCCCACGTCGTGCATCAGCGCCGCGAATCGCGAGACGAAGTCCGGTTGCCTGCCGAGGCGGTCCTCGAGGTCGATCGCCTGCTCGAGGACGGTCAGCGTGTGCTCGTAGACATCCTTGTGCCGGTGGTGCTCGTCGCGCTCGAGCTTGAGCATCGGCAGCTCCGGCAGCACGTGGTCGGCGAGCCCGGTGTCGACCAGCAGGGTCAGCCCGAGCCGGGGGTACGGCGCGCACAGCAGCTTGACCAGCTCGTCCCGCACCCGCTCGGCCGACACGATCGTGATCCGGTCAGCCATGTCGCGCATCGCGGCGATCACCGCGGCATCGACCGTGAACCCCAGCTGCGCGGCGAACCGCGCCGCCCGCATCATCCGCAGCGGGTCGTCGGAGAAGGAGTCCTCCGGGCGACCGGGCGTCCTCAGCACCCGCGTGGCGAGGTCGACCACGCCGCCGTACGGGTCCTCGATCTGCTGTCCCGGCAGCGGCACCGCCATCGCGTTGACGGTGAAGTCCCGGCGACCCAGGTCGCCGGCCAGCGTGTCGCCGTACTGCACCGCGGGCTTGCGCGACTCCGGGTCGTAGGCCTCCGAGCGGTACGTCGTCACCTCGACGATCCAGTCGCCCTTGCGGCACCCGATCGTCCCGAAGTCGCGCCCCATGTCCCACCAGGCGTCGCCCCACGACCTGAGGATCCGCTCGGTCTGCTCCGGCCGCGCCGACGTCGTGAAGTCCAGGTCGTTGGAGTGCCGACCCAGCATCGCGTCCCGCACCGGCCCACCGACCAGCGCCAGCTCATGCCCCGCCGCCGCGAACAGCCCCCCGAGCTCGTCCGTCACCGGCGCGATCCGCGCCAGCTCCGCCGCCACCGACTGCTGGACATCGACGAGGCGGATCGGCTCCGACGACGGCGCAAACGGCTCAGGCACGGCCGCGAGTCTACGGACGCGCTTCACGCTGCAGTAGCCGAGCCCGACCGGCCGCGCAGCGACCCGCGCGCCAGCGCGGATACCCTCGGGGACGTGGTCCTCCGCCCGATCGTGCTGCGTGCTGCCCTGGCGGCGGCGACGGCGCTGACGGCAGGAGTCCTGACGACTCCCGCGGCGGCCGCCGCGGCGCCGGGGCCGACGAAGGACCCGGACTTCTACCCCGTCCCCGCGTCGTACGACGCCCCGCTGCTGATCAGCATCCACAGCCTGACCCCGGGCGAGGTCCCGGAGAGGGGCCAGGGCCCGGTGACCGTGAAAGGGACCGTGCTCAACCGGGACGAGGTGACCTGGACGGGGATCCGTCTCTACCCGTTCATCAACGCCGGCGCCAGCTGTGAGGGGTGCCCGCCACCGATCACGACCGAGGCCGAGCTGGACGAGGCCGCGGACACCGAGCCCGACGCGCTCGTGGGCAACCGGATCACCGATGTCAGTGCCACCATCGACGAGCTCGCGCCGGGCGAGGCGGCGTCGTACACGATCACGATTCCCCGTCGCCTGCTCGAGGTCAGCACTCCCGGCGTGTACTGGTTCGGCGTGCACGCCCTCGGCGCGAGCCAGACCACACCGGACGACCCCGTCGCCGACGGCCGGGCCCGTACCTTCCTCCCCTACATCCCGCGGGGCCGCGACGGAGTCCGCGGCAAGGTCGACGCCGCGGTCGTGGTGCCGCTGCGCTACCGGATCCGTCACACCTTCGACGGCAGGATCGCCCGGCCGCAGGGCTGGGAGGGCGCGTTCGGCACCGACGGTGACCTGGGGGCGCCTCTGGCGTTCGGTGCCGCGGCGACCGGGCGACCGGTGACCTGGCTGATCGACCCGGCGGTCCCGGACGCGGCCCGCCTGCTGCGCCGCGGCAACCCGCCGCGGGACCTCGGGCCGGACGAGACCGACAACGAGCAGGCCGAGTCCCCCAAGGACGAGGCCAGCGACGCCAACGACGAGGAGCCGCGTGAGACCGACCGGTTCGCGGTCGCCGCGGGCGACTGGCTCGACTCGCTCGAGGTGCAGGTGCGCGGGGAGGAGGTCCTCGCACTGCCGTACGGCGACCTCGACATGTCGGCGACCCCGGACCGGATGCCGGATCTCTATGCACTGTCCCGCGACCGGACGGGCGACGTGCTGTCGACGTGGGAGACGCCGACCACCCCGGTGGTGGCGTCGCCGGGCGGCTACCTCGACCCGTCGGCGATCGACGACATCGACGACGACAGCACCCTCCTGATCACCGACCGCATGTTCGCCCCGGCCGACTACCGCCGCGGTCCGCCTGTCGTCCCCGAGTACGACGACCACCAGATCGCCGTGACGTCGCACGCCGCCTTGACCGGCGGACCCGGACCGGAGCCCCGGCTCGGGGCGGTGGCCTTCCGGCAGCGGGTGCTGGCCGAGGCCGCGCTCCGGTTGATCGCTCCGGGCCGGCGCCACCCGCTGATCGTCGTCATCCCCCGCAACGCCGACGGCACGACCGGATCGGCGTTCTGGAGCGAGATGGACGCCGACTGGCTGAACCTCACCACGGTCGCCGACGCCACCGACCGGACACCGACCCCCATCGAGCCCGACAGCCTGACCTACCCCGACCAGCAGGAGACCGAGGAGCTGTCCTCCAACGTGTTCTCCGAGGCGGAGCAGCTGATCGAGGCCGGCACGACCCTGCACAACCTGCTGACCAACGCCGGATCGGTGACGGCGGACGTGCGCGCGGAGGCGCTCACCTCGCTGTCGTACTCCTTCCGCACCGATGCCGACCGCGCGGCATCCGGTCTCGCCAGGTCGCGCCGCTGGATCGACCGACGACTCCAGAAGGTCGACATCGACGGGCCGACCGCGGTCACCCTGTCCAGCGCCGACGGCAGCTTCGCGGTCAACGTCACCAACGACCTGGACCGCACCGTGACCGTGCAGATCGCGGCCGAGAGCGTCGGCGACGAGGTCCAGGTCGAGGTCGGCGATCCGGTGGTGCTCGGTGCGGACAGCCGCACGACGATCCTGCTCGACGCGCACACCCGGGGCACCGGCGTGCACAACGTGACCCTGTCGGTGACCGACAGCAAGGGGACTCCGCTGGGGGCATCGGTCGACGTGCCGATCCGGTCCGGGCAGGTCAGCCAGGTGATCTGGGTGATCCTCGGCGCCGGCTGCGGCATCCTCTTCGTGGCCATCGGGCTGCGGCTGTTCCGGCGGATCCGTCGCCGTGGGGTCTCGACGAGCTCGACGCCCGACAACAGCTCGACCCCCGACGGCAGCCCGACCGCCGACGGCAGCCCGACCCCCGAGGGAGCGGCGTGACCGAGGCGGGCAGCCCGGGCGACCCTGGCGGCACCGGCGGCGACGAGCGCGGGATCCTCGCCAACAGTGCGGTGATGGCGGCAGGCACCGTCGTCTCGCGGTTCAGCGGGTTCATCCGCTCCACGCTCCTGCTCGCCGCGCTCGGCGGCGGCCTGCACGCGGACCTGTTCACGATCGCGAACACGGTCCCGAACATGCTGTACATCCTGCTGGCGGGCGGCGTCTTCAACGCGGTGCTGGTGCCCCAGCTGGTGCGGTCGATGAAGAACGACGCCGACGGCGGCACGGCGTACGTCGACCGGGTGGTCACCCTCGCCGTGCTGTTCCTCGCCACCGTCACCGTGCTGCTGGTGGTCGCGGCGCCGTGGGTGATGGCGGTGCTGCTCGACAGCCAGTACGCCGAACCGGCCCTCGCCGAGCAGCGGCAGTCGGCCATCGACTTCGCCCGCTACTGCCTGCCGCAGGTGTTCTTCTACGGGATGTTCGTGCTGGTCGGGCAGATCCTCAACGCGCGCGGCCGGTTCGGCCCGATGATGTGGGCGCCGATCGCCAACAACGTCATCGCGGTCAGCGTGCTGGTCCTCTACCTGATCAGCTGGGGGAAGGCGTCGCCGGCCGAGCAGTACGGGCCGTTCTCCGGCTCGCAGGAAGCCCTGCTCGGGATCGGGTCGACCCTCGGCATCGCCGCCCAGTTCCTGATCCTGTTGCCCTACCTGCGCGCGGCCGGCGTGAAGGTCCGGCCGCGGTTCGACTTCCGGGGCACCGGCCTCGGCCACACCCTGCGACTCGGGGTGTGGACGGTGCTGTTCGTTGTCGTCAACCAGGCGGCCTACGTCGTCGTCGTCAAGCTGGCCTCGGGGGGCACCGCGGCATCCGCTGACGGCACCGGCATCACCATCTACTCCTCGGCGCAGCTGGCGGTCATGGTGCCGCACTCGATCATCACCGTGTCGCTGGCGACCGCGATCCTGCCCCGGTTGTCGGCATCTGCCGCCGCCCACGACGACGAGGCCCTGGGCCGGACCCTGGTCAGCACCGTCCGGATGGCGATGGTCGTCGCGGTGCCGTTCGCGGCGCTGCTGCCGTTCATCGCGCTGCCGTTGGCCCAGGTGCTGTGGGGCCACGGGGCCGGCGCCGACATCTACCCGCGGTTCGAGACGACGATCGCCCTGTTCGGCGGAGGGCTGGTCTTCTTCACGCTCCACTACCTGACGCTGCGCGGGTTCTACGCGCTCGAGCTCAACCGCACCGTCTTCCTCATCCAGTGCGTGATCGCCGCGGTCAACATCACCGCGGCGACCGTCCTCGTCGCCCACACCGACCCCGAGCACACCTCGCCGATGCTGGTGATCGCCTACACGGCGGCGTACGCCGTCGGCGCGCTGTTGTCCTTCACGCTGCTGGCCCGGCGGCTCGGCGGCCTGCAGATCCCGGCACTGGTCGGCTTCGCGGGCCGGCTGCTCGTCGCCTCCGCCGCCGGCGCGGGTGCGGCCTGGCTCGTCGACCTCGGGCTGGACCCGCTCCTCGAGCGGGCCCCGGGCGCCGACGGCTGGTGGTGGGCAGCCGTGGACGTCGCGGTGCTGGGCGGTGTCGCGGTCGGCGTCCTCGTCGTCCTCGCCCGGCTGCTCGGGCTGCGCGAGGTCACGGCCGTCATCGACACCGTGTCCGCCCGGCTGGGTCGCGGCTGAGCCGCCGCGCACGTTGCGATTCCCCGGCCGGGCGATCGGCCAGTATCGCCGTCCGGCGCCCGTCGGCGCCCTACGATGGATCGACAGGTGCGTGAGCGAGAAGGTCTCCGAACGCGAAGGACTTGGGGGTTGGCGACGTCGACTCGGCCAGGCGATGTGCTGGCCGGCCGTTACCGGTTGATCGACCTGCTGACCGAGAGCGGCGGCGGGCGGTTCTGGCGTGCCCACGACAACGTCCTGGAGCGCTTCGTCGCCCTCCACGTGATCTCCGAGGACGACCCACGTGCGCCCCTCCTCCTGGCCGCCGCGCGGGAGTCGGCGACCGTGCTGGACTCGCGGATCCTCCGGGTGCTCGACGCGGAGATGCGCGACGGGAAGTGCTTCGTCGTCAACGAGTGGGGCACCGGCACGTCGCTCGACATCCTGGTGACGCACGGCGGGCCGCTGGGGCCGCGCCGCTCCGCCTGGCTGGCTGCCGAGGTGGCCGGCGCGATCGCGACCGCGCACTCGCGGGGGGTCGCCCACGGCCGGCTGAACCCCGAGAACGTGCTCATCGACCGGCTCGGTGCGGTCCGCCTGATCGGGCTCTGCGTCGACGCCGCTCTCCACGGCTTCCCTGCGGGACGACTCGACCATGACCGGCAGGACATCGGCGGGATCCTCTACTGCGCGCTGACCGCGACCTGGCCGGGCCCGTCCGACTCGATCGTGCCGGCGGCCCCGCACGCCCACGACGAGGTGCTGTCGCCGCGCCGGGTGCGGGCGGGGGTGCCGCGGCCGCTCGACCTGCTGTGGACCGACATCACCGACGACGGCCACCACCGGCGCCGCTGGCCCGGGCACCACGACCTCGACGTCGCGACCGCGAGCGCGGTGCGCGAGCGGCTGATGGACTTCCTCGGCGACGAGAACGGCCTCACCGAGGCGCTCGCCGGCTCGATCCCGCCGATCAACGAGATCCGCACGGTCGTGCTCCCCCAGGTCCCCGAGATGACGGTGCGTGACTTCGAGCGGCCGCCGGCACCGGCCGTGGAGCCAGACGTGGTGGACCCGGTCGCGGCCGAGGAGGACGTCCCCGAGGAGCCGCCGATCCCCTCGGTGGCGGAGCTGGTCGACCTGCCGACCGAGGCCGGCATGCCGGTCTTCGGCGACCCGGACGACGGAGACGACGAGGTCGCCTGGCTGCGGGCCCGCAGCTCGCCGCCACCGCCACCGCCCCCGTTCGACGAGCCGCCCGAGCGGCCGCTCTTCGCCCCCGAACCGCCGGCGGGTGCACCGGCACGGCGACCGCGGAACGACGTACCGCTGCCACCGCCGCACACCGGGGAGACGTCCCTGGCGGCCGCGGGGTTCTGGCCGTGGGACGCCGGCGCCGCCGACGCGAACGAGGAGACGGCCGAGACCAACGCCGTCCCGGGCCGCAACTGGCTGCGGCTCGCCATGGTCGTCGCGGCCGCGCTGGCGCTGCTGATCGCGGTGGCGGTGGCCTTCAACCTGGGCCGTGGCCGGACGCCTCTCGGTGCCGAGCGCGACGAGCCGTCACCCTCGCCGAACGCGACGCTGACCACGCCGGCCGAGCCGACACCCAGCCCGCTGGGCGACGTGGTCGCGGACGCCTTCGACCCGCTCGGCACCGACGCCGGGTCCGAGAACGACGACCAGGCGCCGCTCGCGATCGACGGCGACCCCGGCACGACCTGGTCGACGTCGACCTACCGCGACCAGCTCGGGACGACGCTGCCCGCCCTCAAGTCAGGGGTCGGTCTCTACCTCGACCTCGGCGTCGTCCGCGAGGTGGCGGCCGTCGACCTCGACCTGATCGGGTCGCCGACCGACGTCCAGCTCTACGTCACCGACGACCCGCCCCGTGACGCTCCTACCGGCCAGCCGTTGGCCACGGACACGGCCGCGGCGGGCACGGTCACCCTCGAGCCGTCCCCGCCGGGTGGCGCGGCGGCAGCCGTCACCGGTCGCTACGTCCTGGTGTGGTTCACTTCGCTCCCGGTGGTTCCGGACGGCTTCCGGGCCGGACTGGCGGAGGTGGTCGTGCATGGACGCTGATGCCGTGCGCAGCGACGCCGACCTGCTGGCGGCCCACGTGGCCGGGGATGCCGAGGCGTTCGGCGAGCTGTTCGCCCGGCACCGCGACCGGCTCTGGGCGGTCGCGCTCCGCACCACCGGCGACCCGGAGACGGCCGCCGACGGGCTCCAGGACGGGCTGGTCGCCGCGTTCCGCCGGGCCGGCAGCTTCCGCGGCGACGCCGCGGTCACGACCTGGCTGCACCGGGTGATCGTCAACGCCTGCCTCGACCGGCTGCGGGCGGCGAAGGTACGCCGCGCCGACCCGCTGCCGGACGACCTCGACGACGCGGGGCGCGGATCGATCGTCACGGCCAACGACGGCTCCGACGAGCTGCTCGACCCGGCCGAGCACGGCCTGCGCAGCGAGCGGCGCGCGCAGGTGCTGGCCGCTCTCCAGCAGCTCCCCGTCGAGCAGCGTGCGGCCCTGGTGCTGGTCGACATGGAGGGCTATCCCGTCGCCGAGGTCGCGGAGATCCTGGACTGCGCCGAGGGCACGGTGAAGAGTCGCTGCGCGCGCGGGCGCGCCAAGCTCGCCGTACTGCTGCGGCCGCTGCTGGTCGATGACGCCCCCGACGGCGACGAGTCCGCCGTCAACGCGGTCGCCGGGAACCCGGACACCGTGCCGGACGTCGGATCCATGTCCCGGAGGGGACCACCCGGCGATCCCGCTGCTGACCCGGCTGCTGACACCGCCTGACCCCCGCACGCGAGCAAGGACCCTGATGACCACCGACGAGCCTGACGAGCAGCTCGACCCCGTCTCCCCCGAGGATGACGCGCGGGTCCGCGAGCTGCTGTCCGGTGCCCGCGAGACCGGGCCGATGCCGGCCACCGTGGTGGCCCGGCTCGACGAGGCTCTTGCCGGGCTGGCCGCCGGGCGCGCGATCGACGAGGCGCAGCTCACCGAGGCGACCGGCTACGGCGCGACCGTGCACCCGATCACCCGCTCCCGCCGGCACCGGGTCGTGGCGGTGCTCGGCGCTGCCGCCGCGGTCGCGGTCGTCGGGCTGGGCATCGGGGCCGTCATCGACCAGGCTCCCAGCGGCGACGACGACTCCACCGCCGCCGACTCCGGCGTCGACCGGGGCGCAGTCGATGAGAAGGCCGCGCCCACGGAGGCGGGCCGCGACGACTCCCTCAACGCCACCGAGGACGGGCCGACGAACGAGCGGATCACCGCCGACCGGGCCTACCGCGTGCGTTCGCGGCACCTGAGCGCGGACCTGGCGCGGATCCAGCGCACCGTCGTCGAGGACCGGGCTGCCGTCGACTACCGGCGTGGGCTGACCCAGGCCCCTGAGGCGTTCGCATGCTCGAGCGCGCACTGGGGCCGCGCCATCCTGGTCGGAGTCACCTACGACGGCGATCCGGCGTACGTCGCCTTCCGGGAGCCGATGGGCGACTCGCAGGTCGTCGAGGTGCTGCAGTGCGGCACCGGGGACCTGCTGCGCTCCACCACGCTGCCCACCGACGACTGAGCCTCGAGGTCCCGGCCGGTCGGACGATCGAGGGGTTTCCCGGGTACGCCCGGGGAATGTTGCCCCCTACGATCGGGGTTGCACACGTGATAGGAACCCCTGAACCGCGCAGTCACGCGAATCTCCCAGTGATGAGGTCTCTCGCCATGTCCGAAACCCCGCCCACCGAGCAGCCGCGCAACGTCATCGTCATCGGGTCCGGGCCGTCCGGCTACACCGCCGCGCTCTACGCCGCCCGGGCCCAGCTGGCTCCGCTGGTCTTCGAGGGCTCGGTGACCGCCGGCGGTGCGCTCATGAACACGACCGAGGTCGAGAACTACCCGGGCTTCCGCGACGGCATCATGGGCCCCGCGCTGATGGAGGAGATGAAGGCGCAGGCCGAGCGGTTCGGCGCCGAGCTCATCCCCGACGACGTGGTCGAGGTGGACCTGACCGGTGACGTCAAGATCGTCAAGACCGACACCGCCACCTACACCGCCCGAACAGTGATCCTGGCGACCGGCTCCGGCTATCGGGAGCTCGGCCTCCCGGAGGAGAAGACCCTTGCTGGGCGCGGGGTTTCCTACTGCGCGACCTGCGACGGCTTCTTCTTCCGCGAGCAGCACATCGCCGTGATCGGCGGGGGCGACTCGGCGGTCGAGGAAGCGACCTTCCTCACCCGGTTCGGCAGCAAGGTCTCGCTCATCCACCGCCGCGACTCGCTCCGCGCCTCCAAGGTCATGCAGGAGCGCGCGTTCGCTGACCCCAAGCTCGAGATCATCTGGAACGCCGACGTCGCCTCGATCAACGGCACCGAGTCGCTCGAGTCGATCACCCTGCGCGACACCGTCACCGGCGAGACCCGCGACCTCGCGGCGACCGGCCTGTTCATCGCGATCGGGCACGAGCCGCGATCGGAGCTGCTCAAGGGTCAGGTCGACCTCGACGACAACGGCTACGTCCTCGTGAAGCAGCCCAGCACGGCGACCAACCTGCCGGGCGTCTTCGCGGCCGGGGACCTGGTGGACCATCACTACCGCCAGGCGATCACCGCCGCCGGCACCGGCTGCGCGGCCGCTCTCGACGCCGAGCGCTACCTGGCGATGCTCGACCACGTCGCGTCCTCGGCCGGCTCGGCCGAGGCGACGGAGGCCGAGGTGGCCTCGACCGTCGGCCAGCCCGCCTGACCGGATCGTGCCCGCAAATCCCGGGTACTGCCGGGGGAACAACCCCCGATCACCTCGTGTTCACCAATAACTCCAAGACCCCCGCTGATCCACCGAAGGGAAGAACCGTGGGCAACATCCCCGCCGTGACCGACTCCGAGTTCGACACGCAGGTCCTCAAGTCCGACAAGCCCGTGCTGGTGGACTTCTGGGCCGAGTGGTGCGGCCCGTGCCGCCAGGTCGCTCCGATCCTGGACGAGATCAACGCCGCTCACGGCGACAAGATCACCTTCCTGAAGATGAACGTCGACGAGAACCCGGTCACCCCCGCGTCGTACCGCGTCACCGGCATCCCGACGATCAACGTCTACCAGAACGGCGAGGTCGTGAAGACCATCGTCGGCGCCCGCCCCAAGGCCGCGATCCTCAACGAGCTCTCCGACTTCATCGCATAGCTGCTCGGCCGTAACGCGGATAGTCCCCCTCGAAAAGCACCAAGATTCACCGGTTCTTGGTGCTTTTCGAGGGGGACTATCCCGTTTTCGGCCGATCAGCGCTCAATTGAGATCGCGGTGGGCGGGGGTGGGGCGCTTCTTGGGTCGTACGGCGACGACCAGCTTCTCGAGCGCTGCCTCCACCTCGTCACGCCAGGTGACCAGCGACTTGAGCTCCATCCGCATCCGGGGGGTGAGGGGGTGGGGGCGGTGGGTCTTGAACCCCACCCGCGCGAGGAACTCCGCCGGCAACAGACAACCGGTCTCGGGGGAGAGCCGGCTGCCCTTGTGCGCGAACGCTTCCACGGCCTTGATGCCGCCGCGGCCGACGAGGTCGCGGGCCATGCCCTGCACCAGGAGCCGCCCGATGCCGCCGCCGTCGAAGCCGTCGGCGACGTACGCCGTCGTCAGCAACACGGCGTCGGGTGACGCCGGCGCGGTCGGGAACAGCGCCGAGCCGGGGACGTACGACGGCGGGGCGTAGGTCAGGTAGCCGATGGCTTCGCCGTCGACCAGCGCCACCCGGCCGCAGGAGCCCCACTCGCGCAGGACCTCGGACATCCAGGAGTCCTTGATGCCGGCGCGGGCCTCGGCATCGTCGATGCGGCCGCGTCGCACCGGGTCCAGCTCCCAGAACAGGCAGCTACGACACGGCACCCCCAATGCGTCGAGGGCGTCGAGGTGGTCGAGCGTGAACGGGACCGTGGTGCGGGCCACCAGCCAAGGGTAGGTCCGCCAGCGGGCGATATCGACCTGCAGGCGCGGGGAGCGGCTGCGAGAATGCGTCGGTGCGCAAGATCCGCCAGAGCCAGAAGCTTCGCAACGTCCGTTACGACGTGCGCGGGCCGATCCTCGTCGAGGCGCAGCGCCTCGAGGCCGAGGGTCACCGCATCCTCAAGCTGAACATCGGCAACCCGGCACCGTTCGGCTTCGAGGCACCCGAGGCGATCCTGGCCGATGTGACGCACCACCTCGCCGAGTCGCAGGGCTACAGCGACTCGCAGGGCATCTACTCGGCACGCACCGCGGTGGCGCAGTACTACCAGTCCCGGGGGCTGCGGGAGACCGAGGTCGAGGACGTCTACATCGGCAACGGTGTCTCCGAGCTGATCTCGATGGTGCTCCAGGCGTTCGTCGACGACGGCAACGAGATTCTCATCCCGGCGCCGGACTATCCGCTCTGGACGGGTGCGGTGACTCTCTCCGGCGGGACCCCCGTGCACTACCGGTGCGACGAGGACAACGACTGGATGCCGGACCTCGAGGACATCGAGTCCAAGATCACCAGCAACACGCACGCCTTGGTCATCATCAACCCCAACAACCCCACGGGTGCCGTCTACAGCAAGCAGATGGTGGCCGCGCTGGTCGACATCGCCCGCCGGCACCAGCTCGTCGTCTTCGCCGACGAGATCTACGAGAAGATCATCTTCGACGACGCCGTCCACCATCACGCGGCGGAGGCGGCCGGACACGATGTCCTCTGCCTGACCTTCAGTGGTCTGTCCAAGGCCTACCGGGTTTGCGGCTACCGCGCCGGCTGGGTGATGATCTCGGGCCCCAAGGAGCTCGCCGAGGAGTTCCTCGAGGGCCTCACCCTCATCGCGAACATGCGGATGTGCGCCAACGTGCCTGCTCAGCACGCCATCCAGACCGCCCTGGGCGGCTACCAGTCGATCAACGAGCTGATCGTGCCCGGTGGCCGGTTCTACGAGCAGAGCATGCTCGCCCACCACCTGCTCAACCAGATCCCTGGTGTGACCTCGGTGAAGCCCAAGGGCGCGCTCTACTGCTTCCCCCGGCTCGACCCCGACGTCTACGACATCAAGGACGACGAGCAGTTCGTGATCGACCTGCTCCGCGCGAAGAAGATCCTGGTCACCCACGGGTCCGGCTTCAACTGGCCGGAGCCCGATCACTTCCGGTTGGTCACCCTGCCCGACGTCGACGTGCTCGAAGAGGCCATCGGCCGGATCGCGGATTTTCTCGCGACCTGGCGCTAGGGCACGCCCTAGTGCGTCGCTAGTCGCGCTCGCGTCGCCGTCCTGTCAGACTCCACCGGTGCTCGACATCACCTACCCGCCCGTCATCGTCACTGCCAAGGTGCTCTTCAGGCTCCTCGGCCAGCGGTTCCAGCTGTCCGGCACCGACAACGTCCCCCGCACGGGCGGGGCGCTGCTGGCCATCAACCACACCGGGTACGTCGACTTCATCTACGGCGGACTCGCAGCGAACCCCTCCAAGCGGCTGGTCCGGTTCATGATCAAGCGCGAGATGATGGACAAGCCCGGCGTCGGCCACCTGCTCCGGTCCTTCCACCACATCCGGGTCGACCGTGGCGCCGGCGAGCAGTCCATGCAGGACGCGCTGGCCTATCTCAAAGCCGGGGAAGTGGTCGGGATCTATCCCGAGGCAACGATCTCCCGGTCGTTCGAGATCAAGGAGCTCAAGACCGGCGCGGTTCGGATCGCCGCGGAGGCCGGCGTCCCGCTGATCCCGGTGATCGTCTGGGGCGCGCACCGGCTGATGACCAAGGACCACCCCAAGGACTTCTCCCGCTCCCGGAAGACGATCGCGGTCCGGGTCGGCGAGCCGCTGTATCCCACCGGCGACAACGCGCCGGTGGAGAACGCGGCGCTGCGCGCCGCTCTGCAGGAGCTGCTCGACCAGACCATCGCGGACTACCCCGACGACGAGAAGGCGCCCGGTTCCTGGTGGACGCCGGCCCGCTTCGGCGGCTCGGCCCCGACGCCGGAGGAAGCCAAGCTGCTGGACCGCCGGGAGCTCGCCGCCCGCGCCGCGCAGCGGGCGGCGAAGCGGGCCGAGCAGCGAGATTCATCGACAAGCTGATCCATCGACAAGTGGACTAGTCGCTTTGTCGCTTTGTCGACAATTCGGCGTTTCCGCAGGCCAGACTGCTGCCTGACCGCTCGCGAGAATCGCCCGCGAGCGAGCGCAGGAAGCGAGGAACGAGCGCCGGAGCGAGCGATGGGATCGCTTTCGCGACGTCGGCGCGTGTGCCGCCAGGCAGCCGTTCGTGGCACCTACGTCAACTGCGGCGCGGCAGCGCGGCGCGAGGAACGAGCGCCCGCTCGCGCCTATCAACCATGATGATGTCGACGATCCGGCGGAGGTCGTCCAGGGTGGCGAACTCGACGGTGATCTTGCCCTTGGCCTTGCCGAGGTCGATCTTCACCCGGGTCTCGAGGCGGTCGGCCAGCCGGTCGGAGAGCTCGACCAGGCCGGGGGCGAACGGCTTGGCGCGTGGCGTCCTGGTCTTCGTGGTGCCGGTGTCACCGACCGCGACGATCTCCTCCAGGCCGCGGACGCTGATGCCTTCCGCGATCACCCGCTGAGCGAGCCGGTCCTGGATCTCGCCATCGACGATCGCGAGCAGGGCCCGGGCGTGGCCCGCCGAGAGGACACCTGCGGCGACCCGGCGCTGGACTGCCGGGCTCAGCTTGAGCAGCCGCAGCGTGTTGCTGATCTGGGGCCGGGAGCGGCCGATCCGCTGGGCGAGCTCGTCGTGGGTGCAGCCGAAGTCCTCGAGCAGCTGGGCGTAGGCCGCGGCCTCCTCGAGCGGGTTGAGCTGGGCCCGGTGCAGGTTCTCCAGCAGCGCGTCGCGCAGCATGTCCGAGTCCTCGGTCTGCCGCACGATGGCCGGGATCTTCTCCAGGCCCGCCTGCTGGGCGGCGCGCCAGCGGCGCTCGCCCATGATCAGCTCGTAGGAACCGGGCGTGAGCTCCCGGACGACGATCGGCTGGAGCAGCCCGATCTCCCGGACGCTGTGGACCAGCTCGGCCATCGCCTCCTCTTCGAAGATCTGGCGCGGCTGCACGTGGTTCGGCTGGATCGACCCGGGCTCGAGCTCGGCGAAGTAGGCGCCGGACACGGTCAGCAACGGCGGCGAGTCACTGCTGTCCGGCGCTGCGGACCCAGGGTCCGTGGTCGTCGAGGTGTCGGGTTCCGGGGGAGCAGTGGGGATCAGGGCACCGAGGCCACGGCCCAGGCCGCGGCGCGGCGGATTGCTGGTCAACTCCGACTCCCCATGATCGCGATCTCCCGTGCGGCCTCCAGATAGCTGAGCGCGCCCGGTGAACCGGGATCGTAGGTCATCACCGTCTGGCCGTACGACGGCGCCTCCGACACCCGCACCGAGCGGGGGATCGCGGTCTTCAGCACCTGGTCGCCGAAGTGCTCGCGCACCTCCTGGGCCACGCCTGCGGCGAGCCGGGTGCGAGCGTCGTACATGGTCAGGACGATGGTCGAGACAGCGAGCTCGGGATTGAGGTGTGCCCGGACCATGTCGACGGTGCTGAGCAGCTGGCCCAAGCCCTCCAGGGCGTAGTACTCCGCCTGGATCGGGATCATCATCTCGGCGCCGGCGACCAACGCGTTGAGCGTCAACAGCCCCAGTGAGGGCGGGCAGTCGATGAGGACGTAGTCGTAGCGCTCCTCGCCGGCGAGCGCGGCCGTCCCGATGAGCGGGTGAGCGACGATCGCTCGCTTCAGGCGTCCCTCGCGCGCCACCACGCTCACCAGCTCGATCTCGGCTCCGGCGAGGTCGATCGTCGCCGGAACCACGTCCACGGCGTCGCACTCGGGGCACGACTGGATCACGTCGACGAGCGCGGCGCCCTCGACCAGCACCTCGTACGTGCCCGGCGTGCCCTGCCGGTGCTCGATGTTGAGCGCGGTCGACGCGTTCCCCTGCGGATCGAGATCGATCACCAGGACCCGCTGGCCGAGCTCGGACAGAGCGGCGGCGATGTTCACTGTCGACGTCGTCTTGCCGACGCCACCCTTCTGGTTCGCGACCACAAACACCCGAGTGGCGTCCGGGCGGGGCGCCGGTTCGCGGTGGATGCTCTGTCGCACGAGCACGGAGTGCTGGACCTCGGCCGCCAGGGGTGTCTCCCGGTGGTCGTCGTAGTCGCTCTCGTACGCCGCGATCTCGGCGGCTGTCCGCACCGCGAACCCGGTTTCACGTGAAACATCCCCGGGTTTGGTTTCACGTGAAACATCCTCCACGCGGGGGTCGTACGACGGGCCGGTCGGGTCACCCGACACACGGGCCTCCTGTGGATAAGTGGGGGCGGGCTGTGGAACTTCAGACTCAGGGACCAGGTCCGAGGCGGTGGAAAACTCTGATGGAGAACCTTCGGCAGCTGCTGTTCGCTCCTGTGACGGGTCCGTCACGACGGTCTCCTCTTTCGGCGCGACGCTCGGCCCTGGCCGGACCGGGAACCGCCGCGAGCCCCGGGAGTCGGCAACGATACTCGCGCGGGATCTGCCCAGGTAACCCGTACCACCCGGGTCTGTGGAGAAGTGGCGGCTTCAGCGCTCGTCGACCCTCGGCCCTCGACGGCCGGCCCGCGAATCTCCTCGATCGTGGGTGCGGAGCAGCCCAGCCGGGTGAGCACACTGCGAGCCTCGGCGATCTCTTCCTCGGCTGACTCGCCCTTCATCGCCACCAGCGAGCCGGTCGGCGCGACCAGCGGCATGCACCAGCCCAGCAGGCGGGCGAGGGGAGCGACGGCCCTGGCCGTGACCACGTCGAAGGCCTCCTGGCCGTGCAACGCGTCCGCACGGTCACGGCGCACGACGACGTTGTCGAGCCCGAGGTCCACCACGACCTCGTCGAGGAACGTCGTCCGGCGCAACAGGGGCTCGACCAGCGTCATCCGGACGTCGGGCCGCGCGAGGGCGACCACCAGGCCAGGCAGCCCGGCGCCCGACCCGATATCGGCCACCGTGGCCGCGCGGGGGAGCGCGGTCGCGAGGAGGGCGCAATTGACGATGTGCCGGTCCCACAGTCGCGGCACCTCTCGCGGCCCGATCAGGCCGCGGACCACGCCATCGGTGGCGAGAGCCTCGCCGTACCGCTCGACCAGCGACACGCGATCGGAAGGGAACAGGGCCCGCACCAGGTCAGGTACGGGCCCTGCGCCGCCGGACTCGCCGGCGGGATGTTTCACGTGAAACGTCCGGGATCAGTCAGCGGGGAGCACCACGACGTACCGTCGCGGCTCCACGCCCTCGGACTCCGAGCGCAATCCGGCCGCAGCCACCGCGTCGTGGACGATCTTGCGCTCGAACGGCGACATCGGGTCGAGCGACATCGGCTCGCCGCTCTCCTTGACCTCCGCAGCAGCCTGCTCACCGATCTTGGTCAGCCTCGACCGCTTGTCGGCGCGAAAGCCGGAGATGTCGAGCATCAATCGGGAACGATCGCCGGTCTCGCGGTAGACCGCCAGCCGGGTCAGCTCCTGCAGCGCCTCGAGGACCTTGCCGTCCTGGCCCACCAACTGGGACAGATCGGCGCCGACGATGGACACCGCCGCCCGGTCCGCCTCGACGTCCATGTCGAGGTCGCCGTCGAGGTCCGCGATGTCGAGCAGCTCCTCGAGGTAGTCGGCGGCGACGTCTCCCTCGCGCTCGAGCCGCGAGACCAGGTCGCCCTCGCCCGCCGGGGCGGCCGCCTCGTCCTCTTCCTCGGCGTCCTCTTCCTCGGCGTCCTCTTCGTCGGCGTCCTCGTCTGCGTCCTCGTCTGCGTCCTCGTCTGCGTCCTCGGACTCCTCGGACTCCGCTTCGGTGTCCGCCGCGTCCTCGGCGTCGGTCGCCTCGAGCTCTGCCTCGTCGATCGCGGTCTCGTCCACGTCAGTCTCGGTGCTCATTTGTTGCCTCCCTTGTTGGGGTTCGTTCCAGTGCCCGGCTTCCCGGACTTGCGTTGCGAGCGCGTCTGCCGCTTGGGCTGCTGCCGCTGAGCGGGTCGCGTCTCCTGCTCGGTGACGGTGTCCCCGTCGGCCACGGCCTCGTACGTGGCGAACTTCTCCGGATGCTTGGCGGCCTTGGCCTTGTCCCGCTCCTGCTTCGCCTTGGCTGCCGGCGTCCCCGGGGCGGGATTGTTGCGGATGACGTAGAACTGCTGGCCCATGGTCCACAGGTTCGAGGTGGTCCAGTAGAGGAGCACGCCGATCGGGAACGCCACGCCGCCCAGACCGAAGGCCACCGGGAGGATGTAGAGCAGCATCTTCTGCTGCTGCGCGTAGGGCCCGCTCAGCGCGTCGGCCGGCATGTTCTTCGCCATCAGCTGCCGCTGGGTCGTGAAGGTGGTGGCCGTCATCGCCAGCACCAGCACGGCGGCGACGATCATGACCAGGTTGTTGTCGGTGCCGACGCCCCAACTGCTGGCGCCCCAGAACGAGTCGGCCAGCGGGATCTCGCCGAACACCTCGGACTTGCCGAACTGCTTGGCCAGGTCGCTGGTGAGGAACCCGTGCGCCTTCTCCTTCTTGGCCGCCTGGTCGAGGAGGCGGAAGAGCGCGAAGAAGATCGGCATCTGTAGCAGGATCGGCAGACAGGAGGCGAACGGGTTGGTGCCCGCCTCCTTGTAGAGCTTCATCGTCTCCTCGGCCAGCTTCTGCCGGTCGTGGCCGTACTTCTTCTGCAGCTCCCGCACCTTGGGCTGGATCAGCTGCATGTTGCGACTCGACTTGATCTGCTTCACGAACAGCGGGATCAGCGCCGCCCGGATCACCAGGGTCAGCCCGATGATGGACAGGGTCCACGACAGGCCGCCGGCCGGGTCGAGGCCGAGCACGTCGAACAGCTTGTGCCAGCCGAGCAGTACCGCAGAGATCGCGTAGTACAGCGGCACCATGATGAAGTGGCCGATGTCGCCGATGATGCCCACTCAGGCTCCTTGCTCGATGTGTGGCGCTCCGTGGCTCTCATGGTCACGTCGCGAAGTGGTGGGTGGTACGTGGTCGACGCCGCCGGCCGCCCAGGGGTGGCATCGTGCAACGCGCCGGACGGCCAGCCAGCTGCCCTTGATGCTGCCGTGGGTTCGCACTGCCTCCAGCGCGTAGGCCGAGCAGGAGGGGTAGTAGCGGCAGACCTCGCCGTAGATCGGGCTGATCACCGCTCGGTAGCCGCGCAGCAGCGCGACCAGCAGCCACTTCACGGCGCCACCTGTCCGGAACCGACGACGTCCCGAGGTCCAGGATCGCCCAGGCTCCTGTCCAGGCAACGGTCGAGATCAGCCGCGAGTTCCTCATACGGCGCCGCCGCCGCGGCCGGCTGAGCGCGGACCACGAGGAGGACGTCGGCCGGAAGCAGAGCGATCCGGCCGCGTGCCGCGTGCCGCAACCGCCGCTTCACCTTGTTGCGGACGACGGCCGTGCCGACGGCCTTGCTGACCACGAAGCCCACCCGCGCCCGGGCACCGGTGGCCTGCTCGGCACCGGCCAGGTGCGTCACCAGGGTGCGCGCGCTTGCCCGCCGGCCCGCCTTGACGGCGTGTCGGAAGGAGAGGGGGCGGGTCAGCCGCTGGTCGGCAGGCAGCACAGGAGTCCTCCGGGGAGGCCCGTGGCCTTAGACGGCCAGTTCTTTGCGGCCCTTTCGGCGACGGTTCGCCAGGATGGCGCGACCGGCGCGGGTGCGCATCCGCAGTCGGAACCCGTGCGTCTTGTGGCGACGACGGTTGTTCGGCTGGTACGTCCGCTTGCTCACGATCGACCTCTCAGATGGAAAACGTCTTGGGAAGGGCCATCCGGCGCGGCCCGGCAGCAGGGCACACACGGCGGTGCGCCCGGCCGATGCAGAGTGACAGCTTCGGCTGGCACCGCGCGCCCGCGGATGCCCGCTCCTCGGGGAGGGCAAGCGGCCACGGACATGCGGCACCGGTCGACACCGGATGACCGCACAACGGTACGCGGCGGAGAACAGGCGGGTCAAACCGACGAAACGACCGACCTTACGCCCGGTGTCGCCGGGTTCGTGCGCCCCCCGCCGCTCGCGCCGAAAATGGATCCTGAGATCCTGTGGAGAACGGGTTGATCCACAGGCCCGGCACGGATAGGTTCAACGTCTCCGGGATTCCCCGCCGGTTCGGGTCGCACAGGACCCACGCGTCGCCGCTATGGGCGGCCGTCCATCCAAGAACTGGCGGCTGACCTGCGCAAACGCGTGAATCCCAGCCTCCGGGACGGCCTCGGCCGGACGCCAGAACCGACGTCCACCACGAGTTCACAGCCTGTGGACAAAGTTGTGGAGGTAGCACTCGCCCGGGGTGCACCACCGCTATCGACCGGACCGGGCCAACGAGCCTGGGAGAGGAAGCCGTGACGGGGAACGACGAGCAGCTGGAGACCCGATCCGAGACCCCGGAGGCCGATCCCGCCCCCAACCGATTGGCGGACGCCTGGCAATCGGTCGTCGACGACCTCCAGACACCGCACCGCGCGCTGCTTCAGAACAGCCGGCCGGTGACGCTGCACGGCACGACCGCGATCGTCGCCGTCCCGAACGACTTCACCCGCAAGCGGCTGGAGGGCCGGGTGCGCGGGCACCTCGAGGAGGCGCTCACCGACCGGTTCGGGCACGACGTCCAGCTGGCCGTCACGGTCGACCCGACCCTGCCCGGCAACGAGCGCGAGCCGGACGCGGCCGAGACCGCGCCGGCGGCGGACGAGATCGCAGCCACCGAACCGAGCGGCTTTGGCGACATGTCGATAAATCGCCAGATCGACAACTCGACTTATGGCGCGCCACCGGCGCCGTCGTACGACGACCCCGGGACACCCACGTTCGACGCGGTCCGGTCCACGTTCCCGCCGGCCGCCCCCATGCTGACCAGCCAGCCGGGTGTGCCCTACACGCCCGAGTCCCGGCTGAACCCGAAGTATCTCTTCGAGACCTTCGTCATCGGTTCGTCCAACCGGTTCCCGCACGCGGCGGCCGTGGCGGTGTCGGAAGCGCCGGGCAAGTCCTACAACCCGTTGCTGGTCTACGGCGACTCCGGCCTGGGCAAGACCCACCTGCTGCACGCGATCGGTCACTACGTGCGCAGCCTCTACACGGGGGCGAAGGTCCGCTACGTCAGCTCCGAGGAGTTCACCAACGAGTTCATCAACTCGATCCGCGACGACCGGCAGGACCGGTTCAAGCGGCGCTACCGCGAGGTCGACGTACTCCTCATCGACGACATCCAGTTCCTCCAGGGCAAGACCCAGACCCAGGAGGAGTTCTTCCACACGTTCAACTACCTCCACAACGCGCAGAAGCAGATCGTCCTCACGTCCGACCAGGCGCCGAAGCGGCTCGAGGCGCTCGAGGACCGGTTGCGCAACCGGTTCGAGTGGGGCCTGATCACCGATGTCCAGGCCCCGGACCTCGAGACCCGGATCGCGATCCTCCGCAAGAAGGCCGCGATGGACCGGATGACCGCGCCGCCGGACGTGCTCGAGTTCATCGCGAGCAAGATCCAGACGAACATCCGCGAGCTGGAGGGCGCCCTGATCCGGGTGACCGCCTTCGCCAACCTCAACCGCCAGGACGTCGACCTGACCCTCACCGAGATCGTCCTCAAGGACCTGATCCCCGAGGGCGGCGAGCCCGAGATCACCGCGCCGCTGATCATCGCCCAGACCGCCGCCTACTTCGGGCTGTCCATCGAAGAGCTCACCGGGCCCAGCCGCGGCCGGCACCTGGTGATGGCCCGACAGATCGCGATGTATCTCTGCCGCGAGCTCACCGGACTGTCGTTGCCCAAGATCGGCGCCCAGTTCGGCAACCGCGACCACACGACGGTGATGTACGCCGAGCGCAAGATCAACCAGCTGCTCGGCGAGCGCCGCGCGGTCTTCAACCAGGTCAGCGAGCTGACCAACCGGGTCAAGATGACGGCCCGGCAGGGTTGAGCCCCGCCGCGCCGATGGCGACGACCCGGCTGTGGACGACACGCGCCAGGGGGTACGAACTACACGGGGAGGATTCTGTGGCCACACCGGTCCGGTCGTTCCACAGGCCGTCGCGCTCCACAGCCGAGCCTGCGCCGGCGGCCGTTGCTGCACAGCACCGTCCACATCCGGATCCGCCTTCTCACCTGCACCGACGCCGGTTGTCCACAGATTCCACCGACGCTATGACTACTCCTAGAATTCAATTGATCCCATCGGACGTGAACGAACTCCAGGCTGTCTCCCTGTGGACAATCGCCGCGTCGTGGCAGGATGCCCCTGCGCACACTCGTGTAATTCCCCACGCGACGCCCCGTCACCCGCACTGACCCTTATTCCTCCCGCATTCCTCCCGCACCTCCGCCACGTGAAGGACGAGAAGTGAAGTTCCGTGTCGACCGCGATGTCTTCGCCGACGCCGTCGCCTGGGCTGCCCGCAGCCTCCCCGTCCGTCCGAGTGCTCCCGTCCTGGCGGGGCTGCTGATCGAGGCGGGAGACGAAGGCCTGGTGCTCTCCACCTTCGACTACGAGACCTCGTGCCGCGCCACGCTCACCGCCGAGGTGAGCGACGAGGGTGCCGCACTGGTGAGTGGCCGGCTGCTCGCCGACATCTGCCGGAGCCTCCCGGCCAAGCCGATCGACGTGATGGTCGACGGCACCCGGGTCTCGCTCACCTGTGGCTCGGCCCGGTTCTCGCTGCAGACCATGCCGGTGGAGGACTATCCGTCGATCCCGTCGATGCCGGCCGCGACCGGCACCGTGCCCAGTGAGGCGTTCGCACATGCCGTGGGCCAGGCCGTCACCGCGGCCGGGCGCGACGACATGCTGCCGGTGCTCACCGGCGTGCGGCTCGAGATCGAGGGCGACACGATCGCCCTGCTGGCGACCGACCGGTTCCGCCTCGCCCAGCGCGAGCTGGCCTGGACGCCCGGGCAGCCGGACGCGAGTCTCGCCGCGCTGGTCCCGGCCAAGGTGCTCGGCGACACGGCCAAGTCGCTCACCGCCGGCCCCGAGGTGACGATCGCGCTGTCGGCCAGCGGCAGCGGCGAGGGCCTGATCGGCTTCGAAGGCAGCGGCCCGGGCGGCGTACGCCGTACGACGACCCGCCTGCTGGACGGCGAGTTCCCCAAGGTCCGGAGCCTGTTCCCGAGCGAGCGGCTCACCGTCGCGAAGCTCGACAAGGCCGCGCTGATCGAGTCCCTCAAGCGGGTGTCCCTCGTCGCCGAGCGCAACACCGCCGTCCAGCTCGCCTTCAAGGACGGCGTGCTCACCCTCGACGCCGGCTCCGGTGACGAGGCCCAGGCGTCGGAGTCGGTCGAGGCCCAGATCGAGGGCGAGGACCTGGTGACCGGCTTCAACCCGCAGTTCCTGCTCGACGGCCTCGGCGCCATCGACGAGCCCGTCGTCGAGCTGGCGTTCACCCAGGCGTCGAAGCCGGTCGTCCTCACCGGCGCTGCCGACGACTCGGCCGGCGGCCTGGACGACAGCGCCGGCTCGTTCCGCTACCTGCTGATGCCCCGCCGTCTCCTGGGATAGGACTCTCTCGCATGACCACTGGTCACATCGGACTCATCGGCCTCGGCAAGATGGGCGGTCCCATGCGCACCCGGATGCGCAACGCCGGCCTGACCGTCGTGGGCTACTCCCGCACCCCCGAGGACTCCGATGCGGAGAGCCTCGAAGCACTGGTCGCCGCCCTGCCGAGTCCCAAGGTCGTGTGGGTGATGGTGCCGGCCGGGGACCCGACCCGCTCCACCATCGCCCGACTCAAGGAGCTCCTCGGTGAGGGCGACCTGGTGGTCGACGGCGGGAACTCCAAGTACACCGACGATGCCGTCAATGCCGCGTCGCTGGCGGAGAAGGGCATCGGCTTCGTCGACTGCGGCGTGTCCGGTGGCGTCTGGGGCCTGCAGAACGGCTACGCGCTGATGTACGGCGGCTCGGAGGAGGACGCCGCGAAGGTGATGCCGGCGTTCGAGGCACTCAAGCCGGCCGACACCACCGACGGGCTGGTGCACTGCGGCACCACCCCCGGCGCCGGCCACTTCGCGAAGATGGTCCACAACGGCATCGAGTACGCCATGATGCAGGCGTTCGCCGAGGGCTGGGAGCTGCTCGAGAAGGTCGACATCGTCGAGAACGTGCCCGAGATCTTCGCGTCCTGGCGCACCGGCACCGTCGTCCGCTCCTGGCTGCTCGACCTGCTGGTCGACCAGCTCCGTGCCGACGAGCACCTCGACCAGCTCAAGGGCTACGCCGAGGACTCGGGCGAGGGCCGCTGGACCGTCGAGGCCGCGATCGAGAACGCCGTGCCGATGCCGGCCATCTCGGCCAGCCTGTTCGCACGGTTCGTGTCGCGGCAGGAGGACGACGTCGCGATGAAGGCGATCGCCGCGATGCGCAACGGCTTCGGCGGCCACGCGGTGACGAAGAAGGGCTGACCGACCGGCGTTGGGGTGACGTTTGGTCCCAAACGACACTGATTTGGGGGAAATGGCTGTCGTTTGGTCCCAAACCGCAACCACACGGACCCAACCCCAGCGGCCGCTACAACGAGTACGCCAGCCTGACCGCGGCGTAGACGAGCCAGATCGCGAGGATGCCGAGCGCGACGGGGCGGCGCATGACCTTGTCGAGGTCGGGCGGGGGGACGCGGCGTACTCGGCGTACGACGACCACGACCGCCAGCGCGATGATCGCGGCGACGACGACCATGCCGAACGCGTGGGAGGCGAAGGACTCCTGCCACCAGCCGTGGGCGGCGTAGACCCAGGAGCGGGTGAGGCCGCAACCGGGGCACGGCAGCCCGGTGAGGGCACGGAAAGGGCAGAGGACCGGCCCGTCCTCGATGTGCTCGGGGGACAGCAGGAACGCCACCCCGATGCCGGCGACCCCGCCCGCCGCGACGACCTCCGCACCCGAGATGCGACGGCGTCGGAGGAGCAGGTGCTCCTCGTGGGCGGACGGGGTCGTGGTTGTCATGGGATCGAGCTGAGCAGGAGGCTCAGCGGTAGGGACGGCCGTCGACGTCGTGCTGCTTGCGCAGCAGGATCATGATCGCGTCGTAGAGCGCCCAGAAGCCGCAGCCACCGCAGGTGATCAGCTTGACGACGCCGAGCCCGGTCTCGCCCTTGTAGAACTTGTCGATGCCGAGGCTGCCGCCGATCCACGCGATCAGCACCATCGTCAGCCACTCCTTGTCGGAGAAGAGGCCGGGCACGTCCTTGGCCATGAAGTACTGCTGGCTGTCGGCGGAGCGGACCTGGGAGTCGCCCTTGACCTGACCCGCGACCGCCATCTGGGCGAGGGAGTTGAAGTCGAGGGGGCCCTGCTCCTGGCCGAGGACCGAGACGTAGAAGGGGCCGCCGGGGTTCACGGACGGAGTGGCGCCGTAGCCGCCCGGGGGCGGGGGAACTGGAGGTTGAGTCATGGAGTGCAGCCTAGGTCCCCAGAGGCACCTTCAAACACCATCGAGGAGAGCCATTCGTTAAATCGGGCACCTGCGCACGCACCTTCGTCGGTGCCGCGGGGGATGATGGGGCCGTGCATGTCTCGCACCTGACCCTCCACGACTTCCGGTCGTACGCCGACGTGGACGTGCCACTCGACGCCGGGGTCACGGCGTTCGTCGGGCGCAACGGTCAGGGAAAGACCAATCTGGTCGAGGCGATCGACTACCTGTCCCGCCTGTCGTCGCACCGGGTGGCCACCGAGGCCCCGTTGATCCGGGCCGGTGCCGAGCGGGGCCTGATCCGGGCGGCTGTCGTGCGGGACGGTCGCACCGCTGTGCTCGAGGTCGAGCTCACGCCGGGCCGTGCCAACCGGGCCCGCGTCAACAAGTCGCCGCTGCCGCGCGCCCGGGACCTGGTCGGCATCCTGCGCACCGTGATCTTCAGCCCGGAGGACCTGGCGCTGGTCAAGGGGGACCCGTCGGAGCGTCGGCGCTTCCTCGACGACCTGCTGGTGCTGCGGGCGCCGCGACTGGCCGGCGTCCGGGCCGACTACGACCGGGTGCTCAAGCAGCGCAACAGCCTGCTCAAGACGATCTTCGCCGCGCGGGGCAGCAGTCGCGACGCGGCCCTCGCCACCCTGGCCGTCTGGGACGACCACCTGGTGGCCACCGGCACCGAGCTGCTCGAGGCCCGGCTGGCGCTGGTGGCCGACCTGGCGCCGTACCTCGGCAAGGCCTACGAGGCAGTGGCCCGCGGAGCAACCCGCGACGACGCGCGGATCACCTACAAGTCGTCGTTGGCGGACTCGTTGGTCGAGGAGGCTCCCGTTGGTCGAGGAGGTCGCTCTGGCGACCGTCACGAGACCCCGTCACGAGACCTTCTCGCCGAGACCTTCCGGGAGGAGCTGGCGCGGCGCCAGGACGAGGAGATCGGCCGCGGGCTGACCCTGGTCGGCCCGCACCGCGACGACCTGCTGCTCACGCTGGGGCCGGGGGAGGAGAGCCGGCTGCCGGTGCGCGGCTACGCCTCGCACGGCGAGTCGTGGTCGTTCGCGCTCGCGTTGCGGCTGGCGTCCTACGACCTGTTGCGGGCCGAGGGCGACGACCCGATCCTGATCCTCGACGACGTCTTCGCCGAGCTCGATGTCGACCGGCGCAGCCAGCTGGCCGAGCTGGTCGCGGGTGCCGAGCAGGTCCTCGTCACCGCGGCGGTCCGGGCCGACGTGCCCGAGCTGCTCGCCGGAGCGACCTTCACGGTTGCCGGAGGCGAGGTGACCCGTGTCGACGAAGGACAGCACGCCGGCTGACGGCGCTGACGGCGCCGACGGTCCCGACGAGGGGCACCAGGCCGACGGACTCGACCTCGCCCGCGCGATGACGCGAGGTGCCGCCGCCGCGCCGGGTGTTCCGGGTGCTCCGGGAGCGCGGAAGCGGCGGCGGCCGGGTGCGAAGGCGCGTCGAGCACGCCAGGGCAACGAGGGCGGGCTCAGCGGTGCCTACCCCGACGAGCGCGATCCCCAGCTGCTCGGTGGCGAGGTCGGCCGGCTGATCGCCCAGCGGGGCTGGGGACTCGACCTCCAGGTGCGGGGTGTCTTCGCACGCTGGACCGAGGTGGTCGGCGCCGAGATCGGGGCCCACTCCGTCCCCGAGACGCTGACCGACGGCACCCTCGTCGTCCGCACCGACTCCACGGCGTGGGCGACGCAGCTCAAGCTGCTGGCCCCGACCCTGGTCAAGCGCCTCAACACCGAGCTCGGGGCCGGCACCGTGACGGTCGTCGAGGTGCTCGGCCCGCTCGCGCCGAAGTGGAAGCACGGACGTCGCGGACTGCGCGACGCGCGCGGGCCACGCGACACCTACGGGTAGCCAGATCTGGGAAGGTGAGAGGCGGTCCGAACGGCCCGGTCGTCGTACCGGGGCCTGTCCGGCCCCCTGTTCGGCGCCGCAGGACCCCTCAACGGCGCGCTCAGGACCGTCTTTCATCCACAGACCCCCCACTCAGCGGGACGGTGACGTGTTCTGAGGCCCTGTGGGCGGTATCATGGCTCTCAGGCCGGGCGCACGCCCCACACGCGTGAACGTCGGGCCTTCTGTGTGCCCAGAGAGGTGCCCAGACCTGAGTGCCAGGATCCTGACCCGAAGAGGTGCCGTGCCCGCCGAAGAGCAGACCCCGACCCCGACCGTTCCAGGGGGCGGCGCCAACTCGAACACCCCGAGCGGTGGCTACGACGCCTCCATGATCCAGGTCCTCGAGGGCCTCGAGGCGGTGCGCAAACGGCCGAGCATGTACATCGGCTCCACCGGCGAGCGCGGTCTGCACCACCTGATCTGGGAGATCGTGGACAACGCGGTCGACGAGGCGCTGGCCGGCTACTGCGACCGGATCGTGATCACGCTCCAGGCCGACGGCGGCATCCGGGTCGAGGACAACGGTCGCGGCATCCCGACCGACACCGCGGCCGGCCAGGAGCTGCCCGCCGTGACCCTCGCGCTGACCGTGCTGCACGCCGGCGGCAAGTTCGGCGGCGGCGGCTACAAGGTGTCCGGCGGTCTGCACGGCGTCGGCGTCTCGGTGGTCAACGCGCTGTCCAGCCACCTGAAGGTCGAGGTGCGCAACCGCGGCAAGCTGTGGGAGCAGGAGTTCTCCCTCGGCGACCCCGACTACCCGCTGCGCGAGGTGCGCGACCTCGAGGAGGGGGAGGGCAACGGCACGACCGTGACCTGGTACGCCTCGCCCGACATCTTCGAGAGCACGGCGTACTCCCTCGAGACGATCAGCAACCGGTTCCGTGAGATGGCCTTCCTCAACAAGGGCCTCGAGATCGTCGTCTTCGACGAGCGGCCGGCCGCGAGCGACGTCGCCGACGCGGTCGCCGACGACACCATCAGCAACGAGGTCGACCAGGGGCACACCGGCGCGATCGAGCGCTCGGGCGGCGGCCTCAAGCAGGTTTTCAAGTACGAGCGCGGCCTGGTCGACTACGTCGAGCACATCAACCGCACCAAGACCGCGGCCAACCCGACGATCATCTCCTTCGAGGCCGACACCCCCGAGGACCCGGACAACCCGGGGAGCCACATGAGCCTCGAGGTCGCGATGCAGTGGAACACCGGCTACAACGAGTCGGTCCACACCTTCGCCAACACGATCAACACCCACGAGGGCGGCACCCATGAAGAGGGGTTCCGCTCCGCGCTGACCTCGCTGGTCAACGGGTGGGGCGAGCAGTGGGGCCTGATCAAGAAGCGCGAGGACCGGGTCAGCGGTGAGGACATCCGCGAGGGCCTCACCGCGATCATCTCGATCAAGCTCGGTGAGCCGCAGTTCGAGGGCCAGACCAAGACCAAGCTCGGCAACACCGAGGCAAAGGGCTTCGTGCAGCGGATCGTCAACGACCAGCTCGGCGCCTGGCTGGAGGAGAACCCGACCGAGGGCCGGGAGATCATCCGCAAGTCGCAGGCCGCGGCCACCGCGCGCAACGCGGCCCGGAAGGCGCGCGAGCTGGCCCGCTCCCGCAAGGGCCTGCTCGGTGGCGGCGGACTGCCGGGCAAGCTGTCGGACTGCCAGTCGACCAACCCCGAGGAGTGTGAGGTCTTCATCGTCGAGGGCGACTCGGCGGGAGGCTCGGCCCGCCAGGGCCGCGACCCGCGGGTCCAGGCGATCCTCCCGATCCGCGGCAAGATCCTCAACGTCGAGAAGGCGCGGATCGACAAGGTCCTCGCCAACACCGAGGTCCAGGCGATCATCTCCGCGCTCGGCACCGGCATCCAGGAGGAGTTCGACTTCGAGAAGCTGCGCTACCACAAGGTGGTGCTGATGGCCGACGCCGACGTCGACGGCCACCACATCAACACCCTGCTGCTGACGCTGCTGTTCCGCTTCATGAAGCCGCTCATCGAGCACGGCTACGTCTACATGGCGCAGCCGCCGCTCTACCGGATCCGGTGGAACAAGCCGGCCGAGCACGAGTTCGTCTACTCCGACGCCGAGCGCGACCTGCTCATGCGCGACGGCCAGGAGCAGGGCAAGAAGCTGCCGAAGGAGAACCCGGTCCAGCGCTACAAGGGTCTGGGTGAGATGAACGCCGAGGAGCTGTGGGAGACCACGATGAACCCCGAGCAGCGGCTGATGCTCCAGGTCACCCTCGACGACGCCGCCCAGGCCGACGAGATCTTCTCGATCCTGATGGGGGAGGACGTCGAGCAGCGGCGGTCCTTCATCCAGCGCAACGCCAAGGACGTCAGGTTCTTGGATATCTAGGTCTCGCGACGGCCGCTGCGCGGCCTCCTCGACCAGTGGACTATCCGAGAATCTAAGACTTTCACTAGATACAGGCAGAGAGAGCAATCGTGACTGAGACGCAGAGCAACCTCGGCGGCGACGGGCCCGGACCGGGCGGCCGGATCGAGCCGATCGAGCTGCAGACGTCCATGCAGCGCGCCTACATCGACTACGCGATGGCCGTCATCGTCGGCCGCGCGCTCCCCGACGTACGCGATGGCTTGAAGCCGGTGCACCGTCGCGTGCTCTACGCGATGTTCGACGGCGGCTACCGCCCCGACCGAGGCTTCTCGAAGTGCTCGCGCGTCGTCGGTGACGTGATGGGTCAGTACCACCCGCACGGCGACACCGCGATCTACGACACCCTGGTCCGCCTGGCGCAGCCCTGGGTGATGCGTGCGCCGCTGATCCACGGGCAGGGCAACTTCGGCTCCCCGGGCAACGACTCCGCGGCCGCGATGCGTTACACCGAGTGCCGGATGGCGCCGCTGGCGCTGGAGATGGTCCGCGACATCACCGAGGAGACCGTCGACTTCCAGCCCAACTACGACGGCCGGTCGTCGGAGCCGACGGTCCTGCCGTCGCGCTACCCCAACCTGCTGGTCAACGGCTCGGCCGGCATCGCGGTCGGCATGGCCACCAACATCCCGCCGCACAACCTGCGCGAGGTCGCCGCGGGCGCGCTGTGGGCGCTCGAGCACCCCGACGCCACCCGTGAGGAGCTCCAGGACGCGCTGATCGAGCGGATCAAGGGGCCTGACTTCCCCAACGGCGCGCTCATCGTCGGGCGCGAGGGCATCGAGACCGCCTACCGCACCGGCCGCGGGTCGGTCACCCAGCGCGCGGTGATCGAGATCGACGAGGACAACAAGGGCCGCACCTGCCTCTCGATCACCGAGCTGCCCTACATGGTCAACCCGGACAACCTGGCGCTGAAGATCGCCGAGCTCGCCGACTCCGGCAAGGTGCAGGGCATCGCCGACGTCCGCGACGACTCCTCCGGCCGCACCGGCCAGCGCCTGGTGGTCGTCCTCAAGCGGGATGCGGTCGCGCGCGTCGTACTCAACAACCTGCTGAAGCACACCGAGCTGCAGACCAACTTCAGCGCCAACATGCTGGCGCTCGTCGACGGCGTGCCCCGCACGCTGACGATCGACCAGTTCATCAGCAACTGGGTCACCCACCAGATCGACGTCATCCAGCGGCGGACGGCCTACCGGCTGCGGGAAGCCGAGGAGCGCGCGCACATCCTGCGCGGCCTGGTCAAGGCGCTCGACCAGCTGGACGCCGTGATCGAGCTCATTCGGCGGTCCCCCGACGTCGAGGAAGCACGCGACGGGCTGATCGAGCTGCTCGACATCGACGAGGTCCAGGCGATGGCCATCCTGAACCTGCAGCTGCGCCGGCTGGCCGCACTGCAGCGCCAGAAGATCATCGACGACCTTGCCGAGATCGAGCTCCTGATCACCGACCTCCAGGACATCCTGGCCAACGTCGCCCGGCAGCGATCGATCATCTCCGAGGAGCTCGCCGAGATCGTCGAGAAGTACGGCGACGACCGCCGTACCCAGATCATCGCGGCCGACGGCGACCTCTCGATGGAGGACCTGATCCCCGACGAGGAGCTGGTCGTCTCGATCACCCGCGGCGGGTATGCCAAGCGGACCCTCGCCACGCTCTACCGCACCCAGAAGCGCGGCGGGAAGGGCGTGCGCGGCGCGACCCTGCGCGGCGACGACGTGGTCGAGCACTTCATCGCGACCACCAACCACCACTGGCTGCTGTTCTTCACCACGGCCGGCCGGGTCTACCGGACCAAGGCCTACAACCTGCCCGAGGCGCAGCGTGATGCCAAGGGTGGTCACGTGGCGGGGCTGTTGAGCTTCCAGCCCGACGAGTCGATCGCCCAGGTGCTGGCTATCCGGGACTACGAGCAGGCGCCGTACCTCGTCCTCGCGACGCGCAACGGCCTGGTCAAGAAGACCCGGCTCGGCGACTACAACAGCCCGCGCCAGGCCGGCGTCATCGCGATCAACTTCCGTGAGGACGACGACGAGCTGATCGGCGCCGAGCTGGTCAACGCCGAGGACGACATGCTGCTGGTGTCGCGGAAGGGTCAGGCGATCCGGTTCCGGGCCAGCGACGACCAGCTGCGGCCGATGGGTCGCGCGACGTCCGGTGTGACCGGCATGCGGTTCAAGTACGACGACGACTCCGTGCTGTCGATGTCGGTGATCCGGGCGGCCCAGGTCGCCGCGGAGGAGGCGGCGGGCCTCGCGGCACCCGACGAGGAGGCCGCACGAGTGGAGGCGACCGCCGAGCAGGTGAACGAGGTGAAGCCGCAGTTCGTCTTCACGATGACCGACGCCGGCTACGCCAAGCGCACCCGGATCAACGAGTACCGCCTCACCGGTCGGGGTGGCCTCGGCATCACGACGATGAAGCTGACCAACGAGGAGCGCGGCGGCCTGGTCGGTGCCTTCATCGTCGAGGACGGCGACGAGATCTTGTCGATCACCCAGGCCGGCCAGGTCGTCCGGAGCCCGATCGACGACAACTTCAAGGCGTCGGTCGGCCGGTCCACCCAGGGCGTGAAGTTCGTGACGCCGAAGGCCGGCGACGCCGTCGCGGTCGTGGCCCGTTCGGTCGAGTCCAAGGTCGACGACGAGGAGCCGGTCGGCACCGTTCCGGGCGACGACGCCGAGACGGACGAATCGCCCGTTGCGGATCTGGATGTAACAATCGACCCGGAAGAGCCCGTCGACTCGGGCGACAGTGGGGCCGATCAGCCCCCGGGAGAGTGAGGGTTGATGTCGGACCGCACCAAGGAGCCGACCACCGTGCCCGTCCCTACGAGCGCGCCCCCGAGCACGCCGAGCACCAAGTCGCGCCCGCGGCGACCGGGCAAGAAGCAGCCGCAGCCGCAGTCACCGCCGCAGCCGCTGCCTGACCTGCCGCAGAAGCTCGCGGCTCCCACTCCGCCCCCTCCCGCCCCTTCCAACGTGACGGTCACCGCGACGTCCGAGACGCCGGCAGCGCGGCCCCGCGGACCCCGACGGGCCCGGCTGCGGCTGACCCGGATCGACCCCTGGTCGGTCATGAAGACCTCGTTCCTGCTCTCGATCGCGTTCGCGGTCGTCACCGTCGTGTCGGTCGCGATGGTGTGGCAGGTGCTCGGCGCCGCCGGCGTCTGGGACTCGATCAACAGCACGATCCAGGAAGGCATCGGCGGCGAGGACGTCTCCAGCTTCCAGATCCAGGACTACCTCGGCACCAGCCGAGTGCTCGGCTTCACGATGCTCGTCGCCGCGATCGACGTCATCCTGATCACCGCCAGCGCGACCCTCACGGCCTTCCTCTACAACATGGCCGCCGCCCTCCTCGGTGGCATCGAAGTGACCCTCGCCGAGGACGCCTGAGCCGACCGCTGGAGACCGGCGTCGGGAGGGACTGCTGGAGGGGTGGCAGGAGGGGCTGCAGGTTCACCACGGTATGCAGCCCGACCTGCACTCCCCACGCCGTACGACCTGTGGGAACCGTAGGTTCGTCGACATACCGTGATGAACCTGCAGCGCCGCACCGGACGCGGGAGTCCCGTTTTGTTGGGCCCGGCTCAGGTCGGGTACCGTTCCCTCCGGTCTGCGGTCTGGGGCTTCCACCCAGCCGCAGGCCACCCCGGGCCTATAGCTCAGACGGTTAGAGCGCTTCCCTGATAAGGAAGAGGTCACAGGTTCAAGTCCTGTTAGGCCCACATGATCAAGAAGCTCGTGCTCACCGCACTCGCCGCGGCCGGTGTCGCGTTCGCCGTCAAGAAGGTGCAGGAAAGCAAGGCGGAGCAGGCCCTCTGGGCCGAGGCCACCGACCAGCTGCCGGAGGCGTAATCTCCGGTGGCGAGGAGGTCGCGCTGCGACCGTCTCGAGACCGGGGGCCTTGGCGCAATTGGTAGCGCACCTGCTTTGCAAGCAGGGGGTTAGGGGTTCGAGTCCCCTAGGCTCCACTCGACGAAAACCGCAGGTCAACCTGCGGTTTCGGTCGTTTTCCGGCCTATCCCCCTGCTGATGTGCGCATCGAAACGAAATCGCCCCGTCGCACCAAGCGCCACGACGACCGTGCCGCGAGGATTTCGATCCGGGGGACAGCGCGTAGAGAGCTCGACCTTGTTAAGGGCCTTGTTAGGGCCGCGCGGATGTGCGGCCCTCGCTGACGCTTAGCTCAGCCGACGTGGACGTGCGGTCGCCGGGTCCGGTCCGGCTCGGCCCGGCGCAGTACCTCGCGAGTGACTGGGGCGACGTCACCGACGCCGAACAGCAGGAAGCGGCCGATGTGGAGGATCGGGTTGCCCTCGGTCCACTCGAAGTAGATGTGCGGGCGTACGTCGGTGCGGTCGCGGAGGTCGAGCACCAGGGAGGCGAGCGCGTTCGGGATCGACGCGGCCTCGACGGTCAGCACACGGTACTCACCGTGCAGGACCTCGCCGTGGACGTGGATCTGGCTCTCGAAGTCGGAGTAGTCCTTGACCGTGACCTCCACGAAGATGATGTCTCCGGCGTCGGGCAGGTCGTGGTCGTCGACGATCTGGCGGATCTTGGCGCGGTACTCCTCGACGTCGCGGTCGTCGGGCTCATTGGCGATCAGCCGTATGTTGCGCCGCCGGGCGACGTCGCGGATGAACGACTCCGCCTTGGCGTCGTAGTCGATCTCGATCGTGCGCAGCTCGAAGGCACGCATGAGTCGGGACAGAAGCGAGATCAGGATGATGGCGGCGATGAAGCAGCCACCGATCTTCACGCCGTCCGGCCGCTCGAGCACGTTGTCCGCCGTCGTGTAGACGAACACGAGGCAGATCAGGCCGAACGCGACCGTCAGCTTGTGCTGTCCGGCACGACGCGCGGCGAGGGTGACGGCGACGGCTGCCGACGTCATCAGCACCAAGACCCCGGTGGCGTAGGCGCCGCCCTGGGCGTCGACGTCGGCATCGAAGATCCAGGTGATGAGGAACGCGGTCAGCGTGAGGATAACGACCAGCGGCCGGATCGCACCCGCCCACTCCGGCGCCATCCCGTAGCGGGGCAGGTAGCGCGGGATCAGGTTCAGCATCCCTGCCATGGCCGAGGCACCCGCGAACCAGAGGATCAAGATGGTCGAGACGTCGTAGACCGTACCGAAAGTCTCGCCCAGGTACTCGTGCGCGAGGAAGGCCAGCGCCCGGCCGTTGGCGCTCCCGCCGTCCTCGAACTCGTGCGCGGGGATCAGGAGCGTCGTCACCAGGCTGGACGCGATCAGGTAGACGCTCATGATGCAGGCCGCGACCGTCAGCAGCCGCTTGGTGTTGCGGATCCGGCCGGCCGGGCGCTCCTCGACGTCGCTGGCGTCTCCCTCGACGTGACTCATCACCGCGACGCCGGTCTCGAAGCCCGACATGCCGAGCGCCAGCTTCGGGAACAGGGTGAGGGCGACCGCGACCATCATGACTACGTTGCCGTGCTCGGCGGTGAGTGCGCCACTCCAGTCGGTGACGAGGTGTCCGTGCTCGGCGACGTGGAAAGCCGACACGACGATGACGACAGCGTTCAGGGCGAGATAGACGATCACGAGCAGCACCGCGAGCCCGATCGCCTCCCGGAAGCCCTTGAGGAAGACGGCGCCGAGCAGAGCGACCAGACCGAGCGTGATCCAGAGCTCCTGGCCGTCCAGGAACCCAGGCACGTGCGGGTTCTCGACGATGTGCACGCTCGCATCGGCAGCGGAAAGGGTGATGGTGATGATGAAGTCGGTGAGGGCGAATCCGAGGAGGCCTAGCACGAAGAGCTTGCCGCGCCAGCGCGGCAGCAGTCGCTCGAGCATGGCGATCGAGCCCTGTCCGTGTGGGCTCTCCGCCGCCACCCGGCGGTAGACCGGGAGCGCGCCGAACAGGGTGAGCAGCACCAGGATCAGGGTCGCGATCGGGCTGAGCAGCCCGGCGGCGACGAACGCGATGCCGGGCTGGTAGCCGAGCGTGGAGAAGTAGTCGACGCCGGTGAGGCACATGACCTTCCACCACCGGTGCGGCCGCTCGGCGGTGGGCTGGTCGGAAGGGGCGTCCTCCGCAACGTCCAGTTCGAGACTCACGGTTCCATCCAAGTGCCGCCCGGACGCGGATCGGTCCGGCCTAACGACTCCCTAACGAGGCGACGCGTCAGGATCCTGTCAGGGCTCGCCGTTTCGGACTCCGCGGGCGGTTTGCTGAAGACGTGCATGACGTTGCCCTTCTCGATGTCGACCGGGTCCGGGTGGGCGCCGGCGGCGCCGGCCTGTTCGTGGTCACGGCGGCCTTGGTGGCCGTCGGGATGCCCACGCTCGCGTTCACCGCCACGCTGGCCGTGGCGACGTCGGTCTTTGCATCAACCGTCGCGCGGCCTGGTGCCCTGCTGCTCGGGGTGACCGGGTGGGCACTGTGCACCGGCTTCGGCGTCAACGAGCTCGGGCAGCTGACCTTCGCGCCGGCCGACCTGCTGCGGTTGGCGGCGTACGTCGCCTGCGCGCTCGTCCTTGGCGGTGACCGGTTCCCGGCACAATGACCGACATGCGGTCGGGAAGCCTCAGCGCGCAGCGCCGGGCGTGGGGCTACGGGTTCGCGGTGGGTGCCCCCGCCGTCGTGCTCCCAGTGCTGGTTCCGCTTCGCGACACCATCAACCTCGCCGGCGATGTGGCGATCTACCTGGTGCTCGTCGTCGCCGCGGCACTGGTGGGCGGCATCGGACCTGCCCTGGTGTCTGCCTCGGGTTCCGCCGCGGTCCTCAACTTCTTCTTCACCCGGCCCTACCACTCCTTGACCATCAGTGATGCGAACAACGTGGTCGCCCTGTGCGCCTTCGTTCTGGTCGCGGTGATGGTGAGCTGGGTAGTCGACGTGTCGGAGCGGAGGGCGCTGGCCGCCGCAGCCGCGGCCGAGATCGAGGCCGCCGATCGGCTGCGGGCCGCGATCCTCACCGCCGTCGGCCATGACCTGCGTTCGCCCCTCGCGGCGGCGAAGGCAGTGGTGTCCGGGCTCCGAGCCGAGGACGTCACTCTCGCTGAGGACGATCGCCGCGAGCTGCTCGAAGCAGCCGACGGTGCGCTGGACCGGCTCTCCGGCCTGGTTGACAACCTGCTGGACATGAGCCGGCTTCAAGCCGGAGCGCTTCCCATCCACCCGCGCCCGACCGCCGTCGAGGACGTGCTGGCGCGGGCACTCGACTACCTGAGCGTCGAACCGCGCACCGTCCTGCTCGACGTCGAAGAAGGCCTACCCGAAGTCGTGGTCGATGCCGGACTGCTCGAGCGCGCGGTCGCCAACATCGTGGCCAACGCCCAGCGGTTCTCGCCCCCGGGCCAGCCCCCCGTCGTCCGCGTCGACGCCGCTGACGGGGTGGTGCGCCTGCAGGTCATCGACCACGGACCCGGCATTCCCGCCGCGGACCGCGACCAGGTCTTTCAACCGTTCCAGCGACTGGGAGACAGCGGTACCGGACTCGGCCTTGGCCTCGCACTCGCCCGCGGGCTGGTGGAAGCGATGGGCGGCCACGTGGTTCCGACGGAAACACCGGGCGGCGGCCTGACCATGGTGGTTTCGCTACCGCTCGGGACCACGCACATGATCCGGGTCCTCGTCGTCGACGACGAGCCGCAGATCCTCCGCGCGCTGCGGATCAACCTCGCCGCGCGCGGGTACGACGTCGTGACGGCGGCCACTGGCCGGGACGCAATGCGCGTCGCATCCGAGGCGCCCCCCGACTTGGTCGTCCTCGACCTCGGCCTGCCCGACATCGACGGCGTCGACGTCATTGCCGGCCTCCGCGGCTGGACGGAGGTCCCGATCCTGGTGCTCTCCGGCCGCAGTGACAGCACCGACAAGGTGGACGCACTCGACGCCGGCGCCGACGACTACGTCACCAAGCCGTTCGCCATGGACGAATTGTTGGCCCGTCTCCGGGCGATGCTGCGCCGGGGCGGCAGTGCCGACGAGGAGCCGCTCGTCACGTTCGGCGATGTGGTGGTCGACCTGGCCGCGACGCGGGTCACGGTGCGTGGCGAAGAGGTGCGGCTGACCCCGACGGAGTGGCACCTGCTCGCCGTGCTCGTGCGCAGCCCGGGCAAGCTCCTCAGCCAGCGGCAGCTGTTGCTGGAGGTGTGGGGTCCGGGCTACGAGACCGCCCACGGCAACCTGCGCCTCTACATGGCGCAGCTGCGGAGCAAGCTCGAGCCCGACTCCTCACGACCGGTCTACTTCCGCACCGAGCCCGGGATGGGCTACCGCTTCGACGCATAGCCGTTGTCGAGTCAGGTTCCGCCCGAAGGTGCAGTCATGCCGATCTCGATGCAAGACCTGCGGCGCGGCATATCGTCGGTTCTGCAGAGCGGTTGCACACCACCGATGCCTGCACGCCTCCTCCGTGATGGAGCAAGGCAGGCGGGCAGCGGCCCGAGACGGAAGGTCTAGTGACGATGGCCGAAGGGACTGTGGAGGACCCGTGGGTCCTGAGGACGGCTCCGGGCACCTCGGAATACCAGATGTTCAAGGACCCAGAGGCTGATCCTCCCGCGCTGGTCTGCATCGTCGGTTCAACGAAGTTGAAGTACGACCTGCGCGCCATCAATGACCTGCACGCGATGCTGGTTGATCGGGGCGACTGGGTCGAGCTCGGCGCAGCCGATGAGCAGAAGGCTGCCAAGGACGGCACCGTCGAGGCCTGGGGCCGGGATGAAACCAACCCGGTGGGTGGGTGGTACGGCTTGCGGAAGGGCTACCGCGGTAGGTTCGGCATGTACCTCCCGCCCCTGCTTGAGCATCTCGGCCTGGTCGAGCTCGAGCACAACCCGCGAAACAATCGAGTGCGCGCGAAGTAGCCGGTTCACCCGATCGGGTCAGGACGCGGACCTCAGCGGCGTGGGCGGTCAGGAGCGTCGAGCAGATGTTGATCGTGGTGGTCTTTGCCGGCGCACGCGCTCGACCATGCGGACGCGGCGGGCCGAAATCTGGGCCCACGCCGCTCGCTGGAAGGCAAGCGTGAGCCAGCCTGCGACGGCCATGCCGGTCAAGTTCACCACGAGCTGCAGAGCACTGCCCCAGACCTCCTCCCCGACACCGAAGGCCAGCCCGAGCGCGACATTCCCAGCCGCTGGCACCGTGGTGACAGAGATGAAGACACCAGACAGGCCACCGACCTTCGCCGACGTCAACGACAAGACACCGGCCGCCGCCGCAATGATCGCCACGATGAACGACCACTTGTCCGGTGTGTAGATGAACGCGGTCTCGGGTCGTGGCCCGGTGAGGTCGTCCTCGACGACCCACCCCAGACCACGCGCAGCGAACGCAGCGAGCGCCGTGAGTGCGATCGCGACACCGAACCCCACCACCAGGGCGCGAACGGCGATCTTGAACAGAGACAGCCGTCGCCGCACGAGCGCCAATCCCAACGCAGCGACCGCCACGAACTCCGGACCAAGCACCATCGCGCCGATGACGAGGATCTGCGAATCCAGCACGATCGCGATGGAGGCGAGCAGAGTGGCCATCGTCATGAACGACACATAGGTCCAGTTGAGCTCGGACTCCTCATAGGCTCGCTGCGTAACATCCGCCCACACGACACTGTCCGCGCTGCTCCCAGGTGCGGTTCGCTCGGCGTCGTATCCCGCTTGGGATATCCACGCATGTACCGGCTCGATGTGCACACTGCCCGTCCGCGGAATCCCCAGCTCGCGCAACTGGTCGATGACCGTGTTGGCCGCCTCTCGGGCGACATCGGCCAAGATCAGGTCACCCTCGGGCTTCTTCGACGCCCCGGGAACCACGACCAGCCCGCTGACGGCTGGATCGGCTTCGAGCAACTCGACAGCGCGAGCAGCGAGATCACTCGGCGCCGTAATCCGTAGGTGCAACACGCGCACAGTGTGCCCGACAACAGCGATACACCAGGACAGCACTCACAGCCCTCCCGAACGAGCGCATCACCAACTTGCACCACCAATTGACGAGCCTTGACGAGCCTTGACGAGCCTCCACCGCTTGGCTTGCGGGAGCGCCGTCGCACCTCGCCGCTGCCGCACTGGCACCACGCCTGGGTGACTATCGCTCGTCCGAGTTGGCGTCGTCATCGTCGTGCTTGTCGGTGACCCACGAGCCGTTCGCTGCGTAGTGGACGTTGCCACCCCAGTCTTCCGAGCCCCACTCGATCATGGTGAACACCTCCGATCCGGTCCGTCGTGCTGCGCCGACTCTGCTCCCCGGGGAGTCACAGAGGCGTCGCACCAGCGCGGCAGATCGGCTGACCTGCCTGCGTGATGGCCGGCAAGGTGAGGGTCCAGAGGCTCAGTGGTCGCTGTGGAGGCCGAGTGCGAACGACCGCACGCTGCGCGCCACCCGCTGAGGTTCGTCGAGCCACGGCAGGTGACCGGCGCCGTCCAGCACCTCGAGGCTGGCGGTGGGGAGCAGGTCGACCAGCCGCTGGCCGGTCTCCTCGGCTCCGATCGGGTCCGCGGTGCCGACCAGGAGGTGCACCGGTGCCTTGACCCGCGCGAGGTCGTCCGGCCGCAGGTCGAGGTGGGGCGCGAAGCCGCCGAGGAAGGTGCCGCAGCCCCGGATCATGCGGGCGTCGTTGCGCAGGGTGGCGGTGTGGCCCTGCCAAACCCGTTCCCACGCGAGCATGGCGGGCGGGATGGTCCCGGCCCTCAGTGCCTGCGCGTGGCCCATCTGCATCAGACCCATCCGTACGCCGGCCGCGGTCGCCGGCATCCGGACCATCAGCTGACCGAGCACCGGTGCTCGGAGCAGGGTGAAGAACGGGATCTGGGTCCAACCCGGCACGAACGGCGGGCACCCGGCCAGGAACACGCCACGGACGCGGGAGGTCAGCGCGAGGGCGGATCGCAGAGCCGAGTAGCCACCGAGCGACGACCCGACCAGCGAAGCGCGCGCGATGCCGAGCTCGTCGAGCAGGTCTGCGGTGAGCTGCGCGACGTACGCGGGGAGCGTCGAGGCGTCTGGAATGTTCCGCGGTGCCGCGCTGAGGCCGCAGCCCGGGCGGTCCACCAGGATGGCGCGGATCCCGTCGAGGTGGGCGGCGACGTACGCCCAGGTCGCCCCGGCCTCCGGACCACCATGGAGGAAGACCACCGGTTCGCCGTCGCCGACCTCGAGCACCCGGGTCCTCGCGCCGACCCTGGGCAGGTCGAGCCACTTCTCTCGCGGGTTGATCCCGGCATCCGAGAACAGCTGGGACTCGGCTTCGCGAAGGCGGTCGTCGTTCATGGCTAGATCCTTTCGGTACACGTTACGTAACGCGTAACGTAACATGTCCTGTAATCTTGTCAAGTCATGGGACGACCACGCGAGCACGACGAGCAGACCCGCGAGGCCTTGCGGGCGGCGGCCGAGAGGCTGTTCCAGGAGCGCGGCATCAGTGGGGTGTCGGTGCGAGCCGTCGCCGAGCACGTCGGCACGACGACCCGCGCCGTCTACAGCCTGTTCGGATCGCAGGAGGGCCTGCTGGTCGACGCCCTCGGCCAGCGCGCTTACGAGGTGCTGACCGACGCGGTCCTCGCGCATCCGGAGACGACCGACCCCGCGGCGGACCTCGTAGACATGAGCGTCGACGTCTTCCGGGCCATGGTGCTCGAGCACCCGGCCCTCTACCGCTTCACCTTCCAACGCGTGGTCCCTGACTTCGAGCCGGGTCCCGAGCTGCTGGCAGAGCGTCAGCGAGCGTTGGAGGCGCTGACCGCGAAGGTCGCCCGTCTCGAGCAGGCCGGCCTGTTGCGGCGCGGGACCAGCCTGGAGTACGCCGTGGCCGCGTTCCAGGCCCTGTGCGAAGGCCTGGCCAACCTCGAGCTGCGCGGCGCGATCATGCGTCTGCTCCCCGAGGAAGCGGAGGAGGAGACCTGGCGGGTCGCGATGACCGCCCTCCTCGTGGGTCTGACCAAGGCCCGTTGAAATGCACGAAGCCCGGGCCGTTCGGCCCGGGCTTCGGTTGCAGACAGGTTGAACCTGGATCAGTTGTGCGAGACCCGGTCCTTGCCGGCCCCACCGTTGATCCGGTCGGCGCCGGGACCGCCGCGGAGCCAGTCCTTGCCGGCACCGCCCCAGACGTGGTCGTTGCCCTTGGCACCGTTGACGAAGTCGGCACCGGCACCGCCGTAGACGATGTCGTTGCCGGCGTCGGTCAGGACCCAGAGGCGAAACTTCGCCGGCAGCGTCTTGCCGCTCGTGTAGTCGTGGCCGAGTCGCGGCCAGACCTGGACGTACATGCGACCCGAGCGGAACCGCGGCGGGATCTTGCAGACGGCCGAGAGACCCTTCTTGACCTGCTCGCGCCGGCAGCGGTCGGGCAGGCCGCTCTTGAAGTGGCCGGTGCGCGTGTCGCGGAAGCGCAGCGCATTCTGGTCCTCGACGTACGTGACGGTGAGGTGCTGGTTGTGCTGGCCGGAGATGTAGACCGGGCCGAACCTCGAGTAGCGGATGGTCGCGGCGCCGCCCATGTCGTGGACGCCGGCGTCGCCGGGACCGAGCATGAGGGGCGGATGGTCTGCCGACGCGGGGCTGATGCCCACGGTGAGGCCGGCGACGATGGCGACGAAGAACGTGATGATGGTGCGAAGCAAAGGAGACTCCTCCAGTTTGTGGCTCCAAGGACCATAGGCGGAATTCTCCCGAGCGCGAATTCGTGGGCTGAGATGCGGACCACATCCGGCAACCCTGGACGGCCGCCCGCCAGGCAAGCCGGGCAAGGGATTCGGCTGGGGCGTGGCAGACTCAGCGCGTGAGTCCTGGGGTCCGGTGGGTGTTGCCGGTTGTGGCACTGCTGGCCGCGGGCTGCAGCGACTCCGACGAACCCGTCCACCCCGATGAGCCCGTCGCTTCGGTGATCTCGACGGACTTCGACCCGGACCTCGAGCCGTCGGCCGCTGCGCTGGCGTTGGTGCCCTTGACCGCGACGACGCTCGAGGTCACCGACTTCGACCAGCTGCGACTGTCCCTCGGACTCGGCGCGCTCTCCAGCAGCTCGCCGGCGCCGGTGCGGGCGCGGTTCTGGCGGGCGCTGCCGAGCACGGCGAGCCTTTCGACCGGCATCCTGCGACCGGTGGCCGGCGAGCTGGAGCCTTACGGGTTCGGTCCGGACGACGTCGCCTGGGAGGCGGCGTACTCCGGCGGAGCCGACGGCTGGGTGATCGCCCTCCACGACGACGTCTCGACGACGGCCGTGCAGCGCGCCATCAATGATCAGGTGGGGCCCCTCGACGGCGCGGTCCTCGACGCGGACCGGCTCGTCGTGACCTCGGCCGTGCCCCCGGACGGCGCCGACAGCTGGGCCGCGCTCGAGGACGTCGTCGGCTTGGCCGGCCAGGAGGCGAACGCGACGTACGTCGAACGCGGCTGCCTGCCGTTCGACACCGTGTTCGGCGACGGCATGGAGGCGCAGCTCGCTGCGGCGCCGCGGGCCGCACTGGACGGCCTCGACCCGCTCGAGGGGTTCTCCGTCGCGCTCGGAGCCAGCCTGGCCACGGTCAGGCTGGGGGAGCTGCGGCCGGACGCGTTCGACCGGCTGCGCCTCGACGAGGTGATGCCTGCGATCCGGCCGGCGTTCGGCGCGGCCTTCTCCCGCGGCGTAGCGGACCCCTCGACGGGTCGGCTCGGCTACGACCTGCAGCGGCCGTCGGCGGCGACCATGCTGATCGCGGACCGGCACCTGCCGTTCGCGGTGTGCGAAGGCTGAGCGGCGCCGGGTTCCGAGGCTCGCCGCGGCACCAGCACCTCAACCGGCGAAGGTGGCCATCGCGTCGAACTGCGCCTTGTCGTGCGCGCAGAACACCGTGACCTCGTCCTGGTGAGCCGCCACCAGCTCCTGCAGCCGCTCGGTGTTGGCCCGGCGCAGCTTGTTGTCGACCGCCATCAGGACCTGGATGCCGGCGACCACGCGGTGACAGCTCGGTGGGGTGCGCACCTGGTTGCCGTCGAAGATCGCGTCGCCCGCGTGCAGCAACCAGTGTCCCGAGCCGTCGCGCACGGCGACGGCCGTGTGACCACGGGTGTGGCCCGGCATCGGGATGAGGACCAGGCCGTCGCCGAGGGCGGTGACGGAGGGAAAGCCGAACCAGTCGTCGCCGGGCTCGTCGTGCAGCACCCATTGCGGTCCGTGCGCCCATTGGGCAGGGAGATAGCGCGACTTCTCCGCCAGCGTCCTCGGACGCATCGCCGCTTCGTGCTCCGCGCGGTGGAGGTGGACCCGCGCCCTCGGGAAGTCCACGAGGCCACCGGCGTGGTCGGCGTCCATGTGGGTGATCACGATGTCGGTGACGTCCTCGGGTGCGAACCCGAGGGCGCGCAGCTGCGCGATCGCGGTCTCGTCGGGGTCCAGCACCGGCCGGAACACCAACCCCACCATCTTGCCGAGGCGCGCCGGGTCGGCGAGCTCGCCGGTGCCGTAGCCCGTGTCGACGAGCAGCAGGCCCTCGTCCCGTTCGACGAGAAGGACGTGGGCGACCATCCGCGGCGTCAGACGCGGCCGGATGGTGGCGCAGTTGAGGTGGTGGACCTGCATGGGGCCCATCGTGTCAGGGGCAGTCCGCGAGACCGTGGAGGTTGCGCGCCGTGGGCGAGGTGGGGACCGTCGCCGGGTCCGGGTAGGTGCCGAACAGCCGGTCCGCGGTGGCAGCCGTGGTGACGGTGAACCAGTAGTGCTCGCTCTTGTAGTGGTGCAGCCGATGGTTGCGCCACACCGACCGGAACCACTGCGACCTGGGCCGGTAGTCGCTGTGCAGGAGGTAGTGCGTCCACTCGTACGCCGACAGCAGCGCGAGGTCGGCGACGAGCAGCGTGAACAGCGACGACCAGGTCGGCGTCACGGCCCACGCGACCAGGAACGCGCCGGGACCCAGCGCCAGCTCGACCTGCCACGGCACGAACACCAGCGGGATCGCCCGCGGGTCGCGGTGGTGGGCGCGGTGCTTGCGCGACAGCAGCGGGTCGACCTTGATGCCCGCGATCCGGCGCGGCTTCCAGTGCAGGACGAAGACGTGGATGCCCCACTCGACGACCGGCAGGATCGCGATCAGTCCGACCGGGAGGAGCAGCTCCCACCACTCGCCGGGGCCGGCGAGCACCCGCCCGACGATCGCCGCACCGAGGTAGGTCGACAGGATGTACGGCGACGGGTGCCGCCAGAACTCGACGAAGACCTCGCCGAGCGACTGACTGGATCGGCGGCTGCCCGTGCTGCGTTGCATTTCCAGGGCGGCCTCGTCCCGGTCGACCTGCCGCAGCGCCTGGGCCTCGATGTCGTTGCTCGTCATGACTCTTCTCCGTCGTCGGTGGCGGTCAGCGCCGCGAAGGCTCCGACCAGCAGGTCGTTGGTCGGGGCGAGCACCCGCTCCGCGGCCGCGCGGGCCGTGGCGGGGTCGCCCGCGGTGATCGCGGCGGCAAGGACGCGGTAGGGGTCGACCTGGCCGACCTCGGCCGCGAGCAGGGACGCAAGGGCGGGCAGGGTCGGCTCGTAGGCCGCTCGCAGCCCGTTGAACATCAACCGGAACACGATCGAGTCCGCGCCGTCGACGACCACGTCCCAGAACCGGAGCGTGAGCTCCTGCCAGGCCACCGGATCAGTGGTCTCGGTGAGCTGCTCGACCACGGCGCCGAGCGCGGCGGTCAGGGCCGGTCCACCCCGCTGTGCCGCGAGCGCGGCGATGCCGGGCGCGACCGACGTCCGGGCCTCGACGACGCTGCGCGCGACAGCCGGATCGACGCCGCCGTCGCGGACCAGGAGGTGCGGCAGCAGGTCGAGCCCGCCGTACTTCCTGAAGTCGCGGACCGTCGCCCCGCCGCCGTGCCGCACCTCGACCAGCCGGGCCTGGGTCATCCGCTGCAGCGCCTCGCGCACCGCCGGCCGGGAGACGCCGAGCACCTCGGCCAGCTGACGCTCGCTCGGGAGCTGCTCGCCGACCTCGAGGCCGCCGTCCATCACTTCGCCCAGCACCTGGTCGAACACCTGGTCCGACACGGACTTCCGGGTCACGGGTCGCAATGCCATGCCGAGGACCCTAAGTGGCAGTTGGCCTATTGGTCAAGTGGTAAGACCAATAATGCCGAGTCGGCTCATCTTAAGACCAGCCGACTCGGCACGTTCTCGTCAGGAAGATGCGCCGACTCGACACGTTCTCGACAAGAAGATGCGCCGACTCGGCGTCGGTCGTCGGTCCGTAGCCTGAGCGCATGCAGGCGCTGGCGTGGTGGAGTCCCCGGTTGTGGGGGGCGCACCTCATCGCGATCGCCTGCGTGGGAGCGGCGGTGGCGCTCGGGCTGTGGCAGTACGACGCCTGGCAGACCCACCGCGAGGCCGAGCGGGTCGACATCACCCACGACGACCCCGAGCCGCTGACCGAGGTGCTCGGCCCCGACGAGCCGTTCCCGAGCAAGCACGTCGGCCGGCCGGTCACGGTCGAGGGCACCTGGCTGCCGGACGCCACGGTGCTCGTGTCCGGTCGCGTGGAGGGCGGCGCCGACGGCAGCTGGGTCGTCACGCCGCTCACCGTCGGGGGTCCCGACGACCCGGCCATCCCGGTGGTCCGCGGCTGGCTCCCCGGCGACGACCCCGCGACCGCGCCGCCGCCCCCGACCGGGACCGCGTCGCTGGTCGGCTGGCTCCAGCCCGGCGAGGGGCGGGGTGCCGCCGACGACGACCCGCTCGACGACGTGCTCCCCGAGGTCCGGATCGCCGACCTCGTGCAGCGGGTCGGCGTCGACCTCTACGGCGGCTACGTCGTCGTCGACGCGACGGCGACCGAGGCCGGGGGCGGCCGCAACGCGGGTACGTCGGACCTCGACCCCGCCTCGCTCGACCAGCTGCCGCCGGCCGGGACGTTCACGGCCTGGCGCAACATCGCCTACGCCTTCGAGTGGTGGCTGTTCGGCGCCTTCGCGCTCTTCCTGTGGTGGCGCTTCGTGCGCGACGCGACCGCCCGGGTAGGTTCGGCGGCGTGAGCGGCCTGTTCAAGACCTACCGGGTGCTGGCCTACGTCGTCGGCGTGCTGCTCCTGATCGGCACCTGCGGCGCCGTGCTGAAGTACGGCTTCCCCGACGGCGGCTCGCCGCAGGAACTGGGCGAGGACCTGACTCCGGTGTGGGTCGTCCACGGCTGGGTCTTCATGATCTACGTCGTGATCGCGTTCGTGCTCACCCAGAAGGCCGGCTGGCCGCTGCCGCGCTTCCTGCTGATGATGGTCGCCGGTCTGATCCCAGGACTGATCTTCTGGGTCGAGCGTCGGGTCGCGACCCAGCTCCGGGCCGAGCACCCGGAACTGGCCGCCGCCTGAGCTCAGGCCTTGCTCTCGGGCTCCACATCGGCCGGGAGCGGGTCGGTCAGCGGGTCCGACTCAGCAGCGTCGGAGCCATCGGGCGCGAGGTCCTCGACCGCCGTGGGCTTCTCCACCGCCGGCTGCTCCTCGGCGACCGGCGCCGACGCCGGTGCCGGCGGAGCCGCGGCCATCCGGCTGGGCGGCGGCGCCGGGTCGTACGACTTCTGCCAGCCGCCGTCGTCTCCGCCACCACCCTGCAGCTTCTTCGCGACCACCGCGACGCCGCCACCCACGGCGCCGAGCAGGAGGAGGGTCTTCACCTTCGAGCGCTTCTTGGGCGACGAGCCGTTCAGCTGGGCGGCCTTCCCCTCGGCGTAGCCCTTGGCCTCGGTGGCCTTCTCGGCGAGCGTCGCGGCGCTGGCGGCCACGACAGGGGCGGCCTTGTCCCTCGCCTCAGAGGCGCGCTCGGCAAGGGTCGCGGCGCCGGCAGCGACGCGCGGAGCGGCCTTGTCCTTGGCATCGGACAGCGCGGGCAGGGCGGTGTCCTGCACGAAATCCCTGGCCTGGTCGATCGCCGCCTCGACGTACCCCTCCGCCTGCTCGAGAAGCGTCTTCCTCTTGCGAAGTCCCATTGCCGAACCCCTTCCGATCTCCGAGTCATTGCAGCTGGACCATCTGTCCAGGTCACTACCCCATCCCACCACGCGCAGACCGTGCGGACCACCCGCCCCTGGCGGTCGTCACGGCCCCCGTAGGATCTGCGCGAGGGTGCGGGCACCGACGCGCGCACCGACGAAGCAGCGCGAAAGGCAGCTCATGGCGGACCCCCAGGCCATCCTGAAGACGAACAAGGGCGACATCACGGTCAACCTGTTCCCCAACCACGCTCCGCGCACGGTGGCGAGCTTCGTCGGCCTGGCGACGGGCAACCCGGTCGAGGTGTCCGCCGACGGCCCCTACCGTCCGTCACCTCGTGAGGGCTCGGCCGGGTCCGTGCCGTTCTACGACGGGCTCGCCTTCCACCGGATCATCCCCGGCTTCATGATCCAGGGCGGCTGCCCGCAGGGCACCGGCACCGGCGGCCCCGGCTACACCTTCGACGACGAGCCCCATCCCGAGCTGGTCTTCGACAAGCCCTACCTGCTCGCGATGGCGAACGCCGGCGTGCAGGGCGGAAAGGGCACCAACGGCTCGCAGTTCTTCATCACCGTCGGCGCCACCGCCTGGCTGAACTTCAAGCACACCATCTTCGGCGAGGTCGCCGACCAGGCCGGTCGTGACGTCGTCGACGCCATCGCCGCAGTCAAGACCGGTGCGGGAGACCGCCCGATCGAGCCCGTCGTCATCGAGAAGCTCGAGATCGTCGGCTAGGTCTCGTGACGGTCGCCAGAGCCGCCTCGACCAACGAAAGATGACTGAGCAACCGCCTCCCGTCGGGGTGCCGACGTGCTACCGGCATCCCGATCGCGAGACCTACGTCCGCTGCCAGCGCTGCGAGAAGCCGATCTGCCCGGACTGCATGCGCGACGCGGCGGTCGGCTTCCAGTGCCCCGACTGCGTCAAGGAGGGCGCGAAGAGCGTCCGCCAGGCGCAGGCGCCGTACGGCGGCAGCAGGTCCGCCGATCCCCGGTTGACCACGTTCGTGCTGGTCGGGCTCAACGCGCTGGTGTGGCTGGCGGTCCTGCTGACCGGGTGGACCAAGAGCACCCTGGTCGACCGGATCGCTCTCCTGCCGACCGGGCGGTGCGGCTCCGAGGCGGACCCCGGGAGGTTCTACCCCCGGGTCGGCGGAGAGGCGGTGTGCCACCGGATCGGGGACGGTCAGTGGTTCCCCGGCGTCTCCGACGGCGCCTACTGGCAGCTGGTCACCAGCATGTTCGCGCACGTCGAGATCTGGCACATCGGCTTCAACATGCTGGTGCTCTACTTCCTCGGCCCCCAGCTCGAGGCGGTGCTCGGGCGGCTCCGCTACCTGGCGCTCTACGTCGTGTCCGGGCTGGCCGGCTCGGTCTGCGTCTACTGGTTCTCCGCCGAGGGCTCCTCGACGCTCGGCGCGTCCGGCGCGATCTTCGGGCTGATGGGCGCGCTGCTGGTCGTGGTGCACAAGATCGGCGGCGACCTGCGCAGCATCGTGAGCTGGCTGGCGATCAACGCCGCCTTCACGCTGTTCTTCCCGGGCGTCTCGTGGCAGGGCCACCTCGGCGGCTTCCTCGGCGGTGCGCTGGTCACCGCGATCCTGGTCTACGCGCCCAAGGGCCGGCGCACCCAGCTCCAGGTCGCCGGCGTCGCGCTGGTGGTCGTCGCACTCACCGCCGCGACCGTCGTCCGCACCGCCGTGCTCGCCTAGCGCCGCGGAGACGTCGCCCACAGGTTTTCCCACACCTGTGGGTAACTACATCGATGTAGTTATCCCCCGGTGTGGAGAAGTCTGTTGACAACCGCGAGTCGGCGCATCTTAAGACGCGCCGACTCGGCGACTACTCCCACTTGGTGGCGAAGGTGAACCCGACGGCCATGAACGCGATGCCGACGAACAGGTTCTTCTGCTCCAGGTCGTTGAAGATCGCGAGGTCCTGCGCGTGGTCGCCGGTGCCGACGATGTAGTAGGTGCAGATCCAGAGCAGGCCGATCAGGAAGCAGCCGAGCATGCCGATGACCACGCCGCGGCCGCGGCCGAGGGGTGTCGAGGGGTGCGCCGCGATGATCAGGCCGAGCATGATCGCGCCGAAGCCGATCAGGTAGTTCCACTCCTGCAGGTCACCCATGAAGTGCCAGCCGGTGATCTTCCCGGGTTCGAACGACTCGGGGTCGAGCGCCGGCTTGTCGTCGTCGCCGAACCCCGCGATCGGCCGGACGCCGACGTAGTAGTAGGCCATCCACGCGATGCCCCCGAGCATGAGCACGAGGGAGACCAGGAAGCGGATGCTGAACATCGGCCCGCTCGAGGGGTCCTTGAACGGATCCTTCTCCGCACGCTTCAGGCTCGGGCGCGAGATCTTCACTGGCTGGGCTCCTCAGCTCTGCACCGCGTGACCACGGCGGTACGACGTACATGTCGCGCCTACCCTAGACACCATGACGGGCGCACACACGGCTGGGCCGTCGCCGGAGGCTCCACAGCGCCGGCGGCGATCGCTCGCGTGGCGGGTCGGCACGCCGGTCGTCGCGGTGCTGAGTGGCGCGCTGTTCGTGGTGTCGGCGGCCGACAGCCGGGGCACCGACCTGCGCCCGGGCCGCTACACCGACCTCGCCGGGCTGGTCAAGGCCGAGGCGGCCGACTACGAGGAGGTCCGGCAGGACCTGGAGGATCTCGAGGACGAGGTCGACTCGCTGACCGAGGACGTCCGCACGCTGCGGGTCACCCGCACCCGCGGGCGGATCGAGGAGCTCAAGGACCCGGCCGGTCTCGAGCCGCGCAGCGGGCCGGGCCTGTCGATCACCCTCAGCGACTCCCCGGACGACATCCTCGACGAGGCCGTCGCCCACGACGTCAAGGTCGCGCAGCTGGTCGTGCACCAGCAGGACATCCAGGCCGTGGTCAACGCGCTCTGGGCCGGGGGCGCGACGGCGGTCACCATCGCCGGCCAGCGGGTGATCACCACGACGGGCATCAAGTGCGAGGGCAACGCCGTCCAGCTGCAGGGTGTCCCCTACCCGCAGCCCTACGTCATCGAGGCGGTCGGCGACCCGGCCGCGCTGGAGGCCGCGCTCGACGCCGACCCCCTCGTGACCGGCTACCGCACCGACGCGGACAACCCCTACGTCCAGATCGGGTGGGAGATGAGCGCCGAGGACGAGATCGTCGCGCCGGCGTACGACGGCCTGCTCGACCTCGCCTACGCCCGGCCCGTCGTCGCGAACCCCTAGCCGTCACCCGGCCCGTTGCCGTTGCCGTCGTCACCGGGGACCGGGAAGCTCAGCGGGTCGAGCGGGTCGGTGCCGGCCGTGACCTCGTCGCCGTCGGAGAACGTGTCACCGTCGGAGTCGGGGTTGTCGGGGTCGGTGCCGAGGGTCGCCTCGTCGATGTCCGACAGGCCGTCGCCGTCGGTGTCGGTGTCGGTCGGCGGGGCCGAGGTCGTCGGCTCCTCGAAGACGGAGACGAAGATCGTGACGGTCTCGCCCTGGTCGACCTCCTCGCCCTCGCCGGGGATCACGTCGGTGACCTCACCCTTGGGCTCCTCGGACGTGGTGTCGTCACGGACGTCGACCTGGAACCCGGCCTGGATGATCTTCCGCTCGGCCTCGCCCTGCCGGAGCCCGATCACGGCGGGCACCGTCTCGGGGCCGTCGGAGACGCACAGGGTGACCGTGTCGTCGCGACCGACCGACTCCTCCGGTTGGGGCGACTGCTCGACCACGGTGCCGGCCGGGTCGTCGGTGTCGCACTCCTCCGGCTCCAGCATGATGTTCTTGCGCTTGATCCCGGCGTCGACGAGATCGGCGATGGCGATCCGCTCCAGGCTGCCGATCACGCGTGGCATCGCGAAGTCGCACGGCCCGCTGCTCAGCACCAGCGTCACCTCGGACCCGGGGCTGGCATAGGTGTCGCCCTCGGGGTCCTGCTCGATCACGTGCAGCGGGTCGTACTGGTCGCTGCACTGCCGTTGCTTGTCGTCGATCGACAGGCCCTCGTCGGAGAGCAGGTCGCGGGCCTCGTCGCGCTCGTAGCCGACGAGCGACGGCACCTGGACGTCGGTGGGTTCGTCGGGGAACAGCTTGGGCCAGGCGATGTAGGCCGCGGCCAGGACCGCCAGCACCAGGAGGCCGAGCACCAGCCACAGCCAGATCTTCCGGCCGCCGTTGCCGCGGTCGTCGGGCGGCGGCAGCGGCCGGTTGCGGATCATCGTGTCGGACGGGCCCGGGGTGGCCGGGACCGCCGCGGTCGCCGTCGCGAGCGGCTCGTCGGGCAGTGGCGGTGGCACCACCGCCGACACCGGGCGGCCGGCGAGGTAGCGCTCGATGTCGGCGCGCATCTGCGCCGCGGACTGGTAGCGGTCCTCGACCCGCTTGGCCAGCGACTTCATCACGATGGCGTCGATGTCGGGGGTGAGGTCGGCGTCGTGGTGCGACGGGGGTACGGCGGGCTCGCGCACGTGCTGGTAGGCGACCGCCACGGGGCTGTCGCCCACGAACGGCGGCCGGCCGGTGAGCAGCTCGTAGAGCAGGCAGCCGGCGGAGTAGACGTCGGAGCGCGAGTCGACCGACTCTCCCCGCGCCTGCTCGGGTGAGAGGTACTGCGCGGTGCCGACGACCGCCGCGGTCTGGGTCATCGACGAGGCGGCATCGCTGATCGCGCGGGCGATCCCGAAGTCCATCACCTTCACGTCGCCCGAGGGGGTGAGCATGACGTTGCCGGGCTTGATGTCGCGGTGGATGATGCCCGCGCGGTGGCTGTAGTCGAGGGCGGACAGGACGCCGCTGGTGATCTCGAGCGCCCGCTCGGGCAGGATCTTGCGGCCCTCGCGGAGGATGTCGCGCAGGGTGCGCCCGGCGACGTACTCCATGACGATGTAGGGCTGCATGACCCGCTCACCGCCGTCGTCCCTGACCTCCTCGCCGGTGTCGTAGACCGCCACGATCGCCGGGTGGTTGAGCGAGGCCGACGACTGCGCCTCGCGCCGGAAGCGCGCCTGGAAGGTCGCGTCGCTGGCCAGGTCGGTGCGCAGCCGCTTGACCGCGACCACCCGCCCCAGCCGGGCGTCGATGCCCTTGCGGACCTCCGCCATGCCACCGCGGCCGAGCAGCTCACCGAGCTGGTAGCGGCCCCCGACCGACCCAGAGCCCGACCCGGTGCCTCCGGGCGGGTCCGTAGGCCCGGCGTTGCTCATCCGTCCTCCCCTTCCGTCGCAACGGTGCCAGCAGTCTCCGAGCCGTCGGAGTCGGTCGGCGTCGTCGTCTCGGAGGTCGGTGTGGTCGGTGTGGTCGGTGTGGTCGGCGGGGTCGTGGGCGCGGCAGGCCCCCAGTAGTGGACGTCCACCGAGTCTCCGACGTTCAACGACCCGGTCGGGTTGACGCTCAGGACCTGGTCCTCCGTCTCGTCACCCGGGTTCGGGTCCTCGAACAGCCGGGGCTTGAGGCCCAGCAGCTGCAGCTCGCGCTCGACGTCGGCGACGTCCCGGCCGACGTAGTCGGCGTCGTCGATGACGATCTCCTCGTCCGTGGTCGTCGTCGTGGTGGGCTCGCTCGACGACTTCTCGGTCGTCGGCGACGTCGGCTCGGACGTGCTCCTGGTGTTGCTCGTGCTGCCGGTCGGCTCCTCGTCGTCGTCCTGGCCCAGCAGGAGGACGACGATCGCGATCGCGGCTCCCACGAGCAGCAGCACCAGGAGCACGGCAGGCAGCGCGGACCGCGGCTTCCGCTCCGGGGCCGGAGCGCCGGAGTACGACGTCGGCCGGTCCAGCCGCGGGGTGGGCTCGACCGGCTGCGGCGGGATGACCCCCTGGTCCGGCGTGGGCGGGAGGACTGCGGTCGCGTCCGGCTCGGGGGTCGGAACCGCGGCCGGAGGGGGCAGGGCGATGTCGGCGCCGCGCAACGCGGCTGCGAACTCGGCGCCGTCGGCGTAGCGCTCGACCGGGTCCTTCGCCAGGGCGCGCCGGACGATCGCGCGCAGGTCGGCCGGCAGGTCCGCGGGCAGCTCGGGCACCGGCTGCTGCAGGTGGGCGAGTGCCGTCGCGACCGGACTGTCGGCCTCGAACGGCCGCCGCCCGGTCAGGCACTCGAACGCCACCACGCCGAGGGAGTAGACGTCGGATGCCGGCGTCGAGGGGTTGCCGCGCGCCTGCTCCGGCGAGAGGTACTGCGGCGTGCCCATCACCGCGCCGGTGCGCGTGATCTGCGCGTCGTCGGCGGCGCGGGCGATGCCGAAGTCGGTGACCTTCACCCGGCGGTCCGGCGTGACGATCAGGTTGGCCGGCTTCACGTCGCGGTGGACGATCGCCGCCTGGTGGGCGACGGCCAGCGCATCGGCGGTCTGGGTGAGCAGGTCGCGCACGACCGCCGCGTCGAGCGTCCGTCCGCTGCCCTTGGCCTGCGTGAGCAGCGCCGACAGCGGCTGGCCCTCGACCAGCTCCATGACGAGGTACGGCGACCCCTCGTGGTCGGGCCCCGGGTCGGACGAGTAGTCGTAGACGCCGGCGATGCCCGGGTGCTGCAGGGCCGCGGCGTTGCGGGCCTCGGTCTCGAACCGGGTGCGGAACTGCGGGTCGTCGGCGTACTCGTGCTTGAGCACCTTCACCGCGACCGGACGGTTGAGCCGGGTGTCGGTCGCCCGCCACACGACGCCCATCCCGCCGGTGGCGATCCGCGAGTCGAGCCGGTAGCGGTGGGCCCCGTCGGCGTACTGCTCTGGCGTCTCACTCATTGCAACACCGCCTCCATCACTGCCTTCGCGATCGGACCGCCGAGCTGGCCGCCGGCGATCTCCTTGCCGGGCGCCTCCTGGATCATGACGGCCACGGCGACCTCCGCGTCCTCGGCGGGCGCGAATGAGACGAACCAGCCGTACGGCGGGAGCCCCTCCACGCCACGCTGCGCGGTGCCGGTCTTGCCGGCCACCGTGACGCCGGAGATCTGGGCCGGGGACGCGGTGCCGTTGGAGACCGTCTCGACCATCAGGTCGGTGACCTGGTCGGCGGTGCTCGGCGACACGGCGTCGCGCAGCTGGTCGGGGTCGGTCCGCTCGAGGGTCGAGTACTCGGCGTCCTGGACCTCCTCGACCAGGTAGGGCCGCATCAGCGTGCCCCGGTTGGCCAGGGCCGAGACGACCATCGCCATCTGCAGCGGCGTCGCCTGCACGTCGAACTGGCCGAAGCCGGTCTGCGCCGTCTGTGCGTCGTTGAGCTCGACCTGCGAGCCGTCGGCGTTCTGGACGCCCTTCGGATAGACCGACTCCGCCTGCGGCGACAGGTCCTGCAGGTAGTCGGAGTTGAACCCGAACGCCTCGGCCTGCTCCCGCATCTTCTCGGGCCCGAGCTCGACGGCCATCTTCGCGAACGCCGTGTTGCACGAGAAGGCCATCGCGGTGGTGAACGAGACCTCCTCCGGGTTGCACTGGAAGCGGCCCTCGTTGTCGATCACGTTGCTCTCGCCGGTCGTGCCCGGCGTCTGCCAGGTGGCGCCCGACGGGACGTCGTCGTCGGCGTTGTAGAGGCCGTTCTCGATCGCCGCCGCCGCCGTGACCACCTTGAACGTCGATCCCGGGAAGAGCCGGGTCTGGATGGCCCGGTTGACCAGCGGCTCCTGGTCGTCCTCGTCGAGCCGCTGGTAGGCCTGCGCGGACGCGTCGGCGTCGTGGGTGGCGAGGTCGTTCGGGTCGTAGGACGGCAGCGACACCATCGCCAGGATCCGACCGGTCTTCGGCTCGATCGCCACCACCGAGCCCTCGCCGTCGGGACCGACGGCCTCGAGGAGCGCGTCGTACGCCGCTTCCTGCGCCTCGGGGTTCAGCGTGAGCAGCACGTTGCCGCCCTGGTAGTTCTGGTTCTGCGCGAGGTCGATGAGCCGGGTGACGAACAGGCGCTCGTCGTCGCCGGACAGCACCTGGTTCTGCGAGCTCTCGATGCCGGTCTGGCTGCCGAGGGTCAGGTAGCCGGTGATGTGGGCGTAGAGCCGGGGCTTGGGGTAGACGCGGAGGTACTTGTACTGGTCGTCGTACTCCCGGCTGCGCGCCAGGGTGATCTGGTCGCGGCCCTCGCCGGCGAGGATGTCCCCTCGCTCGCGGCTGAACGCGGCCTCCGCGACCCGGGCGTTGAGCGGATCCTCGTTGAGGTCGTCCGCATGCCAGAACTGCAGGTAGGTCACGTTCACCATCAGCGCCAGGAACAGGAACATGCAGAAGATGGAGACGGTGCGGATCGGCCGGTTCATGACGCCTTCACCGTCTTCACGATCTGGGTCTGCAGAAGGTCGGGATCCTCGGGTTCCTCCGGGATCTCGGGCGCGGGGCGCCGGGCCTGGTCGGAGATCCGCAGCAGCAGGGCGATGATGACCCAGTTCGCGACCAGCGACGAGCCGCCGTAGGACAGGAACGGGGTGGTGAGGCCGGTCAGCGGGATCAGCCGGGTGACGCCGCCGATGACGACGAAGACCTGCAACGCGAAGACGCCGGCCAGACCGGTCGCGACCAGCTTGCCGAAGCCGTCGCGGGAGATCAGGGCGGCCCGGAGCGCGCGCTCGCAGATCAGGCCGTAGAGCAGGAGCACGGCGATGACCGCCGTGAGTCCGAGCTCCTCGCCGATCGCGGCCATGATGAAGTCGGACTCGGCCTCGGGCACGCGCGACGGCATGCCCTCGCCCAGGCCGCGGCCGGTGAGACTGCCCCACGCGAAGCCGTAGAGCCCCTGGACCAGCTGGTAGCCGTCGCCGTTGCGGTCGGCGAACGGGTCGAGCCAGATGTCGACCCGCTGCTGGACGTGGGCGAAGATCCGGAACGCCACGGCGGCGCCGCCGAAGAACAGCAGCCCACCCACGACCAGCCAGCCCGGACGCTCGGTCGCGACGTAGAGCATGATCAGGAACAGGCCGAAGAACAGCAGACTGGAGCCCAGGTCCTTCTGCAGGATCAGGATGCTGAGGCTGACGCCCCACATCACCAGGATCGGACCGAGGTCGCGGCCACGCGGCAGGTCGATGAAGAGCAGCCGGCGGCCGGCGAGCGCGAGGGCGTCGCGGTGCACGACGAGGTAGCCGGCGAACGTGATCACCAGCAGCACCTTGGCGACCTCGCCGGGCTGGAAGTTGAACGGGCCGGCATGGATCCAGATCCGGGCGCCGTTCACCTCGTTGCCGATCACCGGCAGCATCGGGAGGATCAGCAGCACCAGCGCCGCCAGCCCCGAGGTGTAGGTGAAGCGGGCGAGCAGCCGGTGGTCGGGCAGCAGGACCAGGGTGGCCACGAAGAGCACCACGCCGACGGTCATCCAGATCAGCTGCTGGTCGGCGTTGCCGGTGTCCTCGGCGAGGTCGAGCCGGTGGATCACCGCGAGACCGAGTCCGTTGAGAGCCGCGACGATGGGGAGCAGCACCGGATCGGCGTACGGCGCCACCAGCCGCACCACGACGTGGGCCGCGATCACGAGCGCGGCCAGCCAGCCGCCGTAGCCGACGATGTTGGTCGGGACCTCACCGTCGACGCCGAGGCCGACCGCGGCGTAGGCGCCGATCCCCACGACCAGCGCGAGGATGAGGAGGAACAGCTCGGCGCCGCGGCGACGGCGATGCACGAACTGCAGGATGAGGGCGTTGGCCACGGTCCGGCTCTACTCCTCGGCGCCGTCGTCAGTGTCGTCAGGGGGCATCATGCTCGCGGCGAGGTTGCGGACGATCGCCGTGGCTTCTTCGTAGTCGTCGGCCCCGATGCCGTCCTCGACGTCGGACTGCTTGGCTTCCGGCAGCTCGGCGACGGGGAGGTCGCTGGTGCGGTAGACGCTCGACAGCCCGGGGATGCCGTCGATGCCGCGATAGACCGCGACCTGGCCGTCGTGCTCGGCGACGTAGTACTGCTGCTGAGTCCACCAGTACGCCGACGCGAGCGCCACCCACACCAGCCCGAGCAGCACCGCGAGCGCCAGCAGCCGGCGGGCCCAGGTGAACCGGCGAGGCGGGAGCGGCGCGTAGCGATAGGCCTCCTGGTCGACCGGCGGGTCATCGACGACCGCGTAGCCGACGCCCACCGGGATCTCGGCGTCGACCGGCTCGAGCTCGCCGGTGTCACCGGAGCGGTGGCCGCGGAACAGACCGCGGGGCATCCGGCGCTTGAGCTCGGCTGCGGCGCCGACGATCATCGGCTCGAGCTCGTCGTACGACGGCTCGGCGAGCGCCTGCTCCTCGGTCAGGACGTCGGCCACCACGCAGGTGACGTTGTCGGAGCTGCCGGCGTCGAGACTGGCGCGGACCAGCTCGATCGCGCAGAACTCGGGCGAGCCGCTGGAGAGGATGTCGGCCATCCGGGCGTCCTCGAGCACGCCACAGGCGCCGTCGCTGCACAGGTAGATGCGGTCCCCGGGAGCCAGCGCGATCGCGAACAGGTCGGGCTCGACCTCGTGCAGCCCGTCGAGCGCCTTGAGGATCAGGTTGCGGTGCGGGTGGATCCGCGCCTCCTCCTCGCTGATCCGGCCCTCGTCGATGAGGCTCTGCACGAACGTGTGGTCCGTCGTGATCTGGGAGAGCTCGCCGCCACGGAGCAGGTAGCCACGGGAGTCGCCGATGTGACCGACCGCGATCCGGTGGCCGTCGAAGAGGGCGACGGTCGCCGTCGTGCTGGTGCCGCTGAGCGCGGGATCCTGGTCGACCTGGCTGGCGATCGACTCGTGGGCCTCGTGCAGCCCGTCGGTGACCCGGGTGAGCAGGTCGACGGCGCCGGGTGCCTCGTCGAGCTGGCGCAGCTCGACGACCGCAGTGCTCGACGCGATGTCGCCACGGGCGGCGCCGCCGACGCCGTCGCAGACGGCGAGCAGCCACGGGCCGGCATAGCCGGAGTCCTGGTTGTCCTTGCGCACCCGGCCGACGTCGGAGACGGCGTAGTAGGAGAGACGGAGCTCCTCGGTGGTCTCCTCGACGGCGTCGTCGTCCTCGGGGACCGGCACCGTGTCGTCCTCCGGGGCGTCGACGGTGGGGCCGTCCGGCGGCAGCGGCTGCGCCGACACGTCGGGCAGCGGGCGCATCATGGTGAGATCCGCCGGGATCTCCTCGGGCGCCGGGGGCTGCTCGGCCGGCGGCGGTTCCGTGGGCGGGGCCGGCTGCTCGGCCTGCTCGTCGAGGGAGCTGGTGGTCGTCTGACGTCAAAGGACTACTTCCTCAGCTCCAGGATGGTCTTGCCGATGCGGACCTGGGCGCCGAGCCCGATGGTGGTCGGTTGGGTGATCCGCTGGGTTCCCAGGTAGGTGCCGTTGGTGGAGCCGAGGTCCTCGACGTACCACTGCTCGCCGGAGGCGGCGATCCGGGCGTGCCGGGTGGAGACGTAGTCGTCATCGAGCCGGATGGCCGCGTCGTTGCCGCGGCCGATGAGGATCGGTGCCTGGGAGAGAGCCGCGGTGGCGCCGGCGTTCTGACCCGAGATCACCGCGACGTGGGAAGGGGAGCCGCGTCGCTTCGGCGGCGCCTTCTGCTTGGGCGGCTTGGGGGCGGCTGCGCCGGCCGTCGACGGCAACCGGGCACCGAACATGTCGGAGCGGATCACCGAGATCGCCGAGAGCACGAAGATCCACAGGATCGCCAGATAGGCGACCCGGACCAGGAACAACGTGAGCTCAGACATCGACGCTCTCCTCCTCGAGCAGGCGGACGACCAGCGAGGTGTGGCCGATCTGCACCCGGGACCCGTCACCCAGAGGTGCCCTGCTCACCTTGCGCCCGTCGACGGTGATGCCGTTGGTGGAGCCCATGTCGTGGACCTCGATCTGCAGCGGGCCCTCGCCCGGCGCGGCCGATGCCGCCGACTGCGTGGTGACGAGGAACTCGGCGTGCCGCCGGCTCACCCCGGGGTCGTTGATGCGGAGGTCGGCCTCGGTCCCGCGCCCCACCACCAGGCCGGGAGGCATCAGCGGGTGGCGGGTGCCGTTGACCTCGAGCACGGCGCGGGTGCGCTGCCGGGTGGTGTAGCGGGCGTGCCCGCTGACCGTCGCCTCGGCCTTGCTCAGCACGCGGAACCTTCCGGTGCCGAGGTCGGCGGCCGCCTCGAACTGGATCCGGATCGGGCCGGGGAAGACGTAGGACTGGAGATCGGCATGCTCCTGCAGCTGCTCGGCCAGCTCGGCCGCCAGGGCCGAGTCGTAGGGCCCCAGCCGGTCCAGGTCGGACTGGGCGAGCTCCACGGAGAACGCGTTCGGCACCAGCCGACGCTGGCGCGACAGGACCTGGGCCTGGTTGTCGAGCTCCCGCTGCAGCGCGGCCGCGATCTCCACGGGCTGCACTGCGCTGCGAAATGTGCGGGCGAAAACCCCCGAGATCGCCTGCTCGAGCTTGTGCTCGAAGCGATGCAGTCCGCCCACTGCGGGAGCCTCCTTCCCCGTCTGGTCGCATGCCAGTCGCCCGGCGGTGCCGGATTCGCTCGATCGTATCGGTGCAGGCGTTGCCGCTGGTTGAGGTGCAGGCCCCTAGCGAGCCGCGGTCGCTGGTTGAGGTGCGAGCGAAGCGAGCCTCGAAACCAAGACCTCCTGCCGGTTTGGGGCGTCCGACGGCCCTGGGATAGCCTTGCCCGGCTGATCAGTCAGCGACGCGCGAGTGGCGGAATAGGCAGACGCGCACGGTTCAGGTCCGTGTGTCCGAAAGGACGTGGGGGTTCAACTCCCCCCTCGCGCACCAGCAAAGCCCCAGGTCTGACCTGGGGCTTTGTCCATTCCCGGGGTCCTGATCGCTTGAAGGAGTAGCACGGGAGTAGCACCAGCCCTCACCGCAGGGAGTGCACATGGCCTGGATCGACAAGAAGAGGCGGAGCGACGGAAGCGTCTCGGCGCGCGTCGTCTGGCGGCTGGGCGGCGACCCGCGACGGCGCCAAGCAGGTGGAGACGTTCTGTGCCGGCACGGACGCACAGAACCTGGCGCGGGCAGACGGCTTCAAGAAGATGGTCGACGCGGCCGGCCAGTACTGGCCCGAAGGTTGGGTCAAGGGCGAGGGCTTCGTGCGGCCGAAGGGCGAGAGCGACCCCCTGACGGCGCCGCCCCGCTTCGACGTGATCGGCGAGAAGTACGTCCGCCAGATCGTCGACCTCTCCCCAGGGCAGCGCAAGCGCTATCTCGGCCAGCTCAGGGTGCTCGCCAGCACACGGGTCCGCGGCTCGCTGATCTTCACCAAGCCGGTCACCGCGATCACCGAGGCCGACCTCAAGGACTGGTTGATCGATTGGGACCGGTCGTTGAAGACCAAGGCGAACTACCACGGCCTCATCCACGGCGTATTCGCGTATGCCGTGAAGCGCGGCTACCCCGCGGCCAACCCTGCGATCGGCACCGCGCCGAAGCAGTCGCGCGTCAAGCAGTCTCGTCCGGAGCTGCGGTTCCTGACGGAGAAGGAGTTCGCGCGGGCCGTTGAGCTGGCCGGCGCGTACGGCGACCTGCTGGCGGTCACCGTGGGCACTGGGCTGAGGTTCGGCGAGCTGAGCGCCCTCTGGGTCGGCGACGTCGACCTGGACCACCGAACCATCCGGATCAACAAGGCGTGGAAGCGCAACGGCGAGGACGACACGACTGACACGCCGGGATGGCTGGCCAGGCAGCTCGAGCCCAAGCACACGATGCGCGACCACCACCTCGGCAACCCGAAGACCCCGAAGTCTCGTCGCACGATCACCATCTCGCCGGCGGTCGCCGAGGCCCTGGCGCGGCAGATCAACGGAAAGGCGGCCGACGACTTCGTGTTCACGAGCCGGCACGGCCTCCGCTGCACAACGGCGACTTCTACACGCACGTGTGGCGCAAGTTGATGAGGGCGTTGTCGGCAGAGGGCGTCGCGCCGCTGCGTTTCCACGACCTGCGCCACACCCACGTTGCCTGGCTGATCGCCGGCGGAGCCCCGCTGCCGCACATCCAAGCCCGGCTCGGTCACGAGTCGATCACCACCACGATCGACACCTACGGCCACCTTCTGTCGGCCGGGGATGAGTTGATCTCTTCGATCATCGACACAGCCCTCTCGGGCGACACGTTTCGGCCTCGGCGTTTGCCAGATATTAGTCAGGGGTAATATAGTGGCAGAGCAGTGGGAGATCATCCTGCTCGATGAGGTCGAGGAGTGGTACCTCGAGCTCTGTCGGCAGGATCCCGAGACAGCCAACAAAGTACTGCGGGTGGTCGACGTGCTGGCCGAGGAGGGACCGACCCTCGGGCGACCGTACGTTGACAAGATCGCAGGATCCCGACACCACAACTTGAAAGAGCTTCGGCCCACCAGGAACGCCGCGCACATCCGGATCCTGTTCGTCTTCGATCCGCGTCGCCAGGCGATCCTTCTGGTGGCTGGCGACAAGGCCGGCGACTGGAAGGGCTGGTACGAAGTCAACGTTCCGATCGCCGATGATCGCTACGACAACTGGCTCGCCGAGCAGGAGGATTGACGTCATGACCAAGAAGCAGCTCGGTCGCTCTTGGAGCGACGTCAAGCGCGACGCCATTGCCGCTGGCCTGCTCACTCAGGAGCAGGTTGACGATTCACGTGAGAACGCGAAGCGAGAGCTGCGCGCGTACCGGCTGGCCGAGATCCGCAAGCAGTCCGCAACCACCCAGCGCGAGGTGGCAGAACTGATGCACGTCACCCAGGGCCGGGTCTCCCAGATCGAGTCCGGCCAGCTGGAGACGTCCGAGTTGGGCACGCTGCGCAACTACGTCGAGGCGCTCGGCGGCACGCTGCGGGTCGTCGCCGACTTCGGCGACCTCTCGCTTACCATCGCCGACTAACCTCACAGCCTCGACCGGCGGAGGTCCCGTCGGAACGTCAGCACCTCGGCCGTCGCCGGACGCTCGCACGCATCGATGAACTCCTGCAGTTGCTCCTGCGTCAGCCGGATGTGTTTGCCGAACCGCTCGTGGCGGATCCTGCCGTCGCGGATCGCATCGGCGACCCAGCGTTCGGGGAGGCTGAGGTACTCCGCCGCCTCGGCGACATCGAACAGATGACGGCTGCGTTCCTGATCGGCCATGGCAGAACCTCCTCGATTTCCGCCTCCTTCAAGTCCAGGACCCGGCTCGAGCGGGCACCTGAGCCCGAACTGTGAGTCGAACGGTGAGCACGTCGGTGAGGCGTGCCGCGGATTACCGCCGGATCCAGCGCGGGACCCGGAGCTGGTGCAGCGCGATCTCGACCGACTCGGCGGCGCGGAACGCCCGCTCCCACTTCGGATCGTTCGGAAGCACCCGGGCGTCGATGAGACGCACCACTTCGTTGAGAACGTGACGAATGGCGATCGGCGATGCCTTGACCCGATGCACGCACTCGTTGATGTCGTGCTCCTGCACCACCACACGTTCGACGACCTGAACTGCCACCGCGCCTTCCAGCTTCGAACGGCGTGCCTCGTAAGCAGCCTTACGGCAGACCTCGGAGCAGTAGATGCGAGTGCGACCCACGCCCGCCGGCGAAGGGAGAGGACTGCCGCATTGTGCGCAACTGGCTGGACGAGTTACGGCGACGGTCTTCATGCCCCCTTCAAGCGCGGCGACCAGCCGCAGTGGACACCCGGCGCTCAATATGGTTCCGGACGAATCCGATCACGTCGCGTGCAAGGGTGTGTGGCTGTTCGTGTTAGGCGCCGATGTGCGGCTGAAACGGGCGCTGGTGGGCGACTGCAGCGACGGGCCGGAGACGTCGTCGACAGTGCGAAATCAACGGATCTCCGAGATGTCATCGAACAGGCCGAAGAGTCGCTCACCGCACCGCGAACAGTCACCACGACGGTCGCGTTCAGACCCCTCGCCTCGCGATTTGAAACGCCACACACGTACTGCATGACGTGTCGGCATGCGTCCGGAACCCGACGGCGTCCGCGATCTCGCGCCGGCCGTCGCGTCTTTCGCCGCCAGTCGGCGCTGCCGAAGCGTCCGCTACTGCCGAGTAGCGGGCCCCTTCCCTCGGGCCGTGGGCCGTCGTGATTCTGGCCCGCAACGGGCGTGAGATCGCTACCGTCGTCTCATGGGTGGGTTCATCAAGGGCGTGGGTGATTCCATTGCCAACCTGCTCGCAACAGTCCTCGCCTTCGCGCTGCCGGTCGGCCTCGTGTGGATGCTCTACTCGTGCTCGGGCGGCTCGGGCTATACCGACGGCAACATGCCCGACCCCAGGACCGACCGACACCGCATAGATCGAGTGCGACCAACAAGTGCGCGACCGGCAGGATGATCCCGGCGCGAGCCGTGGCGAGGGCCTGTGGACGTGCGGTTGGGACGTCACGTTAAACGACGACTGGCACGACGACGTGCTGTGCACCAACGGCGTCAACCAGGAGCGTCCCTACTTGCTGCCAGGCGACTCCTTCGTGACGGAGCAGGCGTCATTCGGACCACTGCCGAGTACGAGCCTGCACGCCACACGGCTGCGATAAGCCGCTGCGCGTTTCCCGGCCGACAACGGTGGACGCTCTGCCGCCCCGCGCGCTCGTGGTCCTGCCTTGCCACAGTGGCGGCCATTGACCAGTCGCTCATGATCAGCAGCACCAGGACCACCGTTTCGACCACCAATGCGACGGGGGCACCGATGGCAATGCCGACGCCCAGTCGCCAGGTTCGCTTGGAACATCAGCCGGACACTGCGCGGAACCTCAAGTCCGATGGTGCCGCGATGTCCGTTGTTCGATGAGGCCGGTCGCATATGCGACCACGAAGTACCAAACACCTGTCGCGGCAGCCGCCGCCATGACGCCGGCCCAGATTGAGTTGATGCCGATCGGATCGGGCGTGGACATGCCGACAATTTAGGGCGGGAATGCTGGGCCGGGATGCGCATGCGTACTCAGTTCTGACTGTCCAGGAGCAGCACGCTAGTGCCGCCCTGCGTGCTCGCAGACTCGCACGCTAATGCCGCCCTGCGTGCTCGCAGACTCGCACGCTAATGCCGCCCTGCGTGCGCAGTTCCGCCGAGTCGAGCACCACCGACCAGGTGACTCAGGAGCCTCTTTCGCAGTGACCCTGATCTCTTCGTAACAGGTGTCGATCTGTCGCCGCCGTCGCCGAAGTCCGTCCCGGTCCGCCGTTCAGGTTGTCAGCCTTCCCCAGGCCGTAGAGCTGGTCGTACCGCCCCGGCTTCGATGGTTCGTCGGTCGCTACCGGTCAACACGTCGTCTAAAGAAACTACCGGTGAGATTCTCGACGTTCGGGGCGATGTTCACCTTCGGGTTGCCAGTGATCCCGTCGTTCAACAGACCATCCAAGTGACGCAGTGATCGGATGCGGGCGAATGCGAAATTGACTGATCGATGTCTCCCGGCCCGCCGTCCACCTGGTCCAGCGGTTCCGGCTGATGTAGATCATGTTGCGTGCTCACCACATAGCTGCCGCAAGGCCCAGTCGGATTAATGTCGAGAAATCGCCGTTCTCGCCGAGCGATTGATGTGTAACTCGTGATGGCTTCCCTGGGGCAACGGATCACGATCTTGCTGGCGTTGTGACAGACTCCTGGTTCATCGAGCATGAGTTCCCGTCACGCCCCTTCGGCTTGATCACGTACTCGTCCGTGTCAGCGTTGGCGTAAACCTCAAGTTGGCTATCGACGCCGCCGGTGATCGTCAACTTACCATTGGCATCGACCGCGACATGGGCAATCGCCATGTAATCCGTGGCTCTCACCGGACTGGTGGCTCATGGGATCCACACAACCGCGGCAACGCATGCACAAGCAACGGCACGGACGAGCGGACAGACCGCCTTGTTCCTCATGACCGAGTTCCTTCCGGCGAGTGTTGCAGTTACACCGAAGATCCGATCCCGTCCGCCGACTGCTCCCAACCATGCACCTAAACCTCGCCCGCTCGCGGAGCAGCACGCTACTGCCGCTGTCAGGGCGCCGTCGTGTGCCGCCATGGGCAAGGTCTTCGACTACGCCAGGGATGGCGCCGAACCCGTGCCGTGGCGCGACTACGGGGCGCACCTGCTCCTGTTGGTCGCGACCGTGATCCTGGGCGCGCTGCGGATCGCGGGCGCGGTGCAAGCGTGGTCGTGGTGGCTCGTCCTCATCCCGCTGTGGCTGCTGATGGCGATCTACGCCGCCTCGTTCGCTGCCGCCGTCATCCATCGAGCCGATAGGCCAGCAGCACGCTAATGCCGCCCTGCGTGCTCGCAGACTCGCACGCTAATGCCGCCCGAAGCGCGCGGCCGTAACACTAGCGATCGCTTGACCCGAAACTGACGGTGTGTCTGACTTCGCTCAATGCGCGCGTGACCTGTGAGCGGTAGTAGCATAGCCAGCAAAGACAGGCTCACCCCTGCTCCGCAGTTGCCGTACCAAGGCTCGGCATACACTCTGCCGCCCTGCGTGCTCGCAGACTCGCACGCTAATGCCGCCCTGCGTGCTCGCAGACTCGCACGCTATTGCCGCCCTGCGTGCTCGCAGACTCGCACGCTATTGCCGCCCTGCGTGCTCGCAGACTCGCACGCTAATGCCGCCCTGCGTGCTCGCAGACTCGCACGCTAATGCCGCTGGGAGTTCTACTCGCCGAGTAGACGCCGAGTCGGTGGCAGCGGCCGCCGGCGGCGGTCCGAGCGAACTGGATCGGGGACGTAGCGGACCGCGTCGCACCGCAGGCAGCGCTCAGCGATGTCGGCCCCACGTCTGATCGACAGGCGCATCTCGGTCAACACCCAGACATGCTCGATGCAGTCGGTGTCGTCGTCCAATCCCACCCGGCCACGATAGAAGCAGGCGATGCCGCACGCTACTTCGGCGACGAGCACACGATCGTGCCGATACGCGTGCGTCTTGCGCCTCGGCGATGGCGAAGACCTCAGATTGTCCGAGCAAGGCGGTGCCGTGCGGATGGGTGTGACTATTGAAGCTCTGACAGTTCCGTCGCTGCGCCGTCCAATTCGGACAGCATGTCATCGAGTTCGGCCTCGCATCGCTCGATCGCCTTACCGGCTTCGACCAAAGCGGCCTCAACCGCGACGATCGCAGTCGTGGGCTGCACCGGGTAGGCGCGCGCCCATTCAAGCAGACCCTCGCTGATCGCGGCGATGATGCCCTCGGCTGCCTGGAATCCCTGCACGGTCTTTCGTCCGGCGAGCGAGATCAGGAAGAGCACACCATCGCCGTCCGTAGACTTGGCGACGTTCGTGATGCGACTGATTGACCACTCTTCAATCCGAGTGTCGCTTCGGAAGTGCAAGGAGTCGCTGGCAATGAGCAGTTCGCCGCTGTCGATTCGCTTCTGCACCTTCGGGCCACCCGTGTACGCCACGCGCGGCGCGAACAGCGGAACGCCGGTCAGTGTCCCGAAGACACGAGTCGAGGGCTGGATGGGCCAGCCGCGAGCGATGTAGTCGTCTGCGTCTTGGCCCTCGGGCGGATCCTTCCGCATGGCCTTCAGGAGCCGGGTCGCAACTTCGACGCCTTGCTGTTCCGTCTCGATCCCACGCCGAAGGATGTCGACGGCCCTTTCGAACCGTGCGACCTTCGCCTCGGCCTGGGCGACCTGCCGCTGGTGCTCCGCAAATGCCTGGGCCTCGGCCTGGCGCTCCCGTGCTTCGGCCTCAGCGACCCGCGCCCGCACCACGCGCCTCCGTGCCGTGTAGCCGAGGCCACCGACGATGGCCAGGATGTAGGCCGACTCGAAGACCCACGCCACCGCTGTTCGAGTGGAGGAGGGATTGCCTGCCCCGTTCGACTCAGCCACGTGGGCGCCCAGCAGCCATGGCCACGCAGCGACCAGATACACGGCATAGACGACCAGCGCCAGTGCGACCACGAAGACCACGAGGGGCCCGAGACCACCGCCTCCGCGACCCCAACTCCCGCCAACGGAAAGCGGCCCCAGGCCGCCACCGAAGCCACGGTTGCTGACACCTGCCCGGACTGGCCCGAGTCCGCCACCGATGCCGATCTTCACCACCTGATTATCCCTTCTGAGGGCAGTGCGGCGCAGGAGATGCGAAAGGATTCTGACGGCAAGATGGAGTCGAGAAATCGACCTCTCAGTTCGGCGCCCGCGACTAGCCTCCCGCCCATGGATGTTGTCCGGGTAGATGATCCATCGCCGCGCGGACGGCGCCCGCTCGCCCTTGGCGCGGTCGCCGTTCTGCTCGTCGCTGCAAGCGTCGGCGGCACGCTCTGGATCACCAGAGACAAGGACGATAAGCACGACGGTGACAGCGGCCTGAAGCCGACGTCGATGGCGGACTGGCAGAAGGAGTTGGCGACCACCGGTCTGGAACCCCTCAGCCCCGAAGCTCTGTGGAGCAACCTGAAAACCGACATCTGCGAGATGGACGACTTCTCCATCTACGTAACGCTGAGCCGCAGTGAGAACTACTCCCTGAACCAGGAGCGGATCGGGATCAAGCACGCCTGTCCCGACCGCCTGGACGACTGGGACGACGCCGTCGTGAACCTGGGTGAACTCACCGACCGGACGGACTTCCTGTGCGAGACACCGCTCGAGGAACTGTCGCTAGACGACAGCGCAGACGGCATCAGCGATCGCGAGGAGGCGATGATCGTCTGCGATCAGTACCAAGGGCCCGAGTGGCGGAAGTACTACAACGACCACTTCGCGCCGTGAGTGAGGGCACGCGAGTCTCTAGTTGTGCTCGCGCTCGTACTTCCGGGCCTCCTCTACGGTGTCGCTGAAGTTCTCCACCTGCTCATCTGAGAGCTTGGGGAGCTTGTCCTCAATGCAGGCTTCGTGCAGCTTCCCGCCGCTACCTTCATAGAGGGTGTCCTCGACGGCCTTGCGGGGTTTGGTGGTCCCTGGCAGCGCGCGAGCCAAGTCCTCCGCGTCGCAGTCGACGTCGGCGAACATAAGCTGCCTGTATGTATAGGGCGGCTTGTCGTCACCGAAGATCATGACCCCGGCGATCCCCCCAACGGCGACAACCAGGCAGGCCACGACCTTGTACACGTTCGTGCGCAAGGTCTGGCTGCGGCCGGTCACTCAGACATTCTCGGGACTTCTGGGCGCCGGCGCAGCGGATCGCCCCACCGATGGGAACTCGGCCCCTTTCGCTTACCGGCACGGCAGACGACCGCTGCCTCGGTCACGGCGACCGCGAGATCACCACCGCCGCGCGCAGCAGATCGGCGGCGCGTCGGTCGAATGGATCGGCCACCAGATCAGAGCGGTGTCGTCCGCTATTGCCGCTCGTGGTGCGCGAGAGCTTTCCAAGGAGAGGGCGTACGCCAGATGGACGGTTTCAGCGGTTGCGAGAGGCGTGCTCTACCTGCCGGCGCGCCTCATGCTCCGCGCGACCTCGCAACCACTGTTCGGTGTAGACAAGCCCGGTCAGGACGCCGCACAGCGCGAACACCGAGCCAGCCGGCTCGCTGGTCATGTTTCCACCCGGAAGAACTGCGGGCAGGGCGATGCCAACCACAAAGAACGCGCTGAAGTACGTCAACCGGTCAACCAGGTCTCGTCGGTACAGCAACTGCCAAGCCGCGCCGCACAACAACCCGGCGCCTACCACCGCGAGCAGGGTGCCCGAAGTCAGCCCGTCACTTCCAAGACCCCGACCGACAGCGAGTGCGACGAACGGGACGATGAATGCCCACGGGCGTCGTTTAGCGGCGAAGTAGAGCACCGGACAATTGTGCCACCCGCACTTGGTGACCAGGCGACGAACGCCACAAGGTCTCTCGCCAGGCGCGCTGCACTTCAAATGGATGTCGGCTTTTGCCACCGGTGCGCTGCTCGTCTCGGTCGAAGGATGCTTTGAAGACTCGTGCGCCTGCCCGTACCCGGATGACGATCCATCGCCGAGCAATACCGTTCGTGGGTAGCAGCGCGGAGCCAACGCCGACTACTCCCGCTCGTGGTGCCCGGTATCGAGGGGAGCGTCATACAACTTCCGTTCTTCATCATCGGGAGTCTGGAAGAGGGAGTCGTAGGAGGTGAGCACTTCGAGTGTCAGCGGCACTGACGCAGGGTCAGGCGCGCTGTTTCTCTGCGACAACCGTCGCCATCGTTCCTCGATGGGAACGTCGAGGTAGACGAGTTCGATCCCGACACCGTGCCCCCGGGCCCAATCTCGCTTAGTGTCTCGGTCCGCCTTCAACCAGTGGCCGGATTCGATGATCACAGTGGTGCCTGCGATGCTGAGGTCTCTGGCTAGCCGCCATTGAAGGTCTTCAATCCGCTCGCGCAGAGCGTCGTCGAAGAAGTCAGCGCCGAGGTACGCGATCCACTCGTCAGGACAGAGACGCACGGCGTGGCGGGTCCGAGCGAGCGATTGGCCCTGGTGGTCTTGCCTGACCCAGGTAGTCCACACAGCAGGATGAGCACGCCTCGCGGGCCACCGTAGGCGTTCACGACCTGAGGTTCCCATGGCGCGAGGCCCAGGGCGGCCGATTCCGCCCCTCTACTGCTGCGGGATCGACCGTCGGTCCTCCCGCCACGCGAAATTCGGCCGCCGTGCGCCCACGCGAGTCGTGGGAGTGTTGGACGATAGCGGCGTGAGTGAGCGCGCACTGAGCTTCGGCACCGCAGCGCTGGCGTACGAACGATTCAGACCCGGCTATCCCGACCGGCTCATCGACGAGGTGCTGACGTACGCCGGGACGCCGATCCGCACGGCGTTGGAGATCGGAGCTGGTACGGGAAAGGCGACTCGCTCCTTTGCCGCACGCGGTACGGCGGTGACCGCCACCGAACCAGATGCCGCGATGCTCGCCGAAATGCGCAAGCACGTGCCGCCGACGGTCTCGACCATGCAGTACGCGTTTGAAGACCTCCCCCTCACCCACACGTATGACCTGGTCTTCGCAGCGGCCGCGATGCACTGGACTCGCCCGGAAGGCCGCTGGCCCCGGGTGGCCGCACTTCTCAGAGAGAACGGCGTCTTCGCATCCTTCGGAGGACCCTTGCGTCTCGAGGACCCAGCAGCCGACGAAGCCGTCCGCGCCGCTAGTTCGCAGTACGTCCCCGCCGATCGGATCGCGTCTCCGGACGGAACCTCGGACGACAGCGAGAGGCAGTGGCCGGGTACCGAACTCAACCGCTCCGAGCAGTTCACCGACGTCCGCCAAATCACCATCGAACGCCGGATCGAAATGTCGGCTCGTGATTACGTTGGCCACCTGTCGACGATCTCCGCCTACCTTCAGGTAGTCCCGGCGGTGAGGGAACAGGTCTTTGATCGCATCCTCACTCTGCTTCCGGCAAACGTGATCCTGAACGCCGACGTTGTTCTACACATGGCTCGCGTCCTAAGGACCGGAGCGCAATGAGCAGCGGCGCCGCCGCACAGTTCCGCTCATCCAGCACCGGGTGCGCGGTCGTGGAGATGCGAGTGGACCAGCCAGCTGACGTGGAAAGGTGATGGCGTGAGCGTGACAACCCACACCGCAAGCGACTCGGACCTGCCATTTCTGGGCGAGGTCGACAGCCACGTCTCCCACCAAGTTCTTGCTGACCTAGTTGCCCTGGGACGGGTGATGGTCGCAGCGGTCGATGGGACATCCGTCGGTTGTCTGCGGTGGGGCATGTTCTGGGACGAGGTCCCCTTCATGAACTTCCTCTGGGTCGTCGCTGAACGGCGTGGACAAGGAGTCGGCACGACGCTGGTCGCGGCATGGGAGGCGTCTCAGATCGCCGCTGGCCACAACATGGTGCTCACTTCGACCGTCTCGGCCGAGACAGCGCAGCATTTTTATAGGCGGCTTGGATACGTCGACAGCGGCGCGCTGCTTCTTCCCGATGAGGCGACAGAACTCATCCTGCGCAAGCCCCTCGGGGAGTGACCGCTACTGCCGCCCTGCGTGCTCGCAGACTCGCACGCTAATGCCGCCCTGCGTGCTCGCGGAGCAGCACGCTCACTGGGCGAAGGTCTTCTCGTCGGTGGCTGTTGTCGGGCACGTTGTGGTGTCGGTGGCAGGAGGCCGCCGGCGCATCCCTGGTTCCCGTCGGGTCATCGCCGCGCACGCAAGACCCTGAGGTCCTGCAGTAGTTATGCGAGGCCCGACGGCCCAGGACACGCCGACTGGCGACAGGGCTGAGCGCCACCAGAGCGCCGATCAGTGAGCGACCGGCAGTCGTGTCCCGAACCGTCGGGGGTGCCTACCTGCTGAAGCAACAGCGAGGAAGGACACACGATGAGCATGGAGGATGAACGGTTTGAGGAGAACCGTCGACCGACCGCGGGGATCGATTGGGCTAGCGCCGATCACGCGGTCGCGGTCGTGGACGCGCGACGGCGGTCCAACGTGACCGGTTCGTGGTCGCGCACACCGCCTCAGCGCTGCGCCGGCTGGTCGATCGGCTGCACCGCGCCGGGGTCGGTGGGGTGGCGATCGAGCGACCCGACGGCCCGGTGGTCGACGCCTTGTTGGAGGCCGGTCTGGAGGTGTTCGTGATCGCTCCGAACACCGTCAAGAGCCTGCGCGGACGCTACGGGTCAGCGGGCAACAAGGACGACAGGTTCGACGCCTACATGCTGGCCGACGTGCTGCGCACCGACCATGCCCGGCTCCGGCCGCTGACCCGCGACAGCGACCAGACCCTCACGCTGCGGATGACCGTGCGGGCCCGCCAGGACCTGGTCACTGCACGGGTGGCGATGGCCAACCAGCTCCGAGCGCACCTAGAAACGGTGTTTCCGGGCGCGATCGGCCTGTTCCGCGACATCGACTCCGCCATCACGCTGGCGTTCTTGACGCGCTTTCCCAGCCAGGACAAGGCCGACTGGCTCAGCCGCAGACGACTGGGCACCTGGCTGAGCTCGGTGGGCTACAGCCACCTTGCCAACCTCGACCGGCTCTGGGACCACCTCCACGACGCACCCGCCGGCACCCGCGGTGCCGAGGCCGCCGCCCGCGCCCCGATCACCCACGCCCTGATCGCCGGCCTGACCGCGCTCCGCGCACAGATCAAGGCGCTCGACGAGCAGATCGCCGAGCAGCTCGCCCGTCACCCCGACGCTGCGATCTTCACCTCCCTGCCGCGCTCCGGGACCGTCCGCGCCGCCCGGCTCCTGGCCGAGATCGGTGATGCCCGCGGCAAGTATCCGACACCGGAATCCCTGGTCTGCCTGGCCGGCGCCGCACCCTCGACCAAGCAATCAGGCAAGGTCAAAGTCGTCACCTTCCGCTGGGCCGTCGACAAACAGCTCCGCGGCGCCGTGGTCGACTTCGCCGGCGACAGCCACCACGACAACCCCTGGGCCGCCGACCTCTACCAACGCGCCCGCGCCCGCAACCACGACCACCCCCACGCCGTCCGGATCCTGGCCCGAGCATGGCTCCACATCATCTGGCGCTGCTGGCAAGACGGCGTCCCCTACGACCCCGCCAAACACCACGCCCTACAACGCGTTCTCGCATCGACGGCTTGACACAGGGCTTCTACTGCCGCCCTGCGTGCTCGCAGACTCGCACGCTAATGCCGCCCTGCGTGCTCGCGGAGCAGCACGCTAATGCCGCCCTGCGTGCGTCGCGGAGCTGCACGCTCACTGGGCGAAGGTCTTCTCGTCGGTGGCTGTTGTCGGGCACGTTGTGGTGTCGGTGGCAGGAGGCCGCCGGCGCATCCCTGGTTCCCGTCGGGTCATCGCCGCGCACGCAAGACCCCTGAGGTCCTGCAGTAGTTATGCGAGGCCCGACGGCCCAGGACACGCCGACTGGCGACATGGCTGAGCGCCACCAGAGCGCCGATCAGTGAGCGACCGGCAGTCGTGTCCCGAACCGTCGGGGGTGCCTACCTGCTGCAGCAACAGCGAGGAAGGACACACGATGAGCATGGAGGATGAACGGTTTGAGGAGAACCGTCGACCGACCGCGGGGATCGATTGGGCTAGCGCCGATCACGCGGTCGCGGTCGTGGACGCGCACGGGGTCCAACGTGACCGGTTCGTCGTCGCGCACACCGCCTCAGCGCTGCGCCGGCTGGTCGATCGGCTGCACCGCGCCGGGGTCGGTGGGGTGGCGATCGAGCGACCCGACGGCCCGGTGGTCGACGCCTTGTTGGAGGCCGGTCTGGAGGTGTTCGTGATCGCTCCGAACACCGTCAAGAGCCTGCGCGGACGCTACGGGTCAGCGGGCAACAAGGACGACAGGTTCGACGCCTACATGCTGGCCGACGTGCTGCGCACCGACCATGCCCGGCTCCGGCCGCTGACCCGCGACAGCGACCAGACCCTCACGCTGCGGATGACCGTGCGGGCCCGCCAGGACCTGGTCGCTGCACGGGTGGCGATGGCCAACCAGCTCCGAGCGCACCTAGAAACGGTGTTTCCGGGCGCGATCGGCCTGTTCCGCGACATCGACTCCGCGATCACCTTGACCTTCTTGGCCCGCTTTCCCAGCCAGGACAAGGCCGACTGGCTCAGCCGCAGACGACTGGGCACCTGGCTGGGCTCGGTGGGCTACAGCCACCTTGCCAACCTCGACCGGCTCTGGGACCACCTCCACGACGCACCCGCCGGCACCCGCGGTGCCGAGGCCGCCGCCCGCACCCCGATCACCCACGCCCTGATCGCCGGCCTGACCGCGCTCCGCGCCCAGATCAAAGCCCTCGACGAGCAGATCGCCGAGCAGCTCGCCCGACACCCCGACGCTGCGATCTTCACCTCCCTGCCGCGCTCCGGGACCGTCCGCGCCGCCCGGCTCCTGGCCGAGATCGGTGATGCCCGCGGCAAGTATCCGACACCGGAATCCCTGGTCTGCCTGGCCGGCGCCGCACCCTCGACCAAGCAATCAGGCAAGGTCAAAGTCGTCACCTTCCGCTGGGCCGTCGACAAACAGCTCCGCGGCGCCGTGGTCGACTTCGCCGGCGACAGCCACCACGACAACCCCTGGGCCGCCGACCTCTACCAACGAGCCCGCGCCCGCAACCACGACCACCCCCACGCCGTCCGGATCCTGGCCCGAGCATGGCTCCACATCATCTGGCGCTGCTGGCAAGACGGCGTCCCCTACGACCCCGCCAAACACCACGCCCTACAACGCGTTCTCGCATCGACGGCTTGACACAGGGCTTCTACTGCCGCCCGGCGTTGGAGACATGCGTGGTCACGCGGGCAGTTTGAGGGAGTCTGCGAGTGCCGTTAGATCGGTGATTGGCACTGCGGGCGTGGCGAGCAACCGAACGAGCGTGCCCTCATGAACGATGAGGACCTGGTTGTTGGCTCCCGTGTCACCCGACGACTCGACAAGCGCCTGGTGTCCGGCGAGGCTTTCGATGTGGCCGCCGTAATCGGCAATCAGGGCCTCCCACTTGTCCTCAACGTCGACCGCGTTCCAGCCGTCCTCGTAAGACACCTGAATGTGATCGAACATCAGGACAGGAGTTCCGCCGCATCGCCAAGCGTCCGTGATGATCTGGTTCGTCGGTCCCCAGACTGGGACGTTGACGATCTCGGCGATCTTCTCGATGTCATCAGGGAGTGGTTTCGCGTCAAAGCATGGTTCGCCGGGACCCGCGACCTCGGGCCCGTCGTAGCCCGAAGCGTTCGCGCTTTGGAGAAAGTCTGGCTGGTTCGATCGGTTGAGGCGCTCGTGTGAGACGGCTCGGCGGCGCATCCGATGCTGGTAGTCCACACCAACGCGAACAGCGCCAACCTGAGCTCTCGTGATCCGACCATGACTGGATGACGGTATCTCCGCGCCAGCGGTTCCACCATGCGCACGCCATTGCCGCTCAACGAGCGCACTCGCTATAGCCGTCCGGCCACCAGCCGTCCTTATGCAGAGTGAAGTCGAATACTCGCGCCAGTATGCCCTCGGCCTCGAAGACGTTCACTGTTGCCGCACGGCCGTTCTGGCGGACGACAACCATGTCCCCTTCCGCGTATGGAGCAACGGCCTGTGTAGGCGTGGGTTGACCTGGACCTGGAATGTCGAGGTCCGCTCGGAGCTGGTCAGTGAGCGCACAAGCGAGTTCCGCAGAGCCGGGACCGTCAGCGATGAGGGAAGGGTCCGCCGTGTCGATGCCGCGCACGTCTTCTGAAGCACTGTGGGACGAATCAGCAGCGCAACCAGTTGCAAGCGCCAGCAGGACCGCCGCTCCCGCGAGAGCGCCAGCCCGTCTGCGATGAGCGAGCGAGGCGACCATGACGTTACGCCGGTACGTGCCCGCTGACGGTTCCCGCAGGCGTCCGCTACTGCCGCCCTGCGTGCTCGCAGACTCGCACGCTAATGCCGCCCTGCGTGCTCGCAGACTCGCACGCTAATGCCGCCCTGCGTGCTCGCAGACTCGCACGCTAATGCCGCCCTGCGTGCTCGCAGACTCGCACGCTAATGCCGCCCTGCGTGCTCGCGGACTCGCACGCTAATGCCGCCCTGCGTGCTCGCAGACTCGCACGCTAATGCCGCCCTGCGTGCTCGCGGACTGCGCACGCTAATGCCGCCCTGCGTGCTTCGCCTGCCGGGAGCAGTTCCCAGGCTCTCAGCCTCGACGGGTGGCGACCATCGAGGACTTCGGTGAGCAGTCTGGGTACACGACGGGACCTTGTTCGCCAAAATCCACGTTCTCTCCCGAGAGTCAGAAGCCGTCGTGTTTATCGGTGAGGTGAACTCAAACACGAAGGAGTCGATTCCGGGCTACGCTACCTCCTTGAGTGCGAACTGGCACGCGGAGCCGTCGAGGTGTGGTCTACGTGGAGAGATCGCCGAACACCAACGACTCGGTGCAGGCTGCCGAGGCCGTCGATCTATCACAGTGCCGTCTACGACAGCCTACCTGCCCAGCCGAACTCGAAGGCTGATGCGACAGTCTGCACGCTACTGCCGCCCTGCGTGCTCGCAGACTCGCACGCTAATGCCGCCCTGCGTGCTCGCAGACTCGCACGCTAATGCCGCCCTGCGTGCTCGCAGACTCGCACGCTAATGCCGCCCTGCGTGCTCGCAGACTCGCACGCTAATGCCGCCCTGCGTGCTCGCAGACTCGCACGCTAATGCCGCCCTGCGTGCTCGCAGACTCGCACGCTAATGCCGCCCTGCGTGCTCGCGGACTCGCACGCTAATGCCGCCCTGCGTGCTCGCGGACTCGCACGCTAATGCCGCCCTGCGTGCTCGCAGACTCGCACGCTAATGCCGCCCTGCGTGCTCGCAGACTCGCACGCTAATGCCGCCCTGCGTGCTCGCGGACTCGCACGCTAATGCCGCCCTGCGTGCTCGCGGACTGCACGCTAATGCCGCCCGGCGTGCTCGCGGAGCAGCACTGCCGCGTTGAGCGACCGCTGGACCTGCGTCGTAGCCGCAAGTGAGCCACGCATGGGGGGAGGGCGGACGGCGTCTACCCTCGCTAGAATGGGCAGAAATCAACAAGGCTCGTGCTACCCCGTGTAGCACGATCCACCTGGAACGGCGCCAAACGGGAGGCAACGGGAACCGGCATTCACGCTCACAACGCCCCAATCTGGCTGTCTGAGTGTGAAGTCACTCTGGTTCAACTCCCCCTCGCGCACGTGGAAAGCCCCGGGGATGACCTGGGGCTTTACACATTTCACGGGCTGCCCTGAAAGCCCATGAGTCCTGATTCGTATGCGTGGATGACCAGGTGTGTCCGGGTGCTCAAGTCGAGTTTCTCGAGGAGTCTGCTGACGTAGGTCTTGACCGTCGCCAGACCCAGATGCAGTTGATCGGCGATCTCTGCGTTGGAGAGGCCCCGGGCGACGAGCATGAGGACGTCGCCTTCCCGTGCCGTGAGGTCGGGGCTGGTTGGCGGGGGCCGCGCGTCGGGCGTCGATGCGAACGCCTCGATGAGACGTTTCGTGATGTTGGGCGACAAGAGGGCGTCTCCGCCGGCGGCGACGTGCACTGCTCGCAGCAGTTCTGCCGGTGGCGTGTCCTTCACAAGGAAGCCGACGGCGCCGGCCCTCAGCGCGCCGAAGACGTACTCGTCCATGGCGAACGTCGTCAGGACAATCACGCGCACGTGGGCAGAGCGCGGATCGGCCAGGATGCGCTTGGTCGCCTCGATCCCGTCCATCACGGGCATCCGCACATCCATCAGGACGACATCGGGCAGCCGTTCGACAACAAGTCGCACCGCCTCCTCGCCCTGTCCGGCCTCTCCGACGACCTCGAGGTCGGGGCTGGATGCCAGGAGCGCCACGAAACCGGCGCGAACCAGTTCCTGGTCGTCGACGACCACCACCGTCGTGGTCACGTGGGGACACCTACCCGGGCAACCCCAGGTAGGACAGCCCGGACCTGGAAGCCGCCGGCCTCCGTCGGCCCTGCCTCCAAGACACCGCCGAAGAGGCCCACCCGCTCACGCATCCCCACCAGCCCGAAGCCTGGCGACGGCGTTTGCGTTGTCGGCTGATCCGACTCGGGGTTGCGGACCACCACCGTCACTTCACCGTCGGAGGCGGCGATGCTGACGGTGACAGCGGCCCGGGGTGCGTGCTTGCGCGCGTTGGTCAACGCCTCCTGCACGATCCGGTACACCGTGATGCGTACGCTGTCGGGAAGGTTCTCCACTCCCGGCTCGATGCTCAGCTGGGCGGGGCCGTACGACTCACGGTGCATCGCGATCAGTGGCTCGAGATCGCCCAGCCCTGGGGCGGGCGAGAGCTTCGCGGCGGTGGCTTCGTCGGGCCCTTCCCGGAGTACGCCGAGCATTCGGCGCAGGTCGTCGAGTGCCATCCGGCTGGCCTCTTCGATGGCGGTCAGCGCCGGACCGACGCGTTGAGGCTGTTCGTGCATCAGGTGGCGCGCAACACCGGCCTGGACAGCCACGACCGACAACGAGTGAGCGACGACGTCGTGAAGCTCGCGGGCGATGCGGAGCCGTTCGTTGAACGCCGCTCGCTGTTCGGCCACGGCGACCTCGTGTTCGGCGGCGAGCGCACGCTGCATCGCCTGTTCGCGCAGCATCCGTTGTCGGCGTACCGCCATGCCGATCGCCCAGGGCACGCAGAAGACCGCGGTGCTCAGGATGCCGGCGGGGTCGTCGAAGCCAGCCGCATGAATCAGCGCAAAGAAACCGAACATCCCGAGCACCGTGACCAGGCCGGCCACGGCTACTCGCGTCGGACGGTAGACCGCGACGGAGTAGAGCAGGGCCAAGGTGCCCAGCGGGGTCACGCCTTCGTTCCACGGCACGGCCATGATCGTCGAGATGGAGGCGGCGGAGACCGCCAGTGCGGTGTAGGGATAGATCCTTCTGAAGACCAGGGGCGCGGTCGCGCCGATCGCCAGGAGCACCAGGCGCACGTTGGCGGGAGGGTAGTCAACTGCGACAGTCGGATCGGCGGTGAACACGCTGCTCACACCGATCGCGGTCAAGACGAGAGCGAAGACACAGTCCAGCTGGAACCAGCGGGTGGACAACAGCGCCCTCATGGACGAGAGGGTACGCCGACACGGCTGCCGGGAACTCCTCACTGCGAAGGCGCCGGAGTTCCGTCTTGAGGAGGACTTCGGACCCACGGCTCCACCTCATGACGGGTCTGTGTCCGAGACTCCAGGTGGTTGGACGACACCCCGATCACGAGAAGTCTGAAGGTCCAACGAGCGGCCGCCAATCAGCGGAGATCTCAGGAGGACCTCATGTCCGCAGTCGAACTCGACCACCGGGCTTCCGGAGCCGATGCGCTCCCCGCGTCACGCGCGATCGCTGCCGCGGCGCTTGCAGGAGCGTTGTCGTCGGCAGCCTTCGTCGCCGGCTTCGTGCTCTTTCCTTCACAGAGCTTTCGCGAGGGAATGCTGACGCCGTACTCGATCGTGAACAACGTCGTGACGACGTTGGCGTTTGCGTGTCTTGCCATGACGGTGCCGACGCTCCGGCAAGTGCTCGATGTTCCCCGCTGGGCCTTGTACTTGAGTTCGGCGGCATTCGCGGGGGTGGCGGCCATGTCATGGTCGCTGGCGACACTGGCCCCGGACATGGCGAAATTCGTCAGTGACAGCGAGTTCGACCAGTTCACCGCCTACCTGATCCTGTTCCCGCTGCCGAAGATGATCCTCGGCCTGGTCGGATTCACAGCCTTGGGCTTGTCCGGTTGGCGTCGACGCGCCTTCCCGCGGGGAGCCGCGGCACTGCTGATCCTGGCCGGCGTCGCGTCCCTGTGGTGGGCCTACCCTCCTGGCGCCCTGCTCGGCGCCCTCGCCTTCGCCTGGATCGTCAGACTCTCACCACTCCGCATTGCAGAGTCGAGTGAGCGGAGGCAGTCATGAACCGCGGGTCTCCCAACTTTCTGGGAGCAATGCTCGCCCTGGTCGTGGCTTGTGCGCTCGTCGGCTGCGGCTCCGGCGGAGATTCTGACCGGGAGGCGGAGCCGTCCGGCGAGACCTCCTCGACACCTACCAGCGAGGCGCCTTCTGGACCGCCGATCCGGTACGTCGCCTTCGGTGACTCTTGGCCCGAGGGGGCCCACTGCGGCGGGTGTGAGACCTTCGCGTATCTGTGGGCAGAACTGATCGAGGAGCACAGCGATCGCCCAGTGGAGACGACCAGCTTCATGGGCGCAGCCGAGCGCAGCGACGCGGAAAGCAAGACCCCCGCGAGCCTGCTGGCCAGTCTGCGCCAGGATGAAGGAACCCGAGATGCGGTGAGCGCTGCCGACGTCATCTTGATCGCGACCGGGCCGAACGACCTTGGGATCGTCCTCTCCAAGGTTGCTGCCAACCGCTGCGGAGGGTCCGACGGGCACGACTGCATCCGGGACCTCGGCCGAGCGTGGGAAAAGGACTTCAACGAAATCCTCGACGAGATCGACCAGCTCCGCGAGGGTCGTCCGACCGTGGTGCGCCTGGTCAACGCAGCGAACGGATTCGCGATCGACCCGGGGTTGGCCGCCTCGGTGCCGAAGGGATTTCCCTCCACCGGCGGCGAGCTCGTCTTCGAGCTGCTCACACAGGCACAGTGCGAAGCCGCTGAGGCCCACCAGGCCAAGTGCGTGGATGTGCGTCCACTCATCACTGGACCTGGCGGCGACTCCGACGAGAACTCGGATGCCTCCATGCACGCGGTTGCCGATGCGCTCATCGCCACCGAGCTGCGCGAACTGACCGCAGGTCGGCGCGGATAGCGCCCGTTCTGACGCTGCTGTCGCCAGGCGGCAGTGTGCATCCGCGCGCATTGCTGCAGACTTCGCGCCACTAGGACGCTCGCGCCCGTCCACGATGTGCTCTGTCAGGCTTGACGGATCACCGCGACTAAAGCGGCGGTGATCCCACAGCAGTCCTGGCGGCATTGATGAAACTTTCACAGTTTCCGTGCGGCAGTTCGGCACTCATGGTTTGGTATCTGAAGCGATAACGGTCATGGGGCCTGATCACGGTGTTCCCTCCGCCGCTCGGAAGGGAAAACCTCAGTGTCGGAATCATGGGGACGACGACGCGGCCGTCACCGAGCGCCGGACTCAGGACACGTGTGGGGGCGCGGAGCGGCCCTGGTGGCAGCGCTCGTGATGCTGTCCACCACTGCCGTGAGCGGGTATGCCCTCGCAGATCCGGTCGCGCCGAGCGCGTCTGAGAACTCCCCGACGCCGTCCTCCGCCCCCTCACCCGACGCCCCCGAATCGACCGACTCCACCCCCGGAAGCATCGAGCCGACCGACCCGCCGCAGACGGACCCTTCGGAGCCGCCCTCACCGAGCGACGAGCCCAGCGACCACGAGACGTCCGCGCCACCGGCAGACGATCCGGAGACCACGGACGCACCGCCCGATCGCGTCCCACCCAGCAGGGCCGGTCCGCCTCAGATCAACAGTCCGTCGGGAAGCACCACGAACAACGGGCAGAATTTCTACGCCTACGTCGGAGCAGGCGAGAACTTCGACGTCCGGATCGTCAAGGCGTCGAACGATGCTCCGACCACCAATGTCCCCGTGAACGTGCGCGGCCCCGGCGGGTTCTCCCAGACGTGCACCATCACCGGGAGCAGCGCGGCCGGCACGGCCTGCGATCTGCAGAACCTGACCTCGGCGACGCCGGGCGTCTGGCGCGCGGAGGTCGTCGGGCCGGCCTGTTGTGGCGTGTCCGTCGACGCCTACACGTGGACGGTTCGCGTCCAGAACGGCGCGACCGACATCCCGGGCCGGGTCTGGACCGACCGCCACTCGATGACGCAGGGCGGCAGCGGCATCAACTTCAGCATCTGGTACCGCAGCCAGCAGGGCTTCGACTACAAGGTGGACTACCGCACCTACCAGGGCATCGTCTCCATCCTCTCCTCGACGGCGGTGGGTGCCGCCAAGATCAACACCTGCGAATCGGCCTACCGGAGCTACGTCACCGACAACGCGTCGTCGACGACCACTGCCTTCTACGTCCCGTTCACCCAGTGCGGCGAGCCGTACCACATGTTCTTCGAGGCCCCGGACCCTGCGATGCCGGCGACCGCAACCGGTTGGGACGGGTCGACGGTCTGGGTTGATCCGGACATCGTGCTGCCGACGCTCGCCGACCTGCAGTTCGACCAGACCCCGGGCAACAACAGCCGTGTCGGCCAGTTCACCGTCGACATCTCGGACTTCGTCGGCAACGCCAAGGTGCAGATCGACGCGAACAACGACGGTGACTACACCGATCCGGTCGACCGGACGGTCCCGTTCGCCGTCACCGACGACGGCCAGCAGATCATCCCCTTCGACGGCGAGGACGGCCAGGGCGACCCGCTCTCGGCGTTCGCCGCCCTCCACGCCCGTGCGATCATCGACCAGGTCGGCGAGATCCACTTCCCGAACTGGGACGTCGAGACCCGCGGTGGCGGCCTCGAGGTCACGGCACTGGACGGTCCGTCGCAGGGGTCGAAGACGCTCTACTGGGACGACACCCTCCTCCCGACCTCGGGGAAGTCCTGTGTGCCGACCGCCTCCGGCCGCGACGGGACGAGCGGCGTGAACTCGACGGGCGGCGTGCACGGCTGGTGTGGGACCGGGACCGACCCCTGGGGCAACCAGCGGCTGATCGACGACTGGACCTTCCAGGTCGCGAACATCCAGGACGACGTCACGGTCCCGGCCAAGGCCACCAGCTGCGTCGACGTCTTCGGCCTCCAGGGACAGAGCCCGTTCAACGTCTACGCCGTCGACACCGCCACCGGTGCCATGACCTCCATCGGGCAGATGGACGCCGGCGCCGCGGGGGCCACCAACAACAACGGCATGGGCATCAGTGCGGACGCGCGCTACATCTTCACGCACCGCATCGACAAGGTCTACAAGTTCGACACCCAGACAGGGACGACCACCTCCTTCGCCGGCGTCAGTGGGCTGAACGCGACCCATGGCGCGGTCAACCCGGCGACCGGGATCTACTACTACGGCAACGTCAACAGCTCCAGCAACGGCGCCACGGTCTACGCGTTCGATACCGTCAGCAGCACGCCCCTCGGGCAGGTGGCGACGATCTCCTTCGGCCGGACCTCGCCCGGGGGCAACGGCGACTGGGCCTTCGACCGCCAAGGCAATCTCTACCTGACCGCCGGATCGGCGACGAGCAACGACCTCTACGTCGTCAGCCAGGCGCTGCCCACGACAGCCGGGCCGTCCGTCACCCGCGACGCGAGCCGGCTGGCCACCATCACGACGACACAGGCGATCAACGGCATCGCGTTCGGCGCGGACGGGTTCCTCTACCCCGCGAGCAACGCGACGGTCTTCCGCATCAACCCCACGACCGGCGTCAGCACCGGGTCGAAGTCGCTCGTTCCGACCGGCCAGAGCGTGGATCTGTCGTCGTGCGCATCGCCCAGCACGATCACGGTGCAGAAGAACGTCGTCGGTCGTGCCCAGCCGACCGACCAGTTCACGCTGACCGTGACCGGCGGCGGCATCGCCGCCAACAACACCGGCACGACGACGGGCACGGACACCGGCATCCAGTCCGAGGACGCCGAGACCGCAGGCCCGCTCCTCGGCCTGCCGGGGACCCAGTACACCGTGACGGAGGCTGGTGCGGCGGGGACCAGCCTGGCGCCGTACGCGACGAGCTGGCAGTGCGTGGATGCCGGGGCGGGCAACGCCGTGATCTCGCAGGGCGAAGGTGCCAGCGGCTCCTTCACCATGCCTGCCGCGACGGCAGGGATCGGGAGCGCGGTCGTCTGCACCTTCACCAACGCGCCGGTGCCCCAGGACTTCGGTGACGCACCGGACACGTTCGGCACGACGACGGCGGCGGGCGGCCCGAACCACACCATCGTCGGTTACGACGCCGGCACCCACACGGCGCCGCTGATGCTCGGCGCCAAGGTCGACGACGAGCCGAACGGAGTTCCGACCGACGGCGCGGACGGTGACGACGCGGCCGGCGCCGACGACGAGGACGGCGTCCCCGCGAACATCGTGGTCGTGCCCGGCGCGGCGACGACGGTTCCGGTCGACGTTACGAACACCTCGGCACAGGCCGCGACCCTGGCCGGCTGGATCGACCTCGACGGCGACGGTCTCTTCGAGAGCACGGAGCGCGCGACCGCCTCGGTTCCTGCGAACTCCGGGTCGCACAGCTACCCGCTCACCTTCCCGGTGGTGGAGGCGACGCTCGCGAACTACGCGCGGTTCCGGCTGTTCCCGGGCAGCGTCGCCAATCCGTCGCCGACCGGCTCCGTCACCGGCGGCGAGGTGGAGGACCACGTGGCAATGGTGCGCTCACCGGCGGTGTGCGACGGCTCGGCGTACGACATGACGTCGATCACCGCGGGTGCCCTCTCACGGCTGCTGAAGGTGAGCGCCGACGGAGCCAGCATCACGCAGGTCGCCGATATCCCTTACGACATCAATGCGATGGGCTTCGACCAGCGCGACGGATTCCTCTACGGCCTGCGTCGTCCTGCTGCCAACGACGTCTTCCGCCAGCTGGTGCGCGTCAACCCGGTCACCGGCGTGACGCAGATCCTCGGCGCGATCACCGGGGCGCCAGCCGCCGGCTTCTCGGCGTTGGCCGCGATGAACGGCGACCTGCTCTACCTGAACCTGAACGACACTCTCTACACCGTCGACGTCACCACCCGGACGATCGTCGACACCCAGGCGGTGTCCGGCGGCTGGCCGAACCCCGGGCCTGCGGACATCGCGTTCAACCCGCTCGACGGGCAGCTCTACGGCTACATCTTCGTGAACGGCACGACCGGCCGCATCCTCAAGCTGAACCCGACCACTGGGGCGACGGCGCTCACGAACTTCACCCAGCCCGCCACCGTCGGCGCCGGCTGGGGCGGGCAGTGGTTCGACGGGAGCGGCCGGTTGTACGGCCTGTCCAACGCCGACCAGGAGCTCTGGCGGGTCGACGGCGTCGGTACGTCGGCGCCCACGATCTCCTCGGTCCACTCGCCGTTCGGCCCAGCCACTGCCGGGGACGGCGCGTCCTGCACGCCCCCCGACCTGCTCAAGGATGTCGATCCTGACGTCGTGGAGGCCGGTGGCACCGTCACCTACACCTTCACCGCGACCAACCCGACGCTGGGCCCGCTCGACGACGTGACGATCACCGACCTGATGCCCGACGACCTCGCCGACCGCACCTTCGTCGGGGGCTCGGTGGCTGTCGTCGACGAGGCCGGAGCTCCGGTGACGGGCTGGACCGCGTCGATCACCGACACCGACCGGACCGACGACACGCTCACGGTGACCGGCCTGGACATCGCTCAGGGCGGCCGGGTGATCGTCTCGGTCCAGGTCAAGATCTCCGACGACGCATCCGGTGGGACGGTGACCAACCAGGGGACGCTGACCGATCTGCCCCAGGTGTACGCCGACGCCAGGTCCGACTTCCCGGACACCGGGCCGATCGACGACCCGACCCCGTTGAAGGTGCTTCGGACGCTCGACTTCGGCGACGCGCCGGACGCGTTCGGCACGACGACGGCGGCCGGCGGCGCCAGCCACAGGATCGTCGGGTACGACGCCGGCACCCACACGGCGCCGCTGATGCTGGGCACGAAGATCGACGAGGAGAGCAACGGCGCCCCGGGGAACGCCGCGAACGGCGACGACTCCGCCGGCATCGACGACGAGGACGCCGTCACCGGACCCATCGAGTTCAAGGTAGGTCACTCGACGACGGTCCCGGTCACCGTCACCAACAACACCCACCAGCCCGCGACGCTGGCGGCTTGGGCGGACCTCAACGCCAACCAGGTCTTCGACGCCGGGGAGCGGGTGACGATCGGTGTGCCCGCGGACGCCGGCACCACGTCGCGGGACGTGACCTTCGACGCACCGCTGCCGAGCTGTCAGTTCGTCCGATTCCGCCTGTTCGGTGGTCTGGTCGCCGACCCGTCGCCGACCGGGCCCGCGGACTCGGGGGAGGTCGAGGACTACCCGGTGCACGTCTCGCCGGACTGCACCGCGGACGACGTGCCGCGGGCGATCAACGGCGTCGCGCAGGCGTGGACGCCCGACAGCGACGTCCAGGACTTCGCCGGCAACACGCCGGTCAAGGCGCTGAACGCACCCGACGGCGTCGGCGTGCAGCTGTTCACGGGCGAGAACAACGTGCTCACCCTCGACCTGGGCACGGTGGTCCCTGCCGGCTACCCGGTGACCCTGCACCTCGCCCAGGCCGCGGCCCAGTACAACCAGTCGGTCCAGGTCACCTCCTCGGCCGACGGCAGCTCCTTCGGCGGCTCGGCCAGCTACACGCCGACGACCGTCACGCCGACGTACTCGGCCTTCCAGTACGTCGCCCCACCGGGCGGGGTGCGCTTCGTGCGGCTGCGCCCGACGGCCACCGCGGGCAACCAGAGTGCGATCAGGGTCGACGCCGTCACCTACGGGTTCGAGTACTGCGAGTGCAAGGTCGATCCGGGCACGTCGAACAACTTCGTCCGGGACGGCGGGTTCGAGCCCTTCGCGCACTGCAGCATCCAGAGCGGCAACTTCGGCGCCTGGCACGTCGTGGCGACGAACATCCACATCTGGGGCCAGACCTGTAACCAAGGATGGGCGTCGCCGGAGGGCCAGAACTCCATCGACCTCGACGGCTCCACCAGGGGCGGCATCGAGCAGACGATCGGCGGGCTGACACCAGGGCACCGGTACAACCTGTCGTTCTACATGGCGTTCAACCCGGCCGCCGGTGCCAGCTCCTCCTCCATGCAGGTCACGGTCGGTGACTTCGACGAGACCTACACCTCCGCGAGCAGCGCCATCGTCGGCGGCTTCAACCTCGTGCACGTCGAGTTCACCGCAGACAGCACGTCGGAGCTGCTGCGGTTCCGCTCGCTGACGGGGACCAACGACCCGGACCTGCTGAACGGCGGGGGCGTCGTCGGCTTCGGGGTGGTCCTCGACGACATCCGCATCACGCCCAAGGACTGCGACGAGGTGCCGACGACAGAGGACCTCGGAGACGCACCTGCCACCTACGGAACCACCAAGGCAGCCGACGGTCCGCGGCACACGGTGGTCGGCTACTCGCCGGGGACCAACACCGCCCCGCTGATGCTCGGTTCGAAGGTCGACGTCGAGGCCGACGGGGTGCCCACTGTCGGGGCGTCCGGTGACGACACCGCGGACATCGACGACGAGGATGCGGTCGCCGCACCCATCGTGAAGACCCGAGACCAACAGACCGCGGTCACCGTCTCGGCGACCAACAACACCGCGACTGCCGCCACCCTCGCGGGCTGGATCGACGTCGACGGCAACGGTGCGTTCAGCACCGCGGAGCGCGTCACCCGGTCCGTCCCCGCGAACAGCGGTACGGCGTCGTACAGCCTGACGCTTCCGGCGACGAACACGTCCACCGCCACGATCGCCCGGTTCCGGCTGTTCCCGGGCGCCGTCGCGGACCCGTCACCGACCGGCGCTGCGTCGGCGGGTGAGGTCGAGGACTACCCCGTCGCCGACTCGACACCGATCGTCACCTGTGCGACTGATCCGGCGCTGTTCAACACGGCCTACAACGGAACGGGCGGCAAGCTCCCGGCGGGCAGCCGCGACAAGAACTGGCAGGTCGGGATCGGCAACGCCACCGGTCCGACGAGTGTCTCCAGCTACGTGCCGGCGTTCGTCATCCCGCCCGGTGGCAGGCGCGTGGGACGCCAGCCCGTTCGGCAAGGCCGACTGGATCTCCTACAACACGAACGGGGCGCACGGCGCCCGGATCGACCTCTACTTCCGCTACCGGTTCCGGATCGATCCCAATGTCCCGCTCGGCGGGTTCGCGTTGCAGATGGACTTCCTGGCGGACAACTCGGTCCCCGAGGTCTGGATCAACGGCATCGCCCAGAGCCCCACCCAGGACGGACTGCCCCAGACGCCGGCGGCGACCGCCTACGCCTATGTCGGTTTCAAGCTCGCCAACCGGGCCAAGACGGTACTCAGCGAGGGGTTCCAGCACGGCGACAACGAGATCATGGTGCGGGTCGCGAGCGACCCGGGATTCGTCGGGTTCATGGCGCAGATGCAGCCGACCCCGCTCTGCAACGACTGGGGCGACGCACCGAACAGCTACGGCACCGACTCCGCCTCCGGCGGCGCCAGCCACGGCGTCAGTGACGCCGCCACCGCTCAGCTGCTGCTGGGCGCCACCGTCGACGTCGAGCCGGAGGGGCTGCCGGGCACGGCGGCCGACGGCGACGACGCAGCAGGCACGGACGACGAGGACGGTGTCGCCGGCTCGATCTCGATCACCGAAGGCACCACCACCACGGTCTCCGTGTCGGTCACGAACAACACCGCGCAGGCCGCCACGCTGGCCGGCTGGATCGACCTGGACGACGACGGCGTGTTCGAGACCGGTGAGCGCGTCACCGGCGCGATCGCCGCTTCCTCCGGCACCGCCGCTTACAACCTGACCTTCCCGGCAAGCACGGTGTCAGGGGACAGCTATGCGCGGTTCCGAATCTTCCCCGGCACCGTCGCGACGCCGAGTCCGACGGGAGCCGCCACGGCGGGCGAGGTGGAGGACTACCCGACGACGTTCGGCACGCTGCCGCCGATCATCGGCTCCTGCACCGACCTGATCACCTTCGACAGCGGGAACCAGGGCTGGCGAGCAGCCACCACCGTGAACGGGACGACCGTGGTCCTGGCTCCCGCCGCCGTCGAGTGGGGCGCCAACGCCGGCAACCCCGGTGGCGCCGTGATCGAGGACGACCTCGACGGCAACTGGACCGAGCTCTGGACCCCGCCGCTGCAGGCCAACGGCTACACGACCAACTACACCTCCGCCATCGGCGAGACGATCCAGTTCGACTACAAGAACGACACCGGGATCGCCTACGACACCTATGTCGGTGTGGTCGGCGCGAACGGCTCCTTCTACTGGTTCGTCTTCCGGCCGCAGATCGTCAACTCCAAGGCCTGGAACCGGATTCGGGTCCCGCTGGTCGCGAGCCAGTGGCACACCGGGTTCAACAACAACTCGGGGCCCACCGGAGGTGCGCCGACCGCTGCCCAGTTCGCGGCGGCGATGGCGAACGTCAACCGCTTCACGTTCTCGATCGAGGGCCAGGGCGGCCCCGACCGGACCGCCTTCGACAACTTCGGCGGGCTGTGCTCCGACTTCGGTGACGCACCCAACAGCTACGGCACCGAGATCGGCGGGGAGTCGCCGAGCCACGGCAATGCCCAGGGTGCCCCTACCCTGCGGTTGGGAAGCACCGTCGACGTCGAGGACGCCGGCCAACCGGGCGCGGCAGCCGACAAGGACGACACCAGCGGCATGGACGACGAGGACGGCGTCGCCGATCTCATCGTCGTGACCACCGGGAACCCGACCACTGTCGACGTCGTCGCCACCAACGCTACGAACCAGGCGGCCACCCTCGCCGGGTGGATCGACCTGGACGGCGACGGCGCCTTCGAAACCGCAGAACGCCGCACGGTCGCGGTGCCCGCAGGATCTAACGGGACGACGTTCACGCTGACCTTCCCGGCCGGCACCACGACCACCGACACGTACGCACGCTTCCGGCTGTTCCCCGGCACCGTTGCTGACCCGAGCCCCATCGGTCCGGTGAGCTCCGGTGAGATCGAGGACTACCTCGTCACGGTGCTGAACCGCGCCCTCGAGATCACCAAGTCCTCCGATGTCACCGCGGACACGCGGCAGGGTGACACGGTCACCTACACCGTGACCGCGGAGAACGTCGGGACGGGCGACTACACCGCTGGTCAGCCGGCCCGGGTCGTGGACGACCTGGCCGGGGTGCTGGACGACGGGGTCTACAACGACGACGCGACCGCCGATGTCGGTGACGACCCGACGTATGCCGAACCGCGGGTGAGCTGGTCCGGTGCTCTCGCTTCCGGTGAGACGGTGACGATCACCTACACCGTCACCCTGGGTGCGCGGCGGCGACGGTGTGGTCCGCAACGTCGCCTGGGGTCCGTTGCCTGGTGACCCGCCGGGTCCGACCCCGGACTGTGACGACCCGGCTACCACGGTGCCGTGTGACGAGGTGGAGTCCGAGCTGCCCCGGTTGTCGGTCAACAAGACCGCTAGCCGGACCGATCTGCCGGCGGTGGGTCAGACGATGACCTACACGGTGCATGTGGTCAACGAGGGTCCGGGTGACTACACCGCGGACGCGCCGGCGTCGTTTGCCGATGACTTGTCCGCGGTGCTGGATGATGCGACGTTCGAGTCCGGGTCGATCACCGCTGATGTGGGCACGGCGAGCTTCACCGATCCCGAGCTGTCGTGGACCGGGGTGCTCGCTTCGGGTGAGGACGCCACGATCAGCTACCAGGTCCGTTACACCGGTGACGGTGATCAGCAGCTGGACAACGCGGCGTGTGTGCCCGCCGAGCAGGCGTTCGATCCTGCGGTGGCCTGTGACACCACCCAGGTGCCGGGTTCGGACCTGACCCAGACCAAGACCTCCGACCCCGAGCCGACGGCAGCGCGGTCGATGAGGGTGATGAGATCACCTACACGCTGAGGTTCACCAACACCGGACCGGCTCCGGCTGCGGTGGACACCACCGATGACCTGTCCGGTGTGCTCGACGACGCAGAGCTCGTCGACGGCCCGAACGCCGGGAACGGGCTGAGCGTCAATCCGCAACGGCGACGTCCTGGAGATCACCGGCACCGTGCCCGCGGGCCAGACCCGGACCGTCACCTACACCGTTGGGTCAAGCCGTACGCCGAGCAGGGCAACCACGTGCTGCGCAACGCGTTGGCCTGCCAGCCCGGTGAGCCGCAGCCGTGTGCGCCGGAGACCACCCGGCACCCGGTGCGCCGGCTGGTGGTGACCAAGTCCTCCGACGCGACCGCGGACACCCGGCAGGGCGACACCGTCACCTACACCGTGACCGCGCACAACGTCGGGGACGGCGGCTACACCGCCGACGAGCCCGCTGTGCTGGTCGACGACCTGACCGGCGTGCTGGACGACGCCACCTTCAACGACGACGCGACCGCCGACCTCGGCGACGACCCCAGCTATGACCCGCCGCGGGTGCGGTGGGAAGGTGCGCTGGCCGCGGACGAGACGGTGACGATCACCTACACCGTCACCCTCGGCTCCGGCGGGGACGGCATCGTGCGCAACGTCGCCTGGGCACCCAAGCCCGGCGACCCGCCGGGCCCCACGCCGGACTGCGACGACCCGGCCACCACCGTGCCGTGCGACGGCGAGAGGTTCGACGTTCCGAGACTGACTCTGCGGAAGATGTCGAGCCGCACGGACCTTCCAGCCGATGGTGAGAACCTGACCTACACCGTTGTGGTGAAGAACGAGGGCCCTGGCGACTACACCGCAGCCGCGCCCGCGACGTTCAGCGACGACCTGTCCGCGGTGCTCGACGACGCTACCTTCGTGACCGGCTCGATCAACTCGTCGGTGGGGACTGCCACGTTCAGCTCGCCGACGCTGTCGTGGACTGGTGTGCTCGCGGCCGGCGACTCGGCCACGGTCACCTACTCGGTCACCTACCACGAGGACAGCGGCGACGCTCAGCTCGACAACGCCGCGTGCATCCCCGACGACGAGGCGCTCGACCCAGCCTTCGCTTGCACGACGGTCCGGGTTCCCGGGTCCGGCCTCTCCCAGACCAAGACCTCCACCCCGGCCGACGGCGGCTCCGTCGACGTGGGTGACGAGATCACCTACACGCTGAGGTTCACCAACACCGGACCGGCTCCGGCCACCGTCGACACCACCGACGACCTCTCCGACGTGCTCGACGACGCCACCTTGGTCGACGGCCCGAACGCGGCCGGGCCTGACCGCCAACCGCAACGGCGACGTCCTGGACATCTCCGGCACCGTGCCCACCGGGGAGTCGCGGACCGTCACCTACACCGTCAAGGTCAAGGCGTTCGGCGACCAGGGCGACCATGTCCTGGGCAACGTGTTGGCTTGCCAGCCCGGTGACCCGGCCGACTGCGTGCCCGAGACGACCGAGCACCCGGTGCGCAACCTCGTCGTCACCAAGTCCTCCGATGCCACCGCCGACACGCGGCAGGGTGACACGGTCACCTACACCGTGACCGCCCAGAACGTCGGGACCGGGCGACTACACCGCGGGTCAGCCGGCCCGGGTCGTGGACGACCTGGCCGGGGTGCTGGACGACGGCGACTACAACGCGACGCGACCGCCGACGTCGGTGACGACCCGCTATGCCGAACCGCGGGTGAGCTGGTCCGGCGCGCTCGCGGCCGGCGAGACGGTGACGATCACCTACACCGTCACCCTGGGTGGCGGCGGCGACGGTGTGGTCCGCAACGTGGCGTGGGGTCCGTTGCCTGGTGACCCGCCGGGTCCGACGCCGGACTGTGATGACCCGGCCACCACGGTGCCGTGTGACGAGGTGGAGTCCGAGCTGCCCCGGTTGTCGGTCAACAAGACCGCTAGCCGCACCGATCTGCCGGCGGTGGGTCAGACGATGACCTACACGGTGCATGTGGTCAACGAGGGTCCGGGTGACTACACCGCGGACGCGCCGGCGTCGTTTGCCGATGACTTGTCCGCGGTGCTGGATGATGCGACGTTCGAGTCCGGGTCGATCACCGCTGACGTGGGCACGGCGAGCTTCACCGATCCTGAGCTGTCGTGGACCGGTGTGCTCGCTTCGGGTGAGGACGCCACGATCAGCTACCAGGTCCGCTACACCGGTGACGGTGATCAGCAGCTGGACAACGCGGCGTGTGTGCCCGCCGAGCAGGCGTTCGATCCTGCGGTGGCCTGTGACACCACCCAGGTGCCGGGTTCGGACCTGACCCAGACCAAGACCTCCGACCCCGGCCGACGGCATCGCTGTCGATGAGGGTGATGAGATCACCTACACGCTGAGGTTCACCAACACCGGACCGGCTCCGGCTGCGGTGGACACCACCGATGACCTGTCCGGTGTGCTCGACGACGCAGAGCTGGTCGACGGCCCGAACGCCGGGAACGGGCTGAGCGTCAACCGCAACGGCGACGTCCTGGAGATCACCGGCACCGTGCCCGCGGGCCAGACCCGGACCGTCACCTACACCGTTGAGGTCAAGCCGTACGCCGAGCAGGGCAACCACGTGCTGCGCAACGCGTTGGCCTGCCAGCCCGGTGAGCCGCAGCCGTGTGCGCCCGAGACCACCCGGCACCCGGTGCGCCGGCTGGTGGTGACCAAGTCCTCCGACGCGACCGCGGACACCCGGCAGGGCGACACCGTCACCTACACCGTGACCGCGCACAACGTCGGCGACGGCGGCTACACCGATGCCGAGCCCGCTGTGCTGGTCGACGACCTGACCGGCGTGCTGGACGACGCCACCTTCAACGACGACGCGACCGCCGACCTCGGTGACGACCCCAGCTACGACCCGCCGCGGGTGCGGTGGGAAGGTGCGCTGGCCGCGGACGAGACGGTGACGATCACCTACACCGTCACCCTCGGCTCCGGCGGGGACGGCATCGTGCGCAACGTCGCCTGGGCACCCAAGCCCGGCGACCCGCCGGGCCCCACGCCGGACTGCGACGACCCGGCCACCACCGTGCCCTGTGACGACACCGAGTCCGACCTCCCGCGGCTGAGCATCCGCAAGACCTCCAACCGCACCGACCTGCCCGCCGATGGCGAGCACCTGGTCTTCACCGTCACCGTGAGGAACGAGGGCCCTGGCGACTACACCGCAGCCGCGCCCGCGACGTTCAACGACGACCTGTCCGCGGTCCTCGACGACGCCACGTTCGACATCGGCTCGATCAACTCGTCCACCGGCACTGCCACCTTCGATGCGGGCACGGGAACGCTGACCTGGAGCGGCGTCCTCGCGGCCGGCGCGTCGGCCACGGTCACCTACTCGGTGACCTACGACGAGGACCTCGGCGGGGACCAGCAGCTGAACAACGCGGCATGCGTGCCCGAGGAGCAGGCCTCCGACGAGGCGCTGCGCTGCATCACGGTCCGGGTGCCCGGCTCCGGTCTGGTCGTGGCGAAGTCCTCCGACCCGGCGGACGGCACTGCGGTCGACGCCGCTGACGAGATCACCTACACGCTGACGTTCGTCAACACCGGCCCGGCGGATGCGGTCTTCGACACCACCGACGACCTGTCCGGTGTGCTCGACGACGCCGAGCTCATCGACGGGCCGAACGCCGGACCCGGCCTGACGGCCACGCGGACCGGCGACCACATCGACATCTCCGGCACGGTGCCGACCGGTGAGTCGCGGAAGGTGACCTATACCGTCCGGGTGCTGGCGGCCGACGCCCGCGGTGACAGCGTCCTGCGCAACGCGCTGGCCTGCCCGTCCGCCGACGGCCCGGACTGTGAGCCCGAGACGACCGAGCACCCGGTGCGGGACCTGGCGTCACCAAGTCCTCCGACCGCACCGCCGACACCCGGCAGGGCGACGTCGTGACCTACACGGTCACCGCGCACAACACCGGACCAGGCGCATACACCGACGAGGAGCCGGCCCGCGTCGTGGACGACCTCACCGACGTCGCTCGACGACGCCACCTACAACCGCGACGCGAAGCCGACGTCGGTGCCGATCCCCGCTACGACGAGCCGCGGATCTTCTGGCACGGTGCGCTGGGGGCTGACGAGACGGTGACGATCACCTACACCGTCACCCTGGCCGGCGGCGGCGACGGGACCGTGCGCAACGTGGCGTGGGCGCCGGTCCCCGGCACCGACCCGGGTCCGACGCCGGACTGTGACGACCCGGCTACCACGGTGCCGTGCGACGAGGTCGAGGACGAGCTGCCGCGGTTGTCGATCGAGAAGACCGCCAGCGACACCGAGCTGACCGCGGTCGGCCAGCTGCTGACCTACACGGTGCACGTGGTCAACGACGGCCCGGGCGACTACACCGCAGACGCGCCCGCTTCGTTCACCGACGACCTGTCCGCGGTGCTGGACGATGCGACGTTCGAGGCCGGGTCGATCGATGCCGACATCGGCACGGCGAGCTTCGCCGACCCCGAGCTGTCCTGGACCGGCGTGCTCGCAGCCGGTGAGGACGCCACGATCACCTACCAGGTCCGCTACACCGGCGACGGCGACACGTCACTGGTCAATGCCGCCTGCGTGCCCGAGGACCAGGCGACCGACCCGGCCGAGGACTGCGCGACAGTGACCCTGCCCGGTGCCGACCTGTCCCAGACGAAGTCCTCCGACCCGGCCGACGGCGACGCTCGGTGGATGCGGGTGATGAGATCACCTACACCCTGACCTTCACCAACGCCGGAACCGCTCCGGCCACCGTCGACACCACCGACGACCTCTCCGACGTCCTCGACGACGCGACACTGGTGGACGGCCCGACCGCCGGGAACGGCCTGACCGTCAACCGCAACGGAGACGTCCTCGAGATCACCGGCACCGTGCCGACCGGGGAGTCGCGGACCGTCACCTACACCGTCGAGGTCAAGGCGTTCGGCGACCAGGGCGACCATGTCCTGGGCAACGCCTTGGCCTGCCAGCCCGGTGACCCGGCCGACTGCGTGCCCGAGACCACCGAGCACCCGGTGCGCCGGCTGGTGGTGACCAAGTCCTCCGACGCCACTGCGGCCACGCGGCAGGGCGACACGGTCACCTACACCGTGACCGCCGAGAACGTCGGGACGGGCGACTACACCGCTGGTCAGCCGGCCAGGGTCGTGGATGACCTGACCGGGGTGCTGGACGACGGCACCTACAACGACGACGCGACCGCCGACCTCGGTGACGACCCGACGTATGCCGAACCGCGGGTGACGCTGGTCCGGTGCGCTCGCGGCCGGCGAGACGGTGACGATCACCTACACCGTCACCCTCGGTGCCGGCGGTGACGGCGTGGTCCGCAACGTGGCCTGGGGCCCGGACCCCGGTGACCCGCCGGGTCCGACCCCGGACTGTGATGACCCGGACACCACGGTGCCGTGCGACGAGAACGAGCTCGGGCTTCCGCGGTTGTCGATCGTGAAGTCCGCGAACCGCACCGACCTGCCCGCGGTCGGCCAGACGATGACCTACACGGTGGTGGTCACCAACGAAGGTCCTGGTGACTACACCGCGGCCGAACCGGCCAGCTTCGACGACGACCTGTCCGCGGTGCTCGACGACGCCACGTTCGTCGACGGTTCCATCACCGCAACCACGGGTGACGCCTCGTTCACCGACCCGACGTTGTCCTGGTCCGGAGCGCTCGATTCCGGAGACGACGCCACCATCACCTACCGGGTCCGCTACACCGGTGACGGCGACCAGTCGCTGGTCAACGCCGCCTGTGTGCCCGAGGACCAGGCCCTCGACCCGGCAACCAGCGTGCATCACCGTTCCGGTGCCAGGTTCGGGTCTGACCCAGACCAAGTCCTCTGACCCGGCCGATGGGTCGACCGTCGGTGTGGGTGATGAGATCACCTACACCCTGAGGTTCACCAACACCGGTCCCGCAGCCGCGACCGTCGACACCACCGACGACCTCTCGGGTGTGCTCGACGACGCGACGCTGGTGAGCGGCCCGACGGCCCAGGCCGGACTGAACGCCGCGCCGCCTGACGGCGATGGTGAGATCGCGATCACCGGGACGGTCCCGACCGGCGGGTCGCTCACGGTGACCTACACGGTGCGGGTGAGGGCGCTGGCCGAACAGGGCGACCACCTGCTGGCGAACGAGCTGGCCTGCCAGCCCGGCGACCCGCCAACGTGTGAGCCCGACACCACCGAGCACCCCGTACGCGGCCTGGAGGTCACCAAGACCTCCGACGCGCACCGTCGACGCACGTCCCGGGGACACGGTCACCTACACGGTCACCGCGACCAACGTCGGGAAGGGCGACTACACCGACGCCGACCCGGCGAGGGTGACCGACGACCTGACGGGCGTGCTCGACGACGCCGACTACAACGACGACGCCACCGCCGACACCGGCGGGGACCCGACGTACGCCGAGCCGCGGGTGACCTGGTCCGGCGCCCTCGCCGCGGATGAGACGGTGACGATCACCTACACCGTCACCCTCGAGGGTGGCGGCGACGGCGCGGTGCGCAACGTGGCGTGGGGACCTGTCCCCGGCACCGACCCCGGTCCGACGCCGGACTGTGACGACCCGGCCACCACGGTGCCGTGCGACGACGAGCAGTTCGACCTGCCGAAGCTCAGCATCGTCAAGGCCGCCCAGACCGATCAGGTCAACGCCGTGGGTGAGGTCGTCACCTTCACCGTGACCGTCACCAACGACGGCCCTGGTGACTTCACCGCGGCCGAGCCGGCCGCGTTCGCCGACGACCTGTCCGAGGTGCTCGACGACGCGACATTCGTCGACGGATCGATCACCACGTCGAGCGGCACGGCCTCGTTCGCCGACCCGACATTGTCCTGGACCGGGGTGCTCGCAGCCGGTGAGGACGCCACGATCACCTACCAGGTCCGCTACACCGGCGACGGCGACACGTCACTGGTCAATGCCGCCTGCGTCCCGAGGACCAGGCGACCGACCCGGCCGAGGACTGCGCGACAGTGACCTTGCCCGGTGCCGACCTGTCCCAGACGAAGACCTCGGATCCGGCCGACGGGACCTCGGTGGACGCGGGTGATGAGATCACCTACACCCTGACCTTCACCAACGCCGGAACCGCTCCGGCCACCGTCGACACCACCGACGACCTGTCCGACGTGCTCGACGACGCGACACTGGTGGACGGCCCGACCGCCGGGAACGGGCTGACCGTCAACCGCAACGGCGACGTCCTCGAGATCACCGGTGCCGTGCCCGCGGGCCAGACCCGAACCGTCACCTACACCGTCGAGGTCGAGCCCTACGCCGACCAGGGCGATCACGTGCTACGCAACGCGCTCGCTTGCCAGCCCGGCGAACCGATCCCCTGTGCGCCCGACACGACCGAGCACCCGATCGGCCACCTCACGGTGACCAAGACCTCCGACGCGACGGTCGGTGTGGACACCGGTGATGAGGTGACCTACACCATCACCGTCCGCAACGACGGGGCGACGACCCACGACCCGGCGGTCGTCCACGACGACCTCAGTGATGTGGTGGACGACGCGCGAGCGGGCGACTTCGACGCCGATCGCGGCACCGTGACCTTCGACTCACCGGACCTGACGTGGGAGGGGCGTCTGGAGCCTGACCAGACAGCCACCATCACCTACACGGTCACAGTGACCAACGAGGGCGACCACGACCTCGACAACGCCGTCGCTGTTCCCGACTGTGAGGACCCCGGCTGCAACCCGCCGCCGGTGGTCAACGAACTCCCGTACGTGGTGCCGGAGAAGACCGCCGACCCGCCGTCGGGGGAGACCGTACTTGCTGGGGCCGAGGTGACCTACACGCTGACCTGGACGAACGCGGGCAAGGCACCGGGCGTGGTCGACGCGACCGACGACCTCTCCGACATCCTCGACGACGCGGACGTCGTCCTCGAGCCGGTGAGCTCGTCGCCGGCCGTCACCGTGACCCGCACCGGCACGACGTTGCGGGTCGTCGGCCCGATCGATTCGGACGAGACCGTCACCGTGACCTACCGGGTGCGGATCAGGACGGCCGACCATCGCGGGGACAGCCTTCTCGGCAACGTGCTCACTCCGGACACCCCGCAGGTCGACTGCGACGAGGACGGGTGCGAGCCCGTGGATCCGCCCGGCACGGAGCACCTGGTCGGCGAGCTCGACGACTGGAAGACCGTCGACCCGCCCCACGGCACCACCGTGACCGTCGGTGACGAGCTGACGTACACGCTGCACTTCACGAACATCGGGACCGGTCCGGTCGACGTCGCTCGCGAGGACGACCTGAGCGGGGTCCTGGACGACGCCGTGCTGACCTCCGGACCGACGTCCTCCGATCCTGCCCTGCAGGTGTCGGGGCCGGCCGGCGACCAGCGGATCCGCGTCTCTGGGACTCTCGAGCCCGACCAGGCCGTAACCATCACCTACACGGTGCGGGTCACGAGGAACGGGGGCGATGACCAGCTCGCCAACTTCCTGGTCGATCCGGGCCAGGATCCGCCGTCGGACTGTGACGTCGTCGTCGACGGGGCACAGCCGGACTGCACGGAGAACCCGGTCAGCGCCATCGAAGCGATCAAGGACGTGAGCCTGCCGCACAACTCGCAGGTCAACGCCGGCGACCTGCTGAGGTACACACTGAGGTTCACCAATACCGGCCACGGTGCCGGCGAGGTCGACTACGTCGACCGAGTGTCCGATGTCCTCGACGACGCCGTTTGGGTGCGCGGACCGAAGAGCTCGGACCCTGCCCTGGCCGCCGTCCGCAAGGGCGACCGGATCCTGGTGACCGGCATCCTGCCGGCCGGCAAGACCGCCACGGTGACCTACGCCGTACGGGTGAAGCCCGACGGTCGCCGCGGGAACGACCAGCTCGACAACTACCTGTTCCCCGACGGCGGAGTGTCGCCGATCAGCTGCGACCAGGACCGGGACGACTGCACCTCGAATGCCGTCTCGCCGGTGAACGACACCGACCACCCGCCGTCGCACCCAGGTCCAGGCGACCTGCCGGACACCGGCAGCCCCGTCAGTCCGTGGCTCATCGTGGGCGCGTTCCTCAGCGTGCTGATCGGGTCCGGCCTGGTCATGGCCGGCCGCAGGGGTCGGGGACGGCGCAGGGCGCTGGGCACCCACGTCCGCCTCCAGTGAGCTGAGCATCGAGGAACGGCAACCAAGCTCCCGGCCAGGTGACCTGGCCGGGAGCTTCGTCCGTTGAGCGACGGAGCTACTTCTGGGTGGTGGTGCCGACCTCGACCGCGACGATGCGCGGGTCGAGCACCTTGCCGGCGTACGGCGCCTGCTGACCCTCACAGGTCATGGTGAGCACGATCGGGCCCTTGGTGTTGACCGCGATGCCGTCGAGGCTGATCGTGCCGAGGTCGCCGCCGTTGGCGACCCGGACCTCCGAGGTCGCGATGGTGCGTGCGAACTCGCCGATCGGCTGGGTGACCTTGCACGTGAAGTCGTTGAGGTCGCCGCCGGTGTTGGTGATGTTCGCGGACGCCGACACGAGGTAGGCGCCGCGAGGTGCGGTGAACTCGAAGATGGTCGTGTCCGGGTCGCCAGAGCTGATGTTGTGGAACTCCAGCTCGTCGTAGAAGGAGTCGGTGGTGAACGCCTTGCGCGCCGCCTTGCCGAGGTCGTTCACGGCGATGGCGCCGGGCTTGATCTTCTTGCCGGTCACCGAGTCCTTGCCGAGGTCGACGGTCTTGACCTGGCCGTCCTTGATCTGCGGGGAGCCGACGGAGTTGGCCGCCACGCCTGCGGCGTACGCGGCGCCACCGACGCCGCTGACGGCGATGACGAGCGCCACGGAGGACGCGACGTTGGAGTAGTTGAGCTTCTCGCGAATGTTCATGATGGGTGCCTTTTCAGTCGTGTTGGGGGGATCTCTTCGTCGAGCACGACTCTTCCGCGCGCCGGCACCACCTACATCCGCGACGACTACGCAACCAACACCTGTGGACCACCGATCTCGGACCGGCTCCACCACCTAGTGAAGCCAAGCAGCGGCTAGGCCGGGGCACGTGCTTCTTTACTTGGACCATTCGATCGCGCGATCCGGTTCCCGTTGGCGGCCGGCCGTCCTACGTTGGGAGACGTCGGCCGGCGCGGCCGGCTCCAGACCACGGAGGAGCACCATGGGAACGCTGCTCAATCCCTACATCAGCTTCAAGGACACCGCCCGCGCGGCGATGGAGTTCTATCAGTCGGTCTTCGGCGGTGAGCTCACCATCAACACGTTCGGTGAGTACGGCGATCCCGACGGCGCCGGCGCCAACCTGGTCATGCACGGCATGTTGACCACGCCTGCCGGCTTCGCGCTGATGGCCTCCGACACCCCGGAGGGGATGGAGTTCACCGAAGGCTCGCAGATCACCATCAGCGTCTCGGGCGACGGCGACGACAGCGACGCCGTCCGCGGCTACTGGGAGGGGCTCAGCGAGGGCGGCACCGTCACGATGCCGCTGGAGGAGCAGGTGTGGGGCGACGAGTTCGGCATGGTCACCGACAAGTTCGGCATCGCCTGGCTGGTCAACATCGGCGGCGGCGCGGCCTGACGACGTAACCGACTGCCGCCCGGCGCCGTTGCCGAAGGCATGAGGGTCTTCGCGACACTGGCCGTGCTGGCTGCTGCCGGCACGCTCGCTGCGCCCGCATCGGTGGCCTCGACTCCTGCGGTCCCGATCCCCGATGACCCGCGCGGCGTCCTGCTGGAGCCGTTCCTCGGCGGCCCGTCGACGGAGCGGCCGCTGCACCGGGCGCCGGTGCCGCAGCACCCGTACATGGCCGCCAACGACGGCTCGATCATCCACAACGACGCGTGGCAGACCGACACCTACGACCGGGCCGGACCCGTCGGCCCTGACCTGGTGGTCAGCTCGACCAGCTCCCTGGTCAGGGACTGCTCCTCGCTGTCCTTCCTCCCCGACGGCACCATGCTGACGGTCTGCATCGGCGTCGGCCGCCCGGTCGTCAGGGCCCTCGACCCCGACACGCTCGCCGAGATCGCGTCGTACCAGCTGCCGAAGCGCGACCCCGGCGTACTCCCCGACACCTCGAACTTCTCCGGCGGCTACTTCTTCCTCGACCACCGCGGCCGGCTCGTCGTGTCCAACGCGAAGAACCAGGTGCTGTGGCTGCGGCTCGACGGCGACGAGCTCGTGGTCGCCAAGGACCTCGATCTGAGCCGGGAGCTCGGCACGCAGCGGATCCAGAGCGTGCTCCCCGACTGGTCGAACCGGATCTGGTTCGTCACCCAGGAGGGCACCGTGGGCTTCGCCGGGCGGAGCGGTGACATCCGCACCCGCTCGCTCACCGGCGAGGTGATCGCCAACAGCTTCGCGATCGACGAGTCCGGCGGGGTCTTCGTCGTCTCGGACCACGCGCTCTACCGCTTCGACGTGCGGAACGGGCGGCCGGTGGTCACCTGGCGCAAGGCGTACGACCGTGGCACCCGGGTGAAGCCGAGCCAGGTCTCCCAGGGCAGCGGCACGACGCCGACCCTCATCGGCCGCGCGAACCTCCCGTCGGGCGGCTGGATCGCGATCACCGACAACGCCGACCCGCAGATGAACGTGCTCGTCTTCAAGCGCGGCAGGAGCGGGCCCGGTCGCCGGCCGGTCTGCCGGCAACCGGTGTTCCCGGCCGGTGAGGGCGCGGACGAGAACAGCCTGATCTCGGTCCCGGGCGGGCTGATCGCGGAGAACAACTACGGCTACAAGCTGGAGGAGGTCGCCCTCCGGCAGCCGACCACGGTCCCCGGCCTGGTCAAGGTCAGGGTCGACTACCGCCACGGCGGCTGCCGCGTCGCGTGGCAGAACGACACCGCCCGGGTCCCGTCGTCGGTGTCGAAGGCCTCGCTCGGCTCCGGGCTGCTCTACGCCTACACCCACCCGGCCGCCGACGAGCTGACCTACCGACTGCCGCTGCCGCTCGGCCAGCTCGCTCCGGACGCCTGGTACCTCACCGCGTTCTCGCTCCGCACCGGCGCGGAGGTGTGGAGCCGCTACGTCGGCTCCGGCCTCCTCTTCAACAACCACTACGCCGCCGTGAGCATCGGGCCCGACGGCACGGCGTACGTCGGCACCGCCGGCGGCGTGGTCCGCATCGCCGACCGATAACCGCCGCGATCGCGATACTGGCCCCATGGCCGACGAGACGGACGACGTACGGCACGCCCCGATGCCCGGCGCCGAGGCGCTGGCCGAGCCGCTGCGATCGCGGTGGAGCCCGAGCGTCTTCGACGCCGAGCACCGGCTCCCTGCCGCCGAGATCGTCACGCTGCTGCATGCCGCCCAGTGGGCGCCGAGCCACGGCAACCTGCAGCCGTGGCGGTTCGTGGTGTGCGAGCGGGGCGACGCCGCGCACCGGGTGCTGGTGCCGCACCTCACCCGCGGAAACTCCGGCTGGGTGCCCCGGGCCTCGGTGGTCTTCCTCGCTGCGACCCAGCTCGCCGAGCCTCCTGACACGTCGGACGATGACAAGCCGGTCGACGTCGTGACCAATGTCTACTGCGCGGGCCAGGCGACCGCGCACCTGACCCTGCAGGCCCAGGCGATGGGGCTCTCGGCCCACCAGTTCAAGGGTCTCGACAGCGACGCGGTCGCCGACGAGCTCGGCTTCCCGTCGTACTGGCGGATCATCGCCGGCATCGCGGTCGGCGTCCGCGGCAACCCGGCCGAGGTCTCGGAGCGCGACCAGCAGCGAGAGCTGAGGGTGCGGGCTCGCAAGGACCTGGCCGAGATCGCGCTGGCGGAGTGGGGCGTGCCGTGGCCGGGCGCCGTCAGCGCCTGACCGCCTCCACGATCTCCGGGTCGGCGCACGCCTTGCCCCACGCCGCGATCCGCGCCCGGATCTCGCGGCCGAGCAGCCACTGCCCGATGCGCTCCGCGACCGGCCGCAGCCAGGCGGGTCGCACGGAGAAGGTGTACTTCCAGACCGCGCGGGTGCCGGCGACGCCGTCCCTCGTCTCGGGCGTGAACCGCCAGCCGCCGCCGAACGAGGCGAAGAACCACGGACCCTCGACCATCGTCATGCCGACCGAGGTCGGCGGCCGGTAGGAGGCGTACTCGCTGATCATCCGCGGCCCGACCCGCGCCCGGGTGTAGGTCCGGACGCCGCGGCCGGGCGCAGCTGCATCGATCAGGTACTGCCGCCGGATGAACGGGTCCCACCTCAGTCGCAGGTCACCGGTCGTCTGCGATACCGCGAACGCGGTCGCCGGATCCACCGGCACCCACTGCTCGGCCGTCACCTGGGGCATGGGGAACAACCTGCCAGACTGGCCTCATGACGACGTTCCACGACTTCAAGGCTGCGGACATCAACGGCGCTGCCATCGACCTCGCGTCGTACGAAGGCTCGGTCGTGCTGGTGGTGAACACCGCGTCGAAGTGCGGCTTCACCCCGCAGTACGCCAGCCTCCAGCGGATCCACGACAGCTACGCCGACCAGGGCTTCGCCGTGCTCGGCTTCCCGTGCGACCAGTTCGGCCACCAGGAGCCGGGGGACGAGGACGAGATCGCCGCCTTCTGCGAGAAGGAGTACGGCGTCACCTTCCCCATGTTCGCCAAGGTCGAGGTCAACGGCGAGGACGCCCACCCGCTCTACCAGTGGCTCAAGAGCGAGCAGAGCGGCATGGTCGGCAGCAAGATCAAGTGGAACTTCACCAAGTTCCTGATCGGCCGCGACGGCCTGGTGATCGGCCGCTACGGCTCGACCACCAAGCCCGGCAAGATCCGCCCCGACATCGAGGCCGCCCTCGCCGGCTGACCGATCAGACGCCGGCGGTCTCGAGCTCCTTGCCGAGGTCGTCGTCCAGGTCGTCCAGGTCGGCCGGCACGGCCGGGATCGAGTCCCGCTCGAGCGAGGCGCCCTCGACGTCGACGTTCGGCAGGAGCCGGTCGAGCCACGTCGGCAGCCACCAGGCCTTCTCGCCGAGCAGGTAGAGCACCGCGGGGATCAGCGCCATCCGGACGATGAACGCGTCGAAGATGATCGACGCGGCGAGCGCGAAGCCCATCGACTTCACGACCGCGTCGTCCTCGAGCATGAAGCCGGCGAACACGGCGGTCATGATCGTCGCCGCCGCGACCACCACCCGGGCGCTGTTGCGGAAGCCGTCGACGACCGCCTCGCGCGTCGAGAGTCCGTGCACGTGCGCCTCCCGCATCCGGGTCACCAGGAACACCTGGTAGTCCATCGCCAGGCCGAACACCATGCCGATCAGGAAGATCGGCATGAAGCTGACGATCGGCTGGCCCTCGAAGATGCCGAGCGCTCCCTCCTGGAACACCGCCACCGTCGCACCCAAGGTGGCGAGGACCGACAGCAGGAAGCCGAGGGTCGCGGTGAGCGGCACCAGGATCGAGCGGAAGACCACCATCAGCAGGAGGAACGCGAGCCCGACGACGACCAGCAGGTAGATCGGCAGAGCGCCGGTGAGCCGGTCGGACACGTCGGTCGTGATCGCCGTCAGGCCGGTGACGCCGGTCGTCGTGCCGGTCTGCTCCTCGATGTCGTCCTGCCCGTCCCGCAGTGCCTGCAGCAGGTCGAGCGTCGCGGGGTCGTCGGGGCCGGACTCCGGCGTCACCTGGATCATCGCGCCGGTGCCGGCCTCGTTGGTTGCCACCTGGGTTGCGTCGGCGACGTCGTCCTGGCCGGCGGCCCAGCGCACGACGCGGTCGAAGGCGGCCTGGCGCTGGTCGGTGGCGATGTCGCGACCGTCCACCACCACGAGCAGCGGACCTTCACGGCCCGGCCCGAACGCCTCGGTCATCAGGTCCGACGCCTGCCGCTGCGTGGTGTCGCTCGGCGCGGTGCTGTCGGTCGGGAACGCGAGGTACATCTGGGTGATCGGGAGCGCCAGGGCGCCCAGGCCGAGCACGATGACCGCGACGAAGGCGACCGGCGCCCGGCCGACCAGCCGGCCCCAGCGCACGCCGTTGTTGAGGATCAGGCCCTGCTCGTCCCGGTTGACGCGCAGCTTGCGGATCCGCCCCCGGAACGTCCACGACTTCAGCATGCCGAGGATCGCGGGCAGCAGGGTGAGCGCGACCAGCACCGCGATCAGCACGGTGGCAGCCGCGGCGAGACCCATCGCGGTCAGGAAGGGGATCCGCACGATGGCCAGCGCCGACAGCGCGATCAGCACGGTCAGTCCGGCGAACACGACCGCGGAGCCCGCCGTACCGACCGCGATGCCGGCGGCGTGCCGCCGGTCGTCGGTGTGGTGCAGCTCGGAGCGGTAGCGGGCCAGGATGAAGAGCGTGTAGTCGATGCCGACCGCCAGGCCGATCATGGTGGCGAGCATCGGCGTGCTGGAGCCGATGTCGGTCAGGGCGGTCATCGCGGTGACGCCGGTCATGCCGAGGCCGACTCCGAACAGCGCGGTGATGATCGGCATGCCCGCGGCGATGGCGGAGCCGAACGTCAGCAGGAGCACGACGAGCGCGATACCGATGCCGATGAGCTCGGACGTGCCACCGGGAGCCGACATCGCCTGCATGCCCGCGCCATTGGCCTCGACCAGGAACCCGTCGGCCCCTTGACCAGAGTGCGCCGCGAACAGGTCCTCGGCGGCCTCGATCGTGGCCGGCTTGATGTCGGCGGGGGAGTCGACCTCCCACGAGAAGCTGAGGACGCCGATCCGGCCGTCCTCCGACAGCGGGCTGAACGCCGGCGGAGCATTGGCCGCCGCGGCGTTCGGGTCGACCAGGCCGGGGTTGGCCGCGGGGTCGTCGCTCATCTGCGGCAGCGACGGGATCGCGGCGATCAGGTCGGCGATCTGCGCCTCGTAGGCCGGCTCGTCGAGGGTGTGCCCCTCCGGAGCGGCGACCACGACGTTGACGGTCGCGTCGTCGAAGGCGTCACCTGCCTCGGGGAACAGCTCCTGCTGGAGGTCGGCCGCCTGCTCCGACGGGATGCCCGGGATGGTGAACTCGTCCGACATCGGCTTGGAGAACGCCGCGGCGACGCTCCCGAGCACGACGGCGAACAGCAGCCAGCCGGCGATGAAGAGCGGCCACCGCCGGAAGGCGGTCGTGCCGAGGCGGTAGAGCATGCGGGCCATGGGGAAGTTCTCCTGGGTCAGTCGGTCAGCGCGGCGCGCGCGTCGCGCACCGTCTCGGCGATGAGGTCGGGGAAGGGGCGGCCGGGGTCGAGCTCGGAGCGTTGGACGGCGGAGTCGAAGATGTTGACGAGGAGCTGGACGGTCAGCCGGGCTCGCGCAGCGCCGTAGGTCGCGCCCTCGCGCTCGAGGATCAGCTCGATGGCATCACCGACGACCGACTCGAACCGCTCGTGAGCGATCGCGACCACCCGGGCGTCGTGGACCGCCACGCTGCGCCGGAGTCGAGCCAGCTCGAGGTCGGCAGCCTTCTCCTGCAGGGCCTCGGTCGCGAAGTGCAGGAGGTCGTCGAAGAGCCGTCCGGTGGGTCCTCCGGCCACGAAGGCCACCGCCGTCGCCTCCGACGTCTCGTGCATCGGGCCGAGCACGAGGTCGGCCTTGCTGTCGAAGTAGTTGAAGACGGTGCGGCGCGAGACGTCGGCCGCGCCGGCCAGGTCGTCCATGGTCCAGCCGTCGAAGCCCTTGTCACGGGTGAGCTCGAGGGCGCACCACTCGAGCCGCCGGGTGGTCTCCACCCGACGGAGGTCCCACTTCGTCGCGGCCTCGGTCATGGCGACAATCTTTGCACTACTGCGGTTAAGAGTGCAAATCTGTGACGACCGTCACGCCGCCGCGGACGGGACCGTCACGACGACGCCGGGCTGACCAGGCCGTGGTCGTAGGCGTAGACGATCGCGGCCGCCCGGTCGCGCAGCTGCAGCTTGGTGAAGATCCGGCCGATGTGGCTCTTCACGGTCAGCTCGGAGATGACCAGCTCGGACGCGATCTCGCCGTTGCTGCGCCCGATCGCGATCGCCCGCAGCACCTCGAGCTCGCGCGGCGTCAGCACGTCGCCGACGCCCTGGTCGGCGGGCGCGGCCGGCGCGCTGCTGCGATAGCTGCGCAGCACCCGCCCGGTCACCGCCGGATCCAGCCACGAGTCACCGGCCGCGACCGCCCGCACCCCGCGGATCAGGTCGTCGGCGGAGGAGTCCTTGAGCAGGAAGCCCGCGGCGCCGGCCCGGAGCGCCCCCGACAGCATCTCGTCGTCGTCGAACGTCGTCAGCACCAGCACCGGCGGCGCATCGGGGTCGCCCGCGAGCTGCCGGGTGGCGGTGATGCCGTCGACGTCGCGCATCCGCAGGTCCATGAGTACGACGTCCGCCCCGCGGTCGCCCGATGGCCCCGCGAGGCCGGCCAGGGTGCGCGGGACTTCCGCACCGTCCGCGCACTCGGCGACGATCTCGAACCCGTCGCGCCGGCGCAGGATCCGGCGCAACCCCGATCGGACCAGCTCCTGGTCGTCGACGAGCACCACCCGGACCGCGGTGGTCATCGGCACAGCTCGACGCTCCGCTGCCCGAGACGGACGTCGACCAGCCACTCGTCGCCCTGCTCGCCGGCGTCGAGCGACGCGCCCAGCTGGGCGGCGCGGGCGTGCATGCCGGCCAGCCCGGACCCCTGCTCGTCGGCCCGCCGGCCGCGGGTCCCGTTGAGCTGGTTCCGGACGATGAGGCGCGCGCTCCCGCGGCCGACGCTCAGCGAGACCCGGGCGGTGCTCCCGGGCGCGTGCTTGGCGACGTTGGCGAGCGACTCCTGGGCGATCCGGTAGAGGCCGAGCCCGGTCGCGTCGGCCAGCTGAGCGAGGTCGCCGCGCTCGTCGTACTCCACGCGCAGGCCGGCCTGGTCGACCTCCCGCACCAGTGCGGCGATGTCGGCGGCGCCGGGGAGCGACTGGCGCGGGCCGGTGCCGTCCGCCATCGCGCTCACCGTGCGCCGGATGTCGGTCATCGCCCGGCGGCCGACCTGCTCGGCGTCGGCGAGTGCGGCGTCGGCCTCGCCGACCGCGTCGATCGGCAGGACCTCGCCACTGGTCACGTCGCTCAGGGCATGCCGGGCTCCGGTGATGTGCAGCAGCGTCACGCTCAGCGAGTGCGCGACCAGGTCGTGGATCTCGCGAGCGATCCGCTCCCGCTCGGCGGTCGTCGCCTGTTGCCAGGTGGCCTCCCGGGCCTTGCGCTCGGCCATCAGCGCGCGCATCTGCCACAGCAGCATCGCGCCGACGACGAAGCCGATCTCGAGGAAGATCGCGTAGACGGGGAAGCCGACGATCCCAGGGTTCACGGCCGCGGCGCCGAGCAGACCGTAGGAGACGCCGGCGAGGGCGATGCCTTGCCACAGCCCGTCGCGGGCGGTCGCCTCGGCGATGGCGAACGCGAGCAGCCCCGGCGCCGCGTCGACCGGGGCCAGCAGGTCGTAGTTCGGTACGACGGACAGCAGCCAGCCGGTCGCGACGACCGTCGGGAGCGCGTCCAGCCACCACGGCAGGAAGATCCGGAACCCGAACTGCGTCACCGGCGACACCAGCACCAGCGGGACGATGAGGATCAGCGGGTCGAGCGGCCACAGCGCGTCGCGCTGGGCGATCGCGAGCAGGACCAACGTGACCTGGCCCACGAACCCGATGATCGGCACCCACCAGGGGTAGAGGATCCCGCGTGCGACGCAGTTCTCCTCGATCCGGTCGCGCACAGCGCGGAGCGGGCCCCACTTCATGACAGCCAGCGTAGGCACCGGTGTGGCCCACGTCATCCGACCGCGGGGGCTAGTGCTGCTCCTACCAGGGTCGCACCCCGCCCGCGCGGGATTGCCTGCCGTCGCCTGATGTCCGAGCGGACGCCGGCTCTCTAGCGTTGTGGACACCGAAGAGCCCACACCAAGGACGGTGAGCACCATGACCTGGAGCGAGACCAAGCGCCGGTGGCGCGTGATGCGGGAGATCGAAGAGCTGTTCGTCGCGGACCCGACGGCGCAGCTGCCCTGGACCGAGGAGCACGTCGAGCTGTTCGGCGACCGGGACGGCCTGGTGGCCGCGCTGCGCTACCGCTGGCAGCTCGCCCGGGACGCCCAGCTCGACTCGCACGTGCCCGAGGCGGCGTTCGACGAGCAGCGGGCCCGGATGGAGCGACGCACCCGGACCATGCTGCGGATCCTGGACACGGTGGCCTCCCGGGACCAGGGTGGGGACCGTGCCGTCGCGTAGCACCCGCCTCTCCACCCCCTACACCACCGCGCGGTCGTACGTCGCGTGGTCGCTGGCCCACGGGCTGCAGCGCCGCTTCCTCCACCGCGCGGCCGGCAAGGGGGACCTGATGGCGCGGCTCGCCACCGACCGCGCCTACTACGACGACCCCTACCCGTCGTACGAGAAGATCCGCGCGGGGGGCCGCGTCGTCCGCAACGGCTTCGTCGCCGGCACCGTCGACCATGCCGTCGCCAACGCGATCCTGCGCAGCGACCACTTCACCAGCAGCGCGCTCGGCGAGCTGCCCGGCCCGTTGCAGAAGCTGCACGCCAGGGTTCGCGACGCCGACACGCTGAGCCCCGTCGATCCGCCGTCGATGCTGGTGGTCGACCCGCCGGACCACACCCGCTACCGGCGGCTGGTGTCCCGCGCGTTCACCGCTCGCAAGGTCGGCCGGATGGCCGACCGGGTCGAGTCGGTCGCCCACCGCCTGCTCGACGACCTCGAGCGGGAGCCCACCTTCGACCTGGTGAGCCGCTATGCCGCCCAGCTCCCGGTCGCCGTGATCGCCGACATCCTCGGCGTTCCCGAGGACGAGCGCGGGCAGGTCCTCGGCTGGGGCAACCACGCTGCCGTCACCCTCGATCCCGGGCTGAGCTGGTCGCAGTACCGTGCCGCCGCGACAGCACTCCGCGAGATGCACGCCTGGTTCGACCACCACCTCGACCGACTGCGCCGCAACCCGGGTGACGACCTGCTGAGCCAGGTGCTCCAGGACCCGGAGGCCGCCGACCTGTCCAGGGACGAGCTGCACGCGATCGGGCTGCTGGTGCTGGGCGCCGGCTTCGAGACGACCGTCAACCTGATCGGCAACGCCGTCGTGCTCCTCGACGCACATCCCGACCAGCGGGCCTGGCTGCAGGACCACCCCGACGGCTGGGCCAACGCCGTCGAGGAGGTGCTCCGGGTCGACGCCCCGGTCCAGCTGACGGTGCGTTTCTCGCTGCGCGACACCGAGGTCGCCGGCGAGCGGATCGGCGCGGGTGAAGGAGTGCTCGTCTACCTCGGCGGCGCCAACCGCGACCCGGTCGTCTTTCCCGACCCGCACGCGTTCGACGTACGGCGCGGCAACGCGGCCGAGCACGTCGGCTTCTCCGCCGGCATCCACTTCTGCCTCGGCGCGAGCCTGGCCCGGCTCGAGGCCGCGGTCGCGCTCCGCACGCTGTACGACCGCTGTCCCGACCTTCACGTCGTCGGCCGGCCCGAGCGGCGATCGACGCGGGTGCTGCGCGGCTGGGAGTACCTTCCGGTCTCGACCCTCGCGCGAGTGCCTGCGGCCTGACCGGGCCACATCTACGCTCGTGACGTGTCGAGCGACCACCCGAGTCCGCCCCAGGACGCGCCACCGGATGCAGGAGTGGTGACCGCGCTGGTCCTGCTCGGGTTCGGCCTGCCCGCCACCGCGACGGCGGCCGCCTTCGCGCTCGGAGGCCTCGAGCACATCGGTCAGGGCTTCCTCGTGGCGCTGGGGGTCTGGGTGGTCGGCGTGGCCGTCTCCTTCATCCAGCCGCTGCGGACCGGTCCGGCCGACGGACCGATGCCGCCAGCACTCCGCTGGGGCCTCGGCATCCTGGCGGTCGCCGCGCTGGCGGCGGTCGTTGCCTCCAGCGCCCCGGTCCTCCCGTGGAGCCTGGTGCTGCTGGTCGGCCCCTGCTTCGCGTGGATCACCGGATCCCTGTGGGTGCTCTCCCGGGAGGGACGGAACCCCTAGCCGGCGCGCGCCGTCCGAGCCACATGAACCCCCGGCTCGCCGCAGCGGCCATCGCCGCCCTCCTCTCGACCGCGCTCCTGACGTCCTGCTCCGACGAGGACGACCCCGACCCCGGCAGCAGGCGCGGCATCGACGCCCGGGCGTACTACGAGGACTACGCGTCGGAGACGGACTACGACAGCGGCGGCACGGTGAACTACTCGGCCCAGGCCGAGAGTGATGCAGGCGACTCCGACAGAGGGGGCGAGCCGTGGCGGCCGCCGCGGCCCAACGAGGACAACAACTTCTGGGACCACGGCACCAGCGGCTTCGTGGAGACGGCCGCGGACGCCCGGTCGACGTTCGCGCTCGACGTCGACACCGGTGGCTACCGCGTCGCCCACAACCTGCTGGACCAGGGCTACCGGGTCCCCCGGGCCGCGGTCCGGGTCGAGGAGTGGGTCAACGCCTTCGAGTACGACGACCCCGCGCCGACCGACAGCGACCTCGGGCTGAGCACCGAGACCGGCCTGGTGCCCAGCCTCGACGACGGCACCCAGCTGGTACGGGTCGGCGTGAGTGCCCGCGAGGTCACCCCCGCGGATCGGCCACGGGTCAACGTCACCCTGGTCGTCGACCGGTCCGGCAGCATGGACATCCGCGAGCGACTCGGCCTGGTGCAGTCCTCGCTCGCCCTGCTCGCCGACCGGCTCAACGACGACGACACCGTCTCGGTCGTGTCCTTCGAGGACCAGGCCCGGCCGATCTTGAAGCCGACCCCGATCAGTCACACCGAAGCGATCATCGACGCGATCGAGCAGCTCAAGCCCGGTGGCAGCACCAACCTCGAGGCCGGCCTCCGCCTCGGATATGAAATGGCACGCGACACGGCATCACAGAGCGACCCCGAGGCCGTCAACCTCGTCGTCCTCGCCTCCGACGGGGTCGCGAACGTCGGCAGCACCGGGCCGGGATCGATCGTCGACACCATCCAGGAGGAGGGCGCCGACGGCATCCACCTGGTCACGGTCGGCTACGGGCTCGGCAACTACAACGACCACCTGATGGAGCAGCTGGCCGATCTCGGCGACGGCTTCTACGCCTATGTCGACGACTACCGCGAGGCCGAGCAGCTCTTCGGCGCGGACCTGGTCACCACGCTCGTCCCGGTCGCGGCCGAGGCGCGCGCCCAGGTCGCCTTCGACCCGATGCTGGTCACGTCGTACCGCCTGATCGGCTACGACAACCGCGCGATCGACGACGAGGACTTCACCGACCCGGGCACCGATGCGGGCGAGCTCGGTGCCGGCCACCACGCGACCGCGCTCTACGAGGTGCGGCTGGCGCCGGGCGTCGAGCCCGGCCAGGTGATCGGCACCGCGGCGCTCCGCTGGGCGTCGGTGGGCGTCGGCAGGTCCGCCGGCGGTCAGCTCAGGGAGGCGGAGGTCGACGTGGTTGCCGCGGACGACGAGGCCCCCGCGTCGTACCGGCTCGACCTCGCGGCGACCGTCGCCGACCTCGCCGAGGTGCTCAAGCACGCCGCCCCGTACGACGACCGCGCCGTCGCGCTCGAGGACCTCCTCGTCCGCGCCGAGTCGCTCGCCGAGGCGGACGTCGCCGGCGCCGAGGACCTGGTCGGCGTCGTGGAGCGTGCGATCGAGGTGGGCTGACCAGGTTTACAAACAGGGGGGTCTTGTCAAACTCGTTGACAAATACTACCGTCTTGTCAACAAGCGGAGAGTTGGGAGAGATCGATGGAGACCTCTGGCATGAGCCCCGAGCAGATCGGCAAGACCGTCCCCGACGGCACCACCGAGGTGTGGAAGGACAAGAAGCGCTACCTCTGGCTGCTCGGCCTGATGGTGCCGGGCCTCGGCCTGCTGGCCGTCGGCACCTGGCTCTACACCGACTGGTGGTGGCTGCTGCTGTCCGGCCCGATCCTCATCAACGTGCTCATCCCGATCCTCGACCTGGCGTTCGGGCTCGACCCCTCCAACCCGCCGGACGACGTGATGGAGGAGCTGGAGAACGACAAGTACTACCGGTGGGTCGTCTACATGTACCTGCCGATGCAGTTCGTCATCCTGTTCGCCGGCTTCGCGATCATCGCCGGGACCAACCCCGTCCACTGGGCGACCGACCTGTTCGGCATCACGGGCTGGGCGAGCGACACGTTCGGTCCCGACCTGGTGCGGGCGGTCGACCTGACCTGGTACGAGAAGGCCTTCCTCGCGCTCTCGGTCGCCGGTGTCCAGGGCATCGGCATCAACACCGCCCACGAGCTCGGCCACAAGAAGGAGTCGGTGGAGCGCTGGCTCTCCAAGATCGCGCTGGCGCCGACGTTCTACGGCCACTTCTACATCGAGCACAACCGCGGCCACCACGTCCGGGTCGCGACGCCGGAGGACCCGGCGTCCAGCCGCCTGGGCGAGAGCTTCTACGCCTTCTGGCCGCGCACCGTGGCCGGCTCGCTGAAGAGCGCCTGGTCGCTCGAGTCGAAGCGCTACAAGCGCAAGGGCACCCACCCGTTCCACCTCGGCAACGACGTGCTCAACGCCTGGCTGATGTCGGCGGTGCTCTACGGGTCGATGTTCGCGCTCTACGGGTTCGCGATCGCGCCGTACGCCCTCATCACCATCGTCGCCGGCTTCTCGCTGCTGGAGGTCGTCAACTACCTCGAGCACTACGGGATGCTCCGGCAGAAGGTCGGCGAGAAGCAGCGCTACGAGCGGGTGCTGCCGATGCACAGCTGGAACAGCAACAACATCGTCACCAACATCTTCCTCTACCACCTGCAGCGGCACAGCGACCACCACGCCAACCCGACCCGGCGCTACCAGACGCTGCGCGACTTCAAGGAGTCGCCGGCGCTGCCGACCGGCTACGCCGGCATGATCACGCTCGCCGCGTTCCCGCCCCTGTGGCGGACGGTGATGGACAAGCGCGTCGTGGCGCACCTCGACGGCGACATCACGCTCGCCAACATCCACCCCCGCAAGGTCGACAAGTACCTCGCGAGGTACCCCGCCCCGGTCGACCACGACGTCCACAAGGACGACTTCTTCGCCCAGAAGTTCGATGGCGAGGTGCTGGCCGCCAAGTGCCCCGGCTGCAGCTACGTCTACGAGGTCGCCGCCGGCGACGAGCACGAGGGCTTCGCGGCCGGCACGTCGTGGGCCGACATCCCCGACGAGTGGTGCTGTCCCGACTGCGGCGTCCGCGAGAAGATCGACTTCGTGCCGTTCGATCCCGAGGGTCTCGAGACGGTCGCCAGAGCGACCTCCTCGACCACCGACAGGAGTATTCGTGAAGATTCACGCTGACTTGGAGAAGTGCGAGGGCCTCGGCATGTGCGAGGCCATGGCCAACGACTACTTCGAGGTCGATGAGGACGAGGATCAGGTCAACATCCTCGACGACTCGCCACCGGAGGAGGACCGCGCCCACGTCTACGCCGCGGTCCAGGCCTGCCCGGTGCTCGCGCTGACCTTGACCGACTGACGAGGGCCCGATGTCTATCCTCGCCCGTGTGACGACAAACCCGGTTGGTTCGCCCGCCCCGGTTGCGCTCGGCGCACTCCGCGACCGGCTGTGCGACGCCGCTGTCGGTGTCATCACGAGCGAGGGCTGGGCGCGGGTCACCATGGCCCGGCTGGCCGACGAGGTGGGCGTCAGCCGGCAGACCGTCTACAACGAGATCGGCACCAAGGCCGACCTGGCCGAAGCCGTCGTGCTCCGCGAGCTCGACCGGTTCCTCGCCGGCGTGATCCGCTCCTTCGACGAGAACCCGACCGACCTGATCCAGGCGATCCGCGACTCCGCGCGCCGGGTGCTCAAGTACGCCAAGAACAACGCGCTCCTGCACGCGGTCGTGTCGGCCACCCACGGCGCCGACACCGAGCTGCTCCCCCTGCTGACGACCCACGCCGAGTCCCTCCTCGTCGGGGCCAAGATGGTCGTCGGCGAGCGGATCGCGGGCTATCAGATCCACCTCGAGCCGGATCGGCTCGATGCGAGCATCGACATGGTGGTCCGGCTGGTGCTCAGCCACGTGATGCAACCCTCGGCCGAGCCGGCCGCCACTGCCGACGACATCGCCTGGGTCGCCGAGAAGGTGCTCGGCTGATCGTCGCCTGAAAGGCGAGACTGTGGGCGGCATTACAGGTTCCGAATTACCCTCGGTGGGGGAGGGAAGTCCTATGGGGGTTGCGCAGAGCCAGGCGCGACTGGCGGTCATCTGCGCCGTCGCGGTGCTGGGTGCTGCCTGCAGCGCCCCCGCCGACGCTCCCGGCACGGACACCAGCAACGCCGCCTCGCAGACCAGCACCACTCCGGCCACCGACGAGCCGACGGTGACCTACGCCGTGCACAAGGTCGACCCGCCGGGACCGAGGGAGGGCGCGCTGTACGGCGACGACATGCTGCTGGTCAGCACCGAGACCATCCCGGACGACCTCGTGGAGCAGATCCTGGCCATCAGGATCGCCGGGCAGAGGGCCGTGTGGGCCGCGGAGCCACTCTCGATCGGCCAGTTCTCGGCCGAGAACAAGAGCTATCGCATCGCCGCCGGCGACGTGGCCGGCTATCGCAGCTTCACCGAGCGGCGCAGCGCTGACTTCCAGAGCCAGTGGGACCGGGTCGCCGGTGGCGAGATCAGCGTCGCGGAGGACCTGAAGAAGCGCCTGCCCCTCGACAAGGACGGCTACTTGGCCGTCGGTTCCGGTGCCAAGACCTTCCCGATCCACGTCGGCTCCTACGGGCCCCAGGTCGGCACGATCGACACCTTCGTCAACGCCGAGTGGGGCGAGGCACTCGGCCTCCCGGAGAACAATGCCCTCCTCCTCTACACGGGGACCATCTCGCCCCAGGCGCTCCGCAAGAGGCTGAAGCCGATCGTCGGCGACATCTCGATGACCGACCTCGACATCGTGGAATCCGAGGGCCTCGACTTCGGCACCTACCAGGAGATCCAGTACGTCGGCACCTTCGCCGAGGCCGTCGGTGTCTACCGCTACACGCCGATCGGCGGCGGCCGGGTCCAGCCGGAGGCCTCGTGGGCGCGGACGCACATCGTCACCGAGCAGGTCCCGATCCTCGGCTCCGTCACGTGCAACAAGTTCATGATGCCGCAGCTGCGGGCCGCTCTGCTCAAGGTGCAGACCGACGGCCTGGCCGCCGAGATCCATCCCGACGAGTACGCCGGCTGCTACTACCCCCGCTACATCGCCGGCACCACCACGCTCTCCAACCACTCCTTCGGCCTGGCCCTCGACATCAATGTCCCGGGCAACCAGCGCGGCACCGTCGGCCAGATCAGCCGGGCCGTCGTCGCGATCTTCAAGCAGTACGGCTTCGCCTGGGGCGGCGACTGGAACTACACCGACCCCATGCACTTCGAGATGGACCACATCGTCAGCGTGAGCTGAGCGCCGTCGGGTTTCGAGGCTCGCTGCGCTCGCACCTCAACCAGCGACGGAACCGTGACAGCGTGACTGTCAGGGTTGTGTCATGATCGGCCGCATGACGCTCGAGAGCATCGAACTCGGCCAGGGCACCGGCCCCCTCCGCGGCATCAAGGTCGTCGAGATCGCCGGCATCGGCCCCGGCCCGCACGCCTGCACCCTCCTGGCCGACCTCGGCGCCGACGTGATCCGGGTCGAGCGGCCCGGCGGCCAGTTCCTCAGCGGTGGCAGCCACGACCTGCTCACCCGGGGCCGGCCGAGCGTCGCTCTCAACCTGAAGGACCCGGCCGCCGCGGACGTGATCCTCGACCTGGTCGCCGACGCCGACGTGCTCGTCGAGGGCATGCGCCCGGGTGTGGCCGAGCGGCTCGGGATCGGGCCCGACGTGTGTCACGCCCGCAACCCGCGACTCGTCTACGGGCGGATGACCGGCTGGGGCCAGGACGGCCCTTGGAGCCAGGCCGCCGGCCACGACATGAACTACATCGCGATCACCGGCACCCTGCACGGACTGGGCCAGGTCAAGGCGAAGCCGCAGTTCCCCGCCAACCTGGTGGGCGACTTCGGCGGCGGTTCGACGTACCTCGTCATCGGCATCCTGGCCGCGCTGCTCGAGGCCAGGGTCTCGGGCGAGGGCCAGGTCGTCGATGCCGCGATCGTCGACGGCACCGCGCACCTGAACACCATGCTCGCCGCCTTCCTCGCGTCGGGCACCTTCCAGGAGCAACGGGTCAGCAACCTGCTCGACGGCGGCGCGCCGTACTACGACATCTACGAGACCGCCGACGGCGAGCACATGTCCGTCGGTGCGCTCGAGCCGCAGTTCTTCGCCGCGTTCGTCGAGCTGCTCGACATCGCGGACCGGGTGCCCGGCCAGTTCGAGCTCGACCGGTTCGACGAGATGCGGGACCTGATCGCCGCGCGCTTCAAGGAGAGGACCCGCGACGAGTGGTGCGCGGTCTTCGACGGCACCGACGCCTGCGTCGCGCCGATCCTGCGGTTCAGCGAGGCCGTCGACCACCCGCACATGAAGGCGCGCGAGATCCTGGTGGAGAAGGACGGGATCGTCCAGCCGGCTCCCGCACCGCGGTTCTCCCGCACGGGGGCCACCCTCGGGATGGCGCCGGCGCCCAAGGCGGGCGCGCACACCCGGGTCGCGCTCACCGCCTGGGGCATCGCGGACGTCGACGGACTCGTCGAAAGCGGCGTGGCTGTCCAGGCCGAGCAGGAGTAAGACAGACCGTGGAGCACGTCGACGTCCTCATCATCGGAGCCGGTCTCTCCGGCGTCGGCGCTGCCGCGCAGGTGCGCGAACGGTTGCCGAAGAAGTCGGTCGCCGTGTTCGAGTCGCGTTCGTCCAAGGGCGGCACCTGGGACCTCTTCCGCTATCCCGGCGTTCGCTCGGACAGCGACATGTTCACCTTCGGCTACACCTGGCGGCCGTGGAAGAGCGACATCGCGCTGGCCGACGGTCCACTGATCCGGGAGTACATCGACACCGTCGCCGAGGAGTACGACGTCGACCGGCTGATCCGCTACGGGCACCGGATCACCAGCGCTGACTGGGACTCCGACGAGGCCCGCTGGACGGTGACGGCCGACGTCGGTGACCCCGCGGCCGGCGAGACGATCACCCTGACCGCGAGCTTCCTGTGGTCGTGCGCGGGCTACTACAAGTACGAGGAGGGCTTCCGGCCCGTCTGGCCGGGCATGGCCGACTTCCAGGGCGAGATCGTGCACCCCCAGCACTGGCCCGAGGACCTCGACTACTCCGGCAAGAGGGTCGTCGTGATCGGCAGCGGTGCGACGGCGGTGACGCTGGTGCCGGCGATGGCGCCCGATGCCGAGCACGTGACGATGCTGCAGCGCACGCCGTCGTACGTCATCAACCGCGCGCGGCACGACCCGGTCGCCCGACTGCTCACCAAGCTGCGCATGCCCGAGCGCGTCGTCTACCGCGCCGCGCGGTGGGCCAACATCGCCCAGGCGATCGGCTTCTACAAGTTCAGCATGCGCTGGCCGGAACGGTCGCGGGCCTTCCTCCGCAAGGAGGCCGCCCGACAGCTGCCGCCGGAGATCGACGTCGACGAGCACTTCGCGCCGCCGTACAACCCGTGGGAGCAGCGGCTCTGCTTCGTCCCCAACGGCGACCTCTTCAAGTCGCTGCGCGACGGCGAGGCCTCGATCGTCACCGACACGATCGAGACGTTCACGCCGACCGGAGTGCGGCTCTCGTCCGGCAAGGAGCTCGACGCGGACATCGTGGTCAGCGCGACCGGCTTCCACATGCAGCTGCCGTTCGGCGGCATCGACTACCGCGTCGACGGCGAGCCGCTGGACCTGCCGTCGCGGTTGGCCTACAAGGCGCTGATGCTGAGCGGGGTTCCGAACTTCTTCTTCACGGTCGGCTACACCAACGCATCGTGGACGCTCAAGGCCGACCTGGTGATCGACTACGTGTGCCGACTGCTCGCGCACATGGACCAGCACGGCTACCAGCGCGCCGACCCGGAGCTCGACGCGTCGATCGAGCGGCGGCCGTTGATGGCGCTCAGCTCCGGCTACATCCAGCGGTCGGCTCACCTGCTCCCGAGCGAGGGCGACCGGGCGCCCTGGCGGATGGCCCAGAACTACTACGTCGACCAGTTGGTCATCCGGCGCGCACCCATCGACGACGGAGTGCTGCGCTTCTCGTAATGCTGCGGTTCGACCCCATGATGCGCATCCGGACCAGGCTGATGCACCCGCCGACCACCGAACTCCGCGGCCTCGACCGCGCGGCCACCGCGGCGCACGGCAAACTGCCGAGCAGGTCGATCTCCACCCACACATCGTGCACGCCGCGGCTATCCGACCGCTACCGCGCTCCGGCAGCGTGGCCGACCACGAAACCATCATCCGAAGGAGCCCGCCATCTTGGTGGTGGTGATCGAGACCTAGGAGAGTGCCGTGACCGAGCAACCGACCCCCACCCACATCATGCAGGTAGGCACGGGCTTCATGGCGAGCAAGACCCTGCTGTCAGCGGTGGAGCTTGAGCTGTTCACCTTGCTCGGAGCCGAAGCGAAGACGGGCTCCGAGATTGGCGACCGGCTCGGACTGCATCCGCGCAGCCGATACGACTTCCTCGATGCTCTGGTAGCGCTCGGATTGCTCGATCGAGAAGGAGACGGTCCGGAAGGGCGGTACAAGAACACGGCCGAGACGAGGTTCTTTCTCGACAAGTCTCAACCTGCCTACCTGGGTGGCATCCTCGAGATGGCGAACGCGAGGGTCTATGGGTTCTGGGACAACCTGACTGAGGCCCTCAAGACGGGTTCGCCGCAGAACGAAGCGAAGGCCGGCGGCGACTTCTTCGGTGTCCTGTACTCCGACCCGAGGCGGCTCGGGCAGTTCTTGGGTGCGATGCAGGGCATTCAGATGGGCAATTTCTTCGCCCTTCTCGACAAGGTCGATCTTTCCTCTGTCACGACCCTGTGTGACGTAGGCGGAGCCAACGGAACCTTGTGCGGCCTCGCTGCCCAGCGCCATCCAGGCCTGCGCGCCACGGTGTTCGACCTTCCCCCGGTGGTCCCCGTCGCTGAGCGCCATCTCGAGTCGATGGGTGTCGGCGATCGGGTGAACGTCGTGGGCGGTGACTTCTTCGCCGACGACCTGCCGAATGCCGACGTGATCGTGATGGGCAACATCCTGCACGATTGGGACGAGGATCAGAAAAGGACTCTCATCGCCAAGGCGCGCAAGGCGCTGAACGATGGTGGCAGGCTCATCGCGATCGAGAACGTCATCGACGACGCTCGTCGCGCGAACGCCTTCGGCCTGCTTATGTCGCTGGACATGCTGATCGAGATGCCAGGCGGTTTCGACTACACCGGCGCGCAGTTCGACAGTTGGTGCAAGGAGGCCAGCTTCGAACGTACCGAGGTCATCCCCCTCGCGGGCCCTGCCAGCGCCGCTATCGCATACCGGTAGATCCGTCCTGACTTGGCGCTCGACACGGTCGAACGCGGGTCTTTCCGGCTCCCCTTTGTTGTCAACCGGTGGTCTGCGGGGTCCTAGGTTCGGGTGGTCTTCCGTGCCGGTGCCGACGGTTGTAGCGTCGGAATCGCGGGTCCGGGAAGTGGCTGATCCGAAGTGTCGATGTGCGGGGGCAGGTCGACCGCGCTGGATTCTTGAGACGCCCCGCAGTGCCCTCCCGGACCCGTGCCAACGACCTCGGCCGCGTTGTTGAGTTGTGCTCGTTCGGCGTCGGTGAGGAGCTGGCGGTAGAGAGCGTCGGAGATCCGTCGCTTCAGGCAGCGCAACGCTTCGAGCTTGGTCTTGCCGGCGGTCAGTTTGCGTCGGTAGTAGGCGCGGCCGGGGGTGTCGTTGCGGATCTGGGTGACCGCGGCGATGTGGATCATGTGGTTCATCCGCCTGTTCCCGGCCCGGGAGAGCCGGTGCCGGTTCTGCTCACCGGAAGAGGCATCCAGGGGTGCGGTGCCGGTCCAGGACGCGAACCGGTTGCGGTCGGCGAACCGGGCGATGTCGCCGACGTCGGCCAGCGTCCGAGCAGCCACGACTGGTCCGACGCCGGGGAGGTCCATCAGCCGGGACTTCCGCGCGTTGACCAGGACCTTGAGTTCGGCGGTGGCCTTCTTCATCTTGGCCTCGACCGCGACCAGGTCGGCGAGCTCCTCGGCAGCGATCCGGCGGCGGGTCTTCCCAGCGATGTCACGCGGACGCATAGTGGCGAGAATCGCCTTAGCCTGCAGGGCGGTGAGGTCCTTCTTCGCCGTGCCGGGAACCAGCTCGGACAGCAGCCGTTGGAGCCGGTTGACGGTCTGGACCCGGAGCCGGGTGAGCTCCTCGCGACGGTCGCACAGCATCCGCAGCGCTTCGAGTTCACCATCGGCGCGCAGCACCCGCAGCGTCTTGGTCCGGACCGCGACGATTGCGATCGAGTGAGCGTCGCGGGCATCGGTCTTGCGGTTGTGGCCGGTGTCGAAGAGCCGAACCCGGGCAGCGAGCTTGGCCGGCACGTCCACCACATGTTCACCGGCCTCGAGCAGCCGCTGGGCCAAGGGTCGGCCGGCGCCGTTGCTGCCCTCGACCGCCCAGACCCGATCGGGCCAGTTCTTCGCATAGGCCCGCATCGCGGTGTAGCCGGCCTGGTCGGTGCGGAACCGGCCAGACCCGAGCAGCTTCTCGTGTCGGTCGACGACCTCGATCGTGGCCGAGAGCTTGTGGGGATCGACCCCGATGATCACTTTCGCCATAGCGCTTCTCCTGCTTCACCTCGAACCGGTAGGGACGGCGAGGTGGGCATTGCTACTACGAGCTGGGCAGTCCCCTTTCGAGCCACGCCTCGTCACGGTGCCCGACGGATTGCAGACCGGAAGAGAGCCACACCCGCTCGGGGTGGGCAGCCGCATGGAGAGCCCTCCGCCGGACACCTGGACCGAGTCTGGCCAGACACCGATCCTGCGGGGAAGTCTCTAGTAGCCGCGAATGGGCGTGATCTATCCACTTTCCGGCGGCCGGCTATTCGCGTGGGTGGTACTCGATCCGGGGCCCGCGGTAGATCTCGCCGATCACTGTGTCGTCGCGGGTGCGGAGGAGCTCGATGTGGCGGGTTCCTCGTGGCGTGACCAGGCGCGCAAGGCCGTGCGGGGTGATCCACCGGTAGGCACCCAAGCCGAGCTGGTCGACCTGATAACCCAGGTGGGTCTTGGCCCGGTGGTGCCGGCGGGTCAACGGTCCGTCGTTGAGGTCGCTGGTCTGTCCTGGCGGACCATCGGGGTCGTACGGCGTCGGGTGGTCGTGGTCGAGGCGCGCGGTGCCCCGGCTGGTCGAGTGCGGGAACACGTCACCCAGGGTCCGCAGCACGGTCCGGCGCTTCATCGCGGTTGGGTGCTCGTAGCCGTTGACGGACTTGATCGTGTTCAGGTCGATCACCGGCTGCACCAGCAGCTCCCTCCCCGCCACCAGCGCGGCGAGCTGGTCGAGCAGCACCGGCCCCATCCCCTCCACCCGGGCCACCCCGCCGTCTCCTGTCGCGTGGGTGCATAGCGAGCGGTCGGTGAGATGCACGGTGATCGTGGCCGGCCGTCCCCGCCTCTTCGTGGTTGCCGGTGCTGGTTCCGGGCTGGTGGCGTCGTCGGCGCGTCCTCCGTCGAGCTCGTCGAGGAACGCGGCAGCCCGGTGGGGATCGGTGGTGAGCATCTCGAACGCCACCAGCCGGCACTCGGCCACGGTGGGCCGGTTGCCGTCGCTGTCCGGCGGGGTGTGGTCGTAGATCGCCTCGGCGAGGTCGTCGACGTTCTCCGCGCATCGGATCGCACTCCCCGCTGAGAGCTTGGCGCTGATCCGCCGGGTGGCCGGCTCCCCGGAGATCTCGTCGATCGCATCACCCGGTCGGACCTTGGACAGCCACACCCCGGTCTTGCGCGCGTCCTCCTCGACCTTGGCGCGGTGCAGCTCGGGGTCGGCCTCGATGATCTTGGCCTCGCTGATCGCGAGCAACCTGCCCGGTGATTCCTCCGCCGCCGCAGCCACGGCCTCGTCGACGACCTCGACCCTCTCCGCCGACAGCCGCCGGGCGTCGCGGGCGATCTTCTTCGCCACCCATCCTTCCACCCGCAGGTCGTTCACGGCCTGCCACAGCAACGGCATCCGGTGCTTCAGGTCGAACACCGCCGCGGCGTCGTTCTGCGTGGCCTGCATCCCCGCAGCACGGGCGATGCCCAGTTCTGCGAAACACAGCTCGGAGACCTGCGGAGTGCCGTCGCCGCCGACGCGGACCAGCCGGTCACCACCGAGCCTCACCGGCACCGCTCCCGGGACCGCCTGCGGATCCGTCGAGTGCAGGTCGCACCAGTGCAGGACCAGCAGCATGTCCGCCAGCTCGCCCGCACGACGCGCCCGCACCCGCTCCGCCACCGCAGCCAATGTGGCCGCTGCGTCGAGGTCGGTCAGGTCTCCGAGATCCATAGCTGATGATGACCCAGGGGTCCGACACAAGCTCTCGACGCAGAGGCGCCCCGATCCGCGGCCACGGGACGGGCGCCGAGCTGCGTCGATTCGCGGCGGAACGCGGCGAACCCCTACGCTGGGTCCATCGGCCCGGCCAGTCTTGCCCCGGGCTCCGCGCACCGGGCTCACGCAGTCCGCGGCGCTCCTCGATCCGAGGCCCGCTTCCCTTCCCGCCGCCGGCGGGACAGCACGGCGAGACGCCCACCGAGAGATTCCCGTGACTTCCACCTTCGCCGAGCTCGGCGTGCCCTCTGACCTGCTTGCCGTCCTGACGGCCAACCAGATCACCGTTCCTACCCCGATCCAGGCCGCGACCCTGCCCGACTCGCTTGCCGGCAAGGACCTGCTCGGCCGTGGCCGCACCGGCTCCGGCAAGACCTACGCCTTCGCGCTGCCCGTCGTCGCCCGCCTGTCCGCCAAGGGCGCCGGAGTCAACAGAGCCGCGCCGCGTCGGCCGCGCGCGCTGATCCTCGCCCCGACCCGTGAGCTCGTCAGCCAGATCGACGCCGCCCTCAGCCCGCTCGCCAAGGCCGCCGGCCTCAGCACCCACACCGTCTTCGGCGGCGTGGGCCAGGGCCCGCAGGTCTCCGCTCTCAAGCGCGGCGTCGACGTCCTCATCGCCTGCCCCGGCCGGCTCGAGGACCTGATCCAGCAGCGTCACTGCGACCTGTCCGACGTCCAGATCACCGTGCTGGACGAGGCCGACCACATGGCCGACCTCGGCTTCCTCCCCGCCGTACGCCGCCTGCTCGGGCAGACCCCGAGCAACGGCCAGCGGATGCTCTTCTCCGCGACCCTCGACAACGCGATCGACGTGCTGGTGAAGCGCTTCCTCTCCAACCCGGTCGTGCACCAGGCGGACTCGGTCCAGTCGCCCGTCGCGAAGATGGACCACCACGTCCTGCACGTCTCGCGCGAGCTGCGGATCGCCGTCCTCGTCGACCTGGCGAGCGCGCCCGGCCGGACCATCTTCTTCACCCGCACCAAGCACGGTGCGAAGGCGCTGGCCCGTCAGCTCAACAAGAGCGGCGTGCCGGCGGTCGACCTGCACGGCAACCTCAGCCAGGGCGCGCGGACCCGCAACCTCGACGCGTTCCACAGCGGCACGGCGACCACGCTGGTCGCCACCGACATCGCGGCCCGCGGCATCCACGTCGACGACGTCGCGCTGGTCGTGCACGCCGACCCGCCGGCCGAGCACAAGGCCTACCTGCACCGCTCCGGCCGCACCGCGCGCGCCGGTGCCGCGGGCACCGTCATCACGCTGATGACCGACGACCAGGTCCGCGACGTGCGCGACCTGACCCGCGCCGCCGGTGTGAAGCCGACGACGACCAAGCTCGCCAACGTCGGGCACCCGGTCCTGCAGGAGCTCGCGCCCGGCGAGCGCCGCACTCCGGGCGGGATCGTCCCCGCTGCCGGCACCGCACAGTCGCGCCCCCGCGGCAGCGGCGGTGGCGGTGGCGGCAGCCGGTCGCGCAAGCCGTCCGGCCAGCGCGGCGGATCCAGTTCGGGTCGCAACGGCGGCGGTCGCTCGAAGAGCAACAGCTCGCGTCGCCGCGGCGGCAACGGCTCGGGCGGCGGCGGCCACACGGCCGCCTCCTTCAGCGGCCGGCGCTAGTCCATCTCGGACTGGCTGCGGGCGGTGCGGATGACCGCCGACTCGTAGGCGGTCACCAGACCGCCGACCGAGAGCGGCTTCAGCCGCTCCATGACCTCGCGGAAGTGCGCGGACTGGTGCTCGTCGTACAACGGCGCCAGCTTGTCGCGGATGACCTCGTAGAGCTCCTTCGCCATCTGCTCGCCGTGCTCCTGGTAGACGGCGGCCGCGGCGACGGCAACCTCGCGCGGGAAGCCGAGATCGAGCAACCGGACGCCGATCGCGAGCTGGTTGCCGGCGACGAGGTACGACGAACCGCGGCGCCGCAGCACGCCCAGAGCCTGGAGTGTCGCCACGTCCTCGTGGGACAGGGTGCGACCGGCCTTGGCCTCGAGGTGGTCGTGATCCATCTCGACGGGGAGGTCGGACTGCCAGGGCGCGAGCATGGTGCGCGCGAGCGCGATGTCCTCGGGAGTGGCGTCGGTCGGGATGCCGGCGACGTACCGCTCGATGGCCGCCAGCGTGAATCCGTGGCTCTGCAGCTCCTGGACCAGCTCGAGCCGCGCGAGGTGCTCGGCCGTGTAGTAGCCGGACCGACCGCGCCGCACGGGCGGCGGGAGCAGGCCCTTCGTGGTGTAGAACCGCACGGTCCGCACGCTCAATCCCACCCGCCTGGTGAGCTCGTCGAGCGTCAGCAGGTCGTGTGTGATGTCCGTCGCATGACCCGATCCCTTGACCATGACAGTAATAGTGTCACAATCGAGGGCAGCCACTCTTGATCGCGCACTGTTCGCGCGCGTTTCCCGAATCCCAAGGACGGTCATGGCAGAAGCATTCGTGTACGACCACCTCCGCACTCCGCGCGGCAGGGGCAAGGCCACCGGCACCCTCCACGAGGTGAAGCCCGTCGACCTCGCCGTCGGTCTCCTCGACGAGCTCCAGGTGCGCAACCCCACGCTCGACACCAACCGGATCGACGACGTCGTCCTCGGCGTCGTGTCGCCGGTCGGTGAGCAGGGCGGCGACATCGCCAAGACCGCCGCGCTCGCCGCCGGTCTCCCTGACACCGTCGCCGGCGTTCAGCTCAACCGCTTCTGCGCGTCCGGGCTCGAGGCCGTCAACCAGGCCGCGTCCCGCGTCCGCGGTGGCTTCGAGGACCTGATCGTCGCGGGCGGAGTCGAGGCCATGAGCCGGGTGCCCATGGGCTCCGACGGTGGCGCCTGGGCGATGGACCCGGCGACCGCGTTCAAGGCGAGCTTCGTGCCCCAGGGCATCGGCGCCGACCTGATCGCCACGATCGAGGGCTGGAGCCGCGACGACGTCGACGCCTACGCCGCCGAGTCGCACCACCGCGCTGCCAAGGCGTGGGCCAACGGCTACTTCTCCGGCGCCGTGGTGCCGGTCAAGGACCTCAACGGCATCACGATCCTCGACCACGACGAGACCGTCCGTCCCGACACCAGCCCCGAGGGCCTGGCCGGGCTGAAGCCGAGCTTCGCCCAGATGGGCGCCGACGCGGGCTTCGACAACGTCGCGCTCGAGAAGTACCACTGGCTCGAGAAGATCAACCACGTCCACCACGCCGGCAACAGCTCCGGCATCGTCGACGGTGCGGCGCTGACCCTGATCGGCACCGAGCAGGTCGGCAGCGACCTCGGTCTCACCCCGCGCGCCCGCGTCCTCGCGACCGCCGTGTCGGGTGCCGACCCGGTCATCATGCTGACCGGTCCGGCACCGGCCGCCCGCAAGGCGCTGGCCAAGGCCGGTCTCGAGGTCGGCGACATCGACCTGTTCGAGATCAACGAGGCGTTCGCCGCGGTCGCGATGCGGTTCATGCGCGACATGGACATCAGCCACGAGATCACCAACGTCAACGGTGGCGCCATCGCCATGGGCCACCCGCTCGGTGCGACGGGCGCCATGATCCTCGGCACCCTGATCGACGAGCTCGAGCGGCGCGACCTGCGCCGCGGCCTCGCCACGCTCTGCGTCGGCGGCGGCATGGGCATCGCGACGATCATCGAGCTGGTCTGAAGGAGAACTGAACCAATCATGAGCACTGACACCCAGACCGCTGTGCGCTACGAGCGGGACGCGGACGGCATCGTCACGCTGACGTTGGACGACCCGAACCAGAGCGCCAACACCATGAACGAGCTCTACATCGACTCGATGAAGGCTGCCGTCGACCGGCTGTACGACGAGCAGGACTCCGACAACCCGGTCACTGGCGTCGTCGTCGCCAGCGCGAAGAAGACCTTCTTCGCCGGTGGCGACCTCAAGACCATGGTGCAGACCACCAAGGAGAACGCCGCCGACGTCTTCGCCCAGTGCGAGAAGGTCAAGGCGGCCCTGCGCCGGCTCGAGCTGTTCCCGAAGCCGGTCGTCGCCGCGATCAACGGCGCCGCCCTCGGTGGTGGCCTCGAGATCACCCTCGCCTGCAACCACCGGATCCTCGTCGACGACCCGAGCGTCAAGGTCGGCCTGCCCGAGGCCAGCCTCGGCCTGCTGCCCGGCGGTGGTGGCGTCACCCGCACCGTGCGGATGTTCGGCATCCAGACGGCGCTGATGGACGTGCTGCTCCAGGGCACGCAGTTCAACCCGACGAAGGCCAAGGAGAAGGGCATCGTCGACGAGCTGGTCGCCACCCGCGAGGAGCTGGTCCCGGCAGCGAAGGCTTGGATCGCCGACAACGCAGCCAACCCGGAGGCCTCTGTACAGCCCTGGGACGCGCCCGGCTACAAGATGCCCGGCGGCTCGCCGAAGAGCCCGGCCCTGGCCGCGTTCCTCCCGGCGTTCCCAGCGATCCTGCGCCAGCAGACCAAGGGCGCCGTCTACCCGGCCGCCCGCGCGATCCTGTCCGCAGCGATCGAGGGTGCCAGCACCGACTTCGACACCGCCTCGCGGATCGAGTCGCGCTACCTGACCAACCTGGTCGTCAACCAGGGCTCGAAGAACATGATCCAGGCGTTCTTCTTCGACCTGCAGGCGATCAACTCCGGCTCGCTCCGCCCGCAGGGCATCGAGCCGTGGAAGGCCACCAAGGTCGGTGTCCTGGGCGCCGGCATGATGGGCGCCGGCATCGCTTACGTGTGCGCCAAGGCCGGCATGGAGGTCGTCCTCAAGGACGTCGCCGCCGAGAACGCCGAGAAGGGCAAGGCCTACTCCGAGGGCCTCCTCGACAAGGCGATCTCGCGCGGCCGGTCCACCGAGGAGCAGAAGGCCGAGCTGCTCGACCGGATCACCGCGACCGCTGACCCGGCCGACCTGACCGGTTGCGACCTCGTCATCGAGGCCGTCTTCGAGGACCCGTCGCTCAAGGCCAAGGTGTTCGCCGAGATCGCGCCCTTCATCAACAAGGACGCGCTGCTCTGCTCCAACACCTCGACGCTGCCGATCACCCAGCTCGCCGAGGGCGTCGACCGGCCGGCAGACTTCATCGGCCTGCACTTCTTCTCCCCCGTGGACAAGATGCCGCTGGTCGAGATCATCACCGGCAAGGAGACCAACGACGTCGCACTGGCCAAGGCCTACGACGTGGTCCAGCAGATCCGGAAGACCCCGATCGTCGTCAACGACAGCCGTGGCTTCTACACCTCGCGGGTCATCGGCTACATGGTCAACGAAGGCATGGCGATGCTCGCCGAGGGCGTGGCGCCGTACTCCATCGAGCGCGGCACCCTGATGGCCGGCTACCCGGCCGCCGTGCTCCAGCTGTCCGACGAGCTCAACCTCGAGCTGATGGCGAAGATCGCCAAGGCCACCAAGGAGGGCGAGCTCGCCGCGGGCAAGGACTACGTCGGCCACCCGGGCTCCGACGTCGTCGACAAGATGCTCGAGGCCGGCCGTGCCGGTCGCCTCCGTGGCGCGGGCTTCTACGACTACGAGGACGGCAAGCGCGGCTCGATCTGGGCCGGGCTCGCGGACCTGTTCCCCGTCGCCGAGGAGCAGATCCCGATCGAGGACATCAAGGACCGGATGCTCTTCGCCGAGGCCCTCGAGACCGCGAAGTGCTTCGAGGAGGGCGTCATCACCTCCGCCGCCGCCGCGAACATCGGCTCGATCATGGGCATCGGCTTCCCGCCGATGACCGGTGGCGCCGCCCAGTTCATGACCGGCTACGAGGACAAGGACAGGACCGGCGAGACCCTGAAATCGGCCTCAACGCCTTCCTCAAGCGGGCCGACGACCTCGCCGCCAAGTACGGCGACCGGTTCCAGGCCACCCCGTGGCTGCGGGATCTCGCCGCCTCGGGCGGGTCCTTCCCCGCCTGATCTGAATCACCTCGAAGGGCCCGTCGCTGCGGCGGCGGGCCCTTCGTGGTTGATGAGCGGCTTCGCGAGGCTGGTGCGGCAGGAATCCCCGGTCGACCGGGGATTCCTGCGCTTGTCGGCCAATGCAACGGCCGACAAGCGCCAGTTTTGCCCGAGCGATGTGACGTCTGGGGCGTGAGTGACCTTCGCCCCCCACCCACCACGCCCCCCACCCACCACGCCCCCACCCACCACGCCCCCCACCCACCACGCCCCCCACCCACCACGCCCCCACCCACCACGCCCCCCACCCGGCAGTACGGCGCCGCCCTCGGGCGGGCATGAGCCCTAGGGCGGTCAGAAGCCGGCGGGCGGTCAGGAGCCGGCGGGCGGTCAGGAGCCGGCGGGCGGTCAGGGGCCGGCGGGGGTGGGGACCGACGGAGCCGACCCGCCCCGGCGGCGGAAGCGGCGGACCAGCAGGAAGATCGGGCCACCGACGACCAGCAGCACGGTGCCGAAGGGAAGCAGCCGTCCGGACAGGGTCGCGAGGTCGGTGCTGAAGGACTTCAACCCGTGCCAGCCGTCCTCGAGGCCGGCGAAGAACCCGGCCTCCTCGGGCTCCTCCTTCTTCTCCTTCTTCTCCGGGGGCGGGAGGGAGATGCTGACGGAGATGGTCGACATCGACGTCTGGTTCTTGAGGTAGCTCAGTCGCTTCTCCAGCGACTCGAGGTCGGCCTGGCGCCGGCTCACCTGCGACTCGATCCGGATGATGTCGCTGATCGACTGCGCGCGGTCGAACAGCGCCTCGACGCGGGCCAGGCTGAGCCGCTGGGCGCGGATCCGGACCCGGGTGTCGATCACCTGGGTGGTGACGTCCTCCTTGCCCGTGTTGGCCGACTTGAGGTCGGCGACCTTCTGCAAGCCGTCGAATGCGTCGTCGAAGCTCGCGACCGGGATCCGCAGCAGCAGCCGGGCCGTGTTGATGTCGCCGTTCTTGTTGGTGGTCGTCTCGCGCTCGGTGATCTCGCCGAAGAGGTCGTCCGTTATCTCTTGGACGTCGAACACCGTCCCCGCCACGTCGTCGCTCTCGAGCGAGACGTTGCCCTTGGCGATGATGCTCCGATCGACGTCGGGCGCGGCGTTCTGACTGGCGACAGACTCGGCCAGGGCGCTGTCGAAGGCGAGCCCGTCCGCGTCCACCGCGTTCCGGTGGGCCTCGTCCTCCGCCGGACCGGCCACGGGCGCATCTGCTGCGTCCCTGCTCGTCTCCTCGAAACTGCCAGCGCTGGACTTGCTGTCGTCACCCCCTCCATCCCCTCCCGACGACGAGCACGCCGACACCGCGAGCAGGACGGCGGCGAGCGAGAGCAGGAGCGGGGAGTAACGACGCTGGGCGGGCCTCATGTTCGTACGACGGCGGCGGCCGCCGATCGGTTCCCGCCGCAGATAACGGTGCCCATTCCCTTTCGGGGGGCGGCGGCCTAGGGTCGGCCCGTCGGGCGCCTTCGGGTGGTGCCCCAACAAGGGAGTGCCCTGTGAGATCGACTCGGCGATTCATCGCATCGTTGGCAGCCTTCGGGATCGTCTCGGCCGGCCTGGTCGCCGCATCGACGTCGGTCGGGGCCGGCCCGCCGCCGCCCCCCAAGTGCGGGAAGCATCTCGACTCCGCGGAAGCGGCGGTCCACTGCGTCAAGCTCAACGAGGTGCTCAAGCACGAGAAGAAGCTCGCTCACATCGCCGACCACAACGACGGCACGCGCTCGGCGGGCACGCCGGGCTACGACGAGTCGGCGGACTACGTGGCGAAGGAGATGAAGAAGGCCGGTTACGTCGTGACCCGGCAGACCTTCGTCACCCACATCTTCGCGCGGACCGGACCGTCGCAGATGCAGCAGGTCAACCCGGACGCCGTCACCTACGTCGAGAACACCGACTTCGTGTCCACGACTCAAACCGAACCTGGTGACGTCACCGCGCACGTGACCCCGGTCGACATCCAGCTCGGCCTCGGCAACCTCTCGACGAGCGGCTGCGAGGCAGCCGACTTCGCGGGCTTCCCGGCCGGCGACATCGCGCTGCTCCAGCGCGGCACGTGCACGTTCGAGATCAAGGCGGAGAACGCCGACGCCGCCGGCGCTGCCGGCGTCATCTTCTTCAACCAGGGCAACACCGCGGCGCCGGACCGGCAGGGCATCCCCGCCGTCACGCTCGGCGACGGCAACACGGCTGAGATCCCGGCCGTCAGCACGACCTACGCGATCGGTGCCGACCTGGCGGCCATCGCAGGGCTGGAGATGCGGGTCTTCGCCAACGTCAGCCGCGTCCTGGCGACGACCGAGAACGTCATCGCCGAGTCGAAGGGCGGAGACCCGGACAACGTGATCATGGCGGGTGCCCACCTCGACTCCGTCCCCGAGGGACCGGGCATCAACGACAACGGCTCCGGCTCCAGCGGTCTGCTCACGGTCGCCGAGGAGCTGGCGAAGGCGGACCTGCCCAACAAGCTCCGCTTCGCGTGGTGGGGTGCCGAGGAAGCCGGGCTGGTCGGCTCGACGTTCTACGTCACCAGCCTCTCGGCTGCTGACCGCGCCAAGATCGAGATGTACCTCAACTTCGACATGATCGGCTCGCCGAACTACGGACTCTTCATCTACGACGGTGACGGCAGTGCCTTCGGGACGTCCGGCCCCGACGGGTCCGACGAGATCGAGGCGCTGTTCGAGCAGTACTACGCCGAGCGCACCATCCCGTCCGAGCCGTCCGCGTTCACCGGCCGGTCCGACTACCAGGCGTTCATCAACAACGGCATCCCGGCGGGCGGCCTGTTCACCGGAGCCGAGGGCACCAAGACAGCCGCGCAGGCAGCCAAGTGGGGCGGCACGGCCGGCATGGCGTACGACCCCTGCTACCACTCGGCCTGCGACACGATCGACAACATCAACCACACCGCGCTGGCCATCAACGCCGACGCGATCGCCTACGTGGTCTACCTCTACGCCTCCGGCGACGAGGTCATCAACAACCCGTGATCAGTCCGTGGCGCTGGCCTCGGCCAGCGCCACGGCCACCTCGGCCGCATCGTCCGGCGCCACCAGCCCCGACGTCACCCGGACGTACGAGAGGGGTCTCGACGGGCTCGACCCTCGAAGGTCAGCCAGGAACGGCGAGCCGCCCGCGACCCGGATCCCGGACGCGGACAGGTGCACCAGCGCGGCGCGTTCGTCGCGCACGGGCAGCCACAGGTTGATCCCGTCCGGCACCGCGGTCGCCACCCCGAGGTCGGCGAGCGCTGCCACGAGGGTGCGCTGGCGTGCCATGTACTGCCGCCGCGCCTCGCTCACCTCGTCCAGCGACTGCGACGAGGTGAGCAGGTCGAGCAGGATCGTCTGCACCATCCGCGACGTCCATGCCGGGCCGAGCATCCGGCGGGCGACGATCCGGTCCACGATCGACGACGGCCCGCCGAGCGCCGCGATCCGCAGATCGGGGCCGTGTGACTTCGAGTAGGACCGGACGTGCACCACCCGGTCGGGGAGCCACGATCCGAGACTCACGTCGGGGGCCACCGAGATGCCGGAGGAGTGGTCGTCCTCGACGATCCACGGCACGTCGGACCGCCGCCGCTTGAGCACCCGCACCAGCTGCTCGGCGCGCGCGATCGTCGTCGAGACCCCGGTCGGGTTGTGCGCACGCGGCTGCCACACCACGGCGACGGGTCGGGCGTCGAGCGCCCGGCGCAGCGAGTCCGGCACCACCCCGGACTCGTCGAGCTCCACCGGCACGACCTCGGCGCCGAGCGCCTCGACCAGGTCGAAGAACGGCGGGAAACCGGGTGACTCGAGCACCACGCGGTCGCCGTACGACACGACCTGCTCGAGCATCCGGGTGATGCCGTCGGTCGCGCCGTCGACCACGGTGATCGCCTCGGTCGGGTAGGGCCACGACGCCGTCAGCACCTCGCGCAGCTCCGGCAGCACCGGCTCCTCCTGGTAGGCGAGTACGCCCGCCCGCTGTGACACCCGGTGCAACGCCGGACCGAGATCGGGGAGCAGGGTCGGGTCCGGGGTGCCGCGGGACAGGTCGAGGCGTACGCCGTCCGGCCCGGCGCCGACGAGTCCTCGTTGTCGCGGCGACAGCCACGGAGTGGGGGCGTCGTTGACGTAGGTCCCGGCCCGGCCGCGTGAGACCACCAGGCCGGTGCGGCGCAGCGCCTGCCACGCGGCAGACACCGTCGCGGGCGACACCCCCAGCTCGGCCGCGACGCCGCGAACCGTGGGCAGCCGGTCGCCGGGCGCGAGCTCGCCCGCGCGGATCGCGCGGCTGAACGCGCCGGCGATGCCGTGCGGCGTGCTGTCGCTGATGGTGGCCAGATCCATGTCGAATCCTTCGACAAGCCTTGACAACGGAGCAATCGAAGCGAAATGTTCAACCTGGAAGATAACAGAACTTGGTCTCGAGACGGCCGCTGCTCGACCTCCTCGACCCACGTCGCTCCGGAGGTGGTACGCCTCCTCGACCAGAGACAACCGGAGGTGGACCTCTTGACCATCGTGCGAGCTGCGATCAGCCAGACCACGTGGACCGGCGACAAGGAGTCGATGCTCGACAAGCACGAGCAGTTCGCCCGCGACGCCGCCGCCCAGGACGCCCAGGTGATCTCCTTCCAGGAGCTCTTCTACGGGCCCTACTTCGGCATCACCCAGGACCAGAAGTACTACCGCTACGCCGAGCCGGCCGACGGCCCGATCGTGCAGCGGTTCGCCGCGCTGGCGAAGGAGCTCGGCATGGTGACCGTGCTGCCGATCTACGAGGAGGCACAGACCGGCGTCTACTACAACACCACGGTCGTGGTGGACGCCGACGGCACCGTCCTCGGCATGTACCGCAAGCACCACATCCCGCACCTCGAGAAGTTCTGGGAGAAGTTCTACTTCCGCCCCGGCAACCTGGGCTACCCGGTCTTCGAGACCGCGGTGGGCAAGGTCGGCACCTACATCTGCTACGACCGGCACTTCCCGGAGGGCTGGCGCGAGCTCGGCCTCAACGGCGCCCACATGGTCTTCAACCCCAACGCCACCAAGCCGGGCCTGAGCAACCGGCTCTGGGAGGTCGAGGGCCCGTGCGCCGCCGTCGCCAACGGCTACTTCGTGCTGCAGCCCAACCGGGTCGGGCGTGAGGACAACGAGTACGGCGACGAGGCGGTCGACTTCTACGGCACCAGCCAGGTCATCGACCCGCGCGGCAACTTCGTCGGCGAGCGGGGATCGTCGGAGAAGGAGGAGCTGCTGGTCCGCGACCTCGACATGGACATGGTCCAGCAGATGCGCGACGACTGGCAGTTCTACCGCGACCGGCGGCCCGACTCCTACACCGCGATCGCGCGGCCCTGAGGTAGCGATGACCATCCTGATCAAGGGCGGCACGGTCGTGAACGCGACCGGATCGGTGGCCGCCGACGTGCTGGTCGACGGCGAGACCATCGTCGCCGTCCTCGCTCCGGGCTCTGAGGCTCTCGGTGGCATCAATGCCGACCAGACGATCGACGCGACCGGGAAGTACGTCATCCCTGGCGGCATCGACGCCCACACCCACATGCAGCTGCCGTTCGGCGGCACCGCGGCCTCCGACACGTTCGAGACCGGCACCACCGCGGCGGCCTGGGGCGGCACCACGTCGATCATCGACTTCGCCGTCCAGACCTACGGTCAGCGCGTGGAGGACGGGCTCGCCCACTGGCACGAGCTGGCCGACGGCAACTGCGCGGTGGACTACGGCTTCCACCAGATCATCGGCGGCGTCGACGACGACTCGTTGAAGGCGATGGAGCGCCTGGTCGACGAGGGCATCACGTCCTACAAGCTGTTCATGGCCTACCCGGGCGTGTTCTACAGCGACGACGCGCAGATCGTGCGAGCCATGCAGAAGGCCCGTGAGATGGGCCTCCTGACGATGATGCACGCCGAGAACGGGCCGGCGATCGACGTGCTCGCCGCGCAGCTGGCCGAGTCCGGCAAGACCGCGCCCTACTACCACGGCATCGCCCGCGCCTGGCAGATGGAGGAGGAGGCGACGCACCGGGCGATCATGCTCGCCGACCTCACCGACGCGCCGCTCTACATCGTGCACATGAGCGCGAAGCAGGCGGTCGCCCAGGTGGCGTGGGCCCGCGACAACGGCAAGAACGTCTTCGGCGAGACCTGCCCGCAGTACCTCTACCTGTCGCTGGAGAAGCAGCTCGGCGCCAAGAGCGACGAGTGGGGCGACTTCGAGGGCGCCAAGTGGGTCTGCTCGACGCCGCTCCGGTCCGAGGAGGAGGGCCACCTCGAGGCGATGTGGCAGGGCCTTCGCACCAACGACCTGCAGATGGTGTCGACCGACCACTGCCCGTTCTGCATGAAGGACCAGAAGGAGCTCGGCAAGGACGACTTCCGGGCCATCCCCAACGGCATCGGCTCGATCGAGCACCGCGTCGACCTGCTCTACCAAGGCGTCGTCGACGGCCGGATCTCGCTGCCGCGCTGGGTCGAGCTGATCGCGACCACGCCGGCCCGGATGTTCGGCCTCTACGGCAAGAAGGGCGTGATCCAGCCGGGCGCCGACGCCGACATCGTCGTCTACGACCCGAACGGGCACACGTCCATCGGCTACGGCGAGGGCAAGAAGCACCACATGAACATGGACCACTCCGCGTGGGAGGGCTTCGAGATCGACGGACACGTCGACGTGACCATCTCCCGGGGCACGGTCCTCATCGCCGACGGAGAGTTCAAGGGGACCAAGGGCCACGGCCAGTTCCTCAAGCGCGACCTGACGCAGTACCTGGTCTGAGAAGGATACAGATGGACTTTGGTGTGGTCATCCAGACCAACCCGCCCGCGTGGCGCACGATTGCGCTCGCGAAGCAGGCCGAGGAGCACGGCTTCGACTACGTGTGGACGTTCGACTCCCACCTGCTGTGGCAGGAGCCCTACGTCATCTACAGCCAGATCCTCGCCGAGACCCGGCGGGTGATCGTCGGCCCGATGGTCACCAACCCGGCGACGCGGGACTGGACGGTCACGGCCTCGGTGTTCGCGACCCTCAACGAGATGTACGGCAACCGCACCGTCGTCGGCATCGGCCGCGGCGACTCCGCCGTCCGCACGCTCAACGGCAGGCCGTCCACGCTCAAGGAGGTCCGGGAGGCCACCCACGTGATCCGCGAGCTGGGCAACTGCCGGCCGGTGGAGCACCTCGGCTCGACCCTCCAGTTCCCCTGGGCACGCACCTCCGCTCTCGAGGTGTGGATCGCCGCCTATGGTCCGCTCGCGCTGAAGACCGCCGGCGAGGCGGGCGACGGGTTCATCCTCCAGCTGGCCGACGTCGACGTGGCGAAGTGGATGATCACCCAGGTGCGCAACGCCGCGGAGGCAGCCGGTCGTGACCCGGACGCCCTGACGTTCTGCGTCGCCGCCCCGGCCTACGTCGGCAGCGAGGACGAGATGGACCACATGCGGTCCCAGACCCGGTGGTTCGGCGGCATGGTGGGCAACCACATCGCCGACATCGTCAGCAAGTACGGCGAGGCCACGGCGGACAACGAGGGCTTCCCGCAGGTGCTCGTCGACTACATCAAGGGCCGCACCGGCTACGACTACAACACCCACGGCAAGGCCGACAACGACCACGTCGACTTCGTGCCCGACGAGATCGTCGACCGGTTCTGCATCCTCGGCACCCCCGAGCAGCACATCGCCAAGCTCGAGGAGCTCAGAGCGATCGGCGTCGACCAGTTCTCGGTCTACCTCCAGCACGACAACAAGGAGGAGACGATGCGGGTCTACGGCGAGTCGATCATGCCCCACCTCCGCGACCACATCACCGCAAAGGCCTGACCACCTTGGCCCAGCTCTGGAACCGCCTCCGCGCGGTCGTCTTCGGCGTCCTCGGGGTCGCGGCCGTGGTCGCGACCTGGGACGTCTACAAGGCGTTCGGGCCCGAGGAAGGCGTGCTGGTCGGCGAGACCCGGATCCTGCCGCGCACCACCGAGCTGGCGATGCCGCACTCCTGGGAGATGATCCAACGATTCGGTGAACCCGTCACCGCGAGGCCGGACGCGCCCAGCGCGTTCGAGGCAGTGTTCGACGCCAGCATGTTCACGCTCGGCTTGGCGACGCGCGGCTGGCTGGTCGGGTTGGTCGTGGGCCTGGTGCTCGCCCTGCTGATGAGCAGGCTGCGGATCGTCGAGTCCGCCGTCCTGCCGTGGGTGATCCTCAGCCAGACCGTCCCTCTGATCGCGATCGCACCGCTGGTCCAACGGTGGGGCGCGGGGATCCACATCCCTAACCACGCGTGGAGCAAGGAGGACTCGGTCGTCGTGATCGCGGCGTACCTCGCCTTCTTCCCGGTCGCCGTCGGTGCGTTGCGCGGGCTCAAGTCCCCGGACAAGACGCACCTGGACCTGATGCGGGCCTACGGCGTCGGCTGGTGGCGGTCGCTGCTCACACTGCGGGTGCCGTCCTCAGTGCCCTACCTGCTCCCCGCCCTGCGGCTGGCCGCTGCGAGCGCGGTGATCGGAACGGTCGTGGCCGAGCAGTCGATCGCCCTCGAAGGCGGCCTTGGCCGGATGGTGATCAACTACGCCGTCGCGGCCTCCGGAGACCCCGCCAAGCCCTGGGCACCGATCCTCGGTGCGATCGTGGTCGGCCTGGTCGCTGCCGGCGCGGTCGGCCTGATCGGCCTCGCCCTCCGCCCGTTCCGACTGACAGGAGCCAGCAATGCCTGACCCCGCCATCGTGGTGACCGGCGTCGACCGGGTCTTCGGCAAGGGCCGCAAGGAAGTCGTCGCCCTGACCGACGTCGACCTCACCGTCGCGGACGGCGAGTTCGTGTCGCTGATCGGGCCCAGCGGTTGCGGCAAGAGCACGCTGCTGCGGCTGGTCGCCGATCTCGACGCGCCGACGTCGGGCGAGATCATGGTGTTCGGCAAGGGAGCGCGGCAGGCGCGCCTCGACCAGGACTACGGCATCGTGTTCCAGCAGGCCGGCCTGCTGCCGTGGCGCACTGTCACCGGCAACATCGAGCTGCCGCTCAAGCTGCACGGGGTAGACACCGCCGCGCGCAGGGTCCGGGTCCGGGAGCTGATCGAGCTCGTGGGTCTCACCGACTTCGCCAAGAGCCATCCCGACCAGCTCTCGGGCGGCATGCAGCAGCGGGTCGCGATCGCCCGCGCTCTCGCCGAGAGCCCGCGACTGCTGCTGATGGACGAGCCGTTCGGCGCCCTCGACGAGATCACCCGCGAGCGGATGCAGAACGAGCTGGTGCGGATCTGCGCCGAGACGGGCGCGGCAGTGCTGTTCGTGACCCACTCGATCCCCGAGGCGGTGTTCCTCTCCGACCGCGTCATTGTGATGTCGCCGCGACCCGGTCGGATCAGCGGTGTCGTCGACGTGCGCGCCGACGGCCTGGTCAGCGCGCACGACCGCACCGAGGGCGCGCGGGAGCAGGAGGGGTTCTTCCGCGCGGTTTCCGATGTGCGGAGCCTGCTGCACGGGGCGCCGGAGCCCGCGGCCTCGGCGCGAGGGGTCGACCTGCGATGACGACTGCCGTCGACCCCGTCGCCGCGGGACGCGTCACCCGCCCCCGGCTCCCGATCACCGAGGTCAGGTGGAGCACGGTCATCGCGCCGCTCGCGCTGGGTGCCCTCGTGATCCTCGGGTGGGAGCTGCTCGTCAAGCAGGCCGAGATCGAGCCGTTCGTCCTGCCCGCGCCGAGCGCGATCTGGGAGCAGATGACGGCCAACACCGACAACATCGTCGACGGCGCGACCGTCACCGGCCGCAACGCCTTGTTCGGGATGCTCGGCGGTGCGCTTCTCGGAGTGGTCGGTGCGGCGCTCGCCGGGTCGTTCCGACTCATCGACCAGATGGCGGCCCCGATCGTCGCGGCTCTCGCGGTGATCCCGATCGTGGCTCTCGCGCCGGTGCTCTACACGATGTTCGGCGCTGCGGTGAACACGGGACGGATCATCGTGGCCGGCGTCTGCGTCGCGGTGCCGGTCTATCTCAACACGCTGCGCGGCATCCGCCAGGTCCGGGCCGTCCACCGCGACCTGATGACCGCCTACGCGGCCAGCCCGATCCAGATGATCCGTTCGGTCACCCTGCCGACCGCGACGCCGTACATCTTCACCGGCTTGCGGGTGGCGTCCTCGCTGGCAGTGATCGGCGCCCTCATCGCCGAGTACTTCGGCGGACCGATCGGCGGTCTCGGGAAGTCGATCACGTCGTCGGCCGCCAGCAGCAACTACCCGCTCGCGTGGGCCTACGTGCTGGGCTCGATCCTGCTCGGCCTGCTGTTCTACGTCGTCACCCTACTCGTCGAGCTCTGGTTCTCGCGTCATCACCAACCCGCCTAGGTACAGGAGAAACGAATGAAGTCACACCTCAAGCTAGGCACCGCCGCGGTGGCCCTGGCCGTCGTCATGACTGGCTGCGGCGACAGCGACGACGGCGGGTCGGACTCCAACGTCGACGTCCAGCAGAGCAAGGACTGCGCAACCAAGACCAAGGAGGCGCGGGACGCCGGTGATCTCAAGGAGGTCAAGCTCCAGCTGCAGTGGGTGTCGCAGGCGCAGTTCGCCGGCTACTACTCCGCCGTCGCCGAGTGCTACTACATCGACGAGGGCCTGGACGTGACGATCGTCGAGGGCGGCGTCGACATCGTCCCGCAGGACGTGCTCGCCTCGGGCGACGTCGACTACGCCATCTCCTGGGTGCCCAAGGTGCTCGGGTCGATCGAGCAGGGCGCCGGCATCACCGACGTCGCGCAGATCTTCGAGCGCAGCGCCACCACCCAGATCTCCTTCAAGAACAAGGACATCGCCGGGCCTGACGACCTCAAGGGCAAGAACGTCGGCAGCTGGGGCTTCGGCAACGAGTGGGAGCTGTTCGCCGGCATGCAGTCCGCCGACGTGAACCTCGAGGACATCAACCTGGTCCAGCAGGCGTTCGACATGAACGCGTTCCTGGCCGGCGACATCGACGCCGCGCAGGCGATGACCTACAACGAGTACGCCCAGGTGCTCGAGTCGGTCAACCCCGACACCGGCGAGCTCTACACGCCGGAGGACCTCAACGTCATCAACTGGAACGACGTCGGCACGGCGATGCTCCAGGACGCGATCTGGGCGACGACCGAGAAGCTGTCCGACCCCGACTACGAGGAGCAGACGGTCGCCTTCATCAAGGCGTCGATCAAGGGCTGGGCCTTCGTCCGCGACAACCCGGAGGAGGCGGCCGACATCGTCGCCGCGTCCGGCTCCGAGCTCGGCCAGAGCCACCAGCTGTGGATGGCCAACGAGGTCAACAAGCTGATCTGGCCGTCGACCAACGGCGTCGGCGTCATCGACGACGCCGCGTGGGCCCAGACCGTCGACATCGCGCTCCACACGAAGAACGAGACCGGCGCGTCGATCATCACCGAGGCGCCGCCGGAGACGGCCTACACCAACGAGTACGTCGAGCAGGCGCTGACCGAGCTCGAGGAGGAGGGTGTCGACACGATGGGCGCGGACTTCGCGCCGATCGACGTGACCCTCGAGGAGGGCGGGAAGTAGTCATGACGCAGCCGACAGTGTCGACGGCCGACGCGATCGACCTCGACGCTCGCACCACCGAGCTGGACCGGGGACACGTGTTCCACTCCTGGTCGGCGCAGGGCAGCCTGTCCCTGATGCCGATCGCGGGTGGGCACGGCTCCCGGGTCTGGGACCACGCCGGCCGGAGCTACCTCGACTTCTCCAGCCAGCTGGTCAACGTCAACATCGGCCACCAGCACCCGGCGGTCGTCGCGGCGATCCAGGAGCAGGCGGCAACGCTGGCCACGATCGGGCCGGCCACCGCCAACCTCACCCGGGGCGTCGCGGCCCAGCGGATCGCCGCCCGGGCGCCCGACGGCTTCAACAAGGTGTTCTTCACCAATGGCGGTGCCGACGCCAACGAGAACGCCATCCGGATGGCCCGGCTCCACACCGGGCGCGACAAGGTCGTGTCGACGTACCGCTCGTACCACGGCAACACCGGCGGTGCGATCGTGGCGACCGGTGACTGGCGACGGATCCCCAACGAGTTCGCGCGGGGGCACGTCCACGTCTTCGGGCCCTACCTCTACCGCTCGGAGTTCTGGGCGACCACGCCGGAGGAGGAGAGCGAGCGGGCGCTGCGGCACCTGCGCCGGGTGATCGAGAGCGAGGGGCCGGAGAGCGTCGCCGCGATCCTGCTCGAGACCATCCCCGGCACCGCGGGGATCATGATGCCGCCGCCGGGCTACCTGCCGGGCGTACGGGCGCTGGCCGATGAGCTCGGGATCGTCCTGATCCTCGACGAGGTGATGGCCGGGTTCGGTCGCTCGGGCGAGTGGTTCGCGCTCGACGCCTACGACGTCACGCCCGACCTGATCACCTTCGCCAAGGGGGTCAACTCCGGCTACGTCCCGGTGGGCGGCGTCGTCATCAGCGACGCCATCGCGCGCACCTTCGACGACCGGGTGTTCCCGGGCGGCCTGACCTACAGCGGCCACCCGCTGGCCGCGGCGTCGATCGTGGCGTCGATCGACGCGATGGAGAGCGAGGGCATCGTCGCCCACGCGAAGCAGATCGGCGCCGACGTGATCGCCCCCGGGCTCGCGACGCTGGCTGACAAGCACCCGGTGATCGGCGAGGTCCGCGGCACCGGCGTGTTCTGGGCGATGGAGCTGGTCGCCGACCAGGCCACCCGCGAACCCCTGCCGGCCGCACTGATGGGCCGCGCCAAGAGCGAGCTGGTCGGCCGCGGCCTGCTGCCGTTCATCATGGAGAACCGCATCCATGTCGTGCCGCCGTGCGTGGTCACCTCCGACGAGGTGGCCGAGGCGCTGGCGGCGTACGACGAAGTCCTGTCCATCCTCGACCAAGAAATCTGATTCCCATGACTGAAGTACTCGACCACTGGATCGCCGGCACCACCGATGCGGGTGAAGGGTCCCGCACGGGCCCGGTCTACGACCCCGCACTCGGCGTCGTCTCCAAGGAGGTGCGCTACGGCTCCGCCGGCGACGTGGACCGCGCGGTCGCCGTCGCCAGGGCGGCGTTCGCCGACTGGGGCAACAGCTCGATCACGAAGCGGCAGAACGTGATGTTCGGCTTCCGCGAGATCCTCAACCAGCGCAAGGACGAGCTGGCCGCGATCCTGACGTCCGAGCACGGCAAGGTGCTCTCCGACGCCGCCGGCGAGGTGGCGCGCGGCCTCGAGGTCGTGGAGTTCGCGTGCTCGATGCCGCACCTGACCAAGGGCGCGTTCTCGCAGAACGTCTCGACCGACGTCGACGTCTACTCGGTCAAGGAGCCGCTCGGCGTCGTGGGCATCATCAGCCCGTTCAACTTCCCGGCCATGGTGCCGATGTGGTTCTTCCCCATCGCGATCGCGACCGGCAACACCGTCGTGCTCAAGCCGAGCGAGAAGGACCCCAGCGTCGCCAACTGGATCGGCGCGGCGCTGAAGGAGGCCGGCCTGCCCGACGGCGTCTTCAACGTCGTCCACGGCGACAAGGAGGCGGTCGACGCGCTGCTGACCCACCCCGACGTCGCCTCGATCTCGTTCGTCGGCTCGACCCCGATCGCGAAGTACGTCTACGAGACCGGCACCTCCCACGGCAAGCGGGTGCAGGCGCTCGGCGGCGCCAAGAACCACATGCTGGTGCTGCCCGACGCCGACCTCGACCTGGCCGCCGACGCCGCCGTCAACGCGGGCTTCGGCTCGGCCGGTGAGCGGTGCATGGCGATCTCGGTCCTGCTCGCGGTCGAGCCGGTCGCCGACGAGCTGATCGAGAAGATCCGCGACCGGATGGGCAAGCTGGTGACCGGCGACGGCCGCAAGGGCTGCGACATGGGTCCGCTGATCACCCGCGAGCACCGCGACAAGGTCGCCGGCTACATCGACGTCGCCGACACCGACGGAGCGACGGTGGTCGTCGACGGTCGGGACGGGGAGTTCGACGGAGCCGCCGAGGGCTTCTGGCTCGGCCCCACGCTGATCGACAAGATGCCGACCAGCTCGACGGCCTACCAGGACGAGATCTTCGGTCCCGTGCTGTCGGTCGTCCGGGTGGCGTCGTACTCCGACGGTGTCGAGCTCATCAACTCCGGTCCCTACGGCAACGGCACCGCGATCTTCACCAACGACGGCGGCGCCGCACGGCGCTTCGAGCGCGAGGTCGAGGTCGGGATGGTCGGCATCAACGTGCCGATCCCGGTGCCGGTCGCCTACCACTCGTTCGGCGGCTACAAGGCGTCGATCTTCGGCGACGCGAAGGCCTACGGTCCGCAGGGGGTGGACTTCTTCACGCGCGAGAAGGCGATCACGAGCCGGTGGCTCGACCCGTCGCACGGCGGCATCAACCTGGGGTTCCCGACTCACGATTAGCGCCGCTGGTTGAGGTGCGAGCGCAGCGAGCCTCGAAACCAAGGCGCCCGTAGTCTCGGCGCATGTCGGACCAGGCCGCGAACGCTCTGATCGCGACCGGTCTCGGGACGGTGGTCGCGATCGTGCTGCTGATCCCGGTGGCGGCTTACGAGTACCGCCGCGACGGCCGGCTCGGGCCGGGCGACCTGGCGGTGCTGCTCTCGGGCGCGGTCTACGGCCTCGCGCTGTGGACCTACACCCTGCTGCCGATGCCGGCCGGCGACAGCTACCAGTGCGCCGGCCGGCAGACCGAGCCGTTCGAGACGATCCGGTCGATCGGGTTCCGCGACGGCGACGGCCTGGTCGGGCTGGTCCGTGATCCGGCGTTCCTCCAGGTCGCCCTCAACGTGCTGCTGTTCGTGCCGCTCGGGTTCTACGTCCGCAAGGTCCTCGGCCGTGGCGTCGTCGTCGCCACCGTGCTCGGCCTTGGGATCTCGCTGCTCATCGAGGTCACCCAGACCACCGGCGTGTGGCACCTCTTCGGCTGTGCCTACCGGCTCTTCGACGTCGACGACCTGATCGTCAACACGCTCGGCGCAACCGTCGGGTCACTCCTCGCCGCGCTGGTCGTACGACGACGGCGCGGCGAGATCGTGCTTCCCACGACGATCAGCTACGGCCGCCGCCTGGTCGGCATGGTCTGCGACGTGCTGTTCGTGGTGCTGCTCGGGGCGGCCGTGGTGGTCCTCTACAAGGGTGCGTTCCACTACGGCCTCGCGTCGTCGTACGCCGACATCGACGACCGGGTCCAGACGTGGCTCCAGTGGGGCGTTCCCGCGGCCGTCGAGGCTGCGCTGGTGCTGCTCGCCGGCCGAACCTTCGGGGAGTGGGTGGTGTCGGTGCGGGCGGTCGCCCGTCGGGGCCGGCTCACGCCGATCTCGCGGGCGGTCAAGCTGGCCGTCGGTGTCGGCCCGTTCCTGGCGCTGGGGGTGCTGACGCCGGCCTGGAGCACCTGGGCGCTGCTCGGCTACCTCGCGGTCACCGCTCTGGCTGCCTGGCCGACGGCCGAGCATCGCGGGCTGTCCCACCTCGTTGCCGGGATGGATCTGGAGGTCGTCCGGCCCGACTGACGCAGCCCGCCGCTCCCTACCGGTCGAAGCCCCAGCGGAGGCCGAACACACCAGGACCGAAGCTGCGGCGGAACACGTGCGCGGTGGTGCCGGTGCCGACCGTCTCGCTGCTGGTGGGAGGGGCGTCGTCGTCATCGGTGAACTCCTCCCACCACGCCGGCAGGCGATCCGGGTGGAACCGCACCCACAACAGCAGCGCGCCGCCGGGGCGGGACCGGCCGTGCATGCACTCGAGCGTCGGCGCCTCGTCGTAGGGATAGTCGGTGACCCACTCCAACGCGGCCGTGCCCGGGGCGCTCACCGGGCGTTCGAGCTCGAGCACCACGCCGTACGCCGTACCGCTGGAGTGCCGGTGGGTGCGGGTGAGTCGGGCGCCGGACGGATCCGAGAAGACGGGCGGACCGTCATCGCCCTCGAGCACCTCGATCCAGGGATACTCGGCAACGGTCCCGGACGTGATCTGGAGGACCATCCGGGTCCAGCGTCGTCGGAGCACACCGCCGGCGTCCACATCGGCGACGATGTGGGTCGTGACCTCCCGGAAGACTCCGAACGGGGCGGCCAAAGCCTCGGTCGTCTCCTCGGCGGCGTCGTTCACCGGCCGCGCTTCGAAGGGCGCGACGGGTGCGGCCAGCGGGCCGACCCGACGCTGGGGGCCGACCCGGCTTCGCAGGTGGCCCTCGGGCAGATCGAGGAGCAGCTCGATCTCGGCGATCGCGGTCAGGGATGCCGCGCCCTCCGGGTGCCGCCGGCCGGACCGCCAGTAGCTGAGCGTCGTGAGCGACACCGGGCTGCCGCGGTCGGCGAGCCGGTCGCGCAGCCAGACCAGGCTGACGTTCCGGGCGGCGATCGCGGCGCGAAGCGACTCGGGGAATCCATCGGGCTCAACCGGCATCGGGGCCCCGACCGATCATCAGCACGCCCGTGCCGAGCTCGAGCGATCGGACGATTTCACACTCATCTCCCTGTATGTGAAGGGCCGGCTCCTAGGGTGATGCTAGCGGCCTCGTACTGCGAGATAGGCGAGCTAGATCCCACTCGGGGGACCGGTACGGCTGCAGGGGGATTTGGTGCCCATGGCGTTGGTTGTGGGGACCATGCGCGGAGCTCGCGAGCGCTAGGAGCCCGAGGCTCCTCGCCCTCGCGGGCCTCGCCATGCCCGGGCCACGTGATGGTAGAAAAATGGTAGGTTGACTGCCATGCGCACCACCATCGACTCCGCGGGTCGGATCGTCGTGCCCAAGTCCGTGCGCGATGCGATGGGCCTGACTGCGGGGAGGCAGATCGACGTGCACTACACCGACGGAAAGATCGAGATCGAGGTCGCCCCGGCGGAGGTCGAGATCGAGATGTCCGAGTCCGGCATCCCTCGGATCGTCTATCAGGACGACGTCCCGGAACTGACCGACGAGATGGTCCGCGACACGATCGAGGCCACCCGCAGGTGACCACGGCCTGCGACTCGAGCCTGCTCATTCCCGCCCTGATTGCGCAACACCGCGACCATCGCGCGGCACAGGCGTCGATGGCAGCCGTGACGGCAGTGCCCGGCCACGTACTGCTCGAGACCTACAGCGTCCTCACGCGGCTCGCACCGCCGCTCAGGATCACACCCCGCGACGCCGCCGCGGCGCTGGCCAAGCTCAGGACTGAGGTCATCGAGCTGTCGCCCGCGAAGCGACGACAACTGATCGGCGATTGTGCCCGGCGCGGGATCGGCGGCGGAGCTGTCTATGACGCGCTCGTCGCGGCAACAGCCACCGAGCACGGCCTGGTCCTGCTGTCTCGCGACCGTCGAGCGCGGGTGACGTACGACGCGATCGGGGCGCGATACCAGATCGTCTGACGTCCGTTACAAACAGTCAGGCTTGACTGTTTGTTAGTGACGAGGCATCCTGACCGGGTGACCGCCGCACCCACCTCCCGTGTCCCGCAGGAGGAGCGCACCCGTGCCATGCGGGCGCGGCTGCTGGAGGCCACGGTCGAGCTGCTGGTCGAGAACGGCTTCGGCGGCACGACCACGACCCTCGTCTCGGAGCGCGCGGGCGTCAGTCGCGGCGCCCAGCTGCACCACTTCCCGACCAAGAACGACCTGGTCGTCGCCGCGGTGACCCACCTGACCGAGCGGCGCGGCGAGGAGCTTGCCGCCCGGGCGGCCGAGCTGCCGAGCGGACAGCAGCGCACCCGTGCCGTGATCCAGATGCTCGGCGACCACTTCGCGGGCCCGGTCTTCACCGCGGCGCTCGAGCTCTGGGTTGCCGCCCGCACCGATGAGACCCTCCTCGAGGCGGTCGCGCCGCTCGAGCAGCTCGTCGGTCGCGAGACCCACAAGATGACGGTCCAGCTGCTCGGAGCCGACGAGACCCAACCCGGCGTACGCGAGCTGATCCAAGCCACCCTCGACCTGGTGCGCGGCCTCGGCCTGGCCAACACCCTCGGTGACGACACCAGTCGTCGCCGGCGAATCCTCGACCAGTGGGCGGCGACGCTCGACCTCACCCTTGGTTTCGAGGCTCGCTCCGCTCGCACCTCAACCACCGAGAAGGAGAAAAGGTGAGCGTGTTCGACGACGTCTACGGAGATCTCACCGCCGAGGGCGACCAGCTCCGGGCCGCGGTCGCTGGTCTCGACGACGCCGGCTGGGTCACCCCGGTGCCCGCCGAGGGCTGGACGATCGCGACGACGATCGCGCACCTGCTGTGGACCGACGAGGTCGCGGTGCTCGCCGCCCACGCCCACACGCCCGAGGGCAAGGAGGCGTGGGACGCGGTGGTGCTGAAGGCGATCGCCGACCCGACCGGCTACGTCGACGAGGGCGCACTCGAGCTCGCCCGGCTCGCACCGGCCGACCTGCTCGCGCGCTGGGACGCGGGGCGGACCGCGCTCGGCACCGCACTCCGCGAGCTTCCGGACGGCCAGAAGATGCCGTGGTTCGGGCCGCCGATGTCGCCGGCGTCGATGGCGACCGCGCGCTTCATGGAGACCTGGGCCCACGCCCTCGATGTCTACGACACCCTCGGTCAGCGCCCGGCGATCACCGACCGGATCAAGAACGTGGCCCACCTCGGGGTGCGCACCCGCAACTACTCCTTCGCCAACATCGGCCTGGAGCCACCGGCCGAGGAGTTCCGGGTCGAGCTGAAGGCGCCGAGCGGGGAGGTCTGGGCGTGGGGACCGGAGGACGCGGCGCAGTCGATCAGCGGCTCGGCCTACGACTTCTGCCAGCTGGTCACCCAGCGCATCCACCGTGACGATACGGATCTGGTGACCGTCGGCGCCGACGCTGGGAAGTGGCTGACCATCGCCCAGGCCTTCGCCGGTCCCGCAGGTAGTGGACGAGCGGTCACGGCATGAGCATCAGGATCGGCAACTGCTCCGGGTTCTACGGCGACCGGCTCTCGGCGTTCCGCGAGATGCTCGAGGGCGGCCTGTTGGACTACCTCACCGGTGACTACCTCGCCGAGCTCACGATGCTGATCCTGGGCAAGGACACCTTCAAGGACCCGAGCCTCGGCTATGCCCGCACCTTCGTGAAGCAGGCCGAGGACGCCCTCGGGCTGGCGCTCGAGCGGGACGTCAAGGTGGTCGTCAACGCGGGCGGCGTCAACCCGCGCGGGCTCGCCGACAAGCTGCGCGAGGTCGCGACCGGACTCGGCCTGGACCCCAAGATCGCCCACGTCGAGGGCGACGACATCCGCGACCAGGTGGCCGATCTCGGGCTCCTGCACGAGGCCTATGGCAGCCCGCTGACGGCCAACGCCTATCTCGGCGCCTTCGGCATCGCCTCCGCGCTGACCAACGGGGCCGACCTCGTCGTCACCGGCCGGGTCACCGACGCGTCGGTCGTGGTCGGTCCCGCGATCGCCCACTTCGGCTGGACACCGGAGTCGTACGACTTGCTGGCCGGCGCCGTTGTCGCCGGCCACATCATCGAGTGCGGGACCCAGGCGACCGGCGGGAACTTCAGCGGCTTCCTCGACCTGCCGAACCGCGATCGACCACTCGGCTTCCCGATCGCGGAGCTGGCCGAGGACGGCTCGATGGTGATCACCAAGCACGACGGCACCGGTGGTGCGGTCACGGTCGACACGGTCACCGCACAGCTGGTCTACGAGATCCAGTCGACCCAGTACCTCAACCCCGACGTCATCGTCGACCTGACGTCGGTGCGCCTCGAGCAGGTCGACCCCGACCGGGTGGCCGTGACCGAAGTCTCCGGCTCGGCGCCGCCGGAGCAGCTCAAGGTCTGCCTCAACTACTTCGCCGGCTTCCGCAACTCCGCCGAGTTCGTCGTGACCGGCCTCGACGCCGACGCGAAGGTCGAGTGGATCACGGCCCAGGTCGAGACCGCGCTCACGGACAGTGAGATCGGCCGGCCGGCCAAGGTCGAGTGGTCCGGCGTCCGCACCGTCCAGCCCGACGCCGACACCGAGGAGGGCGCGTCGATGCTGCTGCGCGTGACGGCGTTCGACCCGAGCGCCGACAAGGTCGGCAAGGGCCTGACCGCGCCGATCATCGAGCTCGCGCTCGCGTCCTACCCGGGCTTCAGCGTCACCCGGATGCCCGGCCCGGGCGCGGCGTACGGCGTCTACCGCCCCGCCTACATCCCGCGCAGCTCGGTCGCGCACACGGTCGTCCACCACGACGGGACGACCGAAGTGATCGCCGATCCCCTGTCGGACAGCACTCCCGTCGACCCGGCCGACGGGCAGCGGCCGTCGCCGTACCCCGCCCCCACCGACACCCTCACCCGACGGGTGCCGCTCGGGACCTTCGTGCACGGCCGGTCCGGCGACAAGGGCGGCGACGCCAACGTCGGGCTCTGGGTGAAGAACGACGGGCATCCCAAGTACGCCGAGCGGGTGACCTGGCTGACCAAGTTCATGTCGCGGCGGCGGGTCCGCGAGCTGATCCCCGAGGCAGCCGATCTCGAGATCGAGGTCTACGTGCTGCCCAACCTCGGCGGCGTCAACATCTTGATCCACGGCCTCCTCGACGAGGGGGTGGCCGCCACCGCCCGCTTCGACCCCCAGGCCAAAGGGCTGGCGGAGTGGGTCCGCTCCCGGCTCGTCAACATCGATGGGAACGTGCTGTGACTGGCTCCAACCAAGGCTTCGACCACGGCTTCACCGAGGAGCAGGTCGCTCTCAAGGAGTCGGCGCTCGAGTTCACCCGGCGCGAGGTGACCCCGCACCTCGACCAGTGGGAGAAGGACGGCGAGATCCCGCGCGAGTTCCAGAAGAAGCTCGCCCACGCCGGCTTCCTCGGCGTCGGCGTCCCTGAAGCGGTCGGCGGCGACGGCGGCAGCCTCATCGACGCCTGCGCGATGCAACAGGGCTTCATGGAGGGCGGCTGGTCGGGTGGCCTGATGGCGTCGGCGTTCACGCACGGCATCGCGATCCCGCACATCATCCAGAACGGCTCGCCCGAGCTCATCGACACCTACGTGCGCCCCGTGCTCACCGGCGACCTGATCGGGTCGCTCGCCGTCACCGAGCCGGGCGCCGGCTCCGACGTCGCCAACATCACCACCCGCGCTGTCCGGGATCCCGGCACGGACTGCTACGTCATCAACGGCGCCAAGACCTTCATCACGTCCTCGGTGCGGGGCGACTTCGTCACCACCGCCGTCCGCACCGGCGAGGCCGGCGCCCACGGCATCTCGATGATCGTCGTGCCCAAGGGCACGCCCGGCTTCACCGTGTCCCGCAAGCTCGACAAGATGGGCTGGCTGGCCTCCGACACCGGCGAGCTGTCCTACGAGGACGTGCGGGTCCCCGTAGGCAACCTGATCGGGAGCGAGAACCACGGCTTCTACTACATCGCCCAGAACTTCGTCTCCGAGCGGATCTGGCTGGCGCTGCTGGGCTACGGGCACGCGCTGCGCTGCCTCGCCCTGTCCGTGCAGTACTGCAAGGACAGGGACACCTTCGGCAAGCCCCTGGTCGCCAACCAGGTGGTCCGCGCCAAGCTCACCGAGATGCACCGCCAGGTGGCGGTCGCGCGCAGCTACACCCTCGAGGTGGCGCGCCGGTACGACGCCGGCGAGGACGTCATCGCCGAGGCCTGCCTGGCCAAGCAGACCGCCGTCGACACCGCCGTCTGGGTCGCCGACCAGGCCGTGCAGCTGCACGGTGGCATGGGCTACATGCGCGAGTCCGAGGTCGAGCGCCACTACCGCGACGTCCGCATCCTGCCGATCGGCGGTGGTGCCACCGAAGTGCTCACCGACCTGGCCGCCCGGCTCCTGGGCTACGCCTGATGAGCGGGCTCGACCGTGAGGTGACGCTGACGATCGCGGCGGCACCCGACAAGGTCTGGGACCTGGTCAGCGACGTCACCCGGATCGGGGAGTTCTCACCCGAGACGTTCGAGGCGACCTGGACGCACGGCGCCACCGGGCCGGCGGTCGGCGCCCGGTTCAAGGGTCACGTCAAGCGCAACGGCGTCGGCCCGACGTACTGGTCCCCGTGCACGGTGACGAAGTGTGTCGAGCCTGGCACCGACGGAACGGGGGTGTTCGAGTTCGCCGTCGGGCTCGACGGCAACGCGTGGACCAACTGGGGCTACCGGCTGGCACCCGAAGGCCCCGATGGTGGAGCCACCCGGGTGACGGAGTACTTCCGGCTCGAGCCCAAGTGGTACCTCCGCGGCTACTGGTTGGTGCTCGGCGGGCTCCGCGGCCGCTCCAACGAGCGGGACATGCGCACGACCCTGGAACGAATGAAGGCGGTGCTGGAGGGATGACGACCGAACCGTTGGTCGAGGAGGTTGCGCAGCAACCGTCACGAGACCGCAGGACTGCGATGCTAGAGAAGATCGAGTCACTGCACGCCGAGCAGACCAAGGCGGTCGAGGCCGGCGGCAAGTACATCGCCCGGCACAAGGAGCGCGGCAAGCTCACCGCGCGGGAGCGGATCGAGCTGCTCGTCGACGAGGGCTCGGCCTTCCTCGAGCTCATGCCGCTGGCCGGCTGGGGCAGCGACTTCGCGGTCGGAGCCAGTGTCGTCACCGGCATCGGTGTCGTCGAGGGCGTCGAGTGCATGATCGTCGCGAACGACCCGACGGTGAAGGGCGGCGCCCTCAACCCGTGGTCGTTGCGCAAGACGTTCCGCGCCTCGGAGATCGCCGAGCAGAACTGGCTGCCGTCGATCAACCTCACCGAGTCCGGTGGTGCCGACCTGCCCACCCAGAAGGAGATCTTCATCCCGGGTGGTCGCGGCTTCCGCAACCTCACCCGCGCCTCGGCCCGCAAGCAGCCGACGGTCTCGGTCGTGTTCGGCAACTCCACCGCAGGTGGCGCCTACGTCCCGGGCATGAGCGACTACGTGATCATGGTCAAGGACCGGGCCAAGGTGTTCCTCGCCGGCCCGCCGCTGGTCAAGATGGCGACCGGTGAGGAGACCGACGACGAGTCGCTCGGCGGCGCCGAGATGCACTCGCGGATCTCCGGGTCCTCCGACTTCCTCGCGGTCGACGAGCACGACGCCATCCGGCAGGCGCGGCGGGTCGTGGCCCGCCTGAACTGGCGCAAGAAGGGCACGTCGCCGGACCCGTCGTCCTACGCCGAGCCGGACCTCGACCCCGAGGAGCTGCTCGACCTGATCCCGACCGACCTCAAGGAGCCGTTCGACCCGCGAGAGGCGATCCTGCGGATCGTCGACGGGACCAGCCCGGAGAACGCGGTGGCGTTCGACGAGTTCAAGCCGCTCTACGGCGCGTCCTTGTGTGTCGGCTGGGCGAAGCTGCACGGCCGGGAGATCGGCATCCTCGCCAACGCCCGCGGTGTGCTCTTCTCCGAGGAGGCGCAGAAGGCAGCGCAGTTCATCCAGCTGGCCAACCAGAAGGACACGCCGCTGCTGTTCCTGCACAACACCACCGGCTACATGGTCGGCACCGAGTACGAGCAGGGCGGCATCATCAAGCACGGCGCGATGATGATCAACGCGGTCTCCAACTCGAAGGTGCCGCACCTGACCGTGATCATGGGAGCGTCGTACGGCGCCGGCAACTACGGCATGAACGGCCGCGCCTACGACCCGCGCTTCCTCTTCACCTGGCCGTCGGCGAAGTCCGCGGTCATGGGGCCCCAGCAGCTGGCCGGCGTGCTCGAGATCGTGGCGCGCGAGTCTGCGGAGAAGAAGGGCGAAGTCTTCGACGCCGACGGCTTCAAGGGCGTCAAGGACATGGTCGAGGGGATGGTCGAGGAGCAGTCGTTGCCCTACTTCCTGTCCGGCATGGTCTACGACGACGGCGTCATCGACCCGCGCGACACCCGCACCATCCTGGGCATCTGCCTGTCCGTCATCGACAACCAGCCGATCGAAGGCGCCATGAACTTCGGCGTCTTCAGAATGTGAGAGGGCTGTCATGACCACCATCCAGCGACTGCTCGTCGCCAACCGGGGCGAGATCGCGAGCCGCGTCTTCCGCACGTGCCGCGACCTCGGCATCGAGACCGTGGCGGTGCACTCCGACGCCGATGCGACGATGCCGTTCGTGGCCGAGGCCGACGCCGCCGTCCGGCTCCCGGGCAACACGCCTGCCGAGACCTACCTCCGCGGCGACCTCGTGATCGAGGCGGCCCGGGACGCCGGCGCCGACGCGGTCCACCCCGGCTACGGCTTCCTGTCCGAGAACGCCGACTTCGCCCGCGCCGTGCACGCTGCCGGCCTGACCTGGGTCGGGCCCGAGCCGGACGCGATCGAGAAGATGGGCTCGAAGATCGAGTCGAAGAAGCTGATGGAGGCGGCCGGTGTGCCGGTCCTCGCCAGCATCGACGTCGAGGCGGCCGTCGAGGCGGACCTGCCGCTGCTGGTCAAGGCCAGCGCCGGCGGCGGCGGTCGCGGCATGCGGATCGTGCGCGAGCTGGGCGCGTTGGCCGCCGAGGTCGAGGCCGCTCGCGAAGAGGCCGGCTCGGCGTTCGGCGATCGCACGGTCTTCGTCGAGCCGTACGTCGAGTTCGGCCGGCACGTCGAGGTCCAGGTGCTCGGCCACCGCGACGGCACGCTGGTCCTCGGCGAGCGCGACTGCTCGGTCCAGCGACGGCACCAGAAGGTCGTCGAGGAGGCACCGGCGCCGGAGCTGCCCGATGCCACCCGGGGTGCGCTGCACAAGGCAGCGCGGGCCGCGGCCGACGCGATCGACTACCGCGGTGCCGGCACCGTCGAGTTCCTCTACGACCCGGAGCGCGAACGGTTCTTCTTCCTGGAGATGAACACGAGGCTCCAGGTCGAGCACCCGGTCACCGAGGCCGTCTTCGGCGTCGATCTGGTCGAGCTGCAGATCGCGGTGGCCGAGAACCGGCACCTCCGGCCGACGGCCGAGATCCCCACCGGCCACGCGATCGAGGCGCGGATCTATGCCGAGGACCCTGCGCATGACTGGCAGCCGCAGAGCGGGATGCTCCGGCAGTTCCTGATCCCGGACCTGCCTGGCATCCGCGTCGACTCGGGTTTCGAGGCAGGCTCGACGGTCTCGACCTACTACGACTCGATGCTCGCCAAGGTCATTGCCTGGGCGCCGACCCGCGACGCCGCGATCCGACGGCTGGCAGGTGCGCTCCGGCGGGCGCAGATCCACGGCCTGACCACCAACCGGGACCTGTTGCTCGCGGTCCTCGACGACGACGCCTTCGTCCGCGGCGCGGTCAGCACCGCTCTCATCGAGCGGTCCGGTCTCCTCGCGACCATCACGGATGCCGGCGACCCGGACGCCGCCGCCCTCTCGGCGTTCGCCGCCGCGGTCGCGCTGGCCGAGCGGGCCCGGCTCGGAGCCCAGGTGCAGTCCCGGATCCCGGCCGGCTACCGCAATGTCGTCAGCCAGCCGCAGGAGACGGTCTTCCTGCTCGGGGACGACGAGATGCCGGTCCGCTGGTACGGCGGTCGCACCTTCAGCTCCGCCGACCTGGAGGACGTGGTCGTGGTGTCGGTCGCACCGGATGCCGTCGTGCTCGAGCACGCCGGCGTGCGCCGTACTTTCGCGATCCACGTGGCCGGGGACCCCGGATCGGAAGCGGTCGACGTCGAGTCGTCGCTCGGGCACGTGCCCCTCCGGCGCAAGCCTCGTTTCGTCGACCCCGCGTCCCAGGTCGCGCCCGGCTCGCTGCTGGCGCCCATGCCCGGCAGCGTGATCGCGGTCCACGCCCAGGTCGGCGACGAGGTCGCCGAAGGAGCTCCCATCTTGGTGATGGAGGCCATGAAGATGCAGCACACCATCGCCGCGCCGTACTCCGGCACGGTCTCCGAGCTCGCCGCCAGCGCCGGCCAGCAGGTCGAGGCGGGCACCGTGCTCGCTGTCGTCACCCCGGACGAAGAGGAAGACAACTCATGACGATCAACTTCACCGAGCCCGAGGAGCGCGTGGCCCTGCGCGAGGCGGTCAAGAAGCTGGCGAGCAAGTACGGCCGGGAGTTCGTCGAGAAGCAGGCCCGCGAGGGCGGCAAGATGACCGAGATGTGGCTCGAGATGGGCCGGTCGGGCTTCCTCGGCGTCAACATCCCCGAGGAGCACGGCGGCGGTGGCGGCGGCATGGCCGATCTCGCCGCGGTGCTGGAGGAGGCGTCCGCTGCCGGCGCGCCGTTGCTGATGATGGTCGTCTCGCCGGCGATCTGCGGCTCGATCATCACCCGGTGCGGCACCGAGCCGCAGAAGGAGAAGTGGCTCCCCGGCATCGCCGACGGCACCCTGCTGATGGCCTTCGGCATCACCGAGGCCGACGCGGGCTCCAACGCCCACAACATCACCACCACCGGCACCCGCGACGGCGACGAGTGGGTGCTCAACGGGCAGAAGACGTTCATCTCGGGCGTCGACGAGGCCCAGTCGGTGCTGATCGTCGCCCGCACCGAGGACGCCAAGACCGGCAAGCTCAAGCCGGCGCTGTTCGTCGTACCGACCGACGCCGCCGGATTCACCAAGCAGCCGATCGAGATGGCCTGGAAGGCACCGGAGAAGCAGTTCACCCTCTTCCTGGACGATGTGCGGCTGCCTGCCGATGCGCTGGTCGGTGACGAGGACGGCGGCCTGTGGCAGCTGTTCGCCGGCCTCAACCCGGAGCGGATCATGGGCGCCGCGCTGTCCTGCGGCGCCGCACGCTACGCGATCGACAAGACCGTCGAGTACGCCCTGACCCGCAGCGTCTGGAAGGACCAGCCGATCGGCGCCCACCAGGCCATCCAGCACCCGATCGCGAAGGTCAAGATCGAGCTCGAGCAGGCCCGGCTGCTGTGGCAGAAGGCAGCCGCGCTCTACGACGCCGGCGACGACTTCACCGCGGGCGAGTACGCCAACATGGCCAAGTACGCCGGCGGCGAGGTCTCCTGCAACGCCGCCGACGTCGCCGTCCACACCCACGGAGGCAACGGCCTCACCGTCGAGTACGGCCTCGCCAACCTGCTCGTCGCCTCCCGCCTCGGCCGGATCGCCCCCGTCAGCCGGGAGATGATCCTCAACTTCGTCGCCATGCACACGTTGGGCTTGCCGAAGAGCTACTGACCCGATGTCGGTCGAGGAGGTCGCTCTGGCGACCGCACCGTTGTCGTTGGTCGAGGAGGTCGCTCTGGCGACTGCACCGTTGTCGTTGGTCGAGGAGGTCGCGCAGCGACCGTCACGAGACCCCCGCCACGCCGCCGCTACGCGGCCGCCTTCCGCCGCTGGTTGAGGTGCGAGCGGAGCGAGCTGTGCCGCTGGTTGAGGAGCGGAGCTGTGCCGCTGGTTGAGGTGCGAGCGGAGCGAGCCTCGAAACCAAGGCACGCGATCGAGAATTCGCTGTCCACAGGCGGGTTCTGGGCAACCCGGCATGTGTCGGTGGTGCCGGGTTGAATGGCTGCCATGGATCCCAACCTCGCCGACCTGGACGCGACCGCCACCCTGGCGCTGGCCGAGGACGAGGTTGCTGCCCGCCGCCGGCAGGGCCGGGACCGGCTGCTGCTGGTGTTGCACTGGGCCGACCTGCACTCCGAGGACCCGCAGGCCGAGCCGGGGGCGGTGCCGATCAGCAAGGGCGGGGACCGGCTGATCCACCTGGGCGGTCAGGGCACCCCGCAGGCTTCGGAGCTGTGCTGGGCCGAGCTCGCGATCGCCCTGGCCTCCGGAGTGATCGCGGTGCGCAACCAGGCCGGCCAAGCCCTGGACCTGCGGCACCGGCTCCCGCTGCTGTGGACCGCGGTGCAGGAGCTGCGGGTCGAGCCGTGGGTCGCCCAGAAGGTCGCCACCATGACCCGCGACCTGACCGGTGACCAGGCCGCGCTCGTCGACACCGCCGTGGTCGAAGCGGTGGAGGAGTCGCCGGGGCGGATCCTGGGGATCGCGGAGGCCAAGACCATCGAGGCCGACCTGGAGGGCTACCGGACCCGGCTGGCCGAAGACGCCGCTAGCACCGGCGTGTGGCTGTCGCGACCCCGGCCCGGTGACCTGGTCGATGCCGATCAGGGCGAGCCCGGCACCCGGCGGGTCTCGGCGAAGCTGCCCGCCGCGGATGCGGTCGAGGCCAACGAGATGATCGACGACGTCGCCGACGCCCTCGCCACCCACGTCGACCACGACACCGATGAGGGTCCGCCGTCCCGTGATGAGCTGCGGGTCCAGGCGTTCACGCTGCTGGTCACCGACCCGCACGCCGCCGGTGCCCTGCTCACCGGGCTCGACAGCCCGCCCTCGGCGGAGGAACCAGCACCCGCACCGGTCAAGAAGAAGAAGCGGCGGTCGGCGACCGTGGTCGTCCATGTCACCGACCGGGTCCTGGCCGGCCACCACGACGGCCTCACCCGGGTCGAGGGGATCGGGCCGATGCTGCTCGAACAGGTCGCCGACCTGGTCCAGCACCGTGACCTCACCGTCCTACCGGTCATCGACCTCAACCACGCACGCAGTGTCAACGGCTACGAGCACCCCACCGCGGTCAAGCTCCGCACCCGGCTGCGCACCGTCTACGACGTGTTCCCCCACAGCACCAGTCGCGCCACCAGCCGGCTGGACCACGACCATCCCACGCCCTACGTCCCGCCGGCCGACGGTGGGCCACCCGGCCAGACCGGCGACCACAACGACGCACCCCTGACCCGGCTCCACCACCGCGCCAAGACCCACGACGGCTACCAGGTCCGACAGCTCGCCCTGGGCGCCTACCGCTGGGTCACCCCCCACGGCCTCGCCCGCATCGTCACCGGCCGAGGCACCCGCAACATCGGACTCATCCGAGCCCGCGACGGCACCATCACCGGCGAGATCTACCCAAGCACCGGGCCGGCCGACCGCTCCTTCGCCATCAGCTTCGACCTGCCTGCACGTCGGCGACGACGTCGGCCGCCGTTCGGCCGCTGACGTCGACAACTGCGTCGTCGACGACAAGGTCGTCGAGGGCTTGCTCGGCCAATGCCCGTTGCACGACGAAGGCTTGATATTCCTCGCTGGCGTCGAGGAGGTCGTCCGCCGCAAGCCGGGCGCCACTGCCGTTGGTGCGTTCCCGGACGTGATCCTGATAGGCGTTCGCGTCACCTCGCAGCCGCACGATGGTGACCGGGACTGACCGGAACGCCTCCCTGAGCACAGTCCGGCCTTCGGCGGTGAGGTGCGCGCTGACGACGAGGCGCTCAGCCCCACGCCGTGCGAAGAGCTCGTGGATCGTCGTGAGCTGGCAGACGGAGAGAATCGTGTTGCTGCCTGCTCGGCCGTCGCGCCCGGCGAGGAACCCGAGCTGATGGAGGTCTACGAAGCCGGCCCGCTGGCCCGAGCGCCAGGCGCGCGTCGCCAGCCCGAAACCGACGGTCGACGTTCCGACCGCTCGTGGGCCGGTGATGACGAAGACCTCTGATCGGGAAGGCGCCGCAGCCTTGATCGTCGCCACCGCTGACGGCTGTCGAGCCCAGTCGACGAGACCTTCCAACCGCGCTGCCGTCTCGACGATCGACAACCCGTCGGTCTCGATGACGATGTCGACAAAGCCGGCCGCCCGCAGGGCCGCGTCCTCGCGCGCTGCCTCGTCGAGGTCGGACTTGTCCCACCCTCGGGCGACTAGACGGGTGCGGAGCAGTTCTTCGCCGGGTGAGAGCAGGCAGACCGTCAGGTCGGTGTCAGCCTCGAGGCCCGGGCCCGCTGCGGGGTCGACGACTCCCGAGACGACCAAGGTGTGCGCGCCGGCCGCAACGTAGCCCGGGATCAAGGCACCCAGCACCGCTGACTTGAGGCCAAATCGGTAGGAGTCGTCATCGGTCTCGGGATAGAGCATCCCGACCTGGTCGACGTCGACGTAGGCAACCGCCGACCCTGCGGCGGCGCGTCTCTCGAACAGGCTCCATGCGGCCGCAGACTTGCCCGCACCGGTAGCCCCGCAGACCCAAAGCACCCGACATCTCGCTTCGGCCATACGAGTCACTCACTCGTCGCGGACCCGGCCGCGCAACGCCTTGGTGCGTCCCAGCTGCTTCTTCTCCTCGACGCGGCGGCGTTGGGAGGCACGGCTGGGTTTCGTCGGACGACGGGGCGGCGGAGGTGGCGCCACCGCCTCCCGCAGGAGGGCGACCAGGCGCTCACGCGCGGCGATGCGGTTGCGCAGCTGGGAACGGTGCTCCGAGGCCACGACGGAGACCTGTCCCTGAGTCATCGCCTCGGCGAGGTGGCGGACCAGACGCTTCCGCTGGTCTTGTGTGAACGCCGTGGAGGTCGCCGGGGCGAAGAGCAGCTCGACCCGGGTGTCGCTGGTGTTGACCGACTGACCACCCGGACCAGGGGATCGGGAGAAGCGTTCGACCAGCTCGGCCGCGGGGATGATCGCACCGGACGGGAGCCCGCGACCCGGCGGCACGGTAAGGCTCTGGCCGGGCTCGCTCATGGTTCGACGGTATCGCTCCGTACGGTGAGCCTGGCGATGCTGGAGTAGCCGTCCCGCCGTGATGGGATCGCGGGCGTGGCAGGAGTGCTCGGCGGGTTCGCGACGATCGCGGCGGTGGTCGGGCTGGGCATCCTGGTCGCCCACATCAGGCTGGTCGACGCGGCCGGGCAGCGGACGCTGTCGCTGCTGGCGTTCTACGTCGCGAGTCCGGCCCTGCTGGTGACGGTCCTCGCCGACAGCGACCCGACCGAGGTGTTCTCGACCCACCTGATCGCGACCGCCGCGGGCGTCGCCGCTGCGGTGCTGGCGATCGCGGTCGTCGCGGTCCGGCGCGGTTGGGACCTCGGTACGTCGGTGGTCGCGAGCCTGTGCTCGGCGTACGTCAACGCCGGGAACCTCGGGATCCCGGTCGCGGCGTACGCCCTCGGCGACGCGGCGCTGGTCGCGCCGACCCTGCTGCTGCAGCTGCTGGTCCTGCAGCCGCTGGCGTTGACCCTTCTCGACGTCGACCGCAGCCCCGGCCGGATGCCGGTGCGCAAGATCCTGATGCGGCCGGTCAAGAACCCACTGACCATCGGCACCGGCGTCGGCGTCCTGCTCGCGCTCACCGACACCCGCCTGCCGCAACCGGTCCACGACCCGCTCGCCCTGGTCGGCGGGATGGCGGTGCCCGCGATGCTCATCGCGTACGGCGTCGCGCTCCGGCTCGGGCCGCTCCCTGGTCGCGGCGTCAGCCCGCGGGTGCTGAGCGCCGTTGTCGCGCTGAAGATGGTCGTCCAGCCGCTGGCGGCGTACGTCACCGGTCGCTACCTGCTCGGCATGGAAGGCACTGACCTGTTCGCGGTCACCCTGCTGGCGTCATTGCCGACGGCGCAGAACGTGTTCGTCGTCGCGACCCGCTACGAGCGCGCCGAGCTGCTGGCCCGGGACGCCATCTTCGTCTCGACGCTCTGCGCTGCCCCGGCGGCCGTGGTGATCGCTGCCCTGCTCGCGTGAGCCTGACTATGGGATCTGCTTGAGGATGTCGCCGGGGTCGGTGACGGCGGTGTCGGTGTCGGGTCCGCCGCTGGCGAAGTCGTTGCCGTTGACTCCGTCCTGGGTGTTGAGCAGGTCGTTGCCGGTGCTGCCGTAGAGGGTGTCGTTGCCGGGCCCGCCGGTGAGCCGGTCGTTGCCGCCTCGGTCGGTCAACGTGTCGTTGCCGGCGTTGCCGACCAGCTCGGTGGCACCGTTGTGCCCGGTGATCGCGTCATCACCCGAGCCACCGACCGCGGTCTCGAACCCGAGGAGGGTGTCGCCCTCGCCCACGGCCCCGGAGACATTGGGAGTGCCGGTGATCTTGATCGTGATCGCCGTGGTCCGGGACTCATAGGTGATCCGGTCAAGGCCGTTGCCGCCGTTGATGACGTCGGCGCCACTCGCGCTGGCTCCTTCGTTGATGCTGTCGTCGCCGCCGCCGCCGTTGATGACGTCGATGCCGTTGCCGCCGACCAGCCGGTCGTTGCCGCCACCGCCCTCGATCCGGTTGGCCTGGAAGTCTCCGGTGATCGAGTCGGCGCCGCTGCCGCCGGTGACGTTCTCGGTGGCGACCTGATCGAGCTCGCCGGCCGCACCGTCGTTGGGGAACGCGTCGATGTTGACGCCCACGGTGGCCGTCCGGTTCTTGTAGGAGACCAGGTCGACGTCAGGGCCGCCGTCGAGCAGGTCGCTCGGGTCGAACGTCTTGGGTTGGTAGAGGGTGTCGTTGCCGAACCCGCCGCGGACGATGTCGGTGCCGAGGCCGTCGTAGATGACGTCGTTGCCGCCCGCGCCGCAGATGATGTCGTCGCCGCCGAGGCCGGTGATGGTGTCGTTGCCGGGCGAGCCGACGATGACATCGGCACCCGCGGTGCCATTGATCGTCCCGGCGCCGTAGATCGTCGCGTCCTGGCCGTCACAGTCCACGATATCGACCCGGTCGATGGTGTCGGTCGCGACCGCCGAGACGACCCCGGCAGCGCTGCGGTAGCGCACGTTGACGGTCTTGGTGCCCAACCCAGCCGGCAGGGTCGCCGTCGCCGAGGTGGCGTAGGGCTGCCACGGCTCGCTGTCGAAGGCACCGTCGGTGCTGATCTGCATTTCGGACACCGGGGTGTACGCCGGGGTGGCCGACAACGTCAGGTCGACGACCGTGTCATTCGTGAACGCCCTTCCACCCTCGATCTGCACGCTCGGCGCGCTCGGCGCCGCGACGTCGACATAGACCGTGTAGGCGCCGGACCCGCCCTTGTTCAACACCACGATGCCGGTCCAATCGCTGACGGGCGAGGTGTAGCTGATGCTCTCCGCCACCCCGGCACCGCCCGACCTGCTGGACGCGACCGCACCGCCGCGGGGCTGGAAGGTGGTCTCGTAAATGGTCTCATCGGATTCGTGGGCGAAGAGCTCCACGTCAAGGCCGGCTGCCGGCACGACCCGGACGTAGGCCACCTGTCCGGGATCGACGAGGCGGTCAAAGGTCCGGATGATGTCGCCGGTCGTGAACGAGCCCGCCGTGCTGCCGAGCAACAGCTCGCCGCCGCCAACGGTGTCTGCCTCGATGCCGTAGGAGCCCGACCCGCCGAAGCGCTCCGCTCTGGGGAAGTAGGAGCCGTTGCCGGTGAACTGGTGTCCGTCGACCACGACATACTCGATGACCCCGATGCCGCTGTTGCTGAAGGCGAGCGGGTAGTCGTCCCCAGGGTCCCCGAGGTGCCCGAAGAACCGTAGGTCATAGTCGGCGGATCCGGAGGCCTGATCGCCACCCCACTCCAGTGCCCCATCCCCTCTCGGACGGAGTAATAGTGTGGGTTCGGCGCCTCCGTGAGAGACGGCCGGGTCAGTTCCTGACCAGAAACCAGCGGGTCACGGTGGTCGTAGTCGATGGTGTTCTGGAAGAGCGCAGCCCTGGTCATGAAGAAGGCGTAGGGCTCTTGGCTCTGGTGGACCTGAAAGAACTGGTAGAAGTCGCCGGAGAAGTTCTCGACGACCGCGGTGTAGGTCTCCTCGGTCGCTGCGGTGCTGCCGCCTTCGCTGTACCGGTCCCAGTAGGCGTCGTTGGTGCTGTCGGACAGGTCGATCAGGGCGCCCGCGACCCGGCCCTCCACGGTGTCGCCGTAGGCGCTGGTGAAGTTGTTCCAGCTCGGCGTCTCGAGGTTGACAGAGCTGCCGTTCGCGTACCGGAAGACCGGGTCGTTGAGCACCCGGGCCGCGACCCAGTCGGCCCAGCCCTCGGTCCACGCGCAGCCGGCCGAGGTCGACCCGAACATCGGGTGCGGGCTGCAGCTCGGTGTCGACGGGTAGTTGTCGTCGTACAACGCGTCCATCAGGGCGTGCGCACCCTCGTGAATGACTACGTGGTCGGAATCGGGGTCAGCGGCAGCGAGATGGATGTCGTTGGCGCCAGCGCTGTAGTACGTCCCATCGGTCGAGGTGGGAGTCCAGTCCACCACCATCCGCCTGGATTCGCCCGGGTCGTCCAGGAAGCTGCCCTGTGTCCAAGTCCAGAGCCGGGCGATGGCGTCATGTGCGTGCAAGAGACGGTGCATGGCTGGATCACTGGGCGACTGTTGACCGAAATTCGCGATCCCCGGCCCATTGAAGGGGAGGGGGATGACGACGGTGTTGAACGCGTAGGTCTGGTCGAGGGCCGCGGTGTTGCGGATCCGCCATACGGTGTTCGCACTGCGGAACTGAACGTAGACTTCTTGGCCGCCTCCCTCATCATCGGCGCTCTCGAAGCACAGAAGGTAGTTGCCGTTGGTGTCGGTGACGCCTTGAGCGAGAAGGTCGTCAGCAGTGGAGGTGTCCTTGTCCCAGACGAACATCGAGAAGTGGGCGGACGCGTTCACGGCGCCGGTCTCATCGATGAACGCCCATTGCCCGACCGCGCATGCCGCGCCGGGCGCCTTCGGCCTGAGGCCTTTCGGGCCGCCCGGAACCGTGACCGAGCGGTACGGCGCGGCGCCCGGTGTTGGTGCCGCCTGCGGCGCGTTCGCCGGTACCCGCTCGGTGGCGTAGGAGCCGCGGGGTCCCACCTTCGCCCCGCCGCCGAGCTCGACCGTGAGCTCGTCGCCGCCGTCGAGCATCCCGCCGGCGGCGTTCAGCCGCGCCTGGACGACACCGAAGCCGTCGCGCCTGCCGGTGACATCGACGCTGAAGGTCTCGGTCTGGTCGGCCGACAGGCTGACCGACCGTGACCAGTTCGCCATCGGTCCAACCCCGGAGGGCTTGGTGCCGGCCTTGGTGAAGCCCGAGGCGCGGACGACGCCGAAGCCTTCGTTGACCAGCAGGGTCAACGTGGCCGAGGCGATGTCGGCCACCGAGGTGACCTGCACCTGGATGGTCGAGGTGCCGCCGACCTTCGGGGCAGAGCCGGTGCTCAGCACCACCTCGGTGCAGTGGGCGAACTCGTCCCGGGCCACGTTGCCCGCGTGCAGGTCACACTCCGGCGCCGGCTTGGCGCGCGGCACCGGTCTGGCGGGATCGGGCTGCCCGATCGCGGGACCGGCGAGGGCCGGCGCGAGGCTCACCGCGAGCACGGCGACCAGCCCGACCGCGGCACGACGGGGGAGGCGGTCACGGGCGCTGGGTGTGGACATGGTTCTCACCTGCCGGGAGGAGATTTGGGCTAGGGGACGTTCTTGACGGTGTCGCCGGGGTCGGTGATGGCGGTGTCGGTGTCGGTGCCGCCGTTGGCGAGGTCGTTGCCGTTGACTCCGTCGTTGGTCTTGAGCAGGTCGTCGCCGGCGCTGCCGTAGAGGGCGTCGTTGCCGGGCGCCGCCGGTGAGCCGGTCGTTGCCGCCTCGGTCGATGAGGGTGTCGTTGCCGGCGTTGCCGTAGAGCTCGGTGGCGCCGTTGTGGCCGGTGATGGTGTCGTTGCCCGAGCCGCCGATGGCGATCTCGAACCCGAGGAGGGTGTCGGCCTCGCCGGCGGCCCCGGAGACATTGGGGGTGCCGGTGATCTTGATGGTGGTCGCGGTGGTCCGGGAGGCGTAGCTGATCCGGTCGAGGCCGTTGCCGCCGTTGAGGGTGTCGGCGCCGCTGGGGGCAGCCCCTTCGTTGATGCTGTCGTCACCCCCACCGCCGTTGATGGTGTCGGTGCCGTTGCCGCCGTTCAGGGAGTCGTTGCCGCCGCCGCCGTCGAGGCGGTTGGCCTGCCCGCTCCCGGTGATCGAGTCCGCACCGGTGCCACCGGTGACGTTCTCGACGCTGTAGTCGACCAGGTCGCCCTCACCGGCGGCACCGTCGTCGGCATTGGCGTTGATGTTGACGATCACGGCGCTGACTCGGGTCTGGTAGGAGACCAGGTCGAGGCCGTTACCGCCGTCGAAGGTGTCCGCGTGGTCTGATGTGGCGGACTGCCGGAAGGTGTCGTTGCCGCCGGCGCCGTGGACCGTGTCGGCCCCGTTGCCGTCGTAGATGGTGTCGTTGCCGCCCAGGCCGCAGATGACGTCGTTGCCGCCCAGCCCGGTGATCGTGTCGTCGCCCGGGCCGCCGACGATGACATCGGCGCCGGCCGTGCCGTTGACCGGCCCGAATCCCGGCGACTGTGGCTGTCAGGCCGCCGCAGGTGGGCGTCGCGATCAGGTTGATCGTGTCGGTCGCCACCGCCGAGATGGCACCGGCGGCGCTGCGGTAGCGCACCTTGACGGTCTTGGTCCCGACCCCGGCCGGAAGGGTGGCGGTCGCCGAGGTGGCGTAGGGCTGCCACGGCTCGGTGTCGACGACACCGTCGGTGGAGATCTGCATCTCGATCACCGCAGTGTTCGCCGGGGTGGCCGACAACGTCAGGTCCACGGTGGTGTCGTACGTGGACGCATTTCCGTCGTCGATCTGAACGGTCGGCGCGCTCGGCGCGGCGTTGTCGGCGTAGAACGTGTAGGCGCCCGAGCCGCCCTTGTTCAGCACCACGATGCCGGTGTAGTCGTCGACGCCGACGGCGTAGCTGATGGCTTCCGCCACACCGGGACCGCCGGCGCTGCTGGACGCGATCGCGCCGCCGCGACCCTGCGCGGTGGTCGCGGGCGTAGCTTCGTTGGAGTCGTGGGCGAAGAGCTCCACGTCCAGGCCGGGGGCCGGGACCACCCGGATGTAGTTCGTCTGCCCTCCGGTGACTGGGCGGTCGAACAGTCGGATGATGTCGGTGCCCGTGAAGGAATCGGTGCTGCCGTTCGACAAGACCGACCCGCCGCCGGTGTACTCCTCGATGCTGTAGGAACCGGACCCGGTGTAGCCCAGCGCTCTGGGGAAGAAGGTCCCCTTGCGGTGGTTCCCGTCGACCACGACGTAGTCGATGATCCCTGCGTCGGTGGTGCTCGTGGCGAGCTGGGTGGTCTGCGCCTGTTCGGCGTAGAGCATCAGGTCGTAGTCGGCGGTCGCGGGCGGCCTGATCGCCACGCCGGTCCAGTACGGCGCGGTGGCGGTGAAGGAGTAGTTGTGCGGGTTCGGCGGCATCGCGAGCGACGGCCGGGTCAGCTCCACGCGAGTTTCCAGTGGGTCGCGGTGGGTGTAGTCGATGGTGTTCTGGAAGAGCGCGGCCCGGGCCAGGTAGCCGGCGTCGCCGTCGTCGGGTCGGTCGGTGTTGAAGAACTCGTTGAAGGTGTCGGAGACGTCCTCGACGGTGGTCGTGTAGATCTCCTCGGTCGCTGCCGTGCTGCCGCCTTCGCCGTACCGGTCCCATGCGGCGTCGTTGGTGCTGTCGGACAGGTCGATCAGTGCCCCGGCGACCCGGCCCTCGACGTCGTCCGCGTTGGTGCCGCCGCCCCAGCTCGGCGTCTCGAGGTTGACAGAGCTGCCGTTCGAGTACCGGAAGACCGGGTCGTTGAGCACCCGAGCCGCCACCCAGTCGGCCCAGCCCTCGGTCCAGGCGCAGCCGGGCGAGGTTGCACTGAACATCGGGTGCGGGCTGCAGGTCGGTGTCGGCGGGTAGGCGTCGTCGTACAACGCGTCCATCAAGGCGTGCGCAGCCTCGTGGATCACCACGTGGTCGGAGTCGGCATCGGCGGAGCCGATTTGGACCAGGTTGGCGCCCGGGCTGTACACGGTGCCGGGCGATGTGGGAGACCAGATGACGCTCATCTGCCGGCTCTGGCCCGGGTCGTCCAGGAAGCCGTTGACGCCCGCCTGCCAGGTCCAGAGTCGGTTGATCGCGTCGAACACGTGCAGGACGCGGTCCAGATCGCGATGCGGGGGCTGCACGGTCCCGAAGGCCGCGACGCCTGGGTCCGCAATGGGGATGACCCCCGTCGCGAACGCCCAGGGATAGCTTTCCGGCGAGGACCCGCCACGCGGGCGTCTCCGCGATGAAGAGGAGCTGGACCTCCTGGCCGCCGCCCTCGTCGAAGTCGGTGCTCTCGAAGCACGCCGTGAAGTTGCCGGTGCCGTTGGTGAAAGTGGTGGCGAGGAGGTCGTTGCCGGAGCCCGTGTCGACGTCCGTGACCTCCACCTTGAAGTTGACCGAGGGGTTCTGGGCACCGGTCTCGTCCAGGAAGGTCAGGCGTCCGGTGGCGCAGGACGCGCCGGGCGTCTTCGGCGGGAGGCCCTTGGTGCCGCCAGGATCCGTGACCGGGCGGTACGGCGCGACGCCGGGCGTGGGCGCCGCCTGGGGCGCGTTGGCCGATGCCCGCTCCGAGGTGACGCTCACCCTCGGACCCGAAGGATCAGGCTGCCCGATCGCGGGACCGGCGAAGGCCGGTGCGACGCCGACCGCGATCACGGCGACCAGCCCGACGGCGGGGCGCCGTGGGATGCGCGAACGGGCACTTCTGGGTGGAGACATGACGTCACCTGCCGAGAGAATCTAAGTGGCCAGCGGGAGCAAGCCGGGCCGGTGCCCCAAGCCACCGTCCATCGACCGTAGTGCCGCTGCGCGGGGTTGTCCGGCCATTGCGGCAGAGAGCGAAAACTTTGCTCTGCCCGGGGACGTCACACGGACGGCTTGTGCCAGACCTCCAGCACCGTCGACTCGCTCCAGTCGAGGCTGCCGTGGTGGGTGGGTGTGCTCTCGGTGTCGGTCCAGGTCTCGGTGTACAGGACCTCGCCGGACCGGTCGGCCTTCGTGCCGGTCACCGAGATCGAAGCGAAGCCGCCGTGGAACTCCTTGAACTGGGAGAGCCAGCGGGAGCTTTCCGTCGAGGTGTCGTCGCCGCCGCCGCAGTCCACGGTCCGGGTGATGTCCTGGACGCCCGTCGCGCTCGCGGTGATGACCAGTGTCACGATCGGCTCCTGCCAGACACCGTCGGGTGGCACCTCCGTCAGGTTCGGCTCGAAGGAGGGCAGCACGCCGGTGTTGATCGTTCCCGGCACGGCCCCGGTCTGGTCGGTGCCGCCGGAGCAGGTCGTGCCGTCGCTGCGAGGGTAGCTGTAGCTGTCGTGGTAGCTCGCAACGGTCAGCGACAGCGGCCCCTGGGTGATGAAGGTGCCCTCGCCGAGGGCGTTGATGGTGGCCGCCCGGGCCCGCCACTCGCCGCTTCCGGTTCGCGGGTACTGGTAGAGGTCCTCGCCGCCGACCGGCCACTCGCCGTCGAACCAGATCCGTGAGTCGAACCGCACCTGGTACCGCGAGCAGTCCTTGAAGCGCTCGAAGGGAGCGTCCGCCCAGGCGTAGCCGAGCAGGGCCGCCTGACGCGAGACGGCGAGCAGCTGCGGCAGCACCTCGAGCTCGTGCTCCTGGGAGCACCGGTTCCAGCGGTCCAGGTAGACAGCCTTGAGGATCCGCTCGATCCGATCCTCGGCATCCTCGGTCCGGGACGAGGTGTAGGCGTCGTCGCCGCGCGAGAGGTAGAGCTGCATGTTGCGCACCCAGGACAAGGCGTCCGCGATCGCGTCCCGCACCAGCGCGTCGTTACGCGGGTTGCTCTCGGCGGCAGCGAGCTGCGGCTTGATGACACCGTCGTAGTAGCCGTTCATCAGTGCCTCGATCGAGGGCGCGAGCTCGGGGTCGACGGGACCGTCCCCGTTCGGGTCCGCCTCCCGGGCCTTGCGGACGAGCTCGGCGATCTGACCGCCGATCTGGCCCTGGTCCCGGGCCGTCGGGTGGTTGCCGACACCGGCGCGGTCAGCCGGCGTGGCGAGCCCCACGCCCGGAGTCGAGAAGTGCTCGATCGGGAATCGCACCAAGCCGGCGTCGTCGCCCGGACGGGGCAGCAGGATCGGATAGAGGTGGAAGTCCTCGCCGCCCTCGTGGAAGTAGAAGGGCGTCTGCTGGGCGAGGGGGCCCAGCCCGGGGCTGTCGATGGTGAGCGTGGCCTGCTTCAGGAGGACGAGACCGTGCGGCTCCAGCTGCACGGCGGCTTCCAGGCCGCCGGAGAGCGGGAGGTCGCCGACGGCGGTGACCGGCGTGAGGGTGATCGTCTCCGGCCCGATCAGCGCTCCGGATGGGATGACCAGGGTGTACGTCGTACCGTCCGCGCCGGTCGCCTCGATGGTGGTGTTCTCCGCGGGGTTGACGGTCTTGCTGACCGCGCGCGCCTCGTCCGGGTCCGGGTCGACTGTGATCGGGTCCGGGGGGAGGGGGAAGTCCGGTGGTCCCGTGTCCGGGCGGGTGACCCGGACCGAACGGTCGGCCACCCGGCAGTTGTTCCGCTCCCTGGACTCGCGGACGCGCCTGCCGGAGTCGGCGCACGCGAGCACGCGGTAGCTCCGGACGGGGGTGCTCGCCGGCACCTGCAGTGCCAGTCGGGCGGTGTGCCGCCTGCCGGCGGGGAGCCGCGGCACCGGGACGGTGGCGACGGCGGCGTCGCGGCCCACCGCGGTGTCGGTGGACAGGTACACCTTGGTGGTGGAGGCCGGAGCCCTGCTGTGGCCGCGGTTCGTGGTGGTGATCGTCACCCGGAGCGGCCTCCCGGCCTGCACCTCGGGGCCGGCCGCCAGCGCGGCGACGGCGAGGTCCGGACGGCGAGCGGCAGCATCCGCGACGGATGCGGGCAGCAGCGCGAGCAGCGGACCGACGAGGCAGGCGGCGAGGGCTGCCGGTGCGGAGCGACGGAACATGGAGTGCCTCCAAGACCTCGGACGACGGTCGGTGGTGCCCGGGACGGGCGTGCAGAGAAGCCTCGTCGCCCCTGCTCAAATTCCGCTCAATTCCCGCGCCGGCTGATGCACACTCCGGGGGTGGGCAGCCTCCGGATCGCCGTGCTCGGGCCGTTCGCGGCCTCGATCGACGACGCCCCGGTCGCCCTGGGTCCGCACAAGCAGCGCGCGGTCCTCGGCGTGCTGACCGCGCTGGCGCCGGCGGCGGTCCCGGTCGACCGGCTGGTGGACGAGATCTGGGGTGCCGCAGGTCCGGCCGACCCGCTGCGGAGCCTGCAGGTCTACGTGTCGGCGCTCCGCAACGCGCTCGGGGAGTACGGCGACCGGCTGGTCACCGAGGGTCGTGCCTACCGGCTTCTCATCGACGGCGTCGAGATCGATGCGGAGCTGTTCAGGAGGCTGGTGCGCGAGGCCGCCGCGGAACCGGATCCGGTCGGTGCGGCCGCCCTGGTCGACGAGGCGCTCGCGCTCTGGCGCGGTGCGGCGTGGCAGGACCTCCGCGATCTTCCCGTCTTCGGGCCGCTCGGTGTCGCGCTCGAGGCGGAGCGGCTGGCCGCCACCGTCCTCCGGGCCCGCGCGCTGCTGGCACTCGGCAGGCACCGCGAGCTGGTGGCCACGCTGGAGCCGTTGGTCGAGCAGCACCCGCTCGACGAGGAGCTCCGTGGCCAGCTGATGCTCGCGCTGCACAGGAGCGACCGCCAGGCCGACGCCCTCGCGGTCTATGCGGCGGGCAGGCAGATCAAGGCGGAGGAGACCGGGCTCGATCCCGGCCAGGACCTGCAGCGGCTGCAGGCCGCGATCCTCGCCGACGACGCGACCTTGCGGGTCGAGGACGCCGAGCTCCGGGCGCGCCGGCACCTGCCGGCGCCGGTGACCTCCCTGGTCGGGCGGCAGACCGAGATCGGCGCCGTGACCGCGATGCTGCGCGACCCGGACAACCGGCTGCTGACGATCACGGGGCCCGGTGGCATCGGCAAGACCCGACTCGGTGTCGCGGTGGCCCACGGGCTCGCTGCCGACCACCCGGACGGTGTCTGGTTCGTCGCGCTGGACGCGCTGCACGACCACCGCCTCGTTGCCGGCGCGATCGCCGCCGCGCTCGACGTCGACCCGACGGGCGTCGACCTGACCTCCGCGCTCGCGGCGCACCTGCGCACCCGGCAGCTGCTGCTGGTCCTCGACAACTTCGAGCAGGTGGAGGATGCCGCCCCGGTGGTCGCCGACCTGCTGACCGCGGCGCCCGGCCTGCGGGTGCTCGTGACCAGCCGGGTCCCGCTCCGCTTGTACGGCGAGCGGGTGGTGCCGCTCGACCCGCTGGCGGCGGCCGACGCGGTCCCGCTCTTCGTCGACCGCGCCCGTCGCGTGGACGGCCGGTTCGATGCCGCCGAAGCCACCGTCGCGGAGCTGTGTGAGCAGCTCGACCGGATCCCGCTGGCGATCGAGCTGGTCGCGGCGCGCGTCGACGTGACCCCACTCGCGACGCTCCGCGCCCAGCTCGCCGACCGCAAGGCGCTCGACCTGGCGACCGACGGCCCCCGCGAGCGCAGTCCGCGCCAGCGGACCCTGCGCGGCGCGATCGCCTGGAGCATCGGGCTCCTGCCAGCCGAGCTGGCCGGCCGGTTCGCGCGGCTCGGCGTGTTCGACGGGGGGTTCACCGCCGCGGCCGCGGCCGAGGTCGCCGGGGCGAGCGAGACCGACCTGGCGACCCTGGTGCGGGCGAGCCTGCTGGTGGCCGACGACGGTCGCTACCGGGTGCTGGAGACCGTGCGGGAGTACGCCGCCGAGCTGCTCGCCGACGACAGCGGCGCGGTCGCCGACCTCCACGCCCAGTGGTTCCGCCAGCTCGTGCTCTCGACTCGCGCATCGACGCCGAGCGTCCAGGCGTGGGTGCGGCTGCTGGACCCGGAGCGGGCCAACCTGCGGGCGGCGCTCGCCCGGCTCGCGGTCACGGCCGACGGGGACTCGCCGCCGGGCCAGCAGCTGCTCGAGCTGGCGGCGACGCTCGGTCGCTACTGGTACCACGTCGACCCGGGCAGCGAGGACGTCGAGTGGCTGCCGCGAGCGCTGGCGCTCGCCCCGGACGCGGATCCGAACACGCGCGGTCGCGCGTCGTACGCCCTGGCGATCTGCCGGGGTGAGCAGGGCCTGTCGGAGGAGGCGATCGGGCACTGCCGGCGGGCCTACGACCTGCTGCAGGCGACCGGTGACCGGCCGTGGGCGGACCGGGCGCTCACCTCCCTGGCGGGCATCGTCCACGACCACGGACGGTTGGAGGAGGCAGCGCCGCTGCTGGATGCGAGCATCGCCCTGCGTCGGGAGCTCGGCGGTGAGCTCTCGCTCGCGATCCCGTTGGCGAACCGGGCGCGCAACGCCGTCCAGCTGGGCGACACGGCCACCGCACGGGCGTGCCTCGACGAGGTGCTGGCGACGGTGGGGGACGACCCGCTCGAGGTCGCCCTCGCCCAGCTGCTCTACGCCGACGCAGCGTTGGCTGACGGCGACCCCGCCGAGGCGGAGAAGTGGCTCTCGCCCGCGGTCGAGGTGATCCTCGGCCTCGATCACCAGGAGTACCGGCTGATGGAGTCCCTCGACACCTTCGCCGCGCTCGCCGTACGACGCGGAAAGCCTGCGCTCGCGGCGACGCTGCTGGCGGCTGCCGACCGGGCCTACGCGGACCAGGGCTCGGTGATGGTGCCCGCCGACGTCGTGCTCCGCGAGAGCCGGACCGGCGCGGCGATCGCCGGGTTGCCGCCGGAGGTCCGCCGGTCGGCGGAGGCCGACGGTGCCGAGCTCGACCTCTGCTCGGCCGTCAGGCTGGCGTGCCAGCAGCTCCTGGACTAGTTCGACCGCGCAGAAGCGCCGGCCGGTGTCTCGGTTCTCAGACGGGCGGGGTGGCCTGGCCGACGTCATTCTTCCCCCAGCAGGCGAGGGTGCCGTCGGTCCGCACGCCGCAGGCGTGGTAGTCGCCGGCCGCCACGGAGCGGAACGTCCCGGACGGTGGGGTGGCCTGCCCGTAGGTGTTGTCGCCCCAGCAGGCGAGGTCGCCGGTTGCACGTACGGCGCACCCGCCGTAGCCACCGGCAGAGAGGCTGGTGAAGCTTCCGGCCGGTGCGTTGGTCTGACCCTTGGCGTTCGCGCCCCAGCAGACGAGCGTGCCGGTGTTCCTCAGCGCGCACGTGTGGTTGATGCCGGCGCTGACCTGGTTGAAGCTCCCTGTCGGCGCAGTGCTCTGGCCACTGGCGTTGGACCCCCAGCAGGTGATCGTGTCGGCAGTCGTCAACCCGCAGGTGTGGGTGCCACCCGTGGTGACGGCGGCCCAGTTCGCCGTCGTGGGCGCGGCTGTCTGGCCGCTGCCGTTGGCGCCCCAGCAGGCCAGCACGTAGTTGGACTTGATCCCGCAGGTGTGGTTGCCGCCCGCGCTCACGGCAAGGAACGACCCGGTCGGCGGGGTCGCTTCACCGTTGCCGTTGGCGGCCCAACAGGCCAGCGCGGCAGTCAGCCTGATCGCACACGCGTGGCCGGCGCCGTCACTGAGCGAGCTGAAGGTACCGGTCGGCGCGTTCGCAACCACCGGGTCGGCTGGCGCGCCCCAGCAGTCCAGGACGCTGTCCCCGGCGATGCCACAGGTGGAGTCAGTGCCCGCCGACAGCGCCGGCATGTTGAACCGATCCGAGCCCGGCACTGTGGTCTGTCCCGAGTCGTTCGATCCCCAGCACACCGGGGCTCCACTGGTGCTGATCGCGCACCCGAACTCCTGGCCCGCGGTCACGGTGGTGAACCGGCCGGTGGCAGGCGCGTTCGACCCGACGAAGTCGCCCCAGCAGTCGAGAGTCCCGCCGACCCGGATCCCACAGGTCTGATAGGTGCCGGCGTTGACGGAGGTGAACCTGCCGCTCGGGGGTGACGTCTGCCCGTCGGAGCTGCTGCCCCAGCACGCGACGAGACCGCCGCTGCGGATGCCGCAGGCGTGGTCGCCGCCAGCGGCCACGTCGACGAACTTGCCCGTCGGGGGTGTGGTCTTGCCGTTCGTGGAGGAACCCCAGCAGGCGAGCAGCCCGCCACTGCGGATGCCGCAGCTGAACCCCTTGCCGGTGGTGACCGCGGTGAACTTCCCGGTCGGCGGCGTCGTCTCGCCGTCCAGACCCTGGCCCCAGCACGCGAGAGTGCCCGCACTGCGGATGGCGCAGCTGTGCTTGTCGCCGGAGCTGATGGCAGCGAACGCCCCACTCGGCGGGGTGCTCTCGTTGAACGTGTTGGTGCCCCAGCAGGCAACGGCGCCCGTGCTGCGGATCCCGCACGAGAAGCGGTAGCCGGCGGCCACGCTCGTGAAGGTCCCGCTGGGCGCGCTCGTCTGGCCGAAGTCGTTCCAGCCCCAACAGACGACGGTTCCGTCGGTGCGTAGGCCGCACACGTGGAGGATCCCAGCCTCGAGGCTGGCGATGGTGGCCTCGGTGGGTGCGCCGGCTAACGGGTCGCCGTCACCCGCGACCGCCGGGCTGGTCGGCGAGCCGACCCCGAGGGCGACTGCCGCGACCAGCGCGACGACGATGCTGCGGAGGGTCGACATGCGCATCTCCTCGATGGGTCGACTGGCTAGCTGGGCGGAGTGGCCTGGCCGACGTTGTTCTTGCCCCAGCAGGCGATGGTGCCGTCGGGACGTACGCCGCAGCTGTGGTCGCTGCCGACCGCGATCGACCGGAAGGACCCGGGGGGTGGGGTCGTCTTGCCGAACGTCGGCGCCCCCCAGCACAGCCGGTAGCCGTCGACGCGGACGGCGCAGGCGAACTCGACGCCGGCCGAGACGCTGAGGTAGGACCCCGTCGGCGGGGTCGCCTGACCGGCGTTGTTGGCGCCCCAGCAGGCCAGGGCGCCGGTGTTGCGGATGGCGCAGCTGAAGTTGGAGCCGGCGCTCACCTGGTTGAAGCTGCCGGTGGGCGGAGTCGTCCGGCCGTTCGCGCTGAAGCCCCAGCAGGTGAGTGCGTCCGCGGTCGACAGTGCACAGGTGTGCGAGCCGCCGGCGCTGACGGCAGCCCAGTTGGCGGTGGTCGGCGCCGTGGCCTGGCCGAGCGAGTTGTCGCCCCAGCACGCGAGCAGGTAGGTGGAGCGGATGCCGCACGTGTGACCAGCGCCCGCGCTGACGGACAGGAACGACCCGGACGGCGGGGTCGCCTTGCCGGACGCGTTGGCGCCCCAGCACTTGACGGCGCCGGTGGTCTTGATCGCGCATGCGTGACCGGAGCCGTTGCTGAGGGCGGTGACGATGCCGGTGGGTGCGTTGGCCACGACCGGGTCAGCGGCCGCGCCCCAGCAGTCGACGACGCCGCTGGGCGGGAGCACGCACGAGGACTCGAAGCCGAGGGACAGCGTGGCGCTGTTGAACGTCCACCCGATCGGGAAGCCGAGCTGTCCGTGGTTGGACAGCCCCCAGCAGGCGAGGGTGCCGTCGGTGTGGATGGCGCAGGTGAAGTAGCCGCCCGCGGTGACGGCGCCGTACGTGCCGCTGGACGGGTTGCCCTGTCCGAAGCCGTTCGCGCCCCAGCAGGTGACAGCGCCACCGACGCGGACACCGCAGGAATGGTTCATGCCCGCGCTGACTGCGGTGAACCGGCCGGTGAGCGCCGAAGTCTGTCCGTCACTGTTCAGGCCCCAGCAGGCAAGCGCCCCGCCGCTGCGGATGCCGCAGGTGTGGGAGTCGCCGGCAGCGATCGCGACGAACTTGCCGGTCGGCGGGGTGGCCCGGCCATTGGCGTTCGAGCCCCAACAGGCGACCAGCCCGCCGCTGCGGATGGCGCAGTTGTGGTCGGCACCCGCGCTGACCGCGACGAAGCGGCCGGTCGGTGTGGTGGTCTGTCCGAGGGCGTTGCTGCCCCAGCAGGCCAGCACGCCGTCGCTCCGGATGGCACATGCATGGTCGGTACCGGCACTGACGGCCGTGTACCGCCCGGCCAGTGGTGTGGCCTTGCCGGCGGCGTTGCTGCCCCAGCAGGACAGCGTGCCGTCGCTCCGGATGCCGCAGGTGAACTCCATGCCGGTGCTGACCGTCCGGAAGGCGCCAGCGGGCGCGGTGGACTCGCCGAGGGTGTTGTCGCCCCAGCAGATCACCTCCCCGTCGTCGCGGACCCCGCAGGTGTGCACGGGCCCGGAGTCGAGGCTCCCCACCGCGGTCTCGGGAGTGAGCGCGGTGAGCGCTGGGTCGGCGTCGGCGGGGCCGGGGGGTGATCCGACGATGGCCACCAGCGCCACGACCAGCGTCACGAGCGTGACGCCGGCCATCCGGCGAGAAGGACGTGAACCAGAGAGCGGTGCTGCGGACACGAGAGCCTCCAGCGGTTGTGCGCACGACGCCCGGGAGCGGGAAGTCCCGGCAACGGTTCCACCTTTGATACCGGCCCCGCAGGAAAACGCCGGAAGTCGGTGGGCCGGGCGAGGATCGCTAGCTGGGCGGCGTGGACTGGCCGACGTTGTTCTTGCCCCAGCAGGCGATGGTGCCGTCGGCCCGGACTCCGCAGGTGTGGTTGGTGCCGGCGGTGACCGAACGGAATGTCCCCGATGGGGGAGTGGCCTGGCCGCGGGTGTTGGCGCCCCAGCAGGCGAGGTCGCCGGTGCCGCGGATCGCGCACGAGTGGCTGCCGCCGGCGGAGACCGCGATGAAGGAGCCGGTGGGGGCGTTGGTCTGACCGCCGCCGTTGGCGCCCCAGCAGGTCAGGCTGCCGTTGCTCTGCAGGGCGCAGGTGTGGTTGGCGCCGGCGCTGACCTGGTTGAAGGTCCCGGTCGGTGCCGCGGCCTGGCCGCTGCCGTTGGCGCCCCAACACGTGATGGTGTCGCCTGCGGACAGGGCGCACGCGTGGCTGCCTCCGGCGCTGATCGCAGCCCAGTCGGCGGTCGGCGGGGGCGTCGTACGACCCTTGCCGCCGGCTCCCCAGCACACGAGCGTGGAGTCGGACCTGATCGCACAGGTGTGGTCACCGCCGGCGGAGACGGCGAGGTACGACCCCGGGGGCGGTGTGGCTTCCCCGTTGGTGTTCGAGCCCCAGCAGGACACAGCTGCGGAGAAGGTGACCGCGCAGGCATGGCCGCCACCATTGCTGACCGAACCGAAGGTCCCGGTCGGCGTACCCGCGACGACCGGATCCGCCGCCGCTCCCCAGCAGTCGGCGATGCCGTCGCGTGCCAGGGAGCAGGACGAGTCGGTGCCCGCCGACGAAGTCGGGCCGCTGAACCGCTCCGCCGCTGGCGGTCTCGACTGGAGGTCCTCGTTCGACCCCCAGCACGCGGCAGCACCGGTGACGCGGACGCCGCACGAGAACTCGGTGCCCGTGGTGACGACGGTGAACTTCCCGGAGGGCGCTGCCCGCTGGCCTTGGTTGTTGGCTCCCCAGCAGGCGACCGCGCCACCGACCCGGACCCCGCAGGAATGGTTGGCGCCCGCGCTGACGGCGGTGAACCGGCCGGTCGGCGGGGTCGCTTCCTGGCTGCCGTTGTTGCCCCAGCAGGCGAGCAACCCGCCGCTACGGACGCCGCACCCGTGGCGGCCACCCGCGGCGACGGAGGTGAACTTTCCGGTAGGGGGTGTGGCCTGCCCGTCGGCACCGGCGCCCCAGCAGGCGAGCAGCCCCCCGCTGCGAACGCCGCAGGTGAAGAAGTCACCGGCCGAGACCGCGGTGAACTTGCCCGACGGAGGGCTGCTCTGCCCGGCCGCGTTGCCGCCCCAGCAGGCGACCGCGCCGCTCGTCTTGATCGCGCACGCGTGGTCGAGGCCGAGGCTGATGGCGACGAAGGTCCCGGCCGGCGGGGCGGAGACGAGGCCGCCCCAGCAGGAGATGCTCCCGCTGTTGCGGATCGCGCAGGACCCGGCGCCCGTGCTGACGGAGGTGAACGTCCCGGCGGGCGCTGCTCCCTGCCCGCTGTCGTTCGCGCCCCAGCAGTAGATCGTCCCCGCCGTACGGATCCCGCAGGCGTGCCTCTCGCCGGCTTCGATGGCGGCGCTGACGGTCTCCACCGGTGCCGTCGCTGTGGAGTCGCCGTCGCCGGTGGCCCACCCGGGCGCGGAGCCCAGGGCGACCAGCAATCCCGTGACCAGCGTCAACAGCGCCAGGATCTTCCCCGGCGTACGACGACCACGGGGTGGTGATGACTCCGGCACCGGACCACCGTGTCAGGGTCGGTTCCCGCGCGCAGCGGAACGGCCGAAAGTCCTGACCGCGCCCGGTCCTCTGGGCGGAGTCGTCAGAACGGCGGCGTGGACTGGCCGACGTCGTTCTTGCCCCAGCAGGCGAGGGCGCCGGTGATGCGGACGCCGCAGGTGTGTTCGTCACCGGCGGTGACCGACCGGAACTGTCCGGTGGGCGGGCTCGCCTCGCCGAAGCCGTTGGCGCCCCAGCAGGCGACGGTGCCGTTGATCCCGATGGCGCAGCTGTGGTCGCCGCCGGCCGAGACACCGACGAAGGACCCGGAGGGTGGGGTGCTCTGTCCGGCGGCGTTGTCACCCCAGCACGTGAGCGTGCTGGTGTTGGCGATAGCGCAGTTGTGCCGGTAGCCGGCGCTGGTCTCGACGTAGCTGCCGCTCGGCGCCGTTGCCTGCCCCTTGCTGTTGGCGCCCCAGCAGGTGATGCCGTGGTTGACCGTCAAGGCGCAGGTGTGGTTGCCGCCGGCGGAGACGGCGGACCAGATCGCGGTGGTCGGCGGGGTTGTCTGGCCGCTGCTGTTGTTGCCCCAGCACGCCAGCACGTTGGTGGATCGGATCCCGCAGCTGTGGTCCCCGCCGGCGCTCACGCTCAGGAACGACCCCGACGGGGCCGTTGCCTCCCCGCTGGTGTTGGTGCCCCAGCACGAGATGGCCGCGGTATGGGCGAGCGCGCACGCGTGGCCGTCTCCGACGGTCAACGCTGCGAACGAGCCGGTCGGCTCACCGGACACTACCGGGTCGGCCGCTGCGCCCCAGCAGCCGACGGCGCCCGTGCCGCCGAGTGCGCAGCTGGTGTCTCCTCCGGCAGCGGCCGCGGGCGCGTGGTACTTCGCACCGGCTGGCGGGGTGCCCTCGGTGTCGCCCCAGCACTCCGCGACGCCGTTGGTCCGGACACCGCACGAGTAGTCACCGCCGAAGAAGCCGGTGGAGACGGCGGTGAAACGGCCGCTCGGCGGTGACGACTGTCCGTCGAAGTCGTAGCCCCAGCAGGCGAGCGTGCCGCCGACCCGGATCCCGCAGGTGTGTTCGGACCCGGCGCTGATGGCAATGAATCTGCCTGAGGGAGGGGTCGCCTGGCCCACGCTGTCGAAGCCCCAGCACGCCACCGTGCCGCCGTTGCGGATCGCGCAGGCGTGCAGGTTGCCGGCGCTGATCGCGCTGAACTTGCCGGAGGGCACGGCCGTGATGTCGGCGTCGGTGCCCCAGCAGCCGAGCTTCGCGTCGGTGCCCATCCCGCAGGTGTAGTCCCAGCCGGCGGCGATGGCGACGTACCTCCCGGTCTGATCCTGTGCCTCGAGCTGGGTGTTGTCTCCCCAGCAGTCGACGTTGCCGTTGGTGCGGATGGCACACGCATGGTCAAAGCCGACCGAGACGCCGACGAACTTCCCGGACGTGGGCATCGGCTCACCGCCGGGTACGTCGAGCGAGCTCCCCCAACAGGTCAGGTCGCCGTACGACCGGATGCCGCATGCTGTGTTCTCGCCGACCGAAACGCTGGTGAAGGTTCCGGTCGGTGCGCCGGTCACGATCCCGCCCTCGAAACCCCAGCACGCGAGGCGCCCGTCCGACCGGATGCCACACGTGCTCGAGTCGCCGCTGTCGATGCTGGCGACGATCGCCTCGGCGGGCCGGGCTGTCGGTCGCGTGCCTTCGCCGGCGCGGGCCGGGGAGGACGGCAAGCCGGCGAGGGCCGCGGCCAACGCCGTGAGCAGTACGACGAGCGCGACCAGCGAGGCGCCGATCAAGCGGCGGGGACGGTTCGGACCAATGCGCGATGCGAACATGGAGGTCTCCAGCGGTGGACGCAACGGCTCCCGGGGAGCGGGGAGTCCTGGCCACCGTTCCACGTCAGATAACGGTTCCGCAGCCGAATGATCGAAGTCGGGACCCCTAGCCAGGTGGGGTGGACTGGCCGACGTCGTTCTTGCCCCAGCAGGCGACCGTGGCGTTGGTCCTGACGCCGCAGGTGTGGTCGTTGCCGGCTGAGACCGACCGGAAGGTTCCCGACGGTGGGTTCGACTCGCCGAAGGCGTTGGCGCCCCAACAGGTGCGGAATCCGTCGATGCGGACCGCGCAGCTGTGGTCGCCTCCTGCTGAGACGTCGACGTAGCTGCCACCCGGGGCATTGGTCTGACCACTCCCGTTCGCTCCCCAGCAGGTCAGGGTGCCGTTGGTGCGGATCCCGCAGGAGTGGTGCGACCCCGCGCTGACCCGGTTGAAGGTGCCGGTGGGCGGGCTCGACTGGCCGCTCTCGTTGGCTCCCCAGCAGGCCAGCGTGCGGTCGGTGCGGAGGGCGCAGGTGTGCTGGCCACCGGCCGAGAGGCTCAGGTAGGCGCCGGTCGGAACCGTCGTCTGCCCGACGCTGTTGTCACCCCAGCACGCCAGCGCAGCCGTCGTGCGGATCGCGCACGTGTGGTCACCGCCGGCGCTCAGCGCGACGACGCCGTACGTGGGCGGCGTCGCCTCGCCGTGGGTGTTGTCGCCCCAGCAGTAGACGGGGCCGTTGTCCTTCACAGCGCACGCGTGACCGCCACCGTTGGACAGTGCGGTGAAGACCCCGCGGGGCTCGCCGGTCGTCACGGGGTCGCTGGCCGCTCCCCAGCACTTGATCTTCGTGCCCCCGACGAGGGAGCAGGAGGAGTTCTGCCCGGCGGAGACGACCGGAACCCCGAAACCGAACGACGGCGGCGAGCTCGCCCCGAAGGTGTCGGTGCCCCAGCACGCGGGGAACCCCTCGGGGCGGACGCCGCAGGTGTGGGACGTCCCGCTGCTGAGCGCGATGAATTGGCCGGTCAGGGGCACGGTCTGTCCGCAGCAGGCGTAGCCCCAGCACGCGGCCGTGCCGTCCCCGCGCAGCGCACAGGTGTGACTGCTGCCGACGGACACCTCCGTGAACCGGCCGGCCGGCGGGGTCGCCTGGCCGTCGCTGTTCTGGCCCCAGCAGGCCAGCGTGCCGCCGCTGCGGATGCCACAGACGTGCTCACCGCCGGAGTCCGCGCTGAGGGCGGCGAACTTGCCGGCCGGCGCCGCGGCCTCGCCGTAGGTGTTGTCGCCCCAGCACGCCAGACGGCCGTTGGTCCTGATCCCGCAGGTGGCGATGCTGGCAGCGTTGACCGCGACGAACCTGCCGGAGGGTGCAGCCGCCTGCCCGTAGACGTTGCTTCCCCAGCAGGTCACCTCTCCGGAGCCCCTGAGGCCGCACGCGTGCTCGCGGCCGGCCGTGATCGCGGTGAACGTCCCGCTGGGCGGGTTGGCCTCACCCGACCCGTTCTTCCCCCAGCAGGCCAGGGTGCCGTCGGTCTTGATGCCGCAGCTGAAGCCGGACGAGAGGCCCCCGGCCGCGACGGTGGTCCATGTCGCGACCGGCGGCTCGTTCTCGTGGGAGGTGTTGAGACCCCAGCACGTCGCCGAACCGTCGGCCGTCACCCCGCAGCTGTGGAACGCTCCTGAGTCGATGTCGGCGAAGACCGTGCCAGCCGGCCGCGACGCGGCCGACGCACCGCTGTCGTCGGCGACCGCCACCGGGGGCGGCCCGCTGACAGCAAGTCCGACAGCACACAGCACTGCGACGGCAAAGGCGCGTATCGACATCGACGTCTCCGTTCGTGCGACGCCCGGGGAGCGGGGGCCAGAAAAGTGACGATTTCAGGTTCGGTTCCAACCCGCAGGAAAACGGTGAAACCCGACGTCGGGGATCAGGCCGGCGCGGGCAGCGACCGGCTGATGATCTCCTTCATGATCTCCGAGGTGCCGGCGTAGATCTGGGAGACGCGGAGGTCGGCCCAGGCGCGGGCGATCGGGTACTCGTTCATGTAGCCGTAGCCGCCGTGGAGCTGGAGGCAGATGTCGGCGACCTTCTGCGCCCGCTCCGAGCACCACAGCTTGGCCATCGCGACGGTCGGGATGTCGAGCTCGCCCTTGATGTGCAGCTCGATGCACTCGTCGACGAACGACCGGGCGACCCGGGCCTCGGTCGCGACCTCGGCCAGCTTGAACTTGGTGTTCTGGAAACCCCAGATCGGCCGACCGAACGCCTCGCGGTCGTGCACGTAGCGCAGGGTCTCGTCGAGGATGATCTCCATCGCGGCGGCGTTGGAGACGGCGACGATGAGCCGCTCCTGGGGGAGCTGCTGCATCAGCTGGACGAAGCCCTGGCCCTCCTCGGTGCCGAGCAGGTTGGCGACGGGGACGCGGACGTCCTCGAAGGACAGCTCTGCGGTGTCTTGGCCCTTCATGCCGATCTTGTCGAGCACCCGGCCGCGGGAGAAGCCCGGCGCGTTGGTCGGCACGATGATCAGCGAGATGCCGGACGCGGCCTCGCCCGGATTGGTCTTCGCGACCGTGATCACGACGTCGGCCTGGGCGCCGTTGGTGATGAAGGTCTTGGAGCCGTTGATGACGTACTCGTCCCCTTCACGGATCGCCTTGGTCTTGACGCTCTGCAGGTCCGAGCCGGTGCCCGGCTCGGTCATCGCGATCGCACCGACGGCCTCGCCACTGGCGAGCTTGGGCAGCCACTCCTGCTTCTGCTCCTCGGTGCCGTACTCGAGGATGTAGTGGGCGACGATCCCGCTGTGCAGGGAGGCGCCCCAGGAGCTGTCGCCGACGTAGGCCTGCTCCTCGATGATGACCGCCTCGTGGGCGAAGGTGCCGCCCCCGCCGCCGTACTCCTCGGGGATCGAGAGGCAGAGCAGACCGAGCTCACCGGCGCGGGTCCACAGCTCGCGGTCGACCTGCTTGTTCTCGATGAACCTCTCGGCGTTCGGCTTGATCTCCTTCTCGCAGAAGGTGCGGGCGAGGTCGCGGAGGTCGTCGAGGTCCCTGTTGGGGGAGCCGTCGGCGGAGTTCATCCAGGGCGAGCGGCGTGCAGGCATCGGTGGGATTCCTCCTGAAAGGGTGTCTGGTACAGGGTGTACCAGACACAGGGTACGACGTGTACCCAGTTATTGTGAACCCCATGGTGGATGTCGCGAGGTGGGTCGACTCGACCGTCGCGCGCCGGATCCGCAAGGTGGGCGACGATCCGGGCCGGCGCAGCGAGCTCATCGACGCTGCCGCTGCCGCGATCGACGAGGAGGGCCCCGGCGTCGGCATGGCCCAGATCGCCGAGCGTGCGGGCATCCCGCGGCCGCACGCCTACCGCTACGTGGAGAGCAAGAAGCAGCTCGACCTCGACGTCGCGCGGAAAGCCTCGGCCGACCTCCTGGAGCAGGTCCGACCGCACCTGACCCGCCGCGGTACGCCGTACGAGATCGTGTGCGGCATCACCGCATCCATCGTCGGGTGGGCCACGCAGCACCCCAATCTCTACCGCTTCGTCGCCGCGCAGAAGCAGACCAAGTCTCTGCACCAGGCCCGGATGGGCCGCAGCCGGTTCCTCGACGAGCTGATCTCCGCGATGGCCGCCTACCTGCAGCCGACCGACCTGGTCCCCAAGGCGCCCGACGGCGTGCTGGCCGGCATCATCGGCATGGTCGACGCCGGCATCATCTGGTGGCTCGACCATGTGGACGAGACCCAGGAGGAGGTCGTCGACCGGCTCAGTCGGCAGGTGACCCTGATCCTCAAGGACGAGCTCGTCCAGCTCGGCGTCGACCTCCCCGACGACATGGTGTTCGGCCCCGGGGCCTGAGAGCCACGGCCTGACACGACGGCACGGATACCCTTGCACCATGGGGGTTGCGTCCGGCATCGACCGCACCCAGCGCCGGGTCCCGGTCCTCGGGGTCCCGCTGGCGGTCATCTACAAGTACTTCGACGACCAGGGCAACTACCTGGCCGCGGTGCTGACGTTCTACGCGTTCCTCGCGATCTTCCCGCTGCTGCTGCTCGCCACGTCGACCCTCGGCTTCGTGCTGCAGGGATATCCCGAGCTCGAGACGCGAGTGCTGAACTCGGCGCTCGCGCAGTTCCCGATCATCGGCGGCGAGATCGGCAAGACGGGCGGACTGAAGGGTTCGGCCGGCGGCATCGTCTTCGGTTCACTGGGTGCCCTTTACGGTGCGGTCGGCCTCGGTCTCTCCCTTCAGAACGTCCAGGCCGCCGCCTGGGCGGTGCCGCGCAACATCCGGCCGCATCCGGTGCTGACCCGGGTCACCAGCCTCTTCCTGCTGGCTACGGCCGGCAGCATGATCCTCGGCGTCTTCGTGCTCTCGGCAGTGCTCACCGAGACCGAGCTGGTCGGCTCGATCAAGGACGACGAGTGGTTCAAGTGGCTGGTCCGGTTGGTGACGGTCCTCATCCTCGGCACCGTCATGACGATCCTGCTCCGGATCGCCGCAGCGAAGGCGATCAACCACGACATCGCCCGGGCGGCACCCGGCGGCTTCACGATCGCGATCCTGTGGCAGTTCCTGCAGTGGCTCGGCACCTGGTACGTCGCCCGCGTCACCGACGCGACGAGCGAGATGACGGCGACCTTCGGCATCGTCCTCGGCCTGTTCGGGCTGCTCTACATCGGCGCGATCATGGGCGTACTCGGCATCGAGGTCAACGTCGTGCTCGCCGAGAAGCTGTGGCCACGCGCGCTGCTCACGCCGTTCACCGACCAGGTCGACCTCACCGACGCCGACCGCAAGGCGTATGCGATGTACGCGCAGAGCCAGCGCCACAAGGGCTTCGAGACCGTGTCGGTGCGGTTCGACGGCCGCGAGGGCGACAGCGTCGAGATCGTGCTCGACCCCCGCACCGAGGAGATCATCACGCAGCGGATCCCGGCCTCCCCGCCGCTGCCTGGCGAGGAGGAAGACACGAAGCCGTTCAGGGCGCCTCGCGGAGCAGATCCCGGAGGGTCGTGACAGTGGCCTCATCGAGGTCGAGACCCTCGCGAAGGTAGGCCGTGCGGTCGCCGTACTTCTGGCGAATGGCGTCGTAGCCCGCCCGCAGGTACTCGGTGTCGGCCACCAGGGTCGGCTCGAAGGCAGCGAGGTGACCGGCGCCGAGGGCCTCGCTGATCTCCGCCTCGACCCGGGCACGACTCTCGCCGGTCAGGGCGTTGGTCAGCAGGTAGTCACTCTCGATCGTCGGGTCGTCGACGCCGGCGATGTGCAGCAGCAGGGCCGCCGCCCATCCGGTGCGGTCCTTACCGGCGGTGCAGTGGAAGAGCTGGGGGCCGCCGGTCGCGAGCTGGCGGAAGAGCTTGCCGAACTCCTCTCTCGCCGCCTCGCTGTCGACGAAGCCGCGGTAGACACGGTCCATCAGCTCGACCGCGCTCTCCCGGTCGCGGAGCTCGCCGACCTCGCCCATCGGGATGCCCGAGACGTCGAAGTGGTGCCAGGCGGCACCCGGGACCTCGACGTCGGGGTGGCGCTCGATCTCGAGCTGCGACCGCAGGTCGAGCACGGCGCGCAGCCCGAGCCCGGCCAGCGCGTCGTTGTCGGCCTGGTTGAGCCGGAGCTCGTTGGAGCGGAAGAACACACCTCGCCGGACCCGCGCGCCGTCGGACGTCGGATAGCCGGGGCCGGCGACGTCGCGGAAGTTGTCGGCCGACGCCAGCCGGAGGATCTCGTCGCTCGAGGAGGTCACTCGTCGAGGGTAGGGGCCGAGGTGGACCGGGCCGAACGCCGAGGTGGCAGCGGCACGAACATCGACGTACGCCGGGCGTACTCGCGGTACGCCGGCCGCTGCATCATGCTCTGCTCGAGCAGCCGGGCGCCGGTGGCGAACACCAGGAAGTAGGTCATGGCAAGCGGAGCGACCACGGTCGTGAGACCGGCGATCCAACCGGTCGCCATGCCGCCGGCGAGCCAGATCCCCCACCAGACGCAGGAGTCGCCGAAGTAGTTGGGGTGGCGGGTGAACCGCCAGAGACCGGTGTCGAGGACCGGTGGCCGTTCGTCTCGGGGCTGTCGCCGGTAGGCCGCCAGCTGCGCGTCGCCGACTGCCTCGAAGACCAAGCCGACCACCCACAGAGCGAGCCCGGCCACCACCAGCGGGGGCCGCCCGACGTCCGTGACGGCCCCGATGGTGACCGGGAGAGCCACCAGGCAGACCGCTGCTCCCTGGATCGCGAACACCTTGCGGACGGCGACGCCCAGGCCCACCTCGTCGAGCGGTCCGCCGAGGAGACGCTCGTAGCGCGGGTCCTCGCCGCCGCCGTTGCGCTGATGGATGTGCCACGACAGCCGGAGCCCCCAGACCCCGACTGCCGCGACCAGCACCCACGCCCGCCAGGGCGTCCCCTCGTCGAGTGCTGTCCCCACGACCGCGGCCGCAGCCGCCGCCAAGGTCAGGGCCACGCCCCACGCCACGTCGACCACGACGACGCGGCCCTGTCGTTGCGCGACCAGCGCGGTCACCGTCATCGCGGCGACCGCGACCACCGCGACCGCGGCGAGGGCGACGAGGACGGCGGTCACCACGACCGCTCCGGGTCGAGGCCGTGCGGTGCACCGGGGCGCACCATCAGGATCTGGTCGACGCCCATCCGGCCGTCGCGGAACGCCATCGACCCGCCGACCAGGTAGAGCCGCCACACGCGGACCATCTCCTCGCCGACGAGCGCGGCGAGCTGCTCGCGGTTGCTCTCGAAACGCTCGAGCCAGCCGGCCACCGTCTGCACGTAGTGCTCGCGCAACGCGTGCACGTCGCGAACCTCGAGGCCGGCGCCCTCCAGCATGGCGACGGTCTCGCCGACCGGCCGCATGTGCATGTCCGGCGCGATGAACGACTCGATGAACGGCCCGCCGCCGGGCCACGGCCCGGACCGGGACATCTGCTGGACCAGCACCCGCCCACCGGGGCGGACGGCGGCGCGGAGCACGCCGGCGTACGTCGGGTAGTTGCGCTCGCCGACGTGCTCTCCCATCTCGATCGAGGCGACGGCGTCGTACTCAGCACCGGGGAGGGGCACGGCGTCGCGGTAGTCGCAGAGCCGGATCTCGACCAGGTGGTCTACCCCGCGGCGGCGGGCCGCGGCCTCGGCGAAGCGGCGCTGCTCCTGGGAGATCGTCACACCGACGACGCGGACGCCGAAGTGCTCGGCGGCGTGCAGAGACAGTGAGCCCCAGCCGCAGCCGACGTCCAGCAGCCGCATCCCGGGCTCCAGCGCGAGCTTTCTGCAGACCAGCGACAGCTTGGCGTGCTGGGCCTCCGCGAGCGAGACCGACGGATCGCGGTGGTAGCCGCAGGAGTAGGCCATCGAGGGATCGAGGATCAGCGAGTAGAAGTCCGTCGACAGGTCGTAATGGTGGCTGATCGCCCGGCGGTCGCGCTCGCGGGTGTGCAGCCGGCCGCGGACCCGGGCCTGGGTGGCGGGCGGCCGCGGCGCGCGGCCGACCACGCCGAGCCCGACCGCGGTGCGGACGGCCCCCGCCAGCGCGCGGAGCCGCAGCCGGGCGTCCTGGTGCAGGTCGCGCTCGCGGGCCACGGTGAAGGCGTGGGTGAGCGCTGCGTCGAGATCGCCGGGTACGTCGAGCTCGCCGGTCACGTAGGCCTGGGCCGCGCCGAGCTCGCCGGGCTGCCACAGCAGCCGGCGCAGCGCGTCGGGGGAGCGGAGCTCGACGCACGGAGCATCGGCGGGACCCGCGGTGGAGCCGTCCCAGGCGACCAGCCGCACCGGCAGGTCACCGCCGACGAACGGAGCCAGCGCGGCCTCGAGCCGGGTGGCGACGGCGGTCATCGTGCCTCCCGGGCGAGCGTGATCTGGTGGTCGTCGATGTAGCCCGACGCGAACCCGGCTCTGCTGTACTCCAGGTAGAAGTGCCACATCCGTCGGAAGGTCTCGTCGAAGCCGAGATCCTCGACGTCGCGACCCGACGCGAGGAACTTGTCGTTCCACAGCCGCAGGGTCGTTGCGTAGTGCGCGCCGAGGGACAGCTGGTCGACCACCCGCAACGACGTGTGCTGAGCGGCCGTCTCGTCGATCGCCCGCACCGACGGCAGCGCACCGCCGGGGAAGATGTACTTGGTGATGAACGTGTGGGTGCCCCGGGTCGCCAGCATCCGGTCGTGCGGCATCGTGATCGCCTGGAGCGCGACCCGTCCGCCCGGCGCCAGCACGTGGTCGAGGGTGCGGAAGTACGCCGGCCAGTACTCCCACCCGACGGCTTCGATCATCTCGACCGACACGACGGCGTCGTACGCCGCCTCTGTCCCGGGCGTCTCGAGCAGCGCCCGGTAGTCGCACAGCTCGACGGTGACCCGGTCGGTGTGGCCGGCGGCCGCGATCCGCTCGCGGGCCAGCATGAGCTGCTCGATCGAGAGCGTGATGGTGTGGACGCTGGCGCCGCGGTCCGCGGCCCGGATCGCCAGCTCGCCCCAGCCGGTGCCGATCTCGAGCAGCCGGGTCCCCTCACCGACGCCGGCCTGGTCGAGGAGCCGGTCGATCTTGCGTTGCTGGGCCGCGACCAGGTCGCTGGCGGTCGCCGTGGCCGGGTCGTCGAACAACGCGGCCGAGTAGGACAGCGTCGGGTCGAGGAACAGAGCGAACAGGTCGTTGGAGAGGTCGTAGTGGTGGGCGACGTTGGTGCGGGTGTTGTCGCGCGTGCCCCGGTGCGAGTGAGGGATGCGGGTGACGACCAGCGACCGGAGCCACTGCAGCGGCTGCGGCACCAGGTTGGTCAGGTCGCGGGCGAGCACGGTGAGGAAGTCGCCGAGTGCGGGGCTGGGGCCGTCCGGCCCCTCCCCCCACGCGCCGGTCAGGTACGACTCCCCGAAGCCGATCAGCTGGTCGCGGGCGATCCGCGCAAACATCTCGTCCGGACGGTGCACGTGGATCGCCGGACCTCCCCGGCCGATCGTCTCGGCCGGCGCGGAGCCGGTCGCCGCGATGTGCACCGTGACGTCGAGCCTGCCGACCGCCGACCGGAACAGCCGGCGGGCGATCCGCGCGCCCAGGCGGGCGTCGGGCGAGGAGTCGAGGTCCGGCCAGCTCCTGATCTGCTGGCGGTTCTGGGTCAGGGTCATCGGGCACCTTCCGTCAGGGCGTCGGATGTGGGGTGGGACTGGATGGTGGGCGGATGCTCAGGCCGCCGCTGCACAGGCAGCCGGTGCAGCCAGAGCGCGATGCCGTGCATCCGGATGAGCAGCGCACCGCGCAGGGCGGCCAGGGGAACGGCCGGGGCGCGCGCCGCCGGGTCGCCGGCCACGGCGGCGGTGAACCGCGCGCCGTCGTCGGTGTGCAGCGTGACTGAGACCGACAACCGGCCGGTGGTGGGATCGGGAGGAGGCGCGATCACGCGGTAGTGCCCGTCGGTGCCGTGGAACGGCGACACGTACATCACCTTGTCGACCCGTCCGGCCCCGTGCCGGTCGGTCGGGACCAGGTAGGCATGGCGGTCGCCGTAGGTGTTGTGGACCTCGACGACGGTCGCGTCCGGAGGTCCGGCCGCCTGCTGGTCGCGCCAGCACCAGAACACGCTGATCGGGTTGAAGCAGTGGCCGAGAGCGCGTGGGTGCGCCGCCATGACCGCCCGGCCACCGCGCAGGTCGATGCCGTGGCCGGCGAGGAAGCTGTCGAGACCCTGCCGGACGGTCGCGGCGTCGCCGGTGAAGTGGTCGCGAGCAGCGAACCGTCCTCGGAGCCACCCGAGCCGGCCGAGCCGGCCGTGGTCGGGAAGACCGTCGAGGTCGACGACCCACAGGTGCGACCGGTGCTGGAAGGTGCGGCGGATCGGGTGGCGGCGGGTGTGGGTGATGGTGGTGGCGTAGGGGGTTGGGGTTGCGGTTTGGGACCAAACGACATGGTTTTCGGCGAAATGCATGTCGTTGGGGACCAAACGTAGGCCGGCCGGCTCCCACCGCAGCCCCAGCCGCTCCACCGCGGCCAGCCCCGATCGCGCACCGTCCTCGTGGAACCCCCAGCCGTGGTAGGCGCCGGCGAAGGCGATCCGAGCGGTGTCGATCTCGGGGAGCCGGTCGCGGGCGGCGACCGAGGTCGGCGTGTAGAGCGGGTGCTCGTAGTCCCGGCGGGCGAGCACCGTGGCCGGGTCGACGACCTGCTCACCGCCGAGGGTGACCAGGTAGCGGGTCGGCGTGGGCAGCCGCTGGAGCCGGGTGAGGTCGTAGGTGACCTGCACCGGGCTCGCGTCGGCGAGAGGGCGGCGGAAGTTCCACGACGCCCAGGCGTTGCGCGCGTTAGGCAGCACCCGGGTGTCGGTGTGCAGCAGCGCCGTGTTGGCGGAGTAGGGGATCGCGGCGAGGACGTCGCGCTGCACGGCAGTCGGCCGGCCGAGGATGCCGAGCGCCTGGTGCGGGTGGGTGGCGACCACGACCGCGTCGTACTGCTCCGCTCCGGTGTCGGTCCGCACCCGGACCCCGTCGCCGGCCTCGGTGACCGAGACGACCGGCGCGGCCAGGCGGACCTCGCCGCCGGACGCCGCGATGGCGGCGGCGACCCGGTCGACGTACGTCCGCGAGCCGCCGGCCACCGTGCGCCAGGTCGGCGACCCGAAGACGCCGAGCATGCCGTGGTGATGGAGGAAGGTGAAGAGGTACGCCGCCGGGTAGTCGGCCGCGACGGCGGGGTCGCACGACCAGACGGCCGCGACGAGGGGCTCGGCGAAGTGCCGGCGGAAGTAGGGCGTGAACCGGCCCCGGTCGAGGAAGTCGCCGAGGGTCAGGTCGGGCGGGACCTGCCCACCGCCCGCACCGAGGCCGAGGAGCCGGCGCGCGCGGCGGTGGAAGCGCGGGATCTCCGCGAGCATCCGCAGGTAGCGGGGGTCGTGGAGGTTCGCACCGGTCGGGAACAGGCCGCGCGGCCCGAGCGCGCCGGCCCACTCCAGCCCGGTGCCCTGGTCGCTGGTCGACATCGACATCTCGGACTCCTGGGTGGCGACCCCGAGCTCGGCGAACAGGCGCAGCAGGACCGGATAGGTCCGCTGGTTGTGCACGATGAAGCCGGTGTCGATCGCCAGCTCCCGGCCGGTGGCCGGGTCAGCGACCAGGTGCGTGTCGGCATGGCCGCCGAGCCGGGTGTCCGCTTCGTAGAGCGTCACCTGCGCTGTGCGGGATGCCACGTAGGCCGCCGTGAGCCCGGCTACGCCGGACCCGACGACGGCGAGCCGTCGGTGGGTCATCTCAGTCTCACGCCGCGAGGTCGAAGGACGCGATCGGATTGGTCGTCGGCTGTGGCGAGCCGCCGTCCGGCTCGACGGTGATCCCGGCCCAGGTCGCCTCGCTCGCGTCCGCCTCGAACACGAGGGTCGCGTCGCTCTGGTCGGGCATCAGCCCGGCAGCCACGAACTTCCCGTTCGGGTTCTGCAGCCACAGCTCGTAGACCGTGCCCTCGGGTGCAAGCGCCATGTCCTCGGTGAGGATGACGGCGAGCCCCTCGGACCGCGAGAGCACCACCTTGGCCTGGGATCCGTCGTCGAACCGCTCGACATAGGGCTCGGCGTCGTCGGCTGCGAGGACCCGCTCGGTCGCGGTCAGCGACGGCTGCGGTTCGTCATCGGCCCAGGGGCGGAGGAAGGCGGTGGTCACCAGCGCGGCGAGCACCAGGGCCGCCGCGACGAGGAGCGGTCCGGTCGAGGCGAACCAGGGGCGGCGACGGGAGTCGTCGGGGATCGCCCGGTCGCGGCCGTGCTCGGTGAGCGGCGGCAACGGGCGGATCGCCTCGATGCCGGCGAGGATGTCCGCGCGCAGGCCGACCGGCGGCTCGACCGGGTCGAAGGCGAGAGCGGCGGAGGTCTCGCGGAAGCTCTCCACCTCGGTCCGGCAGTCGGGGCACGCCCGCAGGTGTGCCTCGAACCGGACCCGCTCGAAGTCGTCGAGCGCGTCGATGGCGTAGGCCCCCGACAGCGCGTGCGCGTTGTCCCAGTCGGGCTGGGTGCCGCGGGTGGTGTCGTCGTGATCGGTCATCGACCTACTCCGATCGTGTCGCGGAGCCGGATCAAACCGTCGCGGATCCTGGTTTTCGCGGTCCCGACCGGGAGGTCGAGGAGGCCGGCCACCTCGGTGTGCGTGTAGCCGCCGAAGTACGCCAGCTCGATCGCCTCGCGCTGGACGTCGGTCAGAGCCGTGAGCGCGGCGCGCACCCGGCGCGCCTCGAGCGAGGCATGCACGGTGTCGGCCGTGGTGTCGTGCTCGACCGTCTGGTTGCGGTGGTGGTAGGTCGACTCGCGCCGGCTCGCCGCCTCGGCGCTCCGGACCCGGTCGACCGCCTTGCGGTGCCCGATCGTCAGCAGCCAGGACACCGCGCTGCCGCGCTCGGGGTCGAAGCGGCTGGCAGTCCGCCAGATCTCGAGGTAGGTCTCCTGGGTGACCTCCTCGGCCTGGGCCCGGTCCCGGACGACGCGGAGGGCGAGGCCGTGCACCCGGGCGGACGTGGCGTCGTACAACGCCGCGAACGCGGCGCGGTCGCCGCGGGCGGAGAGCTGGAGCAGTCGGGCCAGCTCCGCGCCGGCACCTGCCGGCGCCCCCGGGTGGGGGACGCCGGTCAGGCCGTGAGCGCTGGGCTCCATGAGGTGATCTTTCCGCTTCTCAGGGGATCTTGGCGAGCGTCACTTGACGCCGGTCAGGACCTTGTCGATGACGTAGACGGTCGCGTTGGCGGTCGGGATGTTGCCGCAGAGGACGTTGGCGGTGACGGTGCCGTCCGTGACGGTCATGCCGCTCTCGGCGTCACCCTCGATGGTGAGCGAGTCGCCCGCGAGGGTGTCCTTGTCGCCGCCGACGGCGTCGGCGGCGTCGTTCTCACCGAGGACGTGGTGGGCCAGGACCTTGTAGAGCGTGCTGTCCTGGCCGTCGGCCGCGCCGCCCTCGAGCAGCGCGGTGAGGTCGGCGGCGGGGATCTCGGCGAAGGCGTCGTTGTACGGCGCGAACACGGTCAGCGCCTCGGCGCCGTTCAGGGTGTCGCCGAGTCCGTCGACCGCACCGACTGCGGTGACCAGCGTGGTCAGCAGCGGGTTGTTGCTCGCGGCGGTCGCGACCGGGTCCTTGACCATGCCGTCGAACGAGCCGGCACCGTCGGTCGGGACCGCGGCGCAGCCGTCGCCGAACGTCTGGGCGCCGGCGCCCTCGTCGGTCATCTCCGACGTGTCGTCCTTCGAGTCGCTGGCCTTCTTGTCGCCGTCGTCGCCGTCGTCGCCGCAGGCGGCGAGGGTGAGGGAGAGCGCGAGTGCGGTCGCTGCGATGCCGGCGCCGCGGCGGAGCTGGTTGAGCTTCATGGGTGGTGCCTTCCGTGTTGGGGCGGTGATGGGAGTGGTTCGGAACAGCTGCGAGATCGGATTGGTCTAGGCGACGTTGACGATGAACTCGTGGAGGCCGCTGGCGCCGTCGGGGAACGGCTCGGCCCGCACGGCGGTCTGGGGATCCCCGTCGCCGGACATGGCACGGGCGGAGATCCGGTGCGAGCCGCTGGGGGCGTCCCAGCGGTAGAACCACTGCCGCCAGTAGTCGTCGCCGCCGGTGGGCCCGAGGTTTGCGTCCTCCCAGCCCTCGCCGTCGATCTGGACCTGGACCTTCGCGATCCCGCCGCGCTCCTGGGCCCAGGCGACGCCGCCGATGACGACGTCGCCCTTGTCCAGTTCGGCCAGCGCCCGCGGGGTGTCGATCCGGGCCGAGATCTTGATCGGCGCGCTCGTCGCCCACCCGCGTTGCGTCCAGTAGGCGTCCTGCGCGTCGTACGTCGTCAGGGTCAGCTTGGTCAGCCACTTCGTTGCACTGATGAACCCGTAGAGGCCGGGGATCAGCATCCGCACCGGGAAGCCGTGCTCACGGGGGAGCGGCTCGCCGTTCATGCCGACGCAGATCATCGCGTCGCGGCCGTCGGTCGCGAGGGCGAGCGGGGTGCTGATCGTCATCCCGTCGAAGTCGGTCGACAGGATCTGGTCGGCCCGGTCTCCGACGCCGGCAAGGTCGAGCACGTCGGTCAGCCGGACACCGAGCCAGCGGGCGCTGCCGACGTACGGGCCGCCGACGCTGTTGGAGACGCAGGTGAGGGTGATGTCGCGCTCGATCATCGGCATCGCGAGCAGGTCGTCGAAGGTCAGGGTGACCTTGCGGTCCACGTCGCCGTCGATGGTCAGCGTCCAGTCGTCGCTGCCGATGACGGGGGTGTCGAGGCGGGTGTCGACGCGGTAGAAGTCGTCGTTGTCGGTGCGGAACGACGTGATGCCCGGGACCTGCTGGTCGAGCCCGCGGGGCAGTGGCGGAGCAGGTGAGGACGGGTCGGGGAGGGTGACGTCCTCGGGCCGGAGGCGCAGCTTGGTGATCAGCTGGCCGCCGATCCCGCCGACGACCGCGAGCGCACCGAGGGCGCCGGCGGCGATCAGGACTCCGCGTCGGCCACTGGCGGAACCTTCTGGAGCGCCGGTCTGCTCGCGCGCCAACCACGCCAGGGCGAGCACCGCGCCGACTGCGGCCACGACGCTCGGCACCAGGTCGAAGACCGATGCCTCCGGTCGGGTCACGACGGCGGTCGCGGCGATCGCAACCAACGCGACGAGCAGGCCGGCGCCGTACCGGGTGCGGCGGCGGGCCAGGATGCCGGCCACGCCGGCCAGGACGAGCACGCCCGCCAGCACCGACCCGACCAGGATGGTCTTGTCGGCGCTGCCGAAGTGGTCGATCGCCCACTGCTTCAGGGGGGTGGGCGTGAGGTCGATGACCGCGGAGCCGACGGCGAGCACCGGTGACGTGTCGGCGACGGTGAGGGTGGCCACCACGTGGGCCAGGCCGAGGCCGGCCGCGGTGGCGAGCACGCCGTACGCCGCCCAGCCGGCAGCGTGGCGGGAGGCGTTGCGGCCCGTCTCTGACGTGTCGGCCGACGACGATCGGTCAAAACCGGGCCGTGACGCCGGAGACACGCTCGGCCTTCGAGCACCGCGCAGTCGCATCCTCATGTGGGTTGTTCGGAGCGGACCCACCTGTCGGATGGCCGGCACGGTCGACCAAGATGGGCGCATGGCCGACAGCACGCCCGAAGAACTCGTCCACTACGAGGTCGCCGACCAGGTCGCGACCATCACCCTGGACTCGCCCCACAACCGCAACGCCCTGTCGCGGCAGCTCATCACCGAGCTGTTCGAGCGGCTCGATCGCGCGGACCAGGACGCCGATGTGCTCGTCGTGGTGCTGAAGTCGTCGGGCCGGGTGTTCTGCTCCGGCGCCGACCTGTCCGAGGCGTCGACGACGCCGATGGTGGAGGGCGCCCGCGCGATCGTGGCGATGCAGCGCGCGATCGTCGCGCTGAGCAAGCCGGTCGTCACCGTCGTCGCGGGAGCCGCGCGCGCCGGCGGCATCGGGATCGTCGCCGCCTCCGACATGGTGCTCACCGCCGACGACGCGACGTTCGCGCTCACCGAGGTCAAGCTCGGGCTGGCGCCGGCGGTCATCTCGCTCACCGTGATGCCCCGGCTCACGTCGCGCGCCGCCGCGCTGACCTCGCTCGGCGGCGAGGTGTTCACCGGCGCCGAGGCCGAGACGATGGGCCTGGTCACCCGGGCCGTCCCCGGCGACCAGCTCGACGCCGCCGTCGCCGAGCTCTGCGGCCAGCTCACCACCGGCGCCGCTCAGGGGCTACGGGAGACGAAGAAGGTCCTCAACGCCGACCTCCTCGAGCGGATCGACACCCGCGGCGAAGAGCTGGTCGCGCTCAGCGCCAGCCTGTTCGGCTCCGACGAGGCCCGCGAGGCGATGCTCGCCTTCCTCAACCGCAAGAAGGGCTGACCCAGGCTCTGCGGGTGGGTCAGACGAGCTCGAGCGCGAGCTCCGCCTCGGCGGCCTTGGCGGCGTGGAACCGCCGGCCGGGAAGGGCCCACAGGCCGATCACGGCGGCGGCGAAGCAGAGGGCGGCGACGACGGTGCAGCCGACTGCGAGGCCGGAGAGGAACGACTCCCGGACTGCGTCGAGCAGGGTCGGGTCGGCACCGGCGAGGCCGAAGGCGACCGGCACGGAGTCCGCGGCTGCCGCGGCCTGACCGGTCGCGTCGAACGCGCTGTCGACGAGTCGGGCTCCGAACACGGACGAGAAGACCGAGCCGATCACCGCGACCCCGAGGGTCGCGCCGAGCTCGCGGGTCGCGTCGTTGACGGCCGACCCGACGCCGGCGCGGGCGGGCGGGAGGACCAGCATGATCGACTCGGTGGCCGGGGTGGAGATCAGGCCCATGCCGAGGCCCATGAGGACCATCTGCGGGACGATCGTCGCCCAGTAGGAGGTGTCGATCTCGACGCTGAGCGCGATCCACGCCATCGCCGTACCGAAGAAGGTCAGGCCGGTGACGACGACGGCACGGGTGCCGAGCCGAGGGGCGAGGATGCCGCCCACCACCGACGCGACCGCGATCGAGATCGCGACCGGCAGGATCCGGGCGCCGGTCGAGAGCGGGCCGAAGTCGCGGACCACCTGAAAGTACTGCGTGATCAGGAAGATGAAGCCCGACAGTGCGAAGAACGTCACGGTGACCGCGCCGCTGGCGGCGCTGAAGCGCCGATCGGCGAAGAGGCGTACGTCGAGCATCGGGTGCTCCGCGGCGCGCTCGACCATCACGAACACCAGGACCAAGGCGGCCGACGCCGTGAACCCGAGGAGGGTGAACGTGCTGCCCCAACCGTGCTCCGGTGCCTCGATGACCGTGTAGGTGAGCGTGCCGAGCATCGCCATCGAGGCGACCAAGCCGCGTCGGTCGAGGGCGGGCACCGCCGGGTCGCGCGACTCGGGGACGAGGGCGAAGGCGAGGCCGGCGGCGACCAGCGCGAGCGGGACCAGCGCCAGGAAGATGCTGCCCCAGTAGAAGTGCTCGAGAAGCAGCCCGCCGGTGACCGGGCCGGATGCGACACCGACGCCGACGACCGCGCCCCAGCCGCCGAGCGCGGCCGCGCGCTGGCGGCGGTCGGTGAACGTGTTGGAGATGATCGACAGCGTCGTCGGGAAGATCAGCGCGGCGAACGTGCCCATTGCGAACCGTGCCGCGATGAGCGTCCCGGTGCTGTCGACCAGTGCCCCCACGACGCTGGCCGCGGCGAATCCCAGCAGGCCCAGGATCAGCGCAGGCCGGCGGCCGTAGCGGTCCGACAGGCTGCCGGCGGCCAGCACCAGTGCGGTGAACGCGAGGCTGTAGCCGTCGACGACCCACTGCAGGCCGCGGGTGCCGGCGTCGAGCTCGGTCGCGATGCTGGGCAGGGCGACGTTGACGATGGTGACGTCGAGGTTGATCGAGAGCGCAGCCACGTAGACGGCGATCAGGATCCCGGCCTTGCGACCCATGGCATGTTCCTCGGCTCTCGGATGTGGGCAGTGTCAACATCGCCCATGATGCAACGCAATGTGGACATTGTCAACATCGAGCAATTACGATGTGCGGATGAGCAGCTATCACCACGGCAACCTGCGCGAGGCCCTCGTGCAGGCAGCGGTGGAGCTCGGGCGCGAGAAGGGCCCGGACGGCATCGTGATCCGTGAGGTCGCCCGCCGCACCGGTGTCTCCCACAACGCCGCCTACCGCCACTTCGCCGACCGCGACGAGCTGCTCCGCGAGGTCGCCCACCACGGCATGGATCAGTTGTCGGCGGCGATGCTCAAGCGGGTGAGGCGGGTCCGGGTCACCGATCCTGTGGAGCGCGCGCGGCGCCGGCTGCGCGAGGTGGGCAAGGCGTACGTCGAGTACGCCATCGCCGAGCCCGGGCTCTTTGCCGTCGCCTTCCACCCGGTGACACCAGGCGATCTCAGCGGCCCCTACCAGCACCTGACCGATGCGCTCGACGATTGCGTCGCGTCCGGGTTCATGCGTCCGGAGAAGCGGCCCGGAGCCGAGCTGCCCTGCTGGGCCGGCGTGCACGGCTTCTCGATGCTCTACGGCACGGGGCCGATGCGGGACGTGCCGCCGCGCCGGCGCAACGCCGACCTTTCCCAGCTGCTCGACCGGATCGACGACTCGCTGCGCGCCTGAGCCTCGCTCAGTTGTGGCGGACCTGCGGGCCCAGCTTGCACTTGTTCGAGAAGAACCCGGCGTCGAGGCGGGCGTCGTCGATCAGGTGGTAGCTGCCGGTCTCGTTCTCGCGACCCATCGACGCCCCGAACCTGATCCACCGCGGGCTGCCGATGCAAGCCCGCGGCACGGTCAGCACGACCCGATCGCGGCGAGGCACGGCCCTGCTGCGGAGGCCGTCGCAGTCGAAGACCTCGCCACCGTGGAAGTGGAACAGGGACGTGTAGTTCGCGCCGAACAGTCGGTCGCGGTGCAGCGTCCACCGCGCGTGGGGCGTCTTCACGTCCCAGGTCGCGATGTAGTCGGCGGGGGCCAGCCGGCGTACCTCCAGCCACAGCGTCAGAGTGCGGCCACGGTAGCCGGCTCCCGCGCGGACGATGTCGTGCACCTTGTTGTCGCGCTGCAGGTGAGGCTGGCCACCGGCTGTTGCGCGGAACACGTCGTGGGCCGCGTCAGTCGTGGTCTGCCGGCCGGCATGTGCGGGTGCGGTGGTCAGCGCCAGGCCGGCGACGAGGGCAAGCACGGTGAGATACCTGAGATGGGACATCGATGCACCTTCCGGTGGGGCCCTCAGTGTAAAGTCGGGAACTTGGTGCTCCCCGGTGAGCACCATCGAACAATCGGTTGAGAACACAGGGGCAGCATCGGTGGCAGATCAGCTGGTCGATCGCGAAGTCGCGTCGGAACAGGCGTTCGTGGACCGGGTGTACCAACAGCTGGAGCGTGCCGGAGAGGCCGCCCAGGCCCTTGCCAAGGAAGGTCACCAGCGCGGCCGGCTCGGCCACGAGGGCGGTCTGGTCGAGCGCGACGCCATGGTCTTCCAGGCCGCGAAGCGGATCGCCCAGCTCGACGCCGCCCACGAGGGCTTGGTGTTCGGTCGACTGGACATGACCGCCGACGTCGACCCGTTGCCGAGGTACGTCGGCCGGATCGGCCTGCGGGACGAGGATCGCGACTCGCTCATCATCGACTGGCGCGCCCCGGCCGCCGCCGTCTTCTACCAGGCCACGGCGGCCGAACCGCACGAGGTGATCCGGCGCCGGGTGCTGCGTTGCACGGGTGCTCGGGTGGTGGGTGTCGAGGACGAGCTGCTCGACGCCGAGGCGCTCACCGAGGCCGAGGCGACCGGCCGCGAGCTGCCGATCGTCGGCGAGGGCGCGCTGATGGCACAGCTCTCCCGGGCGCGGGACCGGTCGATGCACTCGATCGTCGCCACCATCCAGGCCGAGCAGGACAAGGCGATCCGCGCTCCGAGCAAGGGCGTCGTGTCGATCTCGGGAGGACCGGGCACGGGGAAGACGGTCGTGGCGCTGCACCGGGCGGCGTACCTCCTCTACAACGAACGGCGACGCTACGAATCCGGCGGCGTGCTGATCGTCGGTCCGTCGGGCGTCTTCATGCGCTACATCGAGCGGGTGCTGCCGTCCCTCGGCGAGACCGCGGTCGCGCTGCGGTCGCTCGGCGAGGTCGTCGACGGCTTCCGCGCCAGCCGGCACGACGAGCCGGCGGTCGCCGACGTCAAGGGTTCGGCACGGATGGCGGAGGTGCTGCGCCGCGCGGCGCGCCAGCAGGCGCCGGGGAGCCCGACCGAGTACCGCGTGTTCTGGCGCGACGACCGGCTGGTCCTCGACCGCGGTGCTCTCGGCCGGGTCCGCCGCAACCTGATGTCGCAGGGCCGCCGCAACAAGCAGCTGCCCCGTGTCTCGGCCGGGCTGCTCGACGCGATGTGGCGCCAGGTGCGCGGCGAGCGCGGTCGCGAGCAGGGCCGGGAGAAGTTCGACGACGAGATCCTGTCGCGCGACGACTTCCTCGACTTCGCGCTCGGCTGGTGGCCGCCGCTCGACGCGCCCACGGTGCTGTCGTGGCTGCGCGACCCGGAGTTCCTGGCGCGGGTGGCGGAGGGCGTGTTGTCGACGGAGGAGCAGCGGCTGCTGCTCAAGTCGTGGAGCGGCGGCGCCCCGACACTGCAGCCCGCCGACCTCTCGATCGAGGACATGCCGCTGCTCGACGAGCTGCGCTACGCGTTGGGCGACGTGCCGCAGAAGGCCGACGACGAGCGCGACGACCCCGTGGCGCTGATCGAGGGCGCGGTGGACATCCAGGAGCTGTTCACCGCCTCCGACCGCGAGTACGCGCCGTCCGGCCGGGCCTGGTCCGCGCCGACCCACAGCATCGAGGACGACGGCTTCGCGCACGTGCTGATCGACGAGGCGCAGGACCTCACGCCCATGCAGTGGCGGATGGTCGGCCGGCGTGGCCGCGCGGCGTCGTGGACGATCGTCGGCGATCCGGCCCAGTCGTCGTGGCCGGCGCCGGACGAGGCCGCGGAGGTCCGCGCCTCCGTGCTCGAGGGCAAGCAGCTCCACGAGTTCCACCTGTCGACGAACTACCGCAACTCCGCGGAGATCTACGACTTCGCCGCCGCCTACGCCGAACGGGTCGGCCTGCACGCCGACCTGCCGGACGCGGTCCGCCGCACCGGCGTCGCGCCCGAGGTCGTCACCGGGGTCGCCGATCTCGAGTCGGCGACGCGGGAGGCGGTGGTGGGCACGGCCGGCCGGGTCGCCGGCACCGTCGGCGTCGTGGTCCCGGCCGCCCGGCGGTCGGAGGTCAACGCCTGGCTGGCGTCGTGGCCGGAGCTCGCCGACGATGCGCGCGGCGCCCGCGCCGCGGTCGACTCCTCGGTGCCGCCGTCGGGCGAGGACCGGGTGGTCGTGCTGACCGGCCTCGACACCAAGGGCCTGGAGTTCGACGGCATCGTCGTGGTCTCCCCGGACGAGATCGAGGCCGAGTCGGCGACCGGTCGCAGCACGTTGTACGTCGTACTCACTCGTGCGACGCAGCTGCTCACCACCGTGGGCTAGGCGCCTTCGTGCAACACCATGAGGACGGCTTGCACCCGGCGGTTCACCGTGACTGACGGGTAGAGCTCGAGCTTGCGGAAGATGCTCGAGCAGACGGTCTCGACCGTCTTCTCGGCGAGGAAGAGCTGCTCGGCGATCGCTGCGTTGGTCCAGCCTTGCGCGATCAGACGCAGTACCTCCAGCTCTCGCCGGGAGAGACGGTCGAGCCGCCGTCCGGGCGCGTGCACCCGCGGCTCCGAGACCGTGAGGGTCACTTCAGGACCGGTCCGACCCAGAAGCGGGAGTGGCGGACCTTGCGCGGGACGGGCACCAGCGAGGCACCGGTCAGTGCGAGCACCTTGGCTCCGGCGCCGACACCCGACTCGCCTGCCTCGCTGGCCTTCTTGAGGATCGCGAGGATCCCGGCGTGGGTGCGCCGGAGCTGGGTGAGGGTGTCGGCGAAGACGTCCTCGCCGGCGCGGACGTCCAGCTGGGCCTCGCACATGCGGTTCCAACGGGCGCGGAGCGCCTTGAGCAGGCCCTCGGGGGTGCCGAAGAACGGCGCCCACTCCTCACGCCAGGGCAGCGCCCCGGTCATGTCGGCGGCGGCAGCTGCTTCGACCTCGCGGATGATGCGGGTCCGGTTGTGAGTCTCTTCCCAGGTCATGTCCGTGTTTCCTTCCATGATGCGGTGGGAGTCACCGCTGTTTCACGGAAGGAGGAGGTGCGGGAGAGCCGGTCTGATACGGGAAGTTCGGATCAACTTCTTTCGGTATCACGGGCCCTGTCCCGTTGCTCCTCCTTACGGAAAGATGCACCCGACAGGCGTCAGATTGCTGCGGCAGCGTGAGGCGAAGGAGGTCGGGTGGACACCACAGATCCGCTCGCGACGCTCGTTCGCGCCGCGCGGGAGGGGGACCAAGATGCCTGGAACGCGATCGTCGACCGATTCCTGCCGTTGGTGGGGGCGATCATCCGCCGGCACCGGCTGTCCGAGGCCGACGGAGACGACGTCAGCCAGACCGTCTGGTTGCGCCTGGTCGAGCACCTCGACCAGCTGCGCGAGCCGGACGCTCTGCCAGGCTGGATCCGCACGACGGCGCGCAACGAGTGTCTCCGCGTCATCGCCGCGCGCGGCCGGATGCAGCCCGTCGACCCCCAGGACGGTGGCGGGCTCGACGCCGTCGCCGGTGACGTGGCCGACGAGGAGCTGCTGGTCGCCGAGCGCCGCCAGGCGCTCCGCGAGGCTATCGCCGAGCTCCCGGCCGGTCGTCGCGACCTGCTGCTGCTCCTGCTCGCCGACCCGCCGGTCCCTTACGAGGAGATCAGCGCCCGGCTCGGCATCCCCATCGGCAGCATCGGCCCGACCCGCGCCCGCGCGCTCGACCAGCTGCGACGGACCAGCGCGCTGCGCGGTCTCGGCCCCGACCCGGTGGGAGGTGGGCTCCGGTGAGTGAGATCAACGACGACGAGCTGATGGCCGAGCTCGCGGCCGCCATCGCGGAGGAGGACACGATCTCCGACCGGCGCCGCTCCGCAGCGCGGATGGCGTTCACGTGGCGCACCGTCGATGCCGAGCTCGCCGAGCTGCTGCACGACTCGGCGCTGGATGCCGGCGCCGCCCTACGCTCCAGCGCGGCCGGGGCTCCCCGCACCCTCACCTTCGTCCGCGGCGCGATCACCCTCGAGATCGAGGTCGACGGCGACTCCCTGCTCGGCGAGGTGATCGACGACGACTCCACCGATCCCGCCACCATCACCCTCCAGCGCCCCGACGCCGACGACCGCACCACCGACGCGGACGCCTCCGGCTTCTTCCGGTTCGACGGCGTCGAGCCCGGCCCCGCGCGGTTCGTCGTCGTCCGGGAGGGCTGGTCGCTGACCACCCCCTGGGCGACACTCTGACCGAGTGCCCGGCGGTCATCCACAGCTGACTGTGCGCCAGGTGTGACGGGACGGCTCGATTGCTATGTGATCGGGTATGCCCACGATCGACGGCCGGCACCTCGAGTTCCTCCAGAACGTCCAGTCAGGCGTCCTCGCCCGGCGTCAACTGATCGAGGCAGGCGTCACCGACAACGACATCGAGCGAATGGTCCGTCGCCGTGACCTGACCGTGGTGGTGCGCGGCATCTACGTGAACCACACCGGCCCGCTTTCGCGGCGCCAGCGCGAGTGGGTTGCCGTGCTCAGTGCCTGGCCGGCCGCGCTGTGCGCGGAGTCGGCGATCCCAGGTGTCTCTTCGCCGGTGATCCAAGTCGCGATCGCAAATCACCGCACGATCACGCCGATCCCGGGAGCGCGCCTGCAGTCGATGGCCCAGCTGGAGGAGCGTGTCGACTGGCGGGCTGCGCCGCCTCAGGTGCGGGTCGCGCACGCAGTCATCGACGTGATGTCACAGCGCATCAAGGACGACGACATCGCCGGTGCGTACGCCGTACTCGCGCAGGCTTGCTTCTCCGCCACCACTCCTGACCGGATCTGTCGGACACTCTCCCGTCGAGCGCGGATCGCCGGCCGCCCACTCATCGAGGGGATGCTCGAGGATCTCCGGACCGGCGCCTGCTCGGTGCTCGAGCGCGGATACGTGTATCGGGTCGAGCGCCCGCACGGTCTGCCGCGGGCATCGCGGCAACATCCCAGCCTCGCGACGGGTTCGCGGACCGCTCAGGACGTGCGCTACAAGAGGTACGGCCTGGTCGTCGAGCTCAATGGCCGGTTCATCCACGACCGGCCGGAGTCCTGGGACTCCGACGCGCGGCGCGATCTCGCGGAGCTCGCCACATCCGATGCCGTCACGGCCCGAGTCACCTACGGACTGGTGTTTCGCGAGCAATGCGCGACCGCAGGTTGGATCGGCGCGATCCTCCGACGCCGCGGGTGGGACGGCGGCACCCTCCAGCGCTGTCCGCGGTGCCCTCCGCCTGCCTAGGCGTGGATTCAAGGCTAAGGCGCGCTCCGCAGGCAGCGGGCGCCGGCGGAGCGCACCTCAAGGCCCGTCTCAGAGGGGACCGATGATCTTCTCGCCGGCGGAGCCGGTCTGCGCGGTCTGGAGGAGCTCGTTGTAGGCCTTCCACGGATCGGTGAGGTTGTCGGTCGCGCTCATCTGGGCTGCGATGGCGCCGGCGACGATCGGTGTGGCGAACGACGTGCCGCTCCACTGGGCAAGGTGCTTGAAGTTGCGGATCTGGCCCTTGTGGGGCGGTTCATCACAGGTGTAGGTGCCCTGCGGGAAGGCGTTGACGAGGTTGGTGCCGCGCGCCCAAACATCCACCCAGTCGCCGTAGTTGGAGTAGTCGGCAATGCCGCCGTCCTCGTCGAGAGCCCCGACGCTGATCACCCACGAGAACGCCGCCGGATAGAACGGCGCGTCCGAGCTGTCATTGCCGGCCGCGGCTACGACGACGCCCTTGGTGCCGTCAGTGAGCCCCAGTGTCTCGGCGAGGATCTCGAAGCCGAGAAGACCGAGGTTGTCGCGGGTGTGAGTGCCCGCCGAGATGCTGATCAGCTGTGGGTCGTCTCGGTCCGTCATTGCCTCGTGAAGCTCCTCGCAGAGCCTTGACTCGTAGACAGCTCCCCCGTTGGGAAGCGCGCCCTCCACCTCGATCGTGGCCCGCGGGGCGAGGCACCGGATGATGCCGGCGACAAAGGTGCCGTGTCCGGCGTAGTGGTGGATTGCTGATGGGTTGACGTTCTCGATGTCCTGGGGGTCTGCCGGCGTCACGCCCGCAAGCCAGTCGGTGTCGGGGCTCTTCGTCGCCTCGACCCACAGGCCGGTATCGACGACAGACACCCGTACCCCTTCGCCCGCGCGCGCGTCGCTCGTCATCGGCGGGACCAGGTCCGTGGAGGGCGGCTCCTCGGGCTCCGTGGCTGGGCACAGCGCGCCCTTCACCGTGACGTAGAGAATGTGGTCGGGCTGTGCGACTACGCCATCGATGTTCCGTTCCCGTCGGTCCTTGTCGACGTCGTCCAGCGTCTTCAGCACTTCGTCGGCTTTGTCGGAGCGAGTCGGCATCTCGACCATGACGAGTCCGTCGGGGAGCCGGATGTCCTCCCGGCGTCGCGGCGCTCGATCCTCGAACAAGTCGTTGCGTCGCGAGAAGAACTCGACAAACTCCTCGTACCACTGCCGGTCGTCGGTGTTGTCCCGTACGAGAGCGAAGCCGGGCTGGTAGAGGTAGCTGACGTCGGCATCGTCCTGGGCGCGGAACGGGCCATCCTGTCCCGCGGCGGCAACGTCACCGATCTTGCGGAATGCGCGTCGGATGACGGTGACCTGCCCTCGCAGCCGATCGGCAGCGACCTCCTCGGGGCTCGGTCGAACGATCGGTGGCTTGATCGGCGGCCATGGAAATCGCCGCCGGATCTGCGCGAGGATGTCGCGAAGAGAGAAGCTTGATCGGGGAGACTCGCTCATGACGTACCTCGCGGGTAGCAGGGCGGGGGAGAACGCGGGCGATGTCCCACGGGCGGCGCTAACGTAGTCCGCTCCGCCACCCGAGTAAAGGAGTGTGTTGACGCTCGAGGACGAGGCCGCGCTCGAAGAGCTGCTCGAGCTTGCGATCAACAAGCCGGATGAGGGCCGTGTGCGGGCCGAGCGCTTGTTGAGATCGTCAGATCCTCTAGTCCTGTCGTACGCACATCAGTGTCGCGGCATCATCCTTCGTGACACCGGCCGAACGGCAGACGCATTGGTTGAGCTTCGTGCCGCCCTCCGGGCAGCGGGCAGGGTCGCCGACACCAACCGAACGCGGGACGTCCGCGCAACGTACGGAACAACCCTTGTCATGGCTGGACGAACTGGTGCCGGTCTTGCCGTGCTGGATTCCGCGCTGGAAGGCGCAACTGGGGAGCTGGCGGCAAAGGTAAGGATGCGCAAGGCCGCCTCACTCGCGGTGCTCGGCCGGCTGGAAGACGCAGCGCCAGCGATGCGGGCAGCCCTCGACGAGATCGCGGCGGTCGGCAACCGCGGCTGGGAAGCGCGAACCAGGGTTTGGTTAGGTCACCTTGAGCTACGGCTCGGCAGGTTGGAAGCAGCCGACATCGAGATCACACGAGCCTACGAGATCTTTCTGGAGGAGGAAGCGACCCTCGAGCAACTCATGGCCGTGGAAGCAATCGCGGAGATCGCGATAGCGCGTGGTGATCTTGCTGGAGGCCTCCGGGTGCTGTCGACCGCCGAGGCTGGCTACGTCAGAGCGGCTCGCCCCATGAGATTCGACGCGGCCAACCTCTACGTGTCGGCCTATCTCGCGGCCGGGCTGGCGGACGAAGCGGTTGGATTCCTTCAACGCTTCACCGCCCGAGCCGAGCTGGCTGCTGCCGAGGTGGCTGAACTCGAGCTCTCCCGGGCCGAGGCTCTCATGGCGGCGGCCCACCATGAGGCCGCCCTTGCGTCGGCCCGACACGCTCGGCAGATGTTCTCGCGGCAGGGACGCCAGTGGTTCGAGATCCGGGCGCGGTTGGTCGCGATCAGAGCGCGATTGCCCCTCGGTGATCGACGCGGCCTGACACGAGAGGCACAGAGCGTTGCGCGAATGCTCGATGTCGAGGACGCGAACGAAGCACCCCTGGCCCTTACTCTGGCCGGCCGACTGACGAAGGGCGATGAGCGGCTGGACCTGTGGCGTCAGGCGGCGTCGTACAAGAGCCGCGCTAACGGCCTGGTGCGTGCGAGCGCCTATCTCGCGGGAGCGCTCGAGCGTGAGGAATGCGGCGATCGAGGCGGCGCCATCCGCGGCTGCGCGGCCGGCCTCGACGCGATCGACGAGCACCGCCGCCTGATGGGGAGCTCCGAGTTGCGAGCCCTCGCCACGATCCACGGTCGCGAACTGACGGACATTGCGTTGCGTCACGCGGCACACGAGCCCCGCATCCTCCTGCGCTGGAGCGAGCGCACCAGGGCAACTGCGTTCGCCCAGCCACCCGCAACATCCGACGCGGCGGCCATTCCCGCGTCCCTCGCCGCGCTCCGCGACAACGGGCGTCGCCTAGCCGAAGCGCGCCAAGCAGGCGAGCCGACCGAGGAGCTGGAGAAGGAGCGGCTTCGCCTGGAGCGGGCGGTCCGCACGGAGAGCCACACCCAGTCGGCCGAGGCGACCGACCCGCAGCGCCCTGCTTCTGTCGAGGAGATCGTCACCGGCGTCGGCGGCGGGTGTCTGATCGAGCTGGTCGATGTCGACGGGACCCTGCACGTGCTCGTGGTGCACAACGGTCGGGTTCGCCGCAAGGTCGCGGGAACAACGACTGAAGTCGCCGACCTGCTCGGACCGGCGGCGATGCTCCTGCGCCGCGCAGCACGGGGACGCCCGGCCAACACCGCCGACATCGGCAGGCGGCTCCAGGAAGCGATTCTCGGCGACGCCGCCCGCCTGATCCCCGACGGCCCGGTCGTCCTCGCACCGACCGCGCGGTTGCACGGTCTCGCCTGGTCGCTCCTCCCGACGCTGCGCGACCGGCCGTTCAGCGTGGTCCCGTCGGCGGGGCAGTGGCTCCGCGCCAGGGACGTACGGCGACCGGCCGAGCGGCGAACCCTCCTTGTTGCCGGACCCGACCTCGAGTCCGGGGGAGCCGAGGTGCCGATCCTGGCCCAACAGCACCCGGACGCCGTGCTCCTCGCCGGTCCGCACGCCACGGTGTCCGACGTCCTCGCCGCTCTCGACGGCGCCGACCTCGCCCACCTCGCGACCCACGGGCGGTTCCGCGCCGACAGCCCGCTCTTCTCCGCCCTCGACCTCGCCGACGGGCCGCTCACCGTGCACGACCTGGAGCGCCTGAGCAACGCGCCCTACCGCGTCGTGCTCTCCGCCTGTGAGTCCGGTGTGCTCGCGCCGGTGGGTGCCCAGGAGCTGCTCGGCCTGGCTGCCGCGCTGTTCTCCATCGGCACCGCGGGCCTGGTCTCGAGCGTCGCCGAGGTCAACGACGCGGCCACGGCCGAGCTGATGGTCGGCCTGCACGACGGCCTGGCCCGGGGCGACGACCCCGCTACCGCGCTGTTGGCCGTCCGCCGCGCCGCTGCTGCCGATCCGGTCGCCGCCGGCACCGCGGCGGCGTTCGTCGCCCTTGGTGTCTAGCCGCGTCTAGTCCGGCCGGGCCTCGTGTCCGGGCCGTCCGTCGGTCCGCCGGTCCTCCTTCATCTCTGCCTCGTACAGGTGCCGGCGGCCCGCGACCAGGGTGTCCCGCCCCTCACGCTCCAGCGCCTTGAACACCGCGTAGTAGCCGTCGTCGTACTCCTCGACGACCTGGAAGGTCCACCGCCCGTCGAGCACGTTGCGGCCGACGAGGTCGCGCTCGAACCGGTCGGCCAGGTCCGTGTGGCCGGCCTCGCGCAGCTTCGCGACGCCCTTGCCGAGGGTGAGGTCGGCGGTGCCGGACAGCCGGTGGAAGTTGTAGAGATGGCCGCGCGCGATCTCGACCGCCTCGAGAGCCTCGGAGATCTCGCCGAGTGCCTCGACGGTGAGGTCGTCGACGCCGTCCGGCCGGGTGTGCTCGTCGTCGGGTCCCACGTCCATGCCTCCGATGCTGTCACGCGCGCCAGCACGCGTTGGTCCGCGTCACGAGGTCGTCGACCACCGCGACGAGGTCGCCGTTGCTGCGCTCGTACGCCGCATGCTGGCGACTCGCCCCGCCTCCCGCCAGCACCCGGTCCAGTCCGTCCTCGACGACGGCGCGGTCGCCACAGGCCTCGAGCGGGTCCCGCACCGTGCCCACGAGTGTCGAGAGCACCTCGCGGGCCGGGGTGAGGTCGGTGGTGATCGGGCACAGCAGCCGGTCGGACAAGCCGTAGCGCGCGGCCCGCCACTTTGCCGCGTGCAGCAGATCCACGCGCCAGCGCGGTACCTCGGGACCAGGCGCGTCGAGGTCCGCGAGCCACATCACCAGCCCGCGCACCAGCGCGGCGATCAGCACGGCTTCGTCGGGATCGGTGCACACGTCGGTGATCCGCACCTCGACAGTGGGGTTGTCCTCCGACAGCCGGGCGTCGAAGTACAGCATGCCCTTGTCGATCGCGGCGCCGGAGTCGATCAGCCGGCGGCTCGCCTCCCGGTAGCCGGCCACGGAGCCGAACCGCTCGGTCGGGCCGGCGCTCGGCCACCGCGCCCACCCCTGGGACCGCCAGGAGTGGTAGCCGGTGTCCCGGCCGTGGGCGTACGGCGAGTTCGCGCTGATCGCGAGCAGAACCGGCAGCCACGGCGCCAGGCCGTCGATCACGGCGACACCCTGCTCGTCGGAGTCCACCTGGACGTGCACGTGCATGCCGCAGATCCCGCCCCCGCGGGCGATCTCGCCGTAGGTCTGCAGCATGGCGAGGTAGCGGTCGTCCCGGGAGACCTCGGGCTCGCCGCCCGGGACCGGGTTGGTGCCGGTCGCGGCGGTGAGCACCTCGGCCTCCGCCGCGGCCTCGGCGGCCGCCCGCCGCTGCCGCACCAGGTGGGTGCGGAGCTCGCCGAGGTCCGACAGCGGCGAGGTGCGGGTCTCCAGCTGGTGCCGGAACAGCTCCTTGTCGAGGTCTTCGTCGGGTCCGAGCGCTGGATCGGGGACGGCCCGGTTCAGCACTGCCTGCGACCGCGGCGCGACCTGCCGGGTCGCCGGGTCGACCAGGAACAGCTCCTCCTCGATCCCGACGGTCCGTGGCTGCACGACGGGCAGGTACCCGGCCCCGCCGCGCCCAAGCGCACAGGATTGGTCAGGTCCGGGCTACAGCACGCTGAACGGCCGCCAGGCCGCGCGGTCGGGCTGCGCGACCTCTACGCTTTCGGCATGAACGAGCCCGTCCTCACGCCCAGGGAAGCCATCGCGGCCATCCAGGGACATGAGGCGTGGGCGATCATCCGCCGGTCGACCCGGGCGGGCGATCGCGACACGGTCGGCGTCCTCGGCGGCCGCCGCTGGGTCGCCGACTCGATCATGGACATCCCGCTCGAGGACGGCCAGCCGCCGCCCGGGCGGCAGTGCGACCGGCTGGTCGCCGTACCCTTCCGCCAGGTGGCCGAGCGCGGCTTCGACGCCCACGACGACGGCACGCCGCTGGTCGTGGTCGATGTCGAGACCGAGCGGGAGTACTCCGTCGCCGACGTCATCGAGGCGATCGACGACGGGGGGATCGACTTCGCCGACCGGGGCGGCTTCGACGTCGACGACACCGACTACGCCAAGGTCGTCGAGGCGATCATCAAGGACGAGATCGGGCAGGGCGAGGGTGCCAACCTGGTCGTCGGTCGCCACTACCGCGCCGTCGTCGCCGACTGGGGCGCCGACAAGGCGCTCACCGTCTTCCGTCGCCTCCTCGAGCGGGAACGCGGCGCCTACTGGACGTTCCTGTTCTTCACCGGCGACCGCTACCTGGTCGGCGCGAGCCCCGAGCGGCACGTGAGCGTGCACGGCGGCGACGTGCGGATGAACCCGATCTCGGGCACCTTCCGCGTGCGCCCGCCGGACGGCGATGGGTCTCGAGACGGTCTAGGTCTCGAGACGGTCGCTAGCGCGACCTCCTCGACCACCGACGGTGTCCTCGACCACCGGCTGAAGCCTCGGCTGATGGAGTTCTTGCGCGACGAGAAGGAGATCTACGAGCTCTTCATGGTCGTCGACGAGGAGCTCAAGATGATGTGCGACATCTGCCACGAGGGCGGTCAGGTCCTCGGGCCGTTCCTCAAGCCGATGACGCACCTGATCCACACCGAGTACCTCCTCGCCGGCCGCAGCCGGCGCGACGTACGCGAGATCCTCCGGGACACGATGTACGCCGCCACGGTCACCGGGTCGCCGGTGCAGAACGCGTGCCGGCTGATCAAGCAGTACGAGGCCGGGGGCCGCGGCTACTACGGCGCCGCACTCGCCGTGATCGGGCGTGACGAGGCCGGACTGCCGGTGATCGACAGCCCGATCGTGATCCGCACCGCCGATGTCGACCTCGACGGCCGGCTGAAGGTGACCGCCGGTGCGACGCTGGTGCGGGACTCCGACCCGGCCTACGAGGTGGCCGAGACGCACGCCAAGGCGGGCGGCATCCTGTCCGCGTTCGGGCTGGTGCCGCCGGCGCCGCAGCACGGGGTCGATCTCGCCACCCTGGCCGCGGACGAGGACGTGCTGATCGCGCTCAACGCCCGCAACCGCCGGTTGAGCGGCTTCTGGCTGACCGACCAGGCCGGGACGGCGCCGGACCCGCGGCTGGCCGGCAAGAGCGTCGTGATCCTCGACGGCGAGGACGACTTCGTGAACATGCTGCGCCACGTCCTGTCGGTGATGGGCATGACCAGCGCCGTCGTACGACATCAGGACTACGCCCCGGGCTGCCTCGACGGCTACGACCTGGTCATCGTCGGGCCCGGACCGGGGGATCCGCGGGACGACGCCGACCAGAAGATGGTCAACCTGCGGCAAGCGGTCGATGCTCTGCTGGAGCAGCAGCAGCCGTTCCTGGCGGTCTGCCTCGGTCATCAGGCGCTGTGCCACCAGCTCGGCATCCCGCTGGCCTACAAGGACATCGTCTTCCAGGGCACCCAGTCCGAGGTCGTCGTCAACGGGCGCCGGGAGCGGGTGGGGTTCTACAACACCTTCGTCGGCCGCGTCGGTGCGGATCTGGCGGACGGGGTCACCGTCGAGGCCGATCCGGAGACCGGCGACGTCAACGCGCTCGCCGGTCCGCACTACCGCGGCGTCCAGTTCCACGCCGAGTCGATCCTCACCGAGCGCGGCTGGGACATCGTCCACGACCTGGTCTCCGCCGTGCTCCTGCCTGATGGCTGAGTGGCTCGGGCATGGCCCGCGCTCCTGACGTCGTCGTGGTCGACCACCACGACTCGTACACGCAGAACCTCGTGCACCTGATCGCCGGTGTGACGGGCGAGCTGCCGACGGTCGTCCAGCACGACGCCTGCACGCCGGAGCAGCTGCGGGCGCACGACGTGATCGTCCTGTCGCCGGGGCCGGGCCACCCGGACGAGCACGACTGGTCCCTCCTCGAGCTCGGCCTCCCCGTGCTCGGGGTGTGCCTCGGGATGCAGGGGATGGTGACGGCGTACGGCGGCGTGGTCGATCGGGTGCGACCGGGGCATGGCGTGGAAGCGATCGTGAACCATGACCAGGAGGGTCTTTTCGCGGGCATCCCGGACCCGTTTCAGGCGATCCGCTATCACTCGCTCGCGGCGATCGAGCTCCCCGACGAGCTGCGACGGACCGCGCTCGACGAGCGCACCGGCCTCACCATGGCCGTTGCCCACCGGTCCCTCCCGATCGTCGGCGTGCAGTTCCACCCGGAGTCGGTCCTGACTCGGCACGGCGCGTTGCTGGTCGCCAACTTCCTGGAGCTCGCGTGACCACCCGGGCCGACGCCGTGGCCGCGTTCACCGAGGTGGCGGCCGCCCACCCGCGCTGCGTCTGGCTGGACGGCGGCGGCGCCCGTGAGTGGTCGAGGCAACGCTCGATCATCGGCTGGCTGGACGACGACGACGTGTCGCTGACGTACGACGCCGGCCGTCGCGAGGTCACCCGCCACGCGGGCGGATCGAGTGTCGTGGTCGGCGACGACCCGTTCGTCGTGCTCGAGGACGAGCTCGCCGCCGGCAGCACCGCTGACCAGTGGTTCGGGTATTTCGGTTACGCCTGCCGCCCCGACCTCCCCGCCCGCCCCGATCCCGACCTGCCCGACGCGATCTGGATGCGGCCCTCGCACGTGCGGATGTATGAGCATCCGGTCGGCCCAGACCTCCGATTCCCATCGACGAATGGGCACGAACTGCACGTCTCAGACCCTCCGGGCTGCGGTTTGGGACCAAACGTCAACCCCCCGCCGCCACCGGAGCAGTACGCCGAAGCGTTCTGGGAGGTCCAGGAGCACCTGCACGCCGGCAACTCCTACGAGGTCAACCTCACCCACCGGCTCCGCATCGTGAGCGAGACCGACCCGGCGTCGGCGTACCTCCGGCTGCGCAGCCTCAACCCCGCGCCCTACGCCGGGTTCCTGCAGCACACCGTCCCGGGGCGGCCGGAGGCGAGCGGCTGGCTGCTGAGCTCGTCGCCGGAGCGCTACGCGCTGGTGACCGCCGACCGGATCCTGGAGACGAAGCCGATCAAGGGCACGACCGCCCGGGGCGGGACCCCGGCCGAGGACGACGCCGCGCGCGAGCGGCTGGCGACCGACCCGAAGTTCCGCTCCGAGAACCTGATGATCGTCGACCTGCTGCGCAACGACCTGTCGCTGGTGTGCGAGGTCGGCAGCGTGGAGGTCCCGGTCCTGATGGAGGTCGAGTCCTACACCTCGGTGCACCAGCTGGTGTCGACGGTGCGCGGACAGCTGCGCGCCGACGTCTCGACGGTCGGCGCGCTGCGGGCGCTGTTCCCGGCGGGATCGATGACCGGCGCGCCGAAGCTGCGCACGATGGAGATCATCGACGCGGTCGAGGCGACGCCCCGGGGAGCCTACGCCGGCGCGTTCGGCTGGGTCTCCGGCGACGGTCGCGCCGATCTCGGGGTGGTGATCCGGTCGCTGCTCACGGCCGGCCCATCGGAATCGGGCTACCTGCTCGGCACCGGCGGCGGCATCACCGTCGACTCCGACCTGGCCGAGGAGTACGCCGAGACCCGGTGGAAGGCCGAGCGGCTGCTCGGTGCGCTCGATGTCAGCGCAGGTCGGTGAGCCTCGCCCGGTCCACCTTGGTGCCGACCAGCTCCCGCAGCTGGTCGTTGACGTCCCAGATGTTGACGTTCATGCCGGCGGTCACGATGTCGCCATCCAGCCAGTAGGCGATGAACTCGCCGGACTCCAGCGAGCCGCGGATCTCGACGTCGTCGGTGGCCGAGCCGCGGCCGACGTACTCCATCCCGAAGTCGAACTGGTCGGTGTAGAAGTAGGGCTGCCAGTCGTAGGCGGCGTCCTGCCCGAGCATCGACCGCGCGACCGCCTTTCCCTGCCGGATCGCGTTGTCCCAGTGCTCGACCCGGATCGGGCCGAGCTGGGTGTTCTCGGCGTTGGCGACGTCGCCGGCCGCCCAGATGTGCGGGTCGGAGGTGCGCAGATGGGCGTCGACGATGATCCCGCCGCCGGCCGACCTCTCGGCGATCCCAAGGCCGGCGGCCTCGGCGAGCGCGGTGGCCGGGGCCGCGCCGACCGCGATGACGACGACGTCGGCGGGCAGGACGCCGTCGGAGGTGACGACTCCGGTCGGCCGGCCGTCGGTGGTCTCGATCGACTCGACGGTGACGCCGGTGCGGAGGTCGACGCCGTGCCCTTGGTGGAGGTCGGCCAGGTAGCGCGCCACCGTCTCTCCGAGCACCGACCCGAGCGGCAGCGGCGCCATCTCCAGCACGGTCACGTCCATCCCGGCGTCACGCGCGGCAGCCGCGAGCTCGAGCCCGATCCATCCGCCGCCCACCATCACGGCGCTGCCGCCGGCAGCGAACGCCTCCTTGAGCCGGTCGGAGTCCTCCTTGGTCCGCAGGTACGACGCCGCGTCCGCACCCGGCAGGTCGGGGACCCGCGGCTCGGCTCCGGTCGCGACCAGAAGCGCGTCGTAGTCGAGGCTGTCGCCGGAGTCGAGGCTCACCGTGCGCGCGGCCGGGTCGATCGCGGTCGCCTCGGTGCCGGTCAGGACGGTCACGTCGTGCTCGCCGTACCAGGCGGCGTCGTGCGGCGGCAGGTCGTCGGCGGTCTTCTTGCCCATCAGGTAGCTCTTCGACAACGGCGGACGCTCGTAGGGCAGGTGGGGCTCCTTGGCGACCACGGTCACGCTGCCGCTGAAGCCCTCCTGGCGCAGGGTCTCGACCGCGTTCGCGGCAGCGAGGCCGCCTCCGATGATGACGATCCGCTCGATGGTGTCCACCCTCCCACCCTGTCTCGGCGGTCAGGGCGAAACAAGCGGGTGACGCATCAACCAGTGCTGGCCGGATCTACCCGACGTCGGACGCGGCCGCGTGCTCCGAGAGCCTGGTGAGCACGGCCTCGACACCAGCGACGATCCGCTGCTCGTCGTACGGCGGCGGCGCGATCACCTCGACCTGCTGGATCAGGTCGCCGTTCTGGATGAACCCGTCGACGTACAGCTGCCTCTTGACCACGGCCACCACGACCCTGGCCCCGTCGGCGCCCGCGACGTCCGGCTCTCGCACGTCCGCGTCCGCTGGCTGGCCCATCTTCTCCCAGGCATCGTCCAGAGTGCCCGAGAAGAGCAGGTAGTTGGCGGTGACGACCGGCTGACCCGTCCTCTCCTCGGGCGCGAAGCGGCACTCAGGGTCGGTCGGCTCGCCGTCGTTCTCCTCGGCGACGGTGCCGAACGACTTCTCGATCAACGCCGCGTCGAGCGCGTCGCACGGGTTCCACAGTGCCGGCGTCTCGTCGGGCAGGTCGGGCTTCTCGCCGACCTTGTCGTCCTCGCCGCATCCCGAGAGAAACAGCAGGAGGAACGCAGCGCAGAGACGGTGGTTGAGGTGCGAGCGCAGCGAGCCTCGAAACCTATGCATCCACCTTCTCCGTTCCCGGCAGCTTGAGCACGAGGCGTGCCCCACCACCGACGTTCTCCGCCGCCTGGACCGACCCTGCGTGCCGCTCGGCCACCTGCCGGACGATGGCCAGGCCGAGCCCCGATCCCGGCAGGGTGCGGGAGTCGTCGGACCGCCAGAACCTATCGAAGATCCGCGCGCGCTCATCGGCCGGGATGCCCGGGCCCTCGTCGTCGACGGTGAGGACCCCGTCGCTGAGCCGCACGGTCACCACGCCGTCGTCGGGGCTCCACTTGGCGGCGTTGTCGAGCAGGTTGGTCACCGCACGCTCGAGGGAGAGCGCCTCGCCGACCACCCACCAGGGACGGGTGAACACCTCGAACCTGAGGTCGGGGGCGCGGCGGCGTACCCGCTGGACGGCGTGGTCGACCACGTCGGCGAGGTCGACCGGCTCGACGGCGTGCGGCACCGGCTCGTCGCGCGCCAGCTCGGTGAGGTCACCGATGAGGGTGGTCAGCTCCTCGATCTGGGCGCGGATGTCCTCCATCAGCTCCGTGCGCGCCTCGGCCGGCAGGGAGGACGCGCCACCGCCGGACATGGTCAGCAGGTCGATGTTGGTGCGCAGCGAGGTCAGCGGGGTGCGGAGCTCGTGGCTGGCGTCGGCGACCAGCTGTCGCTGGCGGACCCGGGACGCGTCGAGCGCCGTCAGCATCATGTTGAAGGCGCTCGCCAGCCGGGCAACCTCGTCGTCGCCCTCGACCGCGAGCGGTGTCAGGTCCTCGGTGCGCGCGATCCGCTCGACGGCAGCCGTGAGCCGTCGGACCGGCCGCAGGCCACTGCCCGCCACCAGCCAGCCGGCCATCCCGGCGGCGAGCACGCCGACGACGCCGAACGCAATGGTCACCCACCCGAGGCGCGCCAGGATCCGGTCCTGGTCCTCCAGTGGCTGGGCGATCACCAGGGCGACGCCCGGGCGCTCGGTGGGCACGGTCACCACCCGGTAGCGGTCGCCCTCGATCAGGATGGTCCGGATGCTCGAGTCGCTCCGGCCCTGGGCGACGTCGCGCTCGGGCTGGCCGAGGAGGATGTTGGGACCGTCGTCGAGAACCTTGCCGTCGCCCTCCTCGGGCAGGAACGCGATCCGGACGTCGGCCGCGCCCAGCGCCCACGACTCCACTCCGGACTGCAGCGCACCGAGCAGCGCGTCGGACCTCGCGGCGCGGTGGGCCCGCTCCATCAGCGAGCTGTCGAGGCTCTGCTGCATCTGGTACCGCGTGGTGGCGTAGGCGGCGACGGCGACGAACGCCACCGCCAGCCCCACCGTCATCGTGGTCAGCAGGATCACCCGGCTGGCCAGCGACCGCCGGTAGTGCCACCGGCCGTCCGGGCCCGGTCCGACCGCGAGCCCGGAGCCGGCCCAGAACGTGCTCACGTTTCCTTCAGCACATACCCGACACCACGGACCGTGTGGATCAGCCGCGTCTCGTCGCCCGACTCGGTCTTGCGTCGCAGGTAGCCGACGTAGACCTCGAGCGAGTTCGCGGTCGTGGGGAAGTCATAGCCCCACACCTCCTCCAGGATGAAGCTGCGCTCGAGCACCCGGCGCGGCCGCCGCAGGAACATCTCCAGCAGCGTGAACTCGGTGCGGGTCAGCTCGATCGCCCGCCCGCCGCGGGTGACGTCGCGGGTCGTGACGTTCATGGTGAGGTCGGAGAAGGAGAGCACCTCCTCCTCGTCGCCGTCCGCATGCGGAGTCACCCGGCGCAGCAGCGCCCGCAACCGGGCCAGCAGCTCCTGCAGCGCGAACGGCTTGGTCAGGTAGTCGTCGGCACCCGCGTCGAGACCCTCCACCCGGTCGCCGACGGCGTCGCGGGCAGTGAGCACGAGGATCGGTACGTCGTTGCCGGCCGCGCGCAGTGCCCGGGTCGCGTCGAGGCCCCCGAGGCGCGGCATCATCACATCCATCACGACCACGTCGGGGACCACGGAGCCGATGCCGGCCAGCGCCTCCGCCCCGTCGCCGGCCAGATGCACGTCGTAGCCGTTGAACTCCAGCGACCGCCGAAGCGACTCGCGTACCGCCCGGTCGTCGTCGACGACGAGCACGCGCGGCAGGTGCGGGGAACGCTGAGACACGCCCCCATGATGCCCAATCCTGCTGAGCAGTGCCTGAGAGGCGCTGGCGCGCGGGTCGCTGCGCGGCTGGTCTCGCGCCGGGTCGGGTGTGTCGGATGTGCGGTGGCGTCGCCTGGAGGGGGCCCCGGGGCGGCTACCAGTCCGAGGGGCGCTGCGCGCCGGGGGGACGGCCAGACCCAGCCACGCCACCCCGGGGCCCCCTCCCTGCGCCGCCACCGCACGTCCGCGCCACCCACGGCTCCCGGTTCGGGGTGGGTGGGTTTTCCGATGTGTCACGGGGCTGGTGCCGCAGCCGAGCTCGACCGACCACGAACCATCCTCACCCACCCGACTCGGGAGCAGTGGGGGTCGCGCACGGCCGCACCCGGCCAGAGCCGGGAGGGGCACGCCGGCGGGCGTGGATCGGTCGGCTCGGCGCGCAGCTCTGCGGGCGCGCAGCGTCCGCGCTGGCGGGACGCATGTGGTTGGCCCGCCGGCGTGAGCCCTCCAGGCGCCGGCCGGGTGCGGCCGTCCGACACACCCACCCAGCGTGAGACCAGCCGCGCAGCGACCCGCGCACCAGCGCGGAACCAGCGCGCGCAGCGCTAGAGATACCGCAAGGCGATCTTGGCCGCGCGGGCGCCGTACCCACCGCCGAACAGGCACGCGTGCACGAGGAGGGGGAACAGCTGGTGGATGCCGAGGCGGTCCTGCCAGTCCTCGCCGAGAGGTGCGACCTCGTCGTAGGCCGCCATCACGTGCGGCAGCTGCGGCAGCCCGAACAGGGTCAGCATGGCGAGGTCGACCTCGCGGTGACCGCCGTACGCCGCCGGGTCGATGACCACGAGCCGGTCCTCCTGGCCCCAGAGCACGTTGCCGTTCCAGAGGTCGCCGTGCAGGCGCGCGGCCGGTTCGTCGGGAACGACCTCGCCCACCCGTGCGGCGGCGCGCTCGATGAGGTCGGCGTCGGCGGGGGCGATCAGGCCCTTGTCGCGCGCGACCCGGAGGTAGGGGGTGATCCGGCGCTCGACGTAGAACTCGGCCCAGGTCGGGAGCGGCTGGTTGTTGAGCGGCAGCCGGCCGATGTAGCCGTCGACCTCGGCGCCCCACACCTGCGCGCCGCTCAGGTGGGTGTGGGCCAGGGCGCGGCCGAAGGCGACCGCGGCGTCCTGGCCGGGTCGCGTGGTCTCGACCCACCCGAGGATCAGGCAGTCGGCGTCGACGGCGAGCACCTCAGGAGTGGCGACGCCGTCCTCGACCTCGGCCAGCCAGCGCAGGCCGGCGGCCTCGCGCTCGAAGAACGACGGGGGCGCCTGGGCCAGGGTCTTGAGGAACGCGGTGCGGCCGTTGGAGAGCCGCAGCTTGACCGCGCTCGAGACGTCCCCGCCGGCCACCGGCGCGGTCGAGATCACCGAGGAGCCGAGCAGCTGCTCTGCTCGTCCGGCGACTGCCGGTTGCCGCGTCATCGTGACCCCCTAGGACGCTAGGACATCGGCTGCGTCAGGACTGGCCCTTGAGCGCTCGTGGGATCTCGCGTCCCTGCTCGATCGCTCGTTCGGGTGCCTTGACCTGCTTGAACTTGCGGATCCCGATGAAGATGCAGAGCACCGCGACCAGGAGCCAGAATGCCGCGACGATGAGGAACGCCCAGTGCAGGGAGAGTCCCTCGCCGTTCCAGTTGATGAAGTAGGCCGCGGCCTCCGACAAGATGATGATGAACAGCACCAGGAAGAAGGCGGCGGCGAGCATCAACACGGTCCCGAGTCCGCCGGCCGTCACGCTGACCTTCAGCTCGGACTTCGCGAGCTGGATCTCCTTCCGCATGATCGTGGAGAACTCGGTCTGGGCGTCCTTGACCAGACGCCCGATCGTGGGCTCTTCGTTCCGCGTGTCGACGGCCATGCAGCCGACCCTACCGAAGCCCGACGCACGGGCCACCAAGATCCCACCCAGAGCCCGCACGGTTCACAGGTAACGCAGCCAGAGGTACGGCGCGCACAGGCTCACCAGCACCACGGTGACCACCAGTCCGTACTTGGTGAACTCCCAGAAGCCGATCGGCTGGCGCTGGCGGGCGGCGATGCCGAGTGCGACGACGTTGGCCGATGCGCCGATGGCGGTCGCGTTGCCCCCGAGGTCCGCCCCGAGCGCGAGCGCCCACCACAACACGCCACCGTCCGAGCCGTGGCTGGCAGCCAGGTCGTGGACGATCGGGCTCATCGTGGTGACGTAGGGGATGTTGTCGACGATCGCCGACAGGACTGCCGAGCCGAAGAGCATGACCATGGTCGCGAGCGGCAGTCGACCTTCGGTCTGCTCGGCGGTGAACTCCGAGATGTCGCGGATCACGCCGGTCTCGACCAGTCCGCCCACCATCACGAACAGGCCGGCGAAGAAGAGCAGGGTCGGCCACTCGACCTCGGCGAGCGCCTCCTCCGTGGTGACCTTGGTGATGAGGAGGAGCAGGCCGGCCCCAAGGAGCGCGACCACCGCGGGGTCGTAGTGGAGCCAGGGATGCAGCACGAAGGCAGCCATCACCGCGGCGAGCACCAGCAGTGCCTTGGCCAGCAGTCCCCGGTCGGTGATCGCCTCGCGTTCGTTGAGCGCCATCACCGATGCCGCTCGCTCGGCATCGAAGGTGAAGGCAGAGCGGAACAGCACCCGGCACAGCACGCAGAAGACCGCGAGCAGCAGCACGACAATAGGCGCCAGATGCACGAGGAAGTCGTTGAACGTCAGGTCGGCGTTGGCCGGGCTGGCGATGATGATGTTCGGTGGGTCGCCGACCAGCGTCGCCGTGCCGCCGATGTTCGAGGCGAACACCTCGGCGATGAGGTAGGGCACTGCGCGCAGCCCTAGCCGGTCGCAGACCAGGAACGTGACTGGCGCGACCAGCAGCACGGTGGTGACGTTGTCGAGCAGCGCGGAGGCCACTGCCGTCAGCAGGACCAGGAGCACCATGAGGACGTAAGGACGGCCCCTGCTGCGCTTGGCCGCCCAGATGGCGACGTACTCGAAGACGCCGGTCTTCCTCAGCACGGAGACGATCACCATCATTCCGAACAGCAGGAAGATGACGTTCCACTCGATGCCGGTGTGGAGATCGAAGAAGGCCTTCTCGGCATCGGTGACGTGGAGCAGCAGCATCAGGCCGGCGCCGGCGAGCGCGACCTTGGTGCGGTGGATCCTGTCCGTGACCAGCAGCGCGTAGGCCCCGGCGAAGATGACGAGCGCGGCGATCGACACGGGACCTCCTGGGTCGCGGAACAAGGACCGCCGACCAGACTTCCCGGCACACCGTTTCCACGACCCTATCGGCTGACGCGGGCGGACGCTGGCCCGAGTAGTGTCAGCGAGGTGAAGGCCCGCGACCTCGCCGCGCCCTACCCCACGGTGCGGGTGGACAGCCCGGCCGCGGATGCCGCCCGGATGCTGACCGAGGTGGGCCGCCCTGCCTTGGTGGTGGTCGACGAGCACGACCACCCGGTGTCGATCCTTCCGGCGTCGCAGGTGCTCCGGCTGGTCATCCCCGGCTACATCCAGGACGACCCAGCACTGGCCCGGGTCGTCGACGAAGCGTTCGCCGACCACATGTGCGACTCGCTGGCCGGCAAGTCCGTTGCCGAGCTGCTGCCTGAGCAGGGTCCCAAGCTCGTTGTCGTCGGGCCCGACGACAACGCTATCGAGATCGCCGCGCTGATGGCCGGCAACCGCAGCCCGCTGATCGCCGTGGTCGACGGGCGGGGCGACAAGGCCCCGATGATCGGGGCGATCACGGTGGCCAGCCTGCTGACGGCGCTCCTGCCTGCGCGGATCACCGATCCGGACTGAGGTCGCGGTCCGCCTCCTCCAGCGCGCACAGGCGGCGGTAGACCCGGTTGCGCTGTCGCAGCACGACCGCGGCGATCCCGGCGGCAACGACTGAGCCGATGATCACGCCGACCTTGACCTCCTCAGCGGCCGGCGATCCTGGCGGGTAGGCGAGCTCGCCGATCAGGAGGGAGACGGTGAACCCCACGCCGGCGAGCATGGCGATCCCGACGACGTCAGTCCACGCGAGCTCGTCGTCGAGGTCGGCCCGGGTGAAGGTGTGGACCAACCAGGTGGCGGCGGTGATGCCGATCGGCTTGCCGAGCACCAGGCCCGCGATCACACCGAGTGCCACCGGGTCGCGAAGAGCGTCGCGGAGGCCCGACCAGCCGCCGACGTCAACGCCGGCGGCGAAGAACGCGAACACAGGGACGGCGATGCCGGCCGAGATCGGTCGGATCAGGTGCTCGAGGTGCTCCGCCATCCCTTTGGCCTCTGGCTGGTGCTGCGCCAGCACCGGGACGGTGAACCCGAGAAGCACGCCCGCGACCGTCGCGTGCACCCCCGACTCGTGGACGAGCGCCCAGGCGGCGATCGCCGGCGGCAGGAGCAGCAGCGGATGGCGGATCCGGCGCTGCACGAGCCCCCCGAAGACGGCGATCGGCACGAGGGCGAGCAGGAGGTAGGACATGTGCAGCTCGTCGGTGTAGAACACCGCGATCACCGTGATCGCCAGCAGGTCGTCGACGACGGCCAGGGTCAGGAGGAACGTGCGGAGACCGCTCGGCAGGTGGGTGCTGATCACCGCGAGCACGGCGACCGCGAAGGCGATGTCGGTCGCGGTCGGCACCGCCCATCCCGCGAGGTCGCCGTCGGCTGTGCGGTTGACCGCCACGAAGATCGCTGCCGGGACGAGCATCCCGCCGACCGCTGCCGCGATCGGAAGCGCCGCCCGGCGCGGGTCACGCAGGTCCCCGGCGACGAACTCCCGCTTCAGCTCGAGACCGGCGACGAAGAAGAAGATCGCAAGCAGCCCGTCGGCCGCCCAGGTCGCCAACGTCAGATCCAGGTGCACGCGGTGCGGACCGATCCTGATCTGCCGGAGGTCGTCGTACGACGATGCCCCCCAGCTGTTGGCCCACACGAACGCCACCAGCGCGGCCACCATCACCAGCGCCCCGCCGATGGTCTCGGCGCGCAGGATGTCGGCGACCCGCGAGCTCTCGAGGAACGAGCCGCGGGCGAAGAGCCGGCGGGCTGGTGCGGTCAACGGTCCTCCAGGATCGACGGAACAACGCCGACCAGGCTTCCCGGCACTCCGTGAGCAACCCTAGCCGAGGCCGATGGCGAGGTGCTCTCGGCCGTGCGGGATGGTGAGCTCGGTGCGGATCCGCGCGGGTCTCATCTCGCTCAACCCTGGCCGAACCGGTCGGAGAGGGCGTAGCGCAGGAGTACGACGTCGCCGATCGCGCGGGTCTCGACCAGCCGCGCCCGGTGGTCGGGGCACCACGGGAACCGCCCGTCGTCGACGAACCGGCGCGCCCGGGAGTCGCCGACGAAGAACGGCGCCACCACCAGCTGCAGCTCGTCGGCCAGCCCACCGGTGAGGAACTGGGTGTGCACGGTGCCGCCGCCCTCGACCATCAGCCGCCGGACCCCGCGGGCGTGCAGGTCCTCGCCGACCCGGTGCAGCCGGCGTGGCGAGCGGCCCGCGTCGATGACGGTGGCGACCGGGCCCAGCCGGCCGCGCGTGCTCGTCACGGCCTCGGTGCTGCAGTACACGAGCTTCTCGCTCTCGCCGGCGGTGAAGAAGTTGCCGTGGGGGTCGAGGTCGCCGCGCGCGGTGACGGTCACCTTCGCCGGGGACATCGGCAGCCCGGCAGCCGCCCGGGCCCGGCGGCGCGGGGCGTCGCGCACGAGCAGGCGGGGGTTGTCCTTGCGGACCGTCGCCGCGCCGACCAGGATCGCGTCGCAGCCGGCCCGCACCTCGTCGATGCGGTCGAAGTCGGCGTCGTTGGAGAGCATCAGCCGCTGCTCGGTGGCGCCGCCGAGATAGCCGTCGAGCGACATGCTGCAGCTGAGCAGGGTGTAGGGCCGGTCAGCCACGGACCGTCTCCTGCTCAGGGTCCCGGCGCGGGACCAGGGCGGGTGTCCGGTCGGTCAGGGTCAGCAGACCCGGCAGGGTGGCCACCAGCGACACGATGCCGAACGCGACGGCGATGCTCAACCCGGTTGCGCTGCCGAGCCCGGCCGCGCCGAACATCCACGCTGCCGCGCCCTCTCGCGGGCCCCACCCCGCGACGGACAGCGGCAGCGCGGACGCGACCAGGACCACCAGGGCCAGGGCGGCGAGCTGGGGGAGCGGCGCGGTGACGCCGACCGAGCGGGCGACGACCACGAACACCAGCGTGTGGCCGGCCGCCGCGAGAGCCGAGGCGACGACGACGCGGGGCAGCACCGCGCGGGCGGCGACGACGGTGCGCAGCTCGGCGGCCACCGCGCGTCGTACGCGTGCCGGGAGCGCGGTCGCTACGACACCGACCACGGCGACAGCGGCGAGCAGCGGCCAGCCGATGTCGGAGCGTACGGCCGTCGGCAGCAGGGCCAGTGCGGCCACGGCCATCGCGATCTGGACCACCTGCCCGGTCACCCGGTCCCACAGCACCGACCGCAGGCCGCGGCCGAGCGCGCCCGCCGAGCGGCCGTGGTCGATGCCGCGGTGCAGATCGCCGAGGACGCCGCCGGGCAGGGTCGCGTTGAGCAGCTGCGACCGGTAGTAGCGGCGGTACGCCGTCCGCACCGGCACCGCCACATCGAGCCGCTCGGACAGCAGGCTCCAGCGCCAGGCGCAGCACCAGGTGGTGCCCGCCGTCACCACCAGCGCGACCAGGAGTGTGGTCAGGTCGATGCGGCGCAGCCCTGCGACGAACGGCTCCGCACCGAGTCGCAGTCCGAGCACGACCAGGATCCCGACGCCGGCCAGCAGCCGCACCCAGGTCCAGCGATGCGTGGTCGTGGTGATGGCGGCTCCGTTCAGGCGGGGGTGGTGTGGGGAGATACGGGCCGGGCGGCGATCGGGTTCATTGCCACGGCGTCGAGGGCGTTCGCGAGCCGGCGAGCGGTCACCGCCCACGACCCGAGCGTGGTCCGCCGCTCGGTCGCGGCGGCCCGGAGCCGCCGGCGTTCCTCGTGGTCGCACAGCCAGAGCCGCAGCTCTGCCGCCAGCGCGTCGGGGTCGTCGGGCGGCAGGAGCACGCCGGCCGGGCTGCCGTCGGGGAGCCGGCCCACCGCCTCCGCGTGTCCGCCGACGTCGGTGACCACGACCGGCACACCGTGCGAGAGCGCCTCCGCCACAGCCATCCCGTAGGACTCCCGGCGCGACGCCGAGACGAGTAGGTCGGCATCGGCGAGGGCGGCTCGGAGGGCGGGACCGGTCAGCGGACCGGTGAGCTCCAGCCGGTCGCCGATGCCCGCCTGCTCAGCCACCACCGTGAGGTCGTCGACGAAGGACGGCTCGAGGTCGAGCGCGCCGATGCACGTGCAGACCCAGTCCAGGTCCTCGAGCTGGGCGAGTGCGGCGAGCAGCGTGTCGTGGCCCTTGGCCCGGGTCACCGGGGCCAGGCAGAGCAGCCGTCCGCCCGGCGGGAACGGCCACGCCGCCGGCGCCGGGTCGACACCCGGCGTGGCCACCCACACCTTCGCCGGTGCCAGCCCGTGGTGCTCGACGACCCAGCTGCGTGCCCAGTCGCTGGTGGTGACCACGCCGGCCGCCGCGGTGAGGACGGCCCGCTCGGCCAGACGCACCGACTCGTTCGGGATCGCCTCGGCGAGCGGCATGTGCAGGAGCACGACGATGCGCAGCCGTTCGGCCGCCGGCACCAGGGCGTCCGGGGCGGTCGAGGCGATCAGGCCGTCCACGACGACGACGGCGCCGTCGGGCAACCCGGCCAGCACCACCCGGAGGTCTTCCGTCTCGACGAGGAGGTGCTCGTGCACGGAGCGGCCCAGCCCCAGCATCGAGTCGACCACCCGCCGGTCGTAGCGGTTCCCTCCGCTGGGGTGGGTCGGGTCGTCGATCCCGGACGGGACGACGAAGTGGGTCTCGGCCGCGAGGTCCATGGTCAGACCGGCCGTTGGTAGCTGGCCCAGGCGATGTGTGACTCCCGGAGCGTCACCTCGATGCCGGACAGCTCCTCGACGGGACGGCCGAGCAGGCCGGCGTGCGCGCGCTCTGCGAGCCGGTCGGCGACCAGCCGGGCGAGGACCTCGGTCGACGTGTTGAGGCCGGCCAGGCTCTCCTCGTCGTCCAGGTTGCGGTAGGTGAGGTCGGCGAGGACCGCCTTGAGCTCGTCGGCGGCCCGCCCGATGTCGACGACGATCCCGGACCCGTCGACGTCGGCACTGACGAAGGTCGCGTCGACGACGAACGTGGCGCCGTGCAGCCGTTGCGCCGGGCCGAACACCTCGCCGCGGAGGCTGTGGGCCACCATCATGTGGTCGCGGACGGTCACGCGGAACTCGGGCGTCACGGACGGTCCTCGTAGGAGATGGAGTGGCACAGCGTGGTCCGGTCGCCGTCGGCCAGCCGGGTGAGGACGGCGGGCAGCGCGTCCAGGGGCGAGCAACCCGTGAGCAGCGCGTCGAACGCGGGATCCGCGAGCAGCTCCAGCGCCAGCGTCATCCGGTCGGCGTGGGTGCGCCGGCCGCGCCGCGCGGTGGCGACCGCGCCGACCTGGCTGGCGCGGATCGAGAGGCGCCCGGAGTGGAAGGCGCCACCGAGGGGGAGGACGACCGGCCGGTCGCCGTACCAGCTGACGTCGAGCACCTCGCCCTCCGGTGCCAGCAGCCCGAGCGAGAGCTCGAGGCCGGCCGAGGTCGCGCTGGCGTGGATGACCTGGTCGCACCCGCGGGGTGCGTCCTCGGGCGTGGCGAAGCCGACGCCCAGCGCGGCGGCGACCTCGGCGCGGGAGGGTTCGGTGTCGACCAGGGTCACCCGTACGCCGGCGATCCGGGTCAGCAGCCGGGCGATGCTGCAGCCGACCATGCCGGCGCCGACGACGGCGATCCGGTCGCCGATCAGTGGTGCGGCGTCCCACACGGCGTTGACGGCGGTCTCGACGGTGCCGGCCAGCACCGCGCGGTCCGACGGCACCGAGTCCGGGACGGGCGTGACCGCACCGGCCGGGACGACGTACGCCGTCTGGTGGGGATAGAGGCAGAACACCCGGCGCCCCTGGAGCGCGGCCGGGCCCTGCTCGACGACGCCGACGCTGAGGTAGCCGTACTTCACCGGGCCCGGGAAGTCGCCCTCCTGGAACGGTGCGCGCATCGCCTGGTGCTGGTCGGCGGGGACCCCGCCCCGGAACACCAGGGTCTCCGTGCCGCGGCTGATACCGGACCGCAACGCGCGCACCAGCACCTCGTCCGGGCCGGGCGCGCGCAACGACTCGGCCCGGATCTCACCGAGGCCGGGCTCGGCTAGCCAGAACGCTCGTTCCCCATGCAACGGCGGCGACCTCCTCTCGTCCGACACCTGAACCGTAAGGTCTTCGAACACGTAGCACCCGGTAATCACTAGACACGGAGGCGCGGTGGATCGGGTTCACGCCGGACCAGTCGTCGGGCTCGTCGGCGTGGTCGGGCTGCTGGCAGCGCTCGACGCCGCCGTCGACCTCGGCCCGCTCGGTTGGGCGGCCGGCCTGGCGAGCGGCACCGGGCTCTCCGTGCTCCTGGCCGGGGCGCTGGTCCGGCACCGGGCCACAGGCCTCGGTCCCGCGGGCCGGGTCACCCTGTTCCGGGCGGTCCTCGCGTGTGGCGTGGCCGGGTTGACGGCCGACTCGTTCGGGTCCGACGACAACGCCGCGATCCTGGTCGTGCTCGCGACCGTCGGCCTGGTGCTCGACGCCGTCGACGGCCGGGTGGCCCGCCGCACCGGCACCTGCTCCTCGTTCGGCGGTCGCTTCGACATGGAGGTCGACGCGTTCCTGATCGCCGTGCTGAGTGCGTACGTCGCTCCTACGGCGGGCTGGTGGGTGCTCGCGATCGGGGCGATCCGCTACCTCTACGTGGCGGTGAGCTGGGGCCTGCGCTGGCTCCGCCGCCCGCTGCCGTCGCGGTTCTCGGCGAAGGTGGTGGCCGCGATCCAGGGCATCGTCCTCACCGTCGCCGCTTCCGGTCTGGTGCCCCTGGGCGTCATCCGGGTGGTGCTTGCGGTCGCGATGGCGCTGCTCGTCGAGTCGTTCGCCCGCGACATCGCGAGGCTCTGGCGGGAGCGGATGGAGCCGCTCCCGCCAGTCGACCATGCACCGGCCGGACCGCTGGTGCCGGCCGGTGTCGTCACCGCTGCCGCGTTCGCCGGCTTGTGGGTGGCGCTGGTGCTGCCCGACCCGACGGACGGGCTGACGCCCGGCGAGGTGCTGCGGATCCCGCTCGAGGGCCTGGCCTTCGTCGCCGCCGCCCTGGTGCTGCCCGGCCGCTTCCGGCGGTGGGCAGCGGTCGGGTTCGGCGCGGTCGCCGGCGGGCTGGTGGTGCTGCGCGTGGTCAACGCCGGCTTCGGGCTGGTGCTGGACCGGCGGTTCGACCCTCTCGGGGACTGGCGCTACTTCGGCTCCGGCATCGGCGTGCTCGGCGACACGGTCGGGGACGGCGCGGCCCGGCTGGCCGCGGTCGGCGTGGTGCTGCTGATCGGCGCGGTGGTCGTGGTGCTGGCCGGCGCCGCGTCCCGGGTCGCGCGGGTCGCGGCCGACCATCGCCGACGGGCCGCTCGCAGCGCCGCGGCCGTGGCCACCGCCTGGGTGGTGTGCGCCGCGTCGGGCATCCACATCGCCGGCGGTGGATCGGTGGCGGCCGCCGGCGCGGCCGGACTGGCGGTCGACACGGTCGACCAGGTGCGGGACGGGCTGGCGGACCGGGACGCGTTCGCCGAGCAGATCGAGGCCGACCGGTTCGCCGACATCCCGGCCGGCGCGCTGCTGACCGGGCTCCGCGGCAAGGACGTGCTGGTCGTGTTCGTCGAGAGCTACGGCAGGAGCGCGACCCGCGGCTCGTCGTACGCACCGGGTGTCGAGGCGGTCCTTGCCGACGGCACGGATCGGCTGGCCGCGGCCGGCTACGCGACGCGCAGCGCCTACCTGACCTCGCCGACGTACGGCGCCGGCAGCTGGCTCGCGCACTCGTCCCTCCAGTCCGGGCTGTGGGTCGACAGCGAGGGGCGCTACTCGCAGCTGTTCGACAGCGACCGGCTCACCCTGACCGGTGCCTTCTCCCGGGCCGGGTGGCGCACCGTGTTCGACGTGCCGGCCAACACCGAGGACTGGCCCGAGGGTGCGTCGTTCTACGGGTACGACCACCTCTACGACTCGCGGAACGTCGGCTACGAGGGGCCCGAGTTCGGCTACGCCCCCGTGCCGGACCAGTACACCCTCGAGCACCTCCGCCGGCAGGAGCTCGCGGCTCGTGACCGGGCGCCGGTCTTCGCGGAGGTCGACCTGGTCTCCAGCCACCACCCGTGGTCGCCGCCGCCGCCGCTGGTCCCGTGGGACGAGGTCGGCGACGGGTCCGTCTTCAACGGCACCACCGAGGACGCCGCCCCCGTCGACCAGGAGGCGGACCCGGCACGGGCGCAACAGCTCTACGGCCAGTCGATCCAGTACTCGTGGGACACCCTGGTGTCCTTCCTGGAGACCTACCCCGATCCGGATCGGGTGCTCGTGGTGCTGGGCGACCACGAGCCGTGGTCCTGGGTGAGCAGTGACGACGCGGGTCGCGACGTGCCGATCACCGTCATCGCCCAGGACCGCGACGTCGTACGACGCATCGCGGGCTGGCACTGGTCGCCGGGTCTCCTGCCGCCGGCCGACGCCCCGGTGTGGCCGATGTCCGCGCTCCGCGACCGGCTGCTCACGGCGTTCGGACCGGGCTGAGCAGCAGGATCGGGCCGTAGTCGCCCTTCACCACGACCTTCTCGATCTCGCCCAGGTCGTACGGGGTCATGCCGTCGACGTGCTTCTCCATGCCGGTCGTCGCTGTGAACGTAATGATCTGAGAATCGCCGTCCGTGGCGAAGACGACCAGCTTGTAGGGGTGGGCGCCGCCGTACTTGCTGTTGTAGGTGCAGGTCAGGTCGACGCGGGTGCCACCCGGCACCGGCGTCAGCGAGACCCACCCCGTCGACTGCCCGTCGCCGACCGCGGTCATCAGCTGCGGAGCCGCGGTGGTCTCGATCGGATTGATCGGGGCGCTCAAGGGCGCCTTGGCGTCATCGCCGAGGGAGGTAGCAACCACAGCAGACCCGGTGGCGATGACGGCGACGGCTGCGGCGGAGAGGAGCGCCGTACGGATGGTCCGCCGCCGCTGGTGCCGCTCGGCGGCGGCGACCAGGGCCGGCAGCAGCGTCTCGGGGACCGGCTCACGGCCCGCCGACGGCTCCAACACGTCGGCGGGCACGCGAGCCAGGAGTCCGGGCAGGCCGGCGAGCTCGCGGACCGACCGGGAGCACGCGTCACAGGTCGCGAGGTGCCGCTCGTAGTCGGCTCGCTCCGTGGGCCCGAGGGAGCCGAGCACGTAGGCGGCGTCGAGGGTTCCGAACTCGCAGGTCATGCGCCCACCCCCATCTCTTCGAGCGACAGCCGGAGCGCGCGCAGCGCGTAGTGGGTGCGGGACTTGACGGTGCCTTCCGGGACCCCGAGCCGTCGGGCGGCATCGGCGACCGACCGGCCGCGGTAGTAGCACTCGAGCAGCACGGCACGGTGCTCCTGCGACAACTGGGTCAGCGCCTCGGCCACGACCCACGACTGCAACAGCTCGTCGGTGCGGTCCTCGACGCGGGACAGCTCGCCGATCTCGTCGGTCAGGATCTCCTTACGGGTCCGCTTGGAGCGCCACTCGTCGATCACGATGTTGCGCGCGACTGTGAACAACCACGACCGGACCGAGCCGCGCGACTCCTCGAGCACCGCGGCGTTGCGCCAGGCGCGCAGCAGGGTCTCCTGTGCGACGTCCTCGGCGTGTGCCCGGTCGTTGCCGGTGAGGTGGAGGCAGAACGCCCACAGGGCGCCAGCGTGCTCGTCGTGCAGCTGGCGCATCACCGCAGCCAGGTTCTCCGGCATCACACCTCCTACCGCTCACACGTAGGGAGAGCGGCCGAGGTTCAATCCTCCGTCGTGGTCGCCTGGCCGGCGGAGATCAGGTCCATGATCGTGGAGTCGGCGAGGGTGGTGACGTCTCCGACGTCGCGCTTCTCGGCGACGTCGCGCAGCAGCCGCCGCATGATCTTGCCGGAGCGGGTCTTGGGGAGCTCGGGGACGATCATGATCTGCCGGGGCTTGGCGATCGGCCCGATCTCCTTGCGGACGTGGTCGGAGAGCTCCTTGACGATGTCGGCCCCGCCGTCGCCGGCGTTCTCCCGGAGGATCACGTAGGCGACCACGGCCTGGCCGGTGTCCTCGTCGGTGGCGCCGACGACGGCGGCCTCGGCCACCTTCGGGTGCGACACCAGCGCCGACTCGATCTCGGTGGTCGAGAGCCGGTGTCCGGAGACGTTCATGACGTCGTCGACCCGGCCCAGGACCCAGATGTCGCCGTCCTCGTCCTTCTTCGCCCCGTCACCGGCGAAGTAGTAACCCTGCTTCTTGAAGCGGGACCAGTAGGTGTCGACGTACCGGTCGTCGTCGCCCCAGAGGGTGCGCAGCATCGACGGCCAGGGCGCGGTGATGACCAGGTAGCCGCCCGACCCGTTCGGCACCGGGACGCCGTCGTCGTCGACGACGTCGGCGGAGATCCCGGGGATCGCGGTCATCGCCGATCCGGGCTTGCCGGCGGTCACCCCGGGCAGCGGGCTGATCATGATGGCCCCGGTCTCGGTCTGCCACCAGGTGTCGACGACCGGCGTCCGGTCGCCGCCGATGACCTTGCGGTACCAGATGTAGGCCTCGGGGTTGATCGGCTCGCCGACCGAGCCGAGGATGCGCAGGCTCGACATGTCCGAGCGGTCGGGGACCTCGTTGCCCTGCTTCATGAAGGAGCGGATCGCCGTGGGGGCGGTGTAGAAGATCGTGACGCCGTACTGCTCGACGATCTGCCACCAGCGGCCCCGCTCCGGGCTGTCCGGGGTGCCTTCGTAGAGCACCTGGGTGACGCCGTTGGCCAGCGGCCCGTAGACGATGTAGCTGTGGCCGGTGACCCAGCCGATGTCGGCCGTGCACCAGTAGACGTCGGTCTCTGGCTTGAGGTCGAACACGGCGTGATGGGTGTACGCCGCGCCCGTGAGGTAGCCACCCGTCGTGTGCAGGATCCCCTTCGGCTTCCCGGTGGACCCGGACGTGTACATGACGTAGAGCGGGTGCTCGGCGTCGAACGCCTCCGGGGTGTGCTCGGTCGACGCGGTGTCGACGACGTCGTGCCACCACACGTCGACCTCGTCGTCCCAGCCGTCCTCACCGTTAACAGAGAGGTCCTGACCGGTGCGACGCACGACGAGGACCTTCTCCACCAGGCTGGTCTTGGTGCGGGCCTCGTCGACCGCGGGCTTGAGGGCGGACGGGGTGCCGCGCCGGTAGCCACCGTCGGAGGTGATGACGACCTTCGCCTGGCAGTCGTCGATGCGCGACGCCAGTGCATCGGCGGAGAAGCCACCGAAGACGACGGTGTGCGGGGCGCCGATCCGGGCACACGCCAGCATCGCGACGATCGCCTCGGGGATCATCGGCATGTAGATCGCGACCCGGTCGCCGGCCTCGACACCGAGTGCGGTCAGCGCGTTGGCGGCCTGGGACACCTCGTCCTTCAGCTGCGCGTAGGTGATGTCCCGGGTGTCACCGACCGGCTCGCCCACCCAGTGCAGGGCGACCTTGTCGCCGTTGCCGGCCTCGACGTGCCGGTCGACGCAGTTGTACGACGCGTTGAGCTTGCCGCCTGTGAACCACTTGAAGAACGGCGGGTTGGAGTCGTCCAACACCGTGTCCCACTGCTCGGCCCAGCTCAGCCGCTCGGCCTGCTCGGCCCAGAACGCCACGGGGTCCTTGCCGGCCTGCTCGTAGGCATCCGCGGTCACGTTCGCCTGGGCCGCCAGGTCGGCAGGCGGCTCGAAGCGACGCTCCTCCCGGGACAGGTTGGCAAGCGTCTCTGAAGTGGACGATGAGTCGGTCGTCACGGGTCTCTCCTGGGGTCGTGGGGTGCGTGCACCACATTAGGACCGCTCGGTCTAGCGGTCACGCTGGTGGTTGAGGTGCGGAGCGCCGCAGCGAGCCGCGCTCCCGCTGGTTGAGGTGCGAGCGCAGCGAGCCTCGAAACCAAGGCTCGCTGCGCCCGCGGTCCCCCGGGGGATGTGGTCAGTGCTGGATGGCCTGCTCGGCTCCCGCGCCCGTGAGCGCGCGGACCTCGAGCTCGGTGAACCGCTCCTCCGCGGACGGCTCCTTGGACGTGACCGACCCGAGCCACCCGAAGAAGAAGCCCAGGGGGATGGAGACCAGGCCCGGGTTCTCCAGCGGGAACCAGCTGAAGTCGACGCTCGCCGGGAACAGCGCGGCGTTGGTGCCGTCGGGGTTGAGCTTCCCGGACACCACCGGCGAGAACATCACCAGGCCGACCGCCGAGATCAGACCGCCGTAGATGCTCCAGACCGCGCCACGGGTGTTGAACCGCCTCCAGAACATGTTGTAGACGATCGCCGGGAGGTTGGCCGACGCTGCGACGGCGAAGGCCAGTCCCACGAGGAACGCGATGTTGAGGTTCTGCGCCGGGATCGCCAGCAGGATCGCGACGCCGCCGATCGCGGCGGCGGCGAACCGGGTCATCCGGATCTCCTCCTTCTCGGTCGCCTGCCCCTTGCGGATCACGCTGTTGTAGATGTCGTGCGCCACCGACGACGACGACGTCAGCGTGAGCCCGGCGACCACCGCGAGGATGGTCGCGAACGCGACCGCCGCGATCACGGCGAGCAGGATCGCGCCTCCGGTGGACCCGTCACCGCCACCAACGGCTTCAGCCAGTAGTGGCGAGGCCAGGTTGCCCTTCGACGTGGCGACCTCGGCCGCCTTGTCGCCCTTGAGCAGCGCCGCGGCACCGAAGCCGAGGACCAGCGTGAACAGGTAGAAGACGCCGATCAGGCTGATCGCCCACAGCACCGACTTCCGCGCATCCCGCGAGGTCGGCACGGTGTAGAAGCGGATCAGGATGTGCGGCAGCCCCGCCGTACCCAGGACGAGCGCGATGCCCAGGCTCAGGAAGTCGAGCTTGCTGGTGAGGGTGGCGCCGTACTTCAGACCGGGCTCGAGGAACGCGTTGCCATGGCCGGAGTTGCTGGCCGCGCCGCCGAGCAGGTCGGAGAGGTTGAAGTCGAACTTCGCCAGCACCAGGACGACGATCAGCGCGGACCCTGCCATCAACATGACGGCCTTGACGATCTGCACCCAGGTCGTGCCCTTCATGCCGCCGACCGTGACGTAGAAGATCATCAGTGCGCCGACGCCGAAGATCACGATGTTCTTGACGAACTGGTCGTCAACACCGAGCAGCAGGGCGACGAGCGCACCCGCACCGACCATCTGGGCGAGCAGGTAGAAGATCGAGACGACCACCGTCGACGTTGCTGCCGCCATGCGCACGGGCGTCTGCCGCATCCGGTACGCGAGCTGGTCGGCCATCGTGTAGCGACCGGAGTTGCGCAGCATCTCGGCCACCAGGAGCAGCGCAACGAGCCAGGCGACGAGGAAGCCGATCGAGTAGAGGAAGCCGTCGTACCCCGACAGCGCGATCGCGCCGGAGATACCGAGGAACGAGGCAGCCGACATGTAGTCGCCGCCGATCGCAAGACCGTTCTGGAGACCCGAGAACGAGCGGCCGCCGGCGTAGAAGTCCGAGGTTCCGCTGCTGTTGCGGCTCGCCCAGAACGTGATGCCGATCGTGAGTGCGACGACGCTGAGGAACAGGATCGTGGTGAGTGCTTGGTGGTCCATCAGTGGCTCCCGGTCCCTCGTGACGACTTGCCCTCGAGCTTGATGAAGCGCTCGTTGAGCTGGCGAGCCAGCGGGTCGAGGCGGCTGGTCGAGTAGCGGCTGTAGCCCCAGGCGAGGAGGAACGTGGTGGCGAACTGCAGCAGCCCGAACACCAGCGCGACGTTGATGTTGCCGACGACCTTGGTGCCCATGAAGTCGCCCGCCCAGTTGGAGAGGATGACGTAGAGCAGGTACCAGCTCAGGAACGCGACCGTCGCCGGGAAGACGAAGGACCGATACCGGCGCCGCAGCTCCGCGAACTCCGTCGACGCGTGGATCTCGTCATAGACCGGATCGTGCGGCTCAGCTTGCCGCGGGACGATGTCGTGAGACACGAGGACCTCCATGAGGGGATGTGTGACGGCCGTCACCGGCCTCACCCGGACGCTAGGAGCGGGCGGTACCCGATCGGCAGGGGTCCGGTCAGAACTCGCGCCCGACGGGAAAGCCCAGTCGACGAGCGGTCGGTAGGACGCGACGAACGGTCAGGTGTAGCCGAAGGGATGAATCAGGCTGGTTCCCCGCGGGCTCCTCTACCTGTCACATCTCTCGACAGAAGGAGTCCCCCCGTGGACATCAACCGCATCCTGCTCAGCATCATCCTCGACCGGAACCCGGCCGCGATCGAAGCACTCATCCCGCACAGCCACCGGTCGAGCGTCCTCGACCAGGTCGCGCTCAACCCGCAGCCGCTGCCGCCGGTCGACCTGGGCTTCCGTTTCGGCCGGCAGCTGGTGGAGCTCGCGTTCGTCGCGGAGAAGCTCCGCCAGCCGGTCACCCCGCTGGCGGACTGGAGCAACGACGACGTGCTCGACAGTCTCGGCGCCCCCAACCCGGTCCTTGCCGCGCTGATCGCCGAGCTGACCAAGCACGGCGGCCCGGTCCCCGACGACGAGCCCAAGCCGCACTGGAAGAACGAGGCGCTCGCCGGCGTCGCGCTCGGGCTCGCCACCGCCGGGGACGTCGTCGAGACCAACGAGTTCCTCAAGAAGGCGTTCGACGTCGCGGTCGCCGGCATCGCCGACACCCGCGCCGTACGTCGCTCCGCGGCCTGACGGCCCCACCCCACCGGCCGGCCGAGGATCCTTCCTCCTCGGCCGGCTCGGGTCGCGCCGGCGCGGTTAGGGTCCTGACCATGGCGCGGGTGCTGGTGACGGGCATGTCGGGCACGGGGAAAACGACAGTCCTCGACGAGCTGAGGCGGCGAGGACGCCGCACGATCGACACCGACTACGGCGGCTGGGTGTTGGCGGACGGCTCGTGGGACGAGCCGCGGATGCAGCTCCTGCTCGCCACCGAACCCGACGTCGTCGTCTCGGGAACGGTGGAGAACCAGGGCCAGTTCTACGATCGGTTCGACCACGTCGTGCTGATCAGCGCACCGCTGGACGTTCTGGTCGAGCGCGTGAGCACGCGAACGAGCAACCCGTACGGCACGACAGTGGAAGATCGAGCTGCGATCGCGCATCACCTGGAGACCGTCGAACCGCTCCTACGGCGCGGCGCGACACTCGAGCTCGACGGACGGCGGTCGACGGCGGAGCTTGCCGATGCCATCGAGGAGCTCCTGGTCTGACGGCGCGGCCGACGGCCATGGGCATGCCGATGGCCCCGCCTTTCGGCTCGGCGGGGTTAGGGGCGGGACAGCTACTGGTCGGGTGGGCTGGTGGTCAGGTCGCAGCGTTCGGCGGGTTTGGTGCAGTGCGGGTACACGCAGTGGTGGTCGCGGAGGGTGACTTGGCGTCGGATCCGGTCGGGATCTCGTAGGAGTCGACCGGCTGATGCCCCTTGAGGTCGAGGACCGGACGGATGATCACGGGGTTGCCGGGGGTGTTGATCCAGGTCTTGACCTGCTCCGGGCTGATCGGGGTGCGGGTGATCTCGCCGGTCTCCGGGTCGGCGATGTCGAGGTCGAGGGCGAGGTCGGTGCGGGCGAGCTCCCCGGCCGCGATCGACCGTCGCACATCGAGCGACTCCACGCAGCCGAGCTCACCGAGGGCCTTGGCCCGGCGGGCGATCGCGTTCTCGAGGTCGAGGGCATCAGCGGTGTCGAGGGTGCCGGAGACGTGGGCGGTGCCGTCGAACCCGGTCTGGTCCAGGTCGATGTCGAAGTGCCGCAGGTCCTGGGCTTCGCGGCGCTTCTCCTCGGCAGCCTGAGGGTCGAAGCGGACGAGGGCTTCCTCGACCAGCCGGTCGACCTGCACCCAGGACATGCCGTGGGCGAAGGGTGCGAGCTGCCGGTCCACGAACGCCGCCGCATCCTCAGGGAGGATGCGGGTGGCGTCGGCGACCCGGAGGGCTTTCCACACCGGCACCTGCCCCTCCAGGACCCGGGCCCAGGTCTCGGGCAGCCGGTGGGCCAGCTCGACCACCTGCCCGACGTAGCAGCGGCCGGAGTCCAGGGACCGGCCGAGCAGCGCGGAGAGCTCCATGACCGCGAAGTCGGAGATCAGCGGGGCCCCGAGACCGGCGAGCGGGAGGCCGGTGTCCAGGCCGCGGGTGGTCAACGTCGCCGCGTCCGCCTCGTCGGTGACGATGTGTTCGGCGGCCCATTCGGCAAACGCGCGGACGGTGCCGATCTCGCGTTCTGCGATGACGGTGCGGTGGTCGCGGATCTCGTCAGGACCCGCCTGTGGACAAGGGATTCTCGATCAACGCCTGTGGAGGGATAGTGGCTCGCAGGGTGGTTTCGAGGCTCGCTTCGCTCGCACCTCAACCACCGGTGCGGACCGTGAGCCGGCCGCCGACGACGACCACCCGTCCTCCCTTCGCCGTCCGCGACCACAGCGAGCACCTCAAGCCTCCCGACACGGAGGGCAGGAACCCGGGGGACCGCCCCCGGACCAACGACGGCGAGCAACCACGTCATCCAAATATCCTGAGACCCGCCGGATGCCCAAGACGGCCGCGAGCCGCACATCGACCACGAGCCGAACATCGACCAGAGCTACAACCAGCCGTTCCCTTCGGCGATCAGCACGGCCTCGGCCCGGTTGCCGGCGCCGGTCTTGCCGATCCGGACAGGTGGTTGCGGACCGTGCCCTCGACCACCACGACCTCGCTCGACCATCAAGTCAGGTCGGCCCAGGGATCCTCGCGTATCCAGACGGTCGGGAAGTGCAGGCTGACTCCGTCCTTCTCCGCCAGCGGCACCAGGACCTGCATCGTCGCGTCGAGGTCGTCGCCGAAGTAGGGCAGGGCGCGGAGCGGCTCGTCGAGGGGCCGGAAGAAGTCGTCCCAGTGGATGAGCACGACGCGGCGTGCTCCCACCGCGCGCACGGTGTGCTCCCAGTAGGCCTCCATGTAGGCCGGCTCCTGCTTGCCCAGCTGCCCGATGCCCAGATAGGCGACCTCGGCCCGGCGGCCGGCCAGCGCCCCCTCGACGTACCCTGCGCTGCCCTGGATCAGCAGCCGATGGCTGCACGCGTGCTCGACGAGGATGCTCCATGCCTCGCCGCACCGGTAGGCGCGAGCCTTGGCAGGAGGTACGACGGGCGCCGTGATCTCGCCCGGGAACCGATCGGGCGGGCAGTGCGCGGAGGCGATCATCGTCAGCGAGAACGCGCCGACCTCGAGCTCGTCGCCGCTAGCGACGGTCCGGATCTGGCTGTCCGGCAGGCTGCCACCGCGCCCGATGTTCGCCGTGGACTCGCCACCGACCAGCAGGGCGCCGGTGCGGTCCGCGACGGCTGCGGAGTCGAGTGCGTGGTCGAAGTGGCTGTGCACGGGCGCGACCGCTCGCACCCGGATCGCCCCGGCACGGGCCAGGCACCCGGCGATGCGTTCCGGGTCGGGAGCGATCCGGCGCAGGCCGACAGATGCCAGTCCGGGGCGCGAGAAGAAGCCGTCGGTCATCACCTGGGTCTCGCCGTCGTCGAGCAGCAGTGTCGCCACGCCGAGGAACGTCACCGAGATCGGCCCGGCAGCCGGAGGGACGTCGAACCGGTCGGCGTACGGGTCCAGGCTCGGCCGGCCGAGCTGTACGAGGCGCGGGACAGGCATGCGCATTCAGCGACGCTACTTCCGCGGGGCGGCTCCACGGGCACAGAAAGCGAAATCCAGGCGAAAAGTTGGAGCGTCGGGTGCTACAGAAGCGCGACGACCGCCGCCGGGTCCTCGATGTGCGGGTTGTGCCCGAGGCCCTCGAACGTGGCGACGTCGACGCCGAGCTCGCCGTAGTTGGTCGGGCGGACGAACTGGTCCTCCGACCCCAGCGCAAGCGTGACCGGGCAGGACACCTCGGCCAGGAGGGCCGGCATGTCGGGCACGCCGAAGTCGAAGGTCCCCATGTCCTGGGCGATCCGCCAGCCGGGTTCGGGGGAGTCGACCTCGACGACTCCCGCAGCGTGCTCGGGTGCCGCGGGGTCGGCGAGGCCGCGCAGGCCGGACGCCATCAGGTAGCGCTCGATCGCCTGTTCCTTGGTCGGAAAGATCCGGGCCGGCTTCAGCGACTGCTCGCGCATGCCGTCGACCTGCTCCGGCGGCCACCAGGTCTTGATCGAGAACCCCACGACCCGGCGTACTCCTGGATGGAAGCCGGCGAGCGCCAGCGCCACCATGCCACCCATCGAGTGGCCGAGGAGCACCAGATCGCGATCGGTGGGCAGCACCTCGGCGACCAGCTCGGCCTGCGCGCCGAAGGTGTACGACGCCGCGCGCGACGACCGCCCGTGGCCGGGGAGGTCGAGCGTCAACCAGCCGCCGGGCCAGCTGTTAGGCAGCCGTGCCTCGACACCGCGCCAGAGCTCGCCCGTGCCGCCGAGCCCGTGCAGGAGGACGACGAGCGGGCCGTCGGCGGGACCACCGGTGCGGTTCCAGATCACGGCGTGAGGCTAGTCGGCCCGTTCACCAGTGAGGTCGTGAGGGGAAGTTGACGAAGGGGAGACCGGCTCTGGTCATAAGCCGAAACGATCGTTGCCGACGATCGACCCATGACGCTCACCCAACCTGCTGACACCCAGCCGGCAGCCGCGACGCGCCCGCACCGCACCGGCAGCTGGATCGACGACTGGCGCCCCGAGGACGAGCAGTTCTGGGCCGAGACCGGCGCCGAGGTAGCCAAGCGCAACCTGGTCTGGTCGATCTTCGCCGAGCACCTCGGCTTCTCGGTGTGGCTGATCTGGAGCGTCAGCTCCGCGATGCTGCTCGCCCAGGGCTTCGAGTTCACCCCGCAGCAGCTGTTCTTCCTGGTCGCGATCCCCAACCTGGTCGGCTCGCTGATCCGGGTGCCCTACACGTTGGCGGTGCCGAAGTTCGGCGGCCGCAACTGGACCATGATCAGCGCCGGGCTGTTGCTGATCCCGACGCTCTCGTTCGCCTACTTCGTGAACCAGCCCGGCACGCCGTACTGGGCCTTCTGCGTGATCGCCGCCACGGCCGGCTTCGGCGGCGGCAACTTCGCCTCGTCGATGGCGAACATCAACTTCTTCTACCCCTCCCGGCTCAAGGGTGCGGCGCTCGGCCTCAACGCGGCGGGCGGCAACCTGGGTGTCGCGATCATCCAGTTCTTCCTGCCGGTGATCGTCGGGGGCGCCGGCATCTTCGGCCTGGTGAAGGCGTCGGAGGGCGGCATCCACCTCGAGCGGGCGGCCTGGGTCTACGCCGGCCTTGCGGTCGTCGCGGTCCTCGCGGCGTACTTCCGGATGGACAACCTGGCCACCGCGAAGTCCCCGGCTAAGGAGCAGCTGGCGGTCCTCAAGACCAAGCAGACCTGGGTGATGGCGTTCCTCTACATCGGGACGTTCGGCTCGTTCATCGGCTACTCGGCCGCCATGCCCCTGCTGATCAAGCTCAACTTCTGGCGGCAGCCGGTCCCCGACGTTGCCGGCATCGGCATCAACTTCGTGTTCTACGCCTTCCTCGGCGCCCTCGTGGGCTCGATGGCGCGACCGCTCGGCGGCTATCTCGCCGACCGGTTCGGTGGCGCGCGGATCACGCTGGTCTCATTCGGCGGCATGATCGCGGGCACCCTCGGGGTGCTGTGGACCCTGAGCCTGCTCGAGACGCTGCCGCCGCCGCCGGACGCGGCGACGCTCGCGGCCATCAAGGCCGACCCGGCTGCGTTCCAGTTCCCCGACGCCGTGCAGTCGGCGGTCGATGCCAACAGCGCGGTGTTCCCGCTGTTCCTGGGCATGTTCCTGCTGATCTTCTTCTTCAGCGGCATCGGCAACGGCTCGACCTACAAGATGATCCCCGCGATCTTCCGCACCGATGCCGAGCGGGCGTCGACGCCCGGCACCCCGGAGCGCGCAGCCGCTCTCCTGGCCGGCACCAAGAAGGCGTCGGCCGCGGTCGGCATCATCGGCGCCGTCGGGGCCATCGGCGGCTTCCTGATCCCGATCACGTTCGGCTCCCCGTGGGTCACCGACCCGCTGGCCGCCACCAAGACCGCGTTCCTCGTGTTCGCCGGCTTCTACGTGGTGTGCGCCTCGGTCACCTTCCTGGTCTACCTGCGCAAGCCCCACCCCGCCAAGGCCGCCCTCAGCTACGCCGGGGTCGGCATCTAACCGCGAATCGGGGAAGTCTGTCCGTCGAATCGGGGGGAATCGCCAGTCGACTCGGCCGGACTCGACGGGTGATTCCCCCGGATTCGCGGAGTTCCGTGAGGCCGTGAGAACTAGTTGACCTCCAGGGCCAGGCCCACGATCCGATTGCGAAACCGGGACCGACTGCAATGGACGACATGACCCGGACCCACTGCCCCTACTGCAGCCTGCAGTGCGGCATGAGGCTCCAGAAGCAGGGTCGGGCGGGTCTCGAAGTGCTGCCGTGGGCGGACTTCCCGGTCAACGAGGGCGGGCTCTGCCGCAAGGGCTGGACCGCCACGGAGCTGCGCGGGAGCCGCGAGCGGCTCACCACCCCGCTGGTCAGGGACCGGGCGTCCGGGGAGCTCCGCGCGGCCGAGTGGGACGAGGCGCTCGACCTGATCGCCGGAAAGGTCCGCGAGCTGCAGGGGGCGTACGGCGCCGACAGCGTCGCCGTCTTCGGCGGCGGCGGACTCACCAACGAGAAGGCCTACCAGCTCGGCAAGTTCGCCCGCGTCGCGGTGGGCACCAGCCAGATCGACTACAACGGCCGCTGGTGCATGTCGTCCGCGGCGAGCGCCGGCAACCAGGCGTTCGGCGTCGACCGCGGCCTGCCGTTCCCCCTCGCCGACCTCGAGCAGGCCGACGTCGTGGTGCTGGTCGGCTCCAACCTGGCCGAGACGATGCCGCCCGCGGCCCGTCACCTCGACCGGCTCCGCGAGCGCGGCGGCAAGCTGGTCGTGATCGACCCGCGGCGTACGCCGACAGCGGAGCGGGCCGATCTCTTCCTCCAGCCCGTCCCCGGGACCGACCTCGCCCTGGCGCAAGGTGTGCTGCACCTGCTGGACGCGGCCGGTGCCGTCGACGAGGAGTACGTCGCCGCCCGGACGACCGGGTGGGACCGGGTCCGCCGATCGGTCGCGTCGTGGTGGCCGGAGCGGGTCGAGCGGGTGACCGGCGTGCACACCGCGGAGCTCCGCGAGCTCGTCGACCTGCTCGCGACCAACGAGAAGGTCATCATCCTGACCGCGCGCGGCGCCGAGCAGCACAGCCAGGGCACCGCCACCGTGCTCGGCTGGATCAACGTAGCCCTGGCGCTGGGGACGCCGGGCAAGGAGCACGCCGGCTACGGCTGCCTCACCGGCCAGGGCAACGGCCAGGGCGGTCGCGAGCACGGGCAGAAGGCGGACCAGCTGCCGGGCTACCGGATGGTCGACGACCCCGCCGCCCGGGCGCACGTCGCCGGCGTCTGGGGCGTGTCGCCCGAGTCCCTGCCCGGGAAGGGCAGGTCGGCCTACGAGCTGCTCGAGTCACTCGGTGACGGCGGTGGCCCGAAGGCGCTGCTCGTCTTCGGCAGCAACATCGTCGTGTCCGCTCCGCGGGCGACCCACATCACCCAGCGGCTCGAGTCGTTGGACCTGCTCGTCGTCTGCGACCTGGTCCTGTCCGAGACCGCGGCCATCGCGGATGTCGTGCTCCCCATCACGGAGTGGGCCGAGGAGTCCGGCACCATGACCAACCTCGAGGGCCGGGTGATCCTGCGTGAGCAGGCCGTCGAGCCCCCGAAGGGCGTGCGCAGCGACCTCGACGTGATCGCCGGTCTCGCCGAGCGCCTGGACTCGCCGGTGCCGTTCGGCACCGATCCCGAGGAGATCTTCGCCGAGCTCGGCCGGGCGTCGGCCGGAGGCAAGGCCGACTACTCGGGGATCAGCTACGACCGGATCCGCCACGAACATGGTGTGTTCTGGCCCTGCCCGGCTGTGCCGTCGGGCGAACACCCGGGCACGCCGCGGATGTTCACCAACGCGTTCGCCACCACCGACGGCAAGGCGCGCTTCCTGGTGGTCGAGCACGCCGGGCCTGCCGAGCAGGTCAACACCGAGTTCCCGCTGCACCTCACGACCGGCCGTGTCCTCGCGCAGTACCAGTCCGGCGCGCAGACCCGGCGGGTTCGCTCGCTCCCCGACACCGGCCCGTTCGTCGAGCTCCACCCGATGCTCGCGCAGCGGATCGGCGCCCACGACGGCGATCCGGTCCTCGTCCGGACCCGGCGCGGCGAGCTGAAGGCGCCGGCGAAGGTCGTCTCCACCATCCGGCCGGACACGGTCTTCATCCCGTTCCACTGGGTCGGCGCCAACCGGCTCACCAACGACGCGCTCGACCCGTCCAGCCGGATGCCGGAGTTCAAGGTCTGCGCTGCCGAGGTGACGGCATGAGGTCTCGTGACGGCCGCAGAGCGACCTCCTCGACCAACGAAAAGCGTTTGGTCATCGTCGGCAACGGCATGGCAGCGACCCGGCTCGTCGAGGAGCTCGTCGCGCGCGGGGCGACCCACCGGATGAGGATCACGGTGCTCGGCGACGAGCCGCATCCGGCGTACAACCGGATCCTGTTGTCCGCCGTCCTCGAAGGCACCCATCGCCCGGAGGCGCTCACGCTCCGCGGCGAGGAGTGGTACGCCGAGCACGGCATCGACCTCCGCCTCGGCGCGCGGGTCCTCGAGGTCGAGCGCGCCCTGAAGGACGTGATGCTGGTCGACGGCACGATCATCGAGTACGACGCGCTGGTGCTCGCGACCGGCAGCATCCCCACGCTGCCGCCCATCCGCGGCCTGGTGAAGATGGACGGTTCGCTGCACGAGTCGGTCCACGCCTTCCGCTCGCTCGCCGACTGCGAGCGCCTGATGGCGGCGATCACGTCTCGGGACAGCCTTGGTCTCGTGACGGTCGCCAGAGCGACCTCCTCGACCAACGACGGTCGCCGCGCGGTGGTGGTCGGCGGCGGCCTGCTCGGCCTCCAGGTCGCCCGGGCACTCGGCGCCCGGGGCCTCGCCACCGAGGTCGTCGAGGGCGCTGACCACCTGTTGCACCAACAGATCGGCAGCGCCGCCGGTGCGATCCTCGCGCGGGACCTGAAGAAGCTCGGAGTCGCCGTCTACACCGGCGCTCGCGCGATCAGGCTCAGCGACGGGCCCGACGGTCGTGCGGCGCTCCGCCTGGACACCGGCTTCACGCTCGACACCGATCTGGTCGTCCTCACCGCCGGCGGCCGGCCGTCCACGGCGCTGGCCCGCCGCGCAGGTTTGGAAGTACGACGGGGAGTCGTCGTCGACGACCGGCTCGCCAGCGTGACCGACCCCGACATCCACGCTCTCGGCGACTGCGCCGAGACTCTGTCGTCGGAAGGGGAGGGCCGGACCACCGGGTTCGTGCCGCCGGCGTGGGAGCAGGCCGGCATCCTCGCCGCCGTCCTGACCGACGAGCCCGCCACGTACGACGGCAGCAGGATCGTCGCGCGGCTGCGCGCCACCGGCCTGGATGTCGCCGTCCTCGGCAACCCCGAGCAGGAGGTCGTCAACGGCGGGGAGGTCGTCGAGATGTCCAACCCGGTGCGCGGCTCCCACCGCAAGCTCGTGATCCGCGACGGACGGATCGTCGCGGGTGCGCTCGTCGGCGACCTCAACCGGATCGGCCTGATCACCCAGCACTACGACCGGCAGACCGTCCTCGGGCCGAACGAGCCCGGCGACCTGCTGCTCGCCGAGCGCTCGACCACCGGCGCCGTGCAGCTCCCCGACAACGCGGAGGTCTGCAACTGCGCCGGCGTCACTGTCGGCGCCATTCGGGCGTGCTCCTCGTTCGAGGACGCCCGGATCAAGACCCGCGCCACCACCGGATGTGGTGGTTGCGCATCGACCGTGCGCCAGCTGCTGGCGACCCGATCCAGCCCCACCCCGGAAGGAATCAAGTGATGGCACTCCGCAAACAGCTCGTCGTGGTCGGCCACGGCATGGTGGGTCACCGGTTCGTCGAGTCCGCGATCTCCCGCGGGCTCACCGAGACCCACGACATCACCGTCATCGGCGAGGAGTCGCGTCCGGCGTACGACCGGGTCGCGCTGACCTCCTACTTCGAGGTGGGCGCCGAGGCGCTGAGCTGTCTCCCCTCCGGGAGGTACGACGACCCGCGGGTCGCGCTCCGCCTCAACACCGCGGTCGTCGCCGTGTCGCCACGCCAGCGGATCGTCACCCTCGCCACGGGTGAGGACCTGCACTACGACGAGCTGGTGCTGGCCACCGGCGCCGCGCCGTTCGTGCCACCCGTCCCCGGTCACGACCTCGACGGCTGCTTCGTCTACCGCACCATCGAGGACCTCGAGGCGATCCGCGAAGCGTCGAAGCGGGCGAAGGTCGGCGCCGTCATCGGCGGCGGCCTGCTGGGGCTCGAGGCCGCCAACGCGCTGCACCAGCTCGGCCTCGAGACCCACGTCGTCGAGCTCGCGCCGCGGCTGATGGCGGTCCAGATCGACGACATGGGCGGCAAGACCCTCAACCGGCACATCGGCGGCCTCGGCCTGACCGTGCACACCGGTGCCATGACCGAGGCGGTGCTCGGCGACAAGAAGGGCCGGGTCGACCGGCTCGCACTCAAGGACCGCAACCCGCTCGACGTCGACATCGTCGTCTTCTCCGCCGGCATCCGTCCGCGTGACGCGCTGGCCCGCGCGGCCGGGCTCGACGTGGCGGAGCGCGGGGGCGTGATGGTCGACGAGACCCTCCGCACCTCCGACGAGCACATCTGGGCGATCGGCGAGTGCGCCGCGGTGCAGGGCCGGATGTACGGCCTGGTCGCACCCGGCTACGACATGGCCGAGGTCGTCGTCGACCGGCTGCTCGACGGCGGGGCTGCGTTCACCGGCGCCGACATGTCCACCAAGCTCAAGCTGCTCGGGGTCGACGTCGCGTCGTTCGGCGACGCCCACGGCGAGACCGAGGGATCGCTCGAGCTGACCTACCAGGACGCCGTCTCGGGCGTCTACAAGAAGCTGGTCGTCAGCGAGGACGGCAAGCGCCTGCTCGGCGGCGTGCTCGTCGGCGACGCCAGCCAGTACGGGCTGCTGCGGCCGATGGTGGCCGGGTTCGGCCGCGGCGGCATGGAGCTGCCGGACAACCCCGAGGAGCTGATCCTCCCCACCGGTCGAGGCGGCCTCGAGCTCGACATGCCCGACGAGATGCAGGTCTGCTCCTGCAACGACGTCACCAAGGCCGAGATCAAGGCCGCGGTCGCCGACGGGTCAGTGCTCAACGACGGCAGCCCGTGCACCGGCGCGGTGTGCGTCACCAAGCACACCCGCGCCGGCTCGACCTGCGGCTCCTGCAAGCCGGTCGTCAAGAAGATCGTCGAGGACTACTTCGCTGCCTCTGGCAGAGAAGTCGACAAGTCGCTGTGCGAGCACTTTCCACTGACCCGGCAGGAGCTGTTCGAGGTCGCCGCGATCCACGGCTACACCCGCTTCGACGACATCGTCGCGGGCCACGGCACCGGCCGCGGCTGCGACATCTGCAAGCCGGCGGTGGCGTCGATCCTGGCCAGCCTGCTCCACCACCACGTCCTCGAGGGCTCCAACAAGGTCCTCCAGGACACCAACGACGCCTACCTCGCCAACCTGCAGCGCAACGGCACCTACTCCGTCGTCCCACGGATCCCGGGCGGCGAGATCACCCCGGACAAGCTGATCGTGATCGGCCAGGTGGCCCAGGAGTTCGGCCTCTACACGAAGATCACCGGTGGCCAGCGGATCGACCTGTTCGGCGCGCGGATGGAGGACCTCCCGGCGATCTGGAAGCGGCTCGTGGACGCCGGGATGGAGTCCGGCCACGCCTACGGCAAGTCGCTGCGGACGGTGAAGTCGTGCGTCGGATCGACGTGGTGCCGGTACGGCGTGCAGGACTCGGTCGGTCTCGCGATCGAGCTCGAGCTCCGCTACCGCGGCCTGCGCTCGCCGCACAAGCTCAAGGGCGGGGTGTCCGGCTGCGCCCGCGAGTGCGCGGAGGCGCGGTCCAAGGACTTCGGCATCATCGCGACCGAGAAGGGCTGGAACCTCTACGTCTGCGGCAACGGCGGCGCGATCCCCGCGCACGCCCAGCTGCTGGCGGGGGATCTCGACAAGGAGACGCTGATCCGCTATCTCGACCGGTTCCTCATGTACTACGTCCGCACCGCCGACCGGCTGCAGCGGACGTCGTACTGGATGGACGCCATCGGCGGCCTCGACCGGATCCGCGAGGTCGTCGTCGACGACGCCCTGGGTCTCGGCGCGGAGCTCGAGTCGGCCATGGAGAGTCACGTCGACTCCTACTTCGACGAGTGGAAGGCGACGATCGAGGACCCCGAGAAGCTCGCCCGGTTCGTGTCGTTCGTCAACGCGCCCGGCACGCCCGACCCCAACATCAGCTTCCGTGACGAGCGTGGGCAGATCGCGCCGCAGACCAGCGACGGCCCGGTGTCGCTCGGCACCTCGATCCCGGTCGGAGCGCCGGCGTGACCCCGGTCTGCCGGCTCGACCAGATCGACAGGGAGGGCGGCGTGACCGCGCTGGTCGGCGGCGAGGCAGTGGCGGTCTTCCGCACCCACGACGACCGGGTGTTCGCGTTGTCGAACTACGACCCGTTCGGCAAGGCGTCGGTGCTCGCCCGCGGGATCGTCGGCACCAAGACGCTGGCCGGCGAGGAGGTGCCGTTCGTGGCGAGCCCGCTGCTCAAGCAGCCGTTCGACCTGCGCACGGGCGCCTGCATCGACGACCCGGCGGTCGTCGTACCGACCTACGAAGTGCGGGTCGACGCCGGAGTTGTCCTGGTCGGCCTTCGGCGGGGGACAATCGCGTCGTGAGCGACCTCCCTCTGTCCGGCTTCCGGATCGGGGTGACCGCGGCCCGGCGCGCCGAGGAGCAGATCGCCCTGCTCGAACGGCGCGGTGCGGAGGTCGTCCACGCCCCGGCCCTGTCGGTCGACCCGAACCGGATCGACGAGGTCGCGCTCCTCGCGGCGACCAAGGCGGTCCTCGAGCAGCCGGTCGACATCTTCCTCGCGACGACCGGCATCGGGATGAAGTCCTGGCTGACCGCGTGCGAGCGGTGGGGACTGAAGGACGACCTGGTCGCCCACCTGGGCCAGGCCGAGATCCTGGCGCGGGGGCCGAAGAGCGTCGGCGCACTCCGGCGGTTCGGGCTCCGCGAGCTGTGGGCGCCGGAGTCGGAGGAGTTCGAGGACGTGCTCGCGCACCTCCGCGGCCGCGACCTCACCGGCCTGCGGATCGTCGTCCAGGAGCACGGCCAGTCGCTGTCGATGGCCGCCCACGCGCTGCGCCGGCAGGGCGCCGACGTCACCACGGTGACCGTCTACCGGGTGGACGCGGCCGAGGACCTCGAGCCGATGTTCGGTTTGGTGGAGGCCGTCGTCGACGGCCAGGTCGACGCCGTCACCTTCACGGCCGCGCCGGCCGTCGCCGCGATGATGGCGGCGGCCGCGACGGCCGGCCACCGCGACGAGCTGATCGGTGCCTTCCAGTCCGACGTGATCGCCTCGTGCGTCGGACCGGTCACTGCGGCCGCGTTCGAGATGTGGGGCGTGCCCTCGATATATCCGGAGCGATCGCGCCTCGCTGCCATGGTCAAGCAGCTCGAGACCGAGCTGCCCTCCAGGGCCGGCGGCACCTCGCTCGAGGTCGCCGGGCACACGCTGCTGCTGCACGGCGACGACGTCCTCCTCGACGGAGTCGCCGTGAAGCTGTCCCCGGCGCCGTACGCCGTGCTCCAGGCACTGCTGGTCAACCCCGGCACCGTCGTGTCGCGCCGCGACCTGCTCGGCGCCCTCCCGTCCGGCACCGCCGGCTCCGAGCACGCCGTCGAGATGGCCGTCGCACGGCTGCGGGCCGCCCTCGGCACCCGCTGCATCCAGACCGTCGTCAAGCGCGGGTACCGGCTGGCGGTCACCGCCTAGCGCTGCAGGTTCACCACGGTATGCAGGCGAGCCTGCACTTCCCACGGCGTACGACCTGTGGGAACTGCAGGCTCGGCTACATACCGTGGTGAACCTGCTCCACGTCCAGCACCTCGGGCGTGTGCAACCGCACCAGGAACCGGCGCGCATGGGCAGGGGCCCGGGAGGCGGTGACGCGTGAGACCAGCACCATCGTCGCGAACGCGACCGGCACGCTCCAGGCGGCGGGCTGGGCGAGCAGGGCGCCGACCCAGCCGGACCACTCGACGCCGACCAGGTTGAGTACGGCGGCACCCCCCGCGCCCAGGCCGCCCGCCGCGAGCCCGGCGAGCGCACCGGCGTCGGTCAGGCCCCGCCACCAGATCCCGAGCATGAGCAGCGGGCAGAAGGTGGACGCGGCCACCGCGAACGCCAGCCCGACCGACTGCGCGACGCCGACGTTGGTGGCGAAGAGGGCGACCAGGACCGGCACCGACACCGCGAGCACCGCGGCCAGCCGGAACGCGGCCGCGATCGAGGCGGTCGGGCCGCGCTCGCCGACGAACCGGCTGGTGACGTCCTGGGTCAGCACGCCCGACACCGCGATCGCCAGCCCCGACGCGGTCGACAGGAACGCGGCGAACGCGCCCGCGGTGACCAGGCCGGTGAGCACCTCGCCGCCGAAGCCGCTCACCATCAGCCGCGGCAGCTCGAGCACGAGCACGTCGGCGTGCCCGCCAGCGATCAGGTCGTCGCCGTAGACCCGGCCGAGCAGGGCGAAGACGGGGGGCCAGAGGTAGAACAGCCCGAGCAGGGCGAGCACGACGAGCGTCGTACGGCGGGCGCCCCTGCCGTCCGGGTTGGTGTAGAACCGCACGACCACGTGCGGCAGGCCCATCGTCCCGAGGAACAGCGCGATCATCAGCGAGTAGGTCGTGTAGAGACCGATCGCACCACCACCCGCGACGGGCACCGACCAGCCGTCACCGCCCCCTGACCCCATTGCTCCCTCGGGCCGGCCGTCGCCGACCCAGACCGCGAGCAGCACCATCGCGGGGACGAGCAGCGCGGTGAGCTTGAGCCAGTACTGGAACGCCTGGACGAAGGTGATCGACCGCATCCCACCGGACATCACGTTCACGAGCACGACGAAGCCGACGATGAGCGGTCCGACCCAGCGAGGAGCGCCGATCGCGGACTCGAGCGTGAGGCCGGCGCCCTGGAACTGCGGCAGCAGGTAGAGCCAGCCGACACCGACGACCAGCAGTGAGCAGGCGCTCCGCACCACGCGGGAGCCGAGCCGGGCCTCCGCGAAGTCGGGCAGCGTGTAGGCGCCCGACCGGCGCAGGGGGGCCGCGACCAGCACGAGCAGCACCAGGTAGCCGGCGGTCCAGCCGACGGGGTACCAGAGCATCTGGGCACCGCCGACGAGCAGCAGGCCGGCGACGCCGAGGAAGGACGCGGCGGAGAGGTACTCACCGCCGATGGCCGACGCGTTGAGCCGCGGGTTGACCGACCGCGACGCGACGAAGAAGTCGCTGGTGGTGCGCGAGAACCGGAGCCCCCAGGTGCCGATGGCGAGCGTCGCGATGGTGACCGCGAGGACCGCGACGAGACCGGGTACGGCGTCGCCGCTCACGTGCCTGACCTCTCCGTGCCCTCGACCAGCGCCGCGAAGTCCCGCTCGTTGCGCTCCACGCTCCGCACGTAGCGCCAGCCGACCAGGAGCAGGAACGGGTAGACCACGACGCCCAGCACCAGCCACGCGACCGGGAGACCCGCCAGGTCGAGGTCCCCGAGGTCGGGCCAGAGGTGGAACGCGAGCGGGAGCAGTCCCAGGGTGAGGGAGATGAGGACGAGCACCCGGATCGCCAGCGCGAGCTGCTCCTTCAGCAGTGAGCGGAGGAAGACGTCGCCGAGTGGCGTCTGGTCGTGCATGTCGCCGAGGCGGTTGCGTGGCCCGCTGGAGTAGCGCGGTGGCCCGGTGACCCGGATCCGTTGCGGCCGCTGCTCGCTCATGAGCCGCGGGCCCGCCGTACCAGCACGTCGCGAAGCTCACGGGTGTGCCGGCGGGCCACCGGCAGCTCGGTGCCGCCCACCAGGACCGAGCATCGGCCGGACTCGGTGCGGAGCTCGTCGATGTGGGCGAGCGCGACCAGCAGCGAGCGGTGGATCCGGTGGAAGCCGGCCGGCCGCCACTCCTCCTCGAGCGTCGAGAGCGGAATCCGGACCAGGTAGGCCTCGCCGCTACTCGTGTGCAGCCGCGCGTAGTCGCCGTGCGCCTCGACGTAGGAGATGTGGCCGCGGTCGACGAACCGGGTCACCCCTCCGCGTTCGACCGCGATCTGCGTGGGTCTCGTGACAGTCGCTGCGCGACCTCCTCGACCACCGCCCGGCGTCCCTGCCACCTCGAGCTCAACCCGACGGACGGCCTCGGCCAGTCGGTCCTCGCGGACCGGCTTGAGCACGTAGTCGACCGCATGCAGCTCGAAGGCCTCGACCGCGTGCTGCTCGTGCGCGGTCACGAACACGACCGGAGGAGGCTCCTTGAACCGCTCGAGCACCTCGGCGAACTCCAAGCCGCTGAGCCCCGGCATCTGGATGTCGAGGAAGACCGCGTCGACGACGGTCTCGCGGAGGATCCGCAGTCCTTCGGTCGCGGTCGACGCCGTGACCACCTCGCCGATCCGGTCGTCGGCGGACAGCAGGAAGCCGAGCTCGTCGAGGGCGGGCTGCTCGTCGTCGACGACGAGGACCCGAAGACCCGTCATTGGACGCTGACCCCTGGCGCGAACTTGGGCACGCGCACGATGACCTTGGTGCCGGCTCCCGGGGCGGTCTCCACGACCAGACCGTAGTCGTCCCCGAACGTCGCGCGCAGCCGCGAGTCGACGTTGCCGAGGCCGACCGAGTCGAGGGCGGCGTCACCGGCCAGCGCTCGTCGTACCTTCTCGGGGTCCTCGCCGACGCCGTCGTCCTCGACCTCGACCACGCACTCGTGCCCGCGGTCATGGGCGACGATCCGGAGATGACCGACGATGGCGGACGACTCGAGGCCGTGGCGGACGGCGTTCTCGACGAGGGGCTGGATGCAGAGGAAAGGTACGACGACGGGCAGCACCTCGGGCGCGATGTTCAGTGTCACCTGGAGCCGGTCCCCGAAGCGGGCCTGCTCGAGCAGGAGATAGCGCTCGATCGAGCGGAGCTCCTCCGCCAGGGTCGTGAACTCCCCGTGCCGGCGGAAGGAGTAGCGGGTGAAGTCCGCGAACTCGAGCAGCAGCTCGCGAGCCCGGTCCGGGTCGGTGCGCACGAAGCTGGCGATCGCGCCGAGCGAGTTGTAGATGAAGTGCGGGCTGATCTGGGCCCGCAGCGCCTGCACCTCCGCCTCGATCGCGCGGTTGCGGCTGGCGTCGAGCTCGCCGAGCTCGAGCTGGCCGGACACCCATCGCGCGACCTCCTCGGTGGCCCGGATCAGTCCGGCAGTCGTGGTCGGCGCGAACGCCTGAACGGTGCCGATCACCCGGCCGTCGACCACGAGCGGGCTGATCACGCCGGCACGGACAGGGCAGCTCGCCGTGCTGCAGGGCAGCTGGGCCGGCTCGACGGTGCGGGTCCAGTCGCGCGCCGGGTCGCTGCCGACCGGAGTGGCGAGCATCGCCGCGAGCGCACCGGCCTGGGCGCGGTGGTGGCTGCCGGAGCCGTCCCACGCCAGGGTGGTCGCGGTGTCGGTGAGCGCGAGCGCCGGCGTGCCGAGCAATGTGCGCAGGTGCTTGATCGCACGGTCCGCGCTGTCGGCGGTCAGGCCCTCGCGCAGTGCCGGTGAGGCCAGCGATGCCTGGTGCAGCGCGCGGAACGTGGCGCGGTCGGCCTCACTCCCCAGGTGCCCGCGCCTTCGCATGGCTACCAGCCGGCAGCGCGGCGGGAGGCGGCGCCGCCGGTCGCCGGGCGGTGAGGCGACGACGGTCGGTCAAGTCTCGGCGGCGTCGCCGGAGACGCGCTCGGCCCATTCATCTGAAGTCGATGAGGAGCACTCCGGAGTCCTCGTCGGTCGGCGGGTCGACGACCTCGGGACGCTCGGCGGCGTCGGACAACGAGACCGGGAGGGTCTCCTCGCCGACGTACTCCGCAGCGCCCGGCTCCTGCGCCGCCGACTGCGGCTTGATGCCGACGACCGCGCGGTAGCACTCGGTGACGTAGGGGAGCTGCATGCCGTCCATGCCGCGGCCGAAGTCGTCGTAGAACGCGAGCACCTCGCGCAGCTTCGCGGCCCGTGCCTCGGCGGCGAGGGTGGCGACGTTGGATCGCGAGAGGACCATGTCCTGCACCGATGACCGGTCGATGACCTGCCAGTGCTTGAACGTCTCTCGCTCGACCGGTCCGAAGTACGGCGACGACTCGAGCTCGTCGCCGGGTCCGGCGCCCTGCTCCTGGCCGCCGATCACCTTGCCCAGCCGTTTCACCCACGGGATCCGCTCGTCGCGGGTGTTCCAGACCAGGCTCAGCGAGCCGCCGCGCTTGAGCACCCGCGCGATCTCCGGCAACGCGACCTCGTGGTCGAACCAGTGGTAGCACTGGGCCGCGATCACGATGTCGAACGTGCTGTCCGGCACCGGGATCTCCTCGGCGGTGGTCTGCGAGATCCGGGTGACGACGTAGTTGCGGGAGAGGACGTCGAGCATCGCCGCGTCCGGGTCGGTCGCGTGCACGTCGTGGCCCAGCGCGACCAGCTCGCGGGTCAGCTTGCCGGTGCCGGAGCCGAGCTCGAGCACCGAGAGCGGTTCGTCGCCCGTCAGCCACCGCACCGCGCCGATCGGATAGCCCGGCCGGCCGCGCTCGTAGGCGTCGACGACGCTGCCGAAACAGAGGGCCGGATCGGTGCCTGGATCGCGAGATGTGGATTCGTTGGGTGCCATCGGGACTCACCGTAGTCGCTCGGTAACGTTCTTCTGGTGAGCGTGGACCCGTTGGCCTGGTTGGTGTCGCTGGAAGGCGTCCCCTCCGCCTTCGCCGGGGCTCGCGACGGGATCGACGCGGTGCTGCGCGACCGGGGCCTGCGCCGGACCGGCCCGGAGACGACGGCCGAGTCGCTGCTGCGCGGCGCGCACGCGAGCGCCGTGCTCGAAGGGTCGGTGTCGACCCTGGCCGAGGTGCGCTCGGGGGAGGGGGACGAGATCTCCGCGGACGCGGTCCGGGTGTCGACCGAGCTGCTGGCACTCGTCCCCGTCGTACGCCGCTCGCCGCTGCAGGCGCTCGCCCGGCTGCACGCGCTGGCCGGTCACGGCTCGCTCCCCTCCGACCGGCTCGGGCGGCCGCGTGACCCTGAGTCCGCCGGGCTGCTGCGCACGGTCGCCGACCTGGTCACCGCTAACACCGAGGCGCCGGCGCTCGCGGTCGCCGCGATCATGCATGCGGAGCTGGCCGTGAGCGCGCCGTTCCCCTCCCACAACGGCATCGTGGCCCGCGCCGCCGAGCGCCTGCTGCTGGTGTCGAAGGGCGTCGACGAGAAGTCCCTGGTCGTCCCCGAGGCCGCCCACCTGGCGCTCCGCGCGGAGTACGAGTCGAACCTCCGCGGCTACGCGAGCGGCCAGCAGTCCGGCATCCACGCCTGGCTGCTCTACGCCGCCGAGGCCTACGCCGCCGCGGCCGAGGCCAGCCCGCTGGTCCGCGCCGCCGAGTAACGACTCCTTCGTCGGTCGAGGCCCCATCGTCGAGATCCTCCCGTTGGTCGAGGAGGTCGCTCTGGCGACCGTCACGAGACCTTGGCGGTGAGCCGCCAAGCAGCCGTGACCACTGACTGCGTCGACTGCGCGGCCGGCAGCGCGTCGGGAGGCGTGCCGCCGGTTGCGGCCGGTGAGCCGACGACGGTCTGCCAAGACCCGGCGGCAACGCCGGAGACGCGCTCGGCCCAAAAGTGCAGGTGGCACCCGAGTCACAAAGAGTCTCTCGGATGCCACCGCTGACACATGATCCCGTGGCTACCAGGCGTGCATCTCTAGTGCCGTTCCGGAAGTTTTCCGGTGACGTGCGCCCTGTTAGGAAGGGTGGATCGCCGCGTGGGTACCTGGGCCATGTGTTGATCTTGAGTTGTGGGTCGATCTCTTGGTCCCTTTGTACGCCGGTCGGGGGCCACCTTCAAGGGTTGTCTTTTCGGCCGCACAGGAGAACTCTGGGGGGTGTGTGAGCCGGGTCCGTTCCGGCTACGCGCTGGCCGCTCCCCGGCGCTTCACCCCGACCCAGACGACGGCTCCGACCGCCACGACACCACCGACCGCGAGCGCCGCGAGGGTGGGCCTCGGCGGCACCGGCACCCGGCTCCGCAGGGCGACGGGCTTGCTGAAGATCAGGACCGGCCAGGCGCGCGACGCCGCCAGCTTGCGCAGCTCGCGGTCCGGGTTGACGACGTGGGGGTAGCCGACCGCCTCGAGCATCGGGATGTCGGTCGCGGAGTCGCTGTAGGCGTAGCAGGACGGCAGGTCGTAGCCGCGCTCCTGCGCGAGTGCCCGGATCGCGTTGGCCTTCTCGTCGGCGTAGGCGTAGTAGTCGATCTCTCCGGTGTACTTGCCGTCGACGATCTCGAGCTTGGTCGCGACGACCCGGTCGGCGCCGAGCATCGCGCCGATCGGCTCGACCACGTCGGTGCCGGACGAGGACACGATGACGACGTCCCGGCCGGCCGCGTGGTGCTCCTCGATCAGCTGGACCGCTTCGTCGTAGACCAGCGGGTCGACGATGTTGTGCAGCGTCTCGGCGACGATCTCCTTGACCGTCGCCACGTCCCAGCCGGCGACGAGCTGTGACATGAACTGGCGCATCTTCTCCATCTGGTCGTGGTCGGCGCCGCCGACGAGGAAGACGAACTGGGCGTACGCCGACCGCAGCACCGCGCGCCGCGAGATCAGGCCGCCGGCGGCGAACGGCTTGCTGAAGGCAAGTGCGCTCGACTTGGCGATGATCGTCTTGTCGAGGTCGAAGAACGCCGCCTCGGGGCCCATGCCCCAATCGTAGGGGCGGATGCCGCGCCGCCAGCGGTCCGTCACCGCATCGGCGCGGCCCACTGATCGTCCACAGCAGGCCGGCGCAACGCCGTCCTCCACAGGCCGGAAACCGGGATGCGTGGCGCCACGACGGCCCGGCGACAGTGCAGACATGACGTCCACCACCGCCCCGCTCATCATCACGGCCGACGAGAGCCTGCTCGCGGAGCTGCTGCCGCTCGCGGCGGCCGCCGACGTCGCCCCGCTCACTGCGGACGAACCGCTGGCCGCGCTGGCCGCGTGGAGCCGCGCGCCCGTCGTACTCCTCGGCGCAGACCTGGCCGACGGCGTCGCGCGGATCGCGCCCGAGAAGCGGCCGCATGTCTACCTCGTGGCGCACCAGCGGGCGCCCGACGACCTGTTCCGTACGGCGCTCCAGATCGGGGCCGAGCAGGTGGTCGAGCTCGCCAGCGCGTCGGCGTGGCTGGTCGAGCTGCTGGCCGACCTGACCGAGCGGCGCACCACGAGAGCCCGGGTGATCGGGGTGATCGGTGGCTCGGGTGGCGCGGGAGCGACCACGTTCGCCTGCGCGCTCGGCCAGGGCGCCGCCCGGATCGGGGACGCGGTGGTGATCGACTGCGACCCGCAGGGTCCGGGTCTCGACCGGATGCTCGGGCTCGAGCGCACCGACGGCTTCCGCTGGGACGCGCTGTGCCAGACCACCGGGCGGCTCAGCGCCCGGGCGCTGCGTGACGCGTTGCCGCGGGCTGGGTCGCTCGGCGTGCTGTCGTGGTACGTCGGTGCCGGCGCGCAGACCCTGCAGGCGTTCGCCGTGCGGGAGGCGCTCTCGGCCGCGCGCCGTGGCCACGACACCGTCGTCGTCGACCTGCCGCGCACGCCCGATCGACTGGTCGACGAGGTCGCCTCCCGCTGCGACCAGCTGCTCGTCGTCACCGTGGGCACGGTGCTCGGCGTGGGTGCGGCGGCGCGGATGCGGGCGAGGTTCGCCGACCACTCCGACATCGGGGTGGTGCTCCGGGGCGAGGGGGTCGACGCCGCCGACGTGGCGTCGGTGGTGCGGCTCCCGGTGGTCGTGCAGATGCGCGACCAACCGCGGCTGGCGGAGGCGCTCGACCTGGGGCTCGGACCGCTGCGGTCGCGCCGCGGCCCGCTCGCTCGCGCCGTGTTCTCCGTGCTCGGCGCCGCGCTGGCGGAGGCGGTATGAACACGGGGGACCTCGTGGACGAGGTGTCCGGCCTGGTCGAGGAGGTCCGTCGCCGGCTGGCTCGCTCGCCGGGCGAGCTGACCCCCCACCGGGTCGCCGAAGCGCTCCGCGCCGCGGGTCGCCCGGTGGGGGACGCGACCGTGCTCGCGGTCTACGAAGCGCTCCGTCGCGATGTCGTCGGAGCCGGCCCGCTCGACCCGCTGCTACGACGGCCGGACGTGACCGATGTGCTCGTCAACGGGGCCGATCACGTCTACGTAGAGCGCGGGTCGGGGCTCGAGCTGACCGACGTGCGGCTCGGATCGGAGGACGCCGTACGCCGCCTCGCGCAGCGGCTCGTCGCCACGGGCGGTCGCCGCCTCGACGACGCGGCGCCGTACGCCGACGTCCGGCTCCCGGACGGCACCCGCTGCCACGCGGTGCTGGCACCGCTGGCGCGTCCGGGGACCGCGATCTCGTTGCGGGTGCCGCGGCGGGGCGGCTTCAGCCTGCAGCAGCTGCGCGACGCCGGCACCCTGACCGACGAGTCGCTCGAGCTGCTGCGGCTGGTGGTCGGCGCGCGGCTGGCGTTCCTGGTCACCGGCGGCACCGGGACCGGCAAGACGACCCTGTTGTCGGCGCTGCTGGGCGCGGTCGACCCGGGCGAGCGGATCGTCGTCGTCGAGGACGCGACCGAGCTGCGACCCGACCACCCGCACGTCGTCGGGCTCGAGGCTCGGCCCGCCAACCTCGAGGGGACCGGTGCGGTCGTGCTGCGCGACCTGGTGCGGCAGGCGCTGCGGATGCGCCCGGACCGGCTCGTCGTCGGCGAGGTGCGAGATGGTGCGGTGGTCGACCTGATGGCGGCGATGAACACCGGCCACGACGGCGGCTGCGGCACGCTCCACGCCAACTCCGCCGCCGATCTTCCCGCGCGGATCGAGGCGCTGGCGCTGGCCGCCGGGCTGGGCCGCCCGGCTGCGCACAGCCAGCTCGGGTCGGCCCTCGATGTCGTGCTCCACATGACGCGTGACCGGGACGGGCAGCGTCGGCTCAGCGAGGTCGGCGTGCTCGAGCGCGACGAGGCGGGGTTGGTCCGCACGGTGCCCGCCACCCGGGTCGACCGAGCCGGGACGCTGTCGGCCGGCCCCGCCGCCGGGCGGCTGCTCGACCTGATCGAGTCACGGAGGCGCCGGTGACCTGGCCGGTGCTCGCCTGCGTGCTCGCCGGCTGCGCCGCGCTGCTGCTGGCGCCGCGCCGGTGGCAACCGGCGGCGCGGCGAGGATCACGCCGTCGGTCGTCGTACGTCGTCGCCGGTGTCGGCCTCGCCGGCGGCTGCTGGTGGCTGGCCGACGAGCCTCGGCTGCTGGTGCTGGGCGCGGTGGTCGGCGGCGCCGCGCTCGCGGCGGTCCGGATGGTCGCGCGGCATCGGGCGGAGCAGGCCGCTGCGGGGGTCCGGGCCCGGGTCGTGGATCTCTGCGACGGGCTGCAGGCCGAGCTCGCGGCCGGACAGACGCCGGCCACGGCGCTGGAGCGGGTCGCCGCCGAGTGGCCGGCCCTGCTGCCGGTGGCCCGGTCGGCAGTGTCGGGCGGCGATGTCCCTGCTGCGATGCGTGACCTCGCGTCCGGCCGGGGCGCCGGCGATCTCCGGATCGTGGCCGCCGCGTGGCAGGTCGCCCACCGCACCGGGCACGGTCTGGCCGACGCGCTGGCAAGGGTCGCGCAGGAGCTGCGCGACGCTGAGCAGACCCGGCGCGTGGTGACCGGTGAGCTGGCGTCGGCGCGCGCGACCGCCCGCCTGGTCGCGTGCCTCCCGTTGGTCGCCCTGCTGATGGGCAGCGGCGCGGGCGCCGACCCGTGGTCGTTCCTCGTCGGCAACCCGGTGGGGCTCGCCTGCCTCGCCGGTGGCGTCGGTTGCGGGATCGCCGGTCTGGCGTGGATCGAGGCGCTCGCCCGCGACGTCGAGCGGGGGAGATGACGGTGTTCATGGTCGCGGTCGTCCTTGCGGCTGCGGTGGCCGTCCTCGTCGTTCCGGGCCGGCCGCGGCTCGCGGTGGCGGTCGCGCCGGAGCGGGCAGCGAACCCCGATCCCGTTGGCCGGGCGGGCGCCCTTCGCCGGTGGCGGCTGCCCTGCGCGCTGCTGGCCGGTGCCGGTGCCGCGGCCGTGCTGGGCGGACCGGCCGCGCCGGTCGCCGGACTCGTGGTCGGGGTCGTCACGTGGGTCGCCGCGGGCCGGATCGAGCCGAGGGCGGCTCGGCTCCGCCGCGAGGAGGTACGCCGCGACCTGCCGCACGTCGTCACCCTGCTCGGTGCCGCGCTTCGGTCGGGTGCCGCTCCGGGTGGAGCCATCGACGTGGTGTGCCGTGCGCTCCCGGGTGCGGCGGCCGACGTCCTGGGTCCGGTCGCGGCGAGGCTGGCGCTCGGCGGCGACCCGCTCGTCGTCTGGGCCGCGGTGGCCGACGACCCGGCGGTCGGGCCGCTCGGGCGCACGATGGCGCGGGCCCATCGCTCCGGGGCGCCGGTCGTGGCCGCCGTCGACCGGCTCTCCGAGGAGCTCGCCCGCCGGTCCCGCGCCGACGTCGAGGACCGTGCCCGGGCCGTCGGGGTCCGGGCCGCAGTGCCGCTCGGCGTGTGCCTGCTCCCTGCCTTCCTGCTGCTCGGGATCGTGCCCCTCGTGGTCGGCCTGGCGGGTTCGATCGCGTGGTGAGGGGGCGGGCGTGCAGGTTCACCACGGTATGTCGACGAACCGTCACTTCCCGTGCCGAGTACATCGTGGGGAGTGAGGGTTCGCCTGCATACCGTGGTGAACCTGCAGCGCGCGTGAGCCCACCAACCGTCCACCGGTGGTGCCGACACGCGCGAGTCTCCACAGGCGGGTGATCGGCCTACCGGCCCGGTCGGCCCTGTCCCGCAGGCTGCTTGCGCCGGCGGGCCGCACCGGGTGACCCGCCCAGGACCAAGGAGGATCTTCATGACCCCACCCACGACCCTGCACCGCCGTTGCGAGGAGCGCGGCATCACCACGGCCGAGTACGCCGTCGGCACGGCCGCCGGGGCAGGCCTCGCCGGCCTCCTCTACAAGCTGCTCACCGGCGGTTTCGGCGACCACATGCTGCGGGCGCTGTTCGACCACGTCTTCGGCCTGCTCGGCATCGGCTGATGCCGGCGCGGTCCCGCACCGCTCGTGGCGCGGTCACGGCCGAGCTGGCGATGGGTCTTCCCTTGCTGATGGCGGTGACAACCGGCTTGGTGTGGCTGCTGGCGGTGGGTGCCGCGCAGGTCCGGACCGTCGACGCCGCCCGGGAGACGGCCCGGGCGGTCGCTCGCGGTGACGACGAGGGCGCGGCGGTGGCGGTCGGCGAGCGGGTCGCGCCCGAGGGAGTGCGGGTGGCGGTGGCCAGCAGCGGCGGCAGGGTGGTCGTCCGCGCGGCGGGTCACGTGCCCGGACCGGGCGGTCTGTTCGGCTTCCTGCCGGGCGTCGACGTCAGCGCCGAGGCGGTCGCGGTCGCCGAGGAGGAGTCGTGAGCGTGCGCCGTGGGCGGGATTCCCAGCGAGGCGCAGCCACGGTCGTGGTCACCGCGTGCCTCGGTGTGCTCCTCCTCGTCGGCTGCGCGCTGGCCGTCGTCGCGGCGATGGTCACCGCCCATCGCTCGGCGCAGGCGGCAGCCGACCTGGCTGCCCTGGCGGGCGCGATCTCGGCACGGGACGGCGGGGATCCGTGCGCCGCCGCCGGGTCGGTCGCCGCCGCCAACGGCGCCAGCCTCACCGGCTGCGCGAGGGACGGCGCTGCCGTCACCGTCGAGGTCGAGGTGCCCGGTCCGCGTTGGCTCGGTCAGCACCACGACCTGTCAGCGGCGGCCCGGGCTGGTCCGACCGATCCGTAGCCGGATCGTCGGGGCCGGACCTACTTCTGGGGCAGGGTCTCGTCGCCGTCGTCGCGGCGACGATCGGACTCGGCCCGCTCCAGCTTGTCCGACAGCTCGTGGAGGCGCTTCTGCTCCTTGCGGTGCTTCCAGCCCATCTTGGCTCCGAGCTTGATCGTCCACAGCCCGACGATGATCAGGGCCGCGGCGATGACACCGGCGAGGAACAGGCCCTCGGTCGACAGGTTCACGTTCGCGATCTCGACGGTTGCCTCGTTGTCCTCGAACTTCACCTCTGAGGTGAACAGGCCGAGCAGGACGATCACGGCGCCGACGACGAGGAGGACAAGACCGAGGATCACCATGTCGGGGAGCGTAGTGCTACTCCGCCTCACCGAGCGAGCAAGGCGCCGAGCAGCAGCACGGCTCCGTCCTTGTCGAGGGGGTCGTTGCCGTTGCCGCACTTCGGCGACTGGATGCACGACGGGCAGCCGGTCACGCACTCGCAGGACACGATCGTGGCCCGGGTCGCGGTGAGCCACTCGTGGGCGGTGGCGTAGCCACGCTCGGAGAAGCCGGCGCCGCCTGGATGCCCGTCGTGGACGAAAACGGTGAGCATCCCGGTGTCGGGGTGGCGCGCGGTCGACACCCCGCCGATGTCCCACCGGTCGCAGGTCGCGAACAGCGGCAGCAGGCCGATCGAGCAGTGCTCGGCCGCGTGCGCGGCACCCGGCAGGTCTGCCCGGCCGAGGTCGGCGGCCTCGAGCACGTCGTCGGGCACGGTCCACCACACGGCACTCGTCCGCAGGGTGCGCACCGGCAGGTCGAGCGGCGTCTCGTCGATCACCTCGCCGGTGCGGGTGCGGCGGCGGAGGTAGGACGTCACCTGGTTGCTCACGTCGACCGAGCCGAACGACACCCGGCACCGGCCCCACAGCTGGTGCTCGCGCTCGTCGACGATCGTGATGTCGGCGACCTCGCGTGCGGTGGTGGTGTAGTCGACCTCGGCCCGGCGGATCTCGGCGACGTGATCATCGAGGTCGAGTCGCTCGACCCGCCAGGTCTCGCCGCGGTGGACGTAGATCGCTCCGGTGTGGGCCGACGTGTGTGCGCGGCCGCCGTCGACGGTGCCGACCACGCGTCCGGTCTCGGCCTCGACGAGCTGGACCTGGGCGCCGCCGGTGGAGCGGATGTCGGCGAGGTCCGACGCCCGCCGCCGGTCGGTCCAGAACCAGCCCTGGGGGCGGCGCCGCAGCAGACCGGCCGCGACCAGGTCGTCGAGCAGCCCGCGGGCGGCCGGCCCGAACAACGCGAGATCCGCCGCCGTGATCGGCTGCTCCTGCGCGGCTGCACACAGGTGCGGCGCCAGGACAAAGGGATTGTCGGGGTCGAACACCGTGCCTTCCACCGGCTGGCCCAGCAACGCCTCGGGGTGGTGCACGAGATAGGTGTCGAGCGGATCGTCACGGGCCACCAGGATCCCGAGCGCGCCGCCGCCAGTCCGGCCGGCCCGGCCGACCTGCTGCCAGAACGCGGCCCGGGTGCCGGGGTAGCCGGTCACCAGCACCGCGTCGAGCCCGCTGATGTCGATGCCGAGCTCGAGCGCGTTGGTCGCCGCCATCCCGAGCAGCCGGCCGCTGCGCAGGTCGTCCTCGAGCGCGCGGCGCTCCTCGGGCAGGTAGCCACCCCGGTAGGAGTCGACCCGGGCCGCGAGTGCCGGATCGACCTCGGCGAGCAGGTCGGATGCCCGCTGGGCCACCTGCTCGACCCCTTTCCGGGACCGCACGAACGCGAGCGTCCGCACGCCCTCGACCACCAGATCGGCCAGCAGGTCGGCGGTCTCGGCGGCAGCGGGCCGGCGCACCGGCGCGCCGTGCTCCCCGGTGTAGGACGTCAGCGAGGGCTCCCACAGCGCGACCGCGAGCTCGCCGCGGGGCGAGTCGTCCTCGGTCACGGCCACCACGTCGAGCCCGGTGAGCCGCTGGGCGGCCACCTCCGGCTCCGCGACGGTCGCCGACGCCAGGACGAACGTCGGGAATGAGCCGTGGGCCGCGCACACCCGGCGCAACCGTCGCAGCACCTGCGCGACATGGGCGCCGAACACCCCGCGGTAGTGATGACACTCGTCGACCACGACGAAATCGACGGTCGCGAAGAACCGCGCCCACCGGTCGTGGGCCGGGAGCAGCGAACGATGCAACATGTCGGGATTGGTCAGGACGTACTCGGCGTGGTCGCGGGTCCAGTCACGCTGCTCCTGCGTGCTGTCGCCGTCGTGCGTCGCGATCCGGACGTCGAGCCCGAGCCCGTCGATCGACGAACGCTGATCCTGGGCGAGCGCCTTCGTCGGCGCCAGGTAGAGCGTGCTCGAACCGCGCTGGCCCCGTGACCCCCGCCCGGCCCGGATCGCGGTCAGCGCCGGCAGGAGGTAGGCGAGCGACTTCCCCGAGGCGGTGCCGGTGGCGACCACGACGTGCTGCCCGGCGTGGGCGTGGCCCGCCGCGCGGAACTGGTGGCGCCACGGCTGCAGCACGCCACGGGAGGAGTACGCCGCCACGACCGTCGGGTCGGCCCAGGCCGGCCACGCCTCGGCGATCGCCGGACGGGCGGGGATCCGCTCCAGGTGGGTCAGCCGGTCGGCCCGGGAGACCCCCGCCGCGAGCCGTCGCACCAGTCCGACCGGATCGACGCCCGACCCGTGGCCGGGACGTGCGACGGTGGGGGAGGCGGTCATGATCCCCATTCTCCCCGGCCGGCCGACACATGGCCCGTCGAACGTGCCCGTGCGAGGTTAGGTTGGTCGTGGTTTGATATCGACGACGAAACTGCGATCGCTTGGGATGGAAACGTGGACCTGACACTTTCGACGCGCGAGGTCGGTGGGCGCACCGTCGTTGCCGTGGGTGGCGAGATCGACGTCTACACCGCGCCGAAGCTGCGTGACACCATCACCGAGCTGGTCGCCGCAGGCAACTACGACCTCGTGATCGACATGGAGCGGGTCGAGTTCCTCGACTCCACCGGCCTCGGTGTGCTCGTCGGCGGACTCAAGAAGGTCCGTGCCCACGACGGCTCGCTCGAGCTGATCTGCAACCAGGACCGTCTGCTCAAGATCTTCCGGATCACCGGCCTGGCCAAGGTCTTCACGATCCACGCCTCCCCCGACGCCGCCCTGACCTGAATCGCGCGAGCGGGTCGCAGATCGTGCGACACCGCCCGGACCTCGCCAGCTCGGCCCGCGGGCGTCGCACGATGCGGCTTCGCCGCCGTGCGCCACGCTGCCGCGCCGAGCGTGGGTCAGTGATCCCGCTCACACCCACCGTGTGGTCGGCAACACGCCGTGCGTAGACTCCGGCCCGTTCCCTGACGTGGGTCGCTCGACCCACCCCTGAAATTCCCTTTGGAGGAAACGCATGCCCGGGATTCTTCCCGCTGTCGTCGACGTCGAAGGCGGTGACTTCGTGCTGGTCGCGCTCGTCGCGGCGATCGCCCTCGGCTCGCTCGCGATGGCCGTCCTCTTCCGCTCGCAGGTGCTCGCTGCGGGCGAAGGCACCGAGAACATGCGCCGCATCGCGCAGGCCGTCCAGGAAGGCGCCAATGCCTACCTGCAGCGCCAGTTCCGGACCCTCGCGATCTTCGCGGCGATCGCCTTCTTCGCCTTGCTGGCGCTGCCCGCCGACGACGCCACCGTCCGGATCTTCCGTTCGGTCTTCTTCCTGGTGGGGGCGGGGTTCTCAGCCTCGATCGGCTATCTGGGCATGTCGCTCGCGGTGCGTGCCAACCTGCGCGTCGCCGCCGCGGCCAACGAGGTCGGTCGCGACCCGGCGATGAACATCGGCTTCCGCACCGGCGCCTTCGTCGGCATGGCCACCGTGGGCCTCGGCCTGCTGGGCGCCAGCGTCGTCGTGCTCGCCTTCCAGGACGACTCCCCGAAGGTGCTCGAGGGCTTCGGCTTCGGTGCCGCGCTGCTCGCCATGTTCATGCGGGTCGGCGGCGGCATCTTCACCAAGGCTGCCGACGTCGGCGCCGACCTGGTCGGCAAGGTCGAGCAGAACATCCCCGAGGACGACCCGCGCAACGCGGCGACGATCGCCGACAACGTCGGCGACAACGTCGGCGACTGCGCCGGCATGGCGGCCGACCTGTTCGAGTCGTACGCCGTGACCCTCGTCGCAGCGCTGATCCTCGGCTCGCAGGCGTTCGGCGACCAGGGCCTGGTCTTCCCGCTGATCGTCCCGGCGATCGGCGCGCTCTCCGCGATCGCCGGCGTCTACCTCACCAAGCCCCGCCCCGGTGAGAACGGCCTCACGACGATCAACCGTGCGTTCTACATGTCGGCTGCCGTGGGTGCGGTCGCCAGCGCGATCGCCGCGTTCATCTACCTGCCCAGCAAGTGGAGCGAGTTCGGCACGGGTGTCGAGGCCGACCTGTCCCCGCCGGTCTTCGCCGCGGGTGCCGTGGTCATCGGCATCGTGCTCGCCGCCGCGATCCTCGCCCTCACCGGCTACTTCACCGGCACCGACCACCGGCCGGTCAAGGATGTCGCCAAGACCTCCCTCACCGGTCACGCGACGGTGATCCTCTCCGGTCTGTCCGTCGGCCTCGAGTCGGCCGTCTACACCGCGATCGTCATCGGCTCGGCGGTCTTCGGTGCCGCACTGCTGGCGGGCGGCTCGGGCGGCCTCGCGCTGTTCGCGGTCGCACTGGCCGGTTGCGGTCTGCTCACCACGGTCGGCGTGATCGTGGCGATGGACACCTTCGGTCCGGTCTCCGACAACGCCCAGGGCATCGCGGAGATGTCCGGCGACGTCAGCGAGGAGGGGGCGAAGATCCTCACCGAGCTCGACGCCGTCGGCAACACGACCAAGGCGATCACCAAGGGCATCGCGATCGCCACCGCGGTGCTCGCGGCGAGCGCCCTGTTCGCGTCGTACACGCAGAGCGCGTTCGAAGAGGCGGGCGACGCCTTCGCCGACGAGCTCGCGCTGGGCTTCCTGGTCTACGACGCCAAGCTGATCGTCGGCGCGCTGCTCGGCGCCGGCGTGGTGTTCCTCTTCTCCGGCCTCGCGATCAACGCGGTCGGTCGAGCGGCCGGGGCGGTCGTCATGGAGGTCCGCCGCCAGTTCCGCGAGATCCCCGGGATCATGGAGGGCACCGGTCGCCCGGAGTACGGCAAGGTCGTCGACATCGTGACCCGCGACTCGCTCCGCGAGCTGGCCACGCCCGGCATCCTCGCGATCCTGGCGCCGGTCGCCGTCGGCTTCGGCCTCGGTGTCGGCCCGCTGGCCGGCTTCCTGGTCGGCGCGATCGCGACCGGCACCCTGATGGCCGTCTTCCTCGCCAACGCCGGCGGTGCCTGGGACAACGCCAAGAAGCTGGTCGAGGACGGCCACCACGGCGGCAAGGGCTCCGAGGCCCACGCGGCGACGATCACCGGCGACACGGTCGGTGACCCGTTCAAGGACACCGCCGGGCCGGCGATCAACCCGCTCCTCAAGGTGATGAACCTGGTCTCGCTGCTCATCGTCGGCGCCGTGGTCAGCCTGTCCTACGGCAAGGACGAGAACGACGCGGTGCGGATCGTGATCGCGGTCGCTGCCGCCGCGTGCATCGCGGTCGCGGTCTACATCTCGAAGCAGCGGGTGTCCTCGATGGGTGACGAGGTCGACGCCCCCGCGGCACCGGCCGAGACGGTCTGACCCACGCAACAGCACAGCCGCACCGGCCCGGTCCCCGAACGGGGGCCGGGCCGGTGCGTCTCGGATACGATTCGCACCGGAGGGTGCCCGCGCGGAAGTGGTGTGGGTCGAGCGGGAGACCGAGCGGGAGACGGTGACTGATGAACGCACGTGTGCGGGCGATCCGGGGCTTGTGCCTGGGCATGGTCGCGGCAGGACTGACCGCCGGGCTGGGAGCGATGTCGGCCCCTGCCGCCCACGCGGCGCTGCCGGGCCCGGACAGCAGCAGCTGGATCGCGGTCAAGAGGGCCGGCACCACCCTGACCGACGGCGCCGGTGACTTCGCCCCCACCCATCTCGACCTGACCGCGGCAGGCGGCACGCTCGGCCCCGCGACGGCGTTCGTCGCCGCGGACCTGGTGCACGCGTCCTTCCGGTTCCACGTCGCCGCGCTTCCGGCCGGCGCTGCCGGCGGCTACGTCGTCCAGTTCGACACCGACGCCAACACGGCGGGATGGGAACGGGCACTCCGCTACGACCCCGCCGCCAGCACGGTCACGTTCTTCACCGCCGGCCCCAACGCTGGTGTGACGGTCGCCGGGACCGTGGGCACGACCGTGCCGACGACCGCGGCCACCGCGGCCAGCTACGCGGGAGCCGACGGTGGCGCCTACGTCGCCTTCGCCGTGTCCCGGGCGGCGCTGACGTCGGCCGGCATCACCCCGGGCGCGCCGATGGTGATCGGCACGACGAACGGCGCCAGCGCCGCGCTCGACCTTGGCCAGCTGTCCGGGCTGGTCTCCCCGGTCATGGCAGACGTGCTCGGCACGCCGGTGTACGGCGGCCTCGGCGCGCCTGCATGGAGCACGCTCGTCACGGACCAGCAGGACTTCGACAGCGACGGCGACGGCTTCATCGACCGCATCGACAACTGCCCGGTGGTCGCCAACCCCGGCCAGGAGGACGACGACAAGGCGATCGACAACAGCCTGCCGCCGGGCACCCGCGGGGTGCCGGACGGCACCGAAGGCCGTGGCAACGCGTGCGACGCCACGCCGAGGGGCTACGACCTCGACCATGACGACGTCGGCCTGCTGGACGACCTCTGTGGCGAGCAGTACGGCCTGGACCCGGACGGCTGCCCCGCCCAGTCGACGACCAGGGCGACCCTGGGCTACGCGCCCAAGGCGAAGCGCTTCAAGGGCACCGTGCGCGCCGACTACGACCAGTGCGTGCCGCGCCGCGCGGTGACCGTCTTCCGGCAGGTCCGCGGCCCCGACCGACAGATCGGCTCCGTCAAGACCGACAACGCCGGGAGGTACGCCGTCGCCGTGAGCAGGCGTCCCGGCAAGGGCACGTACTACGCCCTGGTCGACGCCAAGTGGACCCTCGGTGCCCGCTGCTTCTTCGTCAAGTCGCCGAAGTTGAAGATCGGCTGAGGTGACGCCTGCGCGTGCCGCGCTCGCGGACCCGCTCCGCGCCGCACTGCTCGCTGCCCAGTACACCTACGACGGGGTCGCCGACCTGCTCGGACCTGCCGCGCACGCCGCGCTCTCCCGCAACGAGACCGCTCCGGCGCTGCGTCGGGCGACGGGAGCGAGCCCGCTGGCGACCCTGGTCCGGCTGTTCCTGCTGCAGCGCCCGGTGGCACTCGCCGAGGCCGCGACCGCGCTGCCCGGGCTGGTCGAGCAGCTCGTCGCCGCGGGCCTGCTCACGCAGTCGGGCGGCGAGGTCGCGGCCCGGCTCGACTGCCGGCCCTACGGCACCGACGCCGGCACCGACCTGTGGATCGTCAGCGACCTCACGCCCGGGCTCGACGGGCGCGCGCAGCAGGTGACGGGCGACTACGTGCTCGGTGTCAGTCCCGGCCTCCACCTCACTCGCCCAGCTCACCCTCCGGCACGACGTCTCGTCCGCACTCGACCTCGGCACCGGATGCGGTGTGCAGGCGGTGCACCTCGCCGCCCACGCGGACCGGGTCGTCGCGACCGACGTCAACGAGCGGGCGCTCGACCTGGCCCGGTTCAACGCCGAGCTCAACGAGGTGGGTGACCGCGTCGACGTACGGAACGGGTCGTTCTTCGGCGCGGTTGCCGGCGAGCTCTTCGACCTGATCAGCACCAACCCGCCGTTCGTGATCTCCCCGGGCGCAACCGAGGGCCACCAGCAGCGGTTGGTCTACCGAGACTCCGGCATGCCCGGCGACCAGGTCGTCGAGCACATCGTCCGCACCGCCCCGCAGCACCTCACCGAGGGTGGCTGGTGCCAGGTGCTGGCCAACTGGGCGATCCTCGGCGACCGGTCGTGGGACGAGCGGCTCGCCGGCTGGCTGCCCGACGACTGCGACGCCCTGGTCGTGCAGCGCGAGGTGCTCGACCCGGCGTCGTACGTCGAGCTGTGGCTCAAGGACTCGGGCCACCACCCGACCACCGGCCGTGGGACGGCGGGTGACTACCTCGCTCGCTACGACACCTGGCTGTCGTGGTTGGAGCAGGAGGGCGTCGTCGGCATCGGGTTCGGCTGGATCAACCTGCACCGCACCGGGGGGACCAGGCGCGAGCTTCTCGACTGGCCCTACGACGTGGAGCAGCCGATCGCGCCCGCCGTCGAGGCGTGGGGGATCGCGAGGGACGTGGCGGTCGGAGCCACCTCTCGGCTGGTGCTGCGGTCAGACGTCGTGCAGGAGACGAGCGGGCCGGTGGGTGCGGAGGATCCGGCCTCCATCGTGCTCCGCCAGCAACGAGGCTTCCGACGGGCCCGGCAGGTCGACACCGCGCTCGCAGCCATGGTCGGCGCCTGCGACGGCGAGCTTCCGGTCGGTGCGATCCTCGACGCCGTCGCCCAGCTGCTGGATCTCGAACCGGGAGCGACCAGGGAGCAGTACCTACCCGAGCTGGCGGCGATGGTGGCGGAGGGATATCTGGAACCGGCTAGGGCAGACTGGGACTCGTGACTCAAGCCGGCTGGTACCCCGACCCCGCTGGTCAGCCTCAGACCTACCGTTACTGGAACGGCTCCTCGTGGAGCCAGGAGACGACCGGCGACCCCTACGCACCCCCGCCCGCACCGCCCCTGCCCCCGGCCCCGCCCTCGCCGGCCGGCCGGCCTGCCTCGCCGGCGCAGCCGCCCGGGCAACCGCCGGCGACGGTTCTCGCCGGCAGTGGCCAGCCGCCCCCCGGCGGATTCGGTCAGCCACAGCCCTTCGGCGGCGGGTTCCCTCCGTCTCCCGTCTCCGGCGGCTCCGGGCGCTCGAGCACGACCGTCCTGCTGGTCGTCGTGGCGGTGCTCGCCTTCGTCGGGCTCAGCGTCGCCGGTTTCGTCGGCTATCGGATCCTCTCGGACGACGACGGCGGCACCACCGACGCTGTGGACGCCAGCAGCGCGACTGATCCAGCGACCTCTGAGCCGACCTCTGAGCCGACCTCTGAGCCGACTCCGCCCAGCCCCACCGCGAGCACCGACGCCACCACGCCGCACGGCACCCGGTCCGACCGCCGGCACGACCACGACGGACCAGCAGTGCTTGGGCGGCGCGCCGAAGCCGACGGTCGAGCCTCCGGACGACGCCGAACGGATCAGCGGCGGCCCCCTGTCGATCCCGGTCCCGCGCGGCTACGCGGTGGAGACGTCGTACTCGCCGACGTTCACGTTCGCAGACGACTTCACTCCCGTGCAGAAGGTGATCGAGCAGGCCGGCAGCGACTACGGCTGGGTGTCGATCTACGGCGTCGGTGGCCTGCGCAAGGCCAACGGCTTCGACGACCCGGCGCAGGCTGCTGAGGTCGTGATGACCTGCATGGCGCAGTCGGCCGACCTCTACCAGTACCTCACCGGGCGGGAGGACCTCAGCTCCGGGGCGATCACGGTCGACGGCAACGACGCCTACCAGATCACCGTCCGACCTGACGGTCGACGACCCCAAGCTCACCGTGGAGGGCGACGTCGCGCAGGTGATCGTCGTCGACATGGGCGACCCCGAGATGTTCGGTCTGTACCTCACCGTCGTGCCCATCGGCGACCAGTTGCTGATCGACCAGCAGGCGGCGTTCGTCAGCCGGATCGACGTCGACTGACGCGGCGCTCAGACCGTCCACCGACCCCCTCGGCGGCTGGTGGACTGGACAGCACGCGCTACCGTCTTGGCCCGTGAGTCCGCTTCGGCGGGCTCCGGACGTCAGGAAGCAACGCCCAGAGCAGTGAAGAGAAGGTCAAGTGCCACACAAGTTGGTGATCGTCGAGTCACCGGCCAAGGCCCGCACGATCGGCGGGTACCTCGGCGACGGCTACGTCGTCGAGTCCTCGATCGGTCACATCCGCGACCTCCCGAACAACGCGGCCGACACCCCCGCGAAGATCAAGGACAAGCCGTGGGGCCGGCTCGCGATCGACGTCGAGAACGACTTCGTGCCCTACTACGTCGTCCCGCGCGACAAGAAGAGCCACATCTCCAAGCTCAAGCAGCTGCTCAAGGACGCCGACGAGCTCTACCTCGCCACCGATGAGGACCGCGAGGGAGAGGCGATCGCCTGGCACCTGCTCGACGAGCTGAAGCCGAAGAACATCCCCGTGAAGCGGATGGTCTTCCACGAGATCACCAAGGCCGCGATCCAGGAGGCCGCCGCCAACCCGCGCGACCTCGACATGGACCTGGTCGAGGCGCAGGAGACCCGGCGCATCCTCGACCGCCTCTACGGCTACGAGGTCTCCCCGGTGCTGTGGCGCAAGGTGATGTCCGGCCTGTCCGCGGGCCGGGTCCAGTCGGTCGCGACCCGCCTGGTCGTGGACCGGGAGAAGGAGCGGATGGCGTTCCGGGTGGCGTCGTACTGGGACCTCGAGGGCACCTTTGACGCCGGGGCGAAGCACGAGCAGCGGATGTTCCCGGCCAAGGTCTACTCGATCGACGGCACCCGGGTTGCCTCCGGCGCGAGCTTCGGCCCCGACGGCCAGCTCAAGAAGACCGACGTCGTGCACTTGGACCGCAGCCGCGCCGAGGCGCTGGTCGCGGCGCTCGCCGACGCGTCGTACGACGTCCGCTCGGTGGAGGCCAAGCCCTACAAGCGGTCGCCGTACGCGCCGTTCCGCACCACGACCCTCCAGCAGGAGGCCAGCCGCAAGCTCGGCATGGGCGCGAGCATGACCATGTCGGTCGCGCAGCGGCTCTACGAGAACGGCTACATCACCTACATGCGCACCGACTCGACAACGTTGTCGGGCAGCGCGGTCAACGCGGCCCGGTCGCAGGTGCGGGAGCTGTACGGCGCCGAGTACCTCCCGGACGCGCCGCGGACCTACACCAGCAAGGTCAAGAACGCCCAGGAGGCGCACGAGGCGATCCGGCCCGCCGGCGAGACGTTCCGCACGCCGGCGCAGACCGGTCTGACCGGCGACCAGTTCCGGCTCTACGAGCTGATCTGGATGCGCACCGTCGCCTCGCAGATGAAGGACGCCGTCGGCCAGTCCGTCTCGGTCCGGCTCGGTGGGCGGGCGTCGACGGGCGAGGACGTCGTCTTCTCCGCCTCCGGCCGGGTGATCACGTTCCACGGCTTCCTCAAGGCCTATGTCGAGGGCACCGACGAAGGTGCCGCCAAGGACGACCAGGAGACCCGGCTGCCGGCGCTGGTCGAGGGCGATCCGGTCTCGGCGGCGTCGCTGAGCGCCAACGGCCACGAGACCAAGCCGCCGGCCCGCTACACCGAGGCCACCTTGATCAAGGAGCTCGAGGACCGCCAGATCGGCCGGCCGTCGACGTACGCCTCGATCATGGGCACGATCCTCAACCGCGGCTACGTCTACAAGAAGGGCACCGCGCTGGTGCCGGCCTGGATCGCGTTCTCCGTGGTGCGACTGCTCGAGGAGCACTTCACCCGGCTGATCGACTACGACTTCACGGCGCTGATGGAGACCGTCCTCGACGACATCGCGCGCGGCGAGAAGGACCGGGTCACCGAGCTCCATGAGTTCTACTACGGCTCGGAGCGGCTGGCCGGCGTCAAGCCGCTGGTCGACGGGCTCGGCGACATCGACGCCAAGGCGCTCGCGACCTTCCCCGTCGGCGACCCCGAGGAGGGGATCGACCTGCGGGTCGGCAAGTACGGCCCCTACCTCGAGGGTCCCGGCGACGACGGGGCGCCGGCCGGCAAGCGGGCCAACGTGCCCGAGGACCTGCCGCCGGACGAGCTGACGCTCGCCAAGGCCAAGGAGCTGCTGGCGAACCCCGCGGGCGAGGAGATCGAGCTCGGCTCCCATCCGGACACCGGGCTCCGGGTCGTGGCCAAGAACGGCCGGTTCGGTCCCTACGTCACCGAGCTGCTGCCCGACGACGCGGCCAAGAGTGCGAAGGCCCGCACCGGGTCGCTGTTCGAGTCGATGTCGCTCGACACGGTCACCCTGGCCGACGCGGTCAAGCTGCTGTCACTGCCCCGGGTGGTCGGTGCGGGCGACGACGGCGAGGAGATCACCGCACAGAACGGTCGCTACGGGCCCTACCTCAAGAAGGGCACGGACTCCCGCTCGCTGAGCGCGGAGGACCAGCTCTTCACGATCACGCTCGAGGAGGCGCTGGCGATCTACGCCCAGCCCAAGCAGCGTGGCCGGGCCGCGGCCGCGCCGCCGCTGAAGGAGCTCGGCAACGACCCGGTCTCGGGCCAGCCGATCGTGGTCAAGGCCGGCCGGTTCGGTGAGTACGTCACCGACGGTGAGTACAACGCGACCCTGCGCAAGGACGACTCGGTCGAGGCGATCACGCTCGAGCGCGGGGCCGAGCTGCTCGCCGAGCGCCGCGCGAAGGGTCCGGCCAAGAAGGCCGCCAAGCGCGGTGCCAACAGGAAGGCTGCGAAGACGACGAAGACGACGAGCAAGAAGACGGCAGCCAAGAAGACCACCAAGAAGAGCGCGGCCAAGAAGAGCGCTGCTCAGAAGAACTGACGCCGTGGCCGGGCCAGGGCCCGCTGCAACACGCTGTTCGCCGATCTGGCGGGCCGGAGCCGGCTGTCACACGCTGTTCGCCGATCTGGCGGGCCGGAGCCGGCTGTCACACGCTGTTCGCGGATCTGGGCGAACCTTCCCGGCTCTGGGAGACCGTTGCATCGGTGCCGAAGCAACGTCAACGTCCTGCTAGATCGGCGAACAGCGTGTTACAGCGCGACCCGAGCGGCACCCGAGCGGCCCGCGCCGACCGCCGGGCGGGCGCACGAGCCGCGATCGGAGCGAGCCGCGCGGCTCGGGCGTCGGGGCCGTCGTCTAGGTTGCATTCGTGAGTTCGTCCGCGTGGCCCGGCCGCTACACCGACACCGGTGTCTTCGTGTGCTTCGAGGGCGGCGAGGGATCCGGCAAGTCGACCCAGTCCCGGCTGCTCGGTGAGGTGCTCGCCGCGGAGGGCTATGCCGTCCGTCTCACGTTCGAGCCGGGCGACACCGCGGTCGGCAAGGAGCTGCGCCGGATCGTGCTCAGTCCCGAGACGGGCGAGCTCGACGACCGCACCGAGGCGCTGCTCTACGCCGCCGACAAGTCCGAGCACATCGCGACCGTCGTGCTGCCGGCGCTCGAGCGCGGCGAGGTCGTCATCACCGACCGCTACGTCGACTCGACGCTGGCCTACCAGGGTGCCGGCCGCTCGCTCGACCCGGGCGAGCTCGCGGACGTCGCACGCTGGGCGACGGGCGACCTGAGACCGCACCTGACCGTGGTGCTCGACCTCGCACCCGAGGCCGGCCTCGGACGCTTCAGCGAGCGCGACCGGATCGAGGGCGAGTCGCTCGCGTTCCACCAGCGGGTGCGGCAGGCGTTCCTCGACCTGGCCGCGACCAGCCCCGACCACTACCTGGTGCTCGACGCCCGCGCCGACGTCGACGACATCGCGGCCGCCATCCACGAGCGGGTTGCGCCGCTGCTCGGCCAGGCCAGTCGGGAGTCGCGTTGAGCGTGTGGGACGGCCTGGTCGGCCAGCGGCCGACCATCGAGGCGCTGCAGACAGCCGTCGCTGGGCACGGCATGAGCCACGCGTGGCTCTTCACCGGCCCGCCGGGCTCGGGGCGGTCCAACACGGCGGTGGCGTTCGCGGCCGCGCTCCAGTGCGAGCACCAGGGCGTCGGCCCCGACTGTCCCTCGGGCTGCCACGACTGCCGCACCGTCCTCGCGGGCAGCCACGCCGACGTCGCAGTCATCCGCACCGAGAAGCTGACGATCGGCGTCAAGGAGGTGCGCGACCTGGTCCGCCGGGCGTCGCTGACGCCGATGGGCCGCCGGTGGCAGATCCTGATCGTCGAGGACGCCGACCGGCTCACCGAGCAGGCGTGCAACGCGCTGCTCAAGGCCATCGAGGAGCCCAACGCCCGCACCGTCTGGATGTTGTGCACACCGACCGTCGAGGACGTGCTGCCGACGATCCGGTCCCGCTGCCGGCTGGTGGCACTGAGCACGCCGACCGCCGCCGAGGTGGCCGGCTTCCTGCAGTCGCTGGGCTGCGGGGCCGACCGCGCGTCGTACGCCGCCCGCGCCAGCCAGGGCCACATCGGCCGCGCCCGCGCACTCGCGTTCGACGACGCGGTGCGGGACCGGCGTCAGGACGTGGTGTCGATGCCCGCCCGGCTGACCTCGCTCGGCGCCTGCCTGGCGTCGGCGACCCGCCTCGCCGAGGTGGCCAGGGCCGAGGCCGACGAGATCACCGCCGACCTCGATGCGAGGGAGAAGACCGACCTCGACACGGCCTACGGCGTCGTCGAGCGCGGGCGCCGGCCGAAGGACTACGCCCCGGCCCTGCGTGACCTCGAGACCTCCCAGAAGACCCGGGCCAAGCGGCGTCAGCTCGACGTGGTCGACCGGGGGCTGATCGACCTGGTCTCGGTCTACCGCGACGCGATCGCGATGGCGACCGGGGCGCCCGGCGAGCTGGTCAACCCGGACATCCGGCCCGACATCGAACGGATCGTGCGAGCGTCGTCAGCGGAGCTCAACCTGAAGCGCATTGGTTGGATCTTCGAAGCGCGGGAACAGATGCTGGAGTTCAATGTGCCGGTGGCGCTGGCGCTGGAGTCGATGATGGTGGCGCTGCGGATCTCCGACCAGGGTTGATCTGTGGCGCACCGGACCTGAGGAGACGGACTTGAAGAAGCTGATCGTGGCTGTCATCGTCATCTGGTCGATCGTGATCGCCGTCGGCGTGGTCGTCGGGATCGTCCTGGTGACCGGCGACGACGACAACGACGGCGACCAGGACGGCACCAGGGACACGCCTTCCGACTCGCCGTCGGAGTCTGTTGCGCCGTCGACACCGTCGACGTCGGCTCCTACCGGCCCGGTGCCGCCCGGCCTGGAGGTCTTCTACGGACAGCAGCTCGTCTGGGAGTCGTGCGGCTCCAACCAGTGCAGCGTGCTCGAGGTGCCCCTCGACTACGCCAACCCCTCGGCCGAGACGATCGCGATCGCGCTCGAGATGGCGCCCGCGACCGGTGACCGGATCGGCTCGTTGGTGGTCAACCCGGGCGGCCCCGGCGCGCCAGGCACCGACACGGCGAGGGACGCCGACTCCTACTTCGCTCCCGACCTCCGCGACCGCTACGACATCGTGGGCTTCGACCCCAGGGGCACCGGCGAGTCCAGTCCGGTCGACTGCCTGTCCGACAGCGACCTCGACGCCTACATCGCCGGCGACCCCGAGCCGGACAGTCGCGCCGAGGTGAGGGAGCTCGTCGACAACCAGGCCGAGTTCTGGTCGGGCTGCGCCGAGAACTCCGGCGACCTCGGTGCGCACATGAGCACGATCGAGGTCGCCCGTGACATGGACGTGCTCCGGGCGGCGCTCGGCGAGGCGAAGCTGCCCTACTTCGGCTTCTCCTACGGCACCCGGCTCGGAGCGACGTACGCCGAGCTCTTCCCCGCGAACGTCGGACGCTTCGTGCTCGACGGCGCGGTCGACCCGAGCCTCCCGACCCTCGAGGGCTCGCTGAGCCAGGCCGAGGGTTTCGAGACCGCACTGCACGCCTACCTGGTGGACTGTGACGGCGGCGGGGACTGCTTCCTCGGCGATACCGTTGCCGAGGACCTGCAGACGATCGAGGGCCTGCTCGCCGACATCGACGCCGAGCCGCTGCCGACCAACGAGGAGCGCGACCTCAGCATCGGCAACGCCTTCTACGGTCTGGTGGCCCCGCTCTACTCCAAGGACAACTGGCAGTACCTCGACGTCGGCCTCGAGCAGGCGCTCGACGGCGACGGCAGCACGCTGCTGTTCCTGTCGGACTTCTACGGCTCCCGCGAGGGCGGCCACTACACCGACAACAGCCTCGAGGCGATCAGCGTGGTCAACTGCCTCGACGACCCGTGGTCGATCACCGCCAAGCAGGTGCCTCGCTACTTCGACGAGTTCGAGAAGGCATCGCCCACCTTCGGCAAGGTCTTCGCTTGGGGTCTGGTCAACTGCAACGGCGACCCGTTCCAGACCACCGAGCCTGAGATCGAGATCAACGGCGACGGCGCCGCCCCGATCGTCGTCATCGGCACCACCCGCGACCCCGCTACGCCCTACCAAGAGGCGGTGGCGATGGCCGAGCAGCTCGAGTCGGGCGTGCTGCTGAGCCGCGAGGGCGACGGCCACACGGCCTACAACCGCGGCAACACCTGCATCGACGACGCGGTCCACGCCTACCTCATCGACGGCACGGTGCCCCCCGACGGCACCATGTGCTGAGGACGCCTGCCGCTGGTCGAGGTGCGAGTGCAGCGAGCCTCGAAACCAGGGCAACCGCCGGTTTCGTGACGGCACGAGGCCGCCGGTATGCTTCCGCAGGTTGTTGCCCGTCCTCAGCGCGGGCAGCACGCCGCCTTAGCTCAGTCGGTAGAGCGGCTCACTCGTAATGAGCAGGTCTCGGTTCGATTCCGATAGGCGGCTCCACCTGAAACCCGGTCCCTTCGGACCGGGTTTCGTGGTCCCTGTAGCCAATACTGTAGCCAACTCGGCCCGAACGGGCCCCGCAGAATCCGGGACGCCTTCGCCGACCCGACCTAGCCTGACAGGCGTGGAGCACACAGATCCCGAACGCAGGCACGCCAGAACGGGCGATGCGGGGGTACCTAGCGGAACAAGATGCGGCCAAGGACTCCGGGTGGCGCCCCAGTCGGTGCCGCCCCGCCCGGCTGTTGCCTCCGGCCCGACGGTCTTGCTGAAGGGCTCATCCACGGGACGACCACACTGCGGATCTATAGCGACGGCACCTTCTCGACCAAGGGCGGCCCGTTCGGTGGATGGTCGCAGCCCGAGCGACTGATGCTTTCGACTTCGACATGGATGCGATGCGCCGAAAGTCGATGACCGGCAGGGGCACGGCAGCCCTGTTGACTGGTGGTTTGTCGCTGGCCGCATCGAACAACCGCGGTGTCCTCTACGTCACTGTGACGGGTGAGAGAACCGGCGTTCGGACGTACACGACCCGCAACCCGATGGGGGTCGTGCTCTCGGGGACGCGAAGACCTTAAGCAGGCGGCTGACACTCTCGTGGCACCGCCGGCGCCTGCCGCTCCAGCCGCGGTCGTCGACACCAGCGTGGCGGGGCAGCTCGAGAGGCTGACCAATCTCCTGATCTCGGGGGCGCTGACCGCCGAGGAGTTCGCGGCAGTCAAGGCACGGCTGCTGTCTTAGCTGTGTCGGACCCCCTTGGCACCCTTCCCCACATGGCCGAGGAGCTGACCGACGCGGAGTTGAACATGCTCGAGTTCGAGCGGCAGCGGTGGAAGTACGCCGGCGCCAAGGAGACGGCGATCCTGGGGCAGTTCGACATGAGCGCCACCCGCTACTATCAGGCCCTGAACACGCTCAACGACCGACCTGAGGCGATGGCCATCGACCCGATGACTGTGAAGCGGCTCGCCGACTTCGCGACGAGCGGCGCCAGCAGCGCTCGACGCCGCGGATCCAGATGCAGTGTCGCGTTCCTGAGACGCCATGGCGAGTCCAACCTATCGTCGGCTCACATGACTCGGATCCGCGCGCTGCTCGCCCTCGCACTTGTAGCCGCCGCTGCGCTGGCGCTCGGAGGGCCACCGCAGTCGGCGCAGGCAGACCCGACTGACGACAGGTACTTCAGCCAGATCATCCGAGTCGGTAACAAGACGTTCTATCCACTGGTCAGAGACGGCTACCGCGACGAGGCCATCGTGCGGATCGAAGACAACCTTGATTACTGGCGTATCCACGCTGACGTCTACACCGCCAGCGGCCGGCACATCCGCAAGCTGCACGTGATCTCCAAGTGGGACGACGACTTTGAGTGGTCCGAGGCGCACTGGAACGGCAAGAAGACTGACGGCAGTCCCGCTCGAAAGGGCGAGTACACCATCATCATTACGGCCGTGACCAGCACCCAAAACGACCAAGGCGAGTGGGTCGACACCCCGTCACAGCCAGCCGCAAGGTGACGCTGGACGGGGGCTACAAGGAACGCCGACTTTTTAAGGAGCGCACCGGCGCTGACCACCTTCCAGCCGGTCTCACGGGAGAGGCTGCTACACCGAGGCGAGACGAAGGACCCTTGAGCTCGCTTGCTGGCAAGGCACCTTCCGCGAGCCACCTGGCGCTTCACGATTCCTGCGAATGCCACCAAAGTCAGCAAGGCGCTGTTTGGCCCGTCGGCTACGACCACGCCGGAAAGTTGACGATGACTGGCAAGCGTCCGACCCCCACCACCTACGTCATCACCGCCACCGTCACCAAGTGGAAGCAGGAGTGGTTCGACGCCGTCGACGTTCGCTACACCACCCGCGTCAAGGTCTGAGTGATCGAACGATAACTCGGTTATCGGTCTAAATTTGGGTGCTGGCCCAGGACGCTCCTCGGCCGCGGGCGGGAGGCCATCGACGTGATCGACGTCTTCATCAGCTGGTCCGGCATCCGGCACGCGGTCGCGAAAGCCGTCCGGCTGGCTCCCGCACATGTTCGACGGGATCACCCCGTGGATGTCCGACGTCGACATCGCCGCCGGCCAACGGACGTTCAGCGAGATCGAGCAGAAGTTGAGCACCTCGAGTTCGCATCATCGTGTTGACTCGCGCCAATCAGGGCACGCCGTGGGTCAACTTCGAGGCCGGTGCGCTGAGCAAGTCGGTCGGCGACGTCGCGAACCGGTCGCGCCGCTCCTGGTCGACCATGAGCGTTGTCGGAGTTCATGGGGCCGATGCAGATCCAGTTCCAGGCCAGCCTGATGAACGAGGACGGCCTGCGGAGGATCGCGCACTCCATCGCCGCAGTGATCGACGTGGATTCACAGATCGTCGACGCGCGCTTCGGCCCCCTCCGGCCGGCCCTGAAGGACAAGCTCGACGCGGCGGTCGTCGGACATCGGCCGACGCCGGCCATCCGGCCGACCGAGGACCTGCTCGAGGAGATCCTGGGCCACGTCCGCACGCTCCGCGATGTCGGACCCACTCTCGAAACCATCGCGAGAGCCAACAGGGAGGGTCGAGCGGCCGCGGAGGCCGCGGAGGCCGCGGAGGCCGCGGAGACGGCCGGACTGACTGAAAACGACGGAAAACCGCCCCACCCGGCCGAAGCCAGGTGCCCGTTGGCCGCCGACGAGCAGGACCATCCGATCGACGACGAGCAGGGCGACGACGAGACCCCGCAACTGTCGGAGCCGCATGACATCGTCTGCGGCCTGACAGCGGGCGCCGGCTAGGGTGCGTCTGGTCGGCGGAGAACCGGGAGATCGCCACGGGCCATGACGCACAGGTGACTCGGGTTCGTGATCGCCTTGACCTGGTGTTCCAGCACTGTGCCGACTTCGGCATCGACGTCGAGTGGGCCGACCTCGGCCGCTACCGGCGCGGGGAGTACGACTGGCTCGAGGACCGGATCGTCCTCAGCCTCCGCCTCACCCGCGCCCAGGCGACGGCCACACTTGCTCACGAGCTCGGCCACCAGCGGTTCGGCGACCGCTGCTCCTCACGCGCCGGTGAACGCCGCGCCTGGGAGTACGGCGCCGCGTTCCTCATCCGGCCCGACCAGTACGCCGCGGCAGAGGACCTGGTCGGTCACCACACGGCGGCGTTGGCGATCGAGCTGGGGGACGCCGAAGTTGATCGAGGCGTGGCGTCGATGGTGGGAGACCCGCGGCCGCCGGTTGCACGAGCAGTTCGCGCAACGAGATGCCTGACGGTTGGGCTCGGGGTGCGGAACGGCAGCGTGCGACCTTGTGGATCGCGCTAGCGTGTCGCCAACGACGGCGTAGCCTGCGCCGTTACCTTGCAACGGACGATGGTCGGTCAGGAGGTCCGCTCTGAGCAGTCCAGACCTCTCGTACCTGAGGGACTTCCGCGGCTTGCCAGGACTGGACCTCGGACGCCGCTACGCGAAGGACCCCATCGTCCAGGCGCTCGTCGAGTTCAACGTTCGGCCCGGCCTCGGCATCACCCTGGATGCGTTGGCGGCGCTCGACTTCGGCGAGAACTACGGTGACCCGGAGCCCATCTCTACTTTCGAGCAGCCCTCCGACGCCGACGGCGACGACGGCGAGCCTGAGGAATACGAGGCCGGCTTCTCGTTCGGTCAGAAGCGCGGGTTACGACGAGTACACGCTACGGCCGATCGTTTCACCTTCATCGCCCGTGGCGACTATGGCGGCTGGGAGTTGTTCATCGCCGAGGTCGAGCAGGCCTGGGTGAAGTATCGGGAGGCCACAGCGCCGATCGCGATCGAGATGATCGGCGTGCGGTACACGAACCACATCCTGCTCCCGGACAAGGCCGTCGAGCTGAAGGACTACCTACGGACAGGTGTCGAGATCTCGAGCTATCTGCCGCAGGCCGTGGCGTCCATGTTCTTGCAGATTGAGGTACCGCTGCCCGATCACAACGCCACGGCGACCATCACCTCAGCGTTGATGTCAGCCGAGCCGGAGAAACCTGGTGGGGGAGTTCTGCTCGATATCGACATCAAATCCATTGTGCAGATAGCCACACAATCAGAAGAAATCAATGATTCACTGCCCGCTACACTGGACAAACTCCGGTTGGCCAAGAATTACGTATTCGAAGCCTGCATCACGGACGCTACGAGAGGGCTGATAGACAATGGCGGTTAGGGTCGGGTCGGCGCAGAGCGCCCCGCCGCTTCAGCGCGAGGTAGACCAGCGCGTGTCTCTCCGTCGGGCTGCCGAGAACCGGCGCAGCGGGGAGGTTGCGTTTCATCGTGCCTGCAACCCTGTGGACATCGGTGTCCCGTCGTTCTCCCGAGTCAGCTACTTCGACTTCAGTGAGGATTCGCCGGCGCGAGCCGTCGAGTTCGTCCCCGCGCCCGTCGACGACACCGACTGGTGACCGAAGCCGCCGTCCCGGCGGCGGGCGGCCACCGTCCGTGGCTGAGTCAAGGCGACATCTTCAAGAAACTCCTGGTCGTGAACGTGGGCGTCCGCGACGACGCTGCCACTGCGGCGCTCGAGCAGGCTCCCGCGCTGTTGGTGAGCCACGGATGCGCCATCGACAAGAAGAAGGGCAACGGTCAGTCGGCTCTCGAGTACCTCACGTTTCTGCCGATCCAGGACGTCACAGCCCTGCCGCAGGATCGGGCCCGCAACCTTCGCGCGAGCGCCGCGGAACTCACTCCCTACAACGTGATGTACCTCGGCCAGGTCCCGGAGGTCGGCGAGAGTTACGTCATGCTCAACCGTCCCTACACCCTTCCGGCGGCGCTTCTCAACACCAGCCTGCGTGACTTCACTGCCGCTGAGACCGGCGAAGACGACGATCGCCGCATTGTCAACCTGGCATGGACGACCAGGGTCGCTTGCCTGACCCCAGACGCGGTCGCGCTACTACAACGGAAGTGGAACGCGCACTGGACGCAGGCGTTCCCGCCCTAGCCGAGATGCAGCCGATCGGCGACCAGTTCGAGCGCGGCCATGGCCCGCTCGGTGCGGACGTGCTGGTAACCGCGGGTGGTCAGGATCGAAGAGTGGCCCATGATCGCGACGATGACGGCGGGGTCGACCCCGCACTCGAGGAGCAGCGTCGCGGTTGTGTGGCGGGCCTCGTGGATGGTGAAGAGCCGCCCCGCGGGGTGGGGTACATCGGCGGCCTGCTGGATGGCGTACCACTCTTCGTCGTCGACCTTGTAGTAGGTCGGCGCACCATTGAGGTTGGGCCACACGAGCTGGTGTGAGTTGTCGGGGATCAACTCGGTAGACCTCTCGCGCCAGGCGGCGAGTGCTTCCCGCATCACGGGCACGATGGGGATGGCGCGCCACCCGGCTTTCGACTTCGGCCGCACGAGGTGCAGTGCGCCCTTGAGTTGGCGTGCTTCATAGCCGTCGGGGATCCGGAACCCGGACGTCCGGTCGCGGGGGATCTTGTAGGGGAGTGGCTGGAGCTGCCACGAGACGGTGATGGTCCCGGCGTCGAGGTCGACCATCGGCCAGGTGAGGCCTAGGCACTCGCCTTGCCGCATCCCCTGCAGGAGCGCGGCGAGGAACCTGGAGCCGTGGTGAAGCTCGCCAGCCCAGGGGAGGATCGCGAGCGCCTGCTCGACGGTCATGGCGTCGCGATCGCTCACGGACTTCGCGGGCGCCTTCACCTGGAGCAGCCGCGGGTGTACGGGGTGTCCCTCTAGCATCGCGGCCTTGAGCATCGACATCAGCACCGAGTGCGTGCGGAGCTCGGTGCTCGACTTCCGGCCGGCGGCACGCTGCTTCTTCGCCACCGCCCTGATGTCGCCCGGAGTGAGGTCGGCGAACCGCTTGTGACCGATCGTCGGGATGATCCACAGGTGCACGCACGACCGTGCCGAGCGGAACGAGCCGGGGCGCATCTGCTCGACGACGATGTCGAGCCACTGCTCGGCCCACGACTTCACTGTGGCCTTGGCGCTCTGCGTCGGGAGGCCCTCGCGTTCGATCTCGGCCTTCTTGTCGCGCAGCTTGCGGCGGGCGCCTCCCTCGGTCTTCGCCGACACGGTGACCCGGCGTCGGCCGCCGGTCGCGGTCCAGCCGGCCTCGATGGTGCCGACCCAGAGACCGTCGGAGGCGCGCTGGTAGAGGCCCCCGGAGCCGTGATCGCGGCGGGACCGGGCGTTGGCGGTCTTAGTCATGGTTTGTCACTGTAGCCAACGCTGTAGCCATGGTGAAGTCTGCGTGTCTCCGTGAAACCCCGCGTAGAACCGTGGATGTGGCCGTTTTGCAGCGCTCATGCGCACATTCGAGCCGCTCGTAATGAGCAGGTCGTCGGTTCGATTCCGACAGGCGGCTCGGACCCGGCCCGGCGCTCAGCGCCGGGCCGTTTCGCAAGCTTGTCGGTCGGCGTACCTTCGTAGGTGAGGCGACGAAGGGAGACGAGATGACTGCCGATCAGTACGTCCTCGCGTTCATCGGGATGGCCGTCGTGATCGCACTGATCCTGGGGCTCGGCACGTTGACGATGGCCGGAGTCCTCCGCCGTCACGACCAGACCGCCGACGCGGCGCAGCAAGACGCGCAGGTGATCGAGCACCACCACTGGTACGACCGCTTCCACCACCACGCGGCATAGAGCGGTCGCGGCGACCTGCAATGGTCGGGGTGACGAAAGTGGATGCGTCAACCAAACTCGCTAGAATGGTGCGGTGACGGAACCATGGCTCGACGACGAGCAGCAGCAGACGTGGCGGGCGTGGCTCGACGTCAACGCCCGGCTGTTCGCGCGGATCAGTCGTGAGCTGCAGGCCACCAGCGGGCTGTCGCTCCAGGACTACGACGTCCTGGTGGCACTGACCGACGTGCCGGACGCTTCGACAGGCTCAGGAGGGACCGGCAGCGTCCGGATGCGCGACCTCGGGGTGAAGCTGCAGTGGGAGAAGAGCCGGCTCTCCAAGCACCTGGCCCGGATGGCCGCCCGCGGGCTGGTGGCGCGCCGCGAGTGCTACGACGACCGGCGCGGTGCCTTCGTCGAGCTCACCGACGAGGGGCTGGCGGCCATCCGGGCCGCCGCGCCGGACCATGCCGCGCTGGTGAAGGACGTCTTCTTCGACGGCCTCAGCCGCGAGCAGGTGCAGGAGCTGGGCGAGACCCTCGCGACGGTGCTCGAGCGCCTCGGCACCGGGTCGTGAGCCGGCGTCAGTCGCTGAGCAGGTCGCGCACCGCGAGGGACGCGAACACCATGGCGGCACCGAGCGGAGCGCCCGGTCCGGGGTAGCGCGAGCCGAAGACGGACGCCACCGAGTTGCTGCTGGCATAGAGCCCGGGGATCGGTGCGCCGGTCGCCGCCTCCAGCACCCGGCCGGCCGCATCGGTGACCAGGCCGCCCTTGGTGCCGAGGTCGGAGAGCACGAACCGCGCGGCGACGTACGGCGCCCGGTCGAGCGGTGTGAGCGCCTGGTTGAACCCGGTGCCACCAGCGAAGAACGTGTCGTACTCGTCCTCGCCCCGACCGAAGTCCTCGTCGACACCGGACGCGGCGAACCCGTTGAACCGGTCGACGGTCGCGGTCAGGACCGCGGGATCGACGCCGATCGCGCGGGCCAGGTCCGCGATCGTGTCCGCCCTGACCCAGGTGCCGGCCGCGAGGTGGTCGGCCGGGTCGCCCTCGGGCATCGCGATCGCCGGGAGCCGGCCGCCCTCACGGTCGTCGAACACGAACCAGGACGGGATCCGCTCCGGCGTCTCCGCCATGATCCGGCCGAAGCGGTCGTAGGGCAGGCACTCGTTGCCGTAGCGTCGGCCGGTCTGGTCGACCATGAGTCCGCTGCGGAACCCCAGCGTGAACGTCCCGCTGCCGTCGGGGTGCTCCAGGCCGGGGCAGAACCAGCCCTCGCCGGAGTAGTCGGTGGCGGCACCCGCCTTCGCGCACGCCTCGATCAGGTCGCCGGTGTTGGTGCCGCGTGGTGCCATCGTCCAGTCGGCGCTGCCGGGCGTCCCGTGCAGCGACCTGAGCTCCGGGCTGCCCTCGTAGCCGCCGGCAGCGACGACGACACCGCGGCGTGCCGCGACCTCGACCGAGTCCGAAGGGGTGTCGACGACGACACCCGTCACGCGGCCGGCGGCGTCGCGGCGTACGTCGACGACGTGGTGCTCGGTCGCGATGGTCCCGCCGTCCCGGACCAGCATCGCGGCCATCCGGCCGATCAGGGCCTGACCGCCGGACAGGGTGGACCGTCCGGAGGCGCCGATCCGGTCCCGCTCGACCGGCGGCCGCAGCAGCGTCATCACCGCCGGGTCCAGCTGGTCGCGCTTGATCGACGAGGGCTGGATCGAGCGACCCATCGGGACCCGGCCGGGAGCGTCGTAGTACTCCGAGAACGGGATCCACTCGAAGTCCATCAGCTCGTCCGCCTCGAGCGCGGCGACCAGCTCGGGTGCGTGCGCCAAGAAGGCTTCGACCCGCGTGGGGTCCGGATCGTCGAGCACCGCGGCGAGGTAGGAGCGGGCACCCTCGGTCGAGTCGGACAGCCCGGCGCGCTGCTGGACCTCGCTCCCGGGCAGCCAGCAGGCGCCGCCGGAGTAGGCCGACGTGCCGCCGATCAGTGGCGTGCGTTCGAGCACGATCGTCGACAGCCCGGCCTTCGCGGCCAGCGCGGCGGCGGTCATCGCACCTCCGCCGGAGCCGACGACGACGACGTCGTAGGTGGACTGGACTCTGCCCGGCACGCTGGTCACGCCGAAACTGTAACGCGTTCTAGTTCTCGGCGGATCCGGTCAGGGTCAGTCGTCGGTGCAGTCGATCGGCGGGTCGGGGTAGTCGTGGGTCCAGTTCAGGTTGCTGTGCGCCTTCACGACGTGCCAGCGGTCGACGTACTGCTTGTAGAGACCGGCGTCCCTGACGTTGAGCGTCACCTCGTCGCCCTTCGTCAGCGACCCGGTCGCCCAGTTCGCCGTGCCCGTCCACACCCCGGCGTAGCGCCGGTTGTGACCGTAGGTGCCCCGCACCGCGACGTTCTTCATGTGGGTGCGGGTGTTGACGCAACCATCGATGTCGCTGCTGTCCCACCGGCTGTCCCAGAGCTCGATCAGACCGGACGCGCGCGCGTCCTTCATCCGCGACAGCAGACCGCTGTCGACGGCGCCGAAGATGATGTGCACCTTGCAGCCGTTCAGGGCCAGGCTGCGGATCTTGTCCCAGATGTAGTTGCCCCGGTGACCGTTCCACCAGAACTGCTGGATGTAGAGCTGGGTCGCACCGAAGCTGCTCGAGCACCTGATCTTGCGCAGGTCGACCATCAACGGGTCGCGCGCCTTGCCGACGCCGAACATCGGGAAGAACCGGGTGGTGTAGGGCCCGTCCTTGAACTCGATCAGCTTGCGGGTGGCGTGCTTCTGAGCCGTCATCAGTCGGTGCATGCGCTCGACGAACTGGAACGTCTTCGGCCGGTTCTTCATCACGATGATGTCGTTCCAGCCGGCGTTGACCCCGCCCGAGTTGAGGTTGGTCGACGCGAACATCACCACGTGGTTGGCGCTGCCGACGCTGGAGAACGCGTAGATCTTCGAGTGCATGTTGGCCTCGGGGCCGCCGCGGCAGGCGCCGGAGCACTTGAGGACGTAGCTGCCGTCCCGGCCCCAGGTCACGTCGCTGCCGGTGGGCTCGCGCAGGCTGGCGTGCACCTGCTTCGCCGTCATCGTCGGGATCGCGTCGCCACGCTGGCGGAGTCCTCCGGTGTCGGACGGGAGCACCCGGTTGCAGCGGCCGGCCCGCGGGTCGCGGTCGGGGATGCCGTCGTGGTTGCCGTCGGGCACGTTGTCGGCGTTGAGCGCCGTCACGATGCGGCGGAACGGGCTCGACGCCACCTCGTCGTCGATGATCACCCGCACCGAGACGCCGCGCTTGCAGGCGCCGATGATCGCGTCCGCGCTCGACCCCCGGTCGAACAGGTAGGCGGCGATGATCAGCTTGGGGTGCGGGTCGCGCTTGGTCGGCCGGATGTGGCGGATCGCTTCCTCGACCTTCTTGACGATCCGGGCCCGTTCTGACCCGCCTCCCCAGGGGCTGGGTGTGTTGAAGGTCGCCCCGCCGTCCGGCTCGTAGGCGCCGGCCGGCACGGGCATCAGGCTCAACGGCACCAGGATCGCCAGCAGGGCGACGGCTCGACGCAGCAACACACTTCCCCCAATTCCGGGACGTGAGCGGCGGGAGCGCCTGCCCACGGGCACACTGATGGTAACTGTCCACCTGTAACAGTCGGTGACAGTTCGCGAACTCCGGACGGGCCGGGGTCGGAACTGGTCTCTGGCTAGGTAGACGCAGATGTCCGGTCAGAGGTTGCCTCGCGGACCATCATGTCGAGAAGCTCGGGGTACGACGTACCGCCCGCGGCGAACATCCGCGGCACCTGCGAGTGCTCGGTGAAGCCCGGGATCGTGTTGACCTCGTTGAGCACCGGGCCGTCCTCGGTGAGGAAGAAGTCCACCCGCGCCACGCCCTCGCAGCCCAGGGCGTCGTAGACGGCGACGGCGGCCCGCTCGAGCGCCTCCCGTTGGGCGTCGGTCACCGGCGCCGGGATGCGGAACTGCGCGGATCCGTCGTACTTGCTGTCGAGGTCGAAGATCCCCGTCTCCGGCACGACGATCTCGAGCGCCGGCGGGACGGTGCGGGTGCCGTCCGGGTGGCCGATGACGGCGAGATCGATCTCCCGGCCGGCGACGACATCCTCCACGAGCACCCGGTCGTCCACCGCGAACGCGGCCTCCAGCGCCTTGTCGAGGTCGGCCTCCTCGCGGACCATCGAGACGCCGTGGCTCGAGCCCGCCGCGACCGGTTTCACGACCACCGGGTGCGCGAACGCCACCGTCGCAGCGGTGGCACGGGTGACCAGCACACCCGGCGCGGTCGGGACGCCGATCGCCTCGGCCACCAGCTTGGTGACCCACTTGTCCATCGCGACCGCGCTGGCGCCGAGGCCCGAGCCGACGTACGGAACGTCGGCCAGGTCGCACAGCGCCGCCAGGGTGCCGTCCTCGCCGGCCGGGCCGTGCAGCATGGGTACGGCGACCTCGCAGCCGCGGAGGACCTCGACCGCGCCGGCCAGACCGATCCGGTCGCCGGGGCCGGAGTGCCACATCCCGTCCCGGTCGATCGTCAGCGGCACCACCTCGTGGCCGGCCGCGATGAGGGCCGCGGAGGCCGCTGCCGCCGAAGCGAGGGAGACGTCGTGCTCACAGCTGGTGCCGCCGCCGATCACGGCAACGCGTAGGGGGGTCATCTGATCCTCGTCAGGGTCGGTTGGTTCGGAGCGGCCGGCGGCTCGCCGACCGTGATGCGCTGGAGGCGCGGGCCGAGCCCGGTGACGATCTCATGCTCGAGCGTCCCGGCCCACGCTGCCCACTCGGCAACGGTCGGCTCGCCGTCGTCGCCGGGTCCGAAGAGGGTCACCAGGTCGCCCTCCCGCGGTGTCCCCGGCCCGTCGTCGGGACCGAGGTCGACGATGGTCATGTCCATCGAGATCCGGCCGACGACCGGGTGGCGCCGTCCGCACACCATCACCTCGGCGCGGTTGGACGCGATCCGCGGCAGGCCGTCGGCGTACCCCAGTGCGAGCAGCCCGAGCCGGGTGTCCCGTGGCGCCCGCCAGGTGTGGCCGTAGCCCACCGAGGTGCCGGTGGCGACCCGGCGCACCTGGACCAACGGAGCAGTCAGGGTGAGCGCCGGGCGCAGCCGGACCGAGCGTGACTCGTCGATGCCGAACAGACCGGCGCCGATCCGGCTCATCGTGTAGTGGTTGAGCGGGTTGCTGACCGTTGCCGCAGTCGCGGCGAGGTGGTGGTCGGCGGGAGTGAGGCCGACGTCGCGCGCGGTCCGCAGGCCCCAGTCGAAGCGGGAACGCCCGGCCTCGTTGGACGGGTCGCCCGGGCGGTCGGCGCACGGAAGGTGCCCCATCACGCCGACCACCGTCACGTCGCCGGCAGCCTCGGCCGCGCGGGCCTCGCGGCACAGCGCCACCCACTCCTCGGGGCTCGCGCCGTCGCGGGCCATGCCGGTGTCGAGCTGCAGGTGCACCCGCAGGCCGGGTGCCGCGCGCACGACCGCGAGGTGCGAGAGGCCGGGTACGGCGACCTCGATCCCCTGCGCGGCCGCGGCGGCGTAGTCGGCGTCGATCGGGTTGAGCCAGCTCAGGATCCGCTCGGTGAAGCCCGCTGCGCGGAGCTCGAACGCCTCGGCGAAGTTGGTCACCCCGAGCCGGGTAGCACCTCCGGCGAGCGATGCCTTGGCTCCTGCCACGGTGCCGTGACCGAACGCGTCGGCCTTCACGACGGCCATGATCTCGCCGGTCGTCGCGGCCCCGATGGTCCGGACGTTCGCGGTGACGGCGCTCGGGTCGATGAGGAGGGTCGGGACCGATCCGCCGGCGTCGACCGGCGCGGGTGAGGGGGTCACGCCACCGCCTCGCGGTCGTCGACCGGGCCGTAGCGCGCGTTGGGTGCGCCGGTCACCAAGGCCCAGTAGCGGTCGCCGTACGACCAGTGCCACCACTCGGTCGGGTAGTTGACCAGGCCGGCCGCCTCGAGCGCTCCCGCCAGGACCGCGCGGTTGGCGCGCGCGGTCGCCGAGATGTCGGAGGACGCGAAGTAGCAGGCGCCGGCGGACTGCTCCGGCGTCGCGTCGATCGGCGTGCCGAGGTCCAGCTCGTCGCCACCCGCATCGACGAGGGTGAGGTCGACCGCGGCCCCGGCCACGTGGGGTGCGACCGCGAGCGGCGCGACGAACCTGCTGGTGAGCCGCTCCAGGTCGGCCGCTCCGATGCCGGGGTGCGCCGCCGCCACCTCGCTCGAGTAGCGAGCGATGATCTGCCGCTGCACGAGCTCCGGCCGGTGCCCCTCCACGACCTGGAGCCCGATCCCGTCCGGCAGGTTGCCACGTGCCGCCTGCAGCCGCGCGGCCAGGTCGGCCCGCACCCGGGCCAGTGCCGGGCCGAATTCCGGCCCCAGCGCGACCAGAGGCTCCCCGCACTCGATGACGGGGATCGCGCCGACCCGAGGATCGGACAGGAGGATCGTCATGGGCACCATGGTGCCCGCCGCCCAGGAATTCCCGGACATTCCGAGCCGGAGCGGTCGCGTGGCGTAACGGTCTGGTAACGATCGCCCCTTGCCCGCTGTCGCGGGGGGCCAACCAGAGGTCAACTGCCCTGGCGGTCTCGGGCGTTCGCCGAAACCCGGTGCCGAGACCGTAGGGCGCAGATCGCGCCCATCACCCCCGATCCTGGAGGCATTGTGCGAGGGAAGACATTGGCAGCGGCATCAGCCGCTGCTCTGGTCGGTGCGTTGCTGGCTCAACCGCTGACGGCGACGGAGGTCGGCGCCCAGCCGTCCTCCCCGACCGACACACGCCACGACTCATCGACGACACCGTCCGACAACCTGGTCCCGAAATGGCGCGCCAAGTACGACGTGCTGCGCGAAGCGGCGCTGGAAAAGCAGCTCCGCGGCGACGTGTCGGTCGACCGCAAGGTGGTGAAGCTCGGCAAGGGCCGGTTCTCGAAGGTCGCCCAGACGGGCACCGACCGCATCTTCGTCGTGCTCGCCGAGTTCGGGAACACGCGGCACTCCGCGTACTGCGACAGCACCGACCCGGAGGACTGCGCCTTCCCGTCGGACGGCACGCCGACCCGCTACGACGGTCCGCTCCGCAACGAGATCCCCAAGCCGGACCGCAGGTACGACAACACCACGGTGTGGCAGAAGAACTACACCCGCCGGCACTTCGAGGACCTGTACTTCAACGGGATGGCGAAGTTCTACGAGGACCAGTCCTCGGGTGCCTACTCCGTCGAAGGTGACGTCACCGAGTGGGTCAAGGTGCCCTTCAACGAGGCCAGGTACGGCCGCAACTACTGCGGCAGCATCGTCTGCCAGAGCTCGCAGTTCCTCATCCGCGACGCCCTCGCCTTCTGGGTGCAGGACCGGCTCGACAGCGGCCAGGCAATGTGGCAGATCCGGAACTACCTGAAGACGTTCGACAAGCAGGACCGCTACGACTACGACGAGGACGGCGACTTCGACGAGCCGGACGGCTACATCGACCACTTCCAGATCGTCCACGCCGGCGGCGACGAGGCCGACGGTGACCCGATCCAGGCTTCGGACGCCATCTGGAGCCACCGCGGCAACGCCTCCATCCACGCCCTCGGCACCGGACCCGATCAGGGCCCGCAGAAGGGCGGCGTCGAGGTCGGCGAGGGCGGGGTCTCCGACCCCAACGGCGCCGCCGTGCAGATCCCGGACAACCCGACCGGCCTCTGGGTGAGCGACTACACGATGCAGCCGGAGAACGGCGGCCTCAGCGTCTTCGCCCACGAGTACGGTCACGACCTCGGCCTTCCCGACCTCTACGACACCTCCGGCAACACGGGCGGCGCGGCCAACAGCGTCGGCTTCTGGTCCCTGATGAGCCAGTCGCGAGGCACCGCCAGGGGCGACGGAGGCATCGGCGAGCGCCCGATGCCGTTCGGTGCCTGGGAGAAGTTCCAGCTCGGCTGGCTCGACTACAAGACGATCCACGCCGGCCGCTCCGGGACCGTTCAGCTGCGGCCGGGACAGGTGCTGAGCGACCGCAAGTACAACGGTGCGATCGTCGTCCTGCCCGACAAGGAGGTCCAGCTGGACCTCGGCGACCCGTGCGACGCCTGCGGCGATCGCTTCTTCTGGAGCGACCGTGGCGACGACCTCGACACCCGGATGGCCCGGGAGGTCGCCGACGGAGGGGAGCTCACCGCGACGGTCAAGTACTCCATCGAGGACGGCTGGGACTACGCGTTCCTCGAGGCGTCCAGCGACGGCGGAGACACGTGGGAGCCGATCGAGACGAGCCAGTCCTACGTGGGGGACGACCAGAGCGGGTTCAACCCGTCCGGTTTCGGCATCTCCGGGACCTCCGACGACTGGGTCGACCTGACCGCCACGGTGCCGGACGGCACCAACGCGATCCGGTGGCGCTACCTGACCGACGGCGCATTCGCCCTCAACGGCTTCCAGGTGGACAACATCACCCTGGACGGGGAGGTGATCGGCGACGCCGAGGCGCCGGGTGAGGGTTGGGCCTTCAAGCAGTTCCGGCGCACGACCGGCAGCGACAACGTGTCGTACCTCAACGCGTACTTCGTCGACAACCGGCAGTACATCGGCCGGGACCGGCTGCTGCGGCACCTGTACAGCTACATCGGCTACTCGGGGAAGCGGGCCGACAAGGTCGAGTTCTACGCGAACGAGCCGGGCGCGCTGGTCACCTACTGGGACACGACGTACTCCGACAACAACGTGGGCGACCACCCAGGTCACGGTGAGCTGCTGGTCGTCGACGCGCACCCGGAGTTCGACCACTACCCGAGTCCGGAACCGCTGCTGTTGAGCCCCGCCAAGCTGGGCTACGACTCGACCTTCTCGCGGAGGCCGAGCCGCGACGTCCACGTGCACTACCTGACCCAGCCCTACACGATCGAGGGCCAGGGCAGGTCCGCGCTGTTCAACGACCTGGCGGAGTGGTGGTTCGCGAACGACGAGCACACCATCGAGGATGTGCACCCGGGGCACAACCAGCCAGGCTGGTCGAGCGTGGACGTGCCCGACTTCGGGGTGACGATCAGGGTGGTCAAGGTCGCGGACAACGGCGACCTGACGATCAGGGTGGGCTCCTCCGGCTGACGCCGAAGCACACCTCTGCATGACGACCGTGCCCCGTCCCCGTTCAGGGGGCGGGGCACGGTCGCTGAATGCCTGATGTCGCGACTCCATCACATGGCGGAGGTAGGGGGATTCGAACCCCCGAGGGCGTTAACCCAACCCGCTTTCCAAGCGAGCGCCATAGGCCACTAGGCGATACCTCCGCGGAGGAGGCTACCCGGGGTGCGACCGGCCGATGAAATCGCCTTGGCGCCGATCATCTAGAGTTGACACAACCCCCCGTGCGGCGGCATCTCGCCCAACTCCCCCAGGGTCGGAAGACAGCAAGGGTAAGTGAGCTCTGTCGGGTGCACGGGGGGCCTTTTGGATGGGCCGAGCGCGTCTACGGCGACGCAGCCGAGTATTGACCGGCCGTCGTCGGCTCACTGTCGGTGACCGGCTGCGCCACCTCCCGCCGCGCTGCCGGCCTAGAACTCCGGCTCGGGTACCCGCAGTCGGACCGGCCGTCTAGGGTTCAAGCGTGGACGCCCCGCTTGCGCTCTATCGCCGCTACCGGCCCGAGACCTTCGCCGAGGTCATCGGGCAGGAGCACGTGACCGAGCCGCTCCGGGCCGCGCTGGCCGGCAACCGGGTCAACCACGCCTATCTCTTCTCCGGGCCGCGTGGGTGCGGCAAGACCACGAGCGCCCGGATACTCGCTCGAGCACTCAACTGCGATCAGGCGCCGGTCGCCGATCCGTGCGGCGAGTGCGACAGCTGCCGCGACCTCGCCCGCGGCGGCCCCGGCTCGATCGACGTGATCGAGATCGACGCGGCGTCGCACGGCGGTGTCGACGACGCCCGGGACCTTCGCGAGAAGGCGTTCTTCGCCCCGGTGAGGAGCCGCTACAAGGTCTACATCATCGACGAGGCGCACATGGTGACCACGCAGGGCTTCAACGCCCTGCTCAAGCTGGTCGAGGAGCCCCCTCCGCACCTGCGCTTCATCTTCGCCACGACCGAGCCCGAGAAGGTGATCCCCACCATCCGGTCGCGCACCCACCACTACCCGTTCCGGCTGATCCCGCCGCGCCTGCTGTCGGCCTACCTGTCCGAGCTCTGCGACCGCGAGGCCGTCACGATCGAGCCCGCGGCGCTGCCGCTGGTGGTCCGGGCCGGCGCCGGGTCGGCGCGCGACACGCTGTCGGTGCTCGACCAGCTGCTCGGGGGGGCCGGGCCGGCCGGCGTGACCTATGACCTGGCGAGCGGCCTGCTCGGCTACACGCCCGACACCTTGCTGGACGACGTGGTCGACGCGTTCGCCGCGAGCGACGGGGCCTCGGTGTTCGGGGTCGTCGACCGGGTGATCGAGACCGGTCAGGACCCACGGCGCTTCACCGAGGACCTGCTCCGGCGGCTGCGCGACCTGGTCATCGTCTCGGCAGTGCCCGACGCGCCGGCGACCGGTCTCATCGACGTGGCCGACGACCAGGGTGAGCGGCTGGTCGCCCAGGCCGCGCGGTTCGGCCGCGCCGACCTGACCCGGGCCGCCGACCTGGTCGCGGCCGGGCTGACCGAGATGCGGGGCGCGACCGCGCCCCGGCTGCTGCTCGAGCTGATCTGCGCCCGGGTGCTGCTGCCCGCCGCCGACCACGGCACCGACGGCGTGCTCGCCCGGCTCGACCGGCTCGAGCGCCGGATGTCGATCGCCGCGCCACCGCCGGTTGCGGCGCCCGCTGCCGAGCCAGCCCGCCCCGAGCCCGAGCCCGAGCAGGAGCAGAAGCCCGCACGGGAGCCCGAGCCGGACCACGCACCGGAGCCCGCGCTGCAGCTGGAGCCGGAGCGCCAGCCAGAACGTGCCCCGGCACCGGCACCTTCGCCTGAGCCCGAGCAGCCCGCTGCCGCCGTACCTCCCGCGCCCGCCGCCTCCGGCGGCCTTTCGCTGGTGGACGTGCGCCGCTTGTGGCCCGACGTCATCGACGCGACCCGCCGCAAGCGGCGGGTGACCTGGATCCACCTCACCCAGAACTCCCAGGTCGTCGGCTTCGACGGCACCACGCTGACCCTCGGCTTCAACAACGCCGGAGCACGAGGCAGCTTCGACAGCGGCAGCGCCGACGTGCTGCACGAGGCGATCCGCGAGGTCGTCGGTGCCGAGTGGAAGATCGAGACGATCCTCGACCCGGGTGCCTCAGCCGGTGCCACCACGCCGCCGGCGCGGCCGGAGCCATCCGCTCCCGCCGTTCCCGAGCCGCAGCAGGTCGCCGAGTCCGCGGGCCCGTCCGAGGCCGCGGCACCGCCGCCGGCGCCGCGCCGGCCACGGATGGCCGACATCCAGGCCGAGCCCGAGGTGGCCCACGATCCTGACGCCGCCGTCGACCGCGACGACGCCGATGTCGACGCCGAGTCGGGCGCCGACCTGCTCGTCCGGGAGCTCGGCGCGCAGGTGATCGAGGAGATCCCCCATGGATGAGCCCACCGCAGGCAGTCAAGGAGACCCGCCCGACATGACCCAGAACCCGTTCGAAGCACTCGGTGGCGGTGGCCTCGATCTCGGCGCTCTGCTCCAGCAGGCGCAGCAGATGCAGGAGAGCCTGCAGGCAGCCCAGGCGCGGCTCGCCGACGCCACGGTCGAGGGCTCGGTCGCAGGGGGTGCGGTCACCGTGACGGTCAACGGCACCGGCGAGCTCACCGGCGTCACGATCAGCCCGCTCGTCGTCAGCGACCCCGACGACCTCGAGGAGAGCCTCGAGGAGATCGGGGACCTGGTCGTCGCCGCCTACCGCGACGCGAGGACGAGGGCCGACGCGCTTGCCGAGCAGACCCTTGGTCCGCTCGCCGGAGGGATCCCCGGCCTGCCGGGCGGCGGCCCCGGTCCCGGTCAGCTCGGGTTCTAGAGAGACTCGACCGTGTACGAAGGCATCGTCCAGGACCTCATCGACGAGCTCGGCAGGCTGCCGGGTGTCGGGCCGAAGGGCGCCCAGCGCATCGCGTTCCACCTGCTCCAGGCCGACCCGGTCGACGTGAAGCGGCTCGCGGAGGTCCTGATCGAGGTCAAGGCGAAGGTGCGGTTCTGTGCGACCTGCTTCAACGTGTCCGAGGACGACCAGTGCCGGATCTGCCGGGACCCGCGGCGCGACATGAGCGTCATCTGCGTGGTGGAGGAATACAAGGACGTCGTCGCCATCGAGCGCACCCGGGAGTTCCGGGGGCGCTACCACGTGCTGGGCGGCGCGATCTCCCCGATCGACGGGATCGGCCCGGAGCAGCTGCACATCAAGGAGCTGCTCACCCGATTGCGGGACGGGGCCGTCACCGAGGTGATCTTGGCGACCGACCCGAACCTCGAGGGTGAGGCGACGGCGACCTACCTCACGCGGATGCTGAGCCCGTTGGGCTTGCGCGTGACGCGGTTGGCTAGTGGACTGCCCGTGGGCGGCGACCTTGAATACGCCGACGAGGTCACTCTCGGACGAGCATTCGCAGGAAGGCAGGCGGCAACGTGACCGATCAGCTCCCAGGTCAGGCGGCCCTCGAGGCGTTGCTTGCCGTCGAGACCGAGACGGTTCGGTTCGCCGACGAGATCGCGGCCTCGGTCGGCTCGTTCCTCGACTCCCTGCGGGTGATCGCCTTCCAGGCCACACCGGGGCAGGCGGTGTCCCTGCTGCTGCTGCAGATCAGCGAGATCTCGCTGACTGGTGCCCGGCTAGGGGTGCAGCGCGACTTCGCGCCACGCGACGAGTACCAGCCCGACGTCGGACCCGACGCCGACCTCGACGACCTCCGGCTCCGGCTGGCCGACCTGCTCGGCAACGTCGACACGATGAGCTATGTCTTCGACCCCTACCAGCCCGAGGTCGTCGAGAGCCAGCTCTCCGACGACCTGGCCAGCATTGCCAGCGACCTCGAGAACGGCATGCGCCACTACCGGGTAGGGGACGTCGAGGAAGCACTGTGGTGGTGGCAGTTCTCCTACGTCTCGTCGTGGGGCGCGCTCGCGGGCGCGGCGATGAAGGCGCTGTTGTCGGTCGTGGCGCACGACCGCCTCGACGTCGACATCACCTCCGAGCTCGAGGTGATCGAGGCCGTCGCCGCCGCCTTGGACGGTGGCGAGGCGTAAACCCACCGCTCGGTAGAATCGACGAGCACCGTTCCCCCGTCGATCCAGGAGCGCATTTCCAGTGGGCATTGTCGTGCAGAAGTACGGCGGCTCGTCGCTGTCCGATGCCGACGCCATCAAACGGGTGGCGCGTCGGATCACCGAGGCCAAGAAGACCGGCAGCGACGTCGTGGTCGCCGTCTCCGCCATGGGCGACAGCACCGACGAGCTGCTCGATCTCGCCGCTGGGGTCAGTCCGCTGCCACCCGCCCGCGAGCTCGACATGCTGCTGACCGCCGGTGAGCGGATCTCGATGGCACTGGTCGCGATGGCGATCTCCGACCTCGGCTTCACCGCCCGCTCGTTCACGGGATCCCAGGCCGGCGTGATCACGGACGCCGTGCACGGCAAGGCCAAGATCATCGACGTGACCCCGGGCCGGATCCTCGGCGCGATCGACGAGGGCCACATCGTGATCGTCGCCGGGTTCCAGGGCGTCAGCCAGGCGACCAAGGAGATCACCACCCTCGGTCGTGGCGGCACCGACACCACCGCGGTCGCGCTGGCGGCGGCGCTCGAGGCCGACGTCTGCGAGATCTACACCGACGTCGACGGCGTCTTCACGGCCGACCCGCGGATCGTCCCCACGGCCCGCAAGCTCGACACGGTCACCTACGAGGAGATGCTCGAGCTCGCCGCGTGCGGCGCCAAGGTCCTCCACCTGCGCTCGGTCGAGTACGCCCGGCGCCACAACATCCCGATCCACGTCCGCTCGTCGTTCAGCACCCTCGAGGGCACGGTTGTCTCCGGCAGCATCGACGACCCCGACAGAGTTGAGAAAGAGGTCAGCATGGAAGCCCCGATCATCGCCGGCGTCGCCCACGACCGCAGCGAGGCCAAGATCACGGTCGTCGGCGTCCCCGACAAGGTCGGCGAGGCAGCCGCCATCTTCACCGCGCTGGCCGACGCCCAGATCAACCTCGACATGATCGTGCAGAACGTGTCGGCGGCCGCCACCAACCTGACCGACATCTCGTTCACGCTGCCGTACGCCGACGGCCAGACCGCGATGGAGACGTTGAACGCCCTCCAGAGCCAAGTCGGTTTCGAATCACTGATCTACGACGACAAGGTCGGCAAGATCTCGCTCATCGGTGCCGGCATGCGCTCGCACCCGGGCATCTCGGCGAAGTTCTTCAGGGCCCTCGCCGAGGCGGGGGTCAACCTCGGCATGATCTCGACCTCGGAGATCCGGATCTCGGTGATCGTCGCCGAGGACGACGTCGACGCCGGGGTGCAGGCTGCCCACACGGCGTTCGACCTCGACGCCGACGAGGTCGAGGCCGTCGTCTACGGCGGCTCCGGCCGCTAAACCCACTCGCGGCGCTGGATGCGTCACGGAAGGATCAACCCCATGAAGATCGGAATCGTCGGCGCGACCGGCCAGGTCGGCGTCGCGATGCGCCAGATCCTCCTCGAGCGCGGCTTCCCCGCCGACGAGGTGCGCTTCCTCGCCTCCTCCCGCTCCGCGGGCACGGTGCTGCCCTTCGGTGACCGCGAGGTCGTGGTCGAGGACGCCGCCACGGCGGACCCCACGGGTCTCGACATCGCACTCTTCTCGGCCGGCGCGACCACCTCGCGGGCCCTTGCCCCGACGTACGTCGACGCGGGCGTCATCGTCGTCGACAACTCCTCCGCGTTCCGGAAGGACCCGGCGATCCCGCTGGTGGTCTCCGAGGTCAACCCCGACGCCGCGCAGGCGGTGATCGCGGCCGGCAGGGGCATCATCGCGAACCCCAACTGCACCACCATGGCCGCGATGCCGGTCCTCAAGCCGCTGCACGACGAGGCCGGCCTCGTCCGGCTCATCGCATCGACCTACCAGGCCGTCTCCGGCTCCGGCATCGCCGGTGTCGAGGAACTGGCCACCGGCATCGCCGCCGCCGGCGAGAAGGCCCGGGAGCTGGCCTACGACGGTGAGGCGGTCGCCTTCCCCGAGCCCGGCGTCTACCAGCGGACCATCGCCTACAACGTGCTGCCGTTCGCCGGCAACCTCGTCGACGACGGTCTGGACGAGACCGACGAGGAGCAGAAGCTCCGCAACGAGTCGCGCAAGATCCTCGGCATCCCGGACCTGCGGGTCTCCGGGATCTGCGTCCGGGTGCCGGTCTTCACCGGACACTCGCTGGCGATCAACGCCGAGTTCGAGCGTCCGCTGCCGGCCTCCCGAGCGCGTGAGCTCCTCGGCTCGGCGCCCGGTGTCGAGCTCGCCGAGATCCCGAACCCGTTGCACGCGGCAGGCAAGGACCCGTCGTACGTCGGCCGCATCCGGCAGGACCCCGGTGTCGACGGCGACCGCGGGTTGGCGCTGTTCGTGTCCAACGACAACCTCCGCAAGGGCGCCGCCCTCAACACCGTGCAGATCGCCGAGCTGGTCCTCCGCTGGCCTGACACGCACTAGCCAGTGGGGGAGGGGCAGGGCTATGGCCCGGCGGCTCCGCTCACTTGGTTCGCTACGCTCCGCCGCCGGGCCACATCCCGCGCTGATATGTAGGGGACTCCTGTCAAGGGCAGGGTGAGGCGCCCGTCGGGGATGTCTCCTCGGCGGGCGCCTCGAGCTCTGCTGCTGATTCTGGTGAGCGTGTCGTTGGCGACGCGTGGTCATGCTGATATGCGCGGGTTGGTTACCGCAGGACGGTGGTTCGGCCGGAGTGCGTCCGCTTGTCTAGAAACGAGCGTCGCCGCCGGAGCGGCTGCTCATAGCGCGGTCGCGGGTCACTCCATGCGCTGCCACCAGGACGGTCAGGCAGCAGAGCCGTTCCAGGGGGTTAGTCCTCCATCACGGCCAGCGACCAGCACCAGCCCGCGAGCTCGCGGGCGATCGCGACGTCGGCGGTGGTGCTGCGCTTGCGGCGGTCGATGAATCTGACCCAGCGGTGGTGGAGTCGTCGGTTGCCCTCATCACCCCGGATCCTGGCCGCGACTGGGGCCAGGTCCCAACGGGCGCGCATGGTGGCGCCGACGGTGTAGCGGGGACGGTGGTGCCAGGCGGCCTCGACGAGGAGCCGGCGGGCATGGCCGTTGCCGGTCTTGGTGATCGACCCCTGGCTCCTGGTCGCACCGGAGGAGTACTCACTGGGGACCAGGCCGACGAACGAGCCGATGGTGTTGCCGGTGAACCGGTGCCAGTCACCGATCTCGACAGCCAACCCGAACCCGGTCAGGGTGCCGATGCCGCGCAGGCAGCCCAACCGTCGAACGACCGGCGTGAACTCGCTGTCGGCGGCCATCTCATCGATCGCGGCATCGAGGCGGTCCCGACGAGCCTTGGCCGCCAGTACGGTCTCATAGCCGGAATCGAAGGCCAGCCTGGTCGAACGCGTGGTCAGCTGCGGGAGCGCGTCGATGCGCAGCCACTGGTCGTGCTTGATGGTCCACGCCTTCCCGCCGTAGTAGACGATGCCGTGACGCAGCAGCAACTTGGACAGCCGGTGCCGGGCGGCCATCAGGTCCCCGCGGCAGTCCTCGCGGGCACGAACCAGGTCCCGGGCCGCTTCCTGGTCGACGGACGGGATCGACACCGAGGTGATCTCGTCGAGTCGCAACAGTTTGGCGAGGTGGATCGCGTCCTTGGCGTCGGTCTTGACCCGATCGCCCGCGGGCTTCTGCAGCTTCGATGGCGCCACGACCTCGCAGCGGATCCCCGCCGCGATCAGATCCCGATAGAGCCCGAAGCCCGTGGGACCGGCCTCGTAGGCCACCGCAACCGGTCCGGGCAGATCGCCGACCCAGGACCGGATGTGCTCATATGACGGGGTCAGCTTCGTCTGGAACAACTCGCCCGTGACGCCATCGATTGCCGCCGCAGCAACAGATCGTGCGTGCACGTCGAGCCCAACACTCGTACGCTCGGTAAACACCGGGGCCTCCCACAATTGTCGGATAGGCCGAGCAGGCGGCCCCTGCTCGGTAACCCACGAATCTTGTGAGTGAGGCCCCGGCCCGCAACCCCGTCAGACAGACGGGCTCAGGTCATACCGTCTAGGTATCTGATGGCTCGACGAAGGTCTTGGTGACCCAGACCGACGCCAGGTAGGCGGCCACGCTGATGGTCGGGATCACGATGATCATCGACCAGTGGTCGAGCACGTCGATGAGGAACAGCAGCGCGGCGACGGCGACCAGGCCCACGGCCAGGAAGCTGCCGCTGCCGGGGTCGGGGATGGAGAAGACCTTCAGCAGTGTGCTGCCGAGCAGGACGCAGAGGACGAACGTCGCCACCAGCAGCAGGAAGCCTGATCCGCCGCTGCAGTTCGCGGTGCCGCGGACGGCCTCGCAGCCGCGTAGCGACAGCCAGATGAGCAGGATCATCGCCCCACCGACGAGGACGCCGGTGACCGCTGCCGCGGGGTAGAGCGGCAGCAGCGGCGGCTCGTCGGCGGTCGCCGTGATCTCGGCGTCCTCCTGCTCGATGCCGGTCACCGGTTCCAGCTCGATGTCGGGCGCGAGCTTGGCCCGCGGCCGGGTCGTCGTCTTCTTCGCGGCCGGCTGGGTGGCCGGTTTGGCAGCAGGCTTGGGGGCCGGTTTGACGACCGGTTTGGGAGGCGGTTTGGCAGCCGGAATAGTGGCTGGTTTGGCAACCGCTTTGGCAACCGGCTTGGTAGCTGCCGCCTTCTTCTCGGGCTCGGTCTTGAGCTCAGCGGTGACCGCGGCGACCGGCTCAGCCTCAGCCTCAGCCTCGGCCTCGGGCTCGGTCTCGGTCTCCGCGGGCACCGACTCTTCGACCGTCTCCTCGACGGGAACGTCGGTGATCTCCTCGGTCGGCTCCTCGGTGATCTCCTCGGTCGGCTCCTCGGGAGCCGTGTCAGCGGGCGCGGCAGCATCGGACGCCGGAGGGCTCGCGGTGGTGGGCGCGGGTGAGGTGCGCTTGGAGGTCCCCGTGGCGTCCGACTTCTTCTTCCGCCCGAACAACTTGGGCGGTTCCAAGCTGAGCTTCAGCTTGTCCTGCTCGTCAGACATGAGGTGCAGTGTGTCACGAAGCGGAAACCCACGACACGGGAGTTCGCCCTGGCGAAACCGGGCGCGTCGCGTGCTCCGACAACCGAAAATGACAGCAGGCGGATCCGGTCCGGATCCGCCTGCAGATCGGTCGGGCTGACAGGATTTGAACCTGTAGCCACCCCAGATTGCCGCTCTCCTGCCGACCTGCATAAAATGGCCCCTGACCTGCACAAATACGTGTTTCTGCTCGGGTCACGTGAAGACAAGAATGGTCGCAATGTGCCAAGATTGGTGGCACGTTCATGGCACGAATCAGCGACAGGAAATTGCACTGTGGCCAACAACTCCCGCCGGTTCGGCTCGATCCGCCGACTGCCTTCGGGTCGATATCAAGCCCGCTACGTCGGTCCCGACGGCCAAACTCACAGGGCTCCGGTCACTTTCACGACGAAAACGGACGCGGAGACGTATCTGGCCACAGTCCGCGCCGACATCGCCAGGTCGTCCTGGCAGCCCCTGACCCGCGAGCCCGACCGGGTTCCCATACTCAGCGAGTACGCGGAAGCCTGGCTGGTCGACCGATCCCGGGAGCTGAAGCCCCGCACGACCGCTCTCTACCGCGGCCTGCTTGCCGGTCACCTCTATCCAACGCTCGGAGGCGTACAGCTCGACCAGATCACGCCGGCCGCGGTTCGAGCTTGGCACTCCCGTCTGGATACCGGTCCCACTCGTCGTGCCCACGCTTACAGCCTGCTGCGCACGATCCTCAACACGGCGGTGGCCGACGACGTCATCACGGCCAATCCCTGCCGGCTGCGTGGCGCCGGGCAGTCGCGGCGGGTCAAGGACATCCGCCCCGCAACCTTGGACGAGCTGGCGAGGTTGGCCGAGGAGATGCCCAACCGGCTCGGCGTGATCGTGTTGCTGGCCGCGTGGTGCGGCCTGCGGTTCGGGGAACTCGTCGAGCTGCGCCGCAAGGACGTCGACACCAAGGAGGGGGTGCTGCGAGTCCGCCGTGCCGTCACCTGGGTTGATGGGCAGCCGGTGATCGGGGTGCCCAAATCAGATGCCGGTGTCCGGGTCGTCGCGATCCCACCCCACTTGATCCCCACCGTCGCCGAGCATCTCCTTCAGCACGCAGGAAAGGGTCGCGACGGCCTGCTGTTCACCGCCGTCGACGGCGTCTCGCCGCTGACGCACGACATGCTCAAGCGACCCTTCGACCGAGCCCGGCAGGCTGTCGGTAGACCAGACCTGCGGTTCCACGATCTGCGGCACACGGGCGCGGTGCTCGCCGCACAGACTGGCGCAACTCTCGCCGAACTGATGGCTCGGCTCGGACACTCCACGCCCGGCGCTGCGCTGCGGTACCAGCACGCCGCCGCGGGTCGCGATGCGCAGATTGCTGCTGCGCTTTCCCAGATGGCCGAGGGCGGCGGCAGGGTGTAGGAGTCGTCCGACCGCTCGCCGGTTCTGACCCTGAGCTACGCCGAACGCCCGCGCCGGCCCGCGGTGCACCTCCAGACCAGGGCGTACGAACGATCGACGCGGTTCATGGACGAAGACCAGGAGCCGGTAGGGACAACGGACCGACCATTCCGCGCCGACCGTCGGGCACACTCGTTGCATGAACCTTCGCGTTGGCGCGCTGATGGGATGTCTCCTCCTGGTCGCCGGGTGCGGCGGGGATCCGGAGCCCGAGGCGACCGAGCCGACTGCGGCGTCGGACACCTCGACCGCGACGCCGCCCTCCCGTGCAGAGACCTCGGCAGACACATCAGAGCCCACGGCAGAACCCACCGATTCGTCGGAGCCGCCGACAGCCGAAGGCCCGACGATCGTCGCCGACGACAGCGAGTACGGCGCCATGCTGTACGACGCGACCGGCCAGGCCATCTACCTGTTCGACGTCGAAACGACCGTTGAGCCGCGCTGCTATGACGACTGTGCTGCGGCCTGGCCGCCGGTCTTCACCGATGGTGAGGCCGTGGCGGGCGCCGGCGTCGACGCCCCCTTGCTCGGCACCACCGAGCGCGCCGATGGACGACTGCAAGTGACGTACAACGACCACCCGCTCTACTTCTATGCCCACGAGGGGAAGCACGAGGTGCTGTGCCACGACGTCTTCCTCAACGGTGGCAACTGGTACGTCGTCCAACCCGACGGAGTCCCCGCTCCCCCGGGGTGACGGGAGGCGAGCTTGGCGATTTCGAGCTGATGTCCAGGGATAGTCCGGTCCTCACATGCCGGGCCGGGCCATCGCCTAGTCCTCGCCGACGATCCGCAATCACCTCGAGCGAGCTTGCGAACAGCGTCGCCGCTTCCGTGTCACCCGTGCGCCGATTCCTGCGCTTGCGCGGGACTAATGCTGGCTGCCCACTCGCACTCTGACGAGAAGCGGCACAGAGCGCCGAAGGATGACCAAACGCGCCGAGCGGACTCATGTGGTCCCACTCGCCTGTGCGCCGTGGCGGTAGTCGATCGCCGAGAGCACCTCACAAGTAGCGTAGCCAGATGTAGGGCACGCACAGGGAGACCGTCACGAGGGTGACCACCAGGCCGTACTTCGTGAACTCCCAGAATCCGATCCTGTGTCCGGCTCTTTCGGCGAGCCCGAGCGCGACGACGTTTGCTGAGGCGCCGATCGCCGTCGCGTTGCCGCCGAGGTCCGCGCCCAGCGCCATTGCCCACCACAGAACCTGACCGTCTCCGCCCTGGTCCTCCACGAGGGTGGCCACGATCGGACTCATCGTCGCCACGTAGGGAATGTTGTCCACGATCGCGGACAGGAGCGCTGAGCCACCGAGAAGCCCGAAGGCCGCCACACCGAGCCTGCCATCGGTGGCCTCGGCCGCCGAGCGCGAGAGGTCACCGATGACTCCGGTCTCCACGAGTCCGCCGACCATGATGAACAATCCCGCGAAGAAGACCAGGGTCGGCCATTCGACGTCGTGCAGCGCGTCGCTGGTGGAGACGCTGGTGATCAGCACGAGAAGGCCTGCCCCGAGGAGCGCGACGGTCGAGGGCTCGTAGTGCAGGACGGGGTGTAGGACGAATGCGGCAACGACCAGTGCCAGCACGGCGGCCGACCTGGCCAGCAGCGCAGAGTCGGTGATCGCTTCGCGTTCGTTCAGGGACATCACCGCAGCGGCACGCTCCTGGTCGTAGACGAACTCCTTGCGGAACAGCCAGCGGCACATAATGCAGAAGACGATCAGCAAGACGACCACGATCGGGGCCATGTGCACGAGGAAGTCATTGAAGCTGAGGTCGGCCTTGCTCGCGATGATGATGTTCGGCGGGTCCCCGACGAGCGTGGCGGCTCCGCCGATGTTGGAGGCAAGCACCTCCGCGATGAGGTACTTGCCCGGCCGGAGCGCTAGCCGCTCACAGACCAGGAACGTCACGGGGGCGATCAGCAGGATCGTGGTGACGTTGTCGAGCAGCGCGGACGCCAGTGCGGTGAGGACGCACAGCATGACCATGAGGCGGTAGGGCTTTCCGCGGGCACGCTTGGCGGCCCAGATCGCGACATACTCGAAGATGCCGGTGCGCCGCAGCACCGAGACGATCACCATCATTCCGAACAGCAGGAAGATGACGTTCCAGTCGACTCCGGTGTGCTCGTCGAAATACGCCTTCTCCGCATCGGTGATGTGGAGCAGCAGCATGAGTCCGGCGCCGACGAGGGCGACCTTGGTGCGGTGCACCTTCTCGGTCGCGAGCAGAACGTAGGCGGTGACGAAGATGAGTACGGCCAAAGTGGCCACGAAGGCTCCTGGGTCGGGGGTCGTTGGATCCGTCGCCGACCAGACTTCCCGGCACGCCTCTGGCAACCCTAGCGTGCGCCGACCCGCGCCCGACCCGGTCGCGTCTGGGATAGCCTCGAGGTGTGCTGGCCCATGACCTTGCGGCGCCGTACCCGACTGTCCGGACGGACACCCCCGCGCGCGAGGCCGCGCGACTCCTGGCCGAGCGCCACCTGCCTGGTCTCATCGTCGTCGATGACAACAACCACCCAGTCGCCATTTTGCCCGGCTCGCAGGTACTCCGAATCCTGGTCCCCACTTACGTACAGGACGACCCGACGCTGGCCCGGGTGCTGGAGGAGAAATACGCAGACAAGATCTGCGACGTGTTGGCCAACCGCACCGTGGCTGACATGTTGCCCGCGGACTGGGACCGAAAGAAGCTACCGGTCGTTGCACCCGACGACACCGTGCTGGAGATCGCGGCGATCATGGCGGCCAACCGCAGCCCGGTGGTCGCCGTCGTCGAGGCACGCGACAAGAAGGCGCCGTTGATCGGCGCGATGAGCATCTCCGACCTCCTGGAGCCTCTATTGGCCAGCGCCTCGGAGTCGGACGCCGCCGACGCCTCGTGAAAGGGATCAGGGGACACCGATGTCGATGCGGTCTGTGATGGTCGCGGTGCCGTCGGTGGCGAGGTCGATGGAGGCGTAGCCGGTCTGGAGGCCGGTGTCGGTGTCGACGTATTGGAGTTGGATGCTGAGGGTCTTCAGCGGCACTGAGTATGGCGTGGAGAACCGGTTGTAGGTCGGACGTTCCTCGACCCCGCCTGAAGTGCCGAGCTGGTTGACGACGGTCCAGGTGACCTCGTCGCTGTCGGTGTTCCAGATGATCCTCGGGGGTGATGCGTCGTGGAGGTGGCCGATGTTGATGAGCCCGGGCGGTACGTCGGGGATCCCGTCGTCGTACGGAGTGGTCAGATCGGTCGGGTCGTCGCCGAGGTCCGGCGGCGCGATGTCGTCGAGTGTCTCCAGGCCGAGATAGCCGGCCGCGGATCGGGGTTGGTGCAGGAGAACCAGAAGAGCGCCTGGTTGCTCGTCGTCGATGTAGTTGCGGACTTGTTCGCCGAGCTCGGTCTCGGTGACGCCGGACTCGTTGACGACCATGCCTCCGAAAAGGGTCTTGAACGCCGGGTCGTTGCCGGCAACCACGTCGAGTCCTGCGATCTCGGTGACCTCCAGATCAGGGTTGCTGACATCGTTGTCGTCAAGCTGCTCAAGGGTGGTGTCGGTGTCGTGGTCGCCCTTCACGACGACGGTGGGGATCTCGCCGCTGGCGTCGGCCTCCGCCTCGACGAACCCCGCTTCGGCGACGGTGCCGTTGGAAGTGACATCCCCGGAGATCGTTCGAAGCGAAAGATCCGGCATCGAGGGCTTCGACGAGCTGGTCGTAGAGAACGGTACGGACCCGGGTGCCGACGTGGTTGCCCTGGGGATCCGCCTTGGCCAGCACGATCAGCTCGCCCTCCCGGGGCGCGAGATCGTCCACGCGGCTGGAGAGTTCGGGACTGAGGGTTGCTTCGGCGTTCGCTAGATAGGCCCGGCTGCGTTCGCGGATCCGTTCATTGTTCTTCTCCAGGAACGGCTGGACCTGGCGCGCGATCTCCAACGCCTGGGGACTGCTGAACGACAGTTCGGGCACTCCGGGCATCGCGTAGGCGCCTTCGATTTCGCGATTGCCTTCCCACCTGTCGAACAACCAGCCTGCTGCCCCGCACGTCGCCGTCAGGAGCACCACCGCCGCGGCGCCTCCGATCGCCGCTGTCCGCCGACGCGACCAGTCCGCAGGCAGGGGGGAACGCGCGCGGAATACAGCGGTGAAGACGATTCCTCCGAGCACGAACGCAGTCAGCTCGCGAAGGAGCAGGCTGCGTTCCAATCGGGACTGCAGCTCTTCGCCGTATGCGCGGGCAACTTCGTCGGGATCGCCAACAACCGCAGCGTTGGCGCGGACGAACTGAAGACTTGCGTAGGAGGACAGCGTCCCGGCCGCCTGCGGGGTGTGAGTCACCCGCACCCGGGCGCCGAACCCCAAAGCTCCGGTCTGCTCCCAGTAGAGGCTGCCGAGCGCACCAGTGTCCAAGGTCGAGCGACCGTCATGCGTCAGCGAGATCTCACCGGCACGGTACGGATCCGGTCTTCGAACTCGATCGCCTCCACCGACCGCTCCGCCGCT
>CAVXYP010000001.1:0-127849 GCA_963766035.1 uncultured Actinomycetota bacterium | reverse complement strand
GCGCTGGCGGCCGCCTCGACGGTGGCATCCAGGTCGTCGGTGCCGAGCAGGAGGAACGGGTCCGACCCGCCCAGCTCCAGCACGACCTTCTTCAGGTGGCGACCGGCCAGCTCGGCCACGGCGGAGCCGGCTCTCTCCGAGCCGGTCAGTGAGACACCGGCGACGCGCGGTCGCCGATCATCGTGGCCACCTGCTCGTTGGTCGCATAGACGTTGACGTAGGCACCCTCGGGGAAGCCGGCGTCGCGGAACAGCTGCTCCAGCGCGGCAGCCGACTCCGGGCACTGCGGCGCGTGCTTGAGCACGATGGTGTTGCCGACCGCGAGGTTCGGTCCGGCGAACCTGGCCACCTGGTAGGAGGGAAAGTTCCACGGCATGATCCCGAGCAGCACGCCGAACGGGCTGCGCCGGATCAGAGCGGAGCCTTCGCCGTCGAGGAGCGGCACCGGCTCGTCGGCCAGCAGGGCCTCGGCGCGATCGGCGTAGAAGCCGTAGATGGCGGCGGAGAAGTCGACCTCGCCGAGAGCGTCGTCGAGCTTCTTGCCCATCTCCCGCACGATGATGCCGGCGAGCTCTTGCGCGACGCTCCTCGTGCAGGCGGCTCACCTCGCGCAGCAATGCGCTGCGTTCGGCGACCGTCGTACCCGGCGTCCAGGAGCGGTACGCCGTGCTCGCGGCCGAGAGCGCTGCCTCGATGTCGGCGTCCGTGGCTGTCGGATACGTGCGGACGACCTCACCGGTGGCCGGGTTCGTGACGGCGTACTCCGTGGAAGCCGTCATGCCAGCACCTTGGAGAGGAACGCCTTGGTGCGGACGTGCTGGGGGTTGCCCAGTACGTCGGCCGGCTTGCCGGCCTCGACGATCACGCCGCCGTCCATGAAGACCACCGTGTCGGCGACCTCGCGGGCGAAGCCGATCTCGTGGGTCACCACGATCATCGTCATCCCCTCACGGGCCAGGTCCTTCATGACGTCGAGGACCTCACCCACCAGTTCCGGGTCGAGCGCGGAGGTGGGCTCGTCGAACAGCATCAGCTTCGGCTTCATCGCCAGCGCGCGGGCGATCGCGACGCGCTGCTGCTGGCCGCCGGACAGCTCGGCGGGGTAGTTGCCGGCGCGCTCGGCGAGGCCCACCCGGTCGAGGAGCTCCAGCCCTGCTTCCGTGCGGCCGCCTTCGACTCGCCACGGACCTGGACCGGCGCCTCCATGACGTTCTCCAGCGCGGTCATGTGGGGGAAGAGGTTGAAGCGCTGGAAGACCATGCCGATGTCGCGGCGCTGGGCGCGACCTCGCGCTCGTGCATCTCGTAGAGCTTGTCGCCCTCCTCCCGGTAGCCGATCAGCTTGCCGTCGACCGACAGCCGGCCGCCGTCGATGCGCTCGAGGTGGTTGATGCAGCGCAGGAAGGTCGACTTGCCCGAGCCGGAGGGGCCGAGGATGCAGAAGACCTCGCCGTTGGTCACCTCGAGGTCGATGCCCTTGAGCACCTCGACGTGGCCGAAGGACTTGTGGACGTTCTCCGCCTTGACCATCGTGGTCGTCATCGGTTGGCTCCTTCGGTGGTCGAGCGTCCCGGACGCAGGTTCGCGGACAGCCGCGCTGCCCAGCCCGGACCTGCCTTGGCGCCCTGAGAGGTTCCGCGGGCGAAGCGGTGCTCGAGCCGCGACTGGATGATGGTGAGCACGCTGGTCAGCACGAGGTACCAGAAGGAGGCGACCAGGAGCATCTCGAAGGTGGTGAAGTTCTTGCTGCCGAAGAGCTGGGCCTCGGTGAACAGGTCCTGGGCGCCGATGACGGCGACCAGAGAGGTGGTCTTCAGCATCGTGATGACCTCGTTGCCCGTGGGCGGCACGATCACCCGCATCGCCTGGGGCAGCACGATCCGGCGCATCGTCTTGGCGCCGGTCAGACCGAGCGCGTGCGCCGCCTCGGTCTGCCCGTGGTCCACCGAGAGGATGCCGCCCCGGACGATCTCGGCCATGTACGCCGCCTCGTTCAGCGCCAGGGCGAGCAGCGCGGCTGTGAAGGCGCTGATGAGCGAGTTCGTGTCGGCGCTGACCGGCCCGAAGCCGAGGCGCGGGAAGATCAGGCCGAGGTTGAACCACAGCACGATCTGCACCAGCACCGGGGTGCCGCGGAAGAGCCAGAGGTAGCCCCCGCTGACCACACGGAGCACCGGGTTGTGGGACAGCCGCATCACGGCCAGCACGACACCGAGCACGACGCCCAGCACCATCGACATGACGGTGAGCTGGATCGTCACGATCCCGCCGCGCAGGATGTTCTCGTTGAAGAGGAACTCGCGGACGACCTCCCACTGGATGGCGGGGTTGGACGCGAACGACCAGACCAGCGACGCCACCAGGGCGGCGACGATCGCGGCGGAGATCCACTGGCCGGTACGGCGTACCGGGATTGCCTTGATCGGGGCGGGACGCACCCGCTCGGGGGACTCTGCGGTCGCGGTCATCTCGCCTACTCCGTCGCTCCGTTGATGGTGACGCTGTCGACTGCGCCGCCCTCGAGCTCGTAGTTGGCCAGGATCTCTTCGTAGGTGCCGTCGGCGATCAGCTTCTCCAGCGCTGCCTTGAAGGCGTCGCGCAGCTGCGTGTCCTCCTTGGTGAAGACCATTCCGACCGGGGTCGGGAGCAGGGCCTCGGAGTTGGCGATCTCGAACTGGTTGCCACCACCGATGTTCGCCGCGTTGAAGGCGCCGACGGCGTCCTGGGTGAACGACGCGACGTCGCGGCCGCTCTGCACCTGCGTCAGCGCGTCCTTGTCGCTCGGGAAGGGGTCGATCTCGATGGGGTCGTCGGCGCACTCGTCCTCGTTGAACTGGCCGAGCATCTTCTCCTGGGTGGAGGCCTTGAGGACGGCGACCGGCTGGCCGCAGAGGTCGCTGATCCCCTCGATGCCCTCGGGGTTGCCCTTCTTCACCACGATCGACTGGCCGGTGAGGAAGTAGTCGACGAAGTCGTAGACCTCCTCGCGGTCCTTGGTGTCGGTGATCGCGGCCATGACGAGGTCGAAGCGGCCACCGTCGAGCGCCGTGAGCAGGCCGTCGAAAGCGGTGTGGGTGAACTCGACCTCGACGCCGAGGACCTGGCCGAGCGCCGTCGCGAGGTCGGGGTCGAGCCCGACGATCGTCTCGTTGTCGTCGGTGAAGGACTCGAACGGCGGGTAGAGCGCCTCGGTCCCGATCGTCACCTTCCCGGCCTCCTTGATGTCGGCGGGGAGGCTGTCGTGCAGCTTCTGGTCGACGTCTTGGGAGGCGACCGGCTCGCCGGCCGCGGGGTCGTCGGCGTCGTCGCTGCTTCCGCAGGCGGTCAGCAGCGCGCCGGCGGCAACGGCCGCGACGGGCAGCCAGGCGAGCCGGCGGGTGCGGGGGTGGCGGGTCATCGGGACTCCTCGGTGATGGGTGGGCCACGGACGATGTGGCCTGCGTCACCGAGGATGACCCCGAAGTTGCCTTATTGTCAACCCTTGTTTCCTATAGGGCTCATGGTGTTTCATAGGGATACGACGTGGCGATCGACGCGTCCCCTCACGCAGGAACTCAGGATCGGAGTCCGAGGCCCATGACCGCTCAGGCCCAGTCGGACGCGGACGGCGTCCGCATCGGCGAGCAGCTCAAGGCAGCCCGCATGGCGCGCCGCAAGACGCTGGCCGAAGTGGCCGACGCTGCCGGCCTCACCAAGGGATTCCTGTCCAAGATCGAGCGTGACCAGGCCAGTGCCTCGGTCGCCTCGCTGATGCGGATCTGCGAGACGCTCGGCCTGTCGGTCGGTGAGCTGTTCGACGCCCCGGCAGGCAACGTCGTACGCCGTGCGGCGTACCCGCCGATCAACTTCGGCGGCATCGGGATGACCGAGTACCTCCTGACCCCGAACGGGGAGCGGCGGCTGCAGGCGATCCTCAGCGAGATCGAGCCGGGCGGCGGCAGTGGCGACGAGCCCTACAGCCTGCCCGCCGACGTGGAGTTCGTCTTCGTGGTCTCCGGCCGCCTGGCGGTGACCCTCCGCGAGGAGGAGGTCGTCCTCGAAGCCGGGGACACCCTCACCTTCGCCCCCCATGTGCCGCACACCTTCCGCAGCGCCTTCGAAGACGCGAACACCCAGGTCCTGTGGGTCTTCTCGCCGGCCCTTCCCGACCACAGCTGACCCGATCCCTGGAGACCCCGTGAACGACCAACACCCCACCCCCGCCGGCCCTGTAGGCCCCGTCGACGCCTCCCGCGTGCCGCGCTTCGCCGGCATCGCGACCTTCGCGCGGCTCCCGCGCCTGGAGGACGTCGGACGTGCGGACGTCGCCGTGATGGGCGTGCCGTTCGACGCCGGCGTCTCCTACCGGCCCGGTGCGCGGTTCGCGCCGGCCGCGGTCCGCGAGGCCAGCCGCCTGCTGCGTCCCTATCACCCGGGTCTGGACGTCTCGCCTTTCGCCGCCCTCCAGGTGGCCGACGCCGGTGACGTGGTCTGCAACCCCTTCAACATCCCCGAGGCGCTCGACGCCGTGGCGGCCAGCGCAGGCACGCTGCTGGACGCGGGCTCGAGGATCGTCACGGTGGGCGGCGACCACACCATCGCGCTCCCGCTGTTGCGCGAGATGAATCGCAAGCACGGCCCGGTCGCCCTGCTCCACTTCGACGCCCACCTCGACACCTGGGACTCCTACTTCGGCGCCGACTACACCCACGGCACGCCGTTCCGCCGTGCGTTCGAGGAGGATCTGCTCGACACGGAGGCCCTCAGCCACGTCGGTATCCGCGGGCCGCTGTACGCCAAGCAGGACCTGACCGACGACGAACGGATGGGCTTCGGCATCGTCACCTCGATGGACGTGATGAACCAGGGCGTCCCCGCGGTGGTGCAGGCGCTGCGCGAGCGGGTCGGCGACCGCCCGCTCTACATCTCGATCGACATCGACTGCCTCGATCCGGCGCACGCACCCGGCACCGGTACGCCGGAGGCCGGTGGCATGACCAGTCGGGAGCTGCTCGCCATCCTGCGCGGCCTGGACGGCTGCAACCTGGTCTCGGCCGACGTCGTCGAGGTCGCTCCGGCGTACGACCACGCCGACATCACCGCCGTCGCCGCCTCGCACGTGGCCTACGAGCTGATCTCGCTGATGGCACGGCAGGGCGCACCCGAGCCGGTCCCGACCGGCGCGGTCCGGCAGGAGGCCCACGGATGAGCACCGTCCGGCGGGGTGGCGACCTGGTCGCCGAGACCCTCGCCGCCCTGGGCGCGACGACGGTCTTCGGGGAGCCGGGGCAGCACGCCCTGGGCCTGTTCGACGCGCTGTCCCGCAGCAGCCTGCAGTACGCCGGCTTCCGCAACGAGCTGGACGCCGCCTTCGCCGCCGACGGTTACGCCCGGGTGACCGGACGGCCGGCCCCGCTCATGCTGTCCACCGGTCCCGGCGCCCTGCAGAGCCTGGCCGCCCTCCAGGAAGCGGCAGCGGCCTCGGTGCCGGTCGTCGTGATCGCGAGCCAGATCCCGTCAGCGGGACTCGGTGGCCGGCGCCGCGGCTTCCTCCACGAGCTGCGCGACCAACGGGCCCTGGTGGCGCAGGTGGTCAAGCACGCCGTACAGGTGCAGAGCCAGTCGCAGATCAGCAGCGCTCTCCAGGAGGCGTGGGAGGTCGCGCTCAGCGCACCGCGCGGGCCGGTCTGGGTGGAGGTGCCCCAAGACGTCCTGCTCGCGACCACCGACCTGCCGCCGGTCGAGCCGGTGCCGGTCTCCCCGCGCGTGCTTGCGCCCCGACCAGAGCTGGTCGCGGAGGCGGTCCGGCTGCTCGAAGGCGCCGACCGCCCGGCGATCATCGCCGGCGGCGGTGTGGTCCGCTCCGGCGGTGAGGTGGCGCTGCTGGAGCTCGCGGAGACGCTGCGTGCGCCGGTCGTCACGACCTTCGGCGCCAAGGGCGCGTTCCCGTGGGCGCATCCGCTCTCGCTCCAGTCGTGGCTGGAGGACTGGCACACGACGGAGCTTCTCCAGGACGCCGACGTGTTGCTCGTCGTGGGCAGCGGACTGGGCGAGCTGTCGAGCAATTATCACACCTTCCAGCCACGCGGCCGGGTCATCCAGGTCGAGGCCGACCTGGGCAAGCTCGAGGCCAACCACCCGGCCCTCGGCGTCCACGCCGACGCCCTCCTCACCCTCGAGGCGCTGGCCGGCGCGGTCGCCCGCCGCGAGGCCGACGGCGTCGCGGAGAAGCGGGTCGCGGAGGTGCTCGCGCTGGTGGCCGACCGGATCGCAGGGCAGGAGCTGAGCCTCGAGCAGCAGGTCCTCGGCGCGGTACGGGACGCGCTGCCCGACGACGCGCCCAGCTTCTGGGACATGACGATCCTGGCCTACTGGGCATGGTCGGCCTGGGACGCCCGGACATCGGGCTCGATGCAGTCCGCCCAGGGCGCCGGCGGTCTGGGCTACGGCTTCCCCGCGGCGCTCGGCGCCGCGGTCGCCCGGGCCGGCAGCGGTCCGGTCCTGGCGGTCTCCGGCGACGGCGGGGCGATGTACGGCATCGCCGACCTGGCCACGGCCCGGCAGCTCGACCTCGACGTGACCTGGCTCATCGTCGACGACGGCGGCTACGGGATCCTGCGCGAGTACATGACCGGCGCGTTCGGCGCGGCGTACGCCACCGAGCTGACGCGTCCCGACTTCGTGGCGCTCGCCGAGGCGTTCGGCGTGCCCGGTCTCAGCACCACGCCCGACACGCTGCAGCGGGACCTGGCCGAGGCGCTGGCCACGCCCGGCCCCAGCGTCGTCGTGCTGCCGGCGCTGCTGCGGATGTTCGCGCCCACCCATCCGGGCTCCGGCTGATCAGGCCGGCCAGTCGACACTGAGGTACTGGGTCTCCTGGAACTCGCGCAGCCCTTCGCGGGCACCTTCGCGCCCGAGACCGCTCTGCTTGACGCCGCCGAACGGCGCCGACGGATCGGAGACGAGCCCGCGGTTGATGCCGACCATGCCGGCGTCGATCGCCTCGCCGAGGCGCAGCGCGTGGCCGAGGTCGCCGGAGAAGACGTACGCCGCCAGTCCGTACTCGGTGTCGTTGACGAGGTCGAGCAGCTCTGACTCGACGGTCCAGGTCACGACGGGTGCGACCGGTCCGAAGATCTCCTCGCGGAGGATGGTGGCGTGGGCGGGGACGTCGACAAGGACGGTTGGCGGATAGAAGTGACCGGGTGCGTCCGGGAGTGGGGCGCGGTGGCTGATCCGGGCACCTTCGACGACGGTGGCCTCGACGGCCCGTTCGACCCGTTCGCGCGCTGCGGCGCTGATGAGCGGGCCGATCGCGGCTCCATCGTCCGCCGGTCCGACACTCAGCTTCTCCACCTCGGCGCCGAAGCGAGTGACGAACTCGTCGGCGACGTCGGCGTGCACGTAGAAGCGGTTGGCCGCGGTGCAGGCCTGGCCGCCGTTGCGGAACTTCGCGATCATCGCCCCGGCCACCGCGGCTTCGAGGTCGGCACTTGCCGCGACGACGAACGGCGCGTTGCCGCCGAGCTCCATCGAGGCGTTGACCACCCGCTCGGCCGCCTGGCCGAGCAGCAGCCGACCCACGCCGGTCGAGCCGGTGAACGAGACCTTCCGGACCCGGTCGTCGGCCAGCCATGCCCCCACGACCCCGGAGGCGTCCGTGGTCGTGACGACATTGACGACGCCCTCGGGCACGCCGGCCTCGGCCAGCAGCTCGGCCACGGCCAGCGCGGTCAGCGGGGTCTCGGCCGCAGGCTTGAGGACCACGGTGCAGCCAGCCGCCAGCGCGGGAGCGATCTTCCGGGTGGCCATCGCGGCCGGGAAGTTCCACGGCGTGACGAGCGCGGCCACGCCGACCGGCCGGTGCGTCACCAGCGTGCGCGCCCCGCCGGCGGGCGCTTCGCCGTACTCGCCGCCCGGGCGCACGGCCTCCTCGGCGAACCATCGGAGGAACTCCGCGGCGTAGGTGACCTCGCCGGCCGCGTCGGCGAGCGACTTCCCGTTCTCGCGGGCGATCAGGTGCATGAGTCGGTCACGGTCGCGCAGCATCAGCGCATGGGCGCGGGCCAGGACCTCGGAGCGGACCCGCGGCGCGGTGCCGGCCCAGGCTCGCAGCGCGGCCGCGGCGGCGTCGACCGCCCGGACGGCGTCCTCGGGACCTTGGTCGGCCACCTCCGCGACGGGCTCGAGGGTCGCCGGGTCCTCGACGACGAAGGTGCCGGGGCTCATCGGGTGCCCTCGAGAGCAGTGGCGACGACATCGAGCCCCTCGGCGAGCAGTGCGTCACTGATGGTCAGCGGCGGGAGGAACCGCAGCACGTTGCCGTAGGTGCCGCACGTCAACACGATCACGCCCTGCTGGTGCGCCGCTGCGGCCACGTTGCGGGCCAGCGCCGGGTCGGGCTCGACCGTTCCGGAGCGGACCAGCTCGACGGCGATCATCGCGCCCCGGCCGCGGACGTCGCCGACCCGGTCGTCGTCGGCCTGGATGCGGTGCAGCCTCTCCTTCATCAGCCGCTCGATCGCCCGGGCGCGCTCGACCAGTCCGTCTTCCTCGATGGTCTCGATCGCCGCGAGCGCGGCCGCGCAGGCGAGGGGATTGCCGCCGTACGTGCCGCCCAGACCGCCGACGTGCGGAGCGTCCATGATCTCGGCGCGTCCGGTCACCGCCGACAGCGGGAGACCGCCGGCGATCCCCTTCGCGGTCACGATCAGGTCGGGTACGACGCCCTCCCGCTGGGACGCGAACAGGTCTCCGGTGCGGGCGAAGCCGGTCTGCACCTCGTCGGCGACGAAGACCACGCCGTTGGCGCCGCACCACTCAGCCAGTGCGGGCAGGAAGCCGGGCGCCGGCTCGATGAAGCCGCCCTCGCCCTGGATCGGCTCGATGACCATTGCGGCCAGGTTCTTCGCGCCGACCTGCTTCTCGATCAGGTCGAGAGACCGGAGTGCCGCTGCCTGCCCGTCGACGGACTTGTCGTCGCGGAACGGGTAGGACAGGGGAGCGCGGTAGACCTCGCCGGCGAACGGCCCGAAGCCGTGCTTGTACGGCATGTTCTTGGCCGTCATCGCCATCGTCAGGTTGGTGCGCCCGTGGTAGGCGTGGTCGAACACCACGATCGCCTGCCTGCCGGTGGAGGAGCGGGCGATCTTGACCGCGTTCTCGACCGCCTCCGCGCCGGAGTTGAACAGCGCGGTGCGCTTCTCGTGGTCGCCGGGCGCCAGGCGGTTCAGCGCCTCCGCCACGGCGACGTAGCCGTCGTACGGCGTCACCATGAAGCAGGTGTGGGTGAACGCAGCCACCTGCTCGGCCACGGCTCGGACCACACGCGGCGCGCTGCTGCCGACCGTCGTGACGGCGATGCCGGACCCGAGGTCGATGAGGTGGTTGTCATCGACGTCGACGACGATCCCGCCGCCCGCGCGCGCGGCGAAGACGGGCATGGTCGTGCCCACGCCCGCGGCGACGGCCGCGTGCTTGCGCAGCATGAGGTCGCGCGATCGCGGTCCGGGCAGATCGGTGACGAGCCTCCGCTCCTGGGCGACCGGAACGGGGGCGGACGTGTCGTCGGGCATGGGTGCTCCTCGATAGTCAGGTGCCACCGAGTCTTCGCGCCGAGGTCTATGCTGTCCAATACTTGTTTGTCACCGAAACGATGCTTGTGAGGCATAGTGGAACTACGGCACCTTCGCTACTTCGTCGCGACCGCGGAGGACGGCACCGTCAGCGGCGCAGCGGGCCGCCTGCACCTCACTCAACCCGGGCTGTCCCGGCAGCTGCGTCAGCTCGAGCAGGAGCTGGGTGTCGGCCTGTTCGACCGGATCGGTGGCCGGCTCTCCCTCTCGCGCACCGGCCGGGCGCTGCTCCCGCTTGCCCGCGACCTGCTCGAACGAGCCGACGCATTCCAGGTGGCCGCGACCTTCCACGCCCACGGCCGCCTCGACCATGTCACGATCGGTGCTCCCACCGTCACCCTCACCGACGTTGTCGCCCCGTTCATCGTGACGATGGAGCCGGAAGACCCGGTAGCCGCGGTCTTCGAGGCCGACGCGCGGGATCCGGTCGAGACGTTGCATCGAGGCGCCGATCTCGCGATCGGCATCGTCCACCCGCGGGATCCGTACCGCTCCAACGAGCTGGCGGTGCTCCCGGTGTCGGCCTACGTCCCGCGGGCGCACGACTGGGCAGGACGGCGGAGCGTGCCGTTGGGCGAGGTGCTGGCGCAGCCCGTGATCGTGCTGCCTCCTTCGGTCACCTCGCGGCAGGCTCTCGAGGCCGCGGTGGCCGCCACGGGGGCGACGTACGCCTCCCTGCTCGAGGCGGCCAACGGCACGGTCGCACAGGCGCTCGCCGCCGCCGGCCGCGGGATCGCGGTCGTGTCGGACGATCCCCGGTTCGGGCTGGTGCCCGTCCCCATCGACGCGGGAGGCCGTCCCCTCAGCGTCAGGCTGATCGCCGTCTGGGACGCCCGCCACCCGGCGGCAGCGACGATCGAGGCACTGGCCCGGCGTCTCGGTGAGTCCGTGCGCACCAGGTACGACGTGCCGGCGGACTGAAGGACGGCGGCGGTTCCTCAGCACCTGACGATTCCGAAGGTGCCTTCACGTCTGGCGCTACCGCTCGCTCACCGACTCCTCGTCATGATCGTCCGACGAGGTCGGCGGCCCCTCGGTGCCGGGTTCGCCGATGCGGTACATCACCGGCGTGGCGAGCACGCCGTGGATGAACACCGACGCCGTGACGGTGAAGGCGACGGTCGACCACATCCAGTCGGATGCGAGCTCCGGAGCCTCGCCGGTGGCGTACGCGAGGTAGTAGAGGGAGCCGATCCCGCGGACGCCGAAGAAGGCCACCGCACCACGTTGCGCATGGCTCATGCCCGACTTCGAGCCGATGAAGGCGAGCACGCCTGACAACGGACGGATCACGAGAATCAGGCCGAGGCCGACGGCGACGCTCTTCCAGTTCAGGTCGTCGAGCAGGCCGCGGCTGAGGGCGATGCCGAGCATCAGCAGGAGGAAGAGCGTCAGCAACCGTTCGAGGCGCTCGGTCACCTCGTGCATCGACGCGTGGTAGTCGTGCGACCGCTCGGCCGACCGGAAGGTCATGGCGCAGGCGAACACGGCGAGGAAGCCGTAGCCGCCGACCACCTCGGACAGCCCGTACGCCGAGACGAGTGCAGCCAACGACATCAGCGTCTCACCGCGCTCGGCCACCCGGAGCGAGTGGCTGGACGAGCGGAAGGCGACCTGGGCGAGCGCGCGACCGACGGCGATGCCGATGACGACCCCGATCGCGACCTTGCCCACGGTGTACCAGCCCACCCACTCGAACCAGGAGAAGCCGCCGGCGGCCACGAGGATCGCGGCATAGACGAAGGGGAAGGCGAGCCCGTCGTTGAGCCCGGCCTCGCTGGTCAGCGTGAAGCGCAGCTCGTCCGGCTCGTCGACCTCGTGGTCACCCGTCTGCGGTCCCGCCACCTGGACGTCCGAGGCGAGGACCGGGTCGGTCGGCGCGAGGGCGGCGGCGAGGAGGAGCGCGGCGGCCAGTCCGAGGCCCAACGCCATCCCGACGCCGGTCACCGCCGCGATGGTCAGCGGCATCGCGATGCCGAGCATCCGCCAGGTCGACCCCCAGGTCCGCCACGACGACCACCGGCGCAGCTCGAGCGGGCGGTCGAGGGCGAGCCCGACGCCCATCAGCGCGACGATGACGGCGACCTCGGTGACGTGCTCGATGAGCCCACGGTTCGCGATCGGGTCGACCGGCATGCCGTCCGGCAGAGGTGTCAGGCCGATCGCGAACCCGACCGCGACCAGCACCATCGGTGCCGAGACCGCCCAGCGGTCGAGGAGGGCCGGCAGCACCACCGCGAGGAACAGGCTGGCGCCGGCGACCAGGTAGACCAGGTCGGCGTTCACTGTGGGTTGTTACCCGCTGCTCCTGGTCCTGAGCCCTTCCGGGTCGACGGGAGGGCGGAGCGACACCGAGATCCCGTGCACCACGGAGCCGACCGCGACCTCGTAGGACCCGGCGCGGACCCAGTCCGCGTCGATCGGTCCGCCGCCCGGGTCCCAGAGGTAGGCGAGCCCGACGGCGGCTCCGACGGTCGCGCCCCAGGCGGCCGAGGTGACCTGGCCCGCGGCCACGCCGTCGCGGAGCACGAGCTCGCCGCCCCACAGCATCGCGTCCGGGTCGTCGACGGCGAAGGACACGAGCTTGCGGCGGGGACCCGTTGCCCGCGCCTCCTCGACGGCGTGGCGCCCCAGGAAGGGGATGTCGGTCCTCAGCTTGCAGGCGAACAGCAGGCCGGCGTCGACCGGCGTGTAGTCGGGGGTGAGCTCGCGGCCGAACGCGCGGTAGCCCTTCTCGAGCCGGAGCGACTCGATGGCGTAGTAGCCACCGTTGGCGATGCCCAGATCCGCGCCGGCGGCGAGCAGCTCGTCGTGCACACCCACCGCGAACTCGACCGGGACGTAGAGCTCCCAGCCGAGCTCGCCGACGTAGGTGATCCGGGTGGCGCGGACCGTGGCGTAGCCGAGGTCGATCTCCCGACTGGTGCCGAAGGGGAACGCCTCGTTCGACAGGTCGGCGCTGGTCACCCGGGACAGCAGCTCTCGGGACTGCGGCCCCATCACGCCGAGGACGGCGTAGCGGGAGGACACGTCGATGACCGTGGCCGAGGTGCCCGGCGGCAGGTTTCGGCGGATGTGGTCCTGGTCCCGCTCGGTGGTAGCGGCGCTGCTGACCACGAGATACTCGGTCGCGCTGATCCGGGTGGCGGTGACGTCCGACTCGTAGGTGCCGCGGGCGTTGAGGAGCCCGGTGTAGACGGCGCGCCCGGGCGCCACGGCGACGTCGCCAGTGCACAGCCACTGGAGTGCTCGCTCGGCGTCGGGGCCGATGACGAGGTACTTCGAGAAGGACGTCTGGTCGAACACGGTGACGGCGCTCCGGGTGTTGCCGTGCTCGGCTGCCACCCAGGGCAACCAGTTCGGCTTGGCCCAGGTGTAGTCGATCACCGGCGGGGTGCCGGGAGGGGCGAAGAAGTTGGCCCGCTCCCACCCCATCTTGCTGCCGAAGCTCGCATTGGCCCGTTCGAGCACGTGGTAGAGCGGGGACCGCCGGAACGGCCGAGCAGTCCGCATCTCGCGGTTGGGCCACGGGATCTCGTAGTGCAGGCCGAGCACCTCGGCCACCCGGTCGTGCAGCCAGTGGTTGTTGCCGTTGAACCGCGCGAAGCGGCGGATGTCGACGGCGGTGAGGTCGGTCGTCGCCTCGCCGTTCACGATCCACTCGGCGAGTGCCCGACCGGCTCCGCCGGCCGACGCGATGCCGACCGAGTTGAGGCCGGCGCCGACGTAGAAGTTCCGGGTCTCGGGCGCCGGGCCGAGGATGAACTGGTTGTCGGGGGTGAAGCTCTCCGGGCCGTTGTAGAACTTGCGCACCCCCGTCTCCCTGAGGGCGGGGATCCGGAGCATCGCGCTCTCCATCAGCACCGAGAAGTGCTCCCAGTCCTCCTCGAGCAGCTGGAACTCGAACGGGTAGGGGATCTGGTCCGGCGCCACCCACGGCTTCGCCTCGGGCTCGAACCCGCCGACGACCAGTCCGCCGACCTCCTCCTTGAAGTACGTGTAGCCGTCCGGGTCGCGCAGGATCGGCAGGTCAGGACGTACGCCGGCGAACGGCTCGGTCACGACGTAGAAGTGCTCCGCGGAGTGCAGTGGCACGGTGGCTCCCGCCATGGCGCCGACCTGCTTGGCCCACTGGCCGGCGCAGTTCACGACCACCTCGGCCTCCACGTCGCCGGCATCCGTGCGCACGCCGGTGACCCGGCCGTCGTCCACCAGCACGTCGAGGACCCGTGTCTTCTCGACGATCCGGGCACCGCGCCGGCGCGCGCCCTTCGCCAGCGCCTGGGTCAGGTCCGTCGGGTTGGCGGTCGCGTCGCCCGGCAGCCAGATCCCGCCGACCAGGTCGTCGACCTGCATGACGGGGTAGTGCTCGAGGGCCTGGTCGGGCGTGAGCAGGCTGCACTCCAACCCGTAGGCGTCCGCGCTGGCCGCGGTCCGGGCGAGCTGGGTCATCCGGTCGGCGGTGCGCGCGACGGTGACGCCGCCGCAGCGCTTGTAGCCCGTCGACAGCCCGACCTCGGCCTCGAGCTCGGCGTAGAGCTGGGTGGAGTACTGCACGAGTCGGGTGCCGCTCTCCGACGCGCGCAGCTGCCCGACCAGCCCGGCCGCGTGCCAGGTCGTGCCGGAAGAGAGGCGCCCCTGCTCGACCAGCAGCACGTCGGTCCAGCCGAGCTTGGTCAGGTGGTAGGCGACGCTGGTGCCGATCACGCCGCCGCCGACGATCACCACCTGCGCCCGCGACGGCAGGCCGGAGGGTTCAGGCATCCCCGGCCGCCTCGTCGAGCAGCCGGTCGAAGTCGGGACCGTCGAACTCGGCCACCGCCCGGTCGTACTTCTCCATCGCCCACTCCCAGAAGTCGAAGTCGAACGTGCTGACGGCGTCCTGGATCGCTCCCCAGAGGGTCCAGCCGTACTTGGCCATCAGGCCCCACAGCCGGGCGCGGGCGACCCGATGCCTGAGCAGCGCGCCGTCGTACGCCGCCATCAGCTCGTCGAGCTGGTCGAGAGTCATGCCCGCCTCGCTCCACAGGTTGCCGAGCTCGAACGTCGCCTCGTTGTTGCCGGAGTACTCGTAGTCGATGAGCCAGATCTTGTCGCCGTCGTCGATCAGGTTGCCGGCCAGCAGGTCGTTGTTGCACGGCACCGTCGGCTCCTCGCGGACCGCGAACGCACGCCGGATCCGCTCCACCTGCGGCGCGAAGTCGAGGTAGCGGTCAGGGAGCCGGAACCCGCGCTCGGTCACGATCTTCAGGTAGGCCGGCTGGAGCGCGAACATGTCGAAGTCCCCCTCGAACCGCGGGCCCTCGTGCAACTGTCGAACGGCGGCGGCCACCCGGTCGACGTGCTCACCGCTGCGCAGGTCGGTGTCGGTGAAGGTGTGGCCGTTGATGTAGTCCACGACCATCAGCCCGGGCAGGTAGTCCAGCACCGCCGCTCCCACGCCGGCGGTCGCGGCGGCCATCGAGTTGTGGTGCTCATGGTCGCGGTCGATCGCCAGCAGCTCGCTGCCCGGCTGGGCCACCCGCACCACGCACACCCCACCGGGATGGGTGACCTTGAGGTTGACGTTGGTCAGGCCGCCGGTCAGCTCCTCCACCTGGTACGGCGTGCCACGGAGCCACTCGATCTGGTCGAGAACCTGGTTCCACGCCACGTTGCGGCCTCCCATGAGAACGGAGTCTAAAGGTCTAAGGTCATGCCATTGACAGCATTGTGTGACCCGCACCACACTGACGCCACATCTCTCGGTGAAAGTGGCTCCCGGCGAAAAGAGGGACATGTCATGAGCACGACCGAAGACCCGAACCTGGACGCAGACGCCAAGCGCCTCGCGGAGATGGGCTACAGCCAGGACCTCAACCGCAGCTGGTCCGGCTTCTCCAACTTCGCCATCTCGTTCTCGATCATCTCGATCCTGGCGGGGTGCTTCACGAACTTCGGGGCCGGCTGGAACAACGGCGGCCCGATCTCCATCTCGTGGTCGTGGCCGATCATCAGTGCGTTCATCCTGCTGATCGGCTTCACCATGTCCGAGCTGGTGTCGGCCTACCCGACCTCGGGCGGCATCTACTGGTGGGCGTCCAAGCTCGGTGGTCCGCGCGCGGGCTTCTACACCGGCTGGCTCAACATGATCGGCCTGGTAGCCGTGACCGCCGGTGTCTCCTACGGCTGCGCGACCTTCATCGACCTGACCATCAGCACCTGGTCGGAGTCGTACGCCGCCGACTACTCGCTCACCCGGGTCTTCGTCATCTTCGTGGTCGTGCTCGCGATCGCGTCGGTTCTGAACATCTTCAGCGGCCACCTGATGGCGATCATGAACAATGTCTCGGTCTGGTGGCATGTGGCCGGCGCCGCGATCATCGTCGGGATCCTGCTGCTCGTCCCGGACACCCACCAGAGCTTCAACTACGTCTTCACCGAGCGCATCAACAACTCCGGCTACTCCGACGGCAGTGTCACGAGCGGCATCTTCTTCTTCGCGGTCATCCCGTTCGGCTTCCTGCTGACGCAGTACACCATCACCGGCTTCGACGCGTGCGCTCACCTGAGCGAGGAGACCAAGGGCGCGTCGATGGGCGCCGCCAAGGGGATCTGGCAGTCGATCCTCTACTCGGCGATCGGCGGCTACATCCTGCTGCTCGCGGTCGTGTTCGCGGTGCCGAACCTGCCGGACGGAAGCCCCGACAATTCGCTCGGTGCCGGCGGTGTGCAGCCGATCTTCGAGGCTGCGCTCGGCTCCAACTGGGCCGGGACGGTCCTGTTCATCTCCTCCGCGGGGCAGCTGTTCTGCGCGGTGTCCTGCATGACCTCGGCGTCGCGGATGACCTACGCGTTCAGCCGCGACCGGGCGGTGCCCGGATCGCGTCATTGGTCGCTGCTCTCGGCCAACCGCGTGCCCGCCCGGGCAGTGATGCTGGTGGCCGTGCTGGCTGCGGCCGTGACGCTCCCGGCGCTGGTCGAGGTCAACATCGGCACCGAGGAAGCGCCGATCTACTCTCCGATCGCGTTCTTCGCCGTCACCTCGATCGCGGTGCTCGGCCTCTACCTGTCCTTCGCGATCCCGATCTGGTTGCGCTGGCGTCATGGCGAGAACTTCGAGGTCGGCGAATGGAACAACGGCGCGAAGTACAAGTGGATGAACCCGATCGCCGTCGCGGAGATCGTGATCGTCTCGCTGTACCTGATGATGCCGACCTACAAACCCGGCAACCCGTTCGACGACAACTTCGAGTGGAAGTTCGTCAACTACTCGCCGATCGTCACTCTCGGCGCGTTGCTGGCGATCACCATCTGGTGGGAGCTCTCGGCAAAGAAGTGGTTCAAGGGCCCGATCCGGACCATCGACCCCGCCGAAGTGCCGCCCGGCTGAGCCGCTAGACATCATTGACATGAGCCCTTCCCCGACCTCAGCTCGCAAGATCAGGTCGGCCGACCATCTCGGAGACATCGTCCTGAGGCCGGTGCGCGGCCACCATGCGTTCGAGGGCTGCGTCGAGCAGCTGGCCACCGCCATCAGGCTCGGTGTGTTCTCGTTCGGTTCGGCTCTGCCGCCGGAACGCGAGCTCGCCGAGCGGATGGGGGTCTCCCGGGCGACGCTGCGCGAAGCCATCGCCGGCCTGCGCAGCGCCGGGATGGTGCGCACCACCCGGGGCCGAGGCGGTGGGACCGTTGTGTCCTACCGGCCGGCCACACCGGCACTCGGTGGCTCTCCGGGCATCGTAGAACGTCGCGATGAGCTGCTCGACTCTCTGGTCTACCGACGGGTGGTCGAGCCCGGCGCCTGCTACGTGGCCGCGACCCGCTCGCTGACCGGCAGCGACAAGCTGCTCCTCACGACGGCCCTGGCCGAGGTCGACCATGCCGAGGACCCGGCCGCTCATCGACAGGCGGACTCGCGGCTGCACCTGGCGATCGCGAGCGTGACCGCCTCCCCGATGACGATCGAGGCGGTCACCGAGGTGCAGGCCAGCCTGCACGACATGCTCCAAGCGATCCCGGTGCTGCCGGTGAACATCGAGCACTCCAGCCGACAGCACCGTTCGATCATCAACGCGATCATCGCCGGCGAACCCACCAAGGCCCGTCGGGCCATGGAGCAGCACTGCGACGACACGGCTGCGCTGCTGCGCGGACTGCTCGGCTGACACTCAACGACGACAAGGACGCGCATGCCCCGCAACGACAGACACCTGACCCTCGACCAGCTCACCGCAGCGATCGAGTCGGACGAGATCGACACCGTGGTCGTCGCCTTCACCGACATGCAGGGACGCCTGCAGGGCAAGCGCCTGCACGGTCGGTACTTCCTCGACATCGTGGTCGAGCACGGCACCGAGGGCTGCAACTACCTGCTCGGCGTCGACATCGACATGAACACGGTGGCCGGCTACGCGATCACGTCCTGGGACCGCGGGTACGGCGACATGGAGTTCGTCCTCGACATGGACACGCTCCGGCTGCTCACCCACCTGCCGGCAACGGCGATGGTCCAGTGCGACCTGGTCTGGCCCGACCACGCACCAGTGCTGCAGTCGCCGCGTTCGATCCTGAAGCACCAGATGGACCGCGCGGCCGATCTCGGCTTCACCGCCTTCGCCGGCACCGAGCTCGAGTTCATCGTCTTCGAGGACAGCTACGAGGATGCCCACGATCTCGGCTACCGGCACCTGACACCGTCGAACCAGTACAACGTCGACTACTCCATCGTCGGCACCACCCGCGTCGAGCCGCTGCTGCGCGACATCCGCAACACCATGTACGCCGCGGGGCTCAACGTCGAAGGCGCCAAGGGCGAGTGCAACTTCGGCCAGCACGAGATCGGGTTCCTCTACGACGACGTCCTGGTCACCGCCGACAACCACGCGGTCTACAAGACGGTGGCCAAGGAGATCGCGTCCCTGCACGGGCAGTCGCTGACGTTCATGGCCAAGTACAACGAGCGCGAGGGCAACTCCTGCCACATCCACCTGTCGCTGCGCGGCAAGGACGGCGAGATCGTGTTCTGGGACGACGCGACCGGGTCCCGCACCGCCGCTCTACGACCAGTTCGTCGCGGGCGTACTCGCGACGATGCCGGACATGACGCTGCTGCTATGCGCCGAACATCAACTCCTACAAGCGGTTCGCCGACGGGTCGTTCGCGCCGACCGCGATCGCCTGGGGCAACGACAACCGCACCTGCGCGGTGCGGCTGGTCGGGCACGGTGCCGGCGCCCGGATGGAGAACCGGGTCCCCGGAGGCGACGTGAATCCCTACCTCGCGCTGGCCGCGATGCTGGCCGGTGGACTGCACGGGATCGAGCAGGAGCTGGAGCTCGAGCCTCCGCTCGAGGGCAACGCCTACACCTCCGGCCGGCCGAAGGTGCCGGGGTCGTTGCGCGACGCCCGCGAGGCGTTCGTGTCCTCGGCGGTCGCCCGGGCGGCCTTCGGCGAGGAGGTCGTCGACCACTACACGAACATGGCCGACGTCGAGCTCGCGGCCTTCGGGGCCGCGGTCACGGACTGGGAGCTCCGCCGGACCTTCGAGCGGATGTAAGGAAGGCATGAGCAGCTACGTAGTGATCAACCCGGCGACGGCAACGCCGGTGACCGAGGTCGCCCTGGCCTCGGTCGAGGACACCGACGCCGCCATCGAGCGCGCACAGGAAGCGTTCCCCGCCTGGCGTGACGTCGCGCCCGGCGAGCGGGCCCGACTGCTCCGGTCCTTCGCGAGTGTCGTGGACGCGCACCTCGAGGAGCTCGCCCAGCTGGAGGTGACCAACTCCGGGCACACCATCGGGAACGCCCGGTGGGAGGCGGGCAACGTCCGCGACTGCCTGAACTACTACTCGGCCGCACCCGAGCGACTCTTCGGCCGGCAGATCCCGGTGCCCGGCGGCATCGACCTCACCTTCCGCGAGCCGCTCGGCGTGGTCGGCGTGATCGTGCCCTGGAACTTCCCGATGCCGATCGCCGGCTGGGGCTTCGCGCCCGCGCTCGCGGCCGGCAACACCGTCGTCCTGAAGCCTGCCGAGCTGACCCCGATGACCGCGATCCGGCTCGGCGAGCTGGCGATCGAGGCCGGCCTGCCCGAGGGCGTCTTCACCGTGATCCCGGGGAAGGGCTCGATCGTCGGCGAGCGCTTCGTCACGCACCCGCTGGTCCAGAAGGTCTGCTTCACCGGCTCCACCGAGGTCGGCAAGCGGATCATGGCCGGCTGCGCGGACCAGGTGAAGAAGGTGACCCTCGAGCTCGGCGGCAAGAGCGCCAACATCATCTTCGCGGACGCCGACATCGAGAAGGCAGCCGCCACCGCGCCGTACGCCGTCTTCGACAACGCCGGCCAGGACTGCTGCGCCCGGTCGCGCATCCTCGTGCAGCGATCGGCGTACGACGAGTTCCTCGGGCGGCTGGAGACCGCCGTCTCGGCAATGAAGGTCATCGATCCCAGCGACGACGCGAGCGAGATGGGTCCGCTCGTCTCGGCACAGCAGAAGCAGTCCGTCGAGGGCTACCTTGCCGGCGTCGAGGCGGCGTTCGCCGGGCCCGTGCCCGGCAGTGCCGATCTCGAGGACGGGTTCTGGCTGCCGCCGACGGTGGTGGTGACCGACGACACCCAGGCCGCGGTCTGGCGCGAGGAGATCTTCGGACCCGTGGTCGCGGTGATGCCGTTCGACGACGAGGACGACGCCGTCCGGCTCGCGAACGACACGGAGTACGGCCTGTCCGGCTCGATCTTCACCCGCGACGTCGGCCGGGCGCTGCGGGTGGCCCGCGCGGTGGAGGCCGGCAACCTGAGCGTGAACTCGCACTCGTCGGTGCGCTACTGGACCCCCTTCGGTGGCTACAAGCAGTCCGGTCTCGGCCGGGAGCTCGGACCGGACGCGCCGGACGCGTTCACCGAGGAGAAGAACGTCTTCATCGCACAGGACTGAGGTCTCGAGACGGTCGCCGCGCGACCTCCTCGACCACCGAAAGGAAGAGAGACATGGCAGGACGCCTGGACGGACGGGTCGCCGTCATCACCGGAGGGTGCTCCGGCATCGGGCTGGCGACGGTTCGCCGGTTCCTGGAGGAGGGCGCGAGGGTCGTCATCGGCGACGTCGACGACGCGCGCGGCGAGGAGCTCGCCGGCGAGCTTCGCCAAGAAGACAACGTGACCTACGTCCACGTGGACGTGACCAGCAAGGAGCAGGTGGACGCGCTCTTCAAGACCGCGAACGACACGCACGGGTCGGTCGACATCGCCTTCAACAACGCGGGGATCTCCCCGCCGGACGACGACTCCATCCTCGACACCGAGCTCGACGCCTGGCGCCGGGTGCAGGAGGTCAACCTCACCAGCGTCTACCTCTGCTGCAAGGCGGCCCTCCCCTACATGCTCGAGCAGGGCAGGGGCTCGATCATCAACACGGCGTCGTTCGTCGCCGTGATGGGTGCGGCCACCTCGCAGATCTCCTACTCGGCCTCCAAGGGCGGCGTGCTGACGATGAGCCGCGAGCTCGGGGTGCAGTTCGCCCGCCAGGGCGTGCGGGTCAACGCGCTCTGCCCCGGCCCGGTGAACACGCCGCTGCTGCAGGAGCTCTTCGCCAAGGACGAGGAGCGCGCCGCCCGGCGGCTGGTCCACGTCCCGATGGGACGGTTCGGTGAGCCCGAGGAGATGGCCAACGCCGTGCTCTTCCTGGCCTCCGACGAGTCGTCGTTCATCACGGCCTCGACGTTCCTGGTCGACGGGGGCATCTCCGGCGCCTACGTCACTCCCCTGTGAATTGAGCATTGTGAAAGGGGCACGGTGACCAGACCGCTGATCGGGCTCACCACCTATCGCGAGCAGGCGAAGTGGGGGGTGTGGGACCAGCGCGCTGATCTGCTGCCCACGGTCTATGCCGACGCCATCGAGGGGGCCGGCGGTGTGCCGGTGCTGCTGCCGCCGTCGACGCCGTACGACGACGCGGCGGTCGCCGTCGTCGCTCGGCTCGACGGCCTCGTGATCAGCGGCGGAGCGGACGTCTCGCCGCAGCGCTACGGCGAGGACCCCCACGACCGCACCACGAACTGGCGCGAGGACCGGGACTCGTGGGAGCTGGCCCTCCTCGATGCCGCAGACGCCGCCGGCCTGCCTTTGCTGGGTGTGTGCCGGGGGATGCAGGTCATGGCGGTCCACGCCGGGGGCAGCCTCGATCAGCACGTCCCGGAGCAGGTGGGCCATGACGGCCACAACCCGGCGCCCGGTGTCTTCGGCGACACCTCGGTCTTCCTGGCGCCGGAGAGCCGGCTGGCTTCGCTGATCGGCACCACGCACACGGTGCGGTGCCACCACCACCAGTCGGTGCGCGAGCATCCTGGGTTCACCGCGGTCGCCTGGGCCGATGACGGAGTCCTCGAGGCCATGGAGGCCGCTGGCGATCGGTGGTGCGTCGCCGTCCAGTGGCACCCCGAGGTGGCCGCCGATGCCGGCCTGTTCCGTGCCCTGGTCGATGCCGCAAGGTCACCCTGACCGCAGTCATCGGCTGCGGCGGCAAGGACACCGCCCAGCCGTACACTCCTGGGTGTTATGGGCACGACAGCCAGCGACCTCGAGCGTGGCCGGGACGCCTTGGCCCGCTACGCCTGGCAGGAGGCGTTCGACGCGCTCGCCGCGGCCCAAACCGACGACCCGCCGGATGCGGAGGCGCTTGACGGGCTCGCCGAGGCGACGTGGTGGCTGGGGCGCGCCGACGAGTCGCGAGCGACGAGGGAGCGTGCTTACGCCGCGTTCGAGGGCGCCGGCGATCGGCGGCGGGCGGCACGCTGCGCCGCGTGGCTGCACGACAGGTACCAGACCGCGGGGAAGATCGCCGTCGCCAACGGCTGGGCGGAACGGGCCCGCCGTCTCCTCGACGGCCTTCCCGAGTGTGCCGAGCACGGGCTCGTGAAGATGATGGAGGTCGAGGCCGCCCACGAGCGGGGCGACCTCACCAGCGCGGCCGAGCTGGCGACGGAGGTGGTCGACGCCGGGCGACGCCTGCCCGATGCGGACGTCGAGGCGAGCGGGCTCCAAGCGCTGGGGCACATCCGGGTCGCGCAGGGTCGCGTCGCGGAGGGCTTCGTCGCGTTCGACGAGGCCATGCTGCTCGCCATCGAGGGCAAGCTCGGCCAGTTCACGACCGGGAGCGTCTACTGCAGCGCGATCAGCGCGTGCAACGAGGCCGGCGACCTCCGACGCGCCGCGGAGTGGGCCGAGGTGGGCGTCACGTGGTCCGATCTCCATCCGTTGACCGGATATCCCGGCCTCTGCCGGGTCCACCGCGCGGGAGTGCTCGATCACCGGGGCGCCTGGGCCGAGGCTGAACAGGAGGCACGCCGGGCCTACGACGCTCTGCTGGGCATGAGCGCGCCCGCGGCGGCGATGGCCTACCTGGAAGTGGGCGAGATCCGGCGGCGGCTGGGCGATCTCGACGGCGCGGAAGCGGCATTCCGCCGCGTGGAGGAGCTGGGCTCGCGTCCGCAGCCGGGGCTGGCTTTGGTACGGCTGGCGCAGGGGAAGGTGGACATTGCGGCGACCGCCATCGCCCGAGCGCTCGCCGAGGAAACCCACAACCGTCCGGCCCGGGCGAAGATGCTGCCCGCCCAGATCCAGATCGCCCTTGCCGCCGGTGACATCGCGATCGCAACCGCGGCGGTCGACGAGCTCGTCGCGCTGGCCCACGAGTACGGCACGTCAGGTCTGCGAGCGACGGCCGCGGTGGCGCAGGGCCGGCTCGAGCTCGCCGCCGGCGCGGAGTCCGCCGGACAGACGTTGCGACGCGCGCTGCAGGAGTGGCTGGCCCTCGACGTGCCCTACGAGGTCGCCAGCACCCGCCTGCTGATGGGACTCGCGTGCCGTGCAGCCGGTGACGAGGAGGGCGCCCGGTCCAGCTTCGAAGCAGCCGCCGCCATCTTCGGCGCGCTCGGCGCCGCTCTCGACGCCCGTCGGATCGACGAGCTCAGGGCCAGCCGTTCGGTGCTCCCGGCCGGACTCTCCGCACGCGAGGCGGAGGTCCTTCGCCTCGTTGCGTCCGGGCATGCCAACAAGACGATCGCTGCGGAGCTGGGCCTCAGTCCCAAGACCGTCGATCGCCACCTGTCGAACATCTTCACCAAGACCGGCGTGGCGTCGCGGACGGCCGCCGCCGCCTTCGCGTTCCAGCACGGCATGACTGTTCATGGGTGAAAACCCCCATGGGTAGGTGCGCAGACTGGGTGCTCGTCCCGATGCCGTGACCGCCCTGCTCACACACGATGAGCGCATGACTACCACCCATCCCAACAAGACCGTCGCCGACAAGCTCGCCCGACCGCGGCTGCTCTCCCACCTCCGCCGCAACGCCGTTGCCTACCTGGCGATCACGATGACCTTCGTGGTCGCCCCGACCACGGCCTACGCCGTCGCGACCATCCGCTCGGAAGACATCGTCGACGGAGAGGTGAAGACGGCCGACCTCGCCAGGAACGCGGTGCGCAGCTGGCACCTCAAGGACGGCGTGGTCCGCTCTGACGACGTGCAGGACGAATCGCTGGTTGGCACCGACATCACCGGGCTCACCGGTCTCGACATCGAGGAGAACACCTTGGGCCAGGTGCCGCTGGCAACCTCGGCGCTCAGCGGCGGGACGGGCCGATCGGGCGGGAACGGCAGCGCCAACTGCGACCCCGAAAGCACCACCTTCCTCACCTGCACGTCGCTCGGCCTCACGCTCGCGACACCGGGTCGCGTGCTCATCATCGCCAGCGCCGTGGGGCGTGCGGAGCTCGACGCGGACAGCGGCCAGGGGACGTGCCGCGTCGGCACCAGCGTCACGGGGCCGATCCCCGGATCGAGCGTCTTCGCTCGGACCCGGGACGGCCTGGCCTATCCCAGCGTCGTCGGTGTCACGCCGGTGCTCGCGGCCGGGCCCGTCTCGGTCGGTCTCGACTGCAACCAGGATCAGGCGTTCGGTGCGATCGTGTTCGACGACGTCCGGATCGCGGCCGTGGCGCTCTCCTCCAACTGAGCCACGCTGACGACGAGTCGGGGGTAAGTCTGGACCTGCGCGACCCGGAGCTGACCGCTCCCGCGTTCCTCGTAGTAGATCTCGGCCCCGTTGACCGAAACGGTTGCCATCACAGGCCCTTCTCGGCCCGGCCCACGATGAGCGGCCGGACGATCGGGAACGCCTTGCGCAACCGATCCTGCTCGAGCTCGACCACCGAGAATCCGGCGTCCTCGATGTTCTCCAGTGTCGCCCGGTTGCAGTGGCACCCGTGGCCCACCCGCACCCACGGGCCGTGGAGCCGATCCTGCCAGCGAGCAAGCTTCGGGTCCTGGGAGCGAACGTGCTCGAGGAAGACGAGCTGACCGCCCGGCCTCAGCACCCGGTGCGCTTCCGCGAGCGCCCGTCCCGGATCGTCGACCGTGCACAGCACGAGTGTGGAGACGACGTGGTCGAAGCGCTCGTCGTCGAACGGGAGCTGCTCGGCCGGCGCGCGCACCACCGTGGCCGGCAAGGAACGACTCTCCAGGTTGCGCTCGAGCCGGCGGGCCATCGGCTCCTCGGGCTCGGAGATCACCAGCTCCTCGATGTCCCGCGGGTAGTAGGGAAGGTTGGCGCCCGTCCCGCCCCCGAGCTCGAGGACCGCGCCCTTGACCCGGTCCAGCAACGCCGTGCGATGACCGGCCAGGGTGGCCTTCTCCGGAGCCGCCATCGCTCGGTCGTAGACCGCCGCGAACATGCGACCGGACAGGCTCATGACTGAAGGTAGTCCCTCGCGGGCGTCAGCCGCTCCGCGACGCCCGCCGGTGCTGGTGCGGGCTGATCCCGCGGACCCGCTTGAACGCCGCGCTGAGCGCGAACCCGCTGCCGTAGCCCACCCGTCGCGCGACCGTGTCGATCGCGTCGTCGGTCGCGACCAGCAGGTCGGCGGCGAGCGACAGCCGCCAGTGCGTCAGGTAGGTCATCGGGGGCTCGCCCACCAGGTCCCCGAAGCGCCGCGCCAGCGCCGCTCGGGAGACGCCGACCTCCCGCGCCAGCGACGCGATCGTCCAGCCGTGGTCGGGGTGATGGTGCATCAGCCGCAGCGCCTCGCCGACGGTCGGGTCGGCGTTCGCCAGGCCGCGGGTGACCTGCTCCTCGCTCGCCAGCCAGGACCGGACCACGCTCACCAGGACCAGGTCGAGCAGCCGGTCGAGGACCACCTCCTGACCGGGCTCGTCGCGCATGATCTCGGCGGCCAGGAGGTCGACCAGGGTCGAGTCCCACTCGCCGCGGCGGCGCACGAGCAGGGGCGGCAGCGCCGCGAGGAGCGGCCGGCCGGCCTCGGTCTCGGCCTCCCAAGTGCCGACCAGGAGCACGTCGGAACCGTCGTGGCTGTTGCCCCAGGTGCGGACACCCAGGGCCATCCGCTGCGCCAGCAGCGCGCCGTCGGGGTCGACGCACACGTTGCCCTTCTCGATCGTGATCCTCGGTGTCGTGCCGGGGTGGTCGGCGACGGTGTAGACCGGCCCGCCCCGGATCACCGCCACGTCGCCCTCGTGCAGCTCGATCGCCTCGCCGAGCTCGCCGGTGACCCAGGTCGAGCCGCGCGCGACCGTGAACAGGGTGAGCGCCGGATCGTCCTCGATCCGCACGGCCCACGGCGGCTCCATCACCATCCGGAGCAGGAATGCCTGGCGGGCGCGCGGGCCGGACAGCAGGTGCTCGAGACCGTCCACGCGACCAGCATGCTGGACGATTGCTTATGGAATCAAGACTCCCAGCCATGGAAAGTCTCATTCGATCGGGGTGGAGTAGGGACATGACCACCAACCTGATCATCGGCGGCACCGGCAAGACCGGTCGCCGCGTCGTCTCCCGCCTCCAGGACCGGTACCTGCCGGTCACCGCTGAGGTCCTCGATGAGGCGGCTGCGTCGTGAGAGGCCTGGTCGGGCATGCCGCGCTGATCGCCGGCACGGTCGGCACCGGCCTCATCGGCGGCCTCTTCTTCGGTTTCGCGACTGCCGTGATGCCCGGCCTGGCCAAGACGAACGACAAGGCGTTCGTCGCGAGCATGCAGGGGATCAACGAGGCGATCCTGAACCCGGTCTTCCTGACCACGTTCATGGCTCCGATCGTCTGCCTCGGTGTCGCTGCCTTCACCGGCCCGGCCCGGGTGTGGGTGATCGCAGCGCTGGTCCTGTACGTCGTCACGTTCGCCATCACCAGCGCGGGCAACGTCCCGCTCAACGACGCCCTCGTCGCCGTCGGAGCGACCAACGACGCGTCGGTGCTCGAGGCCGCTCGGAAGGCGTTCGAGGACCCGTGGAACCGGCTGCACCTGGTCCGGACCCTGGCCGTGATCGCGTCCTTCGGTTGCTGCATCGGAGCGCTGCGCGCGGCGTGATGCAGGATGACGCCATGGAGAAGATCGACCTGCTGATCTGGGACGACAGGGCGACGACTGCGGCCCCGGCACTGGACGTGCCGGGCCTCAGGTCCGTCCAGATGTCGGCCGCCGCCGACCTCCCGCGTGCGCCGCTCCTGCTCGGCAAAGGCCCCGCGCTGCGGGGTGTCGCCGAGATCTGGGTCGACTCGGTCGACGTGTGGCCGGAGATCGTCGCCCAGATCCCGGGCGACGCCTACCTGGTGACCGAGTCCGTGCCCCAGCCGGTCGCCGCCGGGGGAGTGGCTGACCCACTTCACCTGGTTCCCCAAGCCCGGACCGGCTATCCGAGGAGGAGTTCTTCCACGGCTGGCACCTGATCCACACCCCGTCGTCGACGCAGCTCCATCCGCTGCGCCAGGGCTACGTCCGGGACGCGGTCGCGCGGACGCTCACGCCCGGCTCCCCACCGGTCCGCGCGATCGTCGAGCGAGTTCTTCGCCGAGGACGTCTACCTCGACCCGGCCCGGCTGTTCGGCTCGCCCGAAGCGCTCACCGCGACGGTCGAGGAGCTGCCGCTCTATGCCGACCAGGCCGACATCTCGAGCCGTCCGCTCAGGCGGGTTGCGTCGCCGCCGACAGGATGAGGTGCACCATCGCCCGGGTGCCGTCGCTGGTCAGGTGGACGCCGTCCGACGCGAAGTAGTCGGGATGCGGGGCGGCCGCCTCGTGGAAGTCGACCACGCGGACGTTGTCGTAGCGGCGGGCGACCGCGGCGATGGCGTTGACGCTCGTGCTCTCCCAGCTGCGGTTGACGCGCGGCGTGATCAGGAAGATGCGGGCCGTCGCGTGCTCCTCGCAGAACGCGCGCAAGTGCCTCGGCGTCGATGGCGCCGTTGGTCCCGATGCCGAGGATGTAGTTGCCGCCTGGCCGGTTGAACTGGCTGTAGGAGCGGGCGATGTCGAGCCCGGTCCAGGGCTGGCGGCCCACCTCGGCGTTGATGGTGATGCGCGGCACCTCGGAGCCGAGCAGCGGCGCGATGTCGATCATGATCGAGTCGCCGATCGCCACCGTGTCCCTGCCGACGAGCGGAGCGGCCGGCTCGGGACGCACGGGCGGTGCCGCGCGGCTGACCGGGGTGGCCCCGCTCGTCAGCGCGCTCGGGCGTCGGTCGGGTGGTGTCGCTCCCGACCGGCGCCGACCCGGTCGTCACGGTGCTCGGGCCGTGGTCCCTCGCGGCCGGCGTGTTGACGCCGGCGAGCGCCAGGCAGGCGAGCAGCAGCCGGCGACACGGCGAAGACGAAGGCCGGCCGCCGCCAGCGATGCGGCAGTCCGCGGATCCCGGCTGTGATCTTCCGCGACCGTACGACGCAGGCCGAGCCGGCGTACCGGGCGCTTCGATGCAGCGGTAGGAGATCTCGGCGCACAGCAGGGTGCCACCAGCACGACGGCCAGGCTGCGGCCGAGGTGCGAACTGACCGATGTCCTGCGCCGATCGAGAAGGCGACGAGCACCGGGTAGTGCCAGAGGTAGACCGAGTAGGAGCGGCGGCCGAGCGCACCCACGACGCCGGCGTCGACGCGGACGGCGAAGCGTCGACGACCGGCGGCGCCTGCAGCGACAGGATCATGCCCGCCGAAGCCACCGCGGCGAGCAGGATGCCGCCCCGGTAGGCGAACGCCGAGGTGTCCGACAGCGACGTGGCGAGCAGCAGCGAACGCTCCGGCCGAGCAGGCCAGCGCGGGCCAGGCCCGGCGGCTCTCGAGCACGGCGGTCACCAGGCCCAGGGGTCGCACTGTCCGTCGACCAGCCGGGTGGAGCGCCAGGGCCAGCAGAGCGCCGAGAAGCAGCTCGCCCATCCGGGTGTCGGTGCCCATGTAGCTGCGGTTCGGGTCGCCGCGCTGTAGGTGATCGCCATCAGCACGGCCGAGGACGACGATCGCGACGCCGACGGTCGCGAGGATCGCGGTGCGCTTGCGGACGACCGCGAGCAGGGCGAGGAGCACGATCGGCCAGGCGAGGTAGAACTGCTCCTCGATGGCCAGCGTCCACAGGTGGGCGAGCGGCGAGGGCAGTCCGAAGGACTCGAAGTACGAGACGTCGTGGAAGATCATCCACCAGTTGCTGGCGTAGCCGAGGGCGGCGAGGCCGTCGCCGCGCACCTTGGTCAGCAGGTCGGGGCCGAAGAGCATGGTCGCGGCGAGGACAGACCACCACCACGGTGTAGGCCGCCGGGAGCAGGCGCCGGATCCGCCGCTGCCAGAAGCCGACCAGGTCGAGCGCGCCGCGCGTCTCGATCTCTCTCAGCAGCAGCCGGGTGATCAGGTAGCCGGACAGCACGAAGAAGAGGGTCACGCCCAGGAAGCCGCCGCGGAAGCTAGCGGTGCGCCGAGGTGGTAGCCGACGACCGTGGCGACGCCGACGGCTCGCAGCGAGTCGAGGCCCGGCACGCGGTTCGTTCGCGGCGGCGGGCGGACCCACTGCTCCGAGGGCATGGCTGGTCGTCGTCCTTACTGTCGATGTGACGACCATCGTCCACCGCACCCGAGCCGCAACAAAGTCCCGGGGCCATGTCGGGGCCGGCCGGCCCCGCGGTCCTGCTCAGACGGCGGTCCACAGGAGTTGCTGGATGCGTTCGGAAGGGTCGAGGCCGAGCTCGTCGCGGAGGTGGCATCGGTAGGTCTGGAAGTGAACGAGCGCGTCGTTGCGGTTGCCCTGGGTGACACAGACCCGGATCACGGCTTCGTGGGCCGTCTCCCTGAGCGGGTCGGCCTGGACCGCCGCCAGCGCCGCTTCCATGGCCTGCGGGAAGCGCCCCAGGAGGACCAGGCGGTGGGCGAGGCACTCGAGTGCGGCCAGTCGCAGCTGACGGAACCGGAAGCGTACGTCGTCGAGCCAGTCCTCGTCCCAGGCCGGGAGGACGTCTCCGACCAGGTGGCGATGAATGTCGACCATGTCGAGCGGGTCGTCGTCGTCGTGGTCGAGCAGGGTCTGCGCGATCGACGTCACCGTCTCCAGGTCGACCTCGATCTCCGGGAGGAGCGAGACCTCGTCGCCGTCGTTGACCAGCAGCCCCGGCGCGCACCGCTGCAGCCGGTAGACGACCGTGCGCAGGTTGCCGCGGCACCGAGCCTCCGTGACATCGGGCCAGAGCAACCCGGCCAGGCGGGATCGGTCGAGGCGTCGGTCGTGACAGACGAGGATGGCCAGCAGTCGCTGGCTGGTCGGGCTCACGCGCACCGGCCGACCGCAGTGAAGCAGCTCGAAGCCGCCGATCAGGCGCAGGCTGATCGCGGTCTCGGGATGACCGGCAGCGGGGGCGTCGGAGAGCGGGATCACCGGGGCCAGGGTCTCCGTCAGGGCCTCGGTGTCGAGGGTCGTAGGGCGAGGTGCGCGGTCGCGGGCGAGCGGGAGGGAAAGGATCTCCGCCGTGGCTGCGGCGGCGGTCGGCTGGTTTACGACGTGCGGTTCGGTATCAATCGGAAGTGTGGTGCCGATTGCCATGGTCTTCTCCTTTGTTCTCGTGCTGGATCGTGTGGGGACTGGCGTGAGGGGTGCGCTCTGCTGGTCAGACCTTCATGCGGCGCTCGGCGATGAAGCTGATGACGACGACGGTCGCGGCGAGCAACGCCGAGCAGGCCAGGGCGGCTCGGGCGCTGGTCGAGTCGACCAGGCCGGCGGTGACCGCGCCCGCGACGCCGAAGCCCACGCCGCCTGAGGCGTAGAGCGCCGAGAAGCCGGTCGCCCAGCGTGACTCCGGCAACAGCTGCTGGACGCCCGCGGCTCGCGCAGTCAGAGCCGGGGTCCCGACCAGTCCCGCAAGCAGCATGAAGACGACGAGGGCAGCAAGGCCGAGGGGCGCGGCCGCGAGGGCCATGGCGAGGGTCAGCGCGAGCACCAGCACGGCGCTGTGGGTGCGGTAGGCGCCCGGCCACTTGCGGGTGCCGTACGCCAGCCCGCCGATGATGCCGGCGGCGGCGAAGCCGGCAAGCAGCGGACCGGCCCAGTCGGGGTTGACCGAGGTCTCGGCCAGCAGCGGAGGCAGGGCCGTGTAGGCGGCGCCAACGCACAGCAGGACCGCACCTTCCTGCAGCAGTGCCGGCCAGATCCGCGCGATGACCCGGCCGCCCTGGTGGGTGGACTCGTCGTCGGCGCTGGGGCCGCTGTCACGGATCGCGAGGGCGAGGACGGAACCGACGAGGGCGATCCCGGCGATGAGCACCATCGGAGCGAGCGGCCCGGACACGCTGGCGAGTCCGGCGACGATCGCCGGGCCCACGGCCCACAGCAGCGTCGTTGTCGTCGCCTCGAGGCTCAACGCCGCCTGGTGCACCGAGGGGTGGACGGTGCGCAGCAGAAGCGACCTCATGCCGCCATGGGCGCCGGAGGCGATCGCGCCACCGACGGCTGTCAGGAGGATCAGCGCCGGGACCGGCAGGTGTGCGGTTCCGACGAGAGGAAGGGCAAGGAGTCCGAGCGCGACCGCCTGGATGGCCAGGACCCACCGCAGCTCGGGTCCGGCGCGGTGGGTGTCGAACCGACGACCGGCCGGTCCGGCTGCGACCGCCTCGGCGAGCGCGAAGACACCGGCCAGCAGCGCGCCGGTGCCGTACGACCCGGTGGCTGCGTGTCCGACGTACACCAGCGCGAGCGGGCTCATGGCGATGGGCAGTCGCTGGCACAGCACCACCCCCGCCCACACCGGCACGCCGGGGCTGGTGATCACACCGGCATAGGCGCGCACGCCGCGCGGTTCGGAGACTTCGCCGTCCGGGATCTGGGTGGGGGACGGGTTCGTCGTTTCGACGGTCTCTGTCGTGGCACTCATCGTCTTCCGCCTACTCCTCGAAGGTTTAAGGATGTGGACGAAGAACCGCTGGACGTGCAATGCCTTTGTCCGCCCGAGCAGACCTCGTCATGCACCCGCTGAGTGACATCGGGCAGTCGGTTCGTTACAGCTCGCCGCGAGATTTTTCACATCGGCACCGCTGCCCCGAGGCTGCGACGCCACCGTGACTCGCCAGTGACTCGGCAGTCACTGGCGTGACACTCCGCGGCGTCCAGGGTCGTCGGACCTTCCCGACTCGAGGAGTTCTGATGTCAGAAGAGAACCGCCCCACCGGCACCTCCGCCGACAGCGATGCACAGCCCACGCCCGTGGGATGTGGATGCCAACGGGACCACTCGACCCCACCGCCGGTGCAGCCGCCGCGCTGGGCGTCGACGGTCCCTGCCCCTCGTGCGCGTCGCCCGCGCCGGCACCTGGTCTTCGGCGCCGTTGCGCTGGTCGTCCTGACCGCGCTGGTGACCGCGTTCCTCGCGCGATCCGGAAGCGGCGGCACCCTGCCGCTCGCCAGCGCCGCGCCAGCAAGCGCTGACGACGCGGCCAGTGAGACCGAGGCCGTTCCCGCGGTTCCGCAGAACGACGACAACCTTCCTCCCGGCGTCGTCGACCTGCGCCAGGCGTCGGTCTTCCTGCAGTCGAACGATCCGGGGGTCAACGAGATCGTGGCCTTCGCCCGCGACCCCAAGGGCGCGCTGCGCGAGGTCGGTCGCTACCAGACGGGTGGCTCGGGCACGGGCAGCTTCGAGGACAGTGCTCAGGGCGTCGTGCTCGGCACCGAGCAGGGTGAGGCCTCGCCGACCGGGGTCGATCGACGACGCCCAGCTGCTGTTCGTGGTCAATGCCGGGAGCGGCTCGATCACGGTCTTTCGCGTGTATGCGGACCACCTGGAACGGCTGTCGGTCACGCCGACCGGTGGCTCCCGTCCGGTCAGCGTCACCGTGAGCAACGGACTCCTCTACGTCCTGAACAGCGGCGAGGTCGATCGGCGGCTGCTGCTGGGCGATGGTGGCGCCCTGGAGAACTGCGCCCACGGTGGGACCCCGACGATCACGGGGTTCCGGGTCTCGGGAACCGGTGCGCTCACGCCGATCCCGGATTCGACGCGGGAGCTGAGCGGTCCGGCCGAGTCCGGCTGCGCGCAGGTCGGTTTCGCGCCGGACGGTGAGAGCCTCGTCGTCTCCGAGCGCGTCGCCGAGGTCGAGGACGGCACGGCGGGTGCCCTCGTCTCCTTCCCGGTCAAGGAGGACGGCACCCTGGGCGAGAAGAGTGTCATCGCCCCGACCGGCGCCGGCCCCTTCGGGTTCACCTTCACCAGGGACGGCGTGCTCCTCACCACCGAGCAGAACGGCGGCTACACCAACCCGGGTGGCGGCGGCGTGGCGGTCTACGGAGTCGAGGACGGGGAGCTGACTCGGGTCGGTGAGACGGTCGCCGACTACCAGACCGACACCTGCTGGATCGTCGTGACCCACGACCAGCGGTTCGCGTTCGCCTCCAGCCCGTTCGAGGGAGGGGCCATCTCGGCCTTCTCCGTGGCGGCAGACGGCCGGCTGACCCTGGCGCACCCTTCGGCGACCTCGCCCGACGGGGTCGACGTCACGGACAACGTGGTCGAGGACGGCGTCACCGACCTCGTCCTGAGCCAGGACGGCCGCTACCTCTACCAGCTGAACTCGTTCCTGGGGCAGCTCTACAGCTTCCGGGTCGAGTCCGACGGACGCCTCACCCATCTCGGCACCGAGGACGTCTTCGACCTGGCGCCGTTCGGTGCCGGCGGCCAGGCGGCCCCGTTCGGCATCGCCGCCCGGTGACCCACGGGCGACCACGAGCCACCACGAGCCACCACGAGCCACCACGACAAGGAGACTCCCATGCGCACAGGAATCATCGGCACCGGATCAGCGGTCCCCCCGCGGGTCGTCGACAACGAGACCCTGGCCCGCACCTTGCCGGTCAGCGCGGACTGGATCGGGGAGCGCACGGGTGTGCTCGAGCGCCGCTACCTGCACTCCGACCTGGCAACCAGCGACCTGGCGATCGAGGCCGCCGGGGAAGCGCTCGCCGACGCCGGCGTCGACCCCGAGGAGATCGACGTGATCGTGGTCGGCACCTCCACGCCGGACCATCCCCAGCCGGCGACCGGTTGCCTGGTCCAGCATCGCCTGGGAGCGGTCAACGCCGCGGCGTTCGACGTCAACTCGGTCTGCACCTCGTTCGTCTACGCCCTCGACGTCGCCCGCTCGATGCTCGGCTCGGACGCGCGTCGTCGGTTCGCCCTCGTTCTCGGGGCCGACACCTACTCCCGGATCATCGACCCGCTCGACCACCGCTCGAGCGTCCTCTTCGGCGACGCGGCGGGGGCCGTCGTACTCGGCCCGGTGCCCGAGCCGCAGGGCGTGCTCGCCACGATGCTCCGCTCTGACGGGCATCTGAACGGCCTGGTCGGCGTGCACGGCGGTGGCAGCCGGGCGCCGCTGACGCCCGCGTCGCTGGCCGCCGGCGAGGACCGGTTCGCGATGCGCGGCCGCGAGGTGCGGGACTACGTCGAGCGGGTCGTGCCGCTGGTGCTGGAGGACCTGTTGAAAGAGGCCGAGGTCACCCTCGACGACGTGGACCACGTCGTACCGCACCAGGCGAACGCACGGTTGTTGACCGCGTGCTTCGCCGACCTCGGGATCGAGGGCGACCGGTTGCACTTGAGCTGCCCGCGCTACGGCAACACCGCGGCCGCGTCGATCCCCCTCACCCTTCACGACTCCGTCCGTTCGCAACGCATCCGTGCCGGGGACCTGGTCGCGTTCGTCGGTGTCGGAGGGGGCATGAGCGCCGGTGGCGCGCTCGTCCGGTGGTCGGAGCCGGGCACGGGGGTCCCGCGATGACCGGCTCGGCGGTCCTGTACCCGGAGCTCGCGGCGCAGTATCCGAAGGCGGTCTCGGCATCCGGCAGCGTCATCAAGGACGCCGACGGCAAGGACTACATCGACGGTTGTGCGGGTGCCCTCGTGGTCAACGTGGGCCACGGCCGGCCGGAGATCGTGGACGCGATGGTCGAGCAGGCCGGGCGGCTCACCTTTGCCTATCGCACCCAGTTCACCACGGACCCGACCGAACGGCTGGCGCGCCGGCTCGCCGGCCTCGCGCCGGGCGACCTCGACCACGTCTTCTTCACGAACAGCGGCTCGGAGGCGGTCGAGGCCGCGCTGCGGCTCGCGCTCCAGTACTGGCAGGAGCTCGGGCGGCCGGAGAAGACCGTCCTCATCAGTCGCGACGACAGCTATCACGGGGCGACCTTGGGCGCCGTCGCGCTCTCCGGCCACCCGGCCCGGCGCCAGACCGTGGAGTCGGTCCTGCCGGCCTGGCCGCGTGCTGCCGCCGCCAACTGTCATGCCTGCCCCTTCGGGCGACTGCCGAGCAGCTGCGCGCTGCAGTGCGCCAAGTCCGTCGAGGAGGAGATCGTCCGGGCAGGGAGCGACCGGGTGGCGGCTGTCGTCATCGAGCCCGTGGTCGGTGCGTCGGGCGGGGCGGTCCCCGCGCCAGCCGGCTACCTGGCAGAGGTCGAGCGGATCTGCCGCGAGCACGACGTCCTGCTGATCGCCGACGAGACGATCACCGGACTCGGTCGGACGGGCGAGTGGTTCGGCTGCGACGAGGCGGAGGTGACCCCCGACCTCATGGTGCTCGGCAAGGGCCTGAGCGCCGGCTACGTGCCCCTCGGGGCCCTGCTCCTGAGCAGCCGGATCCACCGCGTGCTCGAAGGAGGCTCGGGGCGATTCCCTCTCGGACACACCTTCGCGGCGAATCCGCTCGCGACCGCCGTCGGTGATGCGGTCGTCCGCTACACGGTGGAGCACGACCTGCCCGCCCGGGCTCGCACGGTGGGCGCCGAGCTCCGGCGCCGTCTGGGCGAGGTGCTGGCGGCCCGGCCCCAGGTGAGTGCCGACCTGCGTGGCCGCGGGCTGCTGCTCGGGATCGAGTTCACCCGTCCCGGCGGGCTGCCCTCCGACGGCGGCGTCCGCGCCGCGGAGCTCGTCGCCGCCGCGATGCGCGCCGGTCTCGTGCTCTATCCAGCCGGCACCGGTCCGGTGCAGTACACGGTGCTGATCGCACCGCCGCTCACGATCACCGAGGGCGAGGTGGGGGCGCTGGTCGAAAGGTTCACCGCCGCCCTCGATGACGTCCTCGGGATCGAGAGATCCGACCCCAACTCATTCCTACGACCGCAACCCACCACGAAGAGGAAGTGCTGATCCCATGCCGAAGATCATCATCGCCAACGTCGACAGCGACAGCATGTGCGGCTGCGACATGCCCCCGGAGATCCACGCACTGAGCTCGATGTGCTGCGACCGACTGCTGGTCATGGCCGAGGACGACGACCTGGTCGTGCTCCCGCACTCGGTCTCCCAGGAGTACATCGACTACGTCAACCGCCTGCTCGGTCGCCACCTCACCGCAGCCAACGTGGTGGTTCCTCGGGAGGGTGACAGCTGCCAGCTGATCCTCAACGACGAGAGCATCGGCGACGGGTTCGTCGCCGACGCGATCCGCGAGCGCAGCAACGACCTCGCCGGTGACTGGAGCATCGTCGCCTACTTCATCGACCGCCCGGTGATGGCGCTCGCCGACGACCTCGGTCTGCCCCTGCACGCCCTGGACGAGGGCACGTCGACGAGCACCCGGGGGTTCCTCCGTGACGGCGGCGCAGAGTCCTTCAACTCGAAGGTGCTCTTCCGTCAGCTGGCCTCGACGACCGGTGCCCCGGTTCCCTCGGGTCGCATCGCGACCACTCCTCGCGAGCTGGCGCGGGCCCTGCGGGTGCTGCTTCCGGAGACCGGCCGGGTCATCATCAAGCAGGACCTGAACTCCGGTGGTGCCGGCAACACCGCGGTGACTCGTTTCGGCGAGCAGTCGCTCACCGGCGCATCGCACGTGCGGGCCGTCACGGACGACACCGATCTCGACGCGCTGGCGACAGAGCTGTGGCCGGACCTGGCGGTGCAGCGCACCACCCGGGTGGTCGTGGAGGCCTACCACCGCGCCGCCGAGGTCTACTACAGCGAGCTGTGGGTGCCTGGCCCGCTGGGGTCGCCCGCGTTCCTCAACTTCGGCGAGATGCGCATGGAGCCGACCTTCATCGGGTTCGAGATCCCCGGTCAGCGGATGTCGGCGTCGCACCTGGCCGACATGACCGCTCACAGCATGAACCTCGCCCGGGAGGCCGGCCGCCGCGGATTCGTCGGCTACATGAACATCGACTCGATCGTCACCGAGGACGGGCAGCTGTTCTTCAACGAGGTGAACGGCCGGATGGGCTGCTGCACCAACATCGACTACCTCGCCCGGACGCTGGTCGGGGACGACTACCTGCGGTCGCGCGTCGTGCTCACCTACAACTGGGTGGAGGTCGGCGACTTCTCGGCTGCGCTCAAGACGTTGGACGAGGCAGGCGTGGGCTTCGACCCTGCCGACGGCACCGGCGTCATCGTGGCGATCGAGGACGTGGCCCGGACCGGCCTCGTCGACTACATGGTGATCGGCCGCGACGCCGCGCATGCCCGGGTGCTGGAGGAACAGGCCCTTGCTGCGTTCGCGGCCGCGTGACCACCCGGACCTGGAACGACAGGGAGTGAGCATGACCGAGCAAGACATCTTCGCGCGGCACGAGTCATCCGTCCGCAGCTACTGTCGCGACTTCCCGCTCGTGATCGAGCGCGCCGCCGGTCACCACGTGTGGGACACGTCGGGTCGGCGCTACGTCGACCTGTTGTGCGGTGCCGGTGCGCTGAACTACGGGCACAATCCCGAGCCGTTGGTGCGGCGGGTGACCGACTATCTGGCTGCGGGTGGGCCGGTGCAGTCGTTGGACCTGCACACCAAGGCGAAGGCGGAGTTCATCGAGCGGTTCGCAGCCGACGTCCTCGCGCCGCGGCGCATGGACCACGTGATGCAGTTCCCCGGCCCGGCCGGGACGCTCGCCGTCGAAGCCGCCCTCAAGCTGGCTCGGCAGGTGACCGGCCGCACCAACGTGATCGCGTTCACCGGCGGGTTCCACGGGGTCTCGCTGGGTTCGTTGGCCGCGACCTCCAACGAGTCTCTCCGCCGGGCGGCCGGCGTCCCCCTCGACAACGTGACGATCCTTCCGTACGAGCGTCGGCTGGAGGGTCTGGACTCCGCGGACCTGCTCGACCACATGCTGCGACCCAGTAGCGGCATCGCACCGCCCGCCGCTGTGCTGCTGGAGTCCGTGCAGGGGGAGGGCGGGCTCCATGCAGCCAGCGCCGGTTGGCTACGACGGGTGCAGCGGCTCGCCGCCGGCGCAGGCGCGCTCCTGATCCTGGACGACATCCAGGCCGGCTGCGGGCGCACCGGGACCCTGCTCAGCACCGACCGGGTCCGCGAGTTCGAGCCGGACATCGTGTGCCTGTCGAAGTCGCTCAGCGGGATGGGGCTGCCGATGGCGATGCTGCTGATCCGCCGGCAGCTCGACGTCTGGGAGCCCGGCGGTCACAACGGCACCTTCCGTGGGCACAACCTCGCGTTCGTCGCCGCAACGGCGGCGCTCGACCTCTGGCGCGACGGGCTGGAGGAGTCGGCCGGGGAGCTCGGCGGGGCGATCGGCAGCTCGCTGCGAACGATCGCCGCGGAGGCGACCGCAACCCGACCCGGCCGCGTGAGCGTGGTCGGCCGCGGCACCATGCAGGGCCTGCGGTTCGAGGACGTCGCCGAGGCGAGCGCGGTCCAGCAGCGGCTGTACGACGCCGGGGTGATCGCCGAGACGTGTGGAGGCGGCGCCGTTCTGAAGCTGTTCCCTCCGATCACGATGACGCCCGAGGAATGGCGTGAGGTCGGTGACCTGATCGGGGATGTCGTCCTGGACGCCCCGGCTCCGGCCCTCAGGGCGGCTGCCTGAGCGGGGTCAGGTCAGCCAGGCTCAGGGACCGAGATACTGCTCGAGCGCGCAGCGCACCTTGCTGCGCGCTCGATGCAGGAGCACCCGTTGGTGCCCGTCGGTGATCTCGAGGAGTCCGGCGACCTCGTGGGTGTCCCACGACTCGACATCGCGCAGCGTGATCACCATGCGTTGCGGCTCCGGCAGGTCATCGATCGCATCGCGGACGACGCCGCGGAGCTCGTGGGACAAGGTGACGACCTCGGGCTCCGCCGACCAGTCGCTGGGCATCGACTTCCAGTGGCCGGCGAACTCGTCGCCATCGGAGAAGAACCGGTCAGGAGAGACCGACGGCTCGTCGCCGCCATCGCCCTGGTGCGCCAGGCTCGCGAGCGGCACGGCGCGCCGCTCCCGCTGCGAGTAGCGGCGGGCGATGTTGACCAGGATCCCGCAGATCCAGGTCCGGAGCCGGGCGTGACCACGGTAGTCGGGCAGCGCGTCGAGGACCGCGACCCACGACTCCTGCACGATCTCCTCGGCGACGGCGGGGCTGGGCGCGTAGACGTTGGCCAGGCGCAGCATGGCGGGCTGGCAGGTGGACACCAGCTCGCGGAACTCCGTCTCAGATCCTTCTAGGAGGCTCTCGACCCGGGCGAGATCCTCGGCAGCGGCGGGTGTGGAGCTCACTCCGGCCGCTTCGTCCGTGCCCAGTCGCGGAAGATCTCCATCACGCCCGAGTCGACCTCGTCGAGGCGATCAGGCTCGGCGAGCCCCTCGCTGGCGCGGATCACGATGCGGACGTGCTCGACATAGTTGGCGCACCCGTTGCACAGCTGCAGATGTGCCTCCACCAAGGTGCGCTGGCGCTCGTCAAGCGCATCTTCGAGATAGTCGGTGATCCGCTCAACCAGCTCACGACAGGGATAGCTCGCGCCATCGGCCGGGCCGGTGGGTGGCCCGGTGGGTGGCCTGGCGTCGGGAGTGTCCGACATCGAGTGATCCATAGGAGCCGTTCCTCTCGTTGCGGAACCTACGACACTCGCCGTCCTGCCAGGGGCGAACATGAGCGTCGCGGTCATGTCGTGATCCCCTCCGAGCAGAAGCGTCCGACTGGAGGCCGCTTTTCCGCGCCGACTGGTGGAGTTGCCAGCGACGAACGGCAATGCGGCCGCAATTCGAGGCTATCCGCTCGGGGAGGAATCCGGGAGTGCTGTCGACGGACGCGGGCGTTTCCTTTACTTTACGTCGCCTCAGGCAGCCCGGTCGATGTCGTGGCTGACCTCCTCATGGGATGGCTGGGATGGCCGGAAGGTCGCATCCGAACACTGCATGACCCGTGAGCGGTGCCGCAGTGGTGCGACGCCCGTCAGGGTGGCCTCGGCGCGACCGATCGCGAGCCGCGCCAGCGGTGCGGCCAGGATGGAGGTGGCCACCGCGATCGCCATCACGATCGCGTGCCACCGCGCGTCGAGAAGGCCGGCCCGCAGAGCCAGGTCGGCCAGCACGATCTCCATGGCGCCACGCGCCGACAGCACGCTGCCGATCGCCCACGACTGGGGACGATCGAATCCGGCCAGGCGACCGCCGACGAAGCCCCCGACGATCTTCGCGGCGATCGCCGCGACGATCAGTACGGCGGCGGCCGCCGTCGTCGCCGGCGTCAGCGCGGTCAGGTCGATGCTCAGGCCCATGCCGCCGAAGGCAAGAGGGGCGAGGAAGCGGGTGGTCACGTCCTCGAGGTGCTCGATCTCGGCGGCATGGTCGGCACGTCTCCGTGCGGCCACAGTGCCGGCGAGGAACGCACCGAGCACGACGTCGAAGCCGAGCAGGCCGGAGGCAGCCGCACCGCACAGCAGAATCAGGAGGACCGGAGCCGAGGCCCGACCAGTGGACGGCTCCGAGGCGTGTGCGACAGCCCGGCGTCGGGCACTCCTGACGCGCCGCGCCAACCAGACGGAGACCACGACCCCGGTGAGTCCGAGGAGCAGGCCCAGCGCGCCGAGCGAGGGCATGTCGGAACCGAGCGCGATCGCCACGACCACCCAGACGAGCGCGTCCATCACCACGACCGCCGCCATCGTGGTCTGCGACCAGTCCTGCCGGTGCACGCCGAGCTCCTGCACGAGCCTGACCGCCACTGGGAGGGCGGACACGGCAAGGACCGCGCCAAGAAGCAGGGCGAGCCGCCACTGGGGCTCGTCGATGCCTGCCAGCAGACCGCCCGGCAGCAGCCACAGTCCGATCGCGACACCCACCATCATGGGGAGCGCGAAGGACGGCAGCACGATCAGTCCGATCTTGCGTGCCCGTGTCCGCAGCCGGCCGGGGGACATCTCCATCGCGCTGAGGCCGACGAGGATGATCACCGCCACCTGGGTGAGTCCGCGCAGCTGGTCCGTCTCGCCGTACAGGGTCTGGTTGAGTCCGGGTGCGATCGCCCCGAGCACGGAGGGGCCCAGGGCCAGTCCCCCGAAGAGCTGACCGATCACGGTGGGCAGACGGAGCGCCGCCGCCGCCCGCCCGCCGGCAAGGGCGGCGGCAAGCAGGACCAGCACCTGGAGGGCGACGCTCGCGACCGGCCCCACCGTGCCGACATCAACGATGGCGGGGCTCACGGGATGCCGTTCCGGTCCCGGAACCGCTCGGCGTGGACCACCCCGCGGGTGTGTCGTCCGGTCAGGACCTCGCGGGTGCCGTCGTGAGCGGTCACCTCGAAGGTGAGAAGCCCGCCGTCGGCCGCGACCAGTCGGGCAGTGACCTCGACGTCGACACCCGCCAGGGTCGGCGCCAGGTGCGCGGCGTCGTGGTGGGCTCCGACGGTCATCCAGGGCGGGCTGATCGCGCCGGACACCGCGTCCATGGCGGCCAGCTCGGCCCACCACAGGAGGATCGGCGTCGACAGCACCGGAAGCTCGTTCTCCCACGCCGTCGCCAGGTGTGCGTCCTCGACCGGGCGGACCAGCCGTCCGGTCGCGCCGACATCGAACGTGGGGCGGGCCTCGTGCAGCGTCGACAGCGCGGGCAGCGTCGTCATGCCGCCCGCTCCGTGATCGATGCGACCGGCGCGATGTCGCGAACTGCGGCAGCCTGCGCCCGCAGGGCCACCATCTGGTTGTAGACGTTCTTGCGCTGCATCTCCGATGTGCCGCCGGCGATGATGGTGCCGAGGCCGTCGAGGAAGCGCCGGGCCGCCGGGCCCGTCATGTAGCCGACATGCCCGAGCAGGCGGATCGCGTTCTGGGTGCCGGCCAGCAGCTGCTCCGAGCCGTGGTACTTCGCGATCGAGCACAGCATCGAGGCCTCGGGCCGCTGGTCGAGCACCGCATTGAGCGCGGCGTACGACGTCCACCGGACCGTCTCGATCCCGAACCTGATGTCGGTGAGCCGGCCCTGGACGTACTGGTTCGTCGCGATCGGCTTCTTGAAGGCGACGCGTTGCTCGGTGAAGTCCATGGCCTCGTCGAGGACCGGTTCGAGGAATGCCGCTGCCGCGACGCCGTACAGCAGCCGGTCGAGGCTGATCGTGTCGTAGATCAGCTCGAGCCCGCCGCCCGGCCGGCCGAACAGGGCGTGCCGGTCGAGGGCGACGTGATCGAACTGGACCGGGCCGGTGGGGCTGGTCCGGTTGCCCAGCATGTCCTCAGGTGCCCCGCGGCGAACCCCCGGGAGGTCGCTGTCGACGAGGAACAGCGAGATGTCCCGTGCCCCGAGCGCCGGCACCCGGCCGAGCACGAGGGTGATGTCGGTGATCGGGCCGTGGGTGATGTGGTCCTTCATGCCCTTGAGCACGTAGCCGTCGTCGGTGGCTCGGGCGACGGTCTCGGTCCGCGCGACGTCAGAACCCCCGCGGGTCTCGGTCAGCGCGGTCGCGCCGATCGCGCCCGACATCAGCCGGGGCAGGAACCGCTCGATCTGCACCTCGGTGCCGTACCTCATCAGCGACCGGATCAGGCCGGCCTGGGCGACCATCGACAGGTTGAACCCCAGGTCGCGGCCACCGGAGGCGATGCCCTCGAAGGCGGCGACGAAGTCCCACCAGGTGCCGTCGGATCCTCCGAAGTGTCGCGGGACCGGCAGCCGCCAGATCCCGCTGTCGGCGATCGCCTGCCAGCTCGCGTAGTCGAAGGTGCCGTTGCGGTAGCACTTGTCGGCGTTGGCGGCCACCGTGGAGGCCGCGAGGTCGTGGAACCGGGCCCGGATTCGGGCGGAGGGGTGGGACATCGGACGGTCTCCTCGGTCGTGACGAGTGGGTCACTCACACGATCCGCTTCAGGTCGTCGCACGACCGTGACACTGGCGTGGTGCCGCGGTCGACCGGCGTCGCCTCGGCCCGCACGGTCTGGATGGTCGCCAGCGACGGGTCGGCGGCGTACGCGATCCGGCCGCCGTACTCGACCGTCGCGAGTAGCGACGACACGGCCTCGCGGGTGATCAGCTCACCCGGAGCGAGCACCGGGACCCCGGGCGGGTACGGCGCGATCAGCTCGGCACTGATCATGCCCTCGGCCTCGGCGAGCGGGGTGGCCCGGCGTGGCGCGAAGTACGCCTCCCGGGGCTGCATCGCGGTTGTCGCCTCGACCCGCCAGGCCGCGGCGGGAACCGAGGGGCGCGGCTGCCCGCGCCGGCGCTCCACAGCGACGGCGATCGCGTCGGCAAGCCGGTCGACGGTCTCCGCAGGCTCGCCCAGGGTCAGCATCGGCACCAGGGTGTCGAGGTCGGCCATCTCCACGGGCAGGCCCTGCTCGTCCAGGTCTTCGCCGATCTCGACACCGTTGGCACCCGTGCCCGACAGGCAGATGACCAGCTTGGTCGGGTCCACCGCCGTCGCGCCGCCGAGGTCGCTCTCGAGGACCTCCACACCCGGGACGGCACGGAGTCGCGCTCGCGCCCGTGACACCGCGGCGATGAGTCCGGCGCAGAGCTCGGCACCGTCGCGCTCGAGCAGCGCCCGGGACGCGTCGGTGCTGGCCAGGATCGACCCCGACGGGCTGGTCGTGTTGCCCGCCTCGAAGCCGCACCGCAGCCGGTCCTCGGACAGCAGGCCGCCGGACCGCGACGTGCGGGCGAGGACCACGGCCGCCTGGTTCATCGCGGGGAGCACCTTGTGCGCGCTGATCACGACGGCGTCGGCGCCGGCGTCGAGCGGGAACGGTGGGAGGTCGGGGTGGGCACCGAAGTGCGGCCCCCAGGCCGCGTCGACGAGCAGCGGCACGCCGGCGGCATGGGCGACGGCCGCGTAGTCGGCGACGGGGCCGCAGGTGCCCACGTAGGACGGGTCCGTCAGGAAGACCCCGGCGAGACCGTCGGTGTCGGCGACGGCACGGGCGAGGTCGTCGACCGGGACGGCGCCGGGGAGGCCGCTGTGCTCGTCGATGCGAGGTCGCACCCACACCGGCTCGAGACCGGCCAAGGCGAGACCGACGAGGAGCGATCGGTGCAGGGTCCGGGTCACGACGACCCTTTCGCCCGGCCGACCGACGGCCAGCGCCAGCGCCTGGTTGCCGTGCGTCGACCCGCCGACCGAGAAGCGACACCAGTCCGCGTGCCAGTGCTTCGCCGCGCGAGCCTCGGCGTCCGCCAGCGCTCCAGCGGTGAGCCGCACGGTGTCGAGGCCCCCGAACAGCGGGATGTCACCGTCGACGACCGCCCCGGTCAGGTCCGTACGCTGCTTGTGCCCCGGGATCGTGAACGGGTGCAGGCGACCGGAGGCGACGTCGTCCCGGTAGCGCAGCCACGCCGCCAGCAGAGGTGCGTCGTTGGCCAGTCCCCGCGGATCGCCCGGTGCCGTCATGGCCGGAGATGCGTGTCGAACCTCAGCCATCGCTCCCCGAGGACCAGCGTCGCGCCAGGCTCGAGCACGGCCCGGTCGCCGGGCGACACGTCATGGGACTCCGCAGACCCGCGGTGCCGGACGGCCAGGCTCGCGCCGCTGACGTTGGTCACGGTGACGTCCCACCCGGTGGGCTCGACGCGGCACTGGACGGGGAGCGCGCCCGGCAACCGGATCCCGTCGACCGTCCCCTCCTGGACCTCGTGGGCCTGCTCGGGCATCGAGCCGCAGATCACCGGCCGACACATGGGGAGCACCGACCCGTCGTCGACGACCAGCACGCCGGCGGGCGGGAGCGTGCCCGCCTCCCGGACCCCGCCGCTCTGTGCCAACCCGATCCCACAGACAGCACAGTAGAGCCCGTCGGGGTGGTTGAGGTGACCGGACCGGCAGCGGATTCCGACCGGCGGCGCCATGAGCTCGCTGCCCTCGGCGGCCTGGGAGTCGACCGGCTCGGCGGCCGGGGCACCATCGCCCGCGCACACCACGAGGACCGAGGTGGCGGCCACCACGCCGTCGTCCAGCCGGACCGGCGTCGCCGCCATGGCGACCGGTGGGGCGACCGGAGGGGCGACCGGTGGGGCGACCGGTGGCGACCGACGAGGCGAAGCCGTCGGGGTGCAGGGTCGCGTGGATCGACCGGACCGGACCGGTGAAGTGACGTTCGGAGACGGTGATCGACGCACGGCCGTCGATCACCTCACGCCGGCCGTCGTCGGTGCTCACCGTTGCCTGGACCGGGCCGTGGAGGATGACCGCGACGCCCGCTGAGACGCCGTCGTCGATCCGCACCACCGCCGCGACAGGCACGTCCGGGTCGCTGAGGGAGTGGGCAGCGACGTCACGGAGCAGGGCGCGAACGTCGGCGGACTCCACGCGGTCGACCAGTGCCGTCACCGACGGACCGCTGCTCGCCAGCAGGACGGCGTCGCCGACGCGGGCGACCAGCCCGTCGGGTGCCGGGTCACGCGGCTCCACCCGCAGAAAGCTCACAGCAGCCTCCCACCGCGGAAACGCCAATGCACGAACGGCACCCGCATCGGCCCGTTGGCGACCAGCCACACCGCGACCCAGACGGAGCTGAAGTGGATGACGTACGCCGTGATGGGGATCAGGCCGTGGATGCCCGGCACCATGCCGTGCTGGAGGGCCCACCAGAGCAGCATGCCTTCCGGCACCATCGTCACGAGCCCGAGCACGATGGGCCAGTCCTTCTCCCAGCGCCACTGCATGAGCAGGTGGTAGACCAGCTCCCAGCCGATCCCGATCACGGCGACGGCGACGAGGATCGTGAACGTCGCGCGGTACACCTCGGTCATCGGCCCGGGCATCGCGAGCATCGGAGTCACGAACAGCGTCACCAGACTGCCCACGAACGCCAGCAGGAAGAGGCGGGTCTGGATCCGCCCGAAGAACGTTGGCACCATGGATGCTGCCCTCCTTGAGTTGGGGTGTCAGATGGACCGGCCGCGCACCCAGCGCAGCCAATGGCGAAGCGATCGACCCGGGGTGAGGGTCCGGCAGTGCCCGCGGCGGGCGATGTCGTCCACCACGTCCTGGGCGGCCAGCTGCAGCCCGAGGAAGGTGTCGACGCCGGGGAAGTAGCCACCCAGAGCGGCGGCACCGGTGACGTAGACGCAGCCCATCTCGCTGCGAGCGCCCCGCAGCTCGAAGGTCGGCTCGACATCCATCCGGCCGAGCATGTTGAGGCCCGCGCCTCCGCGGTCGAGGAGGTCGTCGAGGATCCGGTGACCACGGACGTCCGGGTCGAGTCCGGTGCAGTCGATGACGGCGTCGGCGGCGATCTCGGTGGTGGAGGTGATTCCGGCCACGCGCAACCGCAGCCGTCCGTCCTCGAGGCGGACGACGTCCTCGATCACTCCCGGACGGGCGTGGTACCAGCCTTCGGCCCGGGCCCGCCTGAGCTGGCGACGCCACTTCGGCCGCCGGGCTGTGGTGGTGCCACCGATCTGCTCGTACAGCTGGAGGCGGCGCTTCTCGTCGGCGTTGGCCATCGCCGCGCGCAGCTGCCCGCCCCAGGCGGACCTGGGGTAGTTGAACCCCTGGAACGCGAAGCCGTCCGCTCCCGGCCGGCGGGCCCACGGGTGCGGGCCGTGCGCGCCTTCGACGTACGTGCGCAGCACGTGCACGATCTGGACCTCGGCCCCGTGCTCGCGGCGTTCGGTGACCAGCCGCTCGAGGATCCTGGAGGCGACGATGCCGCCGCCGCGAACGACGACGGTGCCCGGCGTCTTGCGGAGCCGTGCATAGAGGTGCTCATGGTCCTCGTAGGCGTTGACCAGGTTCCAGTGGTCACCGTGCTCGACCCGGAGCCGCTGGAGCTCCGGCTGGAAGGCCAGGCCCGAGTAGCCCAGAGCCAGGTGGACGTCGCGGCAGCGCAGCACCCGGGTCGGCGACCCCGTGGCATCTCCCGCCACCACCACGAAGTAGCCACCATCCACCCGGTGCCGCACGAGCGTGCCGACACCACGCACGAGCATCTCGGGGTAGCGGATCCGGTTGGCCTCGCGCTCGATGCCCGACAACACCCGGCCGAGCTCCGGGGTGTAGTAGCCGGTGAGGAAGGGCTCGACGAACACGTGCAGCAGCGGCCGCAGGGACTTGCTGTCCAGCGTCTCCTGCAGTGCGTAGGACGGGTAGCCCCACAGGTTGTCGGGGCGCGAGGCCGAGTCGGAGCGGATCCGTTCGTGACGAGGGATCTGGGACACCCGGGTCAGGTGCTCGTAGGTCTGCCAGGGGTGGTCGAGGTTCGACACGACGCGGATGTCGTCGACCCCCAGCCCGCCGGCGATGCGGAGATAGTCCACCGTGACGAATGAGCCGATGCCCCCGCCCACGGAGACCACGGGCACGTCCTCGACGGGTAGGTTCATCCGGGCGACCTCGTCGTCACTCCAGCGGACGATCCCGCCCGCTCGAGTGAGCGCCGGATCGGGCGCCGCGGGCACGGGCGGCGCGAATCTGGGAGCTGCTTCGACGATCACGGTCATCCGCCCTTCCCACGGTCGGTCCGATCTGTTTTGTCGGACACAGGAGAAGGTCGCTGTTGCGGCGTCACGGCACCGTGGACGACGCGTGACAGGTCGGCCGGGGACGGCTCAGGTGAAGTGGCTGTTCCCGGCGCTCAGACCGCGTTCTTCCGGATCCGGTCGCCGGCGCTCGGGCTCATCGCCTCGGCGATGCTGATGAAGCGGGAGGCCAGGGGGCTGACCCGGCGCGACCGGCTCACGATCGCGTCGCAGACCACGGCGGCCGCCTCCTCCGGCGAGAGCGCGGGGATCCGCCGGTAGATCCTCGTCGGCTCGATCATGGGGGTCCGCACCAGCGGCATCCGGACGTTGGTGAACACGACCCCCTCATCCAGCACCTCGCCCTGGACGCAGTCCGACCAGGCCTCGAGCGCCGCCTTCGACGCGGTGTAGCCCGAGAAGCGCGAGGGCCGCACCTGGACCGCCCAGCTCGAGATGTTGACGACCTGGCCGCTCCGTCGCTCGACCATCGTGGGCAGCAGCCCCGTCACGAGTCGGATCGCGGCGAAGTAGTTGAGCGCCATCGGCCGCTCGAAGTCGTGGAACCGGTCCGCCGAGTGCTTCACCTTCCGGCGGATCGACAGGCCGGCGTTGTTCACGAGGACGTCCACGTGGCCGTGCGTGTCCAGCACCTGCGCGACCAGCGAGTCCACGGCATCGAGGTCGGCCAGGTCGCGCGGGAAGGCGTGGGCGACTCCTCCGCCGGCCGCGATGTCTTTGCGGACGGCGTCGAGCAGGTCCTCGCTGCGTGCCACCAGGAGCACGATCGCGCCCGCGGCACCGAGCTGGAGCGCGGTCGCGCGGCCGATCCCGGAGGACGCACCCGTCACGAGCACGACCTTCCCCTCGATCGCCTTGCGCAGTGCCGCTGTCCCGCCCGGATCGCCGATGCGCTGGACCGCCCGCGCCAACGACGAGCGTTCGACCGGCGTCACCCCGATCCGGTTCGCCGTACGCGCGGCGGACCGCATCAGCGCCCTGCGGCTGAGGTCCATCCACGCACCGTAGCGGTGACCTGCGCTGGGGTTGCGGGTTGTCGCAGGATCAGGGCGCGAGGCCTCGCAGCTGCTCGAGACGAGCCGCCGTGAAGGCGTGCCCGCCCCTGACCGCGACTGCCAGTGCCTTCTCGATGAGGGAGCCCGCGTCAGCGTCGCCGCGCTGCACCGCCAGTGCGCAGTGCGCAAGGCGGGCTTCGTACCCGACCAGGTTCGGGCCCAGCGCGAGGGCCTGGTCGATGTGGCTCGCGGCCTCGTCGAGCCGATCCTGGCCGAGCAGCACCACCGCGAGTCGCGCGTGTCCCCAGCACTTGAACATCACGAGGTCCTCGCCACTGATCCCGATGCTTTCCTCGAACGCGGCGATGGCGCCGAAGGGGTCGTTCAGGGCGGCTCGGGAGAGGCCCACCGCAAGCGACGTGGTGGCCATCGACCCGCGGTGGTCGAGACGCCGGCCGAGGGCCAGGCCGGCTTCAGCGTGCTCGAGGGCTTCGTTCGCGCGTCCGCACCCGAGCAGCACCTCGGAGTGGTGCCACAACGTCATCGCCTCACCTTGGGTGAACCCGAGCCGGCGCGAGAGGTCGAGTGCCGTGCTGGTCTCCTCGAGTCCCTCCAACGGACGACCGGCGAAATGGAGGCCGTGCCCCCGGATCGACCGCGGCCACACCACGCGCAGCAGGTTGCCGCTGTCGGTGAAGAGCCTGGCGGCCCGGGCGAACTGCTCGATACCCCCGATGACGTCTCCGTCACCGAAGGTAGTCATCGCCCGGGCCTCGACGATGTCGGCCATCCCGGCGGCGTCCCCCAACGAGGTGAACAGACTGAGTGCCTCGTCGAAGTGTGTCTCGGCGTCAGCCCACTGGACCAGGTTCAGGTCCACGAGCGCACGGACGTAGAGGGCATGCGCCCGCGCACGAGGGTCGTCACCGGCCTCCGTGAGGGCCAGGTCAGCCAGCTCGGCGGCCCGCAGCATGCCCTCGGCTCCGAAGCTCAGCTGGGCGAGCCGGGTCAGCAGGCGGGCTCGCGCCGGGCCGGATGTCGTGGTGCCGAGCGCGGCCCGCAGGTCGTCACGGGCCACGTCGAACTCACCCCTCCGGGCCCGGGTCTCCGCCCGCACCTCCAGGAGCGCCTCTCGGACCCGAGGGGGCGGGTCCAGCGCGAGCCCGTCGGACGCCAGCTGCTCGGCTTCCTGGTCCGCGAACTGGTCGACGCGCGATCTGGATACCTCGGCATAGACCGCCGCGGCCGCCGCGGCATCTCCGGATCCCGCCAGGTGGCGGGCCAGCTCATCCGCCGGGCCGTCCTCGCCGATCGCCTCCGCGAGGCGATGGTGCAGGCCCGCTCGTGCGACGGCGTCGAGCCGCTCGCGGATCGTCTCGCCGACGAGGTCGTGATCGACGCGGAAGCCGTGGGTGTCATGGCGCACCAGGTGGGTGCGAGCGAGGTCGCGGAGCACGCGGAGAGCGTCGTCGCCGGTCACCCCACAAGCAGCCGACAGGAGTCGGACCGGCGCCGGACGTCCCAGCAGCGAAAGAGCCGCAAGCAGCGCGCGGGCATCGCGCGGGAGCCGTTCGAACTGGCGCCAGACCGCGTTCCGCTGGCCGGCATGGGCCAGGTCCCGGACCCGATGCGGGGACAGCTCCTGGACCGAGTCCCAGCCGCCGCCGGCGTTGCGGCGCAGCGCCCCCTCCCGTTCCAGGTCGCGTGCGACCTGCAGCACCGCGAACGGCGTCCCGTCGGTGTGCTCGGCGAGCGCAGCGGCAACCTGGGGCGAGGAGACCAGGCGCTGCAGAGCATCGGCGGAGAGCGGACCGAGCGGTACGTCGACGGGCCGCGTCTCGCCGACAACCGCCAGGAGCCTGGCCACGGGCGAGTCCTCGGCCACCTCCTCGGGGCGGTAGGCAACCACCATGGTGGTGTCCGAGCTCCGTCCGGCCAGCAGCGCCAGCAGGTCGAGGCTGCTCGAGTCGGCCCACTGCAGGTCGTCGACGACGACGAGTGACGGTGCGGTCGCCTCGACGATCCGCAGCAGACCCTGCAGGATCAGGGCTCGCCGCGACTGCAGGTCGAGGTCGGCGCTCGCTGCCCCGAGGTCCGGCAGCACGTCGGCCATGGCCGCGCTGGTGGTGGGGCCCAGGAGTCCGAGCACGTCAATCGCTGCGGTCGGCGGCGCTCGCACCAGGGTCCGTGCCAGGCTCCACGGCTCGTCCCGCTCGGGCAGCAGCGCGCGGGCCAGCAGGACGGGCCGGTCCGACTGAGCGCAGAGGGCGTCGAGGAGTCGCGACTTCCCCCAGCCCGAACGCCCGGAGACGACCGCGATGCGCTGGTGGACGCCGAGGGCGAGCAGCTCGTCGAGCTCGTGGTCGCGCCCGACCATGGGAGGGAGGTCGGGACTCGGCCGCCGCGGTGCCGTCGTGCGGGCCGGCAGGGTTCCGCGCAGCAGCCGCTCGTACAGTGCCACGGCCTCCGGAGACGGATCGATGCCGAGCTCGTCGGCGAGGACCCGGCGCAGGTCGAGGTAGGCCGCTACGGCAGCAGCCTGATCACCCTCGGCGGCGTACGCCCGGACCAGGAGCAGCCGCGCCGCCTCGCGCAGCGGCTGGCAGGCCACCGCCTGCACGGCCAGCGCGACGGCCTCCTGGGCCCGCCCGGTCGCCACCAGTGCGTCAGCGCCGATCTCCAGCGCGTCCTGATGGAGGCGCTCGAGCCGGTCCCGGTGCGGCCGGGCCCAGTCGGCGTAGGCGTCTTCGCGGAGCGGCTCGTCCCAGATGTCCAGCGCAGCTCCCGCCGCGGAGGCGGTGGCGCCATCGTGGCCCCGGGCCTGTTCGACCCGGGCCTTGCCGACCAGCTCCTCGAAGTGCTCGGCGTCCACCAGGATGTCCGTCCCGTCCCGGAGCAGGTAGCCGCCGGCAACGGTCTGGAGCACGTCGCGCTCGCCCAGCGCTCGCCGAGCCCGGTTCACCACCACATTGAGGTTGGTCGCGGGGTCGGCGGGAAGCTGATCTCCCCAGAGCGCCTCGATCAGTGCATCCCGGGAGACCACGCGCCCACGCTCGGCCGCGAGGATCCGGATCAGCTCACGCACCCGCCGTCCGCCGAACTCCGCAGCATCGACCACCCGCCCGCCGTGGCGCACGGCGAACCTCCCGAGCAGGTCGATCTCCATGCCGACATCGTGCCCGTTCCGCTATGCCGTCGCTACGGCACCGCTATCAGGTTCCCGGACGGTGGGCGTTGTCCACACCAGCACCCAGTAAGGAATCCCACCATGGCCATCAACGAAGACCGTCTCAACGAGTTCGTCGGCCGGTTCGCCGGCGACCTCGGAGCAGTGCTGCACGCCTCGACCGTCCTGATGGGCGACCGGCTCGGGCTGTACGTCGCGATGGGTGACAGCCGACCCGTGACTGCCGGGCAGCTCGCGGAGCGGACCGGGTACCCGGAGCGCTACCTGGCCGAGTGGCTGGCCGCCCAGGCGGCGAGCGGCTACGCGGAGTACGACCCGGCGACGAAGGAGTTCTGGCTCACCGAGGAGCAGGCGTTCGCGCTGACGAGCCCCGACAACCCGCTGTTCGCGCCCGGAGGGCTGCAGCTGGCGGCCTCGACGATCGCCGACATCGACCTGGTCGCCGAGGCAATTCGCACCGGCCGCGGTGTCGGCTGGGGCGAGCACAACCACGACCTGTTCGCCGGCACCGACCGGTTCTTCCGGCCGAACTACATCGGAAACCTGGTCGACGCGTGGCTTCCCGCGCTGGACGGTGTCGTCGCCGAGCTCGAGACCGGCGCCCGGGTGGCCGACGTCGGCTGTGGCTACGGCTCCTCGAGCATCCTGATGGCGAAGGCCTTCCCGAACGCGACGATCGTCGGGAGCGACGTGCACGCACCGTCGATCGAGGCGGCCCGCAAGGCAGCGGCCGAAGCCGGCGTGACGGACCGCTGCACGTTCGAGGTCGCCACCGCGAACACCTTCTCCGGCAGCGGCTACGACCTGGTGACGTTCTTCGACTGCCTCCACGACATGGGCGACCCGGTCGGCGTTGCGGCGTACGTCCGCTCCACCCTCGCCGACAACGGCACCTGGCTGCTCGTCGAGCCGAACGCGGCCGACAACCTGGAGGACAACCTCAACCCGGTGGGCCGGATCTTCTACTCGGCCTCGACGATGCTCTGCGTGCCCAACTCGCTCAGCCAGGAGGTCGGCCTCGCGCTCGGCGCCCAGGCCGGCGAGGCGCGGACCCGCGCGGTCACCGAGGAGGCGGGGTTCACCCGGTTCCGTCGGGCCGCGGAGACGCCGTTCAACGCGGTCTACGAGGTCCGGCCCTGACCTCGCGCCCGTGAATCGAGGCCTCACCTCGCCGGCGTCGCGCGGTCGAGGAACGACCGCAGCAGGTCGACCAGACTCGTGATCGGCAGCTCGGGGTCGAAGGCGCGTTGCACGCCGAGCCCGATGCCGAGCGACAGCAGCTGGACAGCGGCGGCCTCGGCCGGCATCGGCAGCCGGAGGCCGAGGTCCGCGGCTTGCTGGTCGATCATGTCGGCGATCAACGAGGTGAGCTCGCGGCGACGGCTGGCGAGGGCGCCGTTGACGCCGGCGACGTGGCGGTTGCTGGTCGCGAACTCGACCTCGAGGGCGGTCCAGCCGACGTCGCCGATGTTGGCGTCTGCCCACCGCGCGAACGCATCGAGCCGGTCGTCCACCGACTCGGCGGCCAGCACCGCCTGCGCCAGCGACATAGCGCGCTCGAGGTGCAGGACGTCGAGGACGGCGAGACCGAGCTCGTGCTTGGTGGCGAAGTTGGAGTAGACGGCGCCCTTGGAGAACCCCGCCTCGGCCGCCACCTTGTCGAGCGAGGTCGCGTTGTAGCCGTCGGCCAGGAACAGCCGGTGGGCGGTCTCGACCAGCCGCTCGCGCGTCTGCGCGTGCGACTCCTTGCGTGTGATCCGGCCCACGGCGGCAGTCTACCAATTCGGGGTACCGCTGGAATCCGAATACCGTTAGTATCCGGAACATGACGCAACGACGCGCGCTCGCCATCGGCTGCCCCTCGGCTCGCGCGCTGGCACTCCTCGCTCGCGCACGTGCTTCCGCCGGGTCCGAGATCGTCGCCGCGCTCGGCTCGGGCCGGACACCGCAGGACCTGCTGGACGCCCTCGACGGCAAGGAAGCGGCCGACCCGATCCTGGCTGCGCATGTCGCGGAGCATCCCGGCAGCGTTCCGCCGGTCCCGGCGCTGGCGCTGCCCGCGCTCGGCCTGGTGCGAGCGGGCATCGCCCGGCGGTCGCCGTACTCCGCCCTCGCGGGGCTCCTCCCGCGCGGCCGCGGCGACGCCACCTTCCTGAGGGAGTACGGCGACGCCCTGGCCGGCCACGACTGCTGGACCCCCCACCCCGCGACCTGGATCGTCGCCGCCGACGTGGCGACGGGGGAGCGGGTCGCGTTCGGCGCGCCGGGCGCACCGCCGGCCGGACTTTGGCGAGGCGATCGCCGCGTCATGGGCCCCAACTTCATGGACCTGTCCCGCCGTGACGCGACCCTGGCCGCCGCGCGCACGCACGTCCCAGACCGGGTCGCCGCCGCGCTGGAAGGAGCACACGCATGAGCAACCACAACCACCACGAGGTCGTCATCGTCGGCGCCGGCATCTCCGGCATCGCCGCGGCCATCAAGCTCCGGGAGGCCGGCGTCGACGACGTGGTCATCCTCGAGAAGGCCGAGACCTACGGCGGCACCTGGCGTGCGAACACCTACCCCGGCTGCGCCTGCGACGTCCCGTCCAACCTCTACTCGTTCTCGTTCGCGCCCAACAGCGACTGGTCGCGGGTCTACGGCACGCAGCCGGAGATCCTGGCGTACGTCGACGGGGTGGCCCGCGACCACGGACTGGAGGAGATCACCCGGTTCGGGGTCGAGGCTGCTCGGCGCGGCCTGGGACGACGCCGAAGGCCTGTGGCACCTCGACACCACCGACGGTCGCGCTGACCGCGCGTTTCCTGGTCGCCGCCGCCGGGCCGTGGAACGAGCCCAAGATCCCAGACCTGCCCGGGCCTTGCCGACTTCCCCGGTGAGGTCTGGCACTCGGCGCCAGCTGGAACCACTCCTTCGACCTCGACGGCAAGCGGGTCGCGGTCATCGGCACCGGTGCGTCGGCCGTGCAGTTCGTGCCCGAGATCCAGCGGCAGGTCGCCGAGCTCCACGTCTTCCAGCGCACCGCGCACTGGGTGCTGCCCAAGGTCGACCACCACGTGCCCGATGCCGAGAAGTGGGTCAAGCGCAACGTCCCGTTGTTCGAGAAGGCGCTCGGCGCCGTCGAGTACGCCGCGATGGAGACCGTCGGCGTCGCGTTCCACCACCCGAAGCCGCTGATGCACGGGCTGCAGAAGATCGGCCAGGCCTACCTGCGCGCCGCGGTGCGCGACAAGGAGCTGCGGGCGAAGCTGACGCCGGACTACCTGCTCGGCTGCAAGCGGATCCTGTTCTCCAACAACTACCTCCAGTCACTGACCAAGGAGAACGTCGACGTGCACGCGACCGGCGTCGACCGGGTCGAGGGCTCGACCGTGATCGGCGCCGACGGCAGCATGGCGGAGGTCGACGCGATCATCCTCGGCACCGGCTTCCACATCCTCGACATGCCGGTCGCCGACGTCGTCCGCGGTGCGGACGGGCGCACGATCGCCGAGCACTGGGCCGGATCGCCCGAGGCCTACCAGGGCACCGTGATCGCGGGCTTCCCGAACGCGTTCGTCGTGCTCGGGCCGAGCCTCGGCACCGGCCACGGCTCGGCCTTCGCGGTCGCCGAGTCCCAGGTCGCGATGATCGTCGACGCGATCACGACGGCCCGCGAGGAGGGCTGGACGTCGCTCGAGGTCAGCCCCGATGCGCAGGCGGCGTACGTCGACGAGGTCCAGGCCGCGCTGGTCGGTACGGCGTACAGCGGCGCCTCCTGCCACAGCTACTTCATCGACGCCAACGGCCGCAACAGCTTCAGCTGGCCGTGGTCCACCGGCGAGCTGGTCCGCCGGATCAGCCGATTCGACCGGTCCGCCTTCAAGATCGCTCGGCCTTCGGTGGTTGAGCCTGTCGAAACCGAGGTCACTGCATGAGCCGCTATCCAAAGATCGACCTCGACGGCGCCCTCGTCGTCATCACCGGTGCGGCTCGCGGCATCGGGCTCGCCACCGCGAAGGAGTTCGTCGCTGCCGGCGCGCTGGTCGCGCTCGGCGACCTCGACGAGGTGCTCGCCAAAGAGGCAGCTTCGGAGCTCGGAGCGACGGCCAGCGGTCATCGCCTCGACGTCACCGACAAGGCGTCGTTCGCCGCGTTCCTCGAGGTTGCCGAGCAGCAGCACGGTCGCCCGGTCGACGTCCTCGTCAACAACGCCGGTGTCATGCCCAACGGTGCTTTCCTCGACCAGGAGGACCGGATCGACCGGCTCACCATGGACGTCAACGTCTACGGCGTCATCCACGGCATGCGGCTGGTGCTGCCCGGCATGATCGAGCGCGGCCAGGGCCACGTCGTCAACGTCGCATCGCTCGCCGGCAAGTTCCCGATCAAGGGGCTCGCGGTCTACAACGCCAGCAAGTACGCCGTGGTCGGCCTCTCCGCCGCCACCCGGCTCGAGCTCGAGGGCACCGGGGTGTCCCTGACCGCCGTGCTGCCGAGCGCCGTGAAGACCGAGCTGTCGTCGGGCATCGACTACGGCCTGCTGCCGGCGGTCGAGCCGGAGGACATCGCCGCCGCTGTGGTGAAGTCGGTCCGCAGCCGGCGCGCCGAGATCGCCGTGCCGTCGTACGTCGGAGTCGCGGCCAACGGCGCGCCGCTGGTGCCGGAAGGCGTCATGCGCCGCTTCCGGCACCTGGTCCACGACGACGCCGCGATCACCCGGGTCGACGACTCGGTGCGCAAGGCCTACCTCGACCGGATCGAGAGCCAGTACTGAGGGCACTGACGCCTTGGTTTCGAGGCTCGTCGCTAGCGCTCCTCGCACCTCAACCAGCGGACGCGATGTCCAGCCCGAGCTGGTCGTCGGCGGCGTAGGGGATCGACAGGATCGCCCGGGAGGCGAGCCCGTCGAACCGCTCCCGCACGGCGGCGCCGACCTGGTCGAGCTCGCCGACGACGGCGAGGGTGTCCAGGATCTCGTCGTCGACCAGGTCGCCGAGCTCGGTCCACCGCCCCGACTTCGTGAACGCGTGCGCCTCGGCGTGCAGGTCGCCCCAGCCGTGGTGGTCGAGCACCGGCTTGTACGCCGGTGTCGAGGCGTAGAAGCCGATCTGGCGCTTGGTGCCCGCCACCGCGGCGGCGTACGACTCCTCGGTGCGGCCGGTCGCGACCATCGCCATCGCGGTGACGATGAAGGGTCCGGTCGCCCCGGTGCTGGCCCGACCCTCGGCGAGCTGCGGGGTGATGGCGTCCGCCAGATAGCTGCGCGACAGCAGCGGGTGGCACATGAAGCCGTCGGCGACGGCGCCGGCCGTGCGACCATCCGCGGCCCGACGCCCGCCAGCCAGATGTCCGGCGACGGAAAGCCCAGCGGGCCCGGGTTGAAGAGCGGCGGCATCAGGTTGTGGGTGTAGAAGTCGCCCTGGAAGTCGAGCTGGCTCGCCGGTCTGCCAGGTGTGCCAGATCGCCCGCAGCGCTGCGATGTACTCCCGCATCCGGTCGGCCGGCCGCGACCAGGGCATCGAGAATCGCCGCTCGATGTGCGGCTTGATCTGCGACCCGAGACCGAGCACGAACCGACCGCCGGCCAGCCGGTGGACGTCGTACGCCGGGTAGGCCATCGCCATCGGCGAGCGGGCGAATGCCAGCGCGATCGACGTGCCGAGGCGGATCCGCTCGGTGTGCTCGGCCGCCAGCGTCAGGTAGACGAACGCGTCGTGAGCACCCTCGGGCACGAACAGCCCGCCGGTGCCGCCGCGCTCCTCGATGGTCCGCGCGACGGAGGCGATCCCAGCCGGGTCGCCGTGGTAGGTCAGGTCGATCTCGACGGTCACCGGAGGATTGTCGTACGCCGGAGGCCTGTTCAGGTGGGCGTACCAGCCCTATGTTTCGGCAGGGGAGGTCGCCGTCGCACTGAAGGGAAGCCTCATGGTCAACCTGCCGAACCCGCTCAACCTGCAGTGGTACGAGCACCCGTCGCTCCTGCTGCAGCTCGCGAGCCTGTCGAAGGCACGCGACGACCTGCGGGAGAACAACCTCTTCGAGCAGGACGGCATGCGCCCGGAGCCTCCAGCGGCCGACCCCCCCGCCGACGTCACGCGGGCCCGCACGGCCGACGGCACCTACAACGACCTGGGCTGCCCGATGATGGGCGCCAAGGCCTCGGGCTTCGGCCGCAACGTCCCGATCGAGAAGACCGTCATCGACCGGAAGCGGCTGCTGACGCCGGATCCCCGCGTCATCAGCAACACCCTGATGGCACGCGACACGTTCAAGCCGGCCGGCATCCTCAACGCGCTCGGCGCCGCCTGGCTGCAGTTCGAGAACCACAACTGGTTCTTCCACGGTGACGGGCTCGCCCGACCGGGTCATCGAGATCCCGCTCGAGGAGGGCGACGACTTCCCCGAGAACCCGATGCGGATCCGGGACACCATCCCGATGCACGACGGTGAGGTCGTCGACGGGCAGCCGGCCCCGGTCTTCGGCAACGCCGAGACGCACTGGTGGGACGGCTCCCAGATCTACGGCAGCGGCGCCGAGAAGCAGAACCGGATCCGCACGTTCGCCGACGGCAGGATCAAGGTCGACGACAACGGCCGGCTGCCGAGCAGCGACATCCCCGGCGTCGACCTCACCGGCATGCAGGAGAACTACTGGGTCGGTCCCGGCCTGCTGCACACCCTCTTCGCCCGCGAGCACAACACGGTCGTCGCCGCGATCAAGAAGGCGCATCCGGAGCTCGACGACCAGCGGCTCTTCGAGCTCGGCGTACTCGTCGTCTCCGCCCTCATCGCCAAGATCCACACGGTCGAGTGGACCCCCTGCGTGCTGCGGCACCCGGCGCTCCAGATCGGCATGAACGCCAACTGGTACGGCGCGCTCGGCGAGGCCTTCAAGGACAAGATCGGTCGCGTGGGGGACAGCGAGGCGCTGTCCGGGCATCATCGGCTCCTCGACCGACCACCACTCCGCGCCGTTCTCGCTGACCGAGGAGTTCGTGTCGGTCTACCGGATGCACCCGCTGATCCCGGACGACTGGATGTTCTACTCCCTCGAGAGTCGGCGAGGTGATCAAGGGCGCCTACTTCACCGACCTCCAGGGCAGCCACACCCGCGACTTCATGGACAGCCTCGAGATGGGCGACATGTGGTACTCGATCGGGATGGCCAGTGCCGGCGCGGTCTGCCTGCACAACTACCCGAACTCGCTGCGCCGGCTGCAGCGCGTGGACGGCCAGATGACCGACCTCGCCACGCTCGACATCGTCCGCGACCGCGAGCGCGGCGTACCTCGCTACAACGACTTCCGTGAGGCGCTGCGGATGCCGCGGCGCAAGCGGATCGAGGACATCACGCCCAACAAGGAATGGGCCCGTGAGATCGACGAGGTCTACAACGGCGACGTCGACGCGGTCGACCTGCAGATCGGCATGCAGGCCGAGCAGCCTCCGAAGGGCTTCGGGTTCTCCGACACCGCGTTCCGGATCTTCATCCTGATGGCGTCGCGGCGGCTGAAGAGCGACCGGTTCTTCACGAACGGACTTCCGGCCGGAGGTCTACACGAAGACCGGCTTCGACTGGGTCAACGAGAACTCGATGAAGGACGTGCTGCTGCGCCACTACCCGGAGCTCGAGCCGGTGATCGGCGACGTCGAGCGGGTGTTCGCGCCCTGGCCCGAGCTGGGCGCCGAGGCGCCGGGCAAGAAGCCGGTGATCCTGCGCGCCGCGGACACGGTGAAGTCGTACCTGCCGTGGTGACCCGGTGATGCAGCCGTGGTGAATGACTTCAAGCACGCCTCGATCGTCGAAGGTGTCCGGTTCACCGCGCAGGTCGGCGTGCCCAACGTCGTCCAGGGCCTGTTCCGCAAGCGCGAGGCCGTGGTCAGCGCGATCGACAAGCTGCCCGCCGACCACCTGGCCTACCGGCTGGTCGAGGGCCTCGCCCGCAAGTACGGCCCGGACCCGTTCTGGGTGCGGGTCGGCGCCGAGGAGACGCTGCTGGTCACCCACCCGGACGACATCCGGGTGGTCCTCGGCGGCTCGCCGTCGCCGTTCGCCTCCGACCCGGACGCCAAGCGCAAGGGGATGAGCGCGTTCCAGCCCGATGCGCTCACCATCTCGCGGGGCGACCTGTGGGCCGACCGCCGAGCGTTCGCCGAGGCGGTGCTCGACACCGGCCGACCGACCCACCGGCAGGCATCGGGCTTCGCCGTGGCGGCGGTCGCCGAGGCCGACGGGCTGCTCGCGCTCGGCCGCCCGGTCCGGTTCGAGGACCTCAACCTGGCCTTCCAGCGGCTCACCCGGGTCGTCGTCCTCGGCTGCCGCGGCCGCCGAGGACACCGAGCTGACCGCGGAGCTCGGCGCGTTGATGGCGGCCGGCAACAAGATGCCGGGCAAGCCGGCACCGGGGTACGACGCCTTCCACGCCCACCTCGCCAACTACGTCGCCGCACCCGACCCCGCCGCTCTGACCGGCCTGATCGCCGCGGCACCGCAATCCGACGCGACGGACGTGCCGGGTCAGCTCATCCACTGGCTGTTCGCGATGGGCGACACGCTCCCGAGCAACCTGATGCGCACCCTCGCCGTACTCGCGACGCATCCGCAGGTCCTCGACGAAGCCCGCGCCGAGGTCGCCGGCAAGAAGCCGACCGTCAAGAACGTCGCCGGTGCGACGTACCTCGCCGGCTGCATCCTCGAGGCGATGCGGCTCTGGCCCACGACCGCCCTCTTCGGCCGGGTGCAGGCCGAGGACCACCGGTGGGTCAACGGACAGCACACCCCCGCCGGCACCCAGGTCCTGATCCACAACCTCTTCAACCACCGCAACCGCGAGCGGGTGCCCTTCGCCGACCGGTTCGCCCCCGAGGAGTGGGTGACCGGCAACGCTGCGGAGGACTGGCGGTTCAACTTCTTCAGCCACGGCCCCCAGGGCTGTCCCGGCGCCGGCCTCTCGATCTTCCTCGGCCAGGCGTTCCTCGGGCGGCTGATCACCGCCGGCAACCCGAAGCTCGCCGCCGGGCCGCGGCTCAGGAGCGGCCGGCTGCCGTACGGCCTCGACGTCTACGGGTTGGAGATCCGCCTGTAGGGCGTGGTGCGCTGCCCGATGTGATTCTCGGACGCGCCGGCGCCGGCGCCGGCGCCGGCGCCGGCCCGGCCCGCCCCGGTCGTGCTGTAACACGTTGTTCACCGGTCTGGGCGGCGATCCGCGGTCGTCGTACGCCGTTGGCGTCCCTGGCAGGACGTAGGCCGATCCTGCAGGACGTTGCCGTCTCATGAGGGCCGTCGCACGGGTGCCGAAGAGACGTGGACGTTCTCCCAGATCCGCGAACAGCGTGTTACAGCGCGGGTCGGCACCGAGCTCACGACGTCCCGAGTGGCGTTGGTTCGTGACTCCTATCTGCGCTGCAGCGGAAGCAGGGCGTTGTGCACCGCCAGGCCCGCGTCACCACAGACTCCCAGCCAGCGCCGGTGAGCCGATGGGTCGCCTCGAACTGGAGCGGCCCGGCGCGAACGGTCTCGTTCTCCGCAACCATGCCGATGACGGGCCACGCGAGTGGGGACACTTCGGCCTCCGTTAGCTCGCAAGGATCGATCCAGGCCACAGCACAAATGCTCGGCTCGAGGTCGAGGTCGGCCGCGATCTCGGATCGGCCGCGCCGGCCCCGGTACTTAGCCAGGAAGAACAGGATCCCGACGCTGCGCCGCTGCCACTCGTGGCGCCCCTCGGCGATGAACCGGTCGATCTCGACATCAACACCGGCCTCCTCGCGCGTCTCTCGACGAGTGGCCTCGCGAACTGTCTCTCCCGGCTCGACATGTCCACCGGGCAACTCCCACCGTTCGATGCCGAGGCGCTCGTGACGCACCATCAGCACCCTGCCGTGGTCGTCGAGCGTGCACGCGAACGCAGTGAGTCGCTGCGGCAGGCCGAGGATCGCCGAGGTCACGACCACTGACGGTAGGTGGCCCGACCACACGAGCCCGGGTGTGCGCACCAACCTGCACAGGATCTTCACGAGTCATCCCCGCTTCCCGGCCGGACCGGCTCCTACGCTCAGAGACATGAGCCCAGCGCCCCGCCGGATCCTCGTCGTCGAGGACGAGCCCGTCATCAACGGGGCGGTGAGCGATCGCCTGGCGGCGGAGGGGTACGACGTCGGGCAGGCGTACGACGGACCCGCCGCCGTCCAGGCCTTCGAGGAGCAGGAGCCGGACCTGGTCGTGCTCGACGTGATGCTCCCGGGGTTCGACGGGCACGAGGTGTGCCGACGGATCCAGGCGGTGCGTCCGGTGCCGGTGCTGATGCTGACCGCCCGCGACGACGAGACCGACATCCTGGTCGGACTGGCCGTCGGCGCGGACGACTACCTGACCAAGCCGTTCCGGATGCGGGAGCTGGTCGCGCGGGTCGCCGCGCTGCTCCGGAGGGTCGACCGCGCTGCCGAGCTCCGGGCGGCGACCGCAGGCGCCACACCGATCCACATCGGTGACCTCCGGATCGACACCGCCGCCCGCAAGGTCTGGGCAGCGGACGCGGAGGTGCACCTCACGCCGACCGAGTTCGACCTCCTCCTCTGCCTGGCGACGGAGCCCGGCACCGTGCTCACCCGCGAGCGGCTCCTCGCCGACGTGTGGGGCTGGCCCGGCGCGTCGGGCACCCGCACGGTCGACAGCCACGTCAAGGCGTTGCGGGCCAAGATCGGCGCCGATCGGGTGCGCACCGTGCACGGCGTCGGCTACGCCCTGGAGGCCGCCGGGACGAGCCACTCATGACCGTGCGCGTCCTCGACCCGGTCCGCTCGGTCAAGGTCAAGCTCGGGCTCCTGGTCGCCGCCAGCGTCGCGGTCGCCGTGGTCGTCACGACCATCGGCGAGGCCGGTGGCGTGCCCATCGCGCTGAGCATCCCGGTCACGGTCGCCCTCGCCCTGGCGGTCACCCAGCTGCTGGCCGTCGGCATGACCTCGCCCCTGCGCGAGATGACGGCCGCCGCCCGGCGGATGGCGGGAGGTGACCACACCGTCCGGGTGACGGCGACGGCCCGCGACGAGGTCGGCGAGCTCGCCGACGCCTTCAACCGGATGGCCGAGGAGCTGGCCGCGGTCGACCGGCAGCGGCGTGAGCTGGTCGCCAACGTGAGTCATGAGCTGCGCACGCCGCTCACCGCGCTCAACGCGGTCCTCGAGAACCTCGCCGACGGCGTCGCCCGGCCCGACCCGGCCACCCTCCGCGCGGCGCTCGACCAGGGCGAGCGCATGGCCGGCCTGGTCGGCGACCTGCTCGACCTCTCCCGGGTCGACGCCGGCAAGACGCCGCTGGCGCGCGAGACCATCGACGTACGCCGGCTGCTCGACGGCGCCGTCACCGAAGCCCGGGTCGGCGGCCGCGACGTGACGTACGACGTACGCGTCGACCCTCCGGACCTCTCCGCCGACGGCGACCCGACCCGGCTCCGCCAGCTCGTCGCGAACCTGCTCGACAACGCGTCCCGGCACAGCCCACCCGGCGGCACCGTCTCGGTCCTGGCCCGGGCCGCCGGCGACCGCTGGCTGCTCGAGGTCACCGACCAGGGTCCAGGCGTCGCGCCCGAGCACCGGGAGCGGGCGTTCGAGCGGTTCGGCACCCTCAGCGACACCGACGGAGGCGGCGGGACCGGCCTCGGCCTGGCCATCGCGCGCTGGGTCACCGACCTGCACGGCGGGACCATCCGCTTCGTCGACCCCGAGCCGGGCCGGACCGGTGCGCGCGTTCGCGCCGACCTGCCGCTCGTCCCTTCCCCCATCCGCACCCCGCAGGAGATCACCGTGCCCGAGCCCGCCGCCCCGTCGCTCGCCGTACCCCCGCCGCCGCCATCCGCGACAAGCTCGACCACCGACGGCTCCCTCACCGACACGGTCTTCGGCGACTTCTGGCCGGAGCGGTCGCTGCCCGGCGAGCACTCCGACATCCGGGTCCTGCTCGGCGCGCTCGGCGTCGGAGTGCTCGCCGGGATCGTGCTGCCGTACCGCGACCTCGGCCTCGGGGTGTTCGTCGTGCTGGTCGCGGCCGGCGGCCTCGTGCTCGCAGCCAGCAGGAACCGGCGTGACCCGTTCACCCTGGCCTGTGCCGCGCTCTGCCTCGCGCTGGCGTCCGTCGTCGTGGTCAGGGACGCGGAGTGGATCGCCGTCCTCTGCCTGCTGGCCGGCGGCGGCCTGTGCGCGGTCGGCCTGGTGCGCGGCCGCACCGTCCCGGCGTTCGTCGTGTCACTCATCTCGTGGCCGCTCTCCGGCCTCCGGGGTCTGCCGTGGCTCGGCCGCACCCTCCGCATCGCCACCGGTCTCGGCAACAAGGCGGCACTCGCCCGGACGGCGGCGCTCTCCGTGATCGGGCTCGTCATCTTCGCGCTGCTGTTCGCCTCGGCCGACGCGCTTTTCGCGGAGTGGGTCGGCGCCGTCGTCCCCGACCTCGGCTCGGAGGACCTGGCGCTGCGCGCGTTCGTCTCGTTCTTCGTCGGCGGCGTCGTGCTCGCCGGGGGCTACCTCGCGCTCAACCCGCCGGCCATGGACCGCGGCCCGCGGGCCCAGCGACCGGTCGCCCACCGGTTCGAGTGGCTGGCCCCCGTGCTCGTCGTCGACGCCGTCTTCGTCCTCTTCCTGGTGGCGCAGGCCGCGGTCATCTTCGGCGGGCACGACTACCTCGAGCGGACCACCGGACTGACCTATGCGGAGTACGTGCACCAGGGCTTCGGCCAGCTCACCGTCGCGACGGCACTCACCCTGCTCGTGGTCTGGGCGGCGAGCCGCAAGGCGCCGCGCGAGACCCCGGCCGACCGGGCCTGGCTCCGCGCCTCGCTCGGCGTGCTGTGCGTCGCGACCCTGGTGGTCGTCGCCTCCGCGCTCTACCGGATGGGGGTCTACCAGGACGCCTACGGCTTCACCCGGCTCCGGCTGCTGGTCGACGTCTTCGAGGGCTGGCTCGGCCTGCTGGTCCTGGCGACCATGGCCGGCGGACTGGCGCTGCGCGCGGCGTGGCTGCCCCGCTTCGGGTTGCTCACCGGCGTCGTCGCCCTGCTCGGCCTGGCCGCGCTCAACCCCGACGCCTGGATCGCCAGCCACAACGTGGACCGGTACGCCGACACCGGGCGGATCGACTGGAACTACCTGGCCGGGCTCTCCGACGACGCCCTCCCGGTCTTGACCGACCTGCCGGCCGACCTGCAGCCGTGCGCGATCGACCTCGACGGTCGCCACGACGACGACTGGCTCGAGTGGAACCTCGGCCGTTGGCGGGCCCGCGATGACGACGTCGCCACAGGCGACTCGGATTGCGGCTAGACCCGCCGTGAGTTACCCGCGAGTCAGTCTTGAATCATTCAAGAAAAGACGATAGGACTGTGTTCGTGACCTCGGCACCCCGCTACGAGCATCTGCTTCGCGGTGCCGACCTGCGCGTGACCCGCCCGCGCGTCGCCGTGCTCCATGCCGTGCACGCCCTCCCGCACGCCGACACCGACGCCATCATCGGCGCGGTGCGGACGGAGGAGGGCGACGTGTCGCACCAGGCGGTCTACGACGTCCTGCGCGCGCTCACCGGTGCCGGCCTGATCCGACGGATCCAGCCGTCCGGGTCGGTGGCCCGCTACGAAGCGCGCGTCGGCGACAACCACCACCACGTCGTGTGCCGCTCCTGCGGTGCCATCGCCGACGTCGACTGCGCCGTCGGCGAGGTGCCCTGCCTGACCGCGTCCGACGACCACGGCTTCGTCATCGACGAGGCCGAGGTCATCTACTGGGGCAGCTGCCCCGACTGCTCGAACCCGCACGACAGCACTGCCCTGACCCCATCCAGCGACCCCCGAAAGGTTTCCCCATGAACTGCCCCGTCGACCACGGCGTGACCAGCGAAGGCAGCGAGAGCGAGAACCCCGCCCTCGACGCACCGGAGCCGAAGGCGCACGGTCCCCGCAGCAACAAGGACTGGTGGCCCGACCAGCTGGACCTGTCGGTGCTGCACCAGCACGGGCCCGCGTCCAACCCGCTGGGCAAGGACTTCGACTATGCGGCGGCGTTCGCGACGCTCGACGTCGAGGCGGTCAAGCGCGACATCGTCGAGGTGCTGAACACCTCGCAGGACTGGTGGCCGGCGGACTTCGGTCACTACGGCGGCCTGATGATCCGGCTCAGCTGGCACGCGGCCGGCACCTACCGCATCTACGACGGACGCGGTGGCGCGGGCTCGGGGGACCAGCGCTTCGCCCCGCTGAACAGCTGGCCGGACAACGGCAACCTCGACAAGGCCCGCCGGCTGCTGTGGCCGGTGAAGAAGAAGTACGGCCAGGCGATCTCCTGGGCCGACCTGCTCGTCCTGGCCGGCAACGTCGCGCTGGAGGACATGGGTTTCGAGACCTTCGGGTTCGGGTTCGGTCGCGAGGACGTCTGGGAGCCGGAGGAGATCTTCTGGGGTCCGGAGGACGCCTGGCTGGGCGACGAGCGCTACAGCGGGGAGCGCGACCTGGCCGAGCCGCTGGGCGCGGTCCAGATGGGGCTGATCTACGTCAACCCCGAGGGCCCGGGTGGCAACCCGGACCCCCTGGCTTCGGCCCGCGACATCCGCGAGACCTTCCGCCGGATGGCGATGAACGACGAGGAGACGGTCGCGCTCATCGCGGGTGGCCACACCTTCGGCAAGACCCATGGCGCGGGCGACCCCGACCTGGTGGGCCCCGAGCCCGAGGGAGCGCCGATCGAGGACCAGGGCCTCGGCTGGAAGAGCGCCTTCAACAGCGGCAAGGGCGCCGACGCGATCACCAGCGGGCTGGAGGTCACCTGGACCTACCACCCCACCCGCTGGGACAACGAGTTCTTCGAGATCCTGTTCGGCTACGAGTGGGAGCTCAGCTTGAGCCCGGCCGGAGCGAACCAGTGGGTCGCCAAGGACGCCGAGGCCCTCGTGCCCGGACCTGCGCCGGACTCGCCGAAGCGGCTGCCGACGATGCTCACCAGCGACCTCGCGCTGCGGTTCGACCCGACGTACGAGAAGATCTCGCGGCGCTTCCTGGAGAACCCCGACGAGTTCCGGCTGGCGTTCGCGAAGGCCTGGTACAAGCTGCTCCACCGCGACATGGGCCCGGTCGAGCGCTACCTCGGCCCATGGGTGGCCGAGCCGCAGATCTGGCAGGACCCGGTGCCCGCTGTCGACCACGAGCTGGTCGACGACGCCGACGTCGCCGCGCTCAAGGCGAAGATCCTGGACAGCGGTCTGACCGTCTCCCAGCTGGTCTCCACGGCGTGGGCCTCGGCGGCGAGCTTCCGCACGACCGACAAGCGCGGCGGCGCCAACGGCGCACGGATCCGCCTCGCTCCGCAGAAGGACTGGGACGTCAACAACCCCGACCAGCTCGCGACGGTGCTGCAGACCCTCGAGCAGGTGCAGCAGGAGTTCAACGGTGCCCAGAGCGGTGCCCAGCCGGGTGGCAAGCGGATCTCGCTGGCCGACCTGGTGGTGCTGGGCGGTGCGGCGGCGGTCGAGAAGGCGGCGAAGGACGGTGGCGTCGACGTCACCGTGCCGTTCCGTCCGGGTCGCACCGACGCCTCGCAGGAGCAGACCGACGTGGAGTCCTTCGAGGTGCTCGAGCCCCGGGCCGACGGTTTCCGCAACTACGTGCGACCCGGCGAGAAGCTCGCGCCGGAGACGCTGCTCCTCGACCGCGCCTACCTGCTTGGCCTGTCCGCGCCCGAGATGACCGCCCTCGTCGGCGGCATGCGGGCCCTCGGCACCAACGACGGCCAGACCGGCCATGGCGTCTTCACCGACCGGCCCGGCGTGCTGAGCAACGACTTCTTCGCCTCGCTGCTGGACATGAGCGTGGAGTGGAAGGCCTCGGAGTCCGCGGAGGGTGTCTACGAGGGTCACGACCGCAGCACCGGCGACGTCACGCGTACGGCGACCGCCGTCGACCTGGTGTTCGGCTCCCACTCCCAGCTCCGCGCGCTGGCCGAGGTCTACGCCAGCGACGACGCTGGTGAGAAGTTCGTCGGCGACTTCGTCGCGGCGTGGGCCAAGGTGATGGAGGCCGACCGCTTCGACGCCTGACGATCCGAGTCAACCGTCCGGGTCAACGGGACGGTAAAGGAACTAGCAGCGGCCCATTTCTGGTTTTCATGCCAGAATGGGCCGTTGCCACACTTCTCGGAAGTGAGATCGACTCGCGCGTGTCGGTCTTTCAATTCAGTCACTTGAATAACACGACTCCCATACTCTCCGTTGTCGGCATGCTGCGTCGCAGTTCGGGCGACAAGCCATAAGGGGCGCTATGAGCTGGAATCAAACCGCTGCGGCGGCACTAACTCCTGCCATCATCTCGGACGAGGACAGCGAGCTTTTCGAGCGGTGGGCGGGCGGGATCGACACGGTCTCCGCCTTCGAGACCGAGAGCGACGCCGAGCGACGCGAGCGCCTGGCCGAGCTGGGCCAGGCCACGCTGAGCGTGACCATCTGCGGCGACGTGGAGGGCACCATCTCGCTCGACCTGCCCTGCGAGGTCATCGAGGAGCGGCCGGGCGACATCGGCCACGTCGCCGGCGAGCCGCCGGCCCTGTCCTGGCTGATCGCGCGGGTCGAGGCGATCGATCCCGTCGACATCGGCTTCACCCAGCTGACGTCGTTCTCGATCGCGATCCCCGGCCACGTGGGCCCCGGCCTCTACCCGCTCGACGACCTGCGCCGGCGGGCCGAGAGCGACGAGGTCGAGTGGTGGGAGGTCGACGACTTCCACCTGAGCCCGTCCGCGCAGGGCGGTGAGTCGACGTACTACCTCGACAACGACGCGCTCGACGGCGCGTGGGTCGCGACGACCGGTGCGTCGATCGCCTTCGACGTGCCGATGGCATCGGTCCTCAGCGAGATCCGCGTGACCGGGACGATCACCTGGGCCCACCCGGGCGACCGGCCGCGCACGCTGGCCGAGCCGTCAGACCGGTTCTAGACCTCGATCCACCGAGGCTAAAACTTTTTCCGCGCTCCGTGTTTGGCGCTGTTTCAGGCGGGGTAGCGGGCTAGCGAGACGTTTGCGTGGCCCAGCCAACCGCCACGACTGCTCTTGACTTCGAGGTCAGAGATGTCTAGCCGTGCCTTCACGGAGCCCGACAACCGCAAGCGCACCACGGCCGATCTCATCGCGCGAGCCGCCGCCACCAGCGGCGCTGAACGCGATGAGCTGCTCGACCGGGTGATCGTCCTCAACATCCCGGTCGCCCAGGCGCTGGCGTCCCGCTACCGCAACCGCGGACAGCCGCTGGAGGAGCTCGAGCAGGTCGCCTGTCTCGCGCTCACCAAGGCGGTGCGTGCCTACGATCCCGCGCGAGGCGACGACCTCTTGGTCTTCGCCGTGCCGAGCATCCTGGGCGAGCTCAAGCGCTACTTCCGCGACGTGACCTGGACGGTGCGCCCGCCGCGCCGGATCCAGGAGCTGCGCCCGCGCCTGAGCGAGGCCGAGGAGCGGCTCACCCAGCAGCTGGGGCGCCCGCCGCGCCCGAGCGAGGTCGCCGAGGCTGTCGGTTGCACGACCGACGACGTGATCGAGGCGCACGAGTCCGCCACCTGCGCGTCCCCGGACTCCTTGAACGAGACCCCCGCGGGTGATCCCGGCTTCTCGTGGATCGAACGGCTCCCCACCGAGGAGCTCGGGTTCCGTCAAGCCGAGGCCGTCGCCGTGCTCGGCCCGGCCTGCCGCCAGCTCAAGTGGCGTGATCGTCGGATCCTCGAGCTGCGGTTCTTCGAGCAGAAGACGCAGCAGCAGATCGCCGACGAGCTCGGCGTCACCCAGGTCCAGGTGTCCCGGCTGCTGCAGCGGATCCTCACCGATCTGCGCCGCACCATCACCGGCCGGAGCCGCACTACCCGTGCCGCGTGACCGACCGCTAACCTCGCTGGGTGCGCACCGATGACGAAGTCGTGATGCGGACCGGTCCGGTCGTTCGACAGACCGGCCGGTTCGCCTACGACGTACGCCGTGACTGCTGGGAGTGGGACGCCGACGTCTTCGCGATCCATGGCTACCGGCCGGACGAGGTCGAGCCGACGACCCAGCTGTTCCTCAAGCACAAGCACGAGGCCGACCGGCACCGGGTCGAGCAGACCTTCAGGGAGGCGATCGCCAGCGGCGAGCCGTTCAACCTCTACTACCGGATCCGGGCCCAGGACTCCGAACGCCGGGTGGTCGTGGTCGGGGAAGGTGTCCGCAGCCAGGACGGCACGGTGGAGCGCCTGGTCGGCTACTACCTCGACCTGACGCCGGAGTTCACCGCTGAGAACGCCGCCGCTGCCGACGCCGCCGTCGCGGCGTCCGCGGCCGCCCGGCAGACCATCGAGCAGGCCAAGGGCATCCTCATGCTCGGCTACGGGCTCGACGCCGACGCCGCGTTCGCGATGCTGCTCTGGTGGTCGCGCAACCGCAACGTGAAGGTGCGCGAGATCGCGGACCGGTTGATCGACGTGGCCCGGCTGGGTCACTTCAGCCACCCCGGTCTGCGCGGCATGCTCGACGCCCTCATCGACGACCTCACGGCCGGACGGGTCGGACGCAACCGGCCGAACCGGCCGGCCGTTCCAGCGCCAACGACGACTAGGACCCGAGAGGTCCTCGTCGGCCAGAACGGCCGGCCAGCAAGTGCAGGTGAGGACCCGGTACCCGCCGACAGGCAAGACATCCGGGGCGGCTCGGATCCGGCTGGAACTGCGCCTGGACGGTGCTGGGGATCACCCGAGGCAACTCGGTTTCAAGTTGTATTGGGGCCCGGGCGAGTGGGTACCTCGCTGCCATGACCGCGCTTGACGTGTCGACAGGTGCCGCCTGGGAGGGCAACCCGCGCACCAGCCCCGATGCTCGCGCAGTCCTGTCCGGCCGGCCAATCCCCCGAGCGGTCGACCGGAGGCTCGTGGCTGCTGCGTTCGTACGCCGCAACGCGGCAGCCACGAGCATCTCATTCGGGAAGCACCGTTGAGCGCGAACGCCAGCAAGACATCCGATCCTTCTCCCGAGCGGCTCGACCGCAACTGGAACGAGCTGCTGCAGGAGCTGCGCGTTGCCCAGACCGGCGTGCAGATCCTCACCGGGTTCCTGCTGACCGTCCCGTTCAGCGACCGGTTCCTCGACCTCACCGACCATCAGCGCACCCTCTACCTCGGCGTGCTCGTCGGATCCGTGGTGACGACCTGTCTGATCGTGGCCCCGGTGTCGTTCCACCGGGTGCTGTTCCGGCAGCACCAGCGGGCGTGGCTGGTCGCCGCCGCGAACGTGTGCGCGCGGCTCGGGCTCGCTGCGCTCGCCGTGGTCTCGTCGTCGGTCGTCCTCCTGGTCTTCGACGTCGCGGTCGGAACCGGTCCCGGACTGGTGGCGGCGAGCCTGGTGCTCGCGGGTTTCGTCGGGCTGTGGCTCGGCGTTCCTCTCCTCGAGCGGCGATGAACGCCGGGGCCGCACGGGCGTTCCTGAGCGCAGGCTCAGCCGTGTTGCTCCTGGTCGGCGGATGCACGGTCGCGCAGCCGGATGCGAACGAGTGGCGGGACCACGCCGTACAGACCCTCGACGACGTCGCCAGCGAGGTCGCCACGGTGCGGCTGACGCTGATGCAGCTGGACGACGAGAGGCTCCCGGCGTCGTACGGCGAGACCATGCTCGCCGCCGCGGAGCAGGCTGTGTCGGCCGCCGAGGAGAGCCTCGGGTCGCTCCAGGCCCCCTCCGGTCTCGGTGCGCGCGCCGACGCGGTGCTGGCCCTGGTCGCCCGGGCGGGCGACGCGGTGCAGCGGGCCCGCGAGGCCGTGGTCGCCGGGGACTTCCACGTCCCAGCCCTGGTCCTCCGCCTCGCGCAGCTGCTCCGCGCCCTCGACGAGCGCAAGGCCGGCCTGTGAGGCGGCCGCGATGAAGCGGCTGCTGGCTGTCGCTCTCGGCATCCTGACCGCGATCGGCGGCTTCGTCGACATCGGAGACCTGGTCACCAACGCCCAGGTCGGTGCCCGGCTCGGGATGTCCTTGGGTTGGGTCGTCGTGGTCGGAGTGGTCGGGATCTGCGTGTTCGCCGAGATGTCCGGACGGATCGCCGCGATCAGTCACCGCGCGACGTTCGACCTGGTCCGCGAGCGGCTCGGGCCGCGGGTCGGTTTCCTGAACCTCGTCGGCTCGCTCGCCGTCACCCTGCTCACGTTCATCGCCGAGATCGGCGGCGTCGCGCTGGCCCTGCAGCTCGCGACGTCGGTCCACTACCTGGCCTGGGTGCCGCTGGTCGCGATCCTCGTCTGGGCGGTGCTGTGGCGCGCGAAGTTCTCGCTGATGGAGAACGTGCTCGGACTGCTCGGCCTGGCCCTGATCGTCTTCGGGGTCGCCCTCTGGCAGCTGCAGCCTGAGTGGGCCGACTTCGGCCGCCAGATCGTGACGGCGGACAAGCCCCGCGGCGAGTCGTGGTGGACCTACGCCTACTTCGGTGTCGCTCTGTTCGGTGCCGCGATGACGCCGTACGAGGTGTTCTTCTTCTCCTCCGGCGGCGTCGAGGAGCGCTGGACCACGCGGGACCTCGGGACCATGCGGGCCAACGTGTTCATCGGATTCCCGCTCGGCGGGCTGCTCTCGCTCTTCATCGCGGGCGCGGCCGCCACCGTGCTGCAGCCGGCCGGCATCTCCGTCGACACCCTCGGCCAGGTCGGCCTGCCGGTCGCGATCGGCCTCGGCAAGATCGGGATCGCCGTCGCGATCGTCGGGTTCGTCGCCGCGACCTTCGGGGCGGCGTGCGAGACCGGGCTGTCGGCCGGCTACAGCCTGGCGCAGTACGTCGGCTGGCAGTGGGGCAAGTACGTCCGGCCGCGCGAGGCCGCTGCCTTCCACGCGAGCCTGGTGGTGTTCGCGATGGTGGGCGCCGGGGTGCTGATGACCGCGGTGGATCCGATCCTGGTGACGGAGTTCTCGGTGGTCTTCTCCGCGGTCGCGCTGCCGCTGACCTACTTCCCGATCCTGGTCGTGGCCAACGACCCCGACTACCTCGGCGAGCACACCAACGGGCGGCTCGCGAACGGGCTCGGTGTGGTCTACCTGGTGCTGGTGTGTGTCGCCTCGGTGGCAGCGATCCCGCTCATGATCGGGACGGGGATGGGGCAATGACGAGCGAACCGCAGCACAACCCGCGGCCCGAGCATCGAGGTCCGGCCCAGCCCTGGCCGGACGCGGAGTACGACGCCGCCCTGCACCTGCTCGACCGGCAGATCGTCGACAGCCACGGCCTGCTGGTCGGCAAGGTCGACGATGTCGAGCTGACCGAGGACCCCGACGGGGCGCTGATCCCGACCGGCCTCCTGGTCGGGATGGCGGCACTGCTGCCGAGGATGGGCGATCGCACCGGGGACTGGCTGTTCGCGCGTTACGTCCGGCTCTCCACCTCCTCCTCCGAGCGGGCGCGTCCGGGGGTCGTGGACCTCGGCCTGGTCGAGGACGTCACCAGCGAGGTGCATCTGAGCGTGGAGCGCGACGGCGTCGTGCACCGGCGTGCCGAGGGCGAGCCTGGCGCGCCCGTCCGCCGTACGCTCGGCGGGCTGCTCAGGATGACGGTCGTCGTCGAGCCGCTGCCGGGCGAGCCGCACCAGCCGTCGATGAGGGTGCTCGATGCCCGCCTCTCGCCCGGGCGGCCGGGCCAGGTGGCGGCACTGGTCGTCGGACGGGGGCGGCCGGGCTCGCTGCTCGGCTACGACCGCACGCCGGAGCGCGGCCCGTGGCTGGTCGCCCACGCGGTCCGGCACCTGCACCGCCACTCGCGCCTGGTGCGGATCGGGCCGGGCGTGGACCTCGACTGGGGTGTCCGCGAGGTGCGGGTCGGGCCGGGTGCCGAGACCGTGCCGCTCCCGGAGTGACTGGGTGATCCGGCAGGGGCTGGGTACTGCCTCGGAGTCGATCAACGAAGGAGGCAAGCCATGCCCGCACGGAAGACGCCCGGCCCCAGCGTCAAGGACGACAAGACCTACGAAGCGCTGCGCCGTGATGGCGCGAGCAAGGAGAAGGCGGCGCGGATCGCCAACGCCGGCGCGGCGGAGGGCAAGAAGAAGGTCGGTCGTCGCGGCGGCAAGGCCGGCTCCTACGACGACTGGACCGTCGAGAAGCTCCGCAAGCGTGCTGCCGAGATCGGCATCGAGGGCCGGTCCGGGATGCGCAAGGGGCAGCTCATCGACGCGCTACGGAACCACTGAGCGTCACCGCGCGCAGTATTGCGCCAGCCACGCGCCGAACGGTGCGTTCTTGTCGCCGGCCGAGACGTCCGCGGGCTCCGACGGCGCGACCGACGCCGTGAACGTCGGGTCGACGCTGGCGCGCAGGTCGTCGAGCACGGCGTTGAGCTCGGTGTAGCCGGCGGGGTCGAGGCTCTCGGGCACCCCGAGTCCCTGGAGCTCGTCGACGGCCAGGAGCAGTGCCATGCTGCTGTCGGACGTCGGGGTCGCGACCCACTGTCCCTGGGCCGCCACCATCGTGTCCCAGCCCGCGCACCAGGCGTCGTCCGGCACGACCGGAGGGGTGCCGGTGCCGGCGTCGTCCCGGTGCCGGTCGCCAGGGTCGCCGTCGTCCGACCCGCGCCCGAGCACGAGCACGATCACCACGACCGCGACGACCACGGCCACCCCGAGCGCCACCAGCGCGATTCTCTTCGTCGACATTGACTCCTCCTTACACCCAGCGGGAGAACCAGATCCGGTCCAGCCACTCGCTGCTCGTGAGCAGCCCATTGGTCCAGATCGGCCAGAACCAGGCGTAGTTCACCAGCACGAGCACGACGAACGCCCCGCTCACCACCACGCCGATCGTGCGCCGGGGTGAGGGGTCCCGGGACGGCCCGATCAGGGTGCCGATCGAGAGGGTGAGCGCCATGACGATGAACGGCAGGATCGCGATCGCGTAGAAGTAGAAGATCGGCCGGTCGTCGTACTGCAGCCAGGGCAACCAGGTCGAGAGCGTGCCGACCACGGCTACGCCGTACCTCCAGTCACGCGCGCCGATCCACATCGCCACCGAGAACAGAAGGGCGAGGCAGCCGCCCCACCAGATCATCGGGGTCCCGATCAGCAGCACCTGCCGGATGCAGTCGCTGCCCTCGGGCGCGTCGCAGTCCGGGTCGCGCGGGAGGTCCTGGTCGTCCCCGGTCAGCACCCGGCCCTCCGGCTGGATGTCGTTGGTGACGGCCACCCCGACCGGGCGGTTGATGAACAGCCAGCTCGACGGTTTGGAGGCGTAGGTGTGCTCGGAGCAGTTCAGGAAGTGCGTGTGGAACGTGTAGACGTCCTGGTGGTAGTACCAGAGCGACCGCAGCGACTGCCACGCCTCACCGATCCCGCTGGCGTCCTTGTCGTCCGCGGTCGGCCAGTGCAAGCTGTGGTCGAGATCGGTCGCGATGAAGGAGTCGTCGTCCTCGGCGCAGTGGCCGTGCCCGGTGTACTGGCGGTACTGCGTTGCGCTGAGGTGGTCCTCGTACTGACCGGCGTGCGCCAACCAGCCGCCCCACGTCGCGATGTAGACGAGCACGCCCACGATCACCAGCGAGAAGAACGCGGGAATTCCGTCGACCAGGGCGGACTTCGGGATCGGCCAACGTACGCCGAAGCTCCGGCGCGCGCCCGCGCTCCAGAACCACACCATCACGCCGAACGCCGCGAGGGGATAGATCGCGACCCACTTGGTGCCGGCCGCGAGCCCGAAGCAGACGCCGCCGGCGAGCAGCCACGGGCGGAACAGCACGGACCCTGTCGGGCCCCAGCGCCACTCGGTGTCGTTGGTGGCCGAGCTTGTCGAGACCCCGTCGGCCTCGGCGCGCCGTGCCAGCCGGCGCCGGAAGTGGTCCCGGTCGGCGACCAGGCAGTGGATCGCGCAGAGGATGAAGAACGCGACGAAGATGTCGAGCAGGGCCAGCCGCGACAGCACGAAGTGCAGCCCGTCGAGCATCAGCAGCAGGCCGCCGATGCACCCGAGCACCGTCGAGCCGGTCATCCGCCGCAGCAGCCGGCACATCACCAGCACCATCAGGGCGCCGACGACCGCGGAGGCGATCCGCCAGCCGAACGGGTCCATCCCGAACGCCTTCTCGCCGAGCGCGATCAGCCACTTGCCGACCTCGGGGTGCACCACCATCGACGGATCGCCGGTCCACACGTGGTCGGTGTGGCCGGCCAGGATGTCGTCGTCGATCTTGTTGGCCGTGTTGCCGTCGACGTCGGACAAGTAGGTCTGCGCGAATCCGTTGTTGAGCAGCGACCACGCGTCCTTGGCGTAGTACGTCTCGTCGAACGCGAACCGCTTCGGTGTCCCCAGGTGGTAGAGCCGCAGCGCGAACGCCACCAGCATCACCGCGATCGGCGCCAGCCAGCCGATCGCCCGGTCACTGAGCCGCACCCCCGCCAGCGAGCCGCGCGCGCGTTCGATCGCAGTCGGCACCGGCTGTCCGTCCGCCGTACGCGACAGCCCCACCCACCGCCGGGTGGGCTCCTGGTCGGTCGCGGTCACGAGCCAGAACAATACGGTCCTTGTGTTCACCGACCCGGCTCATCTTCGGTCGAACATTGCGCCGACCCGGCTCGTCTTACCCCGGGATTCCCCTCGAGTCGGCTTGTCTTACCCCGGGATTCCCCTCGAGTCGGCTCGTCTTAAGACCAGCCGACTCGGCGATCGGGGGTAAGACGCGCCGACTCACCGTTGTCCGAAGCTGAAGATGAGCCGACTCGGCGAGGGCTGACATGATCGACGGTGTGAACGGGTCGGGGACAGGCGTGCTGGTGCTGGCCGCGACGCCGATCGGGCGGGTGACCGATGCGTCGCCCCGGCTGGCCGAGGAGCTCGCGGCCGCCGACGTGGTGGCGGCGGAGGACACCCGGCGGCTGCGGCGGCTGACGTCCGACCTCGGCGTGGAGGTCTCCGGGCGGATGGTGTCGTACTTCGAGGGCAACGAGTCCGGACGGACGCCCCAGCTGCTCGAGGCGCTCGAGAACGGCGAACGGGTCGTGCTGGTGACCGATGCCGGCATGCCGTCGGTGTCCGATCCGGGCTACCGGCTGGTCGCCGCGGCCGTTGCGGCCGACATCAAGGTCACCGCGGTGCCCGGTCCGAGCGCGGTGCTGACCGCGCTGGCGGTGTCGGGCCTGCCGGTCGACCGGTTCTGCTTCGAGGGCTTCCTGCCACGCAAGGCCGGCGAGCGATCCCGACGGCTCGCGGAGCTCGCGGCCGAGCCGCGGACCATGGTGTTCTTCGAGGCACCGCACCGCACCGGCGCCGCGCTGGCCGCCATGGCCGGCGCCTTCGGTGACGACCGCCCGGTCGCGGTCTGCCGCGAGCTGACCAAGACCTACGAGGAGGTACGACGCGGGCCGCTCCTCGAGCTCGCCGCGTGGGCAGCAGAAGGCATCAGGGGCGAAATCACACTGGTGGTTGCTGGCGCAATGCCTGCGACACCGAGTTACATGGACCCCGCGACCCTGCGTTCCGCGGTCGATGCGCTCGTCGACGACGGGCAGAGCCGCAAGGACGCCATCGCAGCCGTTGCCAAGACGACAGGACTCCCGAAGCGGGAGGTCTACCAGGTGGTGCACGCAGATGAAGACTGAGACTGGCCAGCGGATCAGCACGGTCGAGCGCGACGGGCTGGTGTTCGACGTGCTCGACGACGGTCCGGCCGACGGTGAACCGGTCGTCCTCCTGCACGGCTGGCCGGAGCGGGCCACCGTGTGGCGCCACGTCACGCCCATCCTCAACGCCGCCGGGTACCGCACGCTGGCGATGGACCGGCGGGGCTTCGCGCCCGGCGCCCGCCCGACACGGCGGCGCGACTACCGGCTGCCCGTCCTCGCCGCCGACGTGGCCGCGCTCCTCGACGAGATCGGCGGCAGTGCGCACGTCGTCGGTCACGACTGGGGCGCTGCGGTTGCCTGGGCCGTTGCGGGCTACTACCCCGACCAGGTGCGCACCCTGACCGCGGTCTCGGTGCCGCACCCGGCCGCGTTCATGAAGGCGATGGTCAGGTCCGACCAGCTGCGGAAGTCCTCCTACGTGCTGGCCTTCCAGCTGCCGTTCCTGCCCGAGCTGCTGGTGCGACACCGGGCGAAGTGGTTCGACCTCCAGCTGCGCAAGGGCGGCATGACCCGCGACGACGTTGCCCGGTTCCGCCAGGAGATCGTGGCGGACGGCGCGCTGCCGACCTCGCTGAACTGCTACCGCGCCATCCCGTTCACCGACCCTCGCGTGGTCCGGTTCCGGGTGGCCGCCCCCACGACGATGGTCTGGAGCACCAAGGACGTCGCGCTGGGTCGCTGGGGCGCCGAGCGCAGCGCGGACTGGGTGGACGGGCCGTTCGAGCTGGTGGTGCTCGAGGGCGGCTCCCACTGGATCCCGACCCAGATGCCCGATCTGCTCGCCGACGCGATCCTCGAGCGGGTGAGCGGGTGACCGGTCCTGCTTCCCATGACCTCCCGCCCGGACCGGAGCCGCTGCCGCACCCGGTCGTCGACAACCACTGCCATCTGGACATCGGTCGCGACGGCGAACCGTGGGACGTCCGCGAGGCGATCGACGCCGCGGCCGCGGTCGGCGTACGACGCATCGTGCAGATCGGCTGCGACCTCCGCCGCGCCACGACGGCGATCGAGCTGGCGCGCGCCCATCCCGAGATCGTCGCCGGCGTCGCGCTGCACCCCAACGAGGCTCCGCGGCTGGCCGCCGTGGGCGGACTGGATGCCGCCCTCGAGGCGATCGGCGAGCTGGCCGCTGCTCATCCGCGGGTGCGCGCGGTGGGGGAGACCGGCCTCGACCACTTCCGCACCGCCCCCGACGGCCGGTCGGCGCAGGTCACGTCGTTCGCGGCCCACATCGACCTCGCCAAGCGGCTCGACAAGACGCTCGTCATCCACGACCGCGACGCGCACGAGGAGGTGCTCGACGTCCTCGACGCCGAGGGAGCGCCCGATCGCTGGGTGATGCACTGCTTCTCCGGCGACGCGGCGTTCGCGCGGGCATGCCTCGACCGCGGTGCGTACCTCTCCTTCGCCGGCACCGTGACGTTCAAGAACGCCGCTCCGCTGCGCAACGCGCTCGTCGTCACGCCCCAGGACCGGGTGCTCGTCGAGACCGACGCGCCGTTCCTGACGCCGCACCCCTTCCGCGGCCGCACCAACGCGTCGTACCTGGTGCCGCTGACGGTGCGCGCGATGGCGGACGTGCGCGGTGACGACCTCGCCGAGCTGTGCGGGGCGATCGACGCCAACACCGAGGTCGCCTTCGGCGGCACCTGGTAGGGCTTTGCATCGTGCTAGCCAGCAGTTAGCACACTGCTGTGACTCAAGTGGCGCACGTGGGTAAAATCTGGTGACTCGGGTCACGTGCTGAGCGTGAAACGGCTGTCGCCGGTTTGCATTCGGGTGCTTGCTTTTGTTCTGGTAGATCCCAGAAAGCCGGGATCGGGAAGCTCCACTCGGCCAGCATCGGCACCCGCCGTCGTACGTATGAGGTACGACGGATCGCCACCTCCCAGGGGGAACCGCTGGCTTGCCTGAGGCCCGGGGAGTACGACGTTCGGAGAATCGTGCCCGTTGACGAGCACCAGACCCAGACCCTGAAGACCCGCGCCGCCGCCCTTCTCGACCGGGCAGCCGGCAGCAAGGTCGCCCTCTTCACCACCATCGTCGTCGTCGTCCTCGCCGTCAGCGGCGCGACCTTCGGCTACCGGTCGATGACCACCCCCGTGACCTTGTCCGTGGACGGACAGGAGCGTGAGGTGCGCGTCCTCGGCGACACCGTCGGCGACGTCCTCGACGCCGAGGGCATCGAGCTCACCGCGCACGACCTCGTGCAGCCGGACGTCGACGAGTCCATCTCCGACGGCACCCGCATCGCGGTGCGCTTCGGCCGTGAGATCGAGCTGACCGTCGACGGCAAGACGAGCACCCACTGGGTGACCGCGACCTCGGTCGACGGAGCCCTGAGCCAGATCGGCGTGCTCTACCGCGGCGCCCACCTGTCGACCAGCCGTGGCACCTCGATCGACCGTGGTGGCCTCGACCTCGAGGTCGTCACCCCCAAGACCCTGAAGGTCACGCTGGCGGACAAGAAGACCAAGAAGGTCAGCGTGCCGGCGCTCACCGTCAAGGACGCCCTGCGCGCCCTTCACGTCAAGCTCGACAACCACGACCTGGTGTTCCCGAAGCCGGGCACCGTGATCGACGACGGCGACAAGGTCCGCTGGGTCGACATCGAGATCAAGACCAAGCACGTCGAGGGCGAGTCCTTCTCGGCCGCGACGATCACCCACGAGGACTCCTCGTCGCCCGAGGGCACCGAGACCGTCGTCCGCACCGGCCAGCCCGGCATGCGCGACGCGGTCTACAAGATCCGCTACCGCAACGGTGTCGAGGTCAAGCGCACCATGGTGAAGGCGGACGTGAAGCAGCAGCCCGTCGCCGAGATCGTCGAGGTCGGCACCCAGGAGGTCGCCACGACCAACTACGCCGGGGGCAGCTCTGTCTGGGACGCCCTCGCGCAGTGCGAGTCCGGCGGAAACTGGGCCATCAACACCGGCAACGGCTACTACGGCGGCCTGCAGTTCAACCTCGGCACCTGGCACGCCTACGGCGGCTCGGGCTACCCGAACCAGAACAGCCGTGAGGCGCAGATCGCCGTCGCCGAGCGGGTTCGCGCGGCGACCGGCGGCTACGGCTCCTGGCCGGGCTGCGCGTCGGCCCTCGGCCTGCCGATGTGACCGCTGGCCTCACAGCCTGAGGCACTAGCCTCCCTTGCATGAACACCTCCGCCGGTCCGAGATTCCTCGGGCCGGCGGAAGTGCGTTCGCTCGCGGCCGCGCTCGACCTCCGGCCGACCAAGCAGCGGGGCCAGAACTTCGTGATCGACGCCAACACCGTGCGCCGGATCGTCCGCGAGTCCGGGGTGACCGGCGAGGACGTGGTCGTCGAGGTCGGTCCCGGGCTCGGGTCGCTGACGCTGGCACTGCTCGAGACCGGCGCCTCGGTCACCGCGATCGAGGTCGACCCGGTCCTCGCCGACGCGCTGCCGGGCACCATCGCCGAGTTCGCCCCGAACCAGGCCGACCGGTTGCGCGTCGTACTCGCCGACGCGCTGCACATCGCCGAGCTTCCCGGGTCGGCGCCGACGGCGCTGGTCGCGAACCTGCCCTACAACGTCTCGGTCCCCGTGCTGCTGCACCTGCTCGCGCTGTTGCCGTCCCTCGAGCACGGCCTGGTGATGGTCCAGGCGGAGGTGGCCGACCGGCTGGCGGCGCCGCCGGGCTCCAAGACGTACGGCGTGCCGTCGGTCAAGGCCGCCTGGTACGCCGACGTCCGCCGCGCCGGGTCGATCGGGCGCAACGTCTTCTGGCCGGCGCCCAACGTCGACTCGGGGCTGGTCGCGTGGGAGCGGCGCGAGCCGCCGACGACCGACGTCAGCCGGGAGCAGGTGTTCGCTGTCATCGACGCCGCCTTCTCCCAGCGCCGCAAGGTGCTCCGCGGAGTGCTGCGCGGTCTCGCCGGCTCGAGCGAGGCAGCAGAGGCGGCGTTGGTCGCGGCCGGCGTCGATCCGCTGGCCCGCGGTGAGTCGCTCGGGATCACCCAGTTCGTCCGGATCACGGAGGAGTTGGCAGGATCGCTCACGTGAGCGCCGCTTTGTTGCCCGACCCGGTCTCGGTGACCGTGCGCGCGCCGGCGAAGATCAACGTCTACCTCGGCGTCGGACAGGTGCGCCCGGACGGCTTCCACCCGCTGGAGACGGTCTACCAGGCGGTGTCGCTCTACGACGACGTCACGGTGACGACTGCGGAGGAGTGGTCGGTGACCACGATCGCCGACGGCATGCACGTCGCCGCGGACGCCGTACCCGACGACGACACCAACATCGTGGTCCGTGCCGGCAAGGCGCTCGCCTCCCACCACGGTCTCGACCGGGCGGCCGAGATCGAGGTCCGCAAGAACATCCCGGTGGCCGGCGGCATGGCCGGGGGCTCGGCCGACGCGGCCGCCACCCTGGTGGCGCTCGACCGCCTCTGGAGCCTCGACACGTCCGACGCCGACCTGCTCGCCCTCGCCGCGACGCTGGGCTCGGACGTCCCGTTCGCGCTGGTCGGCGGCACCGCCACCGGCACCGGGCGCGGCGAGATCGTCACGCCCGTCGAGGACAACGGCACCTGGTGGTGGGTGGTCGTCTTCAACGACGAGGGCCTGTCGACGCCGTCGGTCTACGGCGCCTACGACCTGCTGGAAGGCGGCGAGCACGACTACCGGATCCAGCCGGCGATGATCGACGCGCTGCGGGACGCCCGGGCGTCCGACTCGCTCGCGGTCTTCCTCTACAACGACCTCGAGGACGCCGCCTTCCACCTGCGTCCCGACCTCGAGCGCGCGGCGGAGGCGGCGCTGGAGTGCGGTGCCACCATGACGGTGCTGTCCGGGTCGGGGCCGACCATGCTGGCGATCGCGACCGACGCCGAGGACGCGCGCCAGATCGCCGGCCTGCTGGCCGGCCGCGGCTACGACAAGACCGCTGTGGTGCACGGGCCGGTGGCCGGTGCGCACGTGGTGGCGTATGGCTAACCTGCTGAACCTCGAGCGGGTCTCCAAGTCGTACGGCGTGCGCCCGCTCCTCACCGACGTCTCCCTCGGCGTCGGGGCCGGCGAGCGGATCGGCATCGTGGGCCGCAACGGTGACGGCAAGACCACGCTGCTGCGGGTGATGACCGGCGAGGAGCAGCCCGACGACGGCCGGGTGTCCCGCCAGCGCGGGCTGCCGATCGGTTACCTGCGGCAGACCGACGAGTTCTCCGACACCCACACGGTGCGCGAGGTCGTGCTGGGCGGGCGGTCCGACCACGAGTGGGCCGCGGACGCCGGGCTGCGGGAGATCGTCACCGTGCTGCTCGCCGGCGTCGAGCTCGACCGGGCGGTGTCGGGGCTCTCCGGCGGCGAGCGCCGCCGGTGCGGGCTGGCGGGGTTGCTCATCGGCGAGCACGACCTGATCGTCCTCGACGAGCCGACCAACCACCTCGACGTCGAGGCGGTCGCCTGGCTGGCGACGCACCTGGCGGCGCGGCCGTCGGCACTCGTGGTCGTCACCCACGACCGCTGGTTCCTCGACGCGGTCTGCCAGCAGACGTGGGAGGTGCACGACGGCGTCGTCGACGCCTACGAGGGCGGCTACGCGGCGTTCGTGCTGGCCAAGGCCGAGCGGCAGCGGCAGGCGGCTGCGTCGGAGGGCCGGCGGCAGCAGCTCGTGCGCAAGGAGCTCGCCTGGCTCCGCCGCGGTCCGCCGGCCCGGACGTCCAAGCCGAAGTTCCGGATCGACGCCGCCAACGCGCTCATCGAGGACGTGCCGCCTCCCCGCGACCGGCTGGCACTCCAGCGGTTCGCCACCCAGCGGCTCGGCAAGGACGTCATCGACGTCGAGGACGTCGATCTCGCGCGCGGTGAGCGGATGCTCCTCGAGCGCGCCACCTGGCGGCTCGGTCCCGGCGACCGGGTCGGCATCGTCGGCGTCAACGGTGCCGGCAAGACGTCGGTGCTGTCGCTGGTGGCCGGTGAGCTGGCGCCCCGGGCCGGTCGCGTGCGGCAGGGGCGCACCGTCGTACTCCAGCACCTGACGCAGGCTCTCGAGCTCGACCACCCGGAAGGGCGGGTCCTCGACACGGTCGAGTCGATCCGGCGGGTGACCCGCACCCTCGACGGCGAGGTCTCCGCCAGCGCGATGCTGGAGCGGTTCGGCTTCACCGGCGACAAGCTCACCGCGCGGCTCGGTGACCTCTCGGGCGGCGAGCGCCGCCGGTTCCAGCTGCTGCGGCTGCTGCTCACCGAGCCCAACGTGCTGCTGCTCGACGAGCCGACCAACGACCTCGACATCGAGACCCTCAACGTGCTCGAGGACTTCCTCGACGGCTGGCCCGGCACCCTCGTCGTCGTCTCCCACGACCGCTACTTCCTCGAGAGAGTCACCGACTCCGTCTGGGCCCTGCTCGGCGACGGCCAGATCTCGATGCTCCCCCGTGGAGTGGATGAGTACCTCGAGCGGCGGAGCGAGCAGGTCCGGGCGAGGAACGAGCCCGGGCCGTGGGCGAGCGAAGATCGATCAAGCGACGCGGCCGAGGAACGAGGTCGCGCGAGCGCGTCGAGATCCGGTGACCCTGCGCGCCCACCGCAACCCCGGACCGTACGATCGGGCTCCGCCGAGGAGCGTACGGCGCGCAAGACCCTCGCCCGTCTCGACAAGCAGCTCGAGCGGCTGGCCGCCCGGGAGGCCGAGCTGACCGAGGCACTCACGACCCACGCCAGTGATCACGAGCGGCTCGCCCAGCTCGCCAGCGACATGACCGCGCTCCAGGAGGAGAAGGACGCGGTCGAGCTCGAGTGGCTCGAAGCGGCCGCGGTGCTGGAGTGAGCCATCGCCCGCCCTCAGGCACACGACCCGGCGGCGAGATAGTCCCCCACCAAAAGCACCTCAATTCGGCCGTTCGAGGTGCTTTTGGTGGGGGACTATCGCGAATTCGGCCCCGCAGCGTCAGTCGGAAGCGAACGGCACCAGCAGCCGCCGCAACAGCCCGGCCAGGACCGTCTGGTCGGCAGGGGAGAGGTCGGCGAGGAGCTCCCGCTCGGCGTCGAGGAGTGCGGTGAAGGCGCCGTCGACGGCGTCCTTGCCGTCGGGGGTGAGCCGCACCAGCACGCCGCGGCGGTCGGAGGGGTCGGGGTGGCGCTCGACCATGCCGCGGGAGGCGAGCCGGTCGACCCGGTTGGTCATGGTGCCGCTGGTCACCAGGGTCTCGCGGAGCAGCCGCCCCGGCGACAGCTCGTACGGCGCGCCGGCCCGCCGCAGCGCCGCGAGCACGTCGAACTCCCACGGCTCGATGTCGTGGGCCGTGAACGCGGCACGACGCGCCCGGTCGACGTGGTGGCCCAGCCGCGAGATCCGGCTGAAGACCGCGACCGGCCCGAGGTCGAGGTCGCGCCGCTCGCGCGTCCATGCCTCGAGCAGTGCGTCGACCTCGTCCCGTCCCGTCATGACCGAACTTTACCAAACCGATCGAGAATCTTGACGTCAAGATAATGCGAGTCTAGGCTGGCGCCCGTGGATCCGCTCGTCACCGACCTCGACCAGCTCCGGATGCACTCCCTCACCTGGCGCCCGGCCGCCGACCCGGACGCACCGCTCGCCGTGCTCCTGCACGGCTTCCCCGATACCGCCCACACCTGGCGTCACCTCGGCCCGACCCTCGCCGATGCCGGCTACCGGGTCGTCGCGCCGTTCACCCGCGGCTACGGCCCGACCAGTCAACCGGCCGACGGCAGCTATCACGTCCCGGCCCTGATGAGCGATGTGCTCGAGCTGCATGCCGCGCTGGAGGGGGACGCGCGCGCCGTACTCATCGGGCACGACTGGGGCGCCATCACCGCCAACGGCATCGCCGCGCTCAAGAGCAGCCCGTTCCGCCGGGTGGTGTCCATGGCGTTCCCGCCGTTCCCGCTGATGAATCCCAGCCGCAGCGAGATCGGGCCCTGGGCGAGCATCCTGCCGCGGCAGGCGAGGATGAGCTGGTACACCCTCTTCAACCAGCTCCCCGGCCTCCCCGAGCGCAACTTCGACAAGCTGGTCGCACACCTGTGGAGCCGGTGGTCGCCCGGGTACGACGCCACGCAGGATCTCGCGCACCTCGCGGCCTCGGTCCCGACAGTCGAGCGCAAGGCGGCCGTCGTCGGCTACTACCGCGCCGGCGTCCGGCCCGGGCAGCTTCCCAGCCGCTACCGCCACCTCGGGAACGCCGCGATCGGCGCCCCCCGGGTGCCGCTGCTCTACCTCCAGGGAGCCGACGACGGCTGCCTCGACGCCCGCTGGGCCACGCTCGTCAACCCCAAGCTCACCCACGGCGGACGTGCGGCGGTGATCGCGGGCGCCGGCCACTTCCTCCATCTCGAACGCCCCGACGTCGTCAACGCCCGCGTCCTGGAGTTTCTCGCCGAGGAGGCATCGTGACCCACACCTGGGACCCCGACCGCTACCTGACGTACGCCGACGAACGCGGCCGGCCGTTCGTCGACCTGATCACCCGCGTCGCCGCCACGGACCCGGTGACGGTCGTCGACCTGGGCTGCGGCCCCGGCAACCTGACCGCGCTGCTCGCCGAGCGCTGGCCCGGCGCCACGGTCTCCGGCGTGGACAGCAGCGCCGAGATGATCGCGGCCGCGCGGCGGGACGTCCCGGGCATCGACTTCGAGGTCGGTGATCTCCGGGAGTGGGTCTCGACCAGCTCGACCAGCAACGCGGCCGGCGTCGACGTACTCGTCTCCAACGCGACCCTGCAATGGCTGCCCGACCACCTCGAGCTGCTCCCGCGGCTGGTCGAGCAGGTCCGCCCCGGCGGCTGGTTCGCGTTCCAGGTGCCCGGGAACTTCGACGAGCCGAGCCACACCATCCGGACCGAGCTCGCGGCCGAGCCGGCCTACGCCGCGAGTCTCGTGACGGTGGCCAGCGCGACCTCCTCGACCACCGAGGGGGGCGTCGCGGTGCCGTCGTCGTACGACGCCGCCATGTATCTCCGCGCCCTGCAGGCCCTCGGATGCGAGGTGGACGCGTGGGAGACGACGTACCTGCACGTGCTCCACGGGGAGGACCCGGTCTTCACCTGGGTGTCCGGCACGGGCGCGCGGCCGACGCTGCAGGCACTCCCGGACGACCTGCGACCCGAGTTCGAGGCCGAGTTCAAGCGCCGCCTGCGCGCGGCCTACCCGGCAGACGACCATGGCGTCGTCCTGCCGTTCCGCCGGGTCTTCGTCGTGGCTCAGAAGACTCCGGCCTGATCGCTTCGACCGACACAAGCGCTGGAGCCGCCTATGTATGTCGACGATCAACTGCTAACAGGACGGTAGCGACGTAGCCGGTTCGGCACAACTCCACAAGAACCTGTTTCATGTCACATTCAGCACCAATTGTGCTCGTTCACCTAAGCAGTGCTTCGTCAAACACACAATTTTCAACGAAATCCGTTGTGAGCCCCCTCGCCGGGGACCCAGGGTTGCCGCGCTTTGTTACTCGCGAGTAATCTAACCCCATGAGCCAGGTACACAGCCTCTGGAAGACCGCCTCCGGACTGCCCGTCGTCGGTGGTGTCGTGGGCAAGCGGGCATTCTCGATCGCGTTCAGCCAGAAGGCGCCGTACTTCGCCTCGATCCACCCGCGGTTCACCGTCGTCGAGCCCAACCACGTCGAGCTGGTGATCCCGAAGCGGCGCAGCGTGCAGAACCACATCGGCACCGTGCACGCGATCGCGCTGTGCAACGGGCTCGAGGCCGCCATGGGCGCGCTCGCCGAGGTGACCATCCCCAAGGACAAGCGCTGGATCCCCAAGGGCATGGAGGTCGCCTACACCGCCAAGGCCAGCAGCGACATCACCTGCATCGCCGAGACCGACCAGACCCAGTGGGACACCGCCGACGGCGACCTCGCCGTCCGGGTCAAGGGCGTGCGGGACGACGGCACCGTCGTCATCGAGGGCGAGATCCGGCTCTGGGTGACCCCGAAGAGCAAGTAGTCCTCAGAGCTTCGGCAACTGGGCGGGGTCCGTCTCGCCGACCATCGGCACCTCGAGCACCTTCTTCTCGCCGACGAACTTCTTCTGGGCGTACGTCGCGAGCGCCGTCAGGAGCATGTTGACCACGATGTAGATGGCGGCGATCACGATGTAGACGGGCACGTGGTTGAAGAACTGGAGGTAGATCGGTCGCGCCACCGCGGTGAGACCTGGGGCGAGGATCGCGTAGCCGAGGCTGGTGTCCTTCAACGTCACCACGCATTGGCTGATGATCGCGGGAATCATGATCTTCACCGCCTGGGGCAGCAGCACGATCATCACGACCTGGCCCTTGCGCATGCCGACGGCGTAGGCGGCCTCGGCCTGGCCGGCGGGCACCGCGAGCAGGCCGGCGCGGAACACCTCGGCGAGCACGGCGCCGTTGTAGAGCGACAAGGCCCAGACAACGCACCAGAAGGATCCCGAGGTGCCGTGATAGATGCCGTAGAGGGAGAAGAAGAAGACCATCAGGAAGATCACGGGGATGGCGCGGAACAGCTCGACCGCGGCCCAGCACGGCACCCGCACGATCTTGTGGTCGGAGAGCTTGCCGATGCCGAGCGCGACTCCGAGCACGACGGCTCCGGTGATCCCGCCCGCTGCCATCTTGAGGGTCTCGAGCAGGCCCTCGACGAGGATCACGCGGAGGTAGGCAGGGGTGGTGAAGACCTCCCACTTGTCGCCGGTGAACTGGTCCTGCTGGTTCAGCTTGTAGGCGGCGAACGCGACCGCTCCCGCGATCGCGGCCAGGGTCAGGACGGTGTAGACGCGGTGCCGCCGGATAGTGCGCGGTCCGGGTGCATCGAAGAGGACGCTCTGGCTCATCGCGCGACCCTCCAACGACGCTCCAGGCGGTTGCTCATGAACGAGAGCACCTCGACCAGCAGGACGAAAACGCCGGCGAAGACACCCAGCAACCACCAGCGATCGCCCGCGTTGTCGTTGAGCAGCTGCCTCAGGGCGAACGCTGCCTCCAGCACGCCGACGCTGATCGCGACGGTGGTGTTCTTCAGCAGCGCGATCATGGTGCTCGCGAGCGGCGGCAGCGCGGCTCTGATCGCCTGCGGGAGGACGACGTTCGACATGACCCCGGCGAACGGCAGCCCGATCGCCCGGGCCGCCTCGGCCTGGCCCACCGGCACGGCGTTGACGCCCGAGCGCAGCGCCTCGCAGACGAAGGTGGCGGTGTAGAGCGTCAGCCCGACGACGCCACAGCCGAAGGCGTTGTTCAACCGGATGTCGCCCCAACCGGTGGTGATGACGATGTCGACGAACTGGAAGTTGATGCCGATCTTCGGTGCGGCGAAGAGGAGGAACACCAAGATGATCAGCAGCGGCGTGTTGCGCACGAGGGTGACGTACGTCGCCGCGGCACGTCGCATCACAGCCACCGGACCGACCCGCAACGTCACCAGCAGGGCACCGAGCAACAGAGAGCCGATGCCAGAGATGACGAACAGCAGGATGGTCAACCCGAAGCTGATCCCGATCAGTTGGTAGTTGTCGGTGACGGCGTCCATACGGCCTCCTCTCGGCGTGGTCGGGTCGCCTCGTCGGCCGGGGCGGCGCAGAGGCCACCCCGGCCGACGAGGTCAGTGGTCAGGCGCAGGGGTCGAGCTCCGGCGGTTCGGGCGTCTCGGAGCCCGACGCGCCGAGGGTCGCCTCGAAGGCCGCTGCCCACGAGCCGTCGTCGTAGGCATCCTGGAGGACGCCGTTGATCCACTCGCACATCTCCGGCTCGTCCTTGCTGTAGCCGATGCCGATCCGCTCCTCGGAGAACTCCGGACCGACCACCTTGAGCTCGCCGTCATACTGCGCGGCAAGACCGAGCAGGATCGAGCCGTCCGTGGACATGGCCGGCACCGAGCCGTCGGCCACCTGCTCGGCGCAGAGGCTGTAGGTGTCGGCGGGAACGCCCACGGCGCCGGCCGCGGTGACGTTCTCGAGCGACGTCGATCCGGAGGCCGAGCAGACCTCTTCACCGACCAGGTCCTCGATCGACTCGACGTCGCTGTCGGACTTCACCAGCACCTGCTGACCGGTGAGGAAGTAGGGCCCGGCCTGACCCACGAGCTCGCGCCGCTCGTCGGTGATCGAGTAGGAGGCCGCCACCAGGTCGACGCGACCGGCCTCGAGGAACGGCTCGCGGTTGTCGGAGATGGTCTCCTCGTAGGTCACCGCTTTCGTGTCCTCCGGGTCGATGCAGAGGTCGGCCACGAGCAGCTTCGCCATCTCGACGTCGAAGCCGGACGGAAGATCGTCGGTGGCGCCCTTGAAGCCGAGTCCGGGCTGGTCGAAGCGGACGCCGACGTTGATCTTGCCCGCGTCGGCGAGCTCGGCCATCCGGCTGCCGTCTTCGAACTTGCCGTCGCAGTCGGACTCCGCCTCGACCTCGGGGGCGTCTTTGTCGTCGTCGCCGGCGTCACCACAGGCGGTGAGAGATCCGGCCAGGAGCACCGCCGCAGCGGCCATCCCGAGCTTCATCCTGCGCATTAACCCAACTCCCTGCTGTTAGATGTTTCAGTGTTTGAGGATCTTGCTGAGGAAGTCCTTGGCTCGATCGCTCTTGGGATTCGTGAAGAACGTTTCGGGGTCGGCCGACTCGACGATCGCGCCGTCGGCCATGAACACGACCCGGTTGGCCGCCGTACGCGCGAAGCCCATCTCGTGGGTGACCACGATCATCGTCATGCCGCGCTGGGCCAGGTCGACCATGACGTCGAGGACCTCCTTGATCATCTCGGGGTCCAGGGCGGAGGTCGGCTCGTCGAAGAGCATCACCTTCGGCTCCATCGCCAGCGCGCGGGCAATGGCGACCCGCTGCTGCTGGCCGCCGGAGAGCTGCGCGGGGTACTTCGCGGCCTGGTGCCCGACGCCGACCCGGTCGAGCAGCTCCTTGGCGCGCTTCTCGGCGTCGGCCTTCGACTGCTTGCGGACCTTGATCGGCCCGAGCGTGACGTTCTCCAGGATCGTCTTGTGGGCGAACAGGTTGAAGCTCTGGAAGACCATGCCGACGTCGGCCCGGAGCCGGGCCAGCGCCTTGCCCTCCTGGGGCAACGGCTGGCCGTCGAGCAGGATGGTGCCCTGGTCGATGGTCTCGAGCCGGTTGATCGCGCGGCACAGCGTGGACTTGCCGGCGCCGGACGGGCCGATCACCACGACGACCTCGCCGCGGCCGACCTCGAGGTTGATGTCGGTGAGCACGTGCAGGTCGCCGTAGTACTTCTGCACGTCCTGGAGCTGCACCAGCGCTTCCCGGGTGCCACCTGTCGGCGTCTCTGCCGATTCCGCCCGAACGGTCATGGAAGCGCACGCTAGACCGCTGCGGACCGTACGGCTAGACCACCCGCCGCGACGGGACCAATCTGTGACCCGCCGAAGTCGCGTCGGCCGGCGTTGCCGGCCGGAGGGTCGGGGAGCTCATTCGGCGAGGGTAGGACTCAGGGCAGCCAGAAGGCGCCGCTCCGACCGTCGGATCGGCTCGCAGTGGGCGAGGTTGTCCGGCTCGTGGGCGATCTGCGGGGCGAGGAGCTTGTTGAGCCGGTTGTAGGCCCACTTGGAGTCGAGGCCGATGGTGACCTGGTCGGACAGCGAGCCGCCACTGCCGTTGCCCCAGTCGTCGGAGCCGAGCCAGGCGGCGTAGTGGGTCTGGCCGGCCTTGACCCAGGTCGCCGTCATCTCCTTGTCGTGGGTGAAGACGTAGGGGTGGCTCTTGCGCCCCGTCCGCCAGCAACCGTCCTCGAGGCGGGCGCCGGCCTCGCGCAACCTGCGCACCACCGAGGCGGCGACGTCAGGCCCCACGACGACGGTCAGGTGGGCACCCGCCTTCACCATCCCGGCCAGCCTGCGGGCCAGCCAGGCGCCGCGGCGCCCCTGCCAGGAGTACATCGAGATCGTGATCCGGGTGTCGGGACCACCGGGGATCGCGCGGAGCCGGTCCATGACCGGGTCGTTCTTCGCGGTGATCGGCGTCGACGGGAAGAAGTAGGCGTCCCAGCCGTCGCCGGAGGCCCGTTCCTGCGGGTTCCCGCCGGTCCCACGGTCCTTCCCCGCTGCGCGGAAGATCTCCTGCGCCGCGTCGTACAGCTCTGGCTCCGCCAGCGTCACCATCGCGGAGTACGAACGGCCGTCCGGCGGGTCGCCGTTGTTGTAGGACCCGATCATCGTGACCTTCCGCGTGCCGCCCACCTTCGAGAACTGCCACATCTTGGCGTGCATCGTGGCCGTGGCGCTGTCGCTGCCGCGCCCCGCCTTGCGGGTCCACACCACCCAGGAGCCCCGGCGCCCTCGAGCCCGGTCGTGCCTGATCAGCGCGGCGAGCTTGGCGCCCTCCCACGACAGGATGGGCTGCGGCGTACCCCCGCTGCCGCCGGCCAGGACGGCGCGGACGTTGACCCCGCGCCGGTACGCCGCCCGCAGCGCCGGCCACGTGATCGACGACGACAGGAAGAACGACATGATCGAGATCGTCGCCCCGGACGGCGTGTGCCGAATGTAGGACCGCAGCTGCCGGGCGACGGCGCCCGGGTCGTGGATCGGGTCGCTGATCGTCATCGCCGGGGTGACCGTGAAGGCGGCACGCTGGTGCGAGGACTCCACGGCTCGTGACGGATCGCCGACGGCCGGGCTCAACGCGCTTCCGGTGAGCAGTGCCAACAGCACAGCGACTGCTGCCCCCACGCGGATCACAGGCGCGAGACTACGGCGCCGTACCCTGGAGCGGTCATGAACGCCGCGAGAACTTACGAGGTCCGCACCTACGGGTGCCAGATGAACGTCCACGACTCCGAGCGCCTGTCCGGGCTGCTGGAGGACGCGGGCTACCTCGCCGTCGAGTCCGGCGCCCAGGCGGACGTCGTCGTGTTCAACACCTGCGCGGTGCGGGAGAACGCCGACAACAAGCTCTACGGCAACCTGTCCCACCTCGCGCCGATCAAGGCCGCCAACCCGTCGATGCAGATCGCGGTGGGCGGGTGCCTGGCCCAGAAGGACCGGTCGACGATCACGGCCAAGGCGCCGTACGTCGACGTGGTCTTCGGGACGCACAACATCGGCTCGCTGCCGGTGCTGCTCGAGCGGGCGCGGGTGCAGGAGGAGGCGCAGGTCGAGATCCTCGAGTCGCTCGAGGTCTTCCCGTCGACGCTGCCGACCAAGCGCGAGTCGGCGTACGCCGCGTGGGTGTCGGTCTCAGTCGGCTGCAACAACACCTGCACGTTCTGCATCGTCCCCGCGTTGCGCGGCAAGGAGAAGGACCGGCGGCCGGGGGACATCCTCGCGGAGATCGAGGCGCTGGTCGCCGAGGGCGTCTCCGAGATCACGCTGCTGGGGCAGAACGTCAACAGCTACGGCGTCGAGTTCGGAGACCGCGAGGCGTTCTCCAAGCTGCTGCGCGCCTGTGGCGGGATCGAGGGCCTGGAGCGGGTCCGGTTCACCAGCCCGCACCCGGCCGAGTTCACCGACGACGTCATCGAGGCGATGGCCGAGACGCCGAACGTGATGCCGCAGCTGCACATGCCGCTGCAGTCCGGGTCCGACCGGATCCTCAAGGCGATGCGGCGCTCCTACCGGCAGTCGAAGTACCTCGGCATCATCGGCCGGGTCCGGGCCGCCATCCCTGCGGCCGCCATCACCACCGACATCATCATCGGCTTCCCCGGCGAGACCGAGGAGGACTTCCAGGCGACGCTCGACGTGGTCCGGCAGGCGCGGTTCGCGGGGGCGTTCACGTTCCAGTACTCCAAGCGCCCCGGCACCCCGGCCGCGGTGCTCGACGAGCAGGTCCCGCCCGAGGTCGTCAAGGACCGCTACCACCGCCTCGTCGAGGTGGTCAACGAGATCGCCTGGGAGGAGAACCAGCGGCTCGTCGGCCGCGAGGTCGAGCTCATGGTCGCCGAGGGCGAGGGCCGCAAGGACGCCGCGACGCACCGGCTCTCGGGCCGCGGCCCGGACAACCGGCTGGTCCACTTCGAGGCCGACTTCAGCAAGGTCTCGACAAGCTCGACCACCGAGGCTGCCCGGCCGGGCGACCTGGTCACCGTCGGCATCACCTACGCCGCGCCGCACCACCTGGTCGCCGATGGCCCCGTGCTCGCGCTCCGCCGTACCCGCTCGGGCGACGCGTGGGCTCTGCGCCAGGCTCAGCCTGCCGGCGTCGGCCTCGGCATGCCGAGCGTCGGCGTCCCGGCTCCGCTGCCGGACGCTCCCGCCTGCCGCTGACCGCACCCTGTGGATAACGCCCGACGCCTGCGCGAAAGGTCGGGCAGGCTCGACTCGTGGACGTCGTCGAGCAGCTCGTCATGCGGGGCGGCGTCGCCACGCGTGCCGAGTTGATCGATGCGACCTCGCGACGGGAGGTCGACGCGGCCCTAGCGGCCGAAACGATCGTTGCGCTGGCCCGGGGCCGATACGCGCTGCCCCACGCAGACGATGCCGTCGCGGCTGCCCACGCCCTCAGTGGCGTGGTCTGCCTGCTGAGTGCTGCACTCGTCCACGGATGGGCGGTCAAGCTGTCGCCGGAGCTGCCGCAGGTCACGTTGCCTCCCAACCGCAAGGTAGCCAGCAGCCGGCTGACGAAAGTCGACGTGCATCGGTTCCGGCTGGGCCCCGATGACGTCGTCGACGCCGTCACCAGCCAGGACCGTACGTTGTTGGACTGCCTGCGACTCCTGCCGTTCGACGAGGCGCTCGCTGTCGCCGACTCGGCTCTGAGATCGGGCTACTCCTACCGGCGTCTCCGTGCGCTCGTTCGTGATGCTCGTGGTCAGCACGCCGTGCGGATGCGGCAGATCGCGGAGCTGGCGAGCGCGGACGCCGCCAACCCGTTCGAGTCCGTCCTGAGGGCGATCGGGCTCGCCGTCGCAGGACTCCATCTGAAACCGCAGGTCTCCCTGCGCCGGCAGGACGGGTCGGTGGTCGGGGGCACCTTCCTCGGGCGGCCGGACCTGGTCGACGAGGCGCTGCGGATCGTCGCGGAGGCCGACTCCTTTGAATGGCACGGTGATCGAGCAGCTCTCAAGGCCGATGCCCGCCGCTACAACGCATTCGTCGTCCACGGGTGGCTCGTCCTGCGGTTCTGCTGGGAGGACGTGATGTTCAACCCTCTGTTGGTCAAGGCTGTGCTGGAGGCCGCCGTAGCCGAACGGACTGCGTTGCTCTGCCCCGGGTGCCGCAGTGCCTCCTGAGTCACATGAGCCGCACCAGTCCCGACGGGTCCGTTCGACTACGGGGCCTGGTGTCGGTGCCAGCGCCTAGCGTGCCGGACATGACCACCGACTTCCTCTCCCTGCACCGCCCTGGCACACCGTTGCTGATGCCCAACGCATTCGACGCAGGGTCCGCGAAGATCCTGGCCGGCATGGGGTTCGGCGCCATCGCAACGACCAGCGGCGGTTTCGCCGCCACGCTCGGGCGGCGCGACGGAGACGTGAGCCTCGACGAGGCGATCGACCACTCGGCGGCGCTGGTCGCCGCGGTCGACATCCCGGTGAGCGCCGACCTCGAGAACGGCTTTGCCGACACCCCGGAGGACGTTGCCGCCACCGTGAAGCTGGCCGTCGGTGCCGGGCTGGCCGGCTGCTCGATCGAGGACTACACCGGCCGCTCCGACGACCCGATCTACGACGCGGGTCTGGCGCGCGACCGGGTCGCCGCCGCGGTCGAGGCCTCGGGCGACCTGGTGCTGACCGCGCGGTGCGAGCACTACCTGCACGGCCGCACCGACCTCGCCGAGACCCTCACCCGGCTGCAGGCCTTCCAGGAGGCCGGAGCCGACGTGCTGTTCGCGCCCGGCATGGTGGCGCTCGACGAGATCGCGACCGTGTGCCGGGAGGTCGATCGCCCGGTCAACGTGCTGCTGCTCCCCGGCGGGCCCGACGTCGCCGCCCTCGCCGAGGCCGGCGCCGCCCGGATCTCGGTCGGCGGCGCGTTCACCTTCAACGCCTACACCGGCCTGGTCGCTGCCGCCGAGGACCTGCTCGCGGGCAACGCGGCCTACTTCGAGCGGCTCGGGCCCGGCCGCGCGGCCTTCGACCGCGCCCTCGGCTGAGCGGCACCAGCGCGGATTACGATCCTCGGGTGCCCGCTGACGCCCCCACGATCCTGGCCACCTCGGGTGGTGCCGTACCCGCCGACCGGATCAGGTGGGCGGCCGGGCCGCTGACCAAGCACGCCATCGAGCTGTCGGGCGTGTCCGGCCGTGCGCCGCGGGTGTGCTTCCTCGCCACGGCGTGCGGCGACAACCCGCAGGTCGTGCGCGACTTCTACGACCTGGCCCAGGCGGCCGGCTATCACGGCACCCACCTGCAGCTCTTCACGATGCCCAACGTCGACGACATGCGCGGGCTGCTGCTCGGCCAGGACGTGATCTGGGTGTGGGGCGGCAGCGTCGCGGGCCTGCTCGCGATGTGGCAGCTGCACGGCGTCGACGACCTGATGCGCGAGGCGTGGGAGGCGGGTGTCGTGCTCACCGGGGTGTCGGCCGGCTCCATCTGCTGGCACGTCGGCGGCACCACGGACTCGTTCGGGCCGGACCTGCGACCCGTCACCAACGGGCTCGGCCTGGTGCCGTTCTCCAACGGCGTCCACTACGACTCCGAGGAGCAGCGCCGCCCGAGGTTCCAGTCACTGGTCGCCGACGGCACCCTGCCCAGCGGCTACGCGACCGACGACGGCGTCGGCGTCCTCTACCGCGGCACCGAGTTCGTCGAGGCGTTGTCAGAGCAGGACGGCAAGGCGGCCTATCTCGTCGAGCGTGGACCCGACGGCGCCGTCGAGACCCGGCTCGACACCCGGTTGCTGCGCTGATGGATCCCTATCCAGCCGCGGGCGCGTCGCTGGCACCGCTCGACGGCGGGTGGTCGGGCGAGACCTTCCTCGCCGAGGCCGGGGGCGAACGCACGGTCGTTCGCATCTACGCCGATCCGAGGCACCCCGAGCACGCGGCCGAGATCGCTGCCTCGCTCCTCGGCCTGGTGCGAGGGCTGCTCCCGGTCCCGCAGGTCCGGGAGGTACGACGCGCCGACCCCGCCGCCGGCACACCGGCCCTGCTCGTGACCGAGCTGCTGCCGGGAGTCCGCGGAGACCTGCTGCTGTCGACGCTCGACGAGGCCGGGCTTCGCCGTACCGGCGCCGCGGTGGGGGAGGTGGCCGCCCTGCTCGCCGGGATGCCGACGGTGCGGGCCGGGCTGTTCGTGGACGGCGACCTCACGATCGAGCCGTTCGACGCCGAGCTCCTGTCCTGGGTCGAGCGGCACCTGCCCGCCCTTCAAGCCCGCGGCTGGTCCGAGGCGGACCTGGTCCGGCTGGGGGAGCTCGCCGAACGCGCGCAGGCCGCGCTCGACATCGTCGGCCGCACCAGCCTGGTGCACTCCGACCTCAACCCCAAGAACCTGTTGTTCGACCCCGAGACGCTGGCCGTGACCGGCGTGCTGGACTGGGAGTTCACCCACAGCGGACACCCGTTCACCGACCTCGGCAATGTGGTGCGGTTCGAGCGGGAGCCCGCCTACCTCGACGGCGTGCTGTCCGCCTGGGAGTCCCGCCGCGGCACCGCTGCCGACGAGGCGCTCGACCTCGCCCGCGCCGCCGACCTGATGGCGCTCGTCGACCTCGCCGCCCGCAGCGGCGCGAACCCGGTCGCCACGCGAGCGGAAGCACACCTGCACGCCATCGTCGACGCCGACGACTGGCACGCCGTCCCGGCCTGAGACGAAAGGCCGCCCCGTCCGAGCGACCCCCCGATCAGCTCGGACGGGACGGGGTCTCTCTCCCCGTCCGCCCGACCAAGCGACCCCCAGGTCCGCTCGGCCGGGCGGTTCCCCGCTCCCTGGTGTGTGGTCAGACAGCCGACAGGTGCGACCGGCCCCGACCGAGCGGGCCGGGGCCCCGCTCGGTCGGGTCGGCCGCCCCGCCGATCCCCCTCGGCAGCTCCCGGTCCCCCAACAGACGGGAGGTTCGCTTCATCCGCAGCATCATTGATGCCGACGGAGTGACGCTTCCTGAGATGTAGGTCGACAGGCGCGAGGGCGAGGTGCCCACCCAGTGGGCGAACTGTCGCTGGGACGCGCCACTGGCCGAGACCAGGCGGCGCACCTCCTCGGCGACCTGCTCGCGCTCACGCTCCTTGTTGTGCTCGCGGCAGACCGCGGTGAACTCGCGGACGAGAGCGGCCACTTCCGGCCGGTCGGCCTTCTTCGCCAGCTCGACGATGTGACGCGAGTACGGCGACCACGGGCTGGCCCCGATCATCGCGAGGTGGTGGCGCCACTCGAGGACGCTGCCGCCGTCGACGACCCCCACCAGCTCGGACTGCGAGCGGATCACCGGGAGGTGCTGGTCGAGGTCGATGCCTTCGCGCAGGAGCGCGATCGCCGAGTCGAGGACCGAGCCGGCGACCGGCTGGGACGCCAACGCGACCATCCGGCGCAGCGCGACCGTGGTGATCGGATAGGTCGGGTCGGGCTCGATGAACCGCGCCGACCGGTGCTGGACCGCCGCGACCCGCTCGCCGCCGATCAGGCAGGTCAGCTCGTCCAGCGTGACGAAGTCGACGGGGTCACCGAAGGCCGCGATCCCGACCAGATTGGCAAGGACCGCGCAGTTGAGCGCGGCCCGCGGGTTGTCACGGTGCCGCTCGAGGAGGCTGAGGAAGCGGTTCCACTCGCGCAGGTCCGGCTCCGCCACCCGGTCCGCGCGGTCGAGCACCGCGGCCACCATGCGGTGATAGTCGGCGCCGCGCCTGTCGCTCTTGGCAGCCTCCGCGAAGAAGGCACCGAGCGCGACCATGTCGGCGGCCGGCGTGTCCGCTGGGGCGTCGACAGCCGTGGTCGCCGGCCGGGAGCGATCGCGATAGTCGGCAAGGGAGGTCGGGCCGATCGCCGCAGACGCGTGCGTGCGGTTTGCCGACTTCGTCATCGAGCCCGCCTCCCTTGGCGCTGACGGTGGCTCCGACGACCACCGCGTTCACCCACCAAGACGGAATGGGCTCGCGAACATCACGCCGTTTTGAGAATTTCCTCCGAGATTCTCTTTCCACGGCATGATGAGGAACGCCTGCCGCTCCCGAGCGTTAGGTGCATCGGGGGGTGCAGGGTGCCCCTCGGCAAGAGCGAGGCAAACCGATGACCGATCTCCCTCCCCGGACCGGGGACGGCGCCGAGGACGCGCAGCTGCTCGCCCGCGCCCGCGCGGGAGACGTCGAAGCGTTCGGCAAGCTCTACAGCCGCGAGGTCGACGCAGCCCTGCGGCTGGCCCGGATCCTCGTCGGCGGCGTCCGCGCCGAGGAGCTGGTTGCCGAGTCGTTCGCGCGGGTCCTGGCCCAGCTGAAGGCCGGCCGCGGACCGACGGAGGACTTCCGCGCCTATCTCCAGGTCACGATCCGCAACGGCTACCGGGACGGGCTGCGCGCCACGACCGAGTCGCCGTCCTCCGACCAGCCGTGGCTGCTCGACGACGTGCTCCCTCCTGTCGAGGAGCTGGTCGAGGACCTCGACCGCGACGTCGCGGTGACGGCGCTGGCGACGCTCCCGAAGGCGTGGCAGCAGGTCCTCTGGCACCTCGAGGTCGAGGGCCGCAAGCCGGCCGAGGTCGCCGGCCTCCTCGACATGGAGCCGGGCGCTGTCTCGTCGCTCGCCTACCGCGCCCGCGAGGGACTGAAGCGCGCCTACCTCGACCAGCACTTCGAGGCGGCCACCGGCGGCCGGTGCGGCTGGACCCAGTCGCGGATGAGCCAGTACGTCCGCGGTGACCTCAGCCCGCGCGCGCAGCAGAAGGTCGCCGACCACCTCGACGACTGCAGCGCCTGCCGTGCCGCGTTCGCCGAGGTCGACCGGGTCAACCGGAAGCTCGCGGCCTGGCTGTTCCCCGTCGTCCTGTGGGGCATCGCCAGTGCCGACAAGGGCGGCCTGCTCTGGTTCGCGGGCGCGGCCGGTGCCGGCGGCGCCGGTGCGGCCGGGGGGTCGGGCGGGTCCGGCGGATCGGGCGGATCGGGCGGGAGTCGGGCGGTGGCGCCGCGTCCTCGGGCGCTACGGCTTCCAACGCCCTCGTCCTCGGGGCCGCCGCGGTGTCCCTCGCGTGTGCGGTCGCCGGTGGAGTGACGCTCGTGAGGATGGCTGCCGACGACAGGCCGCGTGACACCACCAGCGCCGACGCGCCGGCCGGTCCCCAGCAGCGACAACCGGCTGGTCGTCGCGACAAGCCGCCGAAGGCCGAGCCGACCCAGGAGCCGAGGACCGACGTCGCCGAGCCTGTCGTCGACCCCCAGACCGAGGCTCCGACACCCGCCCCGACCGAGCCCACCTCGGATCCGACGACCGAACCACCGACCACCGATCCGCCGCCGACCGATCCGCCGCCGACCCAGCCGCCGCCGACCCAGCCGCCGCCGACCCAGCCGCCGCCGACCCAACCGCCACCGACCCAACCGCCTCAGGACACGGTGCGCCTGACCGGCGTCGACGCCCGCCAGCCCGGCCCGCCGGTCCTCGCCCCGTGGGAGATGGGCGCCACGGTCGCTGTGGCAGCCGAGGCGCCGGTGACGGTCAAGATCGAGTACAACTTCACCGGCCTCGTGCTGCTGCTCGGTGCCTCCGGCTCCGGGTGGGACTGCGTGGGCCGGGTCAGCGCGGTCAACCCTCTCGACGGCCCGGTCACCTGCACCTACTCCTCGGCCGGGGGCGCGTTGCCCGAGGTCGTCGTCAAGGCTCTGTCGCCGTTGGACGACCTGAGCTCGAGCGCGCCGGCAGCATCGGTCAAGGTCTACGCCGACGGCACGCTCGTCGACTCCGGGACGTTCTAGAAGCCGAAGCTCGTCAGCGGCGGCACCGCGCCCGAGCGCAGCGCGTCGAGCACGAGCCGCTCGTGCGGCACCACCGGGTCCGGCAGCGCATCGAGCGGGAACCACTCCATCGCAGCGCACTTCGTCGGCTCGACGATGCGCGGCTCGCCCGTCCAGGAACGCGCCGCGAAGAAGAAGTCGACCCGTTCGTCGATCGGCAGGTCGTGCGCGGTGCGCTGCATGGAGGTGAGGAACTCGAGGGCGAGGTCGGTGACGTCCACCTCCTCGGCCGCCTCACGTCGCGCCGCCGCCTCAGCGGTCTCGCCGCGCTCGACGTGACCGGCAGCCGCGGCCGCCCAGTGCTCGTCCATGTAACCGGTGCCGCGGCGCAACTGGAGCAGCACCTCGGTGACCGCGACGTCGTTCTCCCGCAGGAAGAAGACGTACGACGCCGGGACGACCACGAACCGCTCCGCGCCCGTGGCAGGGTCCTGAACGGTCACCTCAGCGGATGTCGTCGTCCTTGCCGTCGAGGCCGTCCAGGGCGTCCTTCGCCTTGTCGGCGCCGCAGTCGATCTTGTCGCCGAACTTGCCGCCGGTCTTGTCGTCGACCAGGTCGGCCGCCTTGTCGAGGCCGTCGCCGATCTTGTCGCCCTGGCTGTCGACCGCGTCCTCCAGCTTGTCCTTCGCGTCGTCGAAGAAGCCCACGAGAAACCTCCTCTGCATCAGGTCGGCCCCCACTGGGCCGCGTCCGAACACCCTAGCCCTGTTGGCAGACTGCTCCTATGGATGCCGGCACCCCGATCGTCGCGATCGTCGGGCCGACCGCTGCCGGAAAGACCGGTCTGTCCCTCGACCTCGCGGAACGTCTCCGCGGCGAGATCGTCAACACCGACGCGATGCAGCTCTACCGCGGCATGGACATCGGCACGGCGAAGCTCCCCGTCGCCGAACGACGCGGGATCCCGCACCACCTGCTCGACCTGCTCACCGTCCGCGACCCGGCAACGGTGGCGGAGTTCCAGGGCTGGGCCCGCACCGTGATAGCCGACCTGCGGGCCGACGGCAGGCCGCCGGTGCTGGTCGGTGGGTCGGCGCTCTACACCCGCGCGGTGCTCGACCGGTTCGAGTTCCCCGGCACCGATCCCGAGCTCCGGGCGAAGTGGGAGGCCGAGCTCGCCGTACGCGGTGCCGCCGAGCTGCACGCGCTCCTCACCGAGCGCGACCCGGACGCCGCCGCCCGGATCCTGCCCGACAACGGCCGCCGGATCGTCCGTGCGCTGGAGGTCATCGAGCTCACCGGCCGGCCGTTCTCGGCGACCCTGCCGCGAAGGGAGTACGTCGAAGCCGCGACCGTGCAGATCGGCGTACGGATCGATCGCGAGCTGCTCGAGCAGCGGATCGAGCGGCGAGTCGCCGAGATGTTCGACGCCGGTCTCGTCGACGAGGTCCGCCGGCTGCTGGACGACGGCCTCGCCGAGGGTCGTACGGCGTCCCGGGCGATCGGCTACCAGCAGGTGGTCGCCCACCTGGCCGGTGACCTGACCCTGGACGAGGCGCGCGAGCGCACCATGATCGCGACCCGCCAGTTCGCCCGCCGCCAGCTGGCCTGGTGGAAGGACGACCCCCGGATCACGTGGGTCCATCACGACGCTCCCGACCGGGTCGAGCAGGCGCTCACCGCGATCGGGAATCTGAAGACCTAGGACGACGACAGGTCTAGCGTCGGTCCATGGGTTTCCTCCAGCTCGCCCGACGGACCGGGCGCTACCTCGCCGACAACGTCATCGCCTTCCTCGCGCTCCTGGTAGCACTGAGCGGTGCGGCCTACGCCGCCGATACGGTCGGCTCGCCCGACATCATCGACAACTCGATCCTGAGCGCCGACATCCACGCCAACACCATCACCCGGCAGGACATGGCGTGGGCGAAGTGGCAAGTCGTGGCGCCGCCGTCGGGCTCGGGCAACTGCGCCTCGAAGACAGGCGAGCTGTGCGAGGTGTTCGACGCCGGCTGGAACGATTTCGTCGCCTGGCAGAACGTCTCCGGCGGCTATCAGCCTGCTCGGTTCCGGCGGAACGCGAGCAGCGAGGTCGCCCTTCAGGGACTTGTGAGGACCAACCACCCGCTCCTGGGCATCAACGCAGACATCCTCCGGCTGCCGACGGGCTACCGACCGATGGGCACGCTGGTGTTCCCGGTCGCCTGCGGCTTGGCAGGGGGCGGTGATGGGGTCGGCGTGATCGAGGTGCGTGCCGACGGGATCGTGTACTTCCGGGACGCCAGCACGCAGTGTGCGACGACGGCCTTCGTCTCGCTCGGTGGCGTGACCTTCCCGATCGGCTGAGCAAGAACGGTCAGGCGCCGGACGCCGGTCCGGGGTGAGACTGGGCGCATGACCGAAACCCCGCGGGACCGACTGCGTGAGCTGCTCGACGCGGTGCTCGACGAGGACAACCGCACGCTGGGCGCGATGGCGAGCGACGCGTTCGCGTCGCCGTACCACTTCAACCGGACCCTGTCCCGCAGCGCCTACGAGGCGCCGGTCGCCATGCGGCGGCGGGTGATGCTCGAGCGGGCGGCGTGGCAGATCCGGCAGGGGTCGAGCGTGACCGATGCGGCGTGGGCGGCGGGGTACGAGTCGGCCGAGGGCTTCAGCCGCGCCTTCACCCGGGCGTTCGGGCACCCGCCCAGCTCGTCGGCAAGCACGCCCGCCGTCAGCCACTGGCTGCCGGCGCCGAACGGGATCCACTTCCACCCGCCCATGTCGCTGTGGGTGCACACCACGGAGGTACCGATGAATCCACTGACCGGACAGCTCATCGAGCACGACCTCGACGACACCCGCCACCTGATCGAGTTGGCGAAGGGACTGTCGGACGAGGACTACCGCAAGGAGCGGTTCCCCGGCGAGACCGTGCTGCGGTGGGACGGTGAGGACTCCTCGATCGTCAACGTGCTCGAGCACCAGGTGTTCACCAAGGAGGTGTGGCTGGCGGCGATCGAGGGCGGCGACTTCCCGACCGAGAAGCGGAACGACCCGGCCGCACTGCTCGAGCGGCACGACGCGTCCGCCCCGCGCTGGCTGGCAGTGGTGCGTGACCTCGACAGCAAGGGTGCCTGGGACGACCGGCTGATCGACGCCCTCTGCGACCCGCCCGAGAGCTTCCAGATGGGGAGCGTCGTCGCGCATGTGCTGACGTTCGCCGCCCACCGGCGCCAGCTCGCGCGGCAGATGCTGCGCGGCGTACCGGTCGAGGTCGACGACGGCGACCCGATCAACTGGCTCCGCGCCCGACGCGGCGAGACCGACGGAGGAGACGCTGCCGAAGGAGAGCAGGCATGACGAAGCTGACCTACTACACCGCGACCACGCTCGACGGGTACATCGCCGATCCGGACGACTCGCTGGACTGGCTGTTCCGGCAGGACCAGGACGAGGAGGGTCCGCTCAACTACGAGGCGTTCATCAAGGACATCGGCGCGATCGTGATGGGCGCGACGACGTACGAGTGGATCCTCGCCAAGCACCCGGACCAGTGGGTCTACTCGATGCCGTCGTGGGTGATGACCCACCGCGACCTGAAGCCGCCGGCTGGCAATGGACCGGACGGCGCCGACGTGCGGTTCGCGGCCGGTGGCGTCCGCGAGGTGTACGACGCCATGGTCGCCGCCGCTGACGGCAAGGACCTGTGGGTGGTCGGTGGGGGAGACCTGGTCGGCCAGTTCGCCGACGAGGGCCTGCTCGACGAGGTGATCGCCTACATCGCCCCCGTCACGCTCGGCGCCGGCCGGCCGATCCTGCCGCGCCGGCTCGACCTGGAGCTGCTCGAGGCCACCCAGAACAAGGCGTTCATCGCGGCGCGATACCGCTGCGTCGGTCCGCTGACGGAGGACGGCCCTCGACAACCCTGAGTCACCGAGGCAGGGTGGAGGGAACGCACCGATCTCGGGAGGATCCCCATGCGCCGTACCACCGCCCTCGCCGCGTCCTGCATGGTCGCGATCACGCTCGTCGGCACCAGCGCCGCCACCGACGGAGGGGCGGCGGCACCCGCAGCGCCGGCCTCCGGCACTCCGCCGGCCCGCCCAAGATCCCGACCGCGGTCGGGCGCGGCGGTGCGGTCAGCTCGGTCGACCCCAACGCGTCGCAGATCGGGCGCGCCGTGCTGGCCCACGGCGGCAACGCGGTCGACGCGGCGGTCGCCACGGCTGCCGCGCTCGGCGTGACGGAGCCCTACAGCGCGGGCATCGGCGGGGGCGGCTACTTCGTCTACTACGACGCTTCGAGCGGCAAGGTGCAGACGATCGACGGCCGCGAGACGGCGCCCGCGGCGATGCAGCCCGATGCGTTCATCGACCCTGACACCGGCGCGCCGTACCCGTTCACCCCTGATCTGGTCACCAGCGGCGTGTCCGTCGGCGTGCCGGGCACGCCGGCGACCTGGGCGAAGGCGCTCCACCGCTGGGGCACCCTGTCCCTCCGGTCGGCGTTGAGGCCGGCCGCCCGGTTGGCCCGCGACGGCTTCGTCGTCGACAAGACGTTCCGGCTCCAGACCAAGGAGAACGCGGCGCGGTTCCGCACCTTCGAGCCGACCTTCGACCTCTACCTCGCCGACGGCCTGCCGGTGGTCGGCAGCCGGTTCCGCAACCCCGACCTGGCCCGCACCTACGAGCGACTCGGCAACCGCGGCACGGACTGGTTCTACGAAGGACGGCTCGCAGCCGAGATCGCGGCCAACGTCCAGGATCCGCCGCTGAGCGGCCGGACCGATCTGCCGGCACCGCCGGGAAGCATGACGCGCAGGGACCTCGCCAACTACCAGGCACTGCTGCGTGCCCCCACCCGGGTGGGCTATCGCGGCTACGACGTCTTCGGCATGGCGCCGTCGTCCTCCGGCGGCACCACCGTGGGTGAGTCGCTGAACATCCTCGAGCAGTTCGACCTCGCCTCGATGGAGCCGGCCGACGCGCTGCACCACTACCTCGAGGCGACCGCGCTGGCGTTCGCCGACCGGGCGAAGTACGTCGGCGACCCGGCCTACGTCGACGTACCGACCGAGGGATTGCTCGACGACGACGTTCGCCGCCGATCGGGCCGCCTGCATCGATCCCGACCAGGCGGCCACCAAGCCGGTGCCGGCGGGGACGTGTCGGCGTCGTACGACGGCGTCTGCGACGCGGCGGGAGCGGGGAGGACCGATCCTGACACCGAGAACCTGTCGACCACGCACCTGGTGACGGCCGACCGCTGGGGCAACGTGGTCGCCTACACCCTCACCATCGAGCAGACCGGTGGTTCGGGCATCGTGCTGCCCCACCGCGGGTTCATCCTCAACAACGAGCTCACCGACTTCACCACGGTCTACGACGAGGCGGACCCGAACCGGATCCAGCCCGGCAAGCGGCCGCGCAGCTCGATGTCGCCGACGATCGTCCTGCAGGACGGAGATCCGGTGCTCGTGGTCGGGTCGCCCGGCGGGTCGACGATCATCACCACCGTCCTCCAGGTGCTGATCAACCGGCTCGACCTCGGGATGTCGCTGCCCGACGCGGTCGCGGCGCCGCGGGCCACCCAGCGGAACACGGCGAGCGTCGTCGCCGAGCAGGCTTTCCTCGACGCCTACCGCCCCTTGCTCGAGGCCTACGGGCACACGTTCACGGTGGCCGGACCACCCGGCACCAGTGCGTCCGAGATCGGCGCGGTCGCAGCGATCGAGCTCGGACCGCACGGCCGGATGACGGCCGTCGCCGAGCCGCGCCGCCGGGGCGGCGGCTCCGCGCGCGTGGTGCGCCCGGCGCACCCTCACGGTGGTTGAGGTGCGAGCGGAGCGAGCCTCGAAACCCCGTACCCTTGACGGGTGACCGCCTGGACCGAGATCACCTCCGAGGCAGGGCTGACCGCGCTGCTCGGCGAGCCCGGCGATGCCGCGCGCAACAAGGAGCGGTCCGAGCTCAGCGACGTCGATCGCGACTGGCTGGCGGCGTCGCCGTTCTGCGTCGTCGCGACCGCCGACGCCGACGGCAACCTCGACGTGTCGCCGAAGGGCGACCCGGCCGGGCGGCTGGCCCACGTCATCGACGACACGACGATCGCGATCGCGGAGCGGCCGGGCAACCGGCGGGCGGACGGCTACCGCAACATCCTCGCCAACCCGCGGGTCGGCCTGAACTTCCTGATCCCCGGCCGCGGCGACACGCTGCGCATCAACGGTCGTGCCCGACTGGTCAGCGACGCGCCGTTCTTCGACGCGATGGTCGTGAAGGGCCACCGGCCGCTGCTCGCGGTGGTGGTCGAGATCGACACGATCTTCTTCCACTGCGCGAAGGCCTTCTTGCGGTCGCAGCTGTGGGACCCCTCGACGTGGGATCCCGGACGGCGTCGTACCCCGGCGCGCGGTGATCTCCCACCAGATGGAGAAGAAGGACAAGAGCGTCGCCGAGCTCGACGAGTACTACGGCGAGGCCTACCTGCGGGGCCTCTATGGCTGATCATCACGGCTACCCGTCGCCGTTGGTCGAGGAGGTCGCGCAGCGACCGTCACGAGACCAGGCGACCTACCCCTTCCTCAAGGGCCACGGCACCGAGAACGACTTCGTGCTGCTGCCCGACCCCGACGGCTCGGTCCACGGCGAGCTCAGCCCGGAGCGGGTGCGTGCCCTGTGCGACCGCCGGGCCGGCATCGGCGCCGACGGTGTGCTCCGCGTGATCCGGACGTCGGAGATCGACGCGGGTTGGCACGAGTCGGCGGACTGGTTCATGGACTACCGCAACGCCGACGGGTCGCTGTCGGAGATGTGCGGCAACGGGATCCGGCTGTTCGGGCGCTACCTGGCTCTGGAGGGTCTGGTCGATCCCGCCGGGCCGGTGCCGATCGGGACCCGTGACGGCGTCAAGACGCTCACCTTCGCCGACGGCACGGCCGACGGCGAGATCACCGTCGACATGGGCCGGCCCAAGGTGCTCGAGGAGACCGAGGTGACGGTCGTCGTGTCGGGCGTGGAGCGGTGCTGGCGGGCGGTGCACGTCGACATGGGCAACCCGCACGCCGTCGCCTGGGTCGAGGACCTCGACGACGTCGGCCCGCTGCTGGATCCGCCCGACTACGACGACGCGATCTATCCGGGCGGCGTCAACGTGGAGTTCGCCGTACGACGGGGGCCGGCTCACGTGGCCATGCGCGTGCACGAGCGCGGCTCGGGTGAGACCCGCTCCTGCGGCACCGGTGCCTGTGCCGTGATGGTCGCCGCCGCCCTGGCCGACGACGCTCCCCGCGACACCGACTACCGCATCGACGTCCCCGGCGGCACCCTCCGCATCTCCTGGACCGCCGACGACCGGATCCTGATGACGGGGCCTGCGGTCGTCGTCGCCCGAGGCACCTCGAGCCTGTAACGGACCGGATCCGGCCGGCGTTGTCAGGACAGATACCACTCGATGTGTGATCATGGGGCGTTGCCTCCGGTGCGTCTCGGGTCCCGTGCGTGGGGCCACGAACCGCAGGGGGACACATGGGGAAAAGCGATGGAGCCCGAACGGCGTACACGGCAGGTGCCGTCGGGCTGACCCTCGTCGTCATCGCCTCGGTCGTCGCGGGGAGCGCGGTCGCAGGCCCGGTGAGCCTGCTGGTCGTCGCGGGCTTCGGCGCGACGCTGTCGTGCTGGGGTGCCGCCCGGATGCAGAGGTCGCGGCGGCACATCTGGTGGGCCATCGCGGTGGCCCAGCTGTTCTTCTTCGCCGGTGACCTGCTGTGGACGGTGTACGGCGACGTGCTGGGTCGCGACCCGTACCCGGTCTCGGACATCGCCTACCTGGCGCAGTACCCGGCGCTCGCGCTCGGCATCGGGTGGCTGATCCGCGGCCGGCGTCGCGGCCGGGACCGGGCAGCTCTGCTCGACGCGGCCATCCTGACCACCGGCGTCGGCGTGGTGGGGATCCTGTTCGTGTTCGCGCCGGCCGCGGCGGCAGCGGATGCGTCGGTGGGGTCCCAGATCGTCGCGGGGGCCTACCCGGTCGGCGACCTGCTCCTGCTCTCGCTCGTCGTGCGGCTCTTCACCGCGCAGGTCGCGCGCTACTTCGCCCTGTGGGCCCTCTTCGGAGGGCTGGCGATCTTCCTCGTCTGCGACACCGCGTACAGCGTCACGGTCGCCTACGGTCTTGCCTACCCCGACTGGATCGACATCGCCTACCTGCTGGTCTACCTCCTGATCGGCCTCGCGGCGATCCACCCGTCGGCTGTCGCGCTCTCCGAGCCGGCGCCCGAACACCAGGAGCGCGTCACCGGCCGCCGGCTCATCGTCCTCGCCGCGGCCCTGATGCTGGTCCCGCTGGCCGCCCAGGTCGCCCACCTCAGCGGAGCGGAGCACGGCTGGTGGGTGCTCGTCGTCGGAGGGTGCCTGTCGGCGGTGCTGGTGATCGCGCGGTTGGCCGACCTGCTGCACAACGCAGAGCGCTCCGCCGTCCAGCTCGCCGCCCTCGCGGGCAAGGACAGCCTCACCGGGATCTCGAACCGGCGGGCGTGGGACCACGAGCTCTCCCGCGCGTGCGCGATCGCTCGCGAGGACGACACGCCGCTCGTGGTGGCCGCGCTCGACCTGGACCACTTCAAGCAGTTCAACGACAGCCACGGCCACCTCACGGGCGACCTCGTGCTGAAGGAGACCGCCGCGGTCTGGTCCGACCTGCTGCAGGGCGCCGGGATCCTGGCGCGGATCGGGGGCGACGAGTTCGCGGTGCTGCTGCCCGACATGGTCGCCGTCCAGGCCGTCACGGTCCTCGACCCGACGCGCCGGGCGGTGGGCCACAGCCAGACCTGCTCGATCGGCGTGGCTACGTGGGACGGCCGGGAGAGCCCCGCGGAGCTGCTCGCGCGCGCCGACCGTGCCCTCTACCTCGCCAAGCGGTCCGGCCGTAACCGGATCGCCGTCGACGACGGCCTGGCGCCGTCGGTGGTCAATGGGGCCGAACCGGGAGATCTGGTGAGCTCCCTGCGCTCGGTCTACCAGCCGATCGTCAAGCTGCGGTCGGGCGAGGTCGTCGGCCACGAGGCGCTGAGCAGGTTCGAGGGGGTGCAGGCCCAGGAGGCCTTCGAGCGCGCGGCGCGCAACGGCAGCTCGGCGCTGCTGGAGGCGGCCGCGGTCAGCGTCGCGCTGACGGGATGGGACCGCGACGGCCTGCTCGCGCTGAACGTCAGCCCCGCCGCCATCGTCAGTCCACACTTCCGGGAGGTCCTGCCGGCCGACCTCACCGGGATCATCATCGAGCTGACCGAGCAGGCGCTGGGCACCAACCCGGTCGCGGTCCTGATGGCCGTCGACGACCTGCGCGATCGGGGTGCGTTGATCGCGATCGACGACTTCGGCGCAGGATTCTCCAACCTGGCGCGGATCGTGACCGTCCGTCCCGACATCGTGAAGCTGGACATCTCGATCGTGCAGGGCGTGCACCTGGACGCCACCCGCCAGGCGGTCGTCGCGGCCGCGGTGCACTTCAGCCAGCTGACCGACGGGCGGGTCTTCGCCGAGGGCATCGAGCTCCCCGAGGAGCGCGACTGCCTGGTCCGGCTGGGCGTCCTGTTCGGCCAGGGCTTCCTGCTCGGCGCCGAAGCGCCGCTCGCCGCCCGCTGACGCTGCAGGGCCGAATTCGGCATAGTCCCCCTCGAAAAGCACCTTGATCGGCCGAATTCGGGTGCTTTTCGAGGGGGACTATCCCACCGCGCCGCACCGAAACCGGCCCTCGCTAGAGTCCGCGGCATGGAACTCACCGGATCATCCGCCATCGTCACCGGCGGCGCGTCGGGCATCGGGGCCGCCTGCGCCCGTGCTCTCGCCGCTCGCGGCGCGACCGTCGTCGTCGCCGACCTCCAGGCCGACAAGGGCGAAGCCCTGGCCGCCGGAGATCAAGGGCGTCTTCGCGCAGGTCGACGTCACCAACACCGAGCAGATCGCCGGGGCCGTGAAGGCTGCGGCCGAGATCGCGCCGCTCCGCGCGGTGGTCAACTCGGCCGGCATCGGCTGGGCCCAGCGCACCATCGGCCGCGACGGCACCGTCGAGTCGGCGCACTCGCTCGAGGCCTTCCAGAAGGTCATCGCGATCAACCTGGTCGGCACCTTCGACATGGTCCGCCAGGCCGCCACCGCGATGAGCCTCAACGAGGGCGACGAGGACGGCTGCCGCGGCGCGATCGTCAACCTGGCGAGCGTGGCGGCGTTCGACGGGCAGATCGGCCAGGCGTCGTACTCCGCCTCCAAGGGCGGCGTCGTCGGCATGACCCTTCCGGTCGCCCGCGACCTCTCCGCCGCCGGCATCCGCCTCAACACCGTCGCCCCGGGCCTGATCGACACCCCGATCTACGGCGCCGGTCCCGAATCGGAGGCGTTCAAGGCCAACCTCGGCCAGAACGTGCTCTTCCCCAAGCGCCTCGGCTCGGGCGACGAGCTGGCGTCGATGGTGATCGAGTGCCTCACCAACTCCTACATGAACGGCGAGGTCGTCCGCGTCGACGGCGGCATCCGGATGCCTCCGAAGTAGTCGTCGTACCCAGCATTCCTGTCGTGAATTCGAAAATTCACGACCGGTTTGCCGGGTACGACGCGCGATCAGTCGGCCACCTCGGCCCGCTCCTCCTCGGTGTAGGCCTCCATCATCGGCGCGGGCGCCGCGGAGCCGGCGGCGAAGTGGGCCGCGCGGGAGGCCCGCAGCTTCGCCATCTTCCGGGAGTTGAGCAGCATCGCCTCCTTGGTCTTGCCGCGGCCGTAGGTGACCGACGCGGCAGCGGCGACGCCGAGCGACACGCCGACCTCGATCGCGTCCTGGTCGGCACCCATGTACATGAACTGCCACGCGTAGTCCTTGGTCTGCTGCTCCACCAGCGCCTTGATCGCAGGGTGCGTCCACTCCTGGCTGGCGTTCTCGTAGCCGTCCGTCATCACCGCGACGATGACCGTGCCCGGCCGCTGGTCGTCCGGGATCGCGGCGAGCTCCTTGCCCGCCGAGGTGATCAGCCGGCCCATCGCGTCGAGCAGCGCGGTCGAGCCGCGGGGCTGCAGGTCGAGAGCGGGTACGTCGGCGAGCGGTCGGCCGGAGTAGACGACGTCGTACTCGTTGTCGAACTGCGCGAGGGTCACCCGGCACTCGCCGGGGCTCTTGCGCTGCTCGTCGATGAACGCCGCGAAGCCGCCCTCGGTGTCGGTCTTGATGGACTGCATCGAGCCGCTGCGGTCGAGCAGGAAGTAGAGGTGGGTGAGGTCCGCTCGGGTCATCGGTGACTCCGTCTCCCAGAGTCACCGTGCGGTCACTCCGATTGTGGTGGTGGTCGACGCGGCTTGAACCGCATCGGCGCCGGCGCCGCGGCCGGTTGCCGCGGCACCCCTGACTCCAGGTCGTACTTCGCCCGCTCGACACCCGAGGCGGTCACCCGTCCCCGGTCGTCGGCATAGGCGCCGAGGGTGCGGGTCCGGGCCAGCCGCGGGCCGACGGCGTTCTCCGTCAGCCCGGCCTGCGCCCCGGCACTCCGGAGCGACGCCTGGCCGGTCAGCACGGCGGCCGCCATCGACTCGTCGATCAGCTCAGTCAGCCGGTTGGCCGCTTCCCGAAGGTAGGGGAGGGCTCCGACGGAATCCTGGCCCTCTGCTTCGTCGAGAGCGCGGCGTACGCCGGCCAGCCCCTCCCTGTCGGGCCCTGCATCGTGCGGGTCGACCGGTTGGTCCTGGGTCATGAAGCGAAGGTACCGCAGAAACTGCGGCTACGCAAGTAGTGCGGTCACGCACTTCGTGCGCCGGGCCGGGATCAGTCGAGATGGACGACCAGGGTGACCACGACCAGCGCCAGCACCGCGACGTCGAGAGCGATCATGACCGGCGAGTCGTGCACCCGCAGCCGCGAGACGATCGCGCCCACCATGAGCAGGACCAGCCCGCACAGCGCGGCGGTGCCCACGATCGGCGCCGCCAGGCCCAGAGCGACGCCGGTGGCGCCCAGCAGCTCGAGCGCACCGATGATCCGCCACAGCTCGGGCTCGATGCCGAGCTGATCACGGATCTCCAGGCTCTGCTTGACCCCCAGCACCTTGACGCCGCCCGTGACGGCGAAGGTCACCGCGACCAGCACGGCAAGAACAGTGTCCATATCTGGGTCCATGTCTGGCCACTCTCCACGGCCGCGGGCCGACATCCAAGGGTTTTCCCCGTCGCCGCACCCGGCCCGGGGGTTGCACGCTGCTCACGTGGGAGAGAAATCGGATCTTCGGGTGACCTCGATCTGGGTCAGCGAGCACTACTGGCCGTCCATGGCAGGCGAGCTCGTGACCGCGCACGCCCAGCGGCTTGCGCAGACGGGGGCCGTGGCGACCGTCGTACTGCCGGGCGAGCGCACTGCCTTCGGCATCCACGTCGCCGCCGGACCGGCCGACGTACGACGCGCGCTGGCCGAGGTCGGCCTCGGCAGTGGCGCGATCGACGCCGGCTGGCTGCTGGACCAGCTGGCGGGGTGAAAATCGCGGTTTCCGCACTGCCGTGCCCCGGCAGGCACCACACTCCTCCCGTATGGGGTTCGTCGTCGGTCGCGAGACGGAGCTGGCGACGCTCCTCGCGTGCGTCGACCGGCTCGGCGCGTCGGGTCCGGCGACAGCGACCGTCATCGCGCCGCCGGGGATGGGCAAGAGCGCCGTCGCCGTCGCGTTCCGGGACGCGCTGGCCGGTCGCGAGCTGACCGTCCTCACCGCGCGTCCGCTGGTGGCGGAGGACCGGCTGTCCTTCTCGGCGCTCAGCGAGCTGCTCGACACCATCCCGCACGAGGAGTACGACGCCCTGCCGGCTCCCCAGCGAGCGGCCATCCGGTCCGCGCTGCTCCTCGACGACGGCGACGGCGCCGAGCCGCGAGCCGTGGCCGCCGCGGTCCGCGGTGTCCTCCAGGCGCGGGCCGCGACCCAGCCGCTCGTGATCCTCATCGACGACGCGCAGTGGCTCGACGACGCGTCCGCCGCCGCCCTGGGGCAGTCGCTGCGCCGGCTCGCCGATGCGCCGGTCCTGGTGGTCGCGTGGGCCAGGCCGAGTGGCCGGCCGCTCGAGGAGTGGCTCCCCGACTGGCCGCGCACCGACGTCGGCCTGGACCCGCTGCCGTTGTCCGCGCTCTTCCACGTGGTCCGCGAGCACCTCGACGTGACGCTCACGCGCAGCGAGCTGCGGGCGGTCGCCGAGACGTCCGGCGGCAACCCGCTGCACGCGCTGGAGTTCGCCCGGCACCGCGCCCACGGGCCCGGCGCGAGCTTCGAGGGACTGCTCAGCGAGCGGGTGCTCGCGCTGCCGCGCCCGACCCGCACCGCACTGCTCGCGGCCGCGCTGTGCGCGGCGCCGACGGCCACCCGCCTCGCCGAGGCGCTCGGTCGCAGCATCGACCAGCTCCTCGACGACCTGGAGCCGGCGGTTGCCGGCCAGCTGATCCGCCTCGGTGGTTCGATCGGGTTCCTCCACCCGCTCTACCTCGAGGCCGCGATCGACAGCGCGGCTGCGGAGGAGCGGGTCGCCATGCACGCCGCCCTCGCGGCCGTCGAACCGCTCGAGGAGGCCAGGGTCCGGCACCGGGCGCTGGCCGACGATGCGGCCGACGAGGCATTGGCCGTCGAGCTGACGGAGGCATCGCGCCGCGCCTGGGGCCGCGCTGCCTGGCTCTCGGCGACCGAGCTGCTCGAGCTGGCCGTCGAGCGCAGCGAGGATCCAGTCGCCCGGGACGAGCGGGCGGTCACGCTGGCCCAGCGGTTGATCACGAACGGTGACCCCCGGGATGCCGAGCGGATCCTGCTGCGGCTGCGGGAGGACCCTGCCGGTCCGTCGTACTGGGCGGCCGCTGTCGAGCTCTGCAACCTCTGCACGATCGAGGAGCGCTACGACGACGCCAAGGCCGTCGCCCGCGAGCTGGACGAGGCCGACCTCTCCCCGGAGGACTACGCCAGGGCCGTGGCGCACGCGGAGATCGACATGCTGCTGGGCCGGGCGGACCAGGTGGTCGACGGCCTGGCCCTGGCCCACCGCCGGCTCGCCGAGGTGCCGGACCGGCCGGGGCTGAGCCGGCTGCGCACCGACGTGCTGGTGCCGTACGCCTACCACCGCTACCAGGCGTCCGAGCCCTTCCAGCACCTGCTCGACGAGGCCATCGAGCTGGACCGAAGGGAGCCGGGGGAGCGGATGCTCTACCGGCCGGTGATGCTCGAGGCCGTGCACCAGATGAGCAGCGGCCGGTTCGACCAGGCGCGGGTCAACTTCGAGGCCATCCTCGAGGACACCGTGGCGTCCGGTGACGACTTCTCCCTCCCGGTGATCCACTCCTACCGGGCGTCGCTCGAGGTGCGCGCCTGTCGGTTCGACGAAGGCAGGAAGCGGGTCGAGGAAGGGTTGGCCGTCGCCGCGGCCTCGATGCCGGCCTACCTGCCGATGCTCACGAACATCTTGGTGTCGATCGATTCCCACACCGGCGACACCGCCAGTGCGCTCGAGCGTTCGGAGGAGGTGCGCAGGTTGATCGGGCCCCTCGACGACCCGTCCCAGGAGGCGACCTGGGCGGTCGGACGACTGGCCGCCCTGGCAGCCGCGGGACGGACCGAGGAGACCTATGAGCTGTCGCTGCGGGTCCGTGAGCTGACGGAGCGGCTCGGCCTGCGCCACCCGGCCGACCCGATGATCCACCCCAACATCCTCGACGTCCTGGTGGAGACCGGCCGGCTCGACGAGGCGGAGGAGTACCTCGCCGACGTACGCACGCGGGCCAAGCAGATCGACCTGCACGCGGTCGTCGCCGAGCTGGTCCGGGTCGAGGTGGCCCTGACTGCGGCGCGTGGCGACCTCGACAGCGCGGTGGCCGCGGTCCCAGCGATGCTGGCCGGGCTCGACGAGCTGCCGGCCGGCATGGAGGTGCAGCCGGTCGAGCGGGCCCGGGCGTGGTGGACCGCCGGCAAGGTCTATCGCCGTGGCCGGCTCCGCCGGCAGGCCGCGGAGGCGCTGCAGGCCGCGGTCGACCAGTTCGAGGCGATCGGCTGTGCCGCTCGTGCTGACCTGGTGCGCGCCGACCTGGAGCGCGCCGGAGGCCGCCGCAACACCGCGGTGCTCACCCAGTCGGAGCTCGCCGTGGCGCGCGCGGCGGCCGCCGGCCGGCGCAACAGCGAGATCGCCGAGGAGCTGTTCTTGTCGGTCAAGACGGTCGAGTCCCTGCTGACCCGGAGCTACCGCAAGCTGGGCATCCGGTCGCGGGTCGAGATCGCCGCCGCCCTCGAGCGGGTGACCTCCCTGGAGCAGGGGGAGGATTAATCGGGAAGCCCTGAGCGCGTTGCGTGGTTACGCTGGACAGACTTATGACGAACCAAGCTGAGAACTTCTCCCTCGACGCCGAGCTCCGACAGACAGCCGGCTGGGATGCCGACGACCCCGATCTCGACGCCGACGGCTTCCAGTCGGGCTACGCCGACGGGGATCCCGAGGAGGTCACCACCGGTGACCTCGATCTTGCCGCGCGCCACGAGCTGCGCCGGGTCGCGGGGCTGCGCACCGAGCTCGAGGACATCACCGAGGTCGAGTACCGCCAGCTCCGGCTCGAGCGCGTCGTCCTGGTCGGGGTCTGGACCGAGGGCACCATCGAGGACGCCGAGAACTCCATGGCCGAGCTCGCCCTGCTCGCCGAGACCGCCGGCTCGGAGGTGCTCGACGCGATCTACCAGCGCCGGCAGAACCCCGACCCGGCGACGTACGTCGGCCGCGGCAAGGTCGACGGCATCCGCGAGATCGTGCAGGCGACCGGCGCCGACACGGTGATCTGCGACGGCGAGCTCGCGCCCTCCCAGCTGCGCAACCTCGAGGACAAGCTCAAGGTCAAGGTCGTCGACCGGACCGCGCTGATCCTCGACATCTTCGCCCAGCACGCGAAGTCCAAGGAGGGCAAGGCGCAGGTCGAGCTGGCCCAGCTCAAGTACATGAAGCAGCGGCTGCGCGGCTGGGGTGGCAACCTGTCCCGCCAGGCCGGTGGCCGGGTCGCCGGCGGGCCGGCATCGGTGGTCGTGGCCCCGGTGAGACCAAGATCGAGACCGACCGCCGCCGGATCAACGACCGGATGGCCAAGCTCCGGCGCGAGCTCAAGCACATGCAGCCGGCGCCCGGTACCAAGAAGGCCGAGCGGCAGCGCAACCAGGTCCCTTCGGTCGCGATCGCGGGCTACACCAACGCCGGCAAGTCCTCGCTGCTCAACCAGCTGACCGGCGCCGGCGTGCTCGTCGAGGACGCGCTGTTCGCGACCCTCGACCCGACCACGCGCCGTACCACGACCTCCGACGGCCGGGTCTACACGATGTCCGACACGGTCGGGTTCGTCCGGCACCTGCCGCACCAGCTGGTCGAGGCGTTCCGGTCGACGCTGGAGGAGGTCGCCGAGTCCGACCTGATCGTCCACGTCGTCGACGGCTCGCACGCCGACCCCGAGGGCCAGATCAGCGCGGTGCGCGAGGTGTTGGCCGAGATCGGCGCCGTCGGGGTTCCCCGAGCTGATCGTGATCAACAAGGCCGACGTGGCCGACCCGCTCGTCGTCGCCCGGCTGCCGGCAGCGCGAGCCGCACGCGGTCGTCGTGTCCGCCCGCACCGGCGAGGGCATCGACGACGTGCTCGCCGCGCTCGAGGACGACCTGCCGCGGCCGCAGGTCGAGTTCGACGCGCTGGTGCCCTACGCGCGCGGCGACCTGGTCAACCAGATCCACCAGCACGGCGAGATCATGTCGCTCGAGCACACCGCCGACGGCACCCGGATCGCCGGCCCGCGCCACCCGAGGCGCTGGCCGGCGAGCTGGCGGCGTTCGCCGTCTAGCGACCGGCGTAGGTCTGGCGTAGGGCCGCGACGACGGTCCGGCGACGCTGCGGCGCGACGACGAGCCCGCGGCGGCTCGCTGCTGCAGGCTCCCCGACGGGCGGATGCAGGCTGGACCTGCACTCCGCCACGGCGTCACGACCTCGTGGGAAGCTGTTCGGCCCGTCGGCTGGCATCACCGTGGTGAATCCTGCTAGCCGAGACCTGGCGTTACGAGTGACCGACGTGTCGCACGTGGCGTCGTGAGGGTTCCGGACATGTCCGGGGTCGACGCCATCGACGCGATGCGCGCCACGCTCGCCGCGGCCGTCGGAAGCGCTCGGCGGCAGGACCGGCCGGGCCAGGTCGAGATGGCCGAGGCGGTCGCGGCAGCGATGGCGGTGAGCCGGGCCCGCACCTGCTGGTCCAGGCCGGCACCGGCACCGGCAAGTCGCTCGGCTACCTGGTGCCGGCGCTGCACCACAAGAACGGGTCGTCGTCGCCACCGCGACGCTGGCCCTGCAGCACCAGCTGGTCGAGCGCGACATCCCGGCGCTGCCCGAGGCGGTCGAGGGCCGGGCGAGGGCGACCCGACGTACGCCGTGCTCAAGGGCCGCAGCAACTACGCCTGCCTGCACCGGATCCGCGACGGCGTGCCCGACGACCAGGGCACCCTGGTCGACGTGCCGGAGGGCACGCTCGGCGGCGAGGTGCTCGAGCTGCGCAAGTGGGCCGAGGAGGAGTCCACGGCCGGCGGCTCCGGTGCGACCGCGACAGCGCGCCCCGCCACACCGACCGGGTGTGGCGCCAGGTCTCGGTCAGCCACCGGGAGTGCCTGGGCGCCGCCAAGTGCCCGTACGGCGCCGAGTGCTTCGCCGAGCGGGCGCGGGAGAAGGCGAAGCGGTCGCACCTGATCGTCACCAACCACTCGCTGCTCGCCATCGACGCGATCGAGGGCGTGCCGATGATCCCCGACTACGACGTGGTGGTGGTCGACGAGGCGCACGAGCTGGTGGCCCGGGTCACCCAGGCGGCCACCGACGAGCTGTCGGTGCCTCGAGGTCGAGCGGGCCGCCCGCCGATCCGCTCGCAACTTCCGTCGACGGCGGGGACCCGGCCGGCGACCTGCCGGACGCCGCCGACGCGTTGCGGGCGGCCATCGACGAGCTCGAGCCGGGCCGGTTCGACGTGCTGCCCGAGGCTCTGGCCGACGCGCTCGGCGCTGGTGCGCGACGCGGCCCGGTCGCTGGCCAGTGCGTTTCCCAAGGAGTCGACGCGAGCGCGAGGCCGACGCGGCCCGACAGCAGGCCAAGGGCATGGTCGACGAGATGCGCAGTTCGCCGAGCGGATGGCGGCCCACGCGGACGCCGACGTGCTGTGGCTGGCCGAGCGCGACCGACCGCGCGGCGGCACCAGCTGTGCGTCGCGCCGCTGCAGGTGTGGGGGCAGCTGCGCGACAAGCTGCTCGCCGACAAGACCGTCGTCTTCACCTCGGCGACCCTGAAGCTCGGCGGCGACTTCACCGCGGTCGCCACCTCGATCGGGCTCGCCCGACCGAGCGCATCGACCCGCCGCGTCGGTCGACGGAGGTCGCCCGGCGACGCGTCACGAGACCATCGGCGCCCGAAGCCGACCTCGCCGACGACGCCGAGCCGTGGCGCGGGATCGATGTCGGCTCGCCGTTCGACTACGGCGCAGGCGATCCTGTACGTCGCCCGGCACCTGCCGCCGCCCGGCCGCGACGGGATCGGGCCGGCCCAGCTCGACGAGATCGCCGCAGCTGGTCGAGGCCGCCGACGGCCGCACGCTCGGGCTGTTCTCGTCCGGCGGGCGGCGGAGGCCGCGGCCGACGACGTGCGCGAGAAGCTGCCGCACCTGCCGATCCTGTGCCAGGGCGACGGCCAGCTGTCGCACCTGCAGGCCGAGTTCGTCGACGACCCGCCCATAGCCTGTTCGGCACCCTGTCCTGTGGCAGGGCCTCGACGTCCCCGGCGACACCTGCCAGCTGGTGATCATCGACCGGATCCCGTTCCCGCGGCCCGACGACCCGCTGATGTCGCGCCCGCCAGCGCGCGGCCGACCGGGCCGGCGGCAACGGCTTCATGGCGGTCTCCGCGACCCACGCGGCGCTGCTGCTCGCCCAGGGGTCCGGCCGGCTGATCCGGACCCATGCCGACCGCGGCGTCGTGGCCGTCCTCGACCCGCGGCTGGCCACCGCCCGCTACGGCACGTTCCTGCGGGCCGCCTCCCGCCGATGTGGACGACGACCGATCCGGCGGTCGTCCGCAAGGCGCTGAGCCGGCTGTCCGCTGTCGCTGGTTGAGGTGCGAGCGAAGCGAGCCGGTCGAGGCCTAGCACCTTCCGCAGGCACCGACGGTGACGACCTTGCCGAGGATCGTCGCGTCGTGCCGTCGATGGGCTCGAAGCGGGGTTGTGGGGGAGCAGCCAGACCTTGCCGTCCTTGCGCTGGAAGGTCTTGACGGTCGCCTCGCCGTCGATCATCGCGGCGACGATCTCGCCGTTCTCGGCGGTCGGCTGCTGGCGGACGACGACGAAGTCGCCGTCGCAGATCGCGGCCTCGATCATCGACTCGCCCTTGACCTCGAGCAGGAACAGCGTGCCGTCGCCGACCAGCTGCCGGGGCAGCGGGAACACCTCCTCGACCCGCTCCTCGGCGAGGATCGGCCCGCCGGCGGCGATCCGCCCGACCACGGGGACGTAGACGGCGTCGGGGGCGGCGTCGCCGACGCCGGTCTCGTCGTACGCGTCTCCGCGCCGGTCCGACCGCCTTGCGCTCGCATCGAGTCGGGCAGCAGCACCTCGACCGCGCGGGGGCGGTTGGGGTCCTCCGCAGGAAGCCCTTCCCCTCCAGCACCCGGAGCTGGTGGGCGACCGACGAGGAGCTGGTCAGGCCCACCGCACGCCGATCTCGCGCATGCTCGGCGGGTAGCCGCGCTGGTCGAGCAGTCGCGGATGACGCAGCACCCGGCGCTGACGCGGGGTGAGCCCGGTCGCGTCGGGAGGGCCGTCGGGCAATTCCGTGACCTTCTTGTCCGCCATGTCCTCGACGGTAACGCGGATCACACCCTGATTTCAAACATCTGTTCGAACCCGCGTGTCGCGACACGCCGTCGAACACTCTTTCGAACGGTCCTTGATCCGTTCGAACATCTGATCTAGTCTCGTACACGTGTTCGATCGAACTGTTGATCGAACGGTTCTGTCGGAGGTTCTCGGTAGACATCGGTCGGACACGGATCCCTGGGCTTCGAGAGTCGGAGCCACTTCCCCCGGAGGTCACCGATGAGCACGATCACTTTCTCCCCGCAGGTCAGCTACCGACCGAGCGCCGTCCGGCTCACCCGACGTGGCCGGCTCGTGGTCTTCGGCATCGGCGTGCTGCTGGCCTTCGCGCTCGGCGTGTGGTTCGCCGCCGGCTCGGTCGCCACCCATGAGGCCGGCGTCGAGCAGGTCGAGGTCGTGACCGTCGCTCCCGGCGAGACTCTGTGGGACATCGCCTCCGACGCGGCCGCCTCGACCGGTCCGGCAGCACCGGCGACATGGTCGCCCGCATCCAGGACATGAACAGCCTCGACTCGAGCATGCTCTACGCCGGCCAGCAGCTCCGGGTTCCGACGGAGTGATCGACTTCGTCCGCGACCTCGACCCCCGCGGACGACAGGGCCCACTTGCCCGGGCCCGAAGGGAAGACGAAGGGCGGGCCCATGACCCCGGGTCCGCCCTTCGCGCCGTCGGTGGTCGAGGAGGTCGCGCTAGCGACCGTCTCGAGACCTAGCCCTCGTAGCCGACCAGAGTCGGCCGGGCCTCGATCGCCCGGAGGTTGTTGGGGCTGCCGGCGATCGTCACGCTGCCCGGCACCGTCCGCCAGGCGCCGCCGTTGACCCGGTAGTCCGCCACCCAGGTGGTGTCGAGCGCCGGCCCGTACCTCCCGGTCTGCAGGTAGTTGTGCGTGATCTGCAACCGCGGGTACGGCGCCCCCGGCTTGCTGGTCGTGATCGACTGCCCGTCGTCGAAGTGCCACGTGTAGGAGTGCACGTCGATCCGCAGGTCCACCCGCTGCCCGAGGAGTCGGACGGTTCGGTAGAGCGACTCCTTCTCGGTGAAGAAGTTGGTCTCGAAGTTCACCAGCGTCCGACCCCCTGGCGGCTGGATCGAGAACGTCGACGGTGGCAGCGGGATGCGTTGGAAGGCGGTCGCGATGAGGGCGTCGGTGACGGCTGGCGGCGGGGCGCCTTCGGATGGGCACCAATACGTGTTGTCCACGCGCCGGCCATCGGGAAGCTCATCCATGAGTGGATCTTGAACGTGCCGTCCGGACATGTGAGGTCGCCGGTGCAGATTCCACGCACGCTGGTTCCGAGTGGTAAACGCCGATCGGCTCATCTGCACTGTGGACGTTCCGTCGTCTCCAGGGATGCTTTGGACCGCCCCGGTGCCGAACCCTCCGTCGCCTGCTTCGACATCAACGTCAGTTCCGTCGGCGATAGCCATGCCGATCGGTCCTGCCAGGACGGCCGCTGCGGTAACTGCCACTGCCTGCCAGATCCTCACAATCCCTCCAGCGTGGTGACGACCATTGACCCCCGAAGCGGGTGATGGCCATCAGCCACTCGGCTCTCCCTGCGGGATAGGTCTGGTTTAGCTCGCCGGCACCGACAACTCTCTGCAGCCCGACTTTCGTGTGTGTCGTGATCGCCCAATCGCCGCTCGGTGATCGAGCTGGCTCGAGCCGAACGACTCTGTAGTCGCCGCCTACGATGTGCCCGCCATGGTCGTACACCCGCTCAATCAGGCAATGCCGCCCTCGCACCCACGGCACGACGGCTGGTCGAGATGCTCGAGCAGCCGCACGTCACCCGACTTGGTCGCGTAATTGACGACGTCCCAGTAGAACGTCACGAAAGCCTCGGCGCCCGCCTTCGACTCTTCTTCAGCCTCGGTCGGCAGCGTCGGCTCAACGGGCCCGGTCTCGGTCGGAGTCGTCGTCGTGGTGGGCTCGGTCGGCTCGCTCGACTCCGGAGCGCTCGGACTGTCGCTGGGCGGGACCGAGGTAGGCCCGTCGTCCTCGTCGCAGCCGGCGACGAAGGCGGTGAGCAGAGCGACGACGACCGTCGCGGCTCGCGCAGTGTGCGACAACCTCATGCAGGCCTCCCGAGATGATGCTCCGCCCAGACCCGGTAGCGGAGTCTCGACGTTATCGCGGGTTCCCTCTACTCGAAAACCCATACCCGGCCCCTGTGGACGAGCAGTACCCGCCTCACGGCAGGACATCGACCTTCGTGACCGTTGGCGACCCCGCGACCCGATTTACCTCGAACACTCGCGTCAAGCGTTCCCGTGGGTGGCTTCTGGCGGTCACGCTGATCTGGGCCTCCACCGTCGCCGAGTCAACGGTGTGCTGGGTAACGCGTGCCGATTCGAGGGTCCATCGCTCGTTTCGTGCCTCGTTTCGCACAGCAACCCAAGAGCGAACCGTTGCGACCGCCATCAACTCCCGGCCCTTGGCCGCCGGAGTGCCGGACGGCGAACGCGGTTGATGCGGTGTCCGCTCAGCAACCACCTCGACCGCGGTCCCCCGATCCGGCTGGTCGTTGCATCCGGACAGCAGTCCGGCGAGCAGCAGCACGGCGATTCCGATCGCCGACCGCGCAAGATGCGACGCGTTCATACATGCCTCCCGAGATAGGTGCCGCCGCGACCCACGGCGGCGCGGTGAAAGTAACCCGCCGCCGCCGGCCGCCGACACCCCCTCGATCCGGACCTGTGGAAAACCCAGGGTCGCCGGGACGTCATACGAACCTCGACCCCGGGCTTCACCAGCGCCTGACGTTCGCCGGGACGTCATACGAGAAGCGACCCCCGGCTCCACGAGCGTCTGACGTCCCGCCGGACGTCAGACGAGAAGCGATCCAGGACTCGATGCCCGTATGACGTCCGCGCCCACGTGCCCTTGCATGCGCTCGAGCGCCATCGCGTGCCCTCGCGTGCCACACAAGCGCAACCAACAACCCTCACCGAGCGGCGCGCTTGCCACCCCTCGGAAGACTCGGGTCCCGCACCGTCTTGGGTTCGGGGGCACGGGTGATCCCGACCGCCCGGGAGAACCGGGCGACCAGCATGAATCCGAGGAACAGGCAGGCGACGGCGCCGCCGGCGGCGATGGCGAGGTAGCCCCACGCGGCGTCGTCGTCACCATGCCGCGCGGTCGAGCCGAAGTCGATGGCGGCGTAGACCAGATAGCCCCACGCGAGGACGCAAAGAGTGATCGCGACGGCGAGGACGAGCAGGACGGGGCGGAATCCCCGCTTCTGACGCGCACCTGCGCGCTTGCCGCTGCTCACGGCGGTCATTGTGTCCGATCCGCCAAGGCGCCGACGCCAGACATGCCGCCCCGATCCGAGGCCGCTCAGGCCCCCACGTCCCGAAGCCGCCCCGGATCGGGGGAGGTCTACACGCTACGCCTCGTCGGCGCCATCGGCATCGGCCAATCGACTACTTCGGCGAGACGGTGTAATTGACGACGATGCCGTTGGAGTCGGTCACCGCGAGGGTCACCGTCCACGACGCCGACGTGTACACGCCGCCGATCGACGTACCGTTGTCGGCCTTCGGCGTCGGGTTGTCCAGGCCCGCGCCGAGCAGGATCTCTTCGGCGGCGTCGTACGCGGCGGTCTTGTCGCCGCCGGCCGGGCCGACCTCGATGGTGGCGTTCCAGCTGGGCGGGTTCTTCGTGAAGGTGCCGCCGAGGATCTTTCCGTCGACGACCGGCACCTCGTCGGTGGGGAAGTCCTTGGGGAGCTTCCCCGTCGAGACGCCCCCGTCGGTGCCTTCGATGTCGATGTTGCCGTCCTCGAGGTCGTCGAGGTCCGCGGTGACACCTTCGCTCGCGAGGGCGTCCTCGACCTTGTCCTTGGCAGCGTCCTCGGCGAGGCCGCAGCCGGCGAGGGTGAGGGCGAGGAACATGGCGGGCACGGCGAGCAGGCTGGTGGTACGACGGAGCTGGGGCATGACGGCCTCCGGAAAGAGTGCAGGTGGGGTAGATCGGGTGGCCCCGAGGCCGGGTCAACGTTAGTGACGACAGCCTTCACTTCGAATCGGTCAACCGAACCATTTGACCGGTGTTGAGACGGTTGTGAGACCCGGGACGCGCAGACCGACACGCCGTACGCCCGATCGCCAAAGCGGCCCTGACCTGCGCAAACGTGACGCAAACAACATTCCTTGCCACAGTTTCCGGGGACTACTTGCACCCCTAGTGGTGGAGGCGTAAGGTCACCACAACATCTAGTATTACAACGGTGTAGTTCATCCACAGGTAGTCCACAGAAGTGGTGGGCGAACTGCACAGCGAGAGCCGGATTTTCCACAGCCGAGGCCCGGCCACGGGTCTGTTCGGCACGCCCTGAGGAAGGAGGACCGACGATGCACTGCCCCTACTGCAAGCACATCGACACCAAGGTCCTCGACTCCCGGGTGTCCGACGACGGCTGCTCGATCCGGCGCCGCCGGGTCTGCCAGCACTGCGAGAAGCGGTTCACGACCGTCGAGCTGATGCAGCTGACGGTGCTCAAGCGCTCCGGCGCGACCGAGCCGTTCAACCGCGAGAAGGCCGTCGCCGGCGTACGCAAGGCGTGCAACGGCCGTCCGGTCAGCGAGGACGACCTCGCCCACCTCGGCCAGGAGGTCGAGGACCAGCTCCGGCTCGCCGGCAGCGCCGAGATCGCCGCCCACGAGGTGGGCCTGGCGATCCTCGCGCCGCTGCGGCGGCTCGACGAGGTGGCCTACCTCAGGTTCGCGAGCGTCTACCGCGGCTTCGAGTCCGCGGCTGATTTCGAGAATGAAATCGCTCTGATGCGGATGGAGCGGGCCGACGCGGTTGTTGTACAGGAGACAGCCGCGCCGCCGAGAATCTCAGCCCCTTCGGGCTGACCACAAGCGCCCGGGCTGGTCGTGGGGAAGCGGCCCGCCCGGGCCCCAATCTCCGGCACCGAACTGTCGGTGTCTTGAGTAACACTGGAAACCGAACCGGACCCAGCCAGGGGGATCAGGAGAGTCATGACCGAGACGGCCAGCTCAGCGTCGAGCAGCACGAGCAAGTCGGATGCAGCCCGCAAGGGGCTCACCATCGAGCGCATCTTCAGCACCGCTGGTGTGCACCCCTACGACGAGCTCAACTGGGAGCGTCGCGACGTCGTCCAGCAGAACTGGAAGACCGGCGAGACCGTCTTCGAGCAGCGCGGCGTGGAGTTCCCCGACTTCTGGTCGGTCAACGCGAGCACGATCGTCACGACGAAGTACTTCCGTGGCGCCGTCGGCACCCCCGAGCGCGAGTCGAGCCTCAAGCAGCTCATCGACCGCGTCGTGAAGACCTACACCAAGGCTGGCATCGACCACGGCTACTTCGCGACCCCGGCCGACGCGGAGACCTTCGAGCACGAGCTCACCTGGCTGCTCGTGCACCAGTACTTCTCGTTCAACTCCCCGGTCTGGTTCAACGTCGGCACCCAGTCGCCGCAGCAGGTGTCGGCCTGCTTCATCCTCTCCGTCGACGACTCGATGGACTCGATCCTGAACTGGTACAAGGAAGAGGGCTTCATCTTCAAGGGCGGCTCCGGCGCCGGCCTCAACCTCTCCCGGATCCGGTCGTCCAAGGAGCTGCTCTCCAGCGGCGGTACGGCGTCCGGCCCGGTCTCCTTCATGCGCGGCGCCGACGCCTCGGCCGGCACCATCAAGTCCGGCGGCGCCACCCGTCGCGCGGCGAAGATGGTCGTGCTCGACGTCGACCACCCCGACATCGAGGAGTTCGTGGAGACGAAGTGGCGCGAGGAGGACAAGATCCGCGCGCTGCGTGACGCCGGCTTCGACATGGACCTGGGCGGCCGGGACATCACGTCGGTGCAGTACCAGAACGCCAACAACTCGGTCCGGGTCACCGACGAGTTCATGAGCGCCGTCGAGGAGGGTCGCGAGTTCGGCCTGCGGGGCCGCAAGACCCACGAGGTGATCGAGACCGTCGACGCGCGGGCGCTGTTCCGCAAGATCAGCGAGGCGGCGTGGGCGTGTGCCGACCCGGGTCTGCAGTACGACGACACGATCAACGACTGGCACACCAACCCGGAGACGGGGCGGATCACGGCGTCCAACCCGTGCTCCGAGTACATGTCCTCGACAACTCGTCCTGCAACCTGGCGTCGCTCAACCTGCTGAAGTTCCTCAAGGAGGACGACACCTTCGACGCGCCGCTGTTCGCGAAGGCCGTCGAGATCATCATCACCGCGATGGACATCTCGATCTGCTTCGCCGACTTCCCGACGGAGGCGATCGGCGAGACGACGCGTGACTACCGCCAGCTCGGCATCGGCTACGCCAACCTCGGCGCGCTGCTGATGGCGATGGGGCTGGGCTACGACTCCGACGGCGGTCGGGCGATGGCGGCCACGATCACGAGCCTGATGACCGGCACGTCGTACCGTCGATCGGCGGAGCTCGCCGCCATCGTCGGGCCCTACGCCGGCTACGCCCGCAATGCCGAGGCGCACAACCGGGTGATGCGCAAGCACCGGTCGGCCAACGACGAGGTGCGCACCCTGCACATCGCCGACGCCCAGGTGCACAAGCTGGCCACCGAGGAGTGGGCGAAGGTCGTCGAGCTCGGCGAGACCAACGGCTTCCGCAACGCGCAGGCGTCGGTGCTCGCGCCGACCGGCACCATCGGCTTCATGATGGACTGCGACACGACCGGCATCGAGCCGGACTTCTCGCTGGTCAAGTTCAAGAAGCTGGTCGGCGGCGGCTCGATGCAGATCGTCAACCAGACGATCCGCGGGCGCTGAAGAAGCTCGGCTACGACGAGGAGAAGATCGAGGCGATCGTCGCCTTCATCGCCGAGCACGGCCATGTGGTCGACGCCCCCGGCTTGAAGACCGAGCACTACGAGATCTTCGACACGCGATGGGGGAGCGGTCCCTCAAGCCGATGGGCCACGTCAAGATGATGGCGGCCTGCCAGCCGTTCCTGTCCGGTGCGATCTCGAAGACGGTCAACCTGCCGGAGTCGGCGAGGTCGAGGAGATCGAGGACATCTACCTCCAGTCGTGGAGCTCGGCCTGAAGGCCACCGCGATCTACCGCGACAACTGCAAGGTCGGCCAGCCGCTGTCCGACGGTGGCGGCAAGGCCAAGAAGGTCGCCGCCGATGCTCTCGACGCCGCAGCCGCGGTCGTCGAGAAGGTCATCGAGAAGGTTGTCTACGCCCCGACCCGCAAGCGGCTCCCGAAGTCGCGCCAGTCGCGCACGACGTCGTTCACCGTGGGCGGCGCCGAGGCTCTACACGATCTCCGCTGCCCACGACGACGCCCTCCTCGGCGAGATCTTCTACCTCGGCAAGCAGGGCTCGACCCTGGCCGGCGTGATGGACGCCTTCTCGATCTCGGTGTCCATCGGCCTGCAGTTCGGCGTGTCCCTGGAGACCTACGTCTCGAAGTTCACCAACCTGCGCTTCGAGCCCGCCGGCCTCACCGACGACCCCGACGTCCGGATGAGCCAATCGATCATGGACTACATCTTCCGCCGCCTCGCGCTCGACTACCTGTCCTTCGAGTCCCGCTCCGCCCTCGGCATCTACTCCGCCGAAGAGCGCCAGCGTCACCTCGAGACCGGCAGTTATGAGCCGATGGAGGAGACCGGCTCCGCGAGCGAACTCATCGAGACGATCCCCTCCGCTCCCGCTGATCGAGCAGATGAGTCCGCTGGTCGAGGAGGTCGCGCTAGCGAGCCGTCACGAGACCGAGGACGAAATCGACGCCGAGATCGTCATCGCCGACAAGGCGCCTGACGCCCCTCACGCCCGCACGTCAGCCGAGCACCTCGAGCAGATCACCGGCCACGCCGTCGACAGCCCGCTCTGCATGACCTGCG